>JADJOY010000009.1:0-192500 GCA_016713535.1 Deltaproteobacteria bacterium
GTGCCGTACCGGGATCGACGCCTTCGTCTACGCGGCGCCGAGGCGTATCGCCGGTCGCGCAACGCGCGACCCTCCGGGACGCGGGAGGGGCACGCGTCGCGTGCCCGCGATACGACGCGACGGGGCGTGCGCGGCGACTACATCGCGGATCGCTGCACGATCGATCGTGCCGTACCGGGATCGACGCCTTCGTCTACGCGGCGCCGAGGCGTATCGCCGGTCGCGCAACGCGCGACCCTCCGGGACGCGGGAGGGGCACGCGTCGCGTGCCCGGCGATACGACGGGGCGTGCGCGGCGACTACATCGCGGATCGCTGCACGATCGATCGTGCCGTACCGGGATCGACGCCTTCGTCTGCGCGGCAGGCGCACGCCCCTCCGCCCCCCGGGAGTAATCGGCGGTAACATGCCCGCATGCCGCCGCCGATCGTCGCTCCGCTCTGGTATCGCGCCGATCAGTGGCTCGCCGAGGCGCACGACGAGCCGCGCTTCACGCTGATCCGGCGTACCGACGTCGGTCGCGTCGCTCTCCCCCTCCCACGCCCACCTGGCACCCGAGCGGGTGCGGGACGTGCTCGCGCGGCTCTCGACCTTCGACGGCGAGCGCGGTCTCGACCTGCGTGACCTCGCGGCCGCCGACCTCGGCGACTGGGGTGTCGCGGATCTCGACGTGTTCGCCGCCCTGCACTCGATCGAGGCGCTCGCGCGCGAGCTCGCACCTGGGCCGGTGCGCGCGTTCCTGGGTGGCGACAACGCCATCACGCGGCCGCTGGTGCGCGGGCTCGCGCACGAGGACCTCTCGGCGATCGGCGTGCTCACCCTCGACGCCCACCGACGTGCGCTCGCTCGACCGCGGTCCCACCAACAGCAACCCGATCAGCGGCCTGATCCGGGACGGGCTGCCGGGCTCCCCACGTCGTCCAGGTGGGCATCCTCGCGTTCGCCAACTCGCGCGATTACCGTGACGAGTGCGAGGCGCGCGGCATCGAGGTGCGCTCGCGGAGCGACGTGGAAGCGCGCGGCATCGAGACGGTGATGAGCGAGACCCTCGCGACGCTCGGGGAGCGCTGCGAGCGGATCTTCGTGGACGTGGACATGGACGTGCTCGACCGCGCGTTCGCGCCCGCCTGCCCCGGCGCGCGCCCCGGTGGCCTGGCCCCGCGCGAGCTGTTCGCGGCGGTGCGCCTCGCCGGGCGCCACCCCAAGGTGATCGGCGCCGACTTCGTGGAGGTCGATCCCGAGCGCGACGTCGCCGACCTCACGCTCTTCAACACCGCCACGGCGCTGCTGTCGTTCGCCGCCGGTGTCCTGGAGCGCGAGCGGTGAGCCGGCGCGTGGTGGTCCGCCTCGGGCCGCTCGCGTTCGAGGACGTGATCGCGGTCGCCGAGCGGCGCGCCGAGGTCGAGCTCCACCCCGAGGTCCGGCCCGCGATGGAGCGAGCGCGCGCGGTCATCGAGCGCGCCCTCGCCGAGCGGCGCGTGGTGTACGGCGTGACCACCGGCTTCGGCGCCCTCGCCAACACCCGCATCGAGCCCGAGGCCGCCGCGGCGCTCCAGCTCCGGTTGGTGCGCAGCCACGCGGCCGGCGTGGGCGAGCCGCTCCCCGACCCGGTGGTGCGCGCGATGCTGCTCCTGCGCGCGCGCACCCTCGCGCAGGGCTACTCGGGAGTGCGCCCGATCCTGGTCGAGCGCTACCTCGAGCTCTTGCGGCACGACTGGCTGCCCGTCGTGCCGGGGCACGGATCGGTGGGGGCGTCAGGCGATCTCGCGCCGTTCGCGCACCTGGCGCTGACGCTGGTCGGCGAGGGCACGCTGCGCGTCCACGGCGCCGTGCTGCCCGCCGCGGAGGTGCTCGCGCGCGCCGGGCTCGAGCCACTGGTCCTGGAGGCCAAGGAGGGCCTGAGCCTGCTCAACGGCACCGAGGGGATGCTCGCCCTCGGCGTGCTGGCGCTCGATCGCGCGCGGCGGCTCGCGCGCACCGCGGACGTGGCGTGCGCGCTCTCGGTCGAAGCCCTGCTGGGCTCGCACCGCCCGTTCCGCCCCGAGATCCACCAGCTCCGTCGCCATCCCGGCCAGATCGACGCGGCCCGCAACATCGCCGCGCTGATCGCGGGCTCGGCGATCGGCGCGAGCCACGCCGACGACTTCACCCACGCGGTGCAGGACGCCTACAGCCTGCGCTGCGCGCCGCAGGTCCACGGCGCGTGCCGCGACTCGCTGACGCACGCGGCGGCGGTGTTCGAGCGCGAGATCGACGCGGTGGTCGACAACCCGATCGTGCTCGCCGACACCGACGAGGTGATCTCCGCGGGCAACTTCCACGGCCAGCCGCTCGCCGTGGTCCTCGACCTGATGGCGATCGCGCTCACCGACCTCGCGAGCATCTCGGAGCGGCGCACCGATCGGCTCCTCGATCCGGCCCACTCGAGCGGCCTGCCGCCGTTCCTCGCCGCCGAGCCCGGGCTCATGAGCGGCTACATGCTCGCCCAGTACACCGCGGCGGCGCTGGTGGCCGAGTGCCGCGTGCTGAGCCACCCGGCGTCGGTCGACACCATCCCCACCTCCGGCAGTCAGGAGGACCACGTCTCGATGGGCTGGGGCGCCGCGCGCAAGCTCCACGAGGTGCTGCGCGCCGTGAGCCGGGTGCTCGCCGTCGAGCTCCTGTGCGCGGCGCAGGGAGTCGAGCTGCGCGCGCCGCACGCGCCTGCTCCCGCCACCGCCGCGGCGCTCGCGAAGATCCGCACGCTGGCGCCGCGGCTCACCGAGGATCGCGTGCTCGGGCCCGAGATCGAGGCGGGCGCGGCCGCGATCGAGCGCGGCGAGATCGACGGCGCGGCCGAGGCGGTGGTCGGGCGGCTCGCATGAAGCGGAGGACCGGACCATGAGCACTTCGCGCGTCGTCCGCGCGCCGCGCGGCGCCGAGCTCACCTGCAAGGGCTGGCAGCAGGAGGCGGCGCTGCGCTGCCTGATGAACAACCTCGATCCCGAGGTCGCCGAGAACCCCGCCGAGCTCGTGGTCTACGGCGGAACCGGGCGCGCCGCGCGCTCGTGGGAGGCGTTCGACGCCATCGTCGCGAGCCTGAGAGCGCTCGAGGACGACGAGACGCTGCTGGTCCAGTCGGGGAAGCCGGTCGGCGTGTTCCGCACCCACCGGTGGGCGCCGCGGGTGCTGATCGCGAACAGCTTGCTGGTGCCCGAGTGGGCGACCTGGGAGAAGTTCTGGGAGCTCGAGAGCGCGGGGCTCACGATGTACGGCCAGATGACCGCCGGCTCGTGGATCTACATCGGCACCCAGGGGATCCTCCAGGGCACCTACCAGACCTTCGCGGCACTCGCGGCCAAGCGCTTCGGCGGCACCCTCGCCGGGCGCCTCGTGCTCACCGCCGGGCTCGGCGGCATGGGCGGAGCGCAGCCGCTCGCGGTGACCATGAACGACGGCGTCGCGCTGGTGGTCGAGGTCGACCCGGCGCGGATCCGGCGGCGCTTCGAGCTCGGCTACGTGGAGCGCGTCGCGGAGTCGCTCGAGGAGGCGCTCGATCTGGTGTGCCTCGCCAAGCGCAAGGACCACCCGCTCTCGGTGGCGGTGCTCGGCAACGCCGCGGAGGTGTTCCCGGCGCTCCTCGAGCGCAAGATCCCGATCGATGTCGTCACCGACCAGACCTCCGCCCACGATCCGCTCAACGGCTACGTGCCGCGCGGCTACGACGTCGCCACCATCGACGCGCGGCGCCGCGCCGAGCCGCACCGCTACGTCGTCGACGCGCGCGCCTCGATGGCGCTCCACTGCGGCGCGATGGTGGGTTTCCTCGACGCCGGCGCCGAGGTCTTCGACTACGGCAACAACCTGCGCGGCGAGGCCAAGCTCGGCGGCTGCGAGCGGGCGTTCGCCTACCCGGGCTTCGTGCCGGCCTACATCCGCCCGCTCTTCTGCGAGGGCACGGGGCCGTTCCGCTGGGTCGCGCTCTCCGGCGATCCCGCCGACATCGCCGCCACCGACCGGGCGCTGGTCGAGCTCTTCCCCGACAAGCCCGAGCTCCGCCGCTGGCTCGAGATGGCGGCGGCCAAGGTGAGCTTCCAGGGGCTCCCGGCGCGGATCTGCTGGCTCGGCTACGGCGAGCGCCACCGCGCGGGGCTGGCGCTGAACGAGCTGGTGCGGCGCGGTGTGGTGAAGGCACCGATCGTGATCGGCCGCGACCACCTCGACGCGGGCTCGGTGGCCTCGCCCTACCGCGAGACCGAGGCCATGCGCGACGGCTCGGACGCGATCGCCGACTGGCCGATCCTGAACGCGCTCCTCAACACCGCCTCCGGCGCCGCGTGGGTGGCGGTCCACCACGGCGGCGGGGTCGGCATGGGGAAGTCGATCCACGCCGGCGCGCAGGTGGTCGCGGACGGCACCGATGAGGCCGCCGAGCGCCTCACCCGCGTCCTCACCAACGACCCCGGCACCGGGGTGATGCGCCACGCCGACGCGGGCTACGAGCGCGCCATCGAGGTCGCCCGCGAGCGCGGGCTCAGCCGGCCGATGGGCTGAGCGTGGCGAAGATGAGCGAGGCACGCGTGGACCTGCTCCTCACCGGCATCGGCGAGCTCGTCACTCACGATCCGGCGCACGGCGCGCCCTCGGGGCTGGTGCGCGACGCCGCGCTGCTGGTCGCGGACGGCCGCGTGGCGTGGGCGGGAAGCCGGCTCGGCCTGCCGCGCCAGCTCGGCGACGTCGAGACGATCGACTGCGGCGGCCGCGCCGTGATCCCGGGCTTCGTCGACGCCCACACGCACCTGGTGTTCGGCGGCCACCGCGCGGACGACTTCGCGCGCCGGCTGCACGGCGCGAGCTACGCGCAGGTCCTCGCCGCGGGCGGCGGCATCCACGCCTCGGTGGCGGCCACCCGCCTCGCCGCCACGGTCGACGAGCCGGGGCTCTCGCTCCTCGACCAGAGCCTCGCCCGCGCGCGCCGCATGGTGGCGTTCGGCACCACCACTGTGGAGGTGAAGTCCGGCTACGGCCTCGACACCGCGGGCGAGCGGCGAATGCTCGAGGTGGCGAGCGAGCTGCCGCGCCACGCGGGGCTCGACGTCGTGGCCACGTTCCTCGGGGCGCACGTGGTGCCGGCGAGCCATCGAGCCGACCGCGACGGCTACCTGGCGCTGCTCGAGAACGAGATGTTGCCCGCGTGCGCGCCGCTGGCGCGCTACTGCGACGTGTTCTGCGAGGACGGTGCCTTCTCGGTCGACGAGGCGCGCCGCGTGCTCGTCGCCGGCAAGCGCCACGGGCTCGCGCCGCGCATCCACGCCAACCAGCTCGGCGCGAGCGGCGGCGCTAGGCTCGCGGCCGAGGTGGGCGCGGTGTCCGCCGACCACCTCGATCACGTCGACGACGGCGACATCGCGGCGCTGCGGGCCGCCGGCACGGTGGCGGTGCTGCTGCCGGGTGCGGCGCTCTCGATGCGCACACCGCCGCCCCCCGCGCGCCGGCTGTGGGACGCGGGCCTACCGGTGGCGCTCGCCACCGACTGCAACCCCGGGACGTCGTACGTCGAGAGCATGCAGCTCGTGATCGCGCTCGCCGTGCTCGAGCTCGGGCTCGAGCCGGAGGAGGCGCTGTGGAGCGCGACCCGCGGCGGCGCGCTCGCGCTCGAGCTCGCCGACCGCGGCTGGCTGGGCGCCGGCGCGCTCGCCGACCTGGTGATTCTCGACGCCGAGAGCCACCTCCACCTCAGCTACCGCCCTGGCGGCAACCTGGCGTGGAAGGTGCTCAAGCGCGGACGGTTGGTGTACGGCTGAGCGCGGTTCGACCGTACAATGCGGCGAGCCCGGTTCCCGCGGCTCACGGAGGGTTCCCATGCGCGTCGCGTCCTCGGCTCGAACGATCGGCCTGATCCTCGTGGTGGCGGTGTCGGCGTTCGCGGTGGTGCCCGCACGGGCGGCCGAGCCGGCCTCCGTCGGCGGCGCGGCGGACGCGGCCCAGGCGCCCGCGCCCGAGGCCAAGCTCGCGACCGGGCTCTACCTGGTCTCGCCCGAGGACGGCGCGGGCCGCATCCAGGTGCTGCTCGGCGAGCAGAAGTACTTCATCGATCCGAAGCCGGTGGTCGAGAAGAAGGGCATCGAGTCGACCAAGGTCGAGCACGAGGCGCCGATCCCGGCGGCACCCGGCAAGCCCGCGGCACCGCCCGCGGTGGGCATCCGCCTCAACCTCACCGCCGCCGGCAAGGCCGCGCTCGCCGACGCCACCACCAAGAACGTCGGCATGCGGGTGGCGATCGTCGCCGACGGCGAGGTCGTGGCGATGCCGGTGATCCGCGAGCCCGTGACCGACGGGATGCTGGTGATCTCGGGCTCGTTCACCGAGGAGCGCGCCAAGCAGCTCGCGGCCGCCCTGGCGGCGAAGAAGTAGCCCTGGAGCGTCGGCGCTCCGTCGCCGACCCAGGGCCGGCCGGGCGGCTGACGGAGCAGCCGCGCTCCAGGGGACGCGTCACCTCGCGTCCCCCGTCATCACCCGCACCGCGAGCTTGTCGGCGCCGCGGATCAGCGTGAGCGTCACGATCGTGCCCGGCTCGGTCTCGAGCATCAGGCGCTGCAGTGCCTCGATGCCCGGAGTGGGCTTGTCGTCGACCGCCACCACCCGATCGCCGTGCAGGACGCCCGAGGTGGCCGCCGCCCCCTTGGCATCGAGCGACATCACGCCGACCGCGCTGGTGAGTGGCAGCCCGAAGTGGCGCGCCACCCGCGCGTGGAGCGGCACGGTCTGACCGCCGATCCCGAGCACGCCGCGCCGCACCCGGCCGTCCTTGATGAGGCGCCCCGCGATCAGCTTCACGGTGCTCGCCGCGATCGCGAAGCAGAGCCCTTGCGCGGGGAGGATCACCGCGGTGTTGACGCCGATCACCTCGCCCCGTGAGCTCACCAGCGGGCCGCCCGAGTTGCCGGGATTGAGCGCCGCGTCGGTCTGGATGACGTTGTCGACGGTGCGACCCGAGCGCGAAGCGAGGCTGCGCCCCACCGCGCTCACCACGCCCGCGGTGACGGTGCAGTCGAAGCCGTACGGGTTGCCGATCGCGATCGCGAGCTGACCGGGACGCACGGCCGTGGAGTCGCCGAGCGCCGCGACCGCGAGGTCGGGCGCGTGGATGCGCACCACCGCGAGGTCGGTGTGGGGATCGTCGCCGACGAGGTGCGCCGGCATGCGGCGGCCGTCGGCGAAGCTCACCTCGAGCTCGGCGGCGCCGTGCACCACGTGGCTGTTGGTGAGGAGGAAGCCGTCGGGCGTGAACACGAACCCCGAGCCGCTGCCGCGCGGGCGGCGGGAGCGGCGCGACTCGTCGCGCTTGCGACCGTGGACGTCGATCCTCACGACGGCGGGCGCGACCCGATCCACCGCCGAGGTCACCGCGCGCGAGTAGGCGTCGAGGAGCTCGTCGTCGGGCGCCGCCGCCAGCGATGGCCGCGGCTCGATCGTTTCGAGCATGATCATCCCTCCCTTCGAAGGAGTAGCGCGTGACGTAACCACTCCCGCCGCCACCGCAACCGGTGGCACCGGAGGCCGTCATGACCGAAAGCTCGCGGCAGGCGCTCGCCATCCTCCGCGATCCGACCCAGTTCCAGTGGCACGTGATCCCGCTGCTCGCGCTGACGGTCTACGTCTACGCCGTCGAGGTCGAGCGCAGGAACTGGAACCTGGTGTTCGCCGGGCTCGCGTTCTGGGGCATGGACTGGTTCAACGAGCTCTGGAACGCGCTGGTCTTCCACGTGAGCGGCCACGCGGCGGTGTGGAGCGCGCCCGGGCGCACCGCGTTCCTGATCCTGATCGGCCTCAACATCGAGATCTGCTTCATGTTCGCGATCTCCGGGATCGTGTGGGGGAAGCTCCTCCCGCGCGACCCGGGCTTGCGCATCCTCGGCGTCCCCAATCGCTGGTTCTTCGCGGTCGTGAACTCGATCTTCTGCGTGCTCGTCGAGATCTTCCTCAACCACGCCGACGCGCTGATCTGGGAGTACCCGTGGTGGGGCCGCGGCGCGCCGTGGCTGATCTTCGGGCTCGGCTACTTCCCGTTCTTCGTCGTGTCCTACTGGGTCCACGACCTGACCACCGTGCGCGCCAAGGTGCGCGCCGTGAGCGTCATCTACGCCGTCGACCTCGCCGCCGCCGCGGTGTTCGGCGTCGGGCTGGGGTGGATCTGAGGGCGGACGGGTACGATGTGGCGATGACCGACCTCGACGGGATTCCGCTCGAGAGCGTGCGCCGCCTCCGGCGTTCCGAATACGACCGCATGGTCGACCTCGGGATGTTCGGAGACGAACGCGTGGATCTCCTCGACGGGATCCTCGTCGTCGGTCACCGTGCCAGCCCGCCGCATGCCGAGTCGGTCTGCCGGCTCTCGGAGACGTTGATGCCAGCGCTCCGAGGCCGCGCGCGCATCCTGATTCGCGCGCCATTCGCCGCATCCGAGTACTCCGAGCCCGAACCCGACCTAGCGCTCGTCCCGGTCGCTGACTATTCGACGGCCCACCCCGCCTCGTCCTTCCTGGTGATCGAGGTCGCCGACAGCTCGTTGCGAAAGGACCGCGCGCTGAAGGGCCGGCTCTACGCGCGCGCGGCCATCCCCGAGTACTGGATCGTCGATCTGACATCTCGCGCGATCGAGGTGTACCGATCACCGGTCGATGGCCTGTACACCGACACCGAGCGCTACTCGGCCGGCATGGTGCTATTACCCGCCGCGTTTCCCGACGTCGCCGTCGACGTGGCCGCGCTGATCCCGTAGCGCGCCGAGCGCGGGCTGCAGAGCGTGCTCCGATCCCGATTTCGCGCCGCGCTCGCGCTCGCGGCCGTCACGTTCGGCTCGTCGTACGCATGCTACGTGACCGGGCCTCACCGGCGAGCGTGGCTGCCGTTCGTCTCCGAGCTCGACTTCTATGGCCTGTCGCGACTGCCGTTCACCGTCGGGCTGGTGGTCTTGGCGGTGACGGTCGGTCTCGTCGGACTCGGAGTCGCGCATGAGCGGTCGGCGAAGGCGACCTCTGCCGCTCGTCGCGCGTTCCACGGACTCCTCGCGGCGCCGCTCCTCGTGGCCGGGGTCGGGCTCGCGATCGTGGCGCTGGTGAACGTTCCGCGGAACGCGCTCTGGCACGGCCGCGGGGCACTCCTCGGTTTCACCGGCATGATCGCGTGGGGCGCCGGTCAGATATTCGCCGGGTGGGCAGACGCCGAAAGCCGGCGGACCGCACGAGGCACGCTGATCGCGCGCACGCTACTGGTTGCCGTCGCGGCGCTCGCATTCCTGCTCACGCTCGCCTGGTTCGGCCGCGGCCTCGCCGAGATCCACGCCGACGCGGATCTGATGGCGTTCTACCGCCTCGAGCCGCGACCGCCGATCTTCCTCCGCGCCGCCGCTGCCGAATGGACCCTCGTGCTCGCCGGCCTCGGCACCCTCGCCACGGTCACGCGTGAGCTCGAGGCGCGCCCATGAAACTCCGCCCGCTTCCGTGCTTCGCCAGTGCACTCGTCCTGCTGCTCTCGAATCCAGCCGTCGCCTGCACGATGGCGATGGTCGAGAACACGATGCTTGCGTGGGCACGCGACGACGACGCGCTCTACTTCGACTCGTACGACAAACTCTTCCAGCTTGATCGCTGGATCGGAGGCATCGCCGCCCTCCCGCTCGGCTCGATCCCGAGAGCGCTCACGTCGTCGTTCACGATCAGTCCGGACGGTAGGACGCTAGCCGTAGCGACCGCCTCGCACGACGCGTCGTGCCGAGGACTCGAACCGCGGCTCACCCTTGCGGACGTCGGGAGTGGCCAGACGCTCGCCGCGATGAGCCGACCCCGCGGCCACCTAGTCGTGCTGGGCTGGGCGAGCGACTCGAAATCCTTGGTGATCGGCTTCAGCGATCGGCGCGGCTCGGCGATCAAGTCGGCACCCGTCCAGGAAGCGACGCGCGTCGACCGCAACCTCCAGCCGATCGAATCGCTACCGCCCGAGGCGTTCGGTCACCTCCGACCCGATCTGCGGATGGCCCTCTCGTTCGACGGTTGGAGCGTCCTGACCGCGCACTGGCTGAAGGATCCCCGCCACGCTCGCGGCCTCGTCGCGGTCGACCTCGACCGGCAGACGGTGCGATTCAGCGCCGACGGCCGCCGGGTCGGGTACGGACTGCAGCGTTCAGCAGGCGAGTCGGTCGTCGTGATCCGCGACGCCGAGAGCCTGGAGCGGATCGCCACGATGCCGCTCACCGGCCAGCGGGTGCTCGGTCTCGCCTTCCACCCGACGCGGCCCTACGTGGCCGTGGCGAGCGAGGAGATCGCGGTCGAGCCGCGGTCGGACGCATCGCCGGAGACACGGCTCGACTTACTCGACTACGGCGAACGAGAGACGCTGGGGCGCGCATCGATCGGCGGTTACCGTGCATCCCGTCTCGAGTGGTCACACGACGGCGACACGCTCGCGGTGGGTGGCTCGCTCGACGAATCCACAGGATCCCCACGCCCGTGGCTCATGGAGCTGGAGCAGCTCGCGCCCGGGTCGTGACCGCTGACTTGCGCCCCGTTTCTAGTCCGCTGTTTCAGCGGCTGAGCCGCTCACGATCGAGCAGCTCTTCGGCGATGGATCGCGGCGAGTGGATCACGACGCCGTGGAAGGTTCGGCCGTAGAGCGGCCCGAAGTCTCGGCTTCGTCGAACTCGCGGATGCGGTCCGCGTCGTAGAGCTCGATCGGGAGGGTGACGGCCGGGCGCAACAGCAGGCCGTCGCGTGTCGTCTCCGCGGCAGAAAAGCAGAAATACCGGAATCACGAAGAGGGCATCCTGACGGTTGCGCGCCGTTGGGACGTCAGCTTATACTGAACATCAGTTCACCGTGAGTGGTGACGGGGTGACGCATGGGGCCACGACTTCAGGAGATCGAGGGCTGCAGGCGGAGATCACGCTGCTGGCGGCGCACATCAGCGCGGCGACGTACCGGTTCCTGGTGCTGCTCGCCGAGCTGGATCGGAAGGTGAGCTGGGCCGGCGAAGGCATCGCCTCGGCGGCGCACTGGCTCAACTACCGCTGCGGCATCAGCCTGCGCGCGGCGCAGGAGCAGGTGCGCGTGGCGTACGCGCTACCGGCGCTCGCCAAGATCAGCGCGGCGTTCGAGCGCGGCGAGGTGAGCTACTCGAAGGTCCGGGCGATGACCCGCGTGGCCACCGCGGCGAACGAGGACTACTTGCTCAACTTCGCGAGGTCGGGGACCGCGTGGCACGTGGAAAAGCTGGTGCGCTCGTACCGGACCGCCGAGCGCGGGCGCGAGACGGCGGCGGCGAGGCGGCAGTTCGCGGAGCGGGAACTCTCGTGGTCGTACGACTCCGACGGCTCGCTGGTGTTCCGCGGGAGGCTGCCGGCCGAGCTCGGCGGCATGGTGGTCGCGGCGCTCGAGGCGGCGCGGGAGGAGCTGTTCCGGAAGCAGCGCGACGAAGCCGACGGCAAGCCTGTGGATGAGCGTCCCGCGGAACGCGAGGCGGACACCGCTCAGCGCGAAGGCGGGGCGGCGGCGACTCCAGCGATGCGGCCGCCGTGGATCCCCGAAGATCACGAAGGTCCGCAGGCGAAGCGGGCGGATGCGCTGGTGTTCCTGGCGGAGTCGTTCCTGGCGAACGGTGGCGCGGCGCTCGCGGCCGGCGAGCGCTACCTGCTCCACGTCCACGTCGACGAGAGCGCCTTGCCACGCGACGGCGACGGCACTCGCTGCCACGTCGACGATGGGCCGGCGCTGGCGGCGGAGACGGTCCGGCGGCTCGCCTGCGACTGCGGCCGGGTATGTCTTCACGACGACGAACACGGCGAGGTGCTGAGCGTCGGGCGCAAGACGCGCCAGATCCCGCCGGCGATCCGCCGCGCGCTGCGGTCGCGCGACGGCGGCTGTCAGTTCCCCGGCTGCATCAACCGCCGCTTCGTCGATGGCCACCACATCGAGCACTGGGCCGACGGCGGCGACACGAGCCTCGCGAACCTGGTGATGCTGTGCCGCTTCCACCACCGCCTCGTTCACGAGGGTGGGTACGCGGTCGAGGCCAGCGAGGGCGGGTTCGAGTTCCGCGATCCGAGCGGGCGCGTGTTGCGGTGCAGGCCGGCGGTGATCGAGGGCGACTCGGTGGCCGCGATCGTGAACCGGAACCTCGGCGCCGGGCTCGCGATCGATGCGGAGACGATCCGGCCCCACGGCTGGTACGGCGAGCCGGTGATCTGGTCGTGGGCGGTCGAGAGCCTGGCGGAGCGCGACCACCGGCCCCCATGCATAGCCCGGCGCTCAGAGGCGGAATCGCCATGCCCAGGGGGCGGTTTCGGAGAGCACGAGGTACGATCCGCCGGTGAGGCGGCGGAGGCGGAAATAGCGGTACGGCTGCGCGGCTGCGCGGCCGCCGGTGGGCACCACCTTGGCGCGCGCGATGAGGTGGCGATCGCGCCGCGCCGTGGGACCGATCCAGCACCAGCGGGCGTCGACGGCCTCGATCGACGAGGCGCGCAGCGCGGCCCAGCGCTCGGCCGCGACCGCCGCGCTCTCGGCGTCCGGAGCTCCGGTCCCGCTTCGTTGCGCCGCTTCGACGATCCCAGCGCCGACCTGGCGATCGAGCGCCTGGCGGATGGCCACGGTGACCTGCGAGACGTCGATGGCACGCCCGGGCCACGCGAGCCACAGCGCGCCCATCGCCACCAGCGCCAGCGCTCCCCAGATCCCCTTGAATCGAATCGTCATCGGCGGCTCCCGCTTCAGGGCGTGCGATCATGGCACGGGCGTTGCGGTCGAATCCGGCCGGGCGAGTGCGCGTGCTCGAGAGGAGGCTGCTGATGGCGACCCGGAAGCGTGGCTCGACACCCTACCGGGTGCGGCGCTCGACGGCGGTCCTGACCGCCGGCTTCGACCCCCGGCTCTCGGTGGGCTCGGCGCGGCCAGCGGTGTTCCGCTCGTCGACCTACGTGTTCTCGAGCCCGGAGACCGCGTAGCGGGCGTTCGCGATCGCCCTCGGCCGCGAGCGCGCCGCCGAGGGGGAGGCGGTGGACCTCATCTACTCGCGGCTCTCCCACCCCAACGCCGAGATCCTCGAGCACCAGATCGCGCCGCTCGAGCCGGGCGCCAAGGACGCGGCGGTCTTCAACTCGGGCATGGCCGCGATCTCGACGCTCTTCCTCGCCTTCTGCGAGCCGGGCTCGAGCTTCGTCTACACGACACCGGTCTACGGCGGCACGCAGCACCTGATCCACCAGCTCCTCGAGCCGCTCGGGATGCGCGGCATCCCGGTGCTCGCCGGCGACACCGCGGCACTGCGCGCCGCGATCGCGCGGGCGCCGCGGCTCAGGCTGGTGTTCGTGGAGACGCCCGCGAACCCGACGCTGGTGATGTCCGACATCGCCGCCGCGGCGGAGGCGGCGGCCAGGCGCCGCCGCGAGCGCCCGCTGGTGGCCGTCGACAACACCTTCCTCGGGCCCACGTTCCAGCACCCGCTGACGCTCGGTGCCGACCTCGTCGTCTACTCGGCGACCAAGTACCTGGCCGGGCACAGCGACATGCTGGGTGGCGTGGTGCTGGCCCGCGATGCCAGCCTCACCGAGCAGCTACGCGGGCTGCGGGCGATCGTCGGCAACATCCTCCAGCCCGACGAGTGCTGGATGCTCGACAGCCGGCTGCCGACCGTCGACCTGCGCATGAACAAGCAGAGCAAGAACGCGCAGCGCATCGCCGAGGCGCTCGCCGAGCACCCGCGCATCCGCCGCATGCACTATCCGTCGCTCTTCACCGACCCCGAGCAGGTGCGGATCCGCGACGCGCAGTGCCGGTTCCCGGGCGGGCTCTTGTCGTTCGAGCTCGAGGGCGGAAAGGCGGAGGCCTTCGACTTCCTGCGGCGGCTCACCATCGCGCGCAACGCCGTGAGCCTGGGCGGCGTCGAGACCCTCGCCTGCCACCCCGCCACCACGACCCACTCGGAGATGTCGCCGGCCGAGAAGAAGCGCGCCGGCGTCACCGACTCGCTGGTACGGATCTCGGTCGGGATCGAGGACTGGCGGGATCTGCTAGCCGACTTCGAGCGGGCGCTGTCGGAGTGGTCGATCGAACGCAGTCCGCCGCCTGCGTTTTCGCGGGGGGGCACCCCCACCGCGTGCCACGCGCTGCGCTCGGCGTGCCGCTGGCACCGGACGGTCGCCGAGGAATCCCAGCTGGGTGAGCGACCGAACTGGCGATCGCGGGCCGTGTCGTTCGCTGGAGCGCGCCCGCTCCGTCGGGCGCCAGCGACGGTCTGGGTCGGCGACGGAGCGCCGACGCTCCAGCCGCGCACGTCCGGCCGTTCACCGCGGCACCGGCGGCACGAACGGGCAGGACGAGTCCTCGAGGCACAGGTCGTCCTTGAGGTTGCGGCCGAACGAGGACAGGTAGAGCCCGATCTGGTTCTGCGCCCACACCGCCCAGTCGATGGGGGCGTCGGGTGTCGAGAAGCCGATGAACTCGTGCTTGATCCCCATCGGGAAGCGCACCGCCGAGAGGCCATCGCCGACGCGCACCGGCGGTAGCGGGCCGATGCCGCCGTTGTTGCGGTCGAGGTCGTCGATGTCCCAGCGCTCGGCGTAGGGGATGTCGCCCTCGGGCAGCATCTCGTCGTGGTCGATCAGGATGTCGTTGATGCGCAGCGCCTCGCTCTCATCGCCGTAGAAGCCGGCGGCGCGCGCGAGTGCGAGGTGGCAGTTGAACGGCACCGTGAAGTCGCCGGGGTCGCTGGTCTGGAGCACCGGCTTGGGCGGCACGCCGGGGAGCGGATCGAGGAAGAGGTGCGGCGCGTAGTTCACCGGATCGCCGGGCTCGAAGACCATCTGCGCCAGGCCGATGAAGCGCCGCACGTCGGGTGTGTTGCGGCGGAAGCCGAGCCCCTCGTGCTTCGAGGTCACGGTGACGACGTGCGGCGCGCCGTCGGCTCCCACCAGCGTGATCTCGAGCGGATCTCCCACGTCCGCGGGGATGCCCACCGCGAAGCCGCCCGAGTCCTCGGCGACGCCGCTCGCCTCCTCGCCGTTCGCGAGGTTCCGCACGGTGATCACCTAGCGCGCCTTGGCCGGCAGTGAGCCGAGCGTGACCTCGGGGATGACGTCGGGATCGCAGCCCTCGTCGCCCGCCTCCTTGGCGGCGTCGTTGTTGAGGGTGAGCGCCACCTCGCCACCACCGACCGGGCAGCCGACCACCACCGGTCCGATCACCTGCAGGAACATGTCCTGGGTGACGAACCGAAGCCGCGAGCGCAGGATCATGTCGGCGAGGTTGCCGCCCGGGACGATCGGCGCCGCGGCGCGGATCGCGGGCTCGATCGCGGAAGCGACGTTGGTGAGGATCCCGCCGAGCGAGGTCCCCGACATCACGAACGTCGCACCCGGCCCGCCGAGGTCGAGGCGCCCGTCGGCGTTGAAGTCGCCGTCGAGCTCCGCCACGCCGTCACCGTTCAGGTCGAACTGCGAGCGCTCGCCCAGGTGCTCGAGCACGCGGATGAGCTGCATGTCGTCGATCACCGTCTGGCGCACGGTGTCGCGGGTCTCGAAGGCGTTGGCGCGGAAGAACGAGGCGCCGGAGTCGGTGATGCCGTCGCCGTCGGCGTCGACCGCGCGCCCGGTGACGCCGATCGCCTGGATCACGCCGACCTCGAAGAGCTTGTCGGCGGCCTCCTGCAGATCGTCCACCGGGCGGAGGTCGATGCCGGTGAGGATGCCGATCAGGTTCACGATGAGCTGGGGCGGGATCGGCAGGTCGCCGGCGAGCCCCTGGATGTCGCCGCGGGCGTCGGCGATCGCGTCGAACGGCCCGTGGCCCACGGCATCGATCGCCGCGATCGCGATGCCGAAGCGGCTCATGGTGTTCGCGAAGCCCACACTCTCGAGCCGCGAGGTGTTCGAGCCGTGCTGGTAGACGAGCACCGGGAACGGCGGGTGGTGGTCCTGGGTCTCGCGCGGGATCGACAGCATGAAGGTCACGCGGTCGGTCTCGATCGTGCCCTCGCCGGTCTCCGGGTTCACGTCCATCACGCCGTCGGCGGTCTGGATCAGGCTCGGCGACAGGAAGCTGCCGACCACGAAGTAGTCGACGCCGTCGACGCCGAAGTTGGGGAACTCGCCCGGCGTCGCGAACGACTCGGCGGCCTTGAGGATCGGCGACAGGAACTCGGACTGGAGGATGTAGACGTTGTCCTGGCTGTCCGCGGGGATGCCGAGCAGCCGGAGCGAGCCGTCGCCGTCGGTGGCGATGTCGAGGTTCTCGAGCTGGTCGATCCTGGGTGGTGCGACCTGCGCCATGCGCGCGAGCGGTCCCTCGCCGTCGAGCCCGCGGCGGGCACTCTCGAGCAGCGACGTCACCGACTGGGTGGTGAAGGTCCACGCGAACGCCCACCGCGCGAGCGGCACGCCGAGGCGCTCGAAGACCGGCAGCGCGTCCGAGAGATCCTGGGTCTGGTCGAGGTGGTGGACCGCGCCGAACGGCGAGCGGATCGGCTGGCCGTCACGACCGCGCAGGCCGTCGGTGAGGACCACCGCGTAGTGGCTGCGCTGCTCGAGCGGCATCACCGGCCGCACGATCAGCGTGTCGGTGGCGACCTCGTAGAAGTCCACCCACTCGGGCGCGCCACCGGCGCTCCGCGGCGCCACGTTGCTCGCCGGATAGACGTAGCCCGAGAGCGCGCGGTCGGGGTCGAACGGGAAGAAGTAGCTGGGGTCGTCGCGGACCGGGAAGTTGCCGCGGCCGAGGTCGAGCGGCACCGGCTTGCCGTAGGCGCGGGAGGTGGGGTCGACGTTGACCAGCCAGATGTTCGCCGACGTCGCGGTCGAGAGATCGAGGGGCGCCCTGAAGCGAATCGTGAGCGGCGCGTAGGTCCCGAAGCCGTCGAGCTCGTCGACGTGGCCGCGGATGCGCCGCTCGAGCGCCGTGGGTGCGTCGGTGCTCACGTTCACGCGGCGCTTGGTCGGGGTGGTCTCGTCGTAGAGCGTCGCCACGTCGTTGGGGAACGGGATCTCCGCGAACGGCCGCGCGTAGAGATCCCACACGATCTCTGGGCCGCTCCCCGCGGGCGTCGCCTTGAGCCCGGGTGCCCGGTCCGACGCGCCGCACCCCGCGAGCGCCACCGCGCAGACCACCACGACTGCCAGCACCGTCGGCTTCATTCGGCTCACCATCGGGCGCTCAAGCGGCCCTGCACGAGGGCGATCGCGTCGGGCTTGGCCCCGGACGCGTCGCGGAACGCGGCGCCCGGCCAGTAGCCGCCGCTTTCGATGCCGACCATCACGTGGACCTCGTCGGCGAGGATGCGATAGCCGAGCCCGCCGTCGACCTCGAAGCCGAGGTCGTGGTCGCCCACCGGCCCACCCAGGTAGTTGCGCGGGCTGCCACCCGCGTCGAAGCTCGCGAACGGATCGACCACGTCCTCGAGCGCGTGCGCCCACAGCACCCCGAGCTCGACCTCCCAGCCGGCGTCGCGCGCCTCGCGCCACGTGACGCGCGGGTTCAGGTACACGGCGTTGGTGACCCCGCCGCGGGTCTCGACCAGGTAGGCGCCGGGCGTGGGGCTGCCCACCAGCAGCGGATCGCCGAGGTTGTAGGCGCTCGCGGCGGTGAGCCCGGCCAGGTACTCCTCGAACATCACCAGCCCGACGTTGAAGTCGGGGTCGAACGTGAGGTTGGTGACCTCGTCGTCGAACGGGTTGCCGTCGCCGGACGCGTAGCCGGCGTCGAGCAGCGCGTCGAGGCTCTCGGTCGAGTACCCGGCGCTCACGGTCGCGCCGTGCTCGAGGACCGTGGCCTGGCTCGGGCTCGCGGGCGTCGCGACCAGCTCGGTGTTGCCGACGGCGATCAGCGCCTCGGCTTCCACCTTCCAGTCGTCGGCGCGCCACCGCACGAAGCCGTCCGTGAGGCTGATGCGGGTGTTGGTGTCGCGCTCGTTGCGTTGCAGGCGGAACGCCTCGTAGAGCCCGCCCTCGAGGACGCCGTCGCCGTACGTCACCGCGGCCACGTAGTTCCATGCATGATCCTGCCAGCCGTGGCGGGTGAGATCGTCCTCGACCGGCCGGTCCACCGCCGCCGCAACCGCCCACGGGTGGGCGGGATCACCTGGGCGCCCGCCGTAGCGGACCACCAGCCGGTCGACGCGGTCGCCGTAGCGCTTGTCGCCCCACGGCGCCTCGCCGGTGCCGTCGTCGGCGACCAGGCCGAGCCCCCAGGTGCTGCCCTGGCGGCCGAGCCGCACCACGAAGCGGTCGATCACCGCCTCGCTCCACAGGTAGTCGAGGTCGGCGGTGTCGAGCTCGTCGTCGCGGATCGCGCGCACGGGCGGCGTGTCGCCACCGATCACGCCCTCGGCGAAGTCGGCCTGCGCGACCAGCCGCAGGCTCCTGAGCGGGCCGCCGTCGGGCTGCCACGCGATCGAGGGGGCGAGGCGCAAGCGGTGCTCGAGCCAGTCGGAGGCGGGTTGCTCGGCGTCCGGGATCAGCTCCGGATCGACCGGCTGGAACGCCGTCAGGTAGGTGAGGCGCAGCCGCCAGTCGCCCTCGAAGGCGGCGGTCCATCCGTCGTAGCGGAACTCGAGGAGCCTGGAGGGCTTGGCCGGCTCGGCGGCGGACGTGGCCGCGGGTGGCGCCACGTCCGGCGGTGGTGGCGGCTCTTGCGCGTGCGCCACGCGCAACGACGCGACGACGGCCACACCAGCGGCGAGAACCGCGAACCCACGAGCAGCGCGCGAGCGAGACATGGACCTCCCGGAGCCAGCGGCGACGAAGCCGCGCCACGTTATCACGGAGCACCGCGCGCGCTTTCCTTCGCCGCTCGCCCGTAGGTACCCTCGTTCGCGAGGAGGCTCGCATGGCGCTCGACATCCGCACCGACTACGTCCCCAACGGCGCCGGCTGGGAGCTCAAGCTCAAGCGGGTCGTCTCGCCCGAGCACCTGCGGCCCGGGCTCAACCCGCTCGCGATCATCCCTGGCTACGGGATGAACGCCTTCATCTTCGGCTACCACCCGAGTGGCGAGTCGATGGAGGAGTTCTTCGCGCGGCGCGGCTTCGAGGTGTGGTCGCTCTTCCTGCGCAAGCAGCGCGGCACGCGCCGCCGCGGCGGCACCACCCGCTTCGGCATGGGCGAGGTCGCGATCACCGACCTGCGCGCCGCCTTCGATCACATCCACTCGGTCACCGCCACCGGCGCCACCCGCATCGACTCGATCGGCTGCAGCCTGGGCGGCAGCTACCAGTACATCCACGCGAGCCTGGTGCCGGACAACCGCATGGGCGCGATCGTCTCGATCGGCTCGCCGCTCGCGTGGCACGACGTCCACCCGCTCATCAAGCGGCTGTTCGGCAACCCGCGAATCGTCGGCTCGGTGCCGTTCGCGTTCTCGAGCCACCTGGCCGAGCTCGGCTTCCCGCTGCTCAAGCGCGTGCCGAGCATCCTCAAGATCTACCTGCACCCCGAGATCACCGACACCAGCAAGATCTCGACGCTGGTGAAGACGATCGAGGACCCGATCCCGCAGATCAACCGCGAGATCGCCGAGTGGATCCGCAAGCGCGACCTGGTGCTCTCGGGACGCAACATCACCCGCGCCATGCAGCACGTGAAGAACCCGCTCCTGGTGGTGGTGGCGAACGCCGACGGCATCGTGCCCGAGGCCACGGTGCTGTCGGCCTTCGAGGCGAGCGGGGCGGAACGCAAGGACGTGCTGCGCGTCGGCACCGACGCGCTGCGCTTCGCCCACGCCGACCTCTTCATCAGCCGCCACTCCCACGAGCTGGTGTTCGAGCCGATCGCCGCGTGGCTCGAGAGCGTCAACGCGCCGGCGAAGAAGGCGAAGCCGGCAGCCCGTCGGCGCGGTAGGTGATCCACGCCGGGTCGGGGTTCTCGGCGAGCCGCGGCACCATCGCGGCGTCGCCCTTGAGCGTCCAGCGGAAGAACGCGACCGCGGTGCGGTTCAGGATCGGCAACGCGACCGCAGGGTCGATGAACGCGAACGGCTCGCCGCCGTCGATCCGCTCGCCCTCGCCGCAGCCGTCGCCGTCGAAGATGAAGGACAGGAACAGGCAGCCGTCGGTGAAGGTGAAGTGCCCGCCGTCGATCACCTCGGCGAGGATCCTGGGACCGGTCGAGCGCGCGTAGAGCTTCTCGTTCTTCGCGAAGCCGTCGGTGCCGATCGTGCGGTCTTCGAAGGCCGTCCACATCAGCGCCGGCACGTGGAAAGGCTGCGACAGGATCGGGATCGGCACTCCCGCCATGCTCATCGCGCCGGCGATCCGCGAGTCGAGCGGCGTGACCTGGAAGGTGGTGGTGCCGCCGAACGAGTGACCGCCCAGGCCCACACCGCGGCCGAGCGCGATGGTGCCGGTGAAGAAGCCCGACGGGTCGTCCTCGCCGAGGGCCAGGAAGGTGTAGTAGACGAGCTCGATGTCGAGGACACGGTCGACGTACGCGAACGGGACGAGCAGCGGGTTGAGGATCGTGTAGGTCTCGTCGGAGCGCTGCGCGAAGAGCGCGTTGCCGAGGTGGTCGGGCGCCACCACCACGAAGCCGTGGCTCGCCAGGTACTCGGCGAGCGAGAAGTTCTGGAAGCGGATGCTGCCGTTGCCGTGGGAGAGCGCGATCAGCGGATACGGTCCGCTCTTCCGCGCGATGGGCGCGTCGCGCACCGCGCCGGTGAGCGAGCTCAGGTTGTCGATGCCGCCGGTGCCGTAGAAGCGCTGGATGATCGCGGTGAGCGGCGCCTCGAGCTCGTCGGGGATGAAGCCGAGCACCGGATCCCTCGGCGCGGCGCGGGCGGACTCGGCGGCCGGGTACCAGACCTCGGTGGTGACGCGGCGCGGGATCGGGTAGCGCGCGGTCAGGTCCTCGCGGCTCGGGTCGTCGACGGGGAGGGTGCGCACGCCCACCGGGAACGGACCGAGCGCCGCGGGGTCGGCGCCGCTCGGGTCGACGGCCGCGTCGTCGCTCCCGCAGCCGGCCGCGAGCAGAGCGGCGAGCACCAGCGCCAGTCCGACGAGGCGCTCAGCGGATCTCATCGGTGGGCTTGTCGGCGAAGAAGTCGGGATAGAGCTCCTTGGCGCAGCGTGGGCAGATGCCGTGGCTGAACTCGGCGCGAGAGTGGGCCGAGAGGTAGGACTCGATCTGGGTCCAGTAGCCCTGGTCGTCGCGGACCCGCTTGCACGAGGAGCAGATCGGCAGCAGGCCCTCCAGGGTCTTCACCTGCTCGAGCGCCGCCCGGAGCTCGCCGATGAGCCGCTCGCGCTCCTCCTCCGCCGCGACCCGGTCGCTGACGTCGCGCACCGAGCCGATCACGCCGCGCACCAGCGGGTCCTCGAACGAGATGCGCCCGGTGCCTTCCAGGGTGCGCCACGAGCCGTCCTTGTGGCGGGCACGGAAGCGCGCGGGCGTCGAGCCTGCGGCCTCCTCCGGCGCGACCGGCCAGGCCGCGACGTCGGCGGCGATCTTGGCCCGATCGTCCGGATGCACCAGGTCGAGCAGCGCGCTGCCCACCAGCTCCGCGGGCTCGTAGCCGAGGATCCGGTGGATGGCCGGGCTCAGGTAGCGCAGCGCGCCGTCCGGCTCGAGGACCGTGACGGCGTCCGAGACCTGCTCGATCAGCGCCCGGAAATAGGCCTCGCTGCGCGCGAGGCGCTCCTCGGCGAGCTTGCGCTCGGTGACGTCGCGAGCGTTGAGCACCACGCCGTCGACGACCGGGTCGTCGACGAAGCTCTGCCCGACCACCTCCACGTGACGGACGCCGCCTTCCTTGTGGAGCAGGCGCACCTCCACGACCTCGCGGGCGCCGTGCTGCGGGGCGGAGCGCGCGAAGGCCTCGGCGGCCCGCGGGACGTCGTCGGGGTGGACGATCTCGAACACGCTGCGACCGACGAGCTCCGACGGGGCATGGCCGGTCACGCGCGCGATCGAGGTGCTGACGGAGCGCGTCGTTCCCGAGAGGTCCGTCACGAACACGAGGTCGAGCGCGTTCTCGAGCAGCGCGCGGTGGTAGCGCTCGCTCGCGGCGAGCTGCGCCTCGGCCACGTGGCGCGCGGTCGAGTCGCGCGAGTGGATGACGATGCCGCGCACGGCGGCGTCGTCGAGCAGGTTGTGACCGACCGAGTCGGCGTGACGCCACGACCCGTCCTTGTGCCGCACGCGGAGCTCGAGCGCCGCCCGAGCGCCCGGGGCGCGAAGCAGCTCGGCGAGAACGTGCGCCACGCGCGGAAGATCGTCGGGATGGACGGAGTCGAGGCCGTGCCTGCCGACCAGCTCGGCGGGCGTGAAGCCCAGCACCGCCTCGACCGAGGGGCTCACGTAGGTGCGGACGGCGTGCTCGTCGAGGATCGTCACGACGTCCTGCGTGGCCTCGATGAGGGCGCGGAAGTAGCGCTCGGACCGCTCGAGCTTCTCCTCGATCGCGCGACGCTCGGTCACGTCGCGGGCGCTGACCACGACGCCGCGCACCGCCGGATCGTCGACGAGCTGGTGCGCGGTGGCCTCGACCCAGATCCAGTGGCCGTCGCGGTGCTTCCACCGGTACTCGGCGGAGGCGCTCCCCCCCGGCGTGCGGAGCAGCTCCGCGAGCTGGCCCTTCACGCGCCCGAGGTCGTCGGGATGGATGAGCTCGAAGCCCTCGCGACCGAGCCGTTCCTCGGGAGGCCAGCCCGTCCAGCGCTGGTTGGCGGGGCTCACGTAGATGTTGCGTCCCTCGCGGTCGAGCACCAGGACGATGTCGCGGCCGTTCTCGATCAGCGCGCGGAAGTGGCGCTCGCTACGCCTGAGCGCCTCCTCGAGGGCCTTGCGCTCGGTCAGGTCCTGAACGATCCCGACGTAGCGCAGCGGCGCCCCCCGCTCGTCACGCAGCACGCTACGGCTGAGCGACACCCACACCACGCTGCCGTCCTTGCGGACGTAGCGTTTCTCGATCTGGTAGCGGGGCAGCTCGCCACGCGCGAGGAGCCGCGCGAGCTCGACGTCGGCGAGGACGTCGTCGGGGTGGGTGATCTCCTCGAAGCTGCGGCCGACGAGCTCGCTCTCCGCGTAGCCCGTGATCGCGCACAGCACCGGGTTGGCGCGCTCGAAGCGGAAGTCGAGGGTGGAGCAGCGCCATCCCCACCGGGCTCTCGTGGAACACGGTGGCGAGGAGCGTCTCCGCTACGTGAATGCCGTCGCCAGCCACTCTTGTCACGCGGATGCTCGGGGCTGCGGTCCACCCGCGAGATTGGCACGGGTTGCCGCAGGCGAGAAGCACAAAAGTTCCCCGCTATCCTCGGGGCATGGCAGCCACACGGGCGCTCTTCGAGATGCGCGGAGTGACCAAGCTCTACCGCATGGGCGAGGTCACGGTGGAGGCGCTGCGCGGCGTCGACCTCGAGCTCGCGCGCGGCGAGCTGGTGGTGCTGCTCGGCCCCTCGGGTAGCGGCAAGTCGACGCTCCTCAACATCCTGGGCGGGCTCGACACTCCCACCGCCGGCACGGTGCGCTTCGAGGACCACGACCTCACCGCCGCCGGCGAGGCCGCGCTCACCCGCTACCGCCGCGAGCACGTCGGCTTCGTCTTCCAGTTCTACAACCTCATCCCGAGCCTGACCGCGCGCGAGAACGTGGCGCTCGTCACCGAGATCGCGTCGCAGCCGATGCGTCCCGAGGAGGCGCTCGCGATGGTCGGGCTCGCCCCACGCATGGACCACTTCCCGGCGCAGCTCTCGGGCGGCGAGCAGCAGCGCGTGGCGATCGCACGCGCGATCTCGAAGAACCCGCAGGTGCTGCTCTGCGACGAGCCGACCGGCGCCCTCGACATCCACACCGGCATCCTGGTGCTCGAGGCGCTCGAACGGGTGAACCGCGAGCTCGGCACCTGCACCGCGCTCGTCACCCACAACGCGGCGATCGCCACCATGGCCGACCGCGTGATCCACATCGCCGACGGCCGCATCGCGGCCCAGCACGTGAACGAGACCAAGGCGCGCCCCGAGGACCTGTCGTGGTGAACGAGCCGCCGCGCTGGCGGTGGCTGGGCCTGCTCACCGCCATCGACCGCAAACTGGTGCGCGACACCTGGCGGGTGAAGACCCAGGCGCTCGCCATCGCGCTCTTGATCGGCTGCGCGGTGGCGATGGCGGTGCTCTCGTTCGCGGTGCTGGCGTCGCTCGAGCGCACCCGCGACGCCTACTACGACCGCTACCGCTTCGCCGAGGTGTGGGCGTCGCTGACGCGCGCGCCGGCGGCGCTCGAGGAGCGCATCGCGGCGATCCCGGGTGTGGCGGTGGTCGAGTGCCGGGTGATCGCGAACGTGACCCTCTCGATCGAGGGTCTCGACGAGCCCGCGGTCGGCAGGCTGGTGTCGATCCCCGACCAGGGCGAGCCGCGCCTCGACGCGCTGCACCTGCGCGCGGGCCGCTATCCCGAGCCGGGGCGCGCCGGCGAGGTGCTGATCAGCGAGGCGTTCGCGCTCGCGCGCCACTTCGCTCCCGGCGACCACCTCGAGGCGATCCTCAACGGCCGGCTCACGCGCTTCGACATCGTCGGCATCGCCCTCTCGCCCGAATACGTCTATTCGCTGCCCGCGGGCGGCGTGTTCCCCGACGACGAGCGCTTCGGCGTGATGTGGATGCGGCGCGCCGGCCTGGAGGCCGCCTTCGACATGAAGGGCGCCTTCGACGAGGTGACACTCTCGCTCTTGCCGGGCGCCTCCGAGCCCGAGGTCATCGCGCGTCTCGACCACCTCCTCGAGCGCTACGGCGGGCTCGGCGCCTACGGACGCAAGGACCAGGTGTCGGCCTTCTTCGTCGCCAACGAGTTCCGCCAGCTCCGCACCATGGGTACCGTGGTGCCCGCGATCTTCCTGGCGGTCGCCGCGTTCCTGCTCTCGATCGTGATCTCGCGGCTGGTCGAGACCGAGCGCGAGGAGATCGCCACCTTGAAGGCCCTCGGCTACGGCAACCGCGCGGTGGGCTGGCACTACGTGAAGCTGGTGCTGATGATCGTGGCGGTGGGAGCGGTGGTGGGTGTCGCGCTCGGCATCCGCCTCGGCTTCGGCATGACGCGGCTCTACGTGAAGTACTTCCACTTCCCGAGCCTCGAGTTCACGGTGCCGGCGCCGGTGCTGGTGGTGTCGATCGTGCTCGCCGCGCTCGCGAGCCTGGGCGGGGCACTCACCGCGGTCCGCCAGGCCGTCCGGCTCAACCCGGCCGAGGCGATGCGGCCCAAGGCGCCGCCGATGTACCGGCCGCTGCTCGTGGACCGGCTCGGGCTCGACCGGATGCTCGCGCAATCGGCGCGCATGGTGCTGCGCCACATGGAGCGCGAGCCGCTGCGCGCCGCGCTCACCGCCGTGGGCATCGCCGGCGCGATGGGGCTCCTGATCGCGGGCCAGTTCTCCCTCGACTCGTTCGACTTCATGGCCGACGTCCAGTTCCGCCTCGAGCAGCGCGAGGACGCGATGCTCACCTTCCAGGAGCCGCGCGGCGCCCGCGCCGCCCACGAGCTCGAGCGGCTGCCCGGCGTGATGCGCGCCGAGCCGTACCGGGCGGTGGCGGTGCGGCTGCGCAGCCGCCAGCGCGAGCGGCTGGTGTCGATCACCGGGCTCGGCGAGGCGCCGATCCTGCACCGCGTCCTCGACGAGCGAACCCGCCCGGTGACGTTGCCGCCCGACGGCCTGGTGCTGAGCGACAAGCTCGCGCGCCTCCTCGAGGTGCGGCGCGGCGACCGGGTGCGGGTCGAGGTGCTGGAGGGCGCGCGCCAGGTAGCCGAGACGGTGGTCGCGGACGTGAGCGAGCAGTTCGTCGGCACCGCGGCGTTCATGAGCCTGCCGGCGCTGCGCCGCCTGCTCCGCGAGGGCGACTCGGTGAGCGGGGCTTTCCTGCAGGTCGACCCGGCTCGCGCCAGCACCCTCTACGGCGAGCTCACCCGGACACCCTCGGTGGCGAGCGTCACCCTCAAGCAGGCGGCGCTCGCGAGCTTCCGCAAGACCATCGAGGAGAGCATGTCGGTGATGATCACCATGAACGTGCTGTTCGCGGGGATCATGGTGTTCGGCGTGGTCTACAACAGCGCCCGCATCTCGCTCTCGGAGCGCGCCCGCGAGCTCGCTTCGTTACGGGTCCTGGGCTTCACGCGCGCCGAGATCTCGACCATCCTCCTCGGCGAGCTGGCGCTGATCACGGTGCTGGCGCTGCCGCTCGGGTGCGGGATCGGCTTCGGGCTGGCGTCGTTGCTCGCGCGCTTGATGGACACCGACCTCTACAGGATCCCGTTCGTGATCGACCGCTCCACCTACGCCATGGCCGCGGTGGTGGTGATCGCGTCCGCGGCGGTGTCGAGCGGCGTGGTGCGGCGGCGCCTCGACCACCTCGACCTGGTCGCGGTGCTGAAGACCCGCGAATGAGCCGTGAACGAACCCTCCCTCGGAGGGCCGGGCTCCCGCCCGGCCGGGGCTCGCCGGGACGCGTCGACCAACTCCGTGGACCGGCGGGAGCCGGTCCCTCCGATGGCCGAGCATGACCACGCGTCTCAAACGGCGGGCCTTCCTCGGACTGGCCTGCGCGGCGCTCGCCGCGGGGATCGTGTACGCGTTCCTGCCCCAGCCGGTGCCCGTCGACACCGCGCGGGTGGCGCGCGGCGCGATGCGGGTGACGGTCGACGACGAGGGCAAGACCCGGGTCGTCGACCGCTTCGTGGTCCACGCGCCGATCACCGGGCGGCTGCAGCGGATCGCGCTCGAGGCCGGCGACGCCGTGAAGGCGGGCGAGACCGTGCTCGCCGCGATCGAGCCGAGCGACCCCGCGCTCCTCGACCCACGCTCGCGCGCCGAGGCCGAGGCGCGCGAGAAGGCGGCGCTCGCGGGGAGCTCGCGCGCCGCCGCCGAGACCGAGCGCGCCAAGGCGGCGCTCGCGTATGCCCGCGTCGACGTCGAGCGCGCGCGCAAGCTCGCCGCCACCGGCGACGTCTCGCACCAGGCCCTCGACCAGGCCGAGCTCGCCGAGCGCACCGCCGTCCAGGAGCTGCGCGCGGCCGGGTTCGCCGAGCAGGTGGCCCGGTTCGAGCTGGAGACGGCGCGCGCCACGCTGATGCGCGCGGCGAGCGGCGGTGATGGCGCCACCGCCGCGCCGGGCGGCGGCCACGCCGTGGAGCTGCGCTCGCCGGTCGGCGGCCGCGTGCTGCGCGTCCTCGAGGAGAGCGAGACGGTGGTGGCGGCGGGGTCGCCGCTCGTCGAGGTCGCCGACCCGCGCTCGCTCGAGGTGGTGGTCGACCTGCTCTCGACCGACGCGGTGCAGGTCCACGAGGGCATGGCGGCGTCGCTCGAGGGCTGGGGCGGACCGCGGGCGCTCGCGGGGCGGGTGCGGCGCGTCGAGCCGTCGGGCTTCACCAAGGTGTCCGCGCTCGGCGTCGAGGAGCAGCGCGTCAACGTGGTGATCGACCTCGTCGAGCCACCCGAGACGTGGGCCGCGCTCGGCGATGGCTTCCGGGTCGAGGCGCGGATCGTGTTGTGGGAAAGTGGAGACGCGCTCACCGTACCCACGAGCGCGCTCTACCGGAGCAAGGAAGACTGGGCGGTGTTCGTCGTCGAGGGGGGCCGCGCGCACCCGCGCGCGGTGCGGGTCGGCCACCGCAACGACGTCCAGGCCGAGGCCGTGGACGGCCTTCACGAGGGCGACACCGTGATCGTCCATCCCGGCGACCGGATCACCGAAGGCGTGTCCGTGGTCACGCGACAGGAAAGGGACTCTTCATGACGCTTGCGAAGCTCTTGATCGACGGCGAGCTCACCGCCGCCGCCGATGGCGCGACCTACGAGACCGTCGATCCCGGCACCGGGCGCGTGATCGGCGAGGTGCCGCGCGCTGGACGCGCCGACGCCGAGAGCGCCATCGACGCCGCGTACCGCGCCTTCGAGCGCGGCACCTGGAGCGGGCTCGCCCCCGAGGAGCGGGCGCGGGCCGTGATGGAGCTCGCCGACCGCATCCAGGGCGCGGCACCGCGGCTCGCGATGATGGAGGCGATGGACTCGGGCGGCCTCATCCGCCGCACCGCCTCCGACGTCTTCCAGGCGGCGCGCTTCATGCGCACCCTCGCCAGCTACGTCGCCAGGGACTTCCCGTGGATCGAGGAGCTGCCCACCGGTGGCGGCTTCATCCCGAGCCGCAACTACGTGCGCCGCGAGCCGTTCGGGGTGTGCGCCGGCATCGTGCCGTGGAACTTCCCGTTCCTGATGGCGGTGTGGAAGATCGTCCCCGCGATCCTGATGGGGAACACGGTGGTGCTGAAGCCGGCGAGCGTGACACCGCTCTCGGCGTGCCTGCTCGGCGAGATCATCCGCGAGAGCGGCATCCCCAAGGGCGTCGTGAACGTGATCTCGGGCCCGGGCAGCGAGGTGGGCGAGGTGCTCTGCACCCATCCGAAGGTAGCAAAGGTCGCCTTCACGGGCTCGACCGAGGTGGGGCGCGAGGTGATGCGACTCGGCTCGTCGACGGTGAAGAAGGTGACCCTCGAGCTGGGCGGGAAGTCCGCCAACATCGTCCTCGACGACGCCGACCTCGACCTCGCCGTCGACGGCGCCTTGTTCGCGTGTTTCCTCCACTGGGGCCAGGTGTGCGAGTCGGGGACCCGGCTGCTCCTGCCCGAGAAGCTCCACGACGCGTTCGTCGAGCGCCTCGCCAAGCGCGCCGGCGAGATCCCGCTCGGCTACCAGCTCGACGCGCGTACCAAGATGGGCCCGGTGGTGAGCGCCAAGCAGCGCGCGACCATCGACGACTACGTGCGGATCGGGACGAGCGAGGGAGCACAGGTGGTCGCCGGCGGTGCCCCCGCCGAGGTCGCCGGCTTCGACGAGGGCTACTACTACCCACCCACCATCTTCGCGAACGTGACCAACGCCATGCGCATCGCCCGCGAGGAGATCTTCGGGCCGGTGCTCTCGGTGATCCGCTACCACGACGTCGACGAGGCGGTGGCGATCGCCAACGACAGCGAATACGGGCTGGGCGGCGGGCTGTGGTCGCGGAACGTGGCGCGCGCCGAGAGCGTCGCCGCGCGGGTCCAGACCGGCACCATGTGGATCAACGACTTCCACGCGTTCTCCGACATGGCGCCCTTCGGCGGCTACAAGCAAAGCGGCATCGGCCGCGAGCTCGGCCACCAGGGGCTCTCCGAGTTCGTGCAGCTCAAGCACGTCCACGTGGGGCTCGGCGTGCGCCCCGAGGACAAGATCGGCTTCCACCTGCTGCTCAAGGAGCCCAGGTCCGCGACCTACCAGTACGGAGTGCCGACCAAGATCCACTCCGGTCCGCGCTCGGTGGCGCGCCTCGACCTCGAGGTGGGAGCGGTGGGCGGGAAGCGTGTGCTCCTGGTGACCGATCCCGGCGTCAGCCGCGCCGGCCTCGTGGAGCGGGTGCGCGACGTGCTCGGCGCGCGGATCGCCGCGGAGGTCGCGGACGTGCCGCAGGACTCGGGGCTCGAGGTGATCGACCGTACCGCCGAGGTGGGCCGCAAGGCCGGCTGCGACCTGATCGTGGCGCTCGGCGGCGGCAGCGTGATCGACACCGCCAAGGTGGTCGGCGTGCTCCTGGCCGAAGGCGGGCGCGCCATCGACCACGTGCGCGTGAACGGGCTCTCCCGCAAGCCGACGCCGCTGATCGCGATCCCCACCACCGCCGGCACCGGCAGCGAGGTCACCAACGCCGCCGTGGTCAAGAACGAGCGTCTCGCGTCCAAGGTGTTCGTGGTCGACGAGAAGCTCTACCCCGACGTGGCGATCCTCGACCCCGAGCTGCTCGCGACGCTGCCGCGCGGCATGACGGCCTCGACCGGCTTCGACGCCCTCACCCACGCGATCGAGGCAGCGACCAGCCGGGTCTCGAACCCGATCGCCGACAGCCAGGCGCTGCACGCGATCCGGCTCATCACCCGCTGGCTACCGGTGTGCGTCGAAAATGGCGCCGACCTCGAGGCGCGCGGCCAGATGCAGTCCGCCGCCACGCTCGCGGGCCTCGCGATCGCGAGCGCGCAGGTGGGCCTGGTGCACGCGATGTCGCACTCGATCGGTGCCCGCTGCGGCGTGCCCCACGGCACCGGTAACGGCATCATCCTGCCGCACGTGATGCGCTTCAACGTGAGCGCGTGTGTGGAGAAGATGGCGCGGGTGGCCGAGGCCCTCGGTGTCGCGACGGACGGCATGAGCGAGCGGGAAAAGGCGGAGGCGGCGCCCGGGGCCGTCGCCGAGCTGCTCGCGCGCTGCGGTCACCCCACCAAGCTGAGCGAAGTGGGCGTGACCCAGGACGTCCTCGGCGAGTGCGCCAACCTCGCGATCGTGGACATCACCGGGCTCTTCAACGCGCGGCCGGTCAAGGACCCCGGTCAGGTCGTCACCCTCTACGAGCAGGCGATGGGGTGAGTCGGGCGCGAGGTCCGCGGGGGACGGCGCGTCACGTGTGGCCGGGCTCGCGAGCGTCGCGAGCTTCCGCGAGCAGGGCCTGGGCCTCGGCGACGAGCTGATCGCAGGTGAAGGGCTTGGCCAGCAGGCGGTGCTCGCCGGCGAGGGCGCGGCGCGCTTCGAGGCGCTCGGGCGGGTAGCCCGAGATCAGGAGCACCGGCAGCGCGGGCCAGCGCTTGCGCAGCCGATTGGCGAGCTCGACGCCGTCGGCGCGCGGCAGCACCACGTCGGCGACCAGGAGGTCCACCACGCCGCCGTGCTTCTCGACCGCCGTCAGCGCCGCATCCGCGCTCTCGGCCTCGATCACCGTCCAGCCGGCCTCGCCGATGGCGCGGACCGCCACCATGCGGAGCGTCGGATCGTCCTCGACCACCAGGATCGTCGAGCCGTCGCCCACCGCCGCCGGCGCCGGGTTGCTCCGTGGCGCCACCCGGCCCTCGCCCGGCCGCTCGGTCGGCAGCACCAGCGTGAAGGTCGAGCCACGCCCCACCTCGCTCTCGACGGAGACGTAGCCCTGACTCTGCTTGACGTAGCCGTAGACCATCGCGAGCCCGAGCCCGGCGCCGCTCGCGAGCCCCTTGGTGGTGAAGAACGGCTCGAAGACGTGCGCGCGGACCTCGGCGGGCATGCCGACGCCGTCGTCCTCCACCGCCAGCACCACGTACCGGGTGGGGTCGAACTCCTCGCCGCAGCGCTCCACGTCGGTGGCGGTCGCCGCGCGGGTGACGATGCGGATCTCGCCGCCGTTCGGCATCGCGTCGCGGGCGTTCACCACCAGGTTGAGCACCGCCTGCTCGAGCTGGCCGCGGTCGCAGTAGGCGCTCGCGACGTCGGGCTGGAACACCAGCTTGAGCTGGATCCGCTCACCGATCAGCCGCGCCAGCATCCGCCCGGTGGCGCTGGCGAGCTCGTTCAGGTCGACGACCTCCTTCGTGAGGCGCTGCTTGCGGCCGAACGCGAGGAGCTGCTGGGTGATGGTCGCGGCGCGGTTGCCGGCCTCGATCACCTGCACCACGTCGTCGCGCGCCGGGCTGCCGGCCGGGATGCGCATGCGCGCGAACTCGGCGTGACCGAGGATCACGGTGAGGAGGTTGTTGAAGTCGTGCGCGACGCCGCCCGCGAGCTGGCCGATCGCCTGGAGCTTCTGCGACTGGAGCAGCTCCTGGGCGCGCCTGAGCTCCTCGAGGCTCGCGGCGAGATCGGCGTTGGCGGCGGCGAGCTCGCGGCCGCGCTCGCGCAAGTCGCGGGTCAGGGTGCAGCTCTCGAGGGCGCGCTCGAGGTGCGCGCGCATGAGCATGAGGAAGGGCTCGTGCTTGGGGTCGAGGCGCTCGCGGTGGAAGGCCGCGCGGCGCTCGCCGCGACGGGCCACGAGCGCGCCGCGGAAGCGTCCGGACGGGCTCGCGAGCGGCATGCAGGCGACCAGCGCGGCGGGCTCGAGGCCGAGCGCCGCCGCGAGCGCCGCGTGCGCCGCGCGCCCGGCCTCGCCGGTCGCGGCCGGCGAGGCGATCGAAGCGTCGAAGGCGCGCTCGGCCGCGCGCCGCGCCGCGTCCACCCCCGCTTCGCTCGCCTCCCACGCGCCAGGTGGCGCGCACGCGACCCACGGCGCGCCGTCGTTGGGGCGACGCTCGTCGTCGCCGACGCAGATCGCGAGCGCCGCGTCGACGTCGAAGGTGGCGCGCATCACCTCGACCGCGCACTCGAGGATCGTGGCCGGGTCTTCGACACCGATGCACGCCAGCGACAGGTCGCCGAGGGTGCGGATCCGCGCCAGCTCGCGCTCGTGCTCGGTGCGCGCGCGGTGGAAGCGCTGCTCCATGCGCACGAGCAGCTTGACCTGCTCGTCGAGGGTCGCGTTCTCCCGTCGCAGCCGCTCGAGCTCGGCCAGGGGCATGGTCGGCTCCTCACGCGTCATCGAAGAGGGCACACAGGGCGACGGTGTAGTTCTGATAACGCGCGCGACCGGCCACCGGAGCGATCTCGCCGTACGTGTGGAAACCGACCCACGGCACCGAGTCACCGAGGACCGTGCGCAGCGGGCGCACGATGTGGTCGGCGGCGCACGAGCCGAACAGGACCTGGCCGCGCCCGGCGCAGTCGAACTGGAGCACGAACGCTGGCGCGTGCCCACGAGCGGCTTCGAGGATGCGGCGGGCGCAGCGCTCGGCGCTCTCGCGAATGCGGTCGGGATCGCGGCGCACGATCCGCACCGTGCGTCCCGTGGCCAGGCCGCCGCCCGGGAAGAAGAGGGCGTTGCGCTCCTTGTCGAGGCCGAGCGGGGTGCGGATGACGTAGCGCTCGCGGTCGTCGAGCGCCGCCGCGGCGCTCTCGGGAGCGACGTCGTCCGCGAGGCTCAGGTGGATCACGCCCTCGGCGTTCAGGTCGTCGACGTCGCCGTCGAGGTAGTCCTTGAACACCAGCCACGCGGCGCGGCCGTCGATCTCGTCCAGCCAGCCGCCGCGGGCGCGAGTGATGTGTCGCTCGAGCCCGATCGGCACGCAGCCGTGGCTGGTGGCGAGCGCGATGCGCGCGGCGCCGTGCACCAGCACCGCCGCGACCGCGCCGCTGGCGACGCGCTCGTCCAGGAACTGGTACGTGCGGACGAACGCCATGTCGTCGCCGGCCGTGCCACCGAGCACCGGGATCGAGCACGGCAGCGCCTCGGCGAGGGTGTCGAGGAACACCGTGCAGTCGCCGACCAGGCCATCGGGGAACACGAACAGCGCGAGCGGCCGATCGGCCTTCACGGCGGCCACCTGCGCCGCGAGGGCGCGCCCGGCGGCGGCGGGGTCGGCGCCGTAGCCGTCGATCAGGAACGGCTCGAAGAAGACGTCGGGCGAGGCGATCGCGAGCACCGCGAGCGCGTGCTCGCGCTCCTCGCTCGCCTCACCGGCGATGACGCCTTCTCCGCTGCAGCCCGCGAGCCGCGCGCCCGGCGCGGCCTCGCGCAACGCCGCCAGGATCGCCGGGTGGTCGTGGGGCGCGGTCGCGAACACCCACACGAACCGCGGCGACGCTCCGGCGAGCGGCGCGAGCGCCCGGCCGATCGCCTCGCGAGCCGCGCTCGCCGAGTCGACGAGCGTGCTCTTCCCGACCCCGCTGCGGACCATCGCGCCCCCCCGGGCGGCGATCGTATCAAACTCGAGGCGGACGAAGAGAACCTGCTCGGCTCAGACGGCGCCCTTCGACCGGAACCACGCCTGGAGCCGCGACCACCCGTCGGCGGCCGCGTCCGGCCGATAGCTCGGCCGGTAGTCGGCGTGGAAGCCGTGCGGCGCGCCGGGGTAGACCACGATCTCGCTCGGGTTCTTCGCCGCCGCGAGGGCGGCCTTCATCCGGTCCAGATCCGCCTGCGGGATACCGTCGTCGGCACCGCCGTAGAGCCCGAGCACCGGCGCCTCGAGCTCGCTCACGAGGTCGATCGGCTGCTTGGGGTGGAGCTCGTCGCTCGGCGAGCTCGCGACCCGGCCGTACCACGCCACGCCGGCTTTGAGCTTGGGGCTGTGCGCCGCGTAGAGCCACACGATGCGGCCACCCCAGCAGAAGCCGGTGATCCCGAGCCGCGAGGTGTCGGCCGCGCCGGTCGTCTCCGCCCACGCGACCGCCGAATCGAGGTCGGCCATGACCTGCGCGTCGGGGACCTTGTAGACGACCTTCTCGAGGATCTGCTGGATGTCGGTCATCTTCGAGACGTCGCCTTGACGCGCGTAGAGCTCGGGCGCGACCGCCAGGTAGCCGAGCCTGGCGAAGCGCCGGCACACGTCCTTGATGTACTCGTGGACGCCGAAGATCCTCCTGCACCACGAGCACCACCGGCAGCTTGGCGCCGCCCTCGGGCATGGCCCGGTAGGCGGGCATCGTCCCGCCGCTCACGGGGATCTGCACCTCGCCGGCGGTGAGCCCGGTGGCCGGGGTCGCGAGCGCCGTCTGGGCCATCACCGGCCCGGCGGCGGCGGTGAACCCGACCGCGAGCGTCGTGACCACGAACTCGCGGCGAGTGAACGTGAGGGGAGTGCGCGGCGCGTCGTCGGTCATGATCGATCAGTTGCGATCGCGAGCGAGGGCGGCCACCACCTCGACCTGGGCGCGGATCCGCACCGGATCGATCTCGAGATAGGCGCAGATGCTGCGGAACGAGAACACGTAGTCGAGCTGGTCGGTGTGGAACCAGTCGAGGATCTCGCGGCGCAGCGGGTCGCCGGAGGCGATCCGCGCGGCGGTGGGGCGCTGCAGGGAGTGGAAAGCTTCCCAGAGGATCGCGGACATGAGGCGTCGCTCGGGCATCCCCGGGCCGTCCGCGTGCTCGATGGGGTCGTCTTGGATGTGCATGGGGTTGTGAGCTCACCCTCCCTCCGCGCCACCATACCCGAGTCGGGCTCGCCGCGCCCGGAATACACTCACCGGACACAGCGACGTGCACGGAGATTCGACGATGACGATCCAGTTCCATGCGGGCTCGGGCTCACCTTACGCGTGGCGGGTGTGGCTCGCGCTCGAGCACAAGGCACTCCCGTACGAGCTGCACATGCTCTCGTTCCAGGCCGGCGACCTGAAGAAGCCGGAGTTCGTGGCGATCAACCCGCGCCGCAAGGTGCCCGCGATCGTCGACGACGGCTTCGCGCTCTACGAGTCGGCGGCGATCGTGCGCTACCTGGAGGAGTGCTACCCGGACTCGGGGAAGAGCCTCTTCCCGGGGAACTGCACCACCCGCGCGGTCACCAACCGCCTGATCGCGGAGGTCGACGCGTACGTGGCGCCCGCGATCGAGCACCTGGTCGACGAGATCCTCTTCAAGCCGGAGGCCGAACGCAGCGCGGAGGCGATCGCGAAGGCGCGCGCCGAGCTCGGCCTGGAGCTCGAGCACTTCGAGCGAGACATCGCCGGCGAGTTCCTCGCGAGCGACGCGATCTCCGCGGCCGACTTGTCGCTCTACCCGCTGATCGCGCTCGCGCGACGCATGCAGGCCAAGTTCGTGGCGAGCCTCGACGTGGACGGGATCGTGGGGCCGAAGCTCCGTGCATGGGAGAAGCGGGTCGAGGCGTTGCCGTACTTCGCCAAGACGATCCCGCCCCACTGGCGGGCGTGAGCCACGCGCCTACCGCACCCGCATCCCCTTGGCGGCGTCCCAGTGGAGCGGCCGGTCGCTCCTGGGTAGCGGCGCCTCGGGGGTGTCGGCGATGCGCGCGCCCTCTCGCCACCCGGGCGGACAGATCGCGACGAACCGCGCGTAGCCGCCGGTACCGCCGCCGAGCTTGGGGTAGCCGATCGCGACCAAGGCGCCCGTCTCCGGCACGCGGTCGAGGTTGGCGACGCCTTCGGCCTGGGTGTAGCCGTGATGCATGAGCCACGCCTCGCCCTCGAGGGTGGGCGTGGTGTCGGTGTCGAGCGGCTCGTGGCCGTGGAAGAGGATGTGGCGCTCTTCGTGGAGCAGCCGTAGCGCCGCGAGGCCGACTCCCGGAAACGGCGTGCGCGTCGCGAGCGCCGGATCGGGCCACGCCTTCGACCAGTCGGAGCGCACCATCACCACCGAGCCCGCCGGGATGCGGCCGTGGCTCGCCTCCCACGCCAGCACGTCGCTCGGCTGCAGGTGATGGCCGGGATCCTTCGCCACCTGCTCGACGATCGAGATCACCACCAGCGGGCGGACGGCGTAGGTCGGCGGAAGCTCGTCGATCGCCGGGTATGCCGGATCCCAGTGGGCGGGCGGGTCGAGCTGGGTGCCGAGCTGATCGGTGGCGAGGGCGTAACGCGACGCCTCGAAGCCGTCGGCGGCGTAGTCGTACTCCCGGCCGGTGTCGGGATCGAGCGCGCGTCCGAAGCTGGACCCGCCGAAGCCGGCCCACACGGGAATGGCCGGCGTGATGGTATGAGTGAGGTCGACGTAGCGCGCGCCGGCGAGCGACTCGTCGTAGACTCGCCACAAACCGTCCGCGCGGGTCCCCGCGCACCCCGTGGCCGACGCCGCCAGCACCACCGCACTCACCCCACCTCTCGCGATGACCGTCACCCGCATGCTCGCCTCCCTCGCCGCGATCTCACACCACGAATCCCGCTGGGCGCGCAAGCGCGCCCCGATCCGCGCGGCCGCCGGCGCGGCGATGCTCGCGTGCACACTCGGCGGCTGCGGCTCGTCGAGCGGCGGCGCGGCGAGCACGGCCGACGACGCCCGCCTGGCGCGCTTCTTCACCGACGCCGAGGGGCGCGTGCTCATCCTCCACGGCGCCAACGTCGCGAGCTCGGCCAAGACCTCGCCCGATCGCATGCCCGACTTCCTCGAGTCGGAGGCGGCGCTGCTCGCGGACGAGTTCGGCTTCAACCACGTCCGCTACCTGCTGAGCTGGGACGGCGCCGAGCCCGAGCCGGGTGTCTACGACGAGACCTACTTCCAGGGCGTGGAGAAGCGCCTCGACTGGCTTCACGCCGCCGGCATCCACGTGATGCTCGACATGCACCAGGACGTGTGGTCGGTGTACACGTGCGGCAACGGCAACCCTGAGTGGACGGTGCGCGACGACGGCATCCCGATGGAGCCGACGTGCCGCTCGACGTGGTCGTTCAACTATTTCCAGTCCTCGGTGACGCGCGTCTTCGACAACTTCTGGGCCGGCGACCAGGGCGCCCACCCCGACCTCCAGCAGCACTTCGCCGCGATGTGGCGGGCGGTCGCGGAGCGCTTCAAGGACCACCCCGCGGTGATCGGCTACGACATCTTGAACGAGCCCTACCCTGGCTCCTACTTCGACAAGATCGAGGCGGGCACCCGGCGCAGCCCCAAGGACGGCGCTCCCTCGGCCGCCTTCGACGTGGAGCGGTTCGGCCCCTTCTACCAGCGCGTCGCCGACGCGATCCGCGAGGTCGACGACCACCACTGGATCTTCTTCGAGCCGCGCTTCGGCGCTCCCGGCAACGGCTCGCCGTCGTGGATCCCACGCATCGAGGACCGCCGCCGCGGGACACCGCGGATCGCGTACGCGCCGCACCTCTACTCGGCGATCGCCGAGGCGAGCAACGTCTACCTGGCGGCCAACGACACGGTGCCCGCGTGGGAGCGCGAGCGGCGCACCGAGGTCGAGCGCCAGGACGGCCCGCTGGTGATCGGCGAGTGGGGCTTCACCTGGGCGATGACCGACTCCGCCCAGTACTACGTCGACGTCCTCGACATGGCCGACCGGCTGATGGCGGGGTGGGCCTACTGGGCGTTCGATCCGGGCGGGCCGACGAGCTGGGCGTTCTACGACCGCTCGACCGGTACTCCCAACCCGAGCGCGCAGTACCTCGCCCGTCCCTACCCGCGGCGGATCGCCGGAGTCCCCGTCTCCTACGCCTACGACGCGACGGCGCGCGTGCTGACGCTCACCTTCACCGAGCGCCGCGGTGTCACCGCGCCCACCGAGCTCTACGTCGGCGCCCACCGCCACTACCCCGACGGCTGGCACCTCGAGTCGAGCGACCCGGACGGCTCGTGGTCGAGCTCGTGGGACGCCGCGCGCGAGGTGGTGACCGTCACCACGCCTCGCACCGGCGGCGAGCACACCTTGCGGATCTTGCCAGGAAACGCGTGATTTCCACACAATCGGCTGCCAGAACCCCCAAGGAGGAAAAGCCGTGACGCCCGCAGAGGTGTTCGAACGTCGTGACGAGCTCTTGATTCTCGACGTTCGCGAGAACGACGAATGGAACGCGGGACGGATCGAAGGCGCGCTCCACATCCCCATGACCCAGGTGGATGGCCGCGCCGACGAGATCGATCCCACCCGTGAGATCGCGTGCGTGTGCCGTAGCGGCGCACGCAGCGCGAGGATCACCAACATGCTGCGCTCCCGCGGCTACGAGATCCACAACGTGGAGGGCGGCATGCGCGCGTGGGCGGCGGCCGAGCTGCCGTTCGTGGACAAGGACGGAAACCCCGGCAGCGTGGTCTGAGCCAGCGCGGGCCGGGGGCGGCGCCGCTACGGCCCCCCGCCTCGCCGGCCGAGCGTCACCACGTTGGCGCGCCACCGGCCGCGCCAGAAGGCGAGGCTCAGCCAGATCGCGCGCGCGAGGTGATCGAGCGCGAGCGCGCCCCACACCCACAGCACCGTGGCGCCGCGCTCCGGGACCGCGAGATAGGCGATCGGCACCCGGAACACCCAGTTCCCCACCAGCGCCGCGAAGAACGGCGTCACGGTGTCGCCCGCCCCGCGCAAGGCGCCGGCAAGAGTGAAGTGCACGCCGAGGAGCGGCTGCGCCGCGGCGAGCACCAGCATGAAGGGGCCGAGCTCGCGGACGACTCCCTCGTCGGCCGTGAAGAGCCGCGCGAGCGGCTCGCGGCCGAGCGCGAAGAAGATCCCGAGCACCACCGACACCACCAGCGAGAAGAGCGTCGAGCGCCAGCCCACCCGCGCCGCGCGCCGGTCGTCGCCCGCGCCCACCGCCTGGCCCACGAGCGTGGCGGCCGCGACCGCGAAGCTGGTGCCCGGGATCCAGGTGAACGAGAGGATGCGGATGCCGATCGTGTACGCGGCGATCGGTGCCGTGCCGAAGCGGCCGATCACGGCGAAGTAGGTCATCATCGCCACCTGCAGCACCGCGCGCTCGGCCACGGCCGGTCCAGAGAGCCTGAGCAGCTCGCCGAGCACCGGCCGCGCGGGACGGAAGTCGGCCGCCGCCACGCGCATCTCGGAGGGCGCGTCGCGGCGCTGGGCGGCCCACGCGAAGGCCACCAGGCCGAGGCCCTGCGAGACGAGCGTCGCGAGCCCGGCGCCCGCCAGCTCGAGGCGCGGGAAGCCGAGCCCGCCGAAGATCAGCACCGCGTTGAGCGCGATCTTGACCACCGTCACGCCGAGCGCGATCAGCATCGGCAGGCGCGTCTCGCGGATCGCGCGGAAGCCGCTCTCGAGGGTGAGCGACATCCCGAAGAGCAACGTCGTGCCGAGGGTGAGCCGGAAGTAGCCGATCCCGGCGTCGATCGTCGGCTCGGGCGCCGAGAGCCAGCGCATGAGCGTCGCGGGGAACACCAGGCACGCGGCGGTCACCACCACCGACACCGCGATCGTCACCACGAGTGAGCCCGCCAGCGCGTGCCGAGCGCGGCTCGGGTCGTCCGCGCCCCGGGCCTGCGCCATCAGTGCCACGCACGCGGCTCCCAGCCCCAGGAGCACCGCCTGTGTGAGGTTCAGGTACTGGGTCGCGTAGCCGACCGCCTGGACGTCGACGCGGCTCAAGCTGCCCACCATCGCGATGTCGATGAGGCTCACCGCGCTGGCGAGGACCTGCGACAGGATCACCGGCCACGACAGCGACCAGATCTCGCGGTCGGTGGCGCGACGCTCGGAGGCGAACGCGAGCGGCGCGGACGCGTGGCTCGCGAGGGCGGCGGCGGGCAAGCCGCCGCCCGACTCGGCGACCTCGCCGCCGTCGAGCTCGGACTCGGCGACAACCGGCGACGCCGGCGGCGCGCCGCCACGTGGATCGCGCGCGCTCATCGAGCGCGGCACGCTAGCCGCTCGCCGCGCCCGGCGACAACGATTCCGCGACGCTCTATGCAACGTCACGATTCGTAGCGACCGGTCTCGGCGTCCCATCGGCTTCGGCGGCGACGAAGCGCCGCCCTCCAGCCCGTTCGGCGCAAGGGCGATCCAGATCGTGGTGGCCCATTTAGCTGCTAGTCTGCCGGCCACTTCCAACCAGGAGGCTCTCGATGAATCATCGATCCCGATCGTCCGCGATCGTCGCGCTCGTGGGTGCGTGCACGGTGAGCTGGGCGCTGACGCACACCGCTCGCGCCGAGGCGCAGGCGCCGCCGGCCCCGCCGATGCCGGCGCACGGTGGCATGGGCGACATCCCACCCGGCCATCCGCCGATGGGCGGCGGCGGCATGGGCGCTCCCATGGGAGGCATGGGCATGGGCGGCTCGATGACGCCGCCGGTCGCCGCCAAGCCCGACGCCGAGGGGTTGATCCACGCCGCCGGCATCAAGTTCGCGCTGCCCTCCGGCTGGACGAGCGAGATCCCGAGCTCCGTCATGCGACTGGTGCAGGCCGCGATCCCCGGCGACAAGGGCAAGGCCGACCTGGTGGTCTTCCACTTCGGCACCGGCCAGGGCGGCGACGCCCAGTCGAACCTCGACCGCTGGGTGGCGCAGGTGGACTCGGCGGAGGGCACCAAGCCCGAGCGTGATTCCTTCGACGTGAAGGCGGGCGACGCGAGCTACAAGGTCTCGACCGTCACGGTGCCCGGCACGCTCAAGGCCGGCGGCATGGGGGTCGGGGTCAAGGAAGCACAGCCGGGCTCGCGGCTGCTCGGCGCCGTGATCGAGGGCAAGGGCGGCCCGTGGTTCTTCAAGATCACCGGCCCCGACGCGACCGTGAAGGACGCCCAGCCGGCGTTCGTGAAGATGCTGAAGGGGCTACGCCCAGAGTGACTTGGTGTCCGGGTCGGGCGCCTGCACGGCGCCCGGCTCGCCGCTAGCCGGCCGCGCCGCCGCGTCGCTCGCGACCCGCACCACCGGCCCTTGCGACGCGGCGTTCGCGTCGAGCCCGAGCCCGTCGATGAAGGTGCGCATCTCGCGCACCGGTCCGCGCAGGTAGCGGAACATCTCGACGTGGCCGCCCTCGAACCACGCGAGGTGCGGCTCTTCCCAGCGCGTCCACAGCGCCTTGAGGCGCTCGGGGCGCAGGATGCGGTCGTATTTGCCCGCGATCAGCAGGATGCGGTCCTTGGGGATCGCCGGCTTGAGCTCCTGGAAGCCGAGCTCGCGGAGGTAGTCGCCGACGTGCTCGGGACCCCAGCCGAAGGTCGCGAGCTCACGGCGGAAGCGCGTGAGCAGCGACGCCTCGAGCATCACCGACGGCAGGTCGAGGTGCGCTGCGATCGAGATCGCGAACGCGAGCTTGGGCTCCACGCACGCGGTGGTGAGCGTCATCATGCCGCCCAGGCTCGCGCCCGACATGCCGACCGGGCCCTGGCCGGTCGAGTCGAGCCAACCGATCAGTGCGCGCGCGTCGACCACCGTCTGGCGGATCGCCTCGATGGTGCGCACCAGGTCGGCGGTCCAGAAGTACTCACCGTGGAAGAGCGAGCCCTTGGGCCGGCGCTTGCCGTGATAGGGGAGCTGCATGCGGGCCACGTGCATCCCGAGCTTGCGAGCCAGCCCGGGGAGCATGTTGCGCTCCTCCCACTTGAAGTCGGGCTGCATCCACGAGTGCAGGTAGATCAGCGTCGGGAGCTCGGGGCGCGCGAGGTGGCGGATCCACTGCACGTGGACCGTCGCGTTGGCCTGGTACTCGGCCTCGTGACGGCGCCGGAAGTGGTCGCTGATCGGCTCGTGGGGCGAGGCGAACGACAGGTCCTCGCACAGGAACTCGGCGTTTCGCCAGCGCGGCCTGATGTCGACCCGCTCCGGCAGCCGTGGCTCGGGCATGAGCTCCGCGGGCGTGTGCCCGTGGAACTGCTCGAGCTGGTGGAGCGTGTTGGGGTTGGGCGGGCTACGACGGTGGAGAACACCCGCGAGGGTGCTCGCCGTTTCATCCAGCAGGCGCGAGATCCTGTGGCCCATGTCGCCGCTCCGGCACCGAATTGACGCAGCGCGTAGACCATAGCGCCACGCTCACGCCGGGAGCAACGCCGCGCGGCGGCGGCGTGCTGCTATTGTTAGAAGCCGATGATCGATCGAATCGCAGAGGCGTTGCTCGCCGAGCTCGACCGGGCGCTCGAGGGCGGGCTCACCACCGGTTCCCCCGAGACGAGCGCGGCGGTGAAAGATGCGCTGACGAAGGGCCTCGTCGAGACGTACCGCGAGTGCGCGTCGGGGATGCGCGAGCGTGCGTTCCGCGCCGCGCGCGGCGTCGCCTACGAGCGCACCAAGGCGGGCGCCGAGGTCGAGGCGAAGGGCGCCGAGTCCGCCGCCGAGGCGATCCGCGCCCTCGACGTCGAGCCCCCCGAGGAGGCGCCGTGATCGCGCCGTTCGCGGCGGCGTGCCCGTCGTGTGGCGCCGCGGACGCGCGCCGCGAAGCGAATCCCGGCATCGGCGTGGGCTACGCGGTGATGGGGGTGTTCCTCATCCACATCGCGTTCGCCGTCGAGTGGTACGGCGGCGTCGGGGTGATGCACCAGGTGCTCGGCTGGGGTCTCGCGCTGAGCGCCACGTGGGGACTGATCCAGGATGGTCGCGCCCTCGCGACGGGTGCTCCCACCTCGCGGTTCTGGATCGAGACCCGCAGCCGCTGCGACGCATGCGGCGCGACCACGCGCTACGCGACGGCGCAGCGCGTGACGCGCGTGCTGTTGCTCGCCACGTTCGCGATCTTCGCGTACCTGCGCTTCGCGCCGCCGAGCGTGTGAGCGGCCGGCGGGGGCACGGAGGCCCCCGCGCTCTGAACACCATCGTAGCGACGGGGGTTCCATCCCCCGTCGCCAGCCGGATCATGATCCGGCTCAGAACGTCAGCTCGCCGGGTCGCCAGCGCATCGTCACGAGCGCTTGCCAGGTGCGCGGCGTGCGGTCCGACACGAACGGGCCCACCCAGCCCTGGATCTGGTTCTCGGGCTTCGACCAGTAGCTGTAGCCCGCCTCCAGGCCGACGCTGAACAGGCTCCAGCCACGCGCCTCGGTGTTCGACGGACGGCCGGCTTCGGTGTCCTCCCGCACGGGCGCGGTCAGGCCGAGCGGGAAGTGACGGAAGAGCTTGAGCCCCGCCTCGAAGTTCTGGTCGCTCGCCTCCGAGAGGTCCTGGCGATAGCCGGTGTAGGCCTGCATCTCCCAGCGCATGTCGCGGGTGCGGGCGAGCCCCCGGATGCCGACCACGGCACGCGGCGACACGTCGGTCTCCGGTCGCGCGCTGGCGGTCGACCCGGCGTCCTCCTCGGGGACCGTGCCGGGCCACACGCTCTCGAGGCTCACGCCGACGTACGGCAGCAGGCGCTTGGTCAGGTAGTCGCGGGTGTTGGCGTTGCCGAAGGCGTTGGCGACGGCGTCGAACTCGAACGCGCGGATCGCGCTGCGGCCGGTCGCGCCGTCGTACTGGAACTCGCCGACGCTGCCGCCGAGGCCCCAGATGCCACCCGGCTTGCAGGCGCGGAACCACGCCGCCAGCGGCGGATGGAGCTCGTCGCTCTCCTGATCGCGGCAGAAGTAGACCGCGTCCGACTGGGCCACCACGAAGCGCGCCACCAGGTCGCGGCGCCCGCGGTCGTCGTTCACGTCGAAGATGAACGCGCGGATGTCGCCGCCCGGGATGTCGGCGTCGAGGACGCGGATCTCGCCGCCACCGGCGAGACGACCATCGTCGTTGACCGAGGCGCCGACGTTGACCTTGAGGTCGAGGAGATGGAAGCCGGCGACGCGTCCTTCCATCTGGATGCGGCAGATCGGGTCCGACGAGCCGCAGCTCCCCGACGCGGCTTCGCTCGTCGAGACCGGCGCCCCGGCCGCCGCCTCCGCGGAGGTCGCGGGATCGCTCACCGGAGACCCCTCGTCGCCGGCCGAAGCGGAGGCCACCGGCGCGGGCCGCGGCCGGTGGGGCGCGTCCGGGCTCTCGAAGTCGGGGCCGAGCTCGCTGACCATCTGATCGCGGATGGTGGCGATGATCCAGCCGAAGTCGAGCGAGGTGATGCGCTCGATCGCGAGCGCGGGGAACGGGGTGCCGCGCATGAGCTGGGTGTCGGGATCGAGCTCGAGCCGGTAGAAGTTCGTGAGCGGCTCACCGTCGGGAGCCTTCTCGGGCGCGACGCGTGGCACCGCGGGCTCGTTGCGTCCCTCGCACAGCGCCGCGTTGGCGCCCGGGACGCGCCACGGCGTCACCACCGGGCCGACGTCGAGATAGCGACGCGTGACGAGGTCGGTGTCGGGGACGAAGCGACGGCTATCCCACCACAGCCCGTCGACCATCTGGAACGCGCGCCGCGTCGAGCTTCCCGGCACCGGATCGAGGGCCTGCGTGGCGGCGATGATCCCCGCCTCGACGGCGTCGTCGAACGGCTTCGGCGAGAGGTACGCGGCGAGCCCGATCTCGGTGCCCATCACGTTCGAGTAGAAGTCCTCGGGCGAGAACGCCGACAGCCGCTCCGGGAAGATCGGGACCAGCGAGAAGCCGTACCAGCTCGCGATCTCGTGCCACACCGAGAGGTCGAGCGCGATGCGTCGCGCCACCAGCCGCACCAGCTCCTCGCGATCACCGGGCAGGCTGCGCGCCGGGAAGATCAAACGCCGCGGGCCGGCCTCCCCGGGGAGCTCGAGCACCTGGCCCGAGCCGAGCATCGCCTCGGTCTGCGTCAGCAGGTAGCCGGTCCAGTCTGCGTTGTCGCGAACGTGAGCGAGATCGACGAAGCCGCCGCCGCACGTGTAGAGGTGGGCGTTGCGCTCGTCGATCCGGAGCGCTCCGGCGTAGCTGTGCTTGCCGAAGGGTCGGGACGCGGACACGTTCCCGATCCGGATCGGGAACTCGATCGTGCCGATCTTGGGCGCCAGGTTGTAGCCGAAGGCGCAGCACGCGCGCATCGTGGGCGCCTGATCGGCGGGCGCGGGCGGCAGCGCCAGCGCGGGGCTCGCGAGCGCCGCGAGCAGCGTGATCACCCCCGCGACGCGCAGCGCGACCACGCCGGACCGCGGACACACGCCGCCACGAGGTAGCCTTCCGAACCGTTCGTCCATGAGGGGGCCGCGGCGCCCGGATGGCGCGGGAGCGCCATCTTGCACGCTGCCCCGATGACCGTCGAGGGGACGGACAGGCCCCCGCAGGAGACCATGGCATCCGAGCGCCCGCATCGAATCGTCTCGTGGAACGTGAACGGTATCCGCGCCGTCGCGAAGAAGGGTTTTCGCGACTGGCTCGACTCGAGCGGTGCCGAGATCGTGGGTCTGCAGGAAGTCCGCGCGAGCCACGACCAGATCCCTCCCGACGTCCACGGGCTCGACGGCTGGCACTATCACTGGGTGTGCGCCGAGCGCGCCGGCTACAGCGGTGTCGGGCTCATGGCGCGGCGCCCCCACGACGAGGTGCGCTGCACCCTCGGCGTGCGCACCCTCGACTGCGAGGGGCGGCTCGTCATGGCGCGCTTCGGCGCGCTCACGGTGGTCAACGGCTACTTCCCGAACGGCAACGGACCCGACCGCGACAACAGCCGCATTCCCTTCAAGCTGCGCTTCTACAAGAAGCTCTTCGAGGTGCTCGAGGCGGAGAAGGCGCGCGGCGCGCGGATCCTGGTGATGGGCGACTTCAACACCGCCCACGAGGAGATCGACATCGCGCGGCCGAAGGAGAACCGCGAGACCAGCGGCTTCACCGCGATCGAGCGCAAGGAGATGTCGCGCTGGCTCGCGAAGGGCTGGGTCGACACCTTCCGCCACTTCGAGAAGGGCGCCGGCCACTACACGTGGTGGAGCCAGCGCTTTGGCGTGCGCGAGAAGAACATCGGCTGGCGCATCGACTACGTGCTGGCGTCGCCCGCGGCGATGGAGTTCGTGCGCGGCGCCGCGATCCATCCCGAGATCAAGGGATCCGACCACTGCCCGATCAGCGTCGACGTCGACGACGCGATCTTCCGAGGTTCGCCATGAGCACCCCCAAGCCCAGCGCCACCAAGAAGAAGACCTACCGCGTGCGGTTCCAGAACGAGGGGCGGATCTTCGAGATCTACGCCCGCGAGGTGGGCCAGGGAATGCTGTTCGGCTTCGTCGAGGTGGCGGACCTGGTGTGGGGCACCAAGTCGAGCGTCATCATCGACCCGAGCGAGCAAGAGCTGCGCAACGAGTTCGCGGGGGTCACGCGCATCCACATCCCGATGCACGCGCTGGTGCGCATCGACGAGGTCGAGAAGAGCGGCACCGGCAAGATCGTCGCGCTGCCGGGCGCGGCGGGCGCCAAGGGTGGCGGCTCGTCGGCGCCGGTGCCGATCTACACGCCCACGCCCAGGGGGCCGGGCGCGGGCGGCTGAGCGGGCGCGACCGGTGATGGGTCGGGCGGCGCGCCGCCGCATCCGGCGCCTCGCGTGCGCGGCGCTCGCGCTGGCGAGCGGGTGCTCGTCCGGCTCGGGCCCCGACGCCGCGGGCGGGGGCGCCGTGACCTCGGCGCCGCCGGTGGTGGCGGTCGAGCCCGCGGCGGGCAGCGACGGGCTGGCGACGAGCGCCGTGTTCCGGGTGCGCTTCGCGGGCGCGGTCGACGTGGCCGCGGCCGCGACGCGGATCCACCTCGTGGTCGCGGGGCGCGCGGCTCGAGCGCGGGTGCGCGCCGGTGGCGTGGACGATGCTTCGATCGCGATCGATCCGGTCGAGCGGCTGCCGGGCGACGCGGCGGTCGAGGTGCGGCTCGACGCGGGGCTGGCCACGCGCGACGGCGCGACGCTCGCAACGCCGCTCGCGTTCCGCTATCGCACCGGGGCGGGCGCCGCGGGTCCGCAGGTCGCGTTCGATCCGCTCGCCGGCGAGCTCCGCCCGTTCCCGAGCGACCTCTTCACCACCGCCGACCGGACCCGCCCGGGCGGGCGGCGGATCGACGTCTGGAACACCGCGCTGCCGTCCTTCATCGGCCTCGAGCGCGAAGGCGAGCTCGACGGCTTCGACCCGTCGAGCCGGATGATGATCGCGCTGTCGGGGCCGATCGAGCTCGCGAGCTTGCCGCCCGACGACGCGAGCGCGGACCCGGCGGCGAGCGTGATCCTGACCGTGGCCGATCCGGCGGCGCCCGACTTCGGCGTGCCGATCCCGTTCCTCGCTCGCTACGAGCCGCTCGGCCTCACCCTCGACCCGCCGAGCCACACGCTCATGATCCGCGCGCTGCGCCCGCTCGCCACCGGCACCCGGCACGCGCTGGTGGTGACGCGCCGGCTGCGCGGCGCGGACGGCGGCGAGCTCGAACCCTCGGCGACGCTGCAGGCGGCCCTCGCCGGCGAGCGCGGCACGGCGCTCGGCAACCCGCGCCTCGAGACCTACGCCGCGGGCCTTCGCGACACCGCCGACGCGCTCTCGGCAGTGCTTCCCCTCGGCCGCGAGGACCTCGCCGGGATGACCGCGTTCACCACCGCCTCCCACGAGGCGCTCACGGCGCGGCTCGTGCGGCTGGTGGACGCCGAGGTCCGCACCGCGGCGGCAAAGCCCCCGCGCTTTCGTGTCGAGTCCACCGAGGTCCGCGGCGACGAGGTGATCGTCCACGGCCAGCTCTCGGCCTACGACTTCCGCGGCGAAGACGGCCGGCTGGTCGACGCCCGCTTCGCGAGCGTGCCGGTCACCGCTCCCCCCGTGGAGCTCGGCGTGCTGCTCTCGCTGCCGGAGCGCGCGCGGCGGGCGCCGGTGGTGATCTACGGCCACGGCATCGACGCCTCGAAGGAGCAGGTCCTCGACTACTCGGACGCGATGGCCGCGGCGGGGCTGGCGACGATCGGCATCGACTTCGTCGAGCACGGCACGCGCTACACCGGCTCGCTGCTGCCCGCGCTCTCCTTCTTCCACGTCGACGACCTGCCGGCGATGAAGGACAGCGTGCGCCAGACGATCGCCGACCTGGTCGAGCTCGAGCGCTGCGTGGCGACCGGCCTGAACGGCCTCGACGTGCTGCCGCTCGGCGCTCCCGACGGCGTTCCCGACCTCGACGGCGAGCGCATCGCCTACCTCGGCGAGTCGTTCGGCGGCATCCTCGGCACGCTCTTCGTCGCCGTCGATCCCGCCCTCGACGCCGCGGTCCTCATGATCGCCGGCGGCACCTGGACCGACGTGATCACCGAGGAGCTCAAGCTCCAGCCCGGCTTCGGCGGCTTCGACTTCCTCGCCGACCTGGCCCACGCCACTCACCTGCCGACCGGCCTCGTCTACACCGCGATCGCCGCGGCGCAGAACGTCCTCGCTCCCGGCGACCCGCTCGCCTACGCGCCGCACGTCCTCGCCGAGCGCTTCCCCGGCGCCGCGCCGGCGATGCCGCTGATGCAGCTCGAGGTCATCGACGACGACGTGGTGCCCAACCCGTCCAACGAGTCGCTCGCCCGCGCGCTCGGCCTCCCCCAGCTCGTGCCCGCGCACCGCGACGTCGTGGGCCTCGCGCGCGCGCCCTACCCCGCCGCCGGCAACGGTCCTGGCGAGCTCACCGCCGGGCTGGTCCAGTACCGCACCTTCCTCGACGGCAGCGTCGCCACCCACACCGGCGTCGCCTTCGCCAAGGACCTCCACCAGCACGTCGGCGAGTTCCTGGCCGAAGCGCTCACCTCCCGCGGCCCCACCATCCTCCCGCCCCCCGCCGATCGTCCGCGCTGACCCACCCGTTGGGGGCTGGGGGGGGGGCGGGGGGGGGGCGGGGCCCGCTCGGCCGCCGATCGTCTCGACGACGCGCCCCGCTCGGCCGCCGATTCTTCCCGTAGGGGCGGGGCCCGTCCCCGCCCGCAGCTCCGAATCACGCCTCCCAGAGGCCCCCAGACGCCCCAAGACAGCCCCTTTTGCCCCGAGTCCCGCGAAAACCCGTCTGTGGAGCTTTAGCTTTACAAATTTGTAGAGCATCAGCTTTACGATTTTGTATAGCAAGTGCTTTACAACCGGGCCGCCGCGATGCGCCGCGTCGAGGCCATCTGTACAATCGAAGGACCATGAAACGCGCGCCGCTCCTGGTCCTCGTCGCCCTCTTCTTCGCTGGCCTCCTGCCCATCCCGAGCCGCCTCGACTCGCTCTCGACCGCCCTCGCTCGGCCCGTGGTTCCCGAGCGAGCCGCCGCCGCCCGTCACGCTGCCCGCCGGCATCCACGTCCGCGCCGGCTCGTGGAACCTCTACGGCGGAAACTGGGCGAACGCCGCCACCATCGGCGCCGCGCTCGCCCCCCTCGACCTCGACGTCGTCGGTCTCCAGGAAGACCCGAGCGCCGCCCTCACCGCCGACGTCGCCACCGCCGCGGGCTTCCCGTACGCCTATCACGGCGACCACGGCGAGGCGTTGATCTCGAAGACGCCGCTCACCGAGACCGAGTGGTTCACCCTCGCCACCGGGCGCACCTTCACCCGCGCCCACACCCTGATCGGTGGCGTCGACTTCGCGATCTACTCGGTGCACACCGACTGGAACGTCGACGGCAACCGCGACTGCCGCGAGCTCGTCGACAGCTACCTCTCGGTCGATCCGACCCCGTACAAGATCGTGGTCGGCGACTTCAACGACGAGCACTTCTCCGACCAGATCACGATGCTCGAGGAGGTCCTCACCGACTCGTGGACCACGCTCGGCTGGTACCCGGGCCAGCACGTCAGCTGGCCGTCGAAGCGCTTCGACGGCTCGGAGGGGAGCCAGCTCATCGACCTGATCTTCACCAGCACCGCCGCCGGCGCGATCGTCGTGGCCGGCGACGTCGTGAAGCTCACGCCGGTGCCGTCCGACCACAAGCCGGTGTGGGCCGAGCTGCTCTTCTCCGCCGACCCCGGCGCACCCTTCACCGAGGATCCGTTCGCCGAGCAGCGCCGCCCCGACTACGGCTTCCCGCCCGTCGGCTCGCGCCCCGCGAACCTCCTCGCCAACCCGGGCTTCGAGTCGAACCTGGCGAGCTGGAACGCCGAGGGCGGCATGACCGCCACCAGCGCCCGCGAGAACCAGGTGGCGCACGCGGGCAGCCTGTTCGCGACCGGCCAGGGCGGCTGCTCGGGGACGCGCTCGAAGGCGCGCCAGACCGTGAGCCTCACGAGCCAGGCGAGCGCCATCGACCAGGGGCGCGGCCAGCTCCTGGTCTCGGGCTGGATGACCACCGGCTACCAGACGATCTCCGACGCTTACGGCTCGAGCAACCAGGTGCGCCCGTACGACGAGGCCGAGATCCGCGTCGAGATGAAGGACGGCGCCGGGAAGCTGCTCGGCGTCGAGGCCTCGAGCCGCCGCGACACCCTCGACTGGTTCCCGTACTACGCCACGATCCACGTCCCGCCCGGCACCCGCAGCGCCACGATGGTGCTCACCTCGACGCGGAACTACGTGAACCTGCTCTCCAACGACGCGATGTTCGACGACGTCTACCTGGGCTTCGAGGCGCTCGGCGCGCCGCACGAGGTGCTCGCCGGGAACCTGCTCACGAACCCCGAGGCCGAGCTCGGCAACACCAGCGGCTGGACCGTGACCGGCGCGGTGAGCGCCTTCGTGGACATGAACCTCCACACCGACGTCTATCCGCTCAAGAGCGCCTCGGGCGACGGGTTCTTCATCACCGGGTTCGGCAACACGGCACCCGCGGCGATGGTGCAGGACGTGGATCTCTCGAGCCAGGCGGGGCGGATCGACCTCGACCAGCTCTCGATCCGCTGGGGCGGCAGCCTGCGCAGCTACGAGTCGCTCGCCGCGGCGGGGCTCGAGGTGGAGTTCCTCGACGCGGGGAACGGCTCGCTCGGAAGCGTCGCGATCGCGCCGAGCGCCGCCGCAGAGTGGACGACCCACCAGCGCAAGGACGCCGTGCCGCCCGGCACCCGCAAGGCGCGCTTCACCGCCAGCTACGCGGGCGGCGCCGCCGACCAGGGGCTCTTCGACCTGCTCTACCTGGCGCCCGTGCAGCGGTAGCGCGCCGCGACCTCCGCCTGGAGGGTCGTCGCTTCGTCGACGACCCCAGGCCGATCCCTGGGGCGGCCGACGAAGCGGCCGCCCTCCAGGGGATCACCGCCGCCGCGGGTGGCGCTCGCGCCAGGCGTCCCAGTCCTGCTGGAGCCGCATCCACTCGTTGGCGTCGATGCCCGTGGCGCGGCCGAGCCTGAGCGCGCTGTCGGTGGTCATGCGGCGCTTCCCGCGCACCAGCTCGGACACGTAGGACACCGACACATCGAGCTCGCGCGCCAGCGCCGCCTCGGTCACGGCGCGCGGCACCAGGTACCGATCACGGAGCACCTCGCCCGGGCGCGGCGGGGGCGGCGGCTCGGGCGGCGGCGGAACGTCGCTCTTGGGTCTCGCGGGTGCGGGCTTCTCGCCGACACGGCGGCGCGGCCGTTCGGGTGGAGTTTCGTCGGAGGACATGCCGGAAGCTTACGTGCTCGGGCGCACGGTGCCACCTCGGCTCGCGGCGAGTTGCTCGATGAACGCGGCGATCGGAGCGGTGGCGCGGGCGTGGCCGGCGACGGTCCAGTGGAGGTCGTGGGCGTGGTAGTCGGAGTCGAGCCGCGCCGGATCGAACACGGTGCGCAGGTCGAGGAGCGGTAACCCGCTCTCGGCCGCGATCCGCGCCACCGTGTCGAGCTTCGTCGCGCACGCCCGCGCCGCGTCGCCGCCCGTGAAGCAACCCTTGTGGGGCACGAGCACGAGGCCGATCGGTAGCTCCCACGAGCGCGCATCGGCGGCGAGGCGGCGATAGAGCGCGTTCGTGAGCCGTACCGCGTCGGGGCTGAGCGGCTCGTCGAGGGCATTGAGCCCGGGGGCACCCGCCGCGCTGACACGCTTCTCCGGCGAGCGCGCGGCGCGCAGCCTGAGCCGTCCCACGATCTGCGAGTGCGAGGTGATCCAGCGGTAGGCGGGCTGCTCGACCAGCCACGGCAAGCGCTTGGGCGGTGGGTGCGCCATGTCGGCGGGGACCGCGCGGGTGAGCGCCGCGCCGTCGGCGGCGAGCCGAAACGGCCGGCACTCGCGGTCGTCGCGCGGGTCGTTGGCGAAGAAGGTCACGAGCGCCACGTCGGGCCTCGCACCCGAGGCGACGAGGTCCTCGAGCCGCGCCAGGTGCTGGCCGGTGCCGTGGCCGCCGATGCCGAGGTTCCAGGCGTCCCACTCGCCCGCTCCCGCCGCGGCGAGGGCGCCCGGCAGCCGGGCCACGAAGGTCTCGCCGTCGGCGACTCCCTCGCCGAACACCATCGAGTCGCCGACCACCGCCACGGTGCGCGCTCCCGCGCGCGGCCCAGAGCCGCTCGTGCGCCGGCCCCGCTCGTCGACATGGAACGTGTGGCGGAAGTCGGCGGTGGTGATGACGCCGTCGCTGCCGGCGGTGAGCTCGGTGCAGTAGCGCTCCGAGGTGCGAAAGCGCGGCGAGTTGAGCGGCACCGGCGCCGCGAGGGCGAGCAGCGCCTCGAGCGCCGCGACGGTTCCCAGCGTGAAGCTCAGCACGGCGCCGAGCCGCGCGAGCCAGCGCTTCACGACGCCGGAGGCGGCGGGATCACGAGCGAGCCCGGCTCCGCCGTCTCGAGGATGAGCTGCATCGCGTAGGGCGCGCCCACGATCAGCGGATCGAGCGTGTAGTCGAGGGAGACACAGAGCCCGAGCAGCAGCAGCATGCTGCGCTCGATGTAGAAGTACCCCTCGGGGTACTGGAACGAGCGCGCCAGATCACGAAACGACACGTCGAGCTGCTTGAGGTCGGTGAAGTCCTTGATGATCTCGGGGTTGAGCTTGGCGAGATCCTCGGGCCGGTAGCGCAAGAGCTTCTCGAAGTAGTGCTTGACCGAGCGCTCGAACACCGCGCGATCACCGGTGACGGACTCGAAGCCCATGATCTCCACACCTTCGAGCACGAGCTGGTCGTTCCGCGAGATGTAGCCGAGGAACACCTTGCGCATGCCCTTCATGAGCGGCTCGCGCACCGGCTCGACGGCGCCGAAGTCGAGAACCACGAGCTTCGGCCCGGGGCGCACCAGGAAGTTCCCGGGGTGCGGGTCGGCGTGGATGAGCCGATCCTTGAGCACCTGCTTGAAGAACACCTGCGCCAGCTTCTTCACCACCGCGGCGGGCTCGATGCCCGCCTCCATCAGCACCCGCCGGTTGCCGATCTTGATGCCCTCCATGAACGTCATGGCGAGCACCCGGCCGCTCGTGTATTCGGGCACCACCTCGGGGCAGAGCACGTCCGGGTCGTCGGCGAAGTTGGCGGCGAAGGTCGCCATGTTGCGCGCCTCCGAGCGGTAGTCGAGCTCGCGGCGCACCACATCGGCGATCTGGTCGCGGATGCGGTGGTAGTGGAAGTCGGGGAAGAAGAAGTCGAGGATGCGCGTGACGCGGGTGAGGACCTTGAGGTCCATCTCCACGATCTTCTCGATGTCGGGGTACTGGACCTTGATCGCGAGGTCGCGCCCTTGCGCATCGGTGGCGCGGTGCACCTGACCGAGCGAAGCCGACGCGAGCGGCACCGGCTCGAGCATGAGCCCGAGCTCTTGCGGGCTCTTGCCGAACTCCTCGCGGAAGCGCCGCTCGATGTCCTTGTACGGGTGCGGCGGCACCGCGTCCTGGAGGCCCACCAGCTTCTCGCCGAAGGCGCTCGGCAGGATGCCGCCCATCACGCTCAGCACCTGGCCGAGCTTGATGTAGACCGCCTTGAGCTCGAGGATGCCGGTCAGGACGCGATCGGCGTTTTTCTCGTGGAGGCGCTCGGCGTACGCGCGGATGCGGTCCGCGCCGAGGAGCTTGTAGAGCAGATAGAGCGAGAGATAGCTCGCGAGCACCCGCGCCGCGAGCCAGTTGGCGCGCAGATAACGGATCGCGTTCCGGATCTCGCTCGCGAGCACCTCGCGCATGGTCGTCGCAGTCCCCGCCCGTGGGATACCACATCACCGCCGCGCCGCCGTGACGGGCGGGACGGTTGCGGCGGTGGCGACGTGTGCGAGAGGCTCGGAGATGAGGAGACGCCGTATGAAGCGCTTCGTGGGATGCCTGCTGGGTGTGGTGCTGGTGGCGAGCGCTGCGCGCGCGACGACGCTGATCCCGCTCGATCTGGATGAGCTCGCGCGCCACGCCGACGCGATCGTGGTCGCGCGCTGCGACGAGATCGCGTCGGGGCGGATGGAGCGCCAGGGGGCTCGCGCCGAGGGACCGCTGGTCTTCCGCACCCAGGCGCGCTTCACCCGCCTCGATGCATGGAAGGGCGAGCCGCCGGCCGAGCTCAAGGTGGTGCAGCCCGGGGGCCGCGACGGGCGCTACTCGGCGCTGGTGCCGGGAGGGGCGGCGTTCGACGTGGGCGGCGAGAGTGTCCTCTTCCTGCAGGACTTCCGCGACGGCACGTGGGGCGTGATCGGGCTCTTCCAGGGGAAGCTCGATCTGGTCCACGGCGCGAGCGGCGAGCTGCGCGTGAGCCGCGCGGCGGGGCTCACCGAGAGCGGTGACGCCACACCGGCGGGCTCGGGGGCGATCGAGCTGCTCAGGCTGCGCGACGTGGGCGACGACGGCAGCGTCTCGATCGACTCGTTCCACGAGCAGGTGCAGGCGGCGGTCGCGCGCGCGAAGGGCGGTGCGCGATGAGCGGGGCGGGGGTGCTCGGCGCGCCTCGATGGAGGGCTGCGGTCCCTCGCAGCCGCCAGCGTCGCGGTCGCGAAGGATCGCGACCCTCCAGGCTGATCGTACTGCAGGCGGCGATCGCGCGCGCGAAGGGCGGTGCGCGATGAGGGCGCGGGTGCTCGGCGCGCCTCGATGGAGGGCTGCGGTCCCTCGCAGCCGCCAGCGTCGCGGTCGCGAAGGACAGCGGCCCTCCAGGCTGATCGTGGTGCAGGCGGCGATCGCGCGAGCGAAGGGCGGTGCGCGATGAGCGGGGCGCCTCGGTGGAGGGCTGCGGTCCCTCGCAGCCGCCAGCGTCGCGGTCGCGAAGGATCGCGACCCTCCATGCTGGTCATGCTCGTGATGGCGCTCGCGCTCGCGACGAACGCGCACGCGGGTGGGCGGCTCTTCACCACGTCGAAGACGGTCGCGCCCTTCTGGCCGGACAAGGACGGCGACGGCCGGCCGGACCCGGTCATGTACAACATCAACCTGAACGAGATCACCAACAACATCGCCGGACCCGATCCGCTCGATCAGTGGCAGGCGGCGATCGCGGCCTCGTTCGAGGCGTGGCAGGACGTCCCCACCGCCTCGCTCGAGCTCTTCCGCGGCCCCGACACCGACAAGGTCAACGGCTTCGCCACCGACGGCGTGAACCCGATCGCGTTCCTGCCGGTCGTGATCCCGATCGGCGTGCTCGCCATCACCTTGCCGCTCTCCGAGGCCGGCAGCGGCGAGATCGTCGAGGCGAGCATGCTCTTCAACCCGATCCCGCTCGGCTACGACGCGCCCCGCCCGCAATACGCCACCGATGGCACGCCCGGCAGCCTCGACATCCAGGCGATCGCCACCCACGAAGCCGGCCACTACATCGGGCTCTGCCACTCGGCGATCCGGAACGACCCCGACGAAGAGAACCCGCGCCCCGCCGAGACCGCGGTCATGTACCCGTACATCGGCCGCGACGTGATGTCGGGGCGGCAGCTCAAGCCCGACGACCTCGCGTGGGTGTCGAACGTGTATCCGTCGCCGAGCGAGTCGCAGGTGTTCGGCGGCATCGTCGGGCGGATCGTGGTGGGCTCGGCGCCGCTCGGGCTCTACGGCGCGCGCGGCACCCACGTGGTGGCCCGCGAGCGCGCCACCAATCGCATGGTGGTCGGGACGTACAGCCGCCCCGAGCTCGGCGTGTACCGGATCCCCGGTGTTCCGCCCGGCGACTACAACGTGTGGGTCGAGCCGCTCGACGGTCCGGTGTCGAGCCTGCAGGTGAGCGCCCTCACCCAGTTCACGCATTTCGGGAATTTTCCCGCCGACTATTACAGCGGCGACACCGAGAGCGGCACCGAGCCCAACCCGAACGACGTCTCGACCGCGGTGCCCGTGACGGTGGTGGCCGGTGGCAACCGCAGCTTCACCGACATCGTCCTCGACGATTCGGTGCCGGTGTGCGGGCGGATCGGCGGCGCGGGCGAGGGCGACGCGGCTCGGGTCGCGTGGCTCGCTTGCCTCCTGCTCCCGGTCGCGGGTGTAACCGTGGTTCGCAGGCGCCTGCGGTGCACGCTGGGTTGGCACCCGAGCGCCAGCGAGTGACCCATTTCGTCCCCGCGCACCGGTTCATCCTGACGGCGCGCCGACGCTCGGCGGTCCACCGCGATCCCACCAGCGCGGCGCGATCGTGCGCGTCACGCGCGGTTTCCTGGCGAGTTCCGCGCGGATTCCGCGCTCCTGCGCGCGTGTATACACGTGCGGCGGCGGCGCGACACGCGGCCGTTCGCACAGGTACGCGCATTGCTTGAGAGTGTGTCCCGGGGAGGCACGAAGCCAAGGAAGGTGAACCATGACCGAGCCCGTCATAGTCCTCGCCGGACCGGATCCGAAGGCGCTCAAGGCCTTCTTCGGCGAGCTCACCACCGAGGTGTTCGATCAGCTCGCGATCCAGGACACCGCGATCGTCGACTACGTCTCGGGCGTCCTCGCGGAGTTCGCGCACTCCGAGCGCCTCTACCGGATCACCGACCTCGCCGGGAAGCCGATCGAATCACTCGTCGAGATGCTGGTCGGCGACACCATCGCCGAGCAGTCGGGCGAGGCGAAGCACCGCGACTTCCGCCGCTACATCGGGGACTTCACGCTCTTCATGAGCGGGCTCTTCCGCGACTGTGTCGAGAAGCACGCGTCCCTCGACCAGTACGTCCAAGAAGGACAGCGCTCGTACCGGCGCGTGGCCGAGGTGGAGGCGCGCATCGCGAGCCTCGACGCACCGATCTACCGCGACCTCGCCGAGCGCTTCGTCTTCTACTCGGGGGCGCTCGACTTCATGCGCAAGACGCGGTTCTTCCGCCAGGAAGCGGCGCTGCCGCTGCTCACCTTCGCCGAGGAGATCGCCCGCCGCATGGGCACCGAGATGACGATGCATTGAGTTGCTCGACCGCGGCGCGACGGAGTCGCGCCCTCCAGAGGGTGTTGCGACGTCCGTCGCGGGATGCCGACGCCGCGGGGGGACGAAGCCCCCCGCGCTACGAGAACCATCGTAGCGACGGGGGTTCCATCCCCCGTCGCCTGGGCCCGACGGCGCGAGCGTAGCGAAGCGCCTCGGGGTGGGCCCCGCCGGGATCGCGGCGCCGAGGGACCGGCGCCCTCCAGCGGGCGGGGGGCTCGAAAAGCCCCCCGAATCAGCGCAGCACGGCGGCGATCTCGTGGACGATGCGGGCGGTCTTGTGGAGCGGTAGCGCGCACAGGCCGATCCTGAGGCCGCCGGGCTCGAGCACCGGCACCGTGTAGACGTCGCGCGCCTCGGAGCGCCTTCGCCACCTCGAGCGGGCTCGGCACGTACACCACCGCGAAGTAGCCACCCACGGGCTTCGACACCTTGAGACCGGCGTCGCGCGCCGCCTCGTTGAACGACAGGAAGCGCCGCTGCACGACCTCGTTGCAGTGCTGGCGCTCGAGGGCGACGGCCGCGCGCTTCTCGGGCGAGGCGAGGATCGCGGCGAGCGCCTGCTGGGGCGCGGTCACCTCGTTCGAGTTCGAGCCGCGGATCGACCCTTCCATCACGTCGAACCACTTCGCGGCCTCGGCCTTGTCGCGCGTGAGCAGGATCGCGCCGCCCGCGCGCCAGCCGTAGGCCATCATCGACTTCGAGAGCGACGGCACCAGCACCACGTGCAGGTCGGGCACCGCCTCGAAGAGGTCGCCCAGGAACGCGAGGTCCTGCGGATCGCGGCCGCGCGGCCCGAAGTCGATGTAGGCGAGGTCGACGATCAGCACCTTGTCGCCGCGCACGCCCGCCAGGACCCGCGCGATCTCCCGCCACTCGCTCGCCTCGATGGCGGCGCCGGTGGGGTTCGAGTACGGGCTGTTGATGAGCAGGCAGACCCGCCCTTCCTCGTTCGCCACCTCGGTCACGACACGCTCGAAGTCGGCGACGTCGAGCTCGAGCTCGGCGTCGAGGAGGTTGAAGCAGCGCAGCTCTTTCCCGCACTGCTGGGTGATGAGCGCGTAGTTCTCCCAGTAAGGCGCGTGGGAGATCACGGTCTTCGACGCCAGGTTGGTGATGCTGAGCGTGAGCCCGCCGGTGCCGCCGTGGGTGGGGATGCACTTCCGCACCAGGTCGTCGGGGAGGGTCACGCCCTCGAGCACCGAGCCCGCGTAGAGGTCGGCGAGGGTCGCGGCGCCAGCGGGCGGCGTGTAGGCGCAGATCGCCTCGGGCTTGGTCTCGAGGAGCTCCTCGAGGGTGGACACGAACGTGGGGATCAAGAACGGCTTGCCGCTCTCGCTCAGCCCGACACCGATCGTCGAGTCGATGACGGGCTCGGCGCCGTGGCGCGTGATCGCGTTCTTGGCACGCGCGGCGATGGCGAAGATTCCGGAGGCCTTGTCGACCACCAGGTGGCGACGAGACGGGATGACGAGCGGCATGGCGGTTCCTCGAACGCGCGGCGCGCGGCGCCGCGCTCGGTGACGAGCACGCTCGTATACCGCAGCAACCGGGCCGCGGCCATGCTGGCGGCGGCGCACGACTACTGCGCCGCGTAGCCGAGGCTCTGCAGCGCCTCGCGCTCCTCCGGCGACACCGCGAGCGGCGGCGCGTCGTCGGGCGGCGGTGCGCGGCGGGTGCGGACCCACTCGGCCATCGCGCCGTGGAGCCGCGCCACCACCTCGGGGTTCTCGCTCGCCACGTTGCGCGTCTCGCCGGGATCGGCGGCCAGGTCGTAGAGCTCGAGCTCGTCGCTGGGCGGGTCGTTCGGCTGGTGCGGGATCGCGATCAGCTTCCAGCGCCCGTCACGGACCATCTTCCAGCGCCCCTCGTCGCCGTGGACGAAGAGGCGCGGGTTCTTCTTGTAGCGGTCGCGCCACGGCCCGCTCTCGGCGAACGCCACCCGCGGCAGCGGCTCCGGCTGGCCCCGGACCAGCGGCAGGGCGCTCGAACCATCGGTCGTGGCGCCGGGGCCCCCGAGGGTGACACCGCTGAGCTCGGCCACGGTGGGCGCCAAGTCGATCGCGCGCACCGGCGTGGCCACCCGCTTCCCCTCGGGCAGGCGTCCGGGAGCGCGCACGATCCACGGCACGGCCACGAGGTCCTGGTAGAGCGCGAACTCGTGCGACCAGCACAGCCCGTGCTCGCACAGCGACTCGCCGTGGTCGGACGTGTAGACGACGATCATCCCCTCGCCGCCGGGACGGGCGCGGAGCGCGCCGACCGTGTCCCGCAGCACCTCGTCGACGCTCAGGATCGCGGCGTCGTAGAGCGCGCGGGTGCGGGCGATGTCCTCGGCCGAGTAGCGGTACTCGAAGAACATCGTGTCGATCGAGATCGGCCGCTTCACGAAGTGCTCGAGCGCGAGCGAGGCGCTCGCCTGGGCGTCGAAGCGGTTCAGGTTCGCGGCACTCGGCGAGTACGGCATGTGCACGTCGATCACGTGGAGCCACGCGAACCACGGCTGCGCGGCGGGGACCTTCGCGAGCTCGTCGAGGAGCAGCTTGGCCCGGTCCGGCGCGTGGCCCGAGCCGCGGTGGTGGTAGACGCCGAAGCCCTGGTCGTAGCCGCGCTGCGCGGTGAGCCACGGGTTGGTGACCACGCCGACGGTCGCGTAGCCGGCGTCCCGGAACGCCTCCGTCAGGGTCCGGTGGGCGCGCGAGAAGCGCAGCGAGTCGACGTGCCCGCCCACCCCGTGGTGCATGCCGTCGAGGCCGGTGAAGAGCGACGCCACCGACGACGCCGTGAACGGGGCACTCGCGGTGACGTCCTCGAAGAGCACCCCCTGCTTGGCCTCGGACGAGAGGAAGGGCGCGGTGGGACGGTCGTAGCCGTAGGCGTCGAGGTGGCGCGCCGAGAGCGTGTCGACGACCACCAGCAGCACGTTGGGGCGCGCCGCGGGAGCGGGCGCAGGAGCGGCGGGACGCGCCGCGCCCGCACCGGGATCGTCGCGCGCCCCGCGATCGCAGCCCCCGAGGGCGCACGCTCCGAGCACCGCCGCGACGACCACCGAGACGAGCGCGCGGCGGCGGCGGCGGCGCGGTGCGGGGCGGGCGCTCACTTCGGCCATATCGCGTTGGCGATGAGGCGCTGCGGGTGCCAGGTGGGAAGCGGTCCCACGTGGTACCGGTCGCGGATCCCCACCCACTCGAGGAGCAGCTCGAGCTCGCGGACGGAGTACGCGCGCCGCACCGACGCGGTCCCGTCGTGGTGCCCGTAACGAGCGGTCTCGTGATCCGCGAGCCCGTAGGCGAGGCGCACGAACGCGAGGCCCGTCACGCGCCGCGCGATGTCCACCACCACCAACCCGCCACCGGACACGCGGTCCAGCTCGCGCAGGCAGAGCGCCGCGTCGGTCGGCTTGAAGTGGTGCAGCGTGTAGGACATGAACGCGACGTCCCAGCGGCCATCCTCCACCTCGGCCATGTGGCGAGCGTCGTTGACGGTGGTCTGGCAGGGGATGCCGTGGGTCGCGAGGCGCTCGGCCAGCGACCGCACCAGCTCGGGCTGGATGTCGCCGGCCCACAGCTCGAGCGGGACCGACTCGGCGTTGGCGATGCGCCACAGGTGGCGCATCAGCCAGCCGCTCCCGGACGCCACCTCCAGCACCCTGAGCGGTCGCGCATCGAGGCCGGCGAGCGCGCTGCCCTGCGCGCGCATGCGACGCCGGCCGGTCTTGAGGAGGAGGTCGATGATCGCGTGGTAACCGAGGCTCGTCTCCTGCATCCTCTGGATGCTGTCGACGATGATCTGGTTCGCCTCGTGGTGAGTCGTCGTGGAGCCCTCGGGACGCGCGCGCAGGAACGCGTCGTGGTTGCCGTCGAGGATCTCCTGCACCTCGCCGTCGCGGCGGACCAGCAGGCCGGAGGTGGGAAGCGACTCCTCGTACTCGCGCCAGCGCTGCTCGACGGCGGTGGCGAGGGCGATGCGTTCGGCGTCCATGGGGATGGTCTCGGCGATGGGATGGGGAGATCGGCGCGAGCATAGCAAGCGCTCGGGGATATGATGAGCAGCCCCCGGAGGAGCGCGACGTGCGCCGCATCCCCTCTCCCATTCGATCTCGCTCGCGTCGGGTCCGGCTGGCCGCACCCGCGCTGATCCTCGTCCTCGCGGGCCTTCTCGCTGGCTGCCCCAAGAACGACGAGCGGCTCGCGCAGGACATGGCGGCGCCGGATCCCAGCGAGCGCCTCGCCGCCGCGGCGCAGCTCGCCCACGGGATCGGCGACGGCGAGCGCCAGGTCTCGCCGCAGACGGCGGAGCAGATGCTGCCGATCCTCCTCGGCGAGGCGAAGAGCCCGGTGGCCGCGAACCGCGCCAAGGCGTTCGAGGCCCTCGCGCGCTGGGCGCCCAAGCTCCCCGAGAGCGCCGCGCCGACGCTGTTCGCGGGACTCGACGACGGCGACTCCTGGGCACGCGCCCATGCCCTCGCCGCCTGCTATCGGCAGTACAAGCACACGCCGACCTTCAAGCAGCACGAGGCGCGCTGGAACGCCGCCCGCAAGCTCGTGATCCCGGATCTGAAGCGCGCGCTCGCCGATCCCGACGCGGGGGTTCGGCTGCGGGCCACGCGGGTCGTCACCGACCTCGAGTCGAACGCCCGCGAGCTGCTGCCGGACATGCAGGCGCTCGCGCGCGACCCCGACGCGGCGATCCGCGGCCAGGCGGTGTCTGCGATCGAGCAGTCGGGGCTCGAGAACCAGGTCTCGGTCGAGGAATGGCTGACCTTCTGCAAGGACCCGGCGTGGCAGGTGCGACAGCCGGCGGCGTCCGCGCTCGCGCGGATCGGCGCCTCCACGGTGCCGCGGCTCGTCGAGGTGCTGCGCAGCGAGCCGAACGACGAGGGGCGGAGCTGCGCGGTGAGCGCGCTCGGACAGCTCGGACCGGCCGCGAAGGAGGCGCTCCCCGCGCTGCGCGAGGCGGCCGAGAACGACTCGTCGTACTTCGTGCGCCGCCAGGCGGCGAGCGCCGCCGAGCGCGTCGAGGGGCGCCCGCCCCGGCCGGACTGAGGATCCCGAGCCCGGAGGCGATCGATCCGCGCCGGTGGCGGCCGGGCCCGGCCTACGGCATCAGCTCTTCGGGGGGAACCGCCGCTTCGATGTCGCGGGCGCGCGCCTCGTACACCTCGGCCTCGGCGTCGCGCCCGGTCTTGCGCAGCAGCGCGGCGTAGTTCTCGAGCGTCAGCGCGACGCTCGAGTGGTCGGGGCCGAGGGCTTTCTCGAGGATCTTGAGCGAGCGTCGGAAGTGCAGATCCGCCTGCCGATATTTGCCGCGCAGCAGCGACAACAGGCCCAGGTTGTTGAGGCACGTCGCGACGTCGGGGTGCTCGGCGCCGAGCGCCTTGATGCGGATCTTGAGCGCCCGCCGGTAGAGCGGCTCGGCGCGGTCGAGCTTCCCCTGCAGGTAGAGGAGCCGCGCGAGGTTGGCGAGGTCGCTCGCGACGTCGGGGTGATCGGGCCCGAGCACCTTCTCCTGGATCTCGAGCGAGTGCAGGTAGGCGCGCTCGGCGTCCGCATAGCGGCGCGCGGCGCGGTAGAGCCCGGCCAGGTTGTAGAGCGAACGCGCCACCTCGGCGTTGTCCCGCCCGAACGCGCGCTCCTGGATCGCGATCGCGTCCTTGTAGTGGGCCTCGGACTCGAGGAACCGCCGCTCCACCTTGTAGAGCGCGGCGAGGTTGGAGAGCGTGGTGGCGACGTGGGGGTGGTCGTCGCCGAGCTGCTCGCGCAGGATCTCGAGCGAGCGCTGGTAGAGCGGCTCGGCCTCGCCGTACTTCCCCTGGCGGATGAAGAGCACCGCGAGGTTGTTGAGGTCGACGGCGACGTCGGGGTGCTCGACGCCGAGCTCGCCCTCCTTGGTCTCGAGGGCACGGCGCGCGAACGGCTCGGCGTCACGCCAGCGCTGCTGGCTCTTGTAGAGCTGGGCGACGTTGAGGAGCGAGGTCGAGACGTAGTGCTGGAGCGACGGGGTCGCTTCCGAGGCGCTCAGCGCGGCCAGATAGAAGCGCTCGGCGTCGTCGAGCTCACCTCGGTCGAGGGCTCGATCGCCTGCGGTCGAGAAGCGTTGCCAAAGCCGCTCGCGCGCGCTGGGCCGGTTCATCGGACGGGTGGCCTCGTGGGCTCCGATCCTACACCGAGAGGTCGGGAAACGATGCCTCGGCGTCGGCACCGATCCCGGCGAGGTCGGCGAGCGCGGTGGCGGCCCACTGGCGCACCCGGTCGTCGTCGTCGGTGAGCGCTCGGCTGAGCTCGGGAACCGCGAGCGCGGCGGCGGGGCCGATCGCGCGGAGCGCGCGGATCGCTCGCCATCGCACCCGGCCATCGAGGTCGGCGAGCGCGTCCATGAGCGCGGGGACCGCCTCGGCGGCCCCGGGGGCCGACGTCACCGAGCGCCCAGGCCGCGGCGCGTCGGACGCGGGGGTCCCGGTCGCCGAGCGCGGCGGCGAGCGAGGTGACCGCGAAGGCCGCCGTCGAGCCGAGCTTGCCGAGCGCCGACGCCGCGGCGGCGCGCACGTCGGGGTCGACGTCGGCGAGCGCCGCGGCCCACTCGGCGGCGCTCTTGCCGCTCACCTTGAGGCGCGACTCGAGGTCGCGCTGCGCGGCCGTGGCGGGCGCGGGGCTGACCGGGCGGGCCGGGCGGGCCGCGAGGCGCGGCAGGTCCGCGGCCTTCGCCGCCGCGCGATCGCGGTAGCTCTCGGCCACCAGGTCGGCGATGTTCTCGATGCGCTGCGTCTCGCGGGTCGAGTCGGCGGCCGCGGCGGCCTCCTCGGGAGCGAGGAGCACACGAGGCGACTTCCATTCGGAGACGGCGTGATCGTCGAGCGCCGAGAGCGCTTCGGCGACCAGCGCCGTCAGGTCGGTGTCACCGGCGCGCTCCGGTGCGGGAGCCGGCTCGGGGATCGTCGCGAGCGTGGGTTCGGCGATCGGCGGCGGCGCCGCGACCGCGGCCGGCTGCGGCTTCTTGACCTCGCGCGAGCCGAGGAAGACGCTCGCGAAGCCGTGCACGAAGCACATCGCGTCGGAGGTGGGCTCGAGGATCCGCGCGCGGTAGAGCGTCTCCGCGCCGCTCGAGCCCGCCTCGCTCTCGATCCGTGCCGCGACCCTGAGGATCTCGTAGTAGTTGGGGAGCTCGAGCTCGAGCTCGACGGCGGCGCCAGTGGCCAGCCGCTCGTGGCTCGAGAGCTCGATGTGCCCGCCGCACAGGTGCTGGGTGTAAGCGTCGATGAACTCGCGCTCGTTGCGGTAGGCGACGTGGCAGGTGAGCGGTCGCGCCGCGGCCTCCGTCGGGGCGGGCTCGACCGCCTCGAGCCCGCTCTCGACCAGGTAGCGGCGCACCGACCGATCGAGCTCCTCGAGGTTGGCACCGGCCGGGTCCACGAACCCGATCGCGAAGCCGTCGTGCTCGCCTGGGCTGGTGGTGGGAGGACCGAGGCGAACCACCCGGCCTTGCAGGAACATCGGCCGCGGAGTCGCGGGCGGCTTGAACTTGAGCCACACGTCCGACCCGAGCGCGAGGGCGGTGTGGCCGGTGACCCGGATCCCGCCACCGCTCAGGTCGCAGGCGAGCGCGGTCTCGAGCCCGAGCGCGCTCTGGAACTCGATCGGGCTCGAGAACGGGACGCGCGGGTAGCGGCGGCGCTCGGAGGGGTGCAACTGGACCATCACGATTCATCATACCAAGCTTGCGATCTCGCTCAACCGGGCCACCTGACAGGGCTCGAAACGAGGAGGAGCCGATGCCGATCGAGATCGCGATGGATGGCCACGTGGCGGTCCTGACCCTCGCTTGCCCGAAAGGCAACGCGATGAGCAACGCATTCATCGCGGCGCTGAACGAAGCGCTCGATCGCGTCGAGGCGGACGCGGCGACGCGGGCGGTGGTGCTGATCGGCAAGGGCCGGGCATTCGGCGCCGGGCTCGACTTGAAGGAGAGCCACGGCTTCGACGAGAAGGCGCAGGCCGCGTTCGTCGAGGCTTTCGACACGCTGTTCGCCCGGATGTTCGCGTTCCCCAAGCCGGTGGTCGCGGCGATCAACGGCCACGCGATCGCGGGCGGCTGCGTGATGGCCTGCGCCGCCGACTGGAGGGTGATGGCGGCCGGGGACTTCATGATCGCGCTCACCGAGGTGCCGCTCGGCATCCCCTTCCCGGTGGGTGCGCTCGAGTGCGCGCGCCACGCGATCCCCCGCGAGCACTGGAACACGTGCATCCTCGAGGGCCGCAAGCTGGCACCCTTCGACGCGCTCAAGCTCGGGCTGGTGAGCCGGGTGGTGGACGGCGGCGAGCTGCTCAAGGTGGCCAAGGCCCGGGCGCACGAGCTGGCGGAGCTGCCGGCGGGGTCGTTCGCGCGCACCAAGCTCGACCTGCGCGACGAGGGCCTCGCGAGGATCCGCGAGCGCGCCACCGAGTCGCGCGCCAACTTCGTACGCCACTGGTTCGGCCCGGACGCCAGCGAGCGGCGCGCCGCGATGGTGGCGCAGCTCGGCGCCAAGGGTGGCTGAGGTGCCGCGCGCGCGGCGGTGGGTGGCCGGCTGCGTGGCGGTGGCCCTGGCGGCCAGCGCCGCCGGGTGCCGCGGCAAGGGTAGTGATCGGGCCGGTGGCGCCGCCGACGACAGACTGGTCATCGGCCTCGAGTCCGACCCCACCAACCTCGATCCCCGCCTCTCCACCGACGCCGCCAGCTCGCGGATCCTCGATCTGGTGTGCGAGGGGCTGGTCCGTCTCGGCGCCGACGGCTCCCCCGAGCCCGCGCTCGCCACCTCGTGGGAGACGCCCGACGAGCACACCTACGTGTTCCACCTCGCGACCGGCGTGAAGTTCTCCGACGGCACCCCTTTCGGGGCCGCCGACGTGAAGGCCACACTCGAGGCGATCCTCGACCCGGCGTTCGCCTCGCCCCACCGCGGCGCGCTCGCTCACCTGCGGTCCATCGAGGTGCGCGACCCCGCGACGCTCGCGCTCTCCCTCGACGCACCCTACGCGCCGCTGCTCACCGCGCTCGCCGTCGGCGTGATCCCGGCCGGCGAGGCCGCCGACCACACCCGCAAGCTCGCGGACGGCGCGACCTGCACCGGGCCCTACCAGGTGCGCTCGTTCCTGCCCGGCGATCGCGTGGCGCTCGCGGCCAACCCGAACTATCGCGGTCCCGCGCCGGCGATCCCCCGCATCGAGATCAAGATCCTGACCGACGAGGCCACGCGCTCGCTCGAGCTGCGCAAGGGCAGCGTGCACTTCCTGCTCAACGGTGTGGCGCCCGACCGGATCGCCGAGATCGAGGGTGATCCGAACCTCGCGATCGCGCGGACGCCGAGCGCCAACACCACCTACCTGGGCTTCAACCTCGCCGACCCCACCCTCGCGGACCTCCGGGTGCGGCGCGCCGTCGCGCACGCCATCGACCGCGAGTCGATCGTGCGCAACCTGCTCGGTGGCCACGCCGTGCTCGCGAGCGGGCTCCTGCCGCCCTCCAACTGGGCCCACGACGGTGACGTCCCCACCTACGCGTACGATCCGGCCGCGGCGCGGAAGCTCCTCGACGAAGCCGGCAAGGCCGATCCCGACGGCGACGGCCCGGCGACCCGCTTCGCGCTGGTGCACAAGACCAGCGAGGACAAGCTCCGGCGCCGCATCGCCGAGGTGCTCCAGAGCCAGCTCGCCGCGGTGGGGATCGGCGTGAGCATCCAGGCCAGCGAGTGGGGCACGTTCTTCGACGACGTGAAGCGCGGCAACTTCCAGACCTTCACGCTGCAGTGGGTGGGCGTCACCGAGCCCGACATGCTCGACACCGTGTTCAGCTCGAAGAAGATGCCGCCCGCGGGGGCCAACCGCGGCCGCTTCTCCGAGCCGCGCCTCGACGTCCTCACCGAGCGCGCCCAGACGATCCTCGATCCCGCGGCGCGCAAGCCCATCTACGACGACGCCCAGAAGCTCGTGGCCGAGGAGCTGCCGTACGTGTTCCTGTGGCACGAGGAGCACATCGCCGTGATGACCAAGCGCCTCCAGGGCTTCGAGCTCGACGCCCGCGGCAGCTTCGCCTCGTTCGCCAAGGCGCGCTGGATCAACCCCTGAGCGGCTGATCGTCATGCCTGGCCAGTCGCCCGCGGCCTACGACGTGGTGGTGGTCGGCGCGGGGCCGGCGGGGGCGACGGTCGCGTACGACCTGGCGCGCGGCGGCGACGGGGTGCCGCCCAGGCGAGTGGCGCTCCTCGACAAGGCGACGTTCCCGCGCGACAAGTTCTGCGGCGACGCGTGGTGCGCCCCCGCTCTCGAGATCCTCGAGGAGATGGGCGTGCTGCCGGCGCTCGAGGCAGAGGGGCTGGTACGGCCGACGCGCTCGGGCGGCTTCGTGTCCCCCAACGGCGAGAGCTTCGTGTCCACGGGCGAGGCGCCGCCCGCACGCGAGAGCCGCGTGTATTCGATCCGTCGCTCGATCTGCGACGAGCGCATCGCGCGGCGAGCCGCCGAGGTGGGGGCCGCCCTCCACGAGGGCGCGAGCGTCGCCGCGACCGAGCTCGCCGGCGACGGCACCTGGACGGTGCACTGCCACGACGGCCGGGCGTTCCGTGGCGCGCTGCTGGTGGCCGCCGACGGGGCCACGAGCCGCATCGCCCGGAAGCTCGGGGTCGTCGCTGGCGGCCCCGAAGCGACCGCGAGCCGCCGCTACGTGGCCGCGGGAACCCACGCCTTCCGCGCCGACGGCGTGCTGCTCTATCCGACCTACGTGCTGCCCGGGTACGTGGCGCTCTTCCGCCACCACGACGACGTCGTCGACCTCGGCAGCTATCTGATCCCGGGCGGCGCCGCCGCCCCCGGCGAGCTGAGGCGGCTCTACGCCGAGCGCATCGAGAGCGACCCGTTCGTGCGCGCGGCGCTCGGCCCCCGCGCCGAGTTCCTCGAGCCGCTCCGCATCGGGCCGCTGCGCCTCGGCGGAGTGCCGCGCAGCGTGGGCGAGCGGCTGGTGGTGGTGGGCGACGCCGCGGGCCAGACGGATCCCCTCACCGGCGAGGGGATCCACACCGCGATGATCGCGGCGCGGCTCGCCGCGCGCACCATCCACGAGGCGTTCGCGCGGGGCGACCTGAGCGAGCGGGCGCTCGGCGCCTATCACACGGCCTGGACGAAGGCGTTCGGGCGCGACTTCGCGGTGTCCGCCGCGGCGGGGCGGCTGATCCACCGCATGCCGCTCCTGCTCGACGCCGCGAACCGGGTCGCGCAGCGCAAGGGAGACGCCTTCATGGCGCGGTTCGGCGCGGCGATGACGGGCGTGGTGTCGAAGGCCGAGTTCGTGCGCCCGGCGATGGCCGCTCCGCTCGCGGCCGCGAGCTTGGGCGAGCTGGTCCGTCAGCGCCTGCTCCGGCACGAGGTCGCCGGACCCGCCAGCTACGCGGCGGCGGCCGCGGCGCACGACCCACGCGCCACCACGTTCCGGAACGCGGGCGTGCGCACTTGATCCCTCCGCGCGCTCGATGCATAGTGGCCTGACCAATTGGTCAGGCCACTTTCGTGACGACGCCCCTCGCCACCCGCCTCCGTCCCCGCCCCGCACCGGCGAGCCGTGCTCGTCCCGCGCGCCGCGCGGCGCGGGCGGAGGCCGTCCCTCCTCCGGCGCGGGGCGCGACCACCACGGACACCCACTCACCCAGCGAGACCGCCTTCGAGGCGCTGATCGCCGACATCGTTCAGGGCACCTTCCCCGCGGGCTCGCGGCTTCCCGCCGAGCGCGACCTCGCCAAGAAGCTCGGCACCAGCAGGCCCACGTTGCGCGAGGCGCTCGGGCGGCTGGCGGCGTGGAACCTCATCGACCCGCGGCGCGGCTCGGGCGTGGTGGTGCGCGACCGCCGCGAGTGGTCGATCGAGGTGCTGCCGGCCTACCTGCGCCACGGCGGCTGGATGGCCTCGGCGGACATCTCGCTGGTGCACCTGGTCGAGGACCTGCTCTCGCTGCGGCGCAGCCTGCTGCTCGAGAGCGTCGGCCTGGTCGCCAAGCGCCTGCCGCCCGGCGGGACGGACGCCGCGCGCCGCCAGGTGGCGCTGGCGTGGGAGCGCCGCGATGATCCGGTCGGCTTCGTGGAGGCCGACCTGGGGGTGATCCGGGAGCTGGTCGCCGCCGCCGGCTTCCTTCCCGCGGTGTGGCTGCTCAACCGGCTGGCGAGCGTCTACATCGACCTGGCGCGGGTCTTCACCGGCACCGTGAGCCCACCCGCCGACTATCGCGAGTCCCACGAAGCCATGCTCACCGCGCTCGAGAAACGTCAGCCCGCCGTGGCGGGACGGGTGCTCGGGCGCTATCTCGAACGACACGACCAACGCTTGCTGCGGCTCCTGCGCTCCGAGTGAGCGCAGCCCGACGACGGACGGAACCATGAGCGACACCACTCTCTCCGACTATCGCCACTCGCGCTCCACCCGGGCGCTTCTCCGCAAGATCGTGCCGATCGTGCTGCCTCCCGAGGTGGTCGAGCGTGACCGCATGGACGCGACGATCGACCACATGGAGCTCTCGATGCGCGCGCTGCCCACGCCGGTCCGCCTGGGCCTGCGCGCGGGCCTGCTGGCGTTCGAGTGGATGAGCGTGCTGTGGCCCGGAAACGGCGGCTGGAACGCGTCGCAGCTCGATCCCAAGCGCCTCGAGCGCTACTACCAGAGCTGGTGGAAGAGCCACTTCGCGCTCTTCACCGAGTTCGCGAAGGGCGTTCGCCAGCTCGCCGCGCTCAGCTACTGGGAGCTCGACGACGTGAAGGCCGAGGTCGGCTACACCCCGGATCCGTGGATCGAGCTCGTGAAGAAGCGCCGCATGGAGCTGCACGGCGACGAGGTGCGGCGCCACGAGGCGACCCACACCCAGCCTGAGCCGCTGCGAGGCGTGACCCCGCCGCCGTGGGCCGGGCGCGCGCGGCGCGCGATCGAGGGTGGGGTGTCGTCGCAGGCGTCGGTCGAGCGCGAGCGGCCGGCCGGCATCTACACGCGCGACGATCTGCTCACCGGCGGCGACCTCGCGTGCGACGTGGTGATCGTGGGCTCCGGCGCGGGCGGCGCCTCGATGGCCGCCGAGCTCGCGGAGGCCGGCCTCGATGTGATCGTCCTCGAGGAGGGCGGCTACAACCGCACCGAGGAGTTCACCTCCAACGCCACCGCGATGATCCGCAAGATGTACCGCGATGGCGGCGCTTCGGCGGCGCTCGGCACGCCGCCGGTCTTCTTCCAGGAGGGCCGCACCGTGGGCGGCTCGACCGTGGTGAACGGCGCCATGGCCTGGCGCACCCCCGAGCCGATCCTCAAGAAGTGGCAGGAGGAGGATCACCTCGACCGCATCGGCCCGGCCGAGATGGCGTACTTCTACGAGCGGGTCGAGAAGCGCATCCACGTCGCCTATCAGGACCCCGAGACGATCGGCCGTGACAACGAGCTGTTGCGCCTCGGCGCCGAGCGCCAGGGCTGGAAGTACATCCCCAACACCCGCAACCAGAACCACTGCGCGGGCTCCAACAACTGCGCCTTCGGCTGCCCGACCGGCGCCAAGCAGTCCGCGCTGGTGAGCTGGATCCCGCGCGCGGTGCACTTCGGCGCGCGCGTCTACGCGAACGTGCGCGTCACCCGGATCCTCCACCATCGCAACACCGCGACCGGCGTCGAGGCGCGCATCTCGAACTCCAACGGCTCGCTGGGACGGACTTTCCGCGTCCACGCCCGGCTGGTCGTGTCGGCGGCGGGAGCCATGCAGACCCCCGCGCTGCTCATGCGCTCGGGCTTCAAGTCCGCGTCGGGGATGCTCGGCGGCAACCTGAGCCTGCACCCCAACGGCAAGGTGTTCGCGGTGTTCGACGAGGACGTGCGCGGGTGGGAGGGTGTCCACCAGGCCTATCAGGTGCGGCACTTCCAGGATCAGGGCTTCCTGATGGCGGCGGTGAACGTACCGCCCAACGTCGTCGCCATGACCATGCCCACCTACGGCAAGGCGCTCGGCGAGGCGATGAAGGACTACGCGAAGATCGTGACCGCCGGGATCCTCGTCGAGGACACCACCGTCGGCCGTGTCCGCACGGCGCCCAACGGCCAGCCCTACGCCTTCTACAACCTGAACGACGCGGACGCGGAGCAGGTGAAGCGCGGCGTGGCGCTGCTGAGCGAGCTCCTGTTCGCGGCGGGGGCCAGGAAGATCATCCTGCCCTTCGCGGGCGCCAAGGACCTGCTCTCGGCCGACGACGCCAAGAAGCTGCTATCGATGAACATCCCCAAGAGCCACATGGAGATCGTGACCGTACACCTCATGGGGACGGCGCGCATGGGATCCGACCCGAAACGCGCGGTGTGCGACAGCTACGGCCACGTCTACGGCTTCGACCGCCTGGTGGTGAGCGATGGCAGCCTGTTCCCGTCGCCGATCGGCGTGAACCCCGCCGAGACCATCCAGGCGCTCTCGGTGCGCAACGCCGCCTACATCCTCGACAACCACCAGCGCTTCCTCTCCTGAGCGCGACCCGTCGCGCCGGCCCTGGAGCGCGGCCGCTCCGTCGGCCGACGGCGATGGATCGGCGCTCCCAACATGTGCCAAACATGTTGTGGCACCCGGTGGATCGGGATAGGCTCGGCCGCATGGCGGTGATGATCCAGATCCGGAATGTCCCGGACACGATCCACAGGAAGCTCAAGGCGCGCGCGGCGCGGGCCGGCCTGTCGATGTCGGACTACCTCCTCGAGGGGATCCGGCGCGATCTGGAACGCCCGACGCGCGACGAAGTCCTCGCCCGGCTCGCGAAGCGCGCACCGGTCGAGCCCGAGACCGCCGCATCCGAGCTGGTACGGAGCGAGCGGGATCGCGGTTGATCGTCCTCGACGCATCGGCCGCCGTCGAGCTGGTGCTCGGCTCGCGACGCGGCGTCACGGTCGCAGCGCGGTTGAGGGACCCGGCGGTGACACTGCACGCGCCGCATCTGCTCGACCTGGAGGTCGCGCAGGTGCTACGGCGAGGTGAGCGCGACGGTTGGCTGGCGCCGCGGCGAGCCGCGGAGGCGCTCGCCGACCTCCGGGATCTCGACGTGATTCGCTACCCACACCACGCGCTCTTGGCTCGGGTCTGGGAGCTGCGCCACAACGTCACCGCCTACGACGCCGCTTACCTGGCCCTCGCCGAGGCGCTCGACGCGCCGATCCTGAGCTGCGACGCGCGGCTCGCTTCGGCCCCCGGGCACCGGGCGCGAGTCGAGCTGGTCGGCTGAACGCCCGAACCGAGCCCCATGCGCTCCTTCATCCTGCGGCGGCTCGCCACCTCGGTCCCGGTGGTGCTGGGCGTCGTCACGCTGGTGTTCGCGCTCATCCACCTGGTGCCGGGCGATCCGGTGGACGCGATGCTGGGCGAGAGCGCGCTGCCCGCGCAGCGCGAGGAGCTGCGCCACGCCCTCGGCCTCGACCGGCCGATCCTCGTCCAGTACGCGCACTTCCTCGGCGGGCTCGTGCGCGGGGACCTCGGCACCAGCTTCCGCCGCGCGACACCCGTCACCGCGCTCCTGGCGCAGCGCTACCCGGCCACGGCCCAGCTCACGTTGGCGGCGATGGCCGTGGCCACGCTCGTCGCGCTGCCGCTCGGCGTGCTCGCGGCGCTGCGCGCGCGGACCTGGATCGACCACGGCTCGAGCGCGGCGGCGCTCTTCGGCGTGTCCGTCCCCAACTTCTGGCTCGGTCCGATGCTGATCCTGGTCTTCGCGATCCGCCTCGACTGGCTGCCGGTGTCGGGGCGCGACGGCCTCGCGAACCTCGTGCTGCCCGCCATCACCCTCGGCCTCGGGCTCGCCGGCATCCTCACGCGCATGACGCGCAGCAGCCTCCTCGAGACGCTCGGTGAGGACTACATCCGCACCGCCAAGGCCAAGGGCCTCGGCCCGGCCGTGATCGTGTGGAAACACGCGATGCGCAACGCCTTGATCCCGATCGTGACGCTGATGGCGCTGCAGTTCGGCGCCTTGCTCGCGGGCTCGGTGATCACCGAGACGATCTTCTCGTGGCCGGGCGTGGGCAAGCTCCTCCTCGAGGGGATCCGCACCCGCGACTACCCGGTGGTGCAGGGCGTGGTGCTGTCGATCGCGCTCACGTACGTGGCGGTCAACCTGCTCACCGACCTGCTCTACGCGTGGGTAAACCCGAGCATCCGCTTCGGGGGCCGCTCGTGAGCGGCGCGGCGGACACCGGGCGGCGGCGCATGTTGCGGCGTTTCCTCGCCCACCAGGGGGCGATGGTCGGGCTGGCACTGTCGTGCGGGATGGTGGTGCTGGCGGCGGTCGGCCCGTCGATCGCCCCCCACGACCCGATCGCGCAAGACCTCGCGGGCCGGCTGTCGCCGCCCGGTGCCGGTCACTGGCTCGGCCAGGACTCGCTCGGCCGCGACGTGCTGAGCCGCATCCTCGTGGGAGCGCGGGTGTCGCTCTCGGTCGGGGTGGTGGTGGTGTGCGTGTCCGCGACGATCGGCACGCTGGTGGGGGCGATCGTCGGGCTCGCGGGCGGCTGGGTCGACGAGGTCGCGATGCGTCTCGTCGACGTGCTGCTCGCGTTCCCCGGCATCCTCCTCGCCATCGCGCTGGGTGCCGTCCTCGGGCCCGGGCTCGACCACACGGTGCTGGCGCTCTGTGTCCTCGGCTGGGTGGGCTACGCGCGACTGGTACGCGGCCAGGTGCTGGCGCTGCGTGAGCGCGAGTTCGTGCAGGCGGCGGTGGCGCTCGGCGCCGGGCGCGCGCGGATCGTGCGCAAGCACCTGATCCCCAACCTGCTCGCGCCGGTGCTGGTGCAGGCGACGTTCGGCATGGCGAGCGCGATCGTCGCCGAGGCGAGCTTGAGCTTCCTCGGCCTGGGCGTCGTGCCTCCCACGCCGAGCTGGGGCAGCATGATCGACGACGGCCGGCTCTACCTCGAGCAGGCTCCCCACGTCGCCGCCTTCCCGGGGATCGCGATCCTGCTCACGGTGCTCGGTCTCAACTTCCTCGGTGACGGTCTGCGCGACGCCCTCGACGTGAAGGGGTCGAGCTGAGGTGGCGCGGGTGACGTGGAGGCCGGCGTGGAGGTGGGCGCGGCGGGTCGCCTACGCCGTCGTCGCGCTGATCGTGGCGGTGCTGGTGCTCCTCGCCAGCGCCCAGACCTACGTCAACACCGCCGCCGGGCGGCGCCAGATCGAGGGGCTCTTGTCCTCGGTGCTCGCGCAGGACGTCACCACCGGCGCGCTCGAGCTCCACCTGCTCTCGGGGCTCACGCTGAAGGACGTGAAGCTGGTGCCGCGCGGGGAGCTGGCCGAGCACCCGTTCCTGGTCGCCGACGAAATGACCCTCGGCTATTCGCTCACCGAGCTGGTGAACGGGCGGCTCAGGATCGACCAGCTCGCCGCCAACGGCGCGCGGGTGGCGGTGGTGTTCCGGGGCGAGCACAGCAACCTGCCGATGTCCGCTCCCCCCGCCGTGCCGCCGCCGGGTGGTCCGGTCACCACGCCGCCGATCCCGGTGGTGGTGCCGGGCACCGCGCCGATGGCGGCGGCGCCGCCGCCCACCGGCGCTTCCAGCAAGACGCGCGGGCTGGTGATCCCGCCGATCCCGGTCACGATCGCGCTCGACGCCGTGCGCCTCGCCGACGTCGCGGTGCTCGTCGACCTCGACGGCAAGACGCGCGTCGAGGCGCGCGGGCTCGATCTGGCCCTTCACGGCCACGCCGGCTCGTCGGGCACCGAGCTCACCCTCGAGGTCTCGCACCGGCCGGGCGCGGACCACGACGTGCGGGTGAGCGTGGCGGGAGCGAGGCCGATCGCTGTGCGCGCTCCGCTCGACCTCCGCCTCGCGGTACGTGGCGAGGACCTGTCGAAGCTCGCCGCCGACCTGGCGGTCGCGCTGCCAGGCGCGACGATCGACCTCGGCGCGGGTGCGCGGCCGGTCACCGTGAGGCTCACCGCGCACGCCACCGCCGAGCTCGCCGACGCGAACGCCGAGCTCAGCGACGTGGTGCTCGACCTCGGTCGTGGCGGCTCCATCGCGCTCGCCGGAACGATCGAGGACTTCCTCGACGCGCCTCGCATCGACGCCACCGTCGAGCACGCGCACCTCGACGTGGGCGAGCTGTTGCCGCTCGCCGCCGCGTTCCTCCCCGAGCTCGGCGCAGGCGGCGCGATCGAGGTCGAGCGGCTCTCGGCGAAGGGCGATCTCAAGGGCGGCACCCAGCACGACCCCCTCCGGGCCAGCGGCCGGGTCACACTCACCGACCTCACGGCCAGCGTTCCGGGCGCGCAAGTGGAGGTGAGCGGGCTGGGCGGCTCGATCGACCTCGACTCGGTCTCGCTCGTCCACTACCTGCCGAGCGAGCTCGCCGCGCGCGGGAAACTCAGCCTCGCGCGCGTTTCGCTGCCCGACGGCGGACGCATCGAGGGCCTCGACGTCCGCTTCGAGTCCAGCGCCAAGGGCGGCGACCTCCGTGACGTCCGCGCCTCCGCCACGGTGCACACGGCCTCGCTGGTGCCGCCGGCCCTCGGCGCGGGCGCCAGGCCGCTCACGCTCGACGCCCGGGTCTCGACCGCGGCCGACCTCACCACGGGCGACCTCCGTGAGATCGCGGCCGAGGTCAGCGTGCCGCGCGCGCTCTCGCTCACCGCGAGCGGCGAGGTCGGCGCCTTCGGGAAGGGCGCGGTGAAGCTCGTCGCCAAGCTCGAAGCCCATCCCGGTCCGCTCCTCGAGCTGGTGCCACCGTCGCTTCTCGGCGAGCTGCCGCGCCCGAGCGCGAGCGGTGCCGTGAGGGTCGAGGTGGACGCCCGGGGCGAGCTCGGGCGCGGCGAGCTCGCCAGCCGTGGCCGGGTGATCCTCGACCAGCTCGGCGCTGGCAACCTGCCCGCCGGTGCCGCCCTCGGTCGCGTCGATGGCGAGGTCGCCTTCGATGTCCAGCTCAGCGACGGCTTCCGCGTCGGTCCCACCAAGCTCGACGGAACCCTCGCGATCCAGCGCCTCGACGCCCTCGACGCCGTGCACGTGCCGAGCGCGAGCCTCACGCTCTCGGCGACGGCCGGCGGCGTGCCCCTCGACTCCGCCACCGCGAAGCTCGACCTGGCCGTCCAGGATGCCCACTACAAGACGCGCGATCTCGAGACGCCGCCCCAGGACGTGAAGCTCACCGCGGCGGCGAGCGGCAACCCGACGGCGGGCGACCTGACGCTCGAAGCGCTGGATCTGGCGGTGAACCGGGTGGCCCACCTCACCGCAAAGGGCTCCATGCGTGGCTTCGGCCGCGACGCCGTCGATCTCGCGGCGCACCTCGACGGTCTCGAGCTCTCGACCCTCGCGCTCGAGCTTCCGCGCTCGGTCGGCGCCGCGGTGTCCGGCATCTCGGCCACCGGCGCGCCGACGCTCGACGTGGCCATGAAGGGACGCCTTCCCACCCCGGAGGAGATCGGGGCGCTCGAGCTGCCGCTCGTCGGACACGTCGCGTTCGAGCTGCCCAAGGGCTCCTTCGCGTGGCCCGCCCGCGAGGTCGAGGTGAGCAAGGCCTCGTCGAAGGTGGACCTCACCTTCTCTCCCACGAAGCTCGCGGTCGCGATCAACGCGGCGGCGTTCGGCTTCAAGGACGCGCGCCACTTCGGCGCGACGCCACGCGACGGAGTGCTCACGGTGCGCGCCGCGCTCGACGACCGCGACCGGCTCACCGTGAGCCAGGTCCACCTCGGCGTCTTGAACCAGGGTGCCTTCGCGTTCGTGGGTGGCGAGCTCGCAGGGCTGCGCGCGATTCTCGAGAAGAGGACGCTACCGCCCCCGGGCGAGCTGTTGCGCACCATCGCCGGTCGGCTCGAGGTGGCGGCGGGACTCTATCGCCCCAACCCGCTGCAGGTCGCGCCGGGCCTGAGCGTGGGCGGAGGCTCGTCGAACCGGATCACCGTGAAGCTGAGACCCGGGCGGGACGTCGCGATCGAGGGTCAGGCGTCGTTCGCCGAGTTCGTGGTGAAAGGGGACGGACTCGAGGTGAACGGGCTCACCGGCCGGTTCCCGATCCAGAAGACGCTCGCGATCGTGAGCCCGAGCGCGCGCGGCGAGGCGGCGAAGCGCGCGGCGTCTCCGAGCGCCGACCTCGACTCGATCGCCGAGCGCAACCGCTCGCTCTACGGCGCGCTGCGTCCGCTCAGCACCAACCGCGACAACCTCCGCCTCTCGACTCTGCTCGCCGGCGGCTTCGCCGCCCACGACATCTACCTCGACGTGGGCTTCGCGCAGCGCGCGCTGCTGGTGCAGCGCTTCGGTGTCGGTGTCCTCGGCGGGTGGGTGGGCGGCAGCGCCGAGACGTCGTTCTCGCCGGCCCGCAACCGCCTCCACTTCCAGACCGAGTTCGGCGAGATCGACCTGCGCCGCCTGCTCCCGCTCGACGATCCGCTCAGCGACGACGAGGCGCAACTCAGCGGCACGGCGCGGATCGCCCTCGACCTGGCGCGCGGCGAAGCCGGCGGGCCGGTGAGCCTCGGCGACATCAACGCCGAGCTCAACTTGACCCGGATCGGCGAGGAGGCGCTCGACCAGCTCCTCGCGTTCCTCGATCCGAAAGGCGATCAGAGCTCGATCTCGACCTTCCGCACCATCCTCGACACCACGGACCTCACCATCAGCCGGGTGCAGATCCCGATCCAGAACGGCGCGCTCACGATGCGGGTCGACTACGGCCTCCACGCCCACGTGCCGCGGGTGCTCGAGCGCGCGCTCAACATCGTCTACGACACCACCAACCACTTCGAGATCCCGTCGATCCCGCTGCTCAGGCTCCAGAACGTCGAGAAGCTGAAGCCGATCTTCGACCGCCTCGAGAGCCTCGAGCCCATCCTCGACATCGTGGGCGGCGATCACATCCGGATCGACCCCGACGGCGGCGCGCGGATCGAGTAGTTCGGGGGGCTCTTCCAGCCCCCCGCCGCGCGGGGTGAGTCCCGGCGGAAAGCCGCCTGAGCCCGGCGACGGGGGATGGAACCCCCGTCTACGATGGTTTTCGACGGCCGCGTGGCGGGCCCGTGGGGGGCTCGGGGGCCCCGCCGGAGCGCCGGCCCAGCCGCCCCTCCGGCGGGAGGGTGGCCGCCCGAGGTTCGCCGGGGGCGGGTCGGGCCGCCGGCGGGTCCGAGCCCCGCCGGCCGGCTCCCCGCGCCGCCCACCCAGTCACGGACCTGCTCGGCCATCCACACGGGATCGTCGGTGGAGAGGTCGTGGCCGCCGCTCGGATGAACGCGAAACGGCGCGCGGTAGCGCTCGGCGATGGCGCGCGGGCACGCCGGGTGGCAGAGCCCGTCGCGGGCGCCGATCAGCACCAGCATCGGGGTGCGCACCGCCGCGGGCGCGCGGAAGCGCGCCGCCGCGAGCACCTGCCGGACGACGTTGGCGCGCCGCATCGGGCGGTCGAGCTGGTAGGCCGCCCACGTCCGCGCCCGCTCCTCGGTGTCCCTGCACTGGGTGGTGGTCAGGCCGATCACCAGCCGCTCGCGGGTGAGCCCGTCGTCGGTGGCGAGCACACGCAGCACCGTGCCGGCGGAGCCGAGCGTCATGCGCTGCCACGCCGGGCTCAGGTCCGAGACGCTCGAGTTGACCACCACCACCCGCTCGAAGTCCTCGGGGCGCGCGCCGCACCACGCGATCGAGACCATCCCGCCCAGCGAGATCCCGAAGAGCCCCCAGGCGCCGGGATGCTGCGCGCGCAACGCGAGCCATCGCGCGCGAACGTCTTCCGCCATCGCCGGCACCGAGAGCGGTGCCGAGCGCTGGCACTCGGTGCCCGCGCCGGGAAGATCGAGGCGGTGGACCGTCACACCGGGCACGGTGCGCGCCAGCACCTCGGGGAACTCGCTCCAGTGACGCTGCTCACGGGCGAGACCGCGGAGCAACAACCAGTTCGTGGGGATCGTCATGGCACGCGCGAGGATAGTCGACCGGCGCCACGAGTGAGGGGGGGCCGACGCCTCACTCGGCCGGCAGCCAGGTCTCGTGCAGCCGCAGCCAGGCGAGGCCGTTGGGCGCGCCCGCACGCACGCGGAGGATCGCGGTGGCGACGCGCCCGCGCACCACGTCGCGGTAGTGCTGCCACTCCTCGTAGGTCGCGACCGCCAGGTCTGCGGAGCGGGCCTCGCACCGCAGCCCCTCGATGCGAATCCGTCCCGGCGGCACCGAGTCCTCCCACCAGCCGTGGAGCTCGAAGAGGCGCGCGATCAGCCCGCCGCGGTCCACCACGCGCCCCGCCGGCATCACCACCGAGAGCTCGGGCTCCATGACCGACGTGAAGCGCGCGAGCGCTGTCTCGGTCTTCGGCAGCGTGCCGTTGAACCAGTCCTCGATGAGCTGGTGGATCTCGAGCACCTCCCGGGCGAACGGCTCGGAGGCATTGCTCACGCGCGCACCGAGATGCCGTGGCTCGCGTCGTCGGTGAGGATCTCGAACGCCGCGCGATGGGCCGAGCGCAGCGTCAGCGGCTCCTCGCCACGGCGGGTGAGCGTGACCTCGCACGCGGCGATCTTGCTGTTCAAGCAGGTCTTCGAGCCGCCCGGCGGGTTGTAGTAGTTGAGCCCGCAGAAGGCGTTGCTCGGCGCCGTGATCCGCCCCGAGACACCGACGCCGCCCTGCTCGGAGCGGAAGTTCCAGTCGAAGTACTCGAAGTGCCCGTGCGCCTTGAGCGCCTGGCCGAGGGTGTTGAGCGCGTATTCGCGCTCGCCGAGCCTGAGCACCACCAGCGTCATGAACGGTGTCCACACCGGGCCGAGCTTGATGCGGGCGGTGCTGACCTCGAGGAAGCTCTCCGGGACGCCGTCGAAGCCGCACACTTGACCCCACGCGTAATGGTCGGTGTGCTTCGAGCCCCAGTTGTGGTTCTGGCTGCCGACCCAACCGTCGATCTCGTGGCGCTCGCCGTCCACGGAGATGGCGCCCCGGTAGGTCGCGTTGGGCCAGCCGACCAGCGCCTTCGCCTTGGGGAGCGCGGCGGCGTAGAGCTTCTCGGGCAGAAGGAAGAGGGGCCGCTCTCCGCCGGAGAAGTCGAGCTGCCACGCGATCTCGTGTCCGCCGAGACCCGCGCGGCCGTCGAGGGACCCATCGTGGAGCGTGGCGGTGCCGATCTGGGCGCCGAGCTTGGTCTCGTCGAAGCGGCAATTGGCGAGCGGCTCCTCGTGCTTCACCGCCACGATCTTGTGACGCTCGCCGTCGAACCAGATCGCCCACAGCTCGCCGAGGGCGCCGTGCGGCTGATCGGCGGGGCGGAAGATCGTGTAGCGGATCCAGAACGCGAGCGGGCGCGTGGGATGGTTGGCGCGCTGGAAGAAGCTCTCGTAGTGCCCGCCACCGGTGGGACGGTAGCGGATGGCGTTCCAGCGGCTGCGCTCGGCGGTGAGGTCGGTCATGACGCGCCTCGGTGGACCGATCGAGGTCCCGGGGAGGACGAGGGTGGGACGGATGCGGATCCCGTCCGGCACAGTCTCCCGCCCGCCGCGGGCCCCGACAAGGGCCGAGCCCGCTTCACGTTTCTTCACGGCGGGACAACAACGCAGCAAGCCTGCAGGTGCATGTTGCACCACGTCGCCGGATGGACCGGCGCGCGAAACGCGGCCGCCGACGCGCGAACCACGCGCCCGCGGCCCGGGAGGATCGAGATGAACCCACACAACGTACGCCGTGGCGTGCTGGTCGGCGGCATGGCCCTGGCCGCGGCGCTCGCACTGGTGGCGCCGAGCGGCGCCGGCAGTAACAGCCCCGCGAAGGCGGACACCACGAGCGACTCGGCGGCTCCGTGCGGGGCCGACCACGGTCCGTGCAAGGGACCGTGCGGCGCCGGGGAAGGCCACGGGCCCCACGGGATGGGGATGGGCCCCGGCATGGGCATGGGTATGGGGCGCATGGGCGGCGGCCCGCTGGTGATGGCGCTCGGCGGCGCGCTCGACCAGGCCAAGCTCACCGAGGCGCAGAAGGCCACCCTCGAGGGCTTGCGCAAGCAAGCCGACCAGGTCCGCGACGACGCCCGCACCAAGTTCGAGTCGGCGCACGCGGACTTCGAGGCGGAGCTCGCCAAGAACGAGCCCGACCTGCGTGCCCACGCGACCAAGATGGGCGCGCTCCACGACGAGATGCGCAAGAGCTTCGACGGCATCCGCGACGGCTACCTCGGGCTCTACGACGGGCTCAGCGCCGACCAGAAGAAGGAGGTCGTGACCGCGCTGCGCTCGCGCGTCGAGCAGGTGAAGAAGATGCATTCGCAGTGGAAGGACGGGCACCACGGCAAGGGTGGCGGGGCACCCCACCCGCGCACGGGTGAGGGCCGGCCGCCACCGCGCCCTGGTGGCGGACACCAGCTCCGCCACCCGGCGCCGTGACGGGCATGGCTTCACCGCCGCGACTCGGTCATCCTTCGTGCCACGGGCCGACGACAGGAGAGGATCGAGTCATGAGCCATCGATGGCGAAGCGCGCGGAACGGGTTGCTGGCGCTCGTGTTGACCGCGAGCGCGTGCGTGAGCGGCGGTGTCGACCAGCCCGGATCGGGCGGTGGCGGCGGAGGAGGTGGTGGTGGTGGTGGCGAGGAGATCGCCCGGTGGCTCGCGGGGTCGGTGGCGATGACCGGCGACGAGGCCTACACCTACGCGAACGTGATCCTCGAGTTCAGTCAGGAACCGTCCGGCGTCGCGATCTCGGCCACCGCCGGCGACACCACCTACGTCTGGAGCGGCGCCTACACCCGCTCCGGCGACGTCATCTCGACCGAGGCGCTCCCCGAATCGTCGGCCGGCAACGACGACCTCATGACCCTCGACGCACAGCTCATCGGCAACACCCTCACCGGCACTCTCACCGAGTCCTACCCCAAGCTCGGCCGCGTCTTCGAGGTGACCGGCAACTTCACCGCCGACAAGTCCTCGTGATCGCTCCGCGACGCCGCAACGGCGTCCCGGCGGGGAGCCCACGTCCATGACCCGCCCCACGAACCCGCCCGACCCTTCGACCACCAGCGACGAGCCCACGATCCACGCCCTGCTCGTTGAGGACGATCGGCGCCTCGCCGACCTCACCCGCGAGTACCTCGTCCGCCACGGGCTCGTGGTGACGATCGCGAACGACGGCGAGACCGGCCTCTCGCAGGCCCTCGCCCATCGCTTCGACGTCGTGCTCCTCGACCTCATGCTGCCCGGGCTGGGCGGGATGGAGGTGTGCCGCCGGCTGCGCGACCGCTCCGACGTGCCGGTGATCATGCTGACGGCGCGCGGCGAGGAAGCCGATCGGGTGATGGGCCTCGAGATCGGCGCCGACGATTACCTGCCGAAGCCGTTCTCGTCGCGCGAGCTGCTGGCGCGCATCCGCGCCCAGGTTCGGCGCGCCCGCGGTCGCGCCGGCCCGCGCACCCACGCGCTGGCGGTCGACGGGCTCGAGCTCGATCCGGCGACGCTCACCGCCACGCTCGACGGCGAGGCGCTCGAGCTCACCAGCTACGAGTTCGCGCTGCTGTTCGCCCTCGCCGACGCCGCCGGGCGCGTGCTGAGCCGCGAGCGGCTCATCGAGCTCGCCGGCGGCAGCCCCGACGAGTCGTTCGATCGGTCGATCGACGTCCACGTCTCGCGGCTGCGCCAGAAGCTCGGCGACGACCCGCGCCACCCGCGCCGCATCCGCACCGTGCGCGGCGCGGGCTATCAGCTCCTGAGGCGCTCGGCGTGACGAGCTCGTCGCCGAGCCTCCCCAAGCAGCGCCTCTTCTGGCGCATCTACGCCCACGGCTTGCTGCTGGTGACGGCGTCGGCGATCGCGGTGTTCGCGATCACCTCGTGGCTCGGGCCGCCCGCCCCGTGGCAGGGACGCCCCGGCATGATGTTCGATCGCGCGCTCAGCGCGGATCTCTCGAGCGTCCTCGACGAGCCGCGGCTGCTGCGCGAGAAGGTCGCGGACCTCTCCGAGAGCCTGGGCGCGGACGTCGCCGTCTATCGCGCGGACGGGACCCGCATGGCGGCGGCGGGTGCCCTGCCACCGAGGCCACTCGACGGACCGATGCCGATCGGCACGCCGTGGATGGTGGGCGAGCCCCCGCACATGCGCCACGATCGCTGGGTTCGGACGGTCTACCTCGGCGGCTGGCCGCGCCTCGCGTACGCGCGAATCGCGCCCAACACGCGCCGGCTGGTGCTCCACGCCGAGCTGATCATCGGCGTGCTGGTGGTGCTCACGGCACTCTCCTATCCGATGGCGCGCGCGCTCGCGCGGCCGCTCGAGAAGCTCACGGCGACCGCGGCCGAGCTGGGTCGCGGCAACCTGGCGGCGCGTACCGGCTTCCGCCGCAGCGACGAGGTCGGCGCGCTCGCGGGTGCCTTCGACCAGATGGCGGAGCGCATCGAGTCGTTCGTACGCAGCGAGAAGGAGCTGCTGGCGGGCGTCTCTCACGAGCTGCGCACGCCGCTCGCGCGAGTGCGGGTCGCGCTCGAGCTCGCCGAGGAGGAATCCGCCGATCCCGCCGACGTGCGCGCGCGCCTCGCCGGGATCGGGCAGGACCTCGCCGAGCTCGAGAACATCATGGCGAACGTGTTCGCGATCGCGCGCCTCGACCACGTCGGCGCACCGGGCACCCTCGCGCTCGGCGACTCGTCGTTCGCACCCGCCGAGCTCCTCGCCGACGCCGAGAGCCGGTTTCGCGCCGCCCATCCCGAGCATCCGCTCGAGGTCGAGGTGGATGGCGAGCTTCCCGAGGTCGAGGGCGACGCGACGCTGGTGCGACGCGTCCTCGACAACCTCCTCGACAACGCGGCCGCCTACGCGGAGACGCGCCTGCCGATCGAGCTGGTGGCGCGCGCTCTCGACGAGGGAGAGGCCATCGAGATCGAGGTGCGCGACCGCGGCGCGGGGGTGAGCGACGCGGACCTGCTGCGGCTCTTCGAGCCGTTCTTCCGCAGCGACCGCAGCCGCTCGCGCAGCACCGGCGGTGTGGGACTCGGGCTCACGTTGTGCCGGCGCATCGTCGAGGCGCACGGTGGACGCATCACCGCCGAGCGGCGCGAGGGCGGTGGCCTCTCGATGCGCGTGCGTTTGCCGCGCGCCCGTGCCCCGGCCCGGTCCGCGAGGACGTCCTCGTAGCGCGGGGGCTCGTCCCCCGCCGAGCGAGCCGATCAGCCGCGGACGCCGCGCTCGTCGAGGGCGGCGAGGAGCCCGCGCGCCCAGGTCTCCGGCACCGCGCGCGCCGGGTGCTCCCACTCGATGACCGGTAGCGCCGGGAACGCCTCGGCGAGCCGCTCCTTCATGACGGCGGCCACGTCGCGCCCGAACAGGATCGCGGCGCGTGGCGCGAGCCCCTCGATCGCCTCCCGCGCCGCGAGCCAGCGCAATCGCGCCATCTCGTCCTGGAGCGCGCGCGCGTCGTGGGTTCCGCGTGCGCGCGCCACGCGCACCAGGTCGGCCGGCGTGCGGTTCTCGCGGGCGGCTCGATCCATGAAGAGCAGCGTGCAGGGGTTGGCGACGATCACGTCGGTGAAGCCCGCCTCGGCCGAGCCCCAGCCGAGCTCCAGGAAGCGGTAGACCCGCACCGCCGACGACTCGAAGGTGCGCGTGAGGTAGGGGCGGAGGGAGGCCGGCGCGAGCCCCGGGATCGCCAGCGACTCACCGCGCCGCGCGAGCTCCCTCGCGAGCCGGGGCAGACACGACTCGACCCGCTTGAGATCGGTGAACGGGATCCCGCTCTGCGCCATGCCGTACGGGCCGGGGTTGAGACCGAACACCACCAGCGGCGCCGGACGCGGCGGATAGAGCGCGCGGAAGTGCTTGTGCCAGCGCTCGCCGTAGAGCCCTGGGTTCCACACCTCCCAACCGGTCGCCGCCTCGATCCGCGGCGCGAAGCGGTCCCAGCGGCGGGCCGCTGCGAGCTTGGTTCGTGCCCAGTGGCTGGCGGCTCGCGTCTCGACGCGCTCTGCAGGAACGGCCGTCTTCCTCACGTTTGGTGCCTTCTCGCCATCCACACATCCGCCACGCGGGTTGGATCGTATGGGAATCGACGCGCACCTCGCGCGTCCAGGTGACCGAGCCCACGGCGGCCTCTCGTCCGCGGGCCGGAAGGCCTTGGCCGTCTCCACCCATCGACGCCGCTCGCGACGTCACAGGAGGTTCTCGCATGCCTAGCACGAAACGAAGGTGGCCGGTGGCGGCGTGCGCCGCGCTGGCGCTCGCGGCGCCCGCGGGTGCTGCGGATCATCGCGACTCGCCATCGGTGATCGCCGACCCGAGCGCGGACATCGCCGACGTGTTCGCGTGGTCGTCCGCGAACGGCCAGTCGCTCAACCTGGTGATGACCATCGGCCGCGACGTCGCCGCGGGCTTCCAGTTCTCGGACCAAGTCCAGTACGTGTTCCACACCCAGAGCGCCGCGGCCTTCAACCAGAGCCAGGCGGCGGAGGTCGACATCATCTGCCAGTTCGACGCCAACCAGGTGGCGAGCTGCTGGGCGGGCAACACCGAATACGTCACCGGCGACGCGAGCGACACTGCCGGCATCGCCAGCACCTCCGGTGCGTTGCGGGTGTTCGCGGGCCAGCGCAACGACCCCTTCTTCTTCAACCTCGACGGGTTCAACCACACGGTCGCGATCGTCGATTCCGTCGCGAGCACCCTGACGTTCGACGGCAACGGCTGCCCCGCGCTCGACGACGCGACCTCCGCGACGCTGCGCACCGCCCTGCAGAGCAACGCGGACGGCAGCGGTCCCGCGACCGACACCTTCGCCGACTCCAACATCCTCGCCATCGCCGTGGTCGTGAACAAGTCGGTGGTGACCGGTGGCGGTCCCATCGTGAGCGTGTGGGGAAGCACCAACGCGCGCTGAGCGGCCCACCCCGACTTCCCAACACAGCCACCCCGAGGAGATCCACCACCATGAACCGAACGCTCAGATGCCTCCTGCTTCCGCTGGCGACGGTGCTCGCGCTCGCCGGCTGCGACAGCGACTCGAACCACGACGGAGGAAGCAACCCGCCACCGGTCCAGAACCCGCCGGCGCCGCGGCTCGGCACGCAGATCGACCGCATGGCGCGCCCGGCGGTGAACACCGCGCTCGATCACACCTTCGACCTCGACACCGACCGCAAGAACGCGGCAAAGGACGAATACAACGCGAGCGCGAACCCGGCTGACTGGGGCGAAGCGTACGCCGGCGAGATCCGCTCCAACCTCGCGATCCTCGACGCGCTCGACTCGGATTGCGGCAACCAGCTCTTCGCCGACGCCAGTCAGCCGCGCTACGGCACGCTCGCGAGCGTGCTCGCCGACGATCGGCTGTACGTGAACCTGGCCTCGACGAGCTGCACCACCTACCTCGCGGTCGAGGCCAACGCCACCGGCATCATCCCCAACTCCGACTGCGGCGGTCGAACGCCCCTCTACGACGTGATCGACACCACGTACTCGGTGGTGGCACTCGGCACGGTCAGCGGCTTCGGTGACACCGTCGACCCCGACGGCGACAGCACCCCGTCGCTGACGACCTTCCCGTTCCTGGGCGAGCCCGTCGCGAGCCCGTGATACCCGCCGCGCCCCGGCGCATGCAAGAACTCTCGAACCACCTTCCCCGCGAGCGTCCGCGCCGGCCGTTTCCGGCGTGGACGCTCGCCCTCACCCTGGTCGCGGCGGGCGCTCGCGACGGCTCGCCGGAAAGCACCGGGCGCGCGGAGCCCGCCGGGGCTGCGCGCGTCACCATCCGGGTGGAGCGCGCGCTCGCTCACCCCATCCCCGCGACCACCAGCGGCGCGATCGCGGTGGGGAACCTCGAGAGCCGGGTCCGCGCGGTGGAGGCACGCCTCGCCCGGCGCGCGGACGATCCCCGCGCGATCGCCGACCTGACCGACCTCTTGCTCGCGCGCGCTCAGTATCTCGGCCGCCTCGGCGACTACGAGCGAGCCGCGCGGCTCTCCGAGCAGCTCGTTTCGGTGTCACCCGCTGACTCCCGCTCGTGGCTCGTGCGCGCCGCGGCGCGCGCCGCGCTCCACGAGTTCGAGGGTGCGCTCGCCGACCTGGCCCGCGCCGAGGCGCTCGGCGCCTCGCGCGCGGCCGTGGCCGCGGCCCGCGCCGACATCCTCGATGCCAGCGGGCAGACCGAGTCCGCCGTGGCGTTGCGCGAAGAGGTGGCGGTGCGCCGTCCGACGATCACCACCCTCGCCGCGCTCGCCACGTCGCGCGCGCTGGCCGGCCAGGAAAGCGAGGCGAACGTCCTCTTCGCTCGCGCGCTGGCGAGCTACCGCGACGTCTCGCCGTTCCCGGTCGCGTGGCTCCTGGTGCAGCGCGGCCTCGCCTGGGAGCGAGCGGGCGACCTCGACGACGCACGGGCGGCGTTCGCGCTGGCCCACGAGCGCCTGCCCGCGTACGCCGCGGCCGCGAGCGGCCTGGCGCGGCTCACCGCAGCCGACGGCGACCACCTGGGCGCCGCGGCGATCCTCCGCGGCCTCACCGCCACCTCGGACGACCCCGAATACGTGGGCCAGCGCGCGGGCGAGCTACACGCCGTGGGGGAGGCCGAAGAGGCCGATCGTCTCCGCGCGGAAGCCGCGCGCGCGCTCGACACCCTGGTCGCCCGCTACCCCGACGCGTTCATCGCCAAGCAGGTCCGCTTCTGGCTCGGCCCCGGCGTCGACCCCGACCGTGGCTTCACCCTGGCCAGACGATACCTGGCGGCTCGAGGCTCGACTCCGCCCGCGCTGGCCCCTCGCCGCCGAGGCCGCGCTCGCGGTCCAGAGGGCCAGCGAGACGCGCCGTCGATCCTGACCGACGGGTCGCGCTCACACCGCCTCAGTGCGGCGACGCGGCGAGTGCCGCGTAGACGTCCCAGGCCTGCTTGTGGCTGCCGTCGGCGCGCACCAGCCCCCAGAAGGGCTCGACGGCCTGCAGCACGTACACGAAGTGGCTCTCGATGTAGTCGACGTTGAAGAGTAGGAAGTTCAGCAGCGCGCCGACGTCACCGTTCTCGTAGGCGTCGGCCACCAGCTCGAGGTTGGCGAGGTCCTCGGCAGTGATCTCCACGCTCGACTGCTCGGCGGTCTGGGTGCCGAAGAGGAAGAAGCCGCGCGCGCCCGCGGCGACCGCCCCGTCGAAGGCGGTCTGGACGTAGTCGGCCTGCTGGCTCTCGGTGAAGCCCTCGATCGCCGGTCCGGTCGGATAGCCGGTCTCCATCACCACGATCGGCATCCCGCAGGCTCTCCCCGGCGATGCGTGCGACGCGCTCGCCGACCGCGGCGCCGTTCACCGGAGTAGCGCGGTAGTAGTTGGGGTAGGCGTCCATGCCCAGGAAGTCCATCTGCAGACGCCACGAGACCACGCTCTGCATCCAGGTCGGCTGCAGCACGAACTGCATCAGCTCGTCCGAGATGTCCGTGTGGAAGTTCATGGTGGTGAGCGCGGTGGGATCGGCGTCCTTCACCGCGAGCCTGAGCGTGCTCAGGATCTGGCTCACGAACGTGAAGTCCTGCCACGCCGAGCCGAGCGCCTCGAGGAGGCTCGGGCTGCGCCAGCCCCACAGCGCGGTGAGGAAGGCCTGGTTGAGCTCGTTCTCGGTCTGCCAGTAGCGGACGTCGAGGCCGCCCGGCGCGTCGAGGTGGCCGTCGTGGTCGTAGCGCTCCACCGTCGCGCGCGCCGCGCGGTAGATCCGGGCCAGGTACTCCTCGCGGCCCAGGTGATCGGGATCGGCCGGCTGATCGGGGCTCCCCTCCATCCGCGGCAGGGCGCCGACGTAGCCGTGCCCGACGATCGGCACCGGAATCACTCCTCCGCTGATCATGCCGCCGAGCTCGGCGTCGAAGCTCGACCAGTCGCGGCTGGCGCTGAAGTCGTCGATCCACCCGGGGTAGGCGCGCAGCTCGTCGACGGTGAGCCCGAGCGGGGCGACCGTGGGCTCGATCTCCCGCCACGCGAGGGTGGGGCGCGCGTAGCGCGCGCCGAGCTGGTTCGCGAGCGGCACCAGCGTGGGCGGCGTCTGCGACAGGCCGACCATGAACTCGGGCAGCTCGACGGGGTGGAAGTCGGGCGGGCACGTCGGGGTGCAGCCGGCGAGGCCGAGCGCGGCGACGAGCGAGAGCATCACCGCGGAACGAAGGGTACGCAGGCGGGGGGTCACCGCAGCGGGAAGCCCGAGTGAGGTACGCGTCGTCATCCATCCAGCGTACGCCTCCCGACACGCGTCGCGCACCCGGGCGCGCGCTTGCGGGTGCGCGACGCGCCTGATTAGAGTCGCCAGCGGAGGAGGACACGCATGGGATTGCTCGACAGCATCGGCCGCATGCTCGGAAAGAAGGACCGCGAGTCGGAGGCCGTGTTCCCGTATCAGGCGGGTTACAAGGCGTCCGACCAGCCCGCCGCACCCGCACCCGCGCCCGCTGCGCCAGCCGCGGCGCCGAGCGCTGGCAGCGCAGCGCCGGCCGCGTTCGTGTCACTCGGCTCGATGGGCCTCGGGGCCGCCGAGCCACCCAAGCGCCGCCAGGTGGTGCAGGCCTTCGCGACGGTCACGACCCTCGGCGCCAAGGTCGAGTCGGAAGCACCCGCCGATCCCAGCGCGATTCGCATCAAGGCCGAGCCCCAGTCGTCGGGGGACACGTGCAAGTTCCTCGTCGATCGCCCGGTGTTCGCGGGGCGGTCGTGGTTCTTCGCCGGGCCGGGCGTCACGCAGGGCTCGCCGCTCGCCGAGAAGCTCTTCGCGATCCCCGAGCTCGACTCGGTGCTGATCGACGACTCGACCCTCTCCGTCACGCGCAAGACCAAGGACGGCGACTGGAAGTCACTGGCGACCCAAATCGGCGCGCTCATCCGCGCCCAGCTCGAGTCGAGCGAGCCCGCGGTGGCCACCTCGATCGCCGAGAAGATCCCGGGCGAGACCGAGATCCGTGACCAGATCCAGCGGGTCATCGATCTGGAGGTCAATCCCGGAGTGGCGGCCCACTCGGGCCACATCAGCCTCACCGCGGTGCGCGGCAACAGCGTCTACATCAAGATGGGCGGCGGTTGTCAGGGCTGTAGCGCCGCGGACCTGACGCTCAAGGAAGGGATCCACCGCTCGTTCCGCAGCGCGGTGCCGTTCGTCGGCGCGATCTACGACGAGACCGACCACAAGGCCGGGCTCAACCCCTACTTCCGCTGACCGCAGCGCCCGAGGTCCATCGATGCCGCGCGTGAACAGCTTCGAGGTCGAGATCACCACCGGCGCGCAAGGCATGCCGGGGCCGGTGAAGTTCGACTTCAACGGCCACACCATGGAGTTCCAGCAGCCCGAGGGCGGGACCGCCGCGGGCGAGAAGTTCCGCGGCGTCTTCCCGGCACGGAGCTTCGCGCACAGCGTGGCGCTGGTCGGCCCGCCCGAAGGCAAGTGGAAGATCGACGAGCTGCGCATCACCTACCACTGCGACAACTCCGAGCCCTACGCCGTGACGTTCACCGATTTCGAGCTCGACGACAGCGTCGCCCTCGACATCTGGCGTCCGGCTCCGCTGCCGACCTTCGACGTCTGAGCGGCGGGCGCGCGAGCGCGATCCAGGATCCTCGCCAGTGAGGAGCTCGGCGAGCGAAGCCGAGCCGCCAGGGTGGGGCGCCGGTGCTCGATGGCGGCACGCACCACCGGTGCCAGCCGCGCCGCGATCGCCGCGTGCCCCGCGGCGGTGGGATGGGTTTCGTCGGGCTGGAAGAAGCGCTCACCGACGCTCGCTTCGCTGGGCAGCAGGTCGACGTAGGAGAGCCCGAGCTCGTCGGCCACGCGCTGCTTCGTGGCGCTGGTCCAGCGCGTACCGTCCTGGTGGAGCCCGAACGGGTAACCGCACAGGATCGCGCTCGCGTCCGCCGCCACGATGCTCGCCACGGCCGCGCGCACGTCCCGCTCGTACGCCGCGGCGTCCGCGGCGTCGACGTTGCCTCCATCGACCACCACCACGACGTCTGGCGCGAGAGCGCGGACCTTCTCCTCGAAGCGCTCGCGCATCATGCGCAGCGAGTAGGCCGGCACGCCGGCGTTCGCGACCTCGATGGGCGTTCCTGGCATGGCCGCCGCGAGCGACCGCTCCAGCACGCGGGGGAACGCGGCCTCCTCGGTGACGAACCAGCCGTACGCCATCGAGTCGCCGAGCACCACCACACGCACGACCCCGGCGGGCTTGGCGAGCGGCCGCTCGGGTCCTCGGAACCCGAACGAGTCGATGCGCGCGCGGGGCGAGGGCCGGAGCTCGTGGCGCGAGGCGCGATCCGCGAGCTGGACCAGGTCGTAGCTACCGAGCGCGGAGAGCTCGAGCGTCGCCACGAAGAGCCCGAGCCACGCGCCGAGCAGGAGGGTCACGAGCGGCAGCTCGACCTCCACGACCGAGCGGCCGGCGCGCCAGCCGCGGACGACCCCGACGAAGCCGAGCGCGAGCAGCGCCGCGAGAGCGATCAGCGCCGCCAGGAAGAGCGTGTACTGGAACACGTAACGGCGATCGGCGACGGCCAGCGCGAGCGCCGCGAGCGCGAAGCCGAGCGCGACCGGACGCGGCACGAGCCCCCCCATGATCGGTCCAGGCGACGCGTCGAACCCGAGCCGATCCAGCACCCGAGCGCACGCCACCACCGTCACCGCCGCCCCGACCGAGAGCCCCGCCCCCAGCACCCAGCCGTGCTCGATCGACGCCATGGTCAGCCCCGCGGAGAACGCAGTCAGCGCCGCCGAGACGAGGGTCACGGGCACCAGCACCATCCCCGCGAGGCGGCGGAGCTGCACGCCGGGAGGCGGGAGCCACCAGTCGCGCGGACCTCCGGCGGCCGGACGCGGGACGAGCCACGCGCACACGAGCCACGCCGCGACCACCGCGAGCGGCAGCGGATTCCTCAAGGCGAGGCCGATCGCGAGCGCCGCGAACGGCGGCCCGAGCAGCGCCGCCGAGACCACCCGCACCCCGCCGCCGCCACTCGCGGCGCGGACGTCCTCGCTCACCCGCCCGCCACCCGCGCGACGAGCCGGTGGAGCAGCTCGAGGTGGCCGCTCGCCATGCGTGTCAGCGAGACCGGCGCCTCGGCGGGGATCATCCCGAGCCGGTACTGCAGCGCGAGGGAGACGTTCCATGCCACCGCGCTCGCGGTCGCGAACGCGCCCACCGCGCGCCCGGCGCGCGAGCCGAGCGCTTGCCAGAGCGCCGCCAGCCCGAGGGTGAACGCGAAGCTCGAGCTCGCGAACATCCGCCCGCCGAGCGAGGCGCCTTGCCACCAGTCGTGCCAGGAGCCGATCACCCAGACCTGCGCCACCCAGCCGAGGGCGAGCCCCACGGCGAGGCGGAGGTCGGTCCGCGCCAGCACGATCAGCCCGAGCACCGCGAGCGACGTGAGTGGGTGCCAGGAGAAGAGCCCGTGCAGCGGCGAGAAGAGCACCGCCGCCACCCGGGGATGGAACCAGGCGAACGTGGCGCCGCGTCCCGCGGCCGCGGCCTCGTGGAAATAGGGAACCGCCTCCAGCGAGCCGAACGCCAGCCGGTACACGACGACCTGGAGCGCCGCCACCGCACCGGCAGCGAGGGCGGCGATCGCCAGGCCTCGGGGGAGGCCGGCACGGAGCGACGGGGCCTCGCCCTTCGCGCGCAGCGGCGGAAAGAGCGCCCAGCAAGCGAGCGTGATCGCGAAGAGCCCGTCCTGCGGCCGCACCAGCGTGGCGAGCCCGAGGCTCGCCCCGACGGCGAGCGCGGCGCGCGCGTCGTGGCGCCAGTCGCGGGTGAGCGCCAGGTAGAGGGTCACCGACACCAGCGCCTGCGACACCGCGTGCGCCATGGAGGTCTCGATGAGCAGATAGAAGAAGAGCGGCGACGCGAACCACACGCCGAGCACCGCGAGGAGCGCGGCGCGCTCACCGGCGACGAGCCGCGCGGACCGCCACGCCGCCACCAGCCCGAGCCAGCCGAGCGCGGCGCTGCCGGCGCAATACGCGAGCTCGTACGGCCACGAGTAGCCGTCGGTGCCGACCGCCACTCCGGCGACCGCGAGCGCCGCGGCCAAGAGGTGACCAGCCAGGAAGAAGGGCGCGATCACCAGCGACAGCCCGATCGGGAACTTGCTGTGCTCGGGAATCGGGTGTGGCCAGCGCTCCGGAGCGTAGCGCGCGATCTCGTCGGCGACGCCGAGATCGTGGTCGAACGTCAACGACCGTAGCGGCGCGTAGTAGCCGACGCCGCCGCCGCACACGCCGCCCCCGGTCTTCGCGAAGCTCTCCGCGAAGAGCGCCGCCGAGAACAGGCTGGCGGCGAGCCACACCCGGCGCGCCAGGGGCGACGAACTCGACCCGGAGCCCGTGAGCGGCCAAGCCTACCAGGGTCGGGGAGCGTGGCCGCGCAACCGCGCGGCGCGGGACCTACCAGTGCGCGGTCTGGTCGGACGCGAAGCCGGCGAGGTCGCGGACCTCGACCGTCTTGCCGTGCGGGTCCACGAGCGTGCCGCTGAACCGGCCGATCGGCTGCCGGAAGTAGACCTTGGCCCAGATCGCGTCGCGCTGTCCCTGGCGAACCACGTCCGGGCGCAGCGTGAGGCGCACCCGCCCATCCTCGCTGCGCACCGCCCACTCGCCGTCCTTGCGTGCCAGATCCATCGCGAAGCTGACCCGACCCACCGCGACGGGTTCGCCGTCGAACCACAGGAAGTTCTCGGGCTCGCCGAGACCATCCGAGCCACGCGTGAGGTTGAACCCGATCACGCGCTGGCCGTCCGCGCTGCGGCCGGCGCCGCTCACCCACGTCCAGCGCGCATCGCGGGGGTGAAGCGCCCACAGCCAGTGGAACATCGCGTACGAGTCGCCCTGGGTGAGGGTGCGGGACCGGCCGTCGACCATCACCTGGCCGGACACGCCGAGCGGTCCGCTGCGATGGCTGTAGATCAGCCCGTAGGGAGGGAGGCCCTGCACCGAGTTGATCGGGGTGGTGCCTCGACCGTCGTCGGCGATCCGCAGGCTCAGGTCGATCGCGCCGCGGTAGGTGCGTGAGGTCAGCTTCAGCCGCCGCTCCCCGGCCGCGACGTCGTGGTCGAGGTCGATGCGAATGCCGCGGCTGCGAAACCGCACCGCGCCCCGCTGCGGGTCGCCCGTGAAGCGGAGGCCCAGACCGAAGGGCGCGAGGCGCGCGAACTCGTGGAGGCGGTTGGTGCGGCGGTCGAGGACGTAACAGAACGCACTCGCCAGGTACTTGAGGTCGAGGACGGCGATCCCGGCGGCGATGTCGGGCGACACCAGGTTGATCTGGTTCCAGCGCTTCTCGCGCAGCCATTGGGCGGGACCCGTCCGGAACGGGTCGCGTAGATCGCGGGTGTTCAGGTCGCGGATCACCCCGCGAAACGCGCCGGTGTTGGGGTGGCCCTCGGTGTCGACCAGCCGCTCGGGCACGGGGCGAGCGGCTCGATCGGGGAGGGCCTCGGGCGTGCCGGTGGGAACCCCGAACTCCGGGGTCAGATTCGTCGCCTTCATGAAGTGGGCCTGCGAGGGTCGTAGGGCGCGGGTCGCGGGCCGCGCGCGGCGCGGGCGCGCCGGACGGTCCCCTGCCACCCGATTCCTGGGCCTCGATCGATGGCATCCCCCCGGAAGCCGTGCGTACACATGCCCACCAGCATAAGGAAATTGTGCCGCGCCGCGCCATAGCGCGGGGAAAACCTAACAACGGTAGGCGGCGCGATGCCCGGAGGTGTCGGCCCCGATCGGTCGTGCCGATCGGGGGCCTCCCCGCGCGGAAGATCCGCGACGACGCCGCGGCCAGACCGCCGCGGCGGAAAGGGTCAGAACCGGTCGCGCCGGCCGTACAAGGTCTGCTCGATCAAGTCCGCGTTGAGCGCGAGGAGCTGGATCGATTCGGCGAGCGACTCTGGATCGAGGCTGCTGAGGCGCTCGGTGCGACGCATGATGACGCGGCCATCGAGGATCGCCACCGCGCCGTAGGGAGTCGTCGAGTTGAGCTCGAGGGCCGCCATCGGATCGATGTCGTCGGAGTCGCCGATGTTCGCGTACGCGGCCAGCAACGGCCGGTCGAGGGCGTCCTTCACCAACCCCAGGAAAACGTGCTGGTGACGTCCGTCGTCGAGCGGGACGTCCAGACCGAGCTCGCCCTTGTCGTCGACGACGGCGGCGTTCATGGCTTTCCCCAGCCGTTCGACGAACCCTCGGAACTCCGCGGAATCCATGGCGACTCCCTCACTGGATCGAAAGCGAGTCCCCTTTTAGCCGAGGCGCTCGTGAGCCGCAACGAGAACCGCCACGCATCGCGACCGGAGTCGCGCTGCGGGTGGCTGGCGGAGCGGTCGAAATGTGCGAACTTAGCCCGCACGACCCATGAAGCTTTCCACTGCGGCCGCCGATCGGCGGCATCTCGGGGCGTGCTCGGCGTCTTCGGCGCTCGACGTACGCTCGAGTACGCTTGCGCGCCTCGAGCCATGAATCGTGCGGGTAAGCGGCCCCCGTCGAGCCCCATGCCCGTGCCGAAATCCCCTCGCCGAGCCTCGATCCGCGAGTGTGCGGTCGCCGCGACGCTCGTCTTCGTCGGGTCCCACCCGACCGCCGCTCCCGCCGCGACGTTTGCGGTGACCGTCACCGACCCCGGCGCGGACGGTGCGTGCGACACCCACTGCTCGCTGCGCGACGCGATCGACGCGGCGAACGCGAGCCAGGGCGCGGACCTGATCACGGTCCCTCCCGGCTTCTACGAGCTCGGCGCTCCGCCGATCGTCCCCGGGCTGGCCACCGAGTCCGCCGAGGTCACCCTCACCGACGACGTCACGCTGCTGGGCGCCGACCCGGAGGCCACGATCCTCGACGGTGGATTCCTGGTCGACGGGACCGTGAACGACACCAGCCCCGCCGTCATCGCCGTGGCGGTGGGGGTGAGCGCGACCCTGGCGTCGCTCACGATCCAGAACGGGCTCGGCGGCATCCACAACGACGGCACGCTCACCGTCGACACCTGCTCGATCCGCGGCAACGGCGGGCCCGCACCCTACGCGGTGCCGTACGACGCCTCGGGTGGGCTCTCGAACGCGGGCTCGCTCACGGTGCTCGCGAGCCGTGTCGAGTCGAACGCCGCGCCGTTCGGCGGTGGGCTCATGAACACCGGCACGGCGCACGTCGAGGACAGCACGTTTTCGGCCAACATCGCGAGCCTGGGCGGCGCGATCCTCGACTTCGGCTCGCTCACGATCCGCGGCTCGACGTTGCGCGACAACGTCGCGGTCACGGTGGGGAGCGTGCCGGGCTCGGGCGGCGCCATCGCCAGCGCCGGCGAGAGCGTGATCGAGGACTCGACCCTGGCGTGGAACGAAGCCGTCGTCGGTGGCGCGCTGTTCGTCGCGACCGGCGCCGCGACCATGACCGTGAGCGGCTCCTCCGTGACGCTCAACGTCGCCGACGCCGCGAGCGGCGCCATCGCGAACGGCTTCCCGGGCTGGGGGGGGCTCGCGCCCGAGCCGGGCGGCACGCTCGCGATCGACGGCAGCAGCATCGCGAGCAACCTCGGGGCGGGGGTCGTCGCCTACGGTGGCACGAGCTCACTGGTCCGGAGCGCGGTGGTGACCAACCGGGGCGTCGGGCTGCGCAACCTCGCGCGTGGGGCGAACCACCTCGACGACCTCGTGAGCGTCGAGAACACGACGCTCTCGGCGAACGGCTGGGACACGGCCCCCTCCGACGCGGCGCAGATCGTGAACGACGAGGTGCTCGTGCTCCACCACGCGACCCTCGTGGCGGGCGCGTCGGGCGTCGCGCTTCGCACCGCGGCCTCCGGTGGCGCGGCGATGCACGGATCGGTGATCGACGGTACGTGCGCGGCGACCAGCGGCGGCGCGCCGGCGATCACCTCGGACGGCGGCAACGTCGAGAGTCCCGCGAGCACCTGTGGGCTCACCGGGGTGACCGATCACGCTGACGTCGCCGATCCTCGCCTCGGCCCGCTCGGCGCCGAGAGCGGCTCGACGCCCGTCCACGCGCTGCTCGCCGGGAGCGTCGCGGTCGACGCGGCCGGGACCGCCGGGTGTCCCGCGGTCGACCAGCGTGGCGCCGCGCGGCCGGTGGACGGTCACGGCTCGGGTGAGCCCGCCTGCGACGCCGGAGCCTACGAGGCCTGTGGTGGCGAGGACGGTGACGGCGATGGCATCGGGGACGGCTGCGACGACTGCCCCGACGAGCCCAACCCGGACCAGGCCGACAGCGACGGAGATGGGCTCGGCGATGCGTGCGACGCGGCGACCTGCGCCACGATCCCGGGCGCCGCCGCGGGGTCCAGTGGCGCGCCGCTCGCCGCGCTCGCGCCGCTGGTCGCGGCGTGGCTGGCCGCGAACCGCTTGCGTCGCCGCGAGCGCTGATCCCGCTTGCGTCGCGGGCCCGCGTTGGGCACGATCCGCGCGCGTCTCGTATCCACGCCTGCCCCTTCCCCGTCCGCCGCTCCACCGACGTCCGAATCGATGCGTATCCCGCCGACCCTGGTGCGCGCCGCGCTCACCGCGCTCGTGATCCTGATCGCGAGCGCCGCGCGCGCCGACTACGTCACCGTCAACGTCCCGCCCACGTCGGTCACCACGCAGCGCGGCAGCACCGGCGCGCAGCCGCTCGCGGTGCTCGCGCAGAAGGACCTGACCGGAACCACCACCGAGCCGACGCGCGCGCAGCGCTACACGCCGAGCATCTTCGGCTACCAGGGCACGTTCACGTTCGCGCTCCCCGAGGGGCTCGACGTGACGGCCGCCTCCGGGCTCGCGCTGGTGTCCAACTTCTACGGCCAGCCGCGCGGCGCGCAGCGCTGGACGTTCCAGGTCCGCGACTTCGCGGCCGGAAGCTGGCTCACCCTCGGCTACAACGACGGCGCCACGTACCACACCTGGCAGCCGCTCTCGTTCCCGCTCTCCGGTGACTTCTCGCGCTTCGTGAACGCGGCGCGCGAGCTCTCGGTCCGCTACTTCACCTACAGCCCGGTCGACTGGAGTGACCTCGACGTGCTGGTGTTCGCGGTGACGAGCTTCGTTCCCGATCCGCCGCCACCTCCGCCCTTTCCCGCCGACGCGTCCGGGCTGCGCTCGGTCTTCTCCGGCGCGTTCACCAACGTCCCGGACCAGCTCGACTACGTCGCGAACGTCCACGACCTCGTCATCACCAGCTCCGGGAAGAGCAAGATCGCGGCGATCCACGCCGCCAACCCGGACACAACCGTGTACCGCTACGCCAAAGTGGCGGGAGCGTCGCCGAGCGACCCGCGCTGGGACCAGGTGTTGGCGGCGGGCCTGTTGTGGAACGGCCCGAGCGGGAACCCGGTGGCGAACACCCAGTTCGGCTGGAACTGGCTCGACATCACGACGCCCGAGAAGCGCGCCGCGTGGGTCGAGATCCTCGTCGCCAACCTGCGCGAGCAGCTCGCCCTCGGCTACGACGCGGTCTACCTCGACAACTGCGGCATCATCGACCCGAGCCTGATCAACGAGTACCCGCTCGACTACTCCGACACCAGCTACTACGCGGCGATCGGCGACGTGCTCGCGCGGGTCCGCGCGGCGCTGCCGGAGTGCCGCTCCTCATCAACAGCTACACCGGCGGCCAGCCCGAGGGCCGGCGCGGGCTCGAGTACCTGGCCAGCGTGGACGGGCTCTCGTTCGAGGCCTTCAGCATGAAGGCCTCGAGCAAGTTCATGGACCGCGCGCGCTGGCTGCAGCAGCTCGGCGACTTCGCGCGCGCGCTCGACCAGGGGAAGGTCGCGGTGGCGATGGACTACATGCAGGTGGGCGACATGCAGCGCCGCATGTGGTCGCTGGCGTCTTACCTGCTGGTGAACGCGCCCGACGCTTACCACCGCATCCTCGGCACCAACACCCAGGCCGACCTCCAGGAGTACGCCGAGGACAAGCTCGACCTCGGCGAGGCGCTCGGCGCGCTCACGCTCCGCGACGACGGGCTCGTCGAGCGGCGCTACACCGGCGGGCGGGTGATCGCGAACCCGGACCCGACGCCCGTCACGTACACGTTCGACGAGGGCGCCTGGGAGAGCCTCACCCTCAACGGCGGCGGCACCTACCCGAGCCCCACGTACCTCTCGTGGCAGCTCGTGGTGGCGCCGTCGGTCGCGCTCGCGCCGAGCTCGGCGATGGTGGTGCGGCCCGCGCAGGTGGTGGAGCCGCCGCCATCGAGCGACGCCGTCGGCGTCCGCTCGGTGTTCGCGGGCGCGTTCTCGAACACCCCCGACCAGATCGACTACATCGCGACCGTCCACGATCTGGCGATCACCAGCTCGGGCGCCAGCAAGGTGGCCGCGCTGCACGCGGCCAACCCCGATGAGCCGATCTTCGCCTACGACAAGATCGCGGGCGCGGAGCCGGGCGAGCCGCGCTGGGACCAGGTGGTGGCGGCGGGCCTCGTCTGGTACGGCCCGAGCGGGAACCCCGTCACCCAGACCCAGTTCGGCTGGTACTGGCTCGATATCGGGACGCCCGAGAAGCGCGCCGCGTGGGTCCAGATCCTCGTCGCCGACATCGAGGAGCTGCTGTCGCGTGGCTACGACGGCGTCTACCTCGACAACTGCGGGATCATCGATCCCAGCCTCATCAGCGAGTTCCCCGGCGACTACGGCGACGACACCTACTACGCCAACGTCGGCCTGGTGCTCGCGGAGGTGCGTGCCGCGCTGCCCGCGGACGTGAAGGTGCTGATCAACAGCTACACCGGCGGCCAGCCAGAGGGACGGCGCGGGCTCGAGTACCTGCCCTACGTCGACGGTATCTCGTTCGAAGCCTTCAGCATGAAGGCCTCCACCAAGTTCATGGACCGGGCGCGCTGGATCCAGCAGCTCGCCGACTTCGGCTACGCGCTCTCGCTCGGCAAGTTCGCGATCGCCATGGACTACATGCAGACCGGCGACATGCAGCGGCGCATGTGGTCGCTGGCGTCCTACCTGCTGGTGAACACCGACGCCGCGTACCACCGCATCGCCGGGACCAACGTCCAGGCCGATCTGCAGCAGTACTCCGAGGATCAGCTCCAGATCGGAGGTGCGCTGACCGGAGCGATCGAGCGGCCCGACGGCCTGTTCGAGCGCGTCTACACGGGCGGCACGGTGGTCGCGAACCCCAACGCCACGACCACGACGTACACCCTCGGCCCCGGCACCTGGGAGAGCCTGGTGCTGACCGGCGGTGGCACCTACCCGAGCCCGGGCGGGATCGCGTGGCAGGTGTTGAACGGCGGCTCGATCGCGCTGGCGCCCAACACCGCCGTCATCGTGCGATCGTCGCCGTAGGCGCGCGGGACGGCTCGGGCTCGAACGTCACCTTGTCGTACACATCGGCCAGCGCGAGGCGGCAGCTGGTCGAAGGGAGGTCGAGGCTCGCGCCGAGCCCGCTCGCCTCGCTGAGCACCCAGTGCTCGCCGTCGCGCACGTAGCGCTCGATGCGGGGCTGGTCCTGGGCGACGACCAGGTACTCGCGGAGCGATTCGAGGCGTCGGTAATGAGCGAACTTCTCGCCACGGTCGTACGCCTCACTGCTGGGTGTGAGCACCTCGACGATCACCGTCGGGTTGAGGAGGGTGTCGCCGTGCTCGTCTTCGAGCTGGGGCTGCCCGCACACCACGAGCACGTCCGGATACGTGTATGGGCCGGTCGGCGAGACCTTCACCCGCATGTCCGACTGGTAGGCCTCGCACGGCCGGCCTTTGAGGTGATTCCCGATCTCGCGACAGATGCTCGCGGCGATCAGGTTGTGGGCACGGCTGGCGCCGGTCATGGCCAGGATCTGGCCGTTCACGAGCTCGCTGCGCGTCTCGGACGCGCGCTCCAGGGCGAGGTACTCGGCGGCCGTGTAGCTGGACCGTGCGGGCTCGGGAGCCATGCCTCGATCACGCTAAGGCCGCGAATCGGGCGGGTCAAGCGGAGCCCGGCGAGGGCGGCAGCGCTCAGTCCTCGACGAGCGAGAGCGCGCCGGTGGGGCAGTACTTGATCGCGTTCCTGACCGCGTCGAGCTGCTCGGCGGGCGGGATCGGCTGCTTCACCTCCACGGTCTTGGTGCCTCCGACCGTGAAGATCTCGGGCGCCTCCTCCTCGGTGCACACGCCGTGGGACTGGCAGAGCACGGGGTTCACGACGATTCGCATGGGGGCTCCCCAGGGAAGCGGCGGCGAAGGATCGCCGCCCTCCACGAACAAAGCGGACCTCAATGGAGCCGGCGGTAGCGCACGCGGGCCGGATGCTTGGGGCCCACCACCATCGCCGCGTAGTCGGGTGGGTAGTCGCTCTCGACGAGCTCGAACTCGAAGTGGTGGAGCAGCCGCGCCCAGATGGTCTTGATCTGGTTGAGCGCGAACGAGATGCCGCGGCACTTGTGCCGCCCGCCGCCGAACGGGATCCACGCGAAGGGCAGCTTGTCCGCAGGATCGGGCGGCGCGAAGCGCTCGGGACGGAACCGCTCGGGCTCGGGAAAGACACCCGGCAGGCGCCCCGCCGCGAGCGGGCTCGCGAGCAGCATCGAGCCCGCCGGGAACACCCAGTCCTTGTAGCGGACCTCGCTCATCACCGCGCGCATGAGCAGGATGAGCGGCGGGTGCATGCGGAGCGTCTCCTTCACGCTCCAGTCGATGTGATCCATGGAGCGCACCGCGTAGTAATCCAGCGGCTTGCCGGTGGCGACGCTGGCGCGCACTTCCTTCACCACGTTCGCGAGCGCCTCCGGGTTGCGGTGCAGCTCGATCCCGGTCCACGCCGCGGTGGTGGAGCTGGTGTGGTGCCCCGCGAAGAGCAGCACGATCAAGAGCCCGGCGATCTCGTGGATGCTGAGCTTGGTGCCGTCCGAGTAGCGCGCGTCGATGAAGCACTGCAGCATGTCGTCGTGGCGCTCGCCCTTGGTGAGCCGCTCGTCGACGATCGCACCGATCAGCTCCGAGAGCCGCGCCCGCGCGCGATCGCGCTTGCGGAACCCCGGCAGCGGGGCGTTCGGCCAGAAGAAGGCGAACGGATTGAAACCTTTCTCGAGGTCCACGAAGAGGTCGGAGAATTCGCTGTCGAGGCGCTCGCGGATCTCCTGCCCGAGCAGGCAGCGGCTCGCGATGTAGATCGAGAGCTCCTTCATCGCGAAGAGCAGATCGACCTCGCCCGAGTCGCCCCAGCGCTCGACGAACGCGTCGATCTCCTGGGTCATCTTGGGCGCGTAGGTGCGCATGGTGCGGTCCTGGAGCGCCGGCAACGCGAAGCCGATCTGCTCCATCATCCGCTCGGGGGTGGTGTCGTAGGCGACGCCTTCGCCGAACACCGGCACCGAGAACTTGTAGGCCTCCTTCTGCGAGAGCTGCTCGTCGGCGTCGTAGAAGAAGAACTGCTGCGCCTCGGGACCGGAGAGGAGCACCAGCTCCTTGCCGAGCGCCATCGGCAGCGCGGCGACCTCGCCGTGACGCTCGATCGCCGTCATCAAGAGCTTGAGCGGGTCCTTGCCGAGATCGAGGGTCCGCCCGAGGAGCGGGAAGCCGCCCTTGAGGCGCGGGACCGGCTGCGGCGGGCCGAGGGGAGCCGAGGGCGCTGCGACAGGGGTGGCGATCGTCATGAGGAGAATATGCCGTCGTTTTCTTGAACGGTCAATCGTTTTATGGAATGCTCGTTCGAGTCATGGCAAGACCCCGCGCTCTCGCCGCCGCCCGCCAGGCCCGGACCGACATTTACCGGCGTTTGGTCCTCGACGCGGCCGAGCGCTGCTTCGCCCGTAGCGGCTTCGAGGCCACCAAGATCCAGGACATCGCCGCCGAGGCCGGGCTCTCGGTGGGCTCGCTCTACGGCGTGTTCCCGGGGAAGCGCGAGCTCCACGCCGCCCTCCAGGAGGAGCGTGGCGCCGAGCTCCTCGGACGCGCCCAGGAGGCGACCGCGCGCCAGGCGAGCCCCCTCGACGTGCTGCTCGAGGGCATCCGCGTCTACGTCGAGTTCTTCGTCGCCCACCCCGACTACCTGCGCATGAACCTGCGCCACGGCATCGCGTGGGCGCTCGGCCCTTCGCGCGAGGCGAGCGAGCAGACCGAGCAGTACGCGGCGTGGCGGCAGGGCTTCGAGCTCGCCGCCGCGATCTTTCGCCAGGCGATCGAAGCCGGACAGGTGATCGACGAGGATCCCGCTCTCCTGGCCAAGACCATGATCGCCATGCACCAGGTCCACCTCGCCGACTGGATCGAGAACGGGATGACGCTTTCGGCCGCGGAGCTGGTCGAACGCATCCACCGCCACTTCCACCGCACCTTCGCCACCCACCGAGGAGAGCCCCATGCCCGAGTTCCCACGCGCTGAGATGGAAGAGATGGTGTCGCGCTGGCTCGCCACCAACGCCGAGGCCCGCGCCACCGCCAACTGGACGCTGCTGGCGCCCTTCTACACGGACGACGCCGTCTACACGTACGACATCGGTCCCCTCCACCGGCTGGTGGCGCGCGGCATCGAGCGCATCAAGGAGACGGCGCTCGGCGTCGACATGATGGGCTTCGACAACTGGAGCTTCCCGTACGAGACCACGGTCATCGACCACGTGAAGGGCGAGGTCATGGCGCGCTGGACCAACCGCGGACCCGGCCAGCGGCCCGACGGCAGCTACTACGAGTGCATGGGCACGAGCTGGTTCCGCTACGCCGGCAACTTCAAGTGGTCCGAGCAGATCGATCTCTTCGACCTGAGCCACGTGATCGCCGTGGTCGACGATCTCGGCGCGGCGGTGCTCGAGCCGCTCAAGATGAAGATGGACATGGTGCGCCCGCTCTTGATCGAGAAGCTCGAGGGGCAAGCCGCCCTCGATCGACCTGGCGGAGGTGCTCGGGCGCTGACCGAGGGCGCGCGGCGGGCGGGCGCGGCCGCGCCCGAGCCCTCACAGGAACTTGTAGGCGAGCGACCCGTAGACGGTGAACCGCTCGGGGGTCGCGCTCCCCTCGTTGGCGGCGAGCGGCTGCCGGACCGCGGTGTCGAAGGCGTTGAACACCGTGACTCCAGCCTCCAGGTTCGGCGTCAGGAAGTTCGCCCACGCCAGGTTCAGGTCGAGGAGCGCCGCGGTGGGCGCCGACCGGGCGTCTCGCGCGCGCCGATCGAGGGTGGACGGGAAGTACTCGGCGGCCGCCGAGATCCGCACGATCGTCGCCAGCGAGACGTCCTCGGTGATCCGGAACCTCGAGATGAGGTTGGCGCGGACCTGCGGGTAGTTGAGGAGCTGGCCGTCTGCGTCGGCCGTGGTCAGCGGGCCGAAGCGCGAGTCCTCGAGGAACGCGCGAGCGAGCGACACGTTCGCCCTCCTGGCGGAAGTTGCCGAAGGCCGCGTGCCCCTCCCACTCGACGCCGAACGACTCGACGCTGCCGTAGTTCACGAACGTCCGGAACGTGGGGCTGGCGTTGTTGGAGTTGAAGATGATGAGGTCGTCGAGCTGGCTGAAGAAGCCCGTGATGCTGGTACCGAACCGGCGTGACGGCTCGTAGGCGAGCTGAAGCTCGTGGGACCGCATCTCCTCGTTGTCGACGCCTCGCTGGGCGCGCTCCAGCGCGGCGACGTCCTCGGGGGTCTGACCCGGGCGCGCGAGCACCAGCGCCCCGTACTGGAACCCGGAGGGCCTCAAGAATCCGGTCTGGTAGATGTACTTGAGGTTCAGCGCCGCGGTCGGGTGGAGCCGCACGGCGACCTTGGGCTCGAGCTGGTCGTCGAAGATGTCGAAATAGGAGTACCGAAGCGCGCCCGTCAGCGTCAGCCAGTCGGTCGTGGCCCACTCGTACTGAGCGAACGGCGAGACCTCGCTCGGCGCGCTCTCCTCGACCCGTCGTCCGGTGCGCGTCGGCTGGTGCGAGTAGTCCTCGTACCAGGTCTGCTTGGCGTCGACGCCGACGGTGAGGCGGTGGTCCTGGTGGGGGTGGGCGTCGGCGAGGAGCGTGCCGCCGACCCAGCGCTCCTCGAAGTCGGTGGTCGCCGCCGCGTCGCGGAAGAGCACCCGCTGCTTCCAGACGTCGCCGGAGGCCGCCGCCCGGATCCGAAGCGTGTCGGTCGGATCGAAGGTGTAGCCGAGCAGGACGTAGTTGCTGAGCATGCGCGTGGTGTCGCCGGCGAAGTTGGGCTTGTCGGCGCCATCGCTGTCCAGCGCGCGCAACGTGAGATCGAAGCCACTCGCCTGGTACTCGCCGAAGACCTCGTAGCTCGGCCCCGTCTCGTACCGATCGGAGCGCGGCCGGTAGGGGATGTCGATGACTCCGTCGCCGTCGCTGTCGGCACCGGCCTGCGCCCCGCGGCTCACGAAGTGGCGCATCCCCGCTTCCGTGCCGTTGGACTGGTAGAACTTCCCGGACGCGTAGACGCTCTCCCCTTCGCCGAGCACCACGCCGCCCTTGGCGTGGGCGCGCACCGTTTCGCGATTCCCGTAGCCGCCCCCGACCTGCGCGCCGTCGAACGTGGTGCCGTCCTCGGTGACGATGTTGACGACGCCCAGCAGCGCCCCCGCCCCCCACAGCACCGAACCAGGCCCGCGCAAGACCTCGATGCGGGTCACGTTCTCCAGCGTCATCGGGAACAGGTGGTTGGGGTTGATCCCGAGGTTGAACGTGCCCGTGACGTTGTGACCGTTGATGAGCACGACGAAGTTGTAGTTGTTGTCGCTGACGATCCCTCGCGAGCCGACCACGAAGTCGTCGATGTCCTGCACGTCCGCGAATCCCGGCACCAGGCGCAAGGCGTCGTAGAGCGTGCGGAGCCCGAGCTCGCGGATGTCTTGCTTGGTCAGCACGGTGACGATGGCCGGGGCCTCGGCCGCCGACTGCTCGCGGCGCGACGCAGAGTCCACGACCGCCGCCCCGGAGGCCGGGAACATCAGCTCCATCACCGGGTCGTCGGCGGCGCGGGCACGCTCCTCGACGAGCATCCCGATCAACAACCATAGAAGAGGGCAGCCCGCGCGCGTGAGCCAGGCCAACCGGCCCGGCTGGCGAGCGCGGCGTGACGACGTGGAGGAGCAGCTCGGCGTCGATCGCACGATTCGTCCCCGGCGCAGCCGATCCGAGGTCGGCGTGCGTGCCGGCCTCGCTCGGGTGCAATGGCGTTGATAGGGCAATCCGCCTAGGTTTGCAACATCGGTTCTAGCGGCGGCGACGGTTGGCGCGGCGCCCGACACGACCTGCACCCTCACCGGAGGTTCGACAGTCATGGCACGGCCCTGGCTCACCCTCGATCGCGTCGAGACCGCCGACGGCGTCCTCGAGCTGCGCCGCCGCGGCGCGCGCGATTTCCACATCCTGCGCGCCGGCAAGGTGCTGATGACCAGCACCCAGCAGCGCTCGGAGGAGGCGCTCGGCACGCTGGCGTGCCGGGCGATCGCCCCGCGCCACGATCGTCCCCGCGTGCTCGTGGCCGGCCTCGGCATGGGCTACACGCTGCGCGCCGCGCTCGATGACTTGCCGGCGGGTGCGGCGGTGGTCGTCGCCGAGCTCCACGAGGCCGTGGTGCGGTGGGTGCGCGACCCACTGGCGGCGCTCACGTCGGACGTGCTCGCGGACCCGCGCGTGACGGTGGCGCTCGGCGACGTCGCCGAGGTCGTCGCGGGCGCCGCCGCCGCGGCCGCCGAGCGCTTCGACGCGATCGTCCTCGACCTCTACGAGGGCCCGCGCCCGGGAGTCGGCGACCCCGCCGACGATCACGTGTTCGGCGCGGCTGCGCTGGCCCGCGCACGCGAGGCGCTCGCGCCGGACGGAGTGCTCGCGATCTGGTCGGAAGCCGTGGTCGCGAGCTTCGAGAGGCGCATCCGCGCCGCCGGTTTCTCCCTCGAGGTGCTCCACCCCGCGCGCGGCGCGCGGCGCTACGTGGTCTACCTCGCGCGACCTACGCGGAAGCGCTGAGCGCGCGCGGCGCGCGCCACCAGCGGTCGCGAATCCGGAGCACGAGCGGGTCCCACAGGCGCGCCAGCGCCATCACGAGCGCCAGGTACGCAGGCAACAACGGCCAGAACCAGCGGCCGAGGTCACCCACCAGCGCTTGCCAGGTCCCGGTCCCGAGACGAAGCAAGTCCTGCATCACCAGGATCGACAGGGAATGGTGCCCTGCCCAGCTCGTGAGCGGCCCGATCGCGGGCACCCGACGCACCGCGTCCGCGATCCACCACGTCGCGGGCAGCGCAAGTGCGAGCGGCAGCACCGGTCCGATCACCCCGGCGAGCGTGCCGGGTCGGTTCGCGGCGGCGGCGAGCCAGAACGCCATCGCTACCCAGAGGCCGGCGATCGCCGCGAGCGCGTAGGCGGCGACCGCCCTCGCCGGGAGCCAGAGTCGCGGCAGCGTGGCGGCGGTGACCATGCCGAGCGCCACTGGCGCGAGCCGGAATGGGATCCAGTAGAGGACGGTCGGGTTGGGGCCGAAGCTCGGCAGCGGATCGGCGTGAAACGCCCACGCCCGCGCGGCCCACGTGAACGCCAGGACCGCCGCCAGGAAACGGGAGGCACCCAGCGCATGGTAGAGCCTACGCAGAGCCGGGAAAAGCACGTAGATCTGCAGCAGCAGCATCACGTACCACATCGACGGCGCGACCACCTGGAAGGTGCGCACGTCCTGGAATCGGCCGAGCACCGAGAGCGAGCGCACGACATCGTGCGCCTCGAAGCGATAGGGCCCACGCGCCAGGCGTGTACCGTGGTGCACCTCTTCCGCGAACGAGGTGTGGGCGAGCGCGGCTCGCAGCGCGGCCAGCGCCACCAGCAGCACGGCGAACAGCAAGCTTCCCAGCCAGTAGTTGGGCAGCACGGCCCGGGCACGGCGGCGCAGGAACGGGCCGAAGGCGCGGGGCGGCGCACGCATCAGCACCACCCCGGTCACGAACAGGAAGAGATCGGGTCGAAACGCCGGCGCGGCGACGAGGGTGTGGGCCAGCTCGCCGAGCATCGCCCGCAGATCGGCGGCGGCGAGGGCGGCCACGAACCCGCGCGCCGGCGCTTCGCCAGCGTCGACCCCGCGGACGCCGGCGTGGAGGTGGAAGGCCGTGACGGCGGCGATGGTGAGGCCACGCAGCACGTCGAGGGTTGGATCCCGTCGCGGGAGCGAAGTCATCTGAGCGTTCCGGCCGGCCCGACGCGCCGCGGCTCGAGCCTGGGGATGGCACGACGTACGTCGTTAGGGAAGCCCCTATTGGACGCCTTGGTTGTTCACCTTCCCGCACCGGCCGCCGCGCCGCGCAAACCCGGAGGCGGGCAGAAATTCCCAGACATTTTAGCTAGTTAGGATTGACTTACCGCTCGTCGCGTCGAATACGATCAAGGGTTCGTGCTCACCGGCCCGTCCCCTCCGGGTCGGAGAAAGGCGTTCGTGCATCGACTCGATCAGGATCCGCTCGCGATCGTCGGCATGGCGGTGCGGCTCCCCGGCGCGCCGGAACTCGAGGCGTACTGGCGGCTGCTCCACGAGGGGCGCAGCGCGATCGCGCCGCTGCCGACCTCGCGCCTCGATCGTGCGCTCTATTTCCAGCCCGGCGACGCGGTGTCGGGGAAGACCTACACCGAGCTCGGCGGCACCGTCCCGGACGAAGACCTCGACCCCACACGGCTCGGTCTCGACGCCGACGAACTCGCGAGCGCCGACCGCGCTCACCTGTGGTTCCTCGACACGGTCCTCGCCGCGCTTCGCGGGGCGTCGCTCGACGCGGGCTCGCTCGCCGGGCAGCGTGTCGGCGTCTACGTCGGCCACGCGCGCGGCAGCACGCTGGTGAGCGACATCGGCTTCGCCGCGAGCGTCGAGTCGATGACCGCGGCGATCCGCCAGGACCCCGCCTACCGGTCCCTCCCGGACCCCCTCCAGCGTGAGCTCGCCGAGGCACTCGTCGAGGGTGTCCGAGGCCGGTACCCGCGGATCCGCCCCGATGGCGGCCCCTTCACGCAGCCCAACGCCGCCGCGGGCTGGATTGCACGACACCTGCGTACCGACGGACCGTACATGGCGGTCGACGCCGCGTGCGCGTCGAGCTTCGCCGCACTCGACCTCGCGGCGCGCGCGATCCACCGCGGCGAGATCGAGCGCGCGATCGTCGGCGGCTGCAGCTACAACCAGTGGTCGAGCCTGGTGCTCTTCAGCCAGGCACAAGCGCTGAGCCGCACCGGCAGCTTCCCGTTCGACGCGCGCGCCGACGGCTTCGTGAGCTCGGACGGCTACGCGGCGTTGCTGGTGGAGCGGCTCGCCGACGCGCGCGCCGCCGGCCGCACCGTGCTGGGCGTGATCCGCGGCATCGGAGGGAGCTGCGACGGCCGCGGCAAGAGCCTGTGGGCGCCGCTCCAGGCGGGCCAGGTGGAGGCGATCCGGCGCGCGTATCACGAGGGGTTGAGCCCGGCGGACGTTCAGGTCGTGGAAGCCCACGCGACCGGCACCCAGGTCGGCGACGCCACCGAGATCCGCGCCCTCACCGAGGCCTTCGGCGCGCTCGGCGGCGCCGCTGGGGCGCCCCGGCCGATCGGCTCCGCGAAGAGCAACGTCGGCCACACCCGCGAGACCGCGGGCTTCGCCGCGCTGGTGAAGATGCTGCTCGCGATGCGCGAGGGCGTGGTGCCGCCTACCGCGAACCTGGTCGACCTGACCCCCGAGGTGGCGTGGGACGAGGTGCCGTTCCGGCCGCTCAAGGCGGCCGAGCCGTGGCCCGACCGCGAGGGCGAGCCGCGACGCGCCGCGGTCGACGCGTTCGGCATCGGCGGCCTCAACTACCACGTGGTGATCGAGCGGCCGCTCGAGGTCGTGGCTCCCGTGGCCAAGAAGGCCCGCAAGGGCGCGAAATCGGCCGCCGCGAAGCACGCCCCCGCCCTGGCCCACACCGCGCGCGCGGACACACCGCCGATCCCGTCCACCGCGGTCGTGGCCCTCGGCGTCGGCGTGGTGCTGCCCGACACGTTCGCGATCGAGCGCTTCGCCGCTCTCGGCGACGGCGAGGTGCCGTTCGGCGCGCCCGACGTGGAGCGCTGGGACGCGAGCCTCTACGTGAGCCCCGACGGCGCGCCGTATCGCATCCGCGACGCGCGCGCCGGGTGGGTGCGCGGCTGGCAGCTCGACTGGCGGAGCTTCAAGATCCCGCCCAAGCAGCTCGAGCAGGCCGATCCCCTTCAGTTCATGTTGCTCGACTCGGTGGCGCAGGCGTTGCGCCTCGCGGGTCTCGAGCAGCTCTCGAACGACGACCGCAAGCGCACCGCGGTGTACGTGGGCTCGGTGTTCGGCGGCGATTTCACCGGCGACCTCAACCTGGGCCTGCGCGCCCCCGAGCTGGTGCGCCACCTCGAGGCCGAGCTGCGCGGGCGTGGCCTCCCGGGCGAGGACGGGCGCGCGTTGCTGGCCGCGGCCGCCACCCGCCTGCGGCAGCGCTTCCCGATCGCGGACGAAGCCGGGAGCTTCTCGAGCAGCACGCTCGCGAGCCGGATCTCCAAGCACTTCGACTTCATGGGCCCGTGCGCCGCGATGGATGCCGAGGAGGCGAGCGGCCTGGCGAGCCTCACCGCCGGGCTCGACGCGCTTCGCGCCGGTGAGTGCGAGCTCGCGGTGTGCTGCGGCGCGCAGCGCACGCTCCACCACACCCGCTTCGAGCAATACGACCGCATGGGTCGCCTGGCGCACGGGGCGGGGGGCGATTTCCTCCTCGGTGAGGGCGCGGTGGCGCTGGTGCTCGCACGCGCCGACTCGCCGCTGGCCCAGGGCCGGACACCGTTCGCGACGTTCGGCGAGGTGACGGCTTCGTCGAGCCGCGCCGGCGGCATCGACGCGCTTCGACGCGCGGTCGCACGCGCGACGAGCGGCGCCGCCGAGGCGCAGAGGCCGGCCTTGCTCGCGCGCTTCGCGACCTCCGCGAGCGCGGACGCGACCGCGGAGAGCGAGCTTCACGCGGTCGAGGGCGGCGCGGCCGCGCCGCTCGCGATCTCGGCCGCCGACCGCGTCGGGATGACCCAGGGTGCGGCCGCGCTCGTCAGCCTCGTCGACGCGCTGGGAGTCGCCGGTCGCCGCGCCGACGAGCTCGGCGCAGGCGCGGCGGAGGGCGCCCCGCTACCGGTCGCGCTTCACGGCATCGGCTTGCGCGGCCTCGCGTATCACGCCCGTTTCGATGCCCATCCCGAGGCGTGGCGGGCGCTCGCGAGCGCGGCGGACGCCGCGCCGGAGGTCGCGCCGAACGTGGCACTCGCGCCGGCCGCGGTGGGCGCGCGGATCGTGCGTCTCGGCGCCGCGTCGCGCGAGGCGCTCGCGGCGCGCATCCAGGCGGTGCTCACCGACGTGACCTCGGCGTGGGAGCTCGCCGCGCGCGGTGGCCGCTTCGGCGACCACGAGACCTGGCGCCTCGCGGTGGTGGCATCCGACCCGGAAAGCCTGCGCGCCAAGCTCACCTCGGTCCGGGAGGCTCCGGACTCGCTGGCCCTCGCCGCGGCGCTCCACGAGCAGGGCGTGTTCTTGGTGCAGCGCCCGTCCTCGCCGCCCGGGCTGGCGTTCGCGTTCAGCGGCCAGGGATCCCAGTACGGTGGAATGCGCGGTCTCGTCGAGGCGTACCCCGTCACGCGCACGGTCATCGAGGAGCTCGACCGCGAGCTCGCGGCGCTCGGCGAGCCGAGCTTCGCCGAGATCGCGTGGTCCGAGGCGGGCGCCGAGCGTCTCGGCACCGACACCTGGCGCACGCAGATCTCGGTCTTCTCCGCGGACCTGCTGGTGCACCGCGTGCTCGCGAGCCTCGGTGTCGCGCCGTCGGTGGTGTTCGGCCACAGCTACGGGGAGTACCCGGCGATGGTGGCGACCGGCGCCTGGTCGCTGGCGACCGGCATGCGCGCCACCCACGGCCGCTGCAAGGCGCTCGATGGGCTCGGCGCCCCGCGCGGCAAGCTCGTATCCACCTCGGCCTCCCTCGCCCAGATCGAGGAGGTGGTGAGGTCGTTCGCGGGGCGCGGCTTCGTGGCGCCCGCCAACTTCAACAGCCCCGAGCAGACGGTGCTCGCCGTCGAGACCGCGCTCGTCCAGGAGGTCGCGGACGCCATCGAGGCCACCGGCGAGGTCGCGCGGGTGCTGGCGGTGCCGCAGCCGTTCCACAGCGCGCTCCTCGCCGACGCCAAGCCCGAGCTCGCCCGGGTGCTCGACGGCTGCGCGATCCGGCCGCCGCGCACGCCGCTCCTGAGCGGGATCGGCAACGAATACGTCGCCGAGCCGAGCGTGATCCGCGCTCGGCTGGTCGATCAGCTCACCGAGCCGCTCCGGTTCGTCGAGATGGTGCGCCGCGCGTACGCGGACGGCGCGCGCGTGTTCGTCGAGGTCGGCCCGCGCACGGTCCTGGCTCGGCTGATCCGCAGCATCCTCAAGTCCGAGCCGGTCGCGGTGGTGTGCTGCGACCACCCCAAGGTGCCGGGACGCGAGCAGATCCTGCGGGTGCAGGCACTCCTCGAGACCCAGGATCTGTGGCCGGCCGCGAGCACCCGCGCGGCGGCGGGAGCGGCCGAGCCAGCCACTGCGGGCGGCGTGTGGCCGTACGCGCGAACCCGCGAGCTACCCGCGCCAGCGGCGGTGGCGATCCCGCACTTCGATGCGACGCAGCGGCGACGTGCCAAGGTCGCCGAGCGCAGCGACGCGACGCGAGCCCCGCAGCTCACCCCGGCCACCGCGACCGATGCGCCGGCGGCGAGCGCGGACGCGCCCCCGCCCACCACCGCGAACAGCGAGATCGAGGCGCTGCTGGTCAAGTTCGTGTGTGACCAGACCGGCTATCCACCCGAGGTCGTGACCCTCGACCAGGACCTCGAAGCCGACCTCGGCATCGACTCGATCAAGAAGGCGCGGCTGCTGGGCGAGCTGCGCGACCAGTTCCACATCAAGCTGCCCGCGGGCGGAGGTGGCGCGAGCCTCGCCCAGTTCGTCACGCTCCGCGACATCGCGAAGTTCCTCGCCGAGAAGGCACTGCTCCCCGCCGGCGGCGGGAGCACGAGCGCGGCGGCGCCGTCCGCGGCGGGGTCCGCCGCCGAGCCCGCGCGCGCCGACAGGGCCGCTGCAGCCGGCGCGAGCGCCTCCGCGAAGCTCGCGCGCGAGCTGGTGCTCCGCCTCGGCGGCTCCGACCGCGACATGGGGCGGCGCCATGGCGAGCGCTTCGCGAGCGCGATCCACGGCACGTTGCGACGCTTCCAGGAGCTCCTCGGCGTGAAGAGCGCGAACGAGCTGCCGATGGCGCGCGAGGCGCTCGGCCAGCAAGCCGCGTATTACGACGACGCGGCGCTCGAGGAGATGCGCGGCATCGCCGAGGGCACGGGAGTCGCGGCCGAGTCGATCATCGCGCTCAACCTCGCCATGGAGCCGCAGTTCGACGCCGCCGGCTGCACCCAGCTCGCCGTCACGAGCGCCGCCAACGGTGGCGGGCCGCTGCTCCACGCCGCCAACGAGGACAGCCCGGCCGGGCTCCGGCTCGGTAACGACATGGTGCGGTCGGTGCTGGTTCGCCATCCATCGGCCGCGGCGGGCTCCGGCTCGCCGCGCCACGCGTGCGCGATCCTCGGCGTCGCCGGCCAGGTGGGCGGCATCAACGGCACCAACGAGCGCGGGCTCACGGTGTCGAGCACCATGCTCCTCGACCGTCCGCGCGACCTGAGCGCGCTCGGGCGCGTCCATCCGCTCCTCGTGCTGCGCATCCTCGAGCAGGCGAGCACTCTCGACGAAGCGCTCGCGATCGTGACGAGCTGGCCGCGCGTCGGCGCCTGGAGCCTTCTCGTCTCCCACGCCCCGAGCGACGAGATCGCGTACCTCGAATACGACGGCGCGGCACTCGCCGTGCGCCGCGGCGTCGACCGCATCCTCACCACCAACCACAGCCAGCTGCTGAGCGCCGGCGAAGAGGTTCCGGAACACTCGCTGCATCGGCTCCGCCGCGCCGAAGCGCTCCTGCCCGAGGGTGCGCTCGGCGACGCCGACGTGCGCGCGCTGCTCCGCGACCGCTTCGACCTGGCGCGCGGGCGCGAGGTCCGCCACCCGACCATGAACACGGTGTGTCGGGTCGACAACCAGGCGAGCTTCGTGCGCGAGGTCGGCGCAGGCGCGGACTCGTTCGCGGTGACACCCGGACCGCGCCACGGCGCCGACGCCGAGCAGTTCCTGGTGTTCGAGCCGGCCCGGTGGTGGAGCGAGGAAGCCGAGGGCACCGCCGCCGAGCGCGCCGGACGGCGGATGCGCCGCTGGGTGCTGCGCAGCTTGCCCGCCGCCCCCGATACCCAGCGCCGCGCGGCGAACGCCGCCCTGCCGACCTGGGTGATCGGCTCCGACGCGGTCGCGAACGCGATCGCTCGCGCGCTCGCGGAGGGGGGCTCGAGGGTCCGCGAGGTGCGCGATCCCGCGCTCGACTTCGGCACCGAGGGTCCGCCACGGCGGTTGGTGTGGGTGGTCCCACCCGAGCCGCCGGAGGAGTGGACCAGCCCGGATGCGGGTGTCCGCCACGCCCGCATCGAGCGCCACGTGCTCGCGCCTTTCTTCCTCGTGCAGCGCTGGATCGGCGCGCTGCGCGCCGTCGACTCCCTCGCCGGCGCCGAGCTGGTCGCGGTGACGCGGCTCGGTGGCGACCTGGGGTTCGGCACGGCGCGCGAGATCGACCCCGCGGGGGGCGCGCTCACGGGCCTCTGGAAGGCCCTTCGCCGCGAGCTCTCCGGTCTGCGGGTGAAGGTGGTGGACGGTTCGGGCGCCGAGCCGGCGCCGGTGGTGGCACAGAGCGTCCTGAACGCGCTCGCGAGCGAAGACTCGCGAGTGGAGACCGCCTGGGTTCGTGGCCGCCACCAAGATCTCAAGATGATCCCGCGCGAGCTCCCGGACGGGGACGTGGCGGCGGCGCCAGCGAGCGGCGGCGCGCCGAGTGGTGCCTGGATCGTGACCGGCGGCGGGCGCGGCGTCACCGCGCACGTCGCGCGCGCCATCGGCGTGCGCTTCGGGGTCGAGCTGCACCTGCTCGGCACCACGACGCTCGAGGCGATCCCCGAGGAGTGGCTCGCGCTCGACGCCGCCGGACGGCGCGAGCTCCGCTCGCGCACGCTCGCCGAGGCACGCGCCCACGGCGCGGACCCCGAGCGCGCGTGGAGCGCGGTGGAGCGCCGCATCGACCTCCACGCCACCCTCGCCGGCCACCGCGCGGCGGGCCTGAAGGTCGCCTACCACGCGGTCGACGTGGGCGACGCGCGCGCCCTCGAGAAGGTCCTCGACGCGGTGCGCGCCGATGGCACGCCGCTACGCGGAATCCTCCACGGCGCTGGTGTCGAGTCGGCGAGCGACTTCTCGAAGAAGACCCTCGAGCAGGTGCGCGCGACGGTCGAGAGCAAGGTGCTCGGCCTCCAGCACCTGCTCGCGCTCACCGCCGGCGACGAGCTCGAGCACCTCATCGCGTTCGGCTCGGTCAGCGGCCGTTTCGGCGGCATGGGGCAGGCCGACTACAGCCTCGCCAGCGACCTCCTCGCCAAGCTCGTCACCGCGCACCGCCGTCGCGCCGGGGTGCCGGGGTGCACCTTCCACTGGCCGGCGTGGGACGAGGTCGGCATGGCGGTGCGGCCCGAGAGCCGCTTCGCCCTGGAGGCGAGCGGTCAGGTGTTCATGCCGGTCGCCGAGGGCTGCGCGCACGTGCTGCGGGAGATCGCCGCGGGCCTGCCGGAAAACGAGGTGGTGATCCTCGACCGCGCCGAGGTTCTCGACCTCGATCGCCTCGCTCCCGCGGAGGACGTCGACCGCACGCTCGACGGAGCGGTGGGCGCGGCGCAGCGCAGCGCGCTCGTCGACGGGCTGGTCGACGATCAGGACGGGATCCGCATCGCGGACGTGAGCTACGACCCCGCACGCGATCCCTTCCTCGTCGATCATTGCTTCGAGGGTCAGCCGATCCTGCCCGCGGTGGTGGGGCTCGAGAGCTTGGTCGAGGCCGCGCTCCTCGGGCGCGATCCGTCCCTCGCGGTGCTGATCGAGGACGCCACCATCGAGTCGGGGTTGCGGTTCCGCAACCGCGCGCCGCAGCGGCTGCGGGTCGAGGTCGTGGACCACGGCCGCGACCGATGGCGGGCGACGTTGCGCGGCGACTTCATCTCGCGGGTCGGCAAGCTCGGCGAGCCGGACCGGCTCTACCAGCGCGCCGACGTCGGGCTCGGAGACGCCGTCACGCGCCCCGCCGGGCTGCCCGCGCCTCCCGCGGACCTCGAGTGGTGGGACATGAGCTATCCACCGTCGGCGGCGGAGGCCGAGCCGGGACGCGTCTATCACGGGCCGGCGCTCCGCACCCTGCGGCGCGTCGGCGTCCGCGGCGAGCAGGCGTGGGGTGAGCTCGTCGCGCCCGCGCCAGCGGCCTTGAGGCCCTCTCGCCCGGCCGCGACGTGGCGCATGCCGAGCGCGCTCCTCGACGGTTGCCTGGTGGTGTGCGGCGTCTACGCGCGCATCGCGCTCTCGCTGCCGAGCCTCCCCAACGGCTTCGCGCGGTTGGTGGCGCTCGGGATCCCGGCGGAGAACGAGCCGTGTCTCGCCTCGGTGCGCTTCCGCGAGCGCGCCGAGGGCCGGCTGCTCTTCGACCTCGAGCTTCGCACGGCCGCCGGCCGCCTGCTGGCGTGGGCGGAGGGGTACCGGGTCGAGGTGCTCGCGGCCGAGGGCGGCGGAGGACGCTCGTGACCTCGGCCATCACGCCGGCGACGCGCGCGTTGCCCGAGGCGGCGGCGTGGCTCGCCACGGTGGCGGTCGCCGCCGACGGGACACCCGGTTGGCACGCGGCGAGCGCGCACCGTCCTGCGGACATCCACCCGGCCGAATGGCTGGAAGCCGAGGTCCTCACCGATCCGGCGCGGCGGCGTCAGTGGCTGGCGGGTCGGCGCGCCGCCAAGCTGGCGCTCGCGCGACTGCTGGGCGACGAGGACTTCGAGCCTGCGCTCCACGCGATCCGCTCCCGCGACCGCTTCGGCCACCCGACGCGGCCGACGGTGTGGCGCGCCGGGCGGCGCCTCGACGTGCACGTGTCGCTGGCGCACGGCGATCGCCTCGCCGCGGCGATCGCGAGCCTCGTGCACCGGGTGGGCGTGGACGTCGTCGACGCCGCCGTCCCCGGGCACGACGGTGACCGCGAGCCCTGGGTCTTCAGCGCCCGCGAGGCCGCGTACAAGGTCGGCGCCATCGCCACCCGGGACGAGCCGTTCCGGCCCGACGAATGGCGCGTCGAGCGCGCAGCCGCGCAGCCGCACGGAACCGTGAGCCACCACCGCCTCCGCGGCCACGCGCTGCCGGTGCGCTGGCTCGGCGACGTCCCGGGGGCACCCGTCCTCGCGGTGAGCTGGAATCGAGACGAGAGGAGCGCTGCATGATCGACCTCGAGGGCCAAGTGGCGCTGGTGACCGGCTCGTCGCGCGGGATCGGCGCCGCGTGCGCGCTCCGACTCGCGCAGGCCGGTGCGGACGTGGTGGTGAACTACGTCTCGAGCCGCAGCGCCGCGGAGGAGGTGGCGGGGAGGATCGTCGCGATGGGACGGCGCGCGATCCTGGTGAAGGCCGACGTCTCGGAGCGCGACGACGTCGACCAGATGGCGGAGCAGGTGGCGGCGGCGTTCGGCCGCATCGACATCCTGGTCTCCAACGCCGCGACCGGCGGGTTCCGCCCGGTGGTCGAGACCACCTCGCGCCAGTTCCACGCCGCGATGGCCACCAACGTCGAGGCGCTCATCCACCTGCTGCGCGCCTTCCAGGGACAGCTCGAGCGGCGCTCGGGCCGCGCCAAGGTGATCGCCCTGTCGAGCCACGGCTCGCGCTTCGCCCTGCCGATGTACGGCCTGGTCGGCATGACCAAGGCCGCGCTCGAGGGCCTGGTGCGGCAGGCCGCGCTCGAGCTCGGCCCTCGCAACGTCAACGTCAACGCGCTGTTGAGCGGGCTCGTCGACACCGACGCGGTGGCGATGATCCCCAATCGCGAGATCCTCTTCGAGCGGCGCCGTTCCCGCGAGCTGACCGGAGACCGCAGCCTGTCGGTCGAAGACGTCGCGGACGTCGCGCTCTTCCTCGCCAGCCCGCTCGCCGACCTCGTTCAAGGGCAAACGCTGGTGGTGGACGCCGGGACGGCCGTCACGCTGGGCTGAGCCGAGGGTTCCCACCTGACAGGTGGGGGCGGCGGCGCCCCCGACGGGCCGGGCCGCCGCGCTCCTGTCACGAAAGCGTGGCAAATCCCTCTCGCCACGTGGTAAGCAGATGAAACCGAACTAGCTGTTTTCGTTGGGACCGAGCCCCAGGGTGGGGGCTCAAACCCGGAGGAGGGGGGGAACACATGGATCGCCGGTTTTACTCATGGATCTCTGCGGCGCTGGCCACAGGCTGGCTCGCGGGTTGCGCGGCCCAGCAGCCGCCCGCCGACAACTTCCAGGCGGTGCAGCTCGATGCCAAAGCGTTCGTCCCCAAGGTGTCGAGCTTTCTCGTGCTTCTGGATGCGTCCTCGTCGATGAGCGACGACTACCAGGGCAAGGACAAGTTCATCCTGGCGCGGCACACGGTCTCGCGCATCAACCAGACGCTGCCCGCGCTCTCGTATCAGGGCGGCCTGGTGGCGTTCGGCTCGGGTCGCTGCCTGGGCGGCGAGGACACCAGCGATCTCTACGGCATGTCGCCCTACAAGCGCGCCGACCTCGAGGCGGGCCTGACGTCGATCACCTGCGCGAGCGGCACCACACCGATGGGCAAGGGCATCGAGCGCGCGACCGACAAGCTCGACGGCTCGACCGGCAAGGTCGCGCTGCTCATCGTCAGCGACGCGTGGGAAGTGAAGGGCGAGCGTGCCCTCTCCGCGGCCCGCAAGCTCAAGAGCACGCTCGGCGACAAGCTCTGCATCTACCCGATCCAGATCGGCAAGGACGAAGCCGGCGCGATGCTCATGAGCGAGCTCGCGGACGTCGGTGAGTGCGGCTTCGCGAAGAACGCCGACGAGATCGCGGCGCCAGCGGCGATGGCCGACTACGTGACCAAGGTGTTCCTGAACGCCGCGCCGCCGCCCCCGCCGGCCCCGGTCGCGGTCGCCCCGGTCGACGGTGACGACGACGGCGACGGTGTGAAGAACAGCAAGGACAAGTGCCCGAACACGCCGAAGGGTGTGCCCGTCAACGCCAACGGTTGCTGGGAGTTCAAGGGCCTCACCTTCGACTTCGACAAGGCCGTCATCAAGAATCCGGCGAGCCTCGACGAAGCGATCACGATCATGAAGGCCAACCCGAACCTCACGGGCGAGATCCGCGGCTACACCGACGGCAAGGGCACCGAGAAGTACAACCAGAAGCTCTCGGAGCGTCGCGCCAACGCGGTACGCGAGTACTTCATCCAGCACGGCATCGCGGCGGACCGGATCCGCGCCAAGGGCTACGGCATGGCGAACCCGGTCGCCTCGAACGACACCGAGGAGGGACGCGCCCAGAACCGGCGCGTCGAGCTCGAGCCGGATCGCTGAGCGGTTCGTGACCTCGCCCTGGGGCGGACGGGAGCTTCCCGTCCGCCCCTTTTCTTTTTGTGGACCGCGCGCCCCCGCGCCGGGCTGACCGCGCGGTGTGCCAGGAGGACATCGTGCGCTCTCACTGGACCGTGCACGCGGCACACGTCGCGCGCGCCCTCGCCGCCGTGGCCGCCCTCGCCACCCCGGCGCGGGCGTGGGTGTATCCGGAGCATCGCGACATCGCGGTGCTGGCGGTCGACTCCCTCGATCCGGAGCGGCGCGCCCAGCTCGGGGCCTTGTGGGAGCTGGCGCGAAGCGGACACGAGGCTCGGCTCTGCGAAACGGCAGCCGACACGGGCCAGGGGCGCCATCCGACGTGCCTCGACTGGGCGGCGATGCCCGCGATCGCCGGTGACCACTCGTGCTCGAGCGCGGACATGCTCGAGATCGTCACTCGCTCGGAGTGGATCCTCGACGTCGCGGACGTGGCCGCCGAGCTCAAGAGCGAGCTGGCGCAGATCCCCGTCCCTCCCGACGCGCCGGTCGACGAGAGCCAGCTCGGGCGTCTCAACCCGATCCCGGACATCAAGCGCCGCGTGCAGAGCGAGGCGCTACGCGCCCAGCGCCTCAACGCGCTGCGGATCTCCGACAGCCGGCTTCAGTCGGCCGATCCCCAGTACGCGACCCGCGCCACCACCAACAACGCCCACTTCCTGCTGGCGCGGCCGCGTCCGGACATCGACGAGTCCGAATACGCCCAGCTCGCGGTCGACGCGGGCTCGGACATCAATGCCGTCGGCACCTACGCGACCTACCACCTGAGCGCGCTGCAGAAGGCGACCCGCCTCGCGCACGAACCGAGCCTCCCGGCCGACGAGCGACGAGCGCTCGCCCTCGCGGCGGTCGCGGACGAGGGCCTTCGGCCTGCACTTCCTGGAGGACACGTTCGCCGCCGGTCACGTCGCCGGCACCTGGGGCGACTCCTCGCAGCGCAAGGGCACCCACGACTACTACAACGAGAACGGCCTCGAGGTGTTCACGTGGGAGCGGCCGGGGAAGTCGGTGGTGCTCATGGGCGACGCCCACATGCGCCCGGAGGACGCCGAGCTGGCCGCGCGCACGGTGAGAGCGAGCCTCGAGCAGCTCGCCGACGCCGCCGCGGGCACGCTCGTGGCGGTGCCGTACGCGCCGACGGCGCTGGCGGCCCCCGATGCGTTCGACGTCTGCAAGAGCTCGGTGTTCGTGGCTCGTCCGGCGGGGCTCTCCGCCACCGCGTCGGAGATTCCGCTCTTCCAGCAGGTGCTGCGCGCGACACCGGTGCCCGGCCTCGGCGCCGGGCTGGGCTCGGTGCCGCGGTTTCGCGCCGAGCTCGGGCCGTTCATCGGCCTCGCCGGCTCGATCGACGGCCGCTGGGTCGACGGCGGCTTCGAGGCGAGCCAGACCGCGGGCGGCGTCTCCGGCGGCCTCGAGATCGCGCTGCGCGTGGGTGTCGGTCTGGACGGGGTGATCGGCGAGTCCGGCGACGGGCTGATGTTCGCGTCGTTCGGGCTTCACGGCGACGCGCCGTCGTCCAACAAGTTCGCCAACCTCGAGAGCGACGAGATCGGCGGCAGCGTGACCGCCGCGATCCCGGCGCGCAACGCCATCGCCACCCGGGTGCGCGCGCCGTTCTTCCTGCTACCGGGTGACCTGCTGGTGCTCGCGCCGCTCTACCTGATCTCGCCCGAGACCTACACGGAGATGGCGGTCTCGGCGAGCAACGGGGGGCTGATCCCGTGGCAGAGCGGATGGGCCACGCGTATCGGCCGCTTCCAGTTCGTCGCCGGGCGCGAGCTCGGCGTCAACATCTACGGCATCGCCTCGAAAGATCGGCTGTTCGCACCCGGTGCCAACCCGGGCGACCCGGTGCGACTGGTGGACTTCTCGTCGGTGAACCTCGACCTGCCGGTGCTCGAGTACCGGCCCTACCGCTCGTTCGCCGGGAACCAGAGCTCGACGATCCTCTTCCAGATCTTCACGGGCGCCGACGTTCCGACGCGCGGCGAGGTCGTGAGCCCCGAGGGCGCGCCGGGGGTGGACCTCGGCGTGGTGTGGTCCGCCGGGCTCCGGATGGTGTTCGACTGGCGCTACTACGAGTGATGCGTGCAGGTCGGCGACGGAGCGCCGACGCTCCAGGCCGGTCGGAATGGAGCGCGTCCGCTCCGTCGGACGCCGGGCGAGCTTGCGCTCGCCCCTACTTGCCGGTCGTGGCGGGCAGCAGCCCCTGAGCGCGCATCTCCTCGCGTGTCTCGTCGGCGATGCTCTCGATCAAGTCGTGGATGTCGTCGGGGTTGGTGGTCCGGCTGCGGCTGGTCCAGATCAGCTTGGCGTCGGCCACCGAGTAGACGTTGGTCTCGACCACGACCTGGGTGTCTTGCTCGACGCGGGTCGCCGTGTAGGCCGTGTAGCCGGGAGCGCCCCAGTACCCCCACGCGCCGCCGTAGCCGTAGCCGCCGTAACCGGTGCCACCGGGGATGACCTTGAGGTCCCGGTCGACCGAGCGGATCCGCACCACCAGCAAGCCATCGGCGCCCGAGGCCTCGACCTTGGGCTTCACCTTGGCGACGTCATCGAGGTCGTCGGTGGGAACGAGGTTGTAGCTGACCTCGCCGGCGCTCACGGCGCGCGCGACCTGCGTCTCCATCGAGCGCCGCATCGGATCGTTCTTCGTGGCGGCGATCACGAGGATGCGCTTGAAGCGGACGTTGTTGACCTCGGGATCCTTCCAGGTGGTCAACATCTTCGTCGAGGCGGTGCAGCCGCTCGCCACGGCGCATGCCGCGAGCCACACCGCGGCCAAGCTCGTTCGTCTCATCACGTCTCCGATCGGTTGGGGTTGTCTGGACAGGTCGCGCCACCGGGTCCGCGGCGCGCGCCTCCGGAATCAGAGCAGGCCCGCCTTCTTCATCGCCTCACCGTTGGCGTCGGCGATGCTCTCGACCAAGGCGCCCATCGACCGCGGCTCGGCGGTGCGGCTGCGGCTCGCCCACAAGAGCTTGCCGGACTCGATCGAATACACGTTCACCTCGACGACCACGAACTTCTCCTTCACCTCGACGCCCGGGTCGTAGACCGCGTACCAGGAGCCGCCCCAACCGCCCCACAGGTACGGCGAAGAGGTCGGCTTCCACTGGTAGTCACCCGGCTGGCGGGACACCTCGGTGGTGGTGCCGATGACCCGCACCATGACCAACCCATCCGCGCCCGAGGCGCGGATCCCGCCCTTCACCTTGTCGGGACTCTCGAGGTCGCGGGTGGGGATCGTCTTGTAGGCGGGCTCGGCCGACTTCATGCGCTTCACCATGGTGTCCTCCATGGTGCGTCGAACCGACTCGTCCTTGGTGATGGCGAGGGCCAGCACCTTACGGAACGCGATCGGCCCTGCGCTCGGCTCCTTCCAGGTCGAGACCAGATCGGTAGAGGCGCAGCCAGCGAGCGCCAGCGTGATCGAGCCGAGCAACGCCCACGTCGATGACCGCCTCATGAAGCCTCCCTCCCGAACGTCCGTTTGCAGCTTCGAGACGCCGCCGTCCCGAGCGCGGCCGGGAACCTACCACCGATGACCACCGGGTGCACCGCCCGGTGAGGGCGGCGGGAGGCCAGCCAGCAGCTCGGACTGTAAAGCACTTGCTATACAAAATCGTCAAGCACTTGCTTTACAAGTTTTGTCTAGCTTAAGCTCCACAGCGATCGGAGGCCAAAAATGCCGCGAAAACCCGCTGAATTCGGCCGTCTCATGCGGAAGAAGCGCCGCAAAGTGGGGCTCAGTCTGAGAGAGCTCGGGGAGAAAATCGAGCTCAGCCACACGTTCCTTCATCAGGTGGAGCAGGGGCGGCGCGCGCCGATCCCACGCAGCCACTGGGCGGCGCTGGTGGACGCGATCCCGGGGCTCACGCGCGACGAGCTCGAGCGCGCCGCCGCCGAGGACCGACCGCTCGCGCTCGACCTCGCCGACGCGCCGCCGCACGTGGTGGACGTGGCGGTCGCGATGGCACGCCGGCTCGCCGGCGGCGACCTGGACCTCCGGACCGCGGACGCGCTGCTGGCCGTCCTCGACGAGGAGACCGCCACCGGGCGGGCGTTCGGACGCGTCGTGGATCGCGGCGGCAAGCCCGTCACGGGGAAGGCGTTCCTGTACCGGATCGCCACCGGCTCGGGGTGGGCCGCGCTCCTCGGCGTGCGCGAGCAGGCGGGGCGCAGCGACGGGCCGTCGCTCGCGCGGGTGGCGCGCGACACCGGCAAGACCGTCGAGCTGATGAAGGCGGGCCACCCACAAGGCGGCGGCTTCTTCGACGTCCCCGGCGGTCTGCCCCTCGGCGAATACGCCTTGCACGTGCACCACGCCGGCAAGCAGGAGTGGGCCTGGCCGCTGGTGGTGAGTACCGGCGCGGCGCAGCGCGACGTGCCGATCGGTGGGCCGGACGCCGCATCCTGACCCACCGCTCGAGCCCGTGACCGGGGACTAGGTCGCCGGCCGCCGGCTCGCCATGCTGCGGGCCGCGATGTGCCGCGAAGCCGCCGCCGCGCCGAGCATCCCCGTGCCGACCGCCGACACCGACATCGGCGCGCGCTGGCGCCGCCTCGCTCGATGGGGCGCGGCGGCGCTGATCGTGGCCACGTTGATCCCGTCCAGCGACGGACAGATCATGTGGCTCTACATGGACACGCTGTCGATGTATGCGCTCGCCATGACGCCGCCGCGGATCCGGCCCGCGCTCCACGCCGACCTGCTGTTCCTGTTCAGCGCGATGTCGTGGACGATCGTGCTGACGGGCTGGCTCGTGCTGTGGGTGACCCGCAAGCGCGGAGCCCCGCTGCTCGCACCCAGCCGCGGCGCGCTGCGGGGCGCGCGTGCTCTCTTTCTCCTGAGCTGGCTGGCGCCGTGTGCTCGACTCACCCGACGAGGGCGGCATGACCCGGCGAAGCTGGCTGCTCGCGGGTGGTGGGCTCGTGCTCGCCGCGGTCGCCGCGGGGGTGATCGTGGTCGCGAGCGGGTGGCTCGTGGAGGGGGACGGCGGCGTCCGGTGGAACATGGACGCCTCGGTGATCGAGGCGTCTTCGTGCCCGATGTTCGGCGAGCACTGGGTCGGCGCGCCGCGGGCCGAGAGCGCGCCGACGGCGTGCCGCTTCACCCGCGCCTTCCACGTCAATCGCGGCAAGTACGGCGAGGTCGGCCTCGAAGGGGCGACGTTCTGGATGGCGGGCGAGCTCCAGGCCGACCCGGCGCGCGGCGGCGGATCGTGGGCGGTCGTCACCTTCGACGGCGCCACCAGCGCGGCGCAGCGCGGCGGCATCGGCGCCGTCCTCGCGCAGCTCTATCCCGGCCCGTGGAGCTCGCTGACGACCGCCGAGGGCGCGATCGAGTGGACCGACCTCGACAACACCGTCAACCTCCGGCCACGCAGCGAGGACTACGCCCACGCCACCCTCGACGGCGGGCGCACCGCCGAGATCCGCCTCGAGCGACCGGCGCACGCGGAGGATCCGGCGCAGCAGGTGGTGCTGCAGAACCTCCGTTACTGGGGCGCCGGCTCGAACGACGGCTTCGTAGTGATGCCGTGCGTGAAACAGGCGTGGCACGGCGGTGGCACACCGTTCGAGGAGCGCGACTCGAACGGGTTCACGATCACGATCCACGTCGAGTCGAAGCGTGCCGACACGCCCGCGGGCTGAGCGCAACTCGCGTGGGCGAGCCCGACGGCGACGGACGCTGCTGGCGCTCGGAGCTCTTCTCGGCGCGTTCGCGCCGAACCCGGCGAGCGCGGGCGACTGGCCGCACTGGCGCGGACCTGGCTTCGACGGCCGGGTGCCGGCGAACGACGCCCTCCCGCGTGGGCCGATCACGCTGACGCGGAGCTGGGCGCGGCCGCTCGGTGTCGGCTACGCGGGGATCGCCACCAGCGGTGCGCTCGTCGTCACGATGTACGGCGACGGGCGCGAGGACCACGTGGTGGCGCTCGACGCGGCCTCCGGCGAGACGCGCTGGAGGCGCGCGATCGGCCCGATGTTCCCGGCGGGCGGCGGCTCGGAGGGCGGCCCGAAGAGTACACCCACCATCGACGGCGACACGGTCTACGCCCTCGGCCCCAACGGCGACCTGCTCGCGCTCGCGCTAGCGGACGGCGCCGAGCGGTGGCGGATCCAGCTCGTCAGCGACGTCGGCGCCGTGCGACCCGAGTTCGGGTTCGCGACCTCACCGCTCGTGATCGGCGAGCGGCTGGTGGTCGCGACCGGCGGTCCTTCGGGTCACGGGATCACGGCGCTCGACAAGGCGAGCGGGGCCGCGCTGTGGAGCGCCGGTGACGACCCACTCGAATACCCGTCGCCGATCCCCGCGACCCTGGCCGGGGTGGAGCAGGTGGTCGCGGTGAGCGACGGCGCGGCGCTCGGCCTCGACCCCGCGACGGGCGCGGTGCTGTGGCGCTTCCCGCACGAGCTCCACGAGGTGCCCACCGCCGTGCTCCTCGGCGACGATCGCGTGCTGGTGCCGGGCGTGGAGGAGGACGCTCGCGCTGCGGGTCCGGCGGAGCGAGAGCGGGCTCGTGGCCGAGAAGCTCTGGGCGTCGCTCGGCTTCAAGGGCAGCACGGCCAGCCCCGTCCTGCACGAGGGCCTCCTCTACGGTTTCAACGGCGAGTTCCTGACCGCGGTGTCGCCCGACGACGGCCACACCGTGTGGAAGTCGCGTCCGCCGGGCGGCGCCGGCCTGATCGGGATCGGCGAGCGGCTCGCGATCCTGGCGCGCGGCGGTGCGCTGGTGATCGCCGCGGCGAGCCCGACGGGCTATCGCGAAGAGGCACGGGTCGAGGCGCTCGAGCGCTCGAGCTTCACCTACCCGGCGTATGCCGGTGGGCGGCTCTTCGTCCGCGACACGCAGGGGATCGCGGCGGTGACCGTCGGCGCGGCGGGCGAGGGCGAAGTGACCGCTCAGCCGCGGCCGCGCGCGGGCTTCCTGACGCGGCTGCGCGAATCCGTGCGGCGCTGGCTTTACGGCTCGAAGGCGCAGTAGAGGACTCACCATGGACCTGCGCGCACGGAGCGGTGATCGACGTCCGCGGTGGATGTCCGGTGCCATGGCTGCGGCGCTCGCGGTCGGGATCGGCTGTGAAGGCTCGGCCGGGGCGCCGAAGCCCAAGTGCATCCCGCTCGAGCCCGGCGCGAACAGCGCGGCGACGAACGCGGCCCGCGGCACCGACGCGCTCTACCCGCGCTTCGATCGCCGGTCGCAGCGCCTGAGCGTCTACGTCCGCCACGTCGTCGCCGAGCGCGGACGGCCGTTCGACTGGAACCACGCCGACGACGCGGCCCTGTGCACAGCGCTCGAGGGCGGCGCGGAGCCGCTGGTGGTCGGGGTCTCCGGCGCGAACGAGGCCGAGCGGCGTCAGACGATCGATCGGCTGTTGGCCGTGCTTCCGCGCGGCATCGCAGGTGAGGCGCGCGTGACGGGACGCAGCGATCGCCTCGGCACGGTTCGGCTGATGCTCCTCGTTGCAGCACCCTGCCCGCGATCCGCGCGCTCGCCGACGTCTCGTTCGTGGAGGTCGAGCCCTCGGCGGCCACGCCGGTCGAGCTCATGACCCACACGTCCAACGCCAGGTCGGCCGATGCCGAGGGCGCGCCCCGAGCGCTGCCGGCGCTCAACCCCGGGCTCTACGACCCCGCCACGGCCACCGCGGCCTCGTATGCGGACTTCGTCGAGGAGATCGACCACGACACCGCGGCGTGGATCCGCCGCCAGCACATGGATCGGGTCTTCGACGAGCTCGGGCTCTTCGGCAGCCCCGCGATCGGTGTGGCGGTGCTCGACAACGGTGTGCTCCCCGAGTGGGTGGACTACCTCTCGACCGGCTCGGGGGGTTATCGCACCGCCGGCTACCACCCGCCGGACGTCGGCGAGACCCATCCCCAGGACAGTGACTTCCTCGGGCTCGCCAAGGTCATCCCCAACACCTTCGACCACGGCACGCGCCAGTCGCGCTACATCCAGTGCTTCGCGCCACGGGCGAGCCGCGCCACCGTGCGCGGAAGCTCGCTGCCCTTCCTGCTCCTGCCCAACGACATCATCGGCGCCACCAACGGGATCCTCGCCCTCGCCGACGACGACGCGGTCCAGGTGGTGAGCATGTCGATGGGTACGATCTTCCGTTCGCAGGAGATGGAGCGCGCGATCGACGAGCTCCACGGGCGCGGCAAGATCCTGGTGGCGGCCGCCGGCACCACCGTTCCGGTGATCCGCGACCTCATCGGCGTGGTGTTCCCGGCCACGTTGCCCACCGTGATCAGCGCCACCGGGCTCTCCGACACCACCCAGACGGGCGGCCAGTTCGAGCTCGGCTCGGCTTCCCACGGTGGACCCGAGAACGACTTCGTGATCGAGCCGTCGCCGGCCTCGTCCGAGGCGGTCTCGAGCCTCGCCGGGATCATCGCCACGTTGTGGGCGATCGATCCGGGCCAGCCGCGCGAGAGCATCCTCGACGCCCTCGTCCGCTCGTCCAACTTCTACCAGGCGAACGGCGCCAAGGACCCGCTGTTCGGGTGGGGACGCGTCGACGCCTACCAGGCGGCGCTCACGATCCAGCAGGGCGGGTGCGTGGTCACGTCGCGCTGAGCGCGGTGGCCGCGGGGGCGTGGGAGCCAGGCCAGAACGGATCGCGGTACGAATCGGCGCTGCTCGGGCCACGATCCGAGCTCACTGGTAGTACCGCCAGTCGAAGATCATGCGGAGCCCGACGGACCAGACGATCCCGAGATCCACTGGAGGGCTGACGACGGAATGCGAGGACGGCACATCCGCACCGGCGGTGAGCTGGAACAACACGGTCGAGCTCTGGTTTCCGGCGAACGAGCGGTACGGTCGGTACTCCCCGATGGGCAGATCGAACGAGATCGACTCGAAGTCCACCAGCCGCGGCGGGCTCCCTGCCGTGGCCGCGGGGGCGATCAGCTGGTCGCTGGAGCCGATCCCGTAGAGCGTGACCCCCAGCTCGCGGCCCGCCACGAACTGAAAGCGGCCGATGGGAGTCGCCCAGCCCACCTGCCAAGGGAGCAGGCCTCCGTTGCTGGCGGTGACGGCCATCGAGGTGTACGCATCGGGCGCGAGCAGGTAGAGCGGCGCTAGCAGCAGGACGTCGCCGGGAACGAGATAGAACGGCGCGCGTAGCCTCATGGCGAGCCCGGTGCGAGCCGGGATCGCGGCGCTGATGCTGCCGCCCTGGTTGGCAAGCTTCGAGCTCGAGAACTTGTTCGACGAGGCGGTATCCGCGCGCAGGCCCACCGCTGCGAACACCAGCCCGTCACCGGACTCACCGATCACCCCGTCGAGGCCCACGCCCGCCCTGAGCGAGAGATCCAGCCCGGCCGTCATACCGCCACTCTGCTGGGTCGACTCGAACCCGCCGTCGACGTATCGCGCGTCGATCAACCCCCCGAGGCCGATGAAGGGCCCCAGCTCGGCCCGGAAGCGCGGCACCGATCCCAGTCCCGCACCGAGGCCAGGCACCGGAGTCGACTGCAACACCTGGTTGAAGAGAGGGATGGCCTCGGCGGTCACGCGCAAGCCTTCGGGGCGCTTCGAAAATGCCGTGCCCTTGCAGACGTCGAATGCATCGGGTTCCGCTGGTGCAGCCGGTGTGTACGGAACGCCCGTGGGTGCCCGGCCTTCGGCAGCATCCACGAGCTGCTCGAGGCTGGTACGCACGGCCCGGGCGGCGAGCTCGGCATCCTCCGGCCGCATGTGCGCATCGCCCATGAGCACCACGGAACGGCCCGGACGACCCCACGTGAACACTTCGAGCCCGTTCTCGTTGTAATGGTCGTGTGTTCCCTTGCGTTGGGACGCGTCTCCCCAGGTGCCAGCCACGTGCCCGGCCGCGTAGGTGTCCTCGAGGAAGTGCAGCGCGAAGGCCTCATCCGCCAAGAGAGACCGAACCAACGCTCGGTGGTCCTCCGGCGAGAGTTGCTCGTTGGCGAGGCGTGTCGCCTTCTGCACGGCACTGAGGTGAAACGAGCCGTAGACGCCCACGGCATTGAGCTCCGTCCCGGCGTGGACGGCCAGTCCCGCATAGTCGGCCTGGTCGATGTCGACGCTGGGTCGCGCGAGCAGGAAATGGGCGTTGTTGGCACCGGCCCGGGTCGCGTAAGCAGGGTCGGCCCGCTGAAGTCGGAGATCCGAGGTGCGCAAGGCGTTGAGCCGTTTGGCCCGCAGCGACTCGCTCTGCATGCGGCGCCGCAGGTCGGGAATCAGGCTAGCGGCGCCGGTTTCGTCGCCTGCGGCGTCGGCCTGCGGAACGACCGGGATCTGCGCCAGATCCAGCTTGAGCTGCGCCGCAACGTCCGCAACCGCCAGAATCCACTCCGACCCCGTGACCGTGTCGAGCATGTCCTTGCTCGAGCACGAGTGATCGCCCGCGATCGCTGGCATCGCGGCCCAGTCGATGCACGACGGCTCGAGGCCCTGCATCCTGTCTGCAGCCTGCTCGCAGAGGCGGGACTCGTGACCGACACGCGCCTCCGCCCAGAGGCGATCGAAGTCCGCCCTTCGCTCGTCGTCGAGCGACTGGACGCCCAGCACCGCGATGTCGCGATGCTCCGGGTAAACCCACGCGAACGCGGGCGCCGCCACGGTCAACAAGCTGAGCGGTAACAGGCCACGCGCGAGACCGCGCACGCCGGCTGCATTCATGAGGTCGTCTCCTTCCGGGTGAACGGCGTAAGTGATCCAACCAGTGTGGTGACGCGATCGGTCTCCGGATCCCGAAACGTCATCCTGCGGACCCGAAGAGCGGCCCGGGCTCTCCACAGGCTCACGGCGAGCGGAGCTGGCCCCTGATTCCAGGTCGCGCCTTCGACCGTGGAACGTTCGTCAGTTCAACTGGACTCGAACCGTCGAGATCGTGCCGTCGAAGCGGAACGGGCTTCGATCGAAGTAATCGAGCGACACCGGCGAGCCCAGGTCCACGCCGACGTCCAGGGTCTCGCTGGCCGAAAACGCACCAGGCACGGTGCGCTTCACGGTCGTGCGCGCGACCTCCTGCCCGTCGACCTTCAACACGACCTCGGCCGGAGACAACGGCTTCGGGCTCTCGAGCCGGGTGAGGATCTCGATGTGCCGGTTTCCGGCGGCGAGCTTCGACGCGGAGCGTGCGCTGTATCGCTCGAGGATCATCATGTTGTACTCGTAAACGAGGTGGCCTCCGTCCATGTAGAGCGTGACGCCACCGCCCGCGCCGCCCAGCGCGTACAACACGCCGGAGGTGTCGTCGCCGATCTCCGCGTCGATGGTCACCGTGGTGCTCTCGCGACCCAGGCCCGGTGCCGTGAATTCGGGCATGCGCGTGGTCGTGGCGTCGAACCGCCAGCTCGTGTAGGGCGTCTTGAGGCGATCCTCGGGGTGCAGGCGCAGCCAGATCCCCGCGCCCAGCGGGTAGACCTTGTTGGCTCGGGCCTGCTCGTCGAACGCCCGCTGCAACCGTGCCAGCCGCTCTGGTTCCTTCGCGGCGAGGTCGTCGGCTTCGGAGAAGTCCTTCGCGAGGTCGTAGAGCTCCCATCGGTCCTTGGCCGAATCCCACTCGGCGAGGCCCGGAGCGCCGGGCAACCACGGAACCAGGGGGCCGAACGTCGCGGCGATCCAGCCGTCCTGGTACAGGGCGCGACTACCGTTGTTGTCGAAGTACTGAAGCTTCTTGCGCGGAGGAGCGGTCGCGTCATCGAAGGTGTAGGCGAGGCTCACGCCGTCGATCGGGTCCTGCGCGTAGCCGTCGACGGTCTTCGGTGGCTCGATCCCGACGATCTCGTAGAGGGTCGGCGCGATGTCGTTGACGTGGTGGAACTGCGGCCGCGGGGTCTTGTCGGGCTTGATGCGCTTCGGCCAGGAGATGACCATCGGGTTGCGTGTACCGCCGAAGTGCGACGCGACGAGCTTCGTGTGCTGGAACGGCGTGTTTCCGGCCCACGCCCAGCCCGCGTGGTACATGCTGTCGGTCTTGGCGGTGCCCAGCGCGTCCAGGCCGCCGAGCTTCTCGAGCGCCGCCAGCTGCTGCTCGACGGTGTTCGGGATGCCGTTCTGCGCCAGCAGCTCGCTGATGGTGCCGTTCTGGCCCTCGGCGCTGGCGCCGTTGTCGCCGAAGATGTAGATCACGATCGTGTTGTCGCGGATGCCCTGGCGCTCGAGCTCATCGATGAGCCGCCCGGCCTGGGTGTCCACGTGCTCGACGAACCCAGCGTAGATCTCCATCAAGCGGCGCTGGAACGGACGCTGCGCCTCCGGAATGCTGTCCCAGGCCGGCATGTTCTCGGCGCGGGGCGTGAGCTTGGTGCCCGCCGGAATCCAGCCGAGCTGCTTCTCGCGCGTGAAGACACGCTCGCGATACGCATCCCAACCGTCGTCGAACTTTCCTGCGTACTTGTCCGCCCACTCCCTGGAGACCTGGTGCGGCCCGTGCCCGGCGCCTGGTGCCCAATAGAGGAGAAACGGCTTGTCCGGTGCGAACGCCTGGTGCCGTCGCAGCCAGTCGACGCCGTGTTGCGCCAGGTCTTCGCTGAGGTGGTACTTCTCGTCGTGCGGCGGCTCGACCTGGTTCGTGTTCTCCACCAGCCGCGGCTCCCATTGCGAGGTCTCGCCGGCGAGAAAGCCGTAGAAGTAGTCGAAGCCGTGGCCGGTCGGCCAGCGGTCGAAGGGGCCCATCGAGGTGGTCTGGTTGGCTGGCGTGTTGTGCCACTTGCCGATCGCCGCGGTCGCGTAGCCGTAGCTGCGCAGCACCTCGGCGACGGTGGCCGAGGACTTCGGAATGACGCCGGTGTAACCATCCCAGTCGACCGCGCGCTCGGCGATCGTGCCGTTGCCGACCCGTTGGTGGTTGCGCCCCGTCAGCAGAGCCGCTCGCGTCGGCGAGCAGATCGCCGTCGTGTGGAAGGTGTTGTACGAGATCCCCGCGTCGGCCAGGCGGCTGAGCGTCGGCGTGTCGATCTCGCCGCCGAACGTCGATGCCTGTCCGAACCCGACGTCGTCGAGCAGGATGATGAGCACGTTCGGGGCGCCGGGTTCGAGGTGCCTGGGTTCGGCGCGGCGCTCGTGGACCGAGTCCTGCAGCCTGGGCTCGGCGATGCTCGCCGACGGCACCGGTGGGAAAGGGAGCACCGAGCCCTCCTGAGCCAGCGCGGGGCATGCGGCCGCGAGCATGGCCGCCGTGATCCGCCCGAGGAGCTTCATCGTTCGTTCGCTCATGGTCCTTCCTCCTCGGTTCAGGACGGAAGCAGGCCCTGACCGCGCCGAGCGTCCGCGCAGGCGGCGCGCCGCCGGATGCTCACCCGACGGAGCATCGAGCGGCGTCAAGGCGCCTTTCTCGGATACGCGATCTTCGTCGTGCCGATCCGGCCGTTGAAGGCGAACGGCGCCTGGTCGTAGTAGTCGAGCGACACGGGCGAATCCAGGTCGGTCCCGATGTCGAACGTTGCGTTCGACGTGAAGTGCAGGGACATCGCCGCCGGCACCCGACCCTGCGCCACGACCTTGCCGTCGACCTTGAGCGTGACGTCCATCGGCCCGCCGATCTTGCCGACGAGCTTGGACTCGACCTCGACGTTCACCTCTCCGGTCGGGAGCTTGGTACCGGCCTTGATCGTCGTGCGCTGGACCTCGAACAGGTTGAATTCGTAGGTCAGGATGCCGTCCTTCACGTAGCAGGTGACGCCCCCGGAGAAGCCAGCCAGCGCGTACAGCACGCCGTTCGCGTCCGCGGGCACGTCCAAGTTCATGGTCACGACGGTGTCCACCTTTCCGAGCTTGGGAGCCGCGGACTCCGGGATTCGGGTCAGCGGACCGTCGAAGGTCCACTCGGTGAGCGAGGAGGCGGGGGCGTCCTCGGGATGGAACATCGCCGTCGACCACAGACCACCGCCGATCGGAAGGTTCTTGTTCCTCGCCGACTCGAGCAGGAAGAGATCCTTCATCTCCTCCAGCTTCTGCGGATGCGTGCCAGCGAGGTCGTGCGCCTGACTCCAGTCCGCGGCGAGGTCGTAGAGCTCCCACCGGTCCGTCAGCGGCGACCACTCCTCGATGCCCTTCGGCAGCCCGCCCACCCACGGCTCACGCGGGCCCGGGGCGCCCGCGAACCAGCCGTCGTGATAGATCCCGCGGCTCGCCATGATGTCGAAGAACTGGGTCTTGCGGCGGCCCTCCGCTCGAGGATCGCCGAACGCGTAGACCATGCTGACCCCGTCGATCGAGTCCTGTTCGAAGCCGTTGACCACCCGCGGCGGGGTGATCTTCGTCAGCTCGTAGATCGTCGGAGCGATGTCGATGACGTGGTGGAACTGAGCCCGCGGAGTCGAGCTCGCCTCGATCCGGCCAGGCCAAGCCACGGCCATCGGCTGACGGATGCCGCCGAGATAGGCGCCCATGAGCTTGGTGCCCTTGTACGGAGTGCTTCCCGCCCAGGCCCAACCGGCGTGGTACATGTTGTCGGTCTTGGGCCCGCCCAGCGCATCGAGACCGCCGAGCTCACCCAGCGCCGCGAGGTGTTGCGAGATCTTGGTCGGAATCCCGTTCTGCGCCAGCTGCTCGCTGATGGTGCCGTTGAGGCCCTCGGACGAGGAGCCGTTGTCGCCCCAGATGTAGAAGATCAGCGTGTTCTCGAGCCGCCCTTGCTTCTCGATCTCGTCGATGACGCGTCCGGCGTTGTAGTCGGCGTGCTCGGTGAACCCGGCGAAGACCTCCATCAGTCGTCGCTGGAACGGCTTTTCGTCCTCGGGAATCGAATCCCAGGCTGCCATCGACGCCGGGCGCGGCGTGAGCTGCGCATTCTGCGGGATCCACCCCTTCGCCTTGGCATTGGCGAAGACGCGCTCGCGGTACTGGTCCCAGCCGTCGTCGAACTTGCCCTTGTACTTGTCGGCCCATTCCTTCATGACCTGGTGGGGGCCGTGTGACGCTCCTGGCGCCCAGTACAGGAAGAAGGGCTTCTCCGGTGCGAGCGCCTTCTGCTCGCGGAGCCACCGGATCGCGTCCTCGGCGATGTCCTCGGTGAAGTGATAGCCCTCGTGATGCCGTTCCGTGACCGCGGTGGTGTTGCGGGTCAGGGTCGGTTCGTACTGCGAAGCCTCGCCGGCGAGGAACCCGTAGAAGTATTCGAAGCCGTATCCGGTCGGCCAATGGTCGAACGGCCCCTTGGAGGTGATCTGCTCCTCGGGCGTGTTGTGCCACTTGCCCCAGGCTCCGGTGTTGTAGCCGTAGTCTTTGAGCACCTCCGCGACGGTCGCCGACGACTTCGGGATCGTGCCGCTGAATCCGTCGAAGTCGTTGGCGATCGCCGAGATCTGCCCGTTCCCGACGCGGGTGTGATTGCGGCCGGTCAGGAGCGCTGCGCGCGTGGGTGAGCACATGGCGGTCGAATGGAAGCGGTTGAAGGAGATGCCCATGTTCGCCACTCGATCGAGCGTCGGGGTATGGATCTCGCCGCCGTAGGTCGAAGGCGTACCCGGGCCCACGTCGTCCATCAGGATGATCAAGATGTTCGGCGCGCCCTCGGCCAGGTGCCTGGGTTCGACGCGTTTCTGGTAGGTGGATCCCTCCATCGTCAGCCCCGCCCTGGAAGCCGACGGCGTGGGCGGGAACGGCAGGATTTCCTGTGCCATCGCCATCGATGCGCACAGCACACCGAGCGACAAACCGAGGGCGGATCGCAAGAGATGCTTCAGGTAGATCATCACTGGTCTCCGAGCGAGGTAGAGATCGGCAAGAGGATCCCCCTCGTGGTCGCTTCGGTGCGGTCTCTGCGTCCCCGGTTCCGGATCGTCAGAACTTGAGCGCGACTTTCAGGAACACCGTGTCTCCGCGCACGCGGTTCTCGGTGTGGTACTCGCGGAGCCACTTGAGCTCCGCCATCAGGTCCTGCCCGCCGAGCTTGCGGATGTAGGAGACGACGGGGCCGACACCTGCCGTGAGGCCTTTGAAGTCACCGAGGCTGGCGCCCGGCCCGCTGTCTCCCGAGACCTGCTGGTAGTAGTACGAGGACACACCGAGACCCGAGACACCGCCCAGGAGCGGCAGGTGCTGGGCGAGGGTCCCGTCCACGTGAAACTGGTTGCCCGATCTGTAGTTGGTGGCCTCGTTCTCGTCGTTGAAGTCGAAGCCGGTGAACACCGAGACTTCACGCCCGTTCTCGGCCCCGAAGTAGATCAGCGCCAGCGTGGGCTCGGCGGTCCAGAAGTTCTTGCCGGTGTTCGCGAGCCGGCCGACCTCGTAGCTGCCGCTCGGCGCGTAGAGCGACACCCGGAAGTTCACGCTCAAGTCGGGGCTCACCGTGTAGTTCAGCATCAATGGCTGGAACACGATGTCACCGAGCCCGACGAGGCTGTCCGAGCGACCGATGGTGCGCCCGCCCCCACCCGGTCCCTCGACGACCGCGTTGGCCGACACCTCCGCCGAGAGCAGCGGGATGGTCAGCGACATCGCGTAGCTCCAGCGCTCCCCGAGCTCGATCTCGGGCCTCCAGAACGTGGTCAGGCCATACCCCACGACGGTGGCGTCGAGTCCCAGCGCGGTGTTTCCGCCGATCGGGATGGCCCGGTCAGCTCCGGCCGAGCCGCTGTAGTAAAGGACGTTGAGACGAACCAGGAGCGCCGGCTTCGGGGCCACGCCATCGATGAACGAGGCCATCGAGCCGGGGGCGTAGTGGCCGGAGCCTCCCTCCTCGGCCAACGCCGGTTGCGCGCCGCACGCGAGGGCGACGCCGCAGCCGACCGCCACCGCGACGAACCTGCGCATCCAGCCACTCTTCATCTCGGCTCCTTGGAAACCCCATCGGCCGCGCCGCCACCGGCGCGATCTTCCCGAGCTGGACCCCGAGCGGCATCGACGCGAACGAACCGCCGTTCCCCCCGGACACCCACCGTGTCGTTCGGGCCGAGGAGGACGTTCAGGACATCCGATGCACGGCGCGGAGGATCCCCATCTCGCCAGCGCCCCCCGCCACTGCGGTTCCGGCGCCACTCAGCGCGGGGGATTCACCACGACGTAGGTCGTGGAGCTGCCCGCGATCCGCGGCTGGTACCAGGTGTTGCCGCACTGCTGGTAGGCGAAGCCGTTCACGATGACGGTCGAGCAGGAGGGCGGAATCGAGTTGACGATCGACCCGACCACGGCGGCCGTGACCACGGCCGTCGCCGTCACGGCGGCCGCCATGGCGACCGGGTGGTAGTCGTCGTGGTAGCAGCAGCCGCCCCCGTAGTACCCACCGCCGTGGTGGTCGACGTCCACGTCGACGTTCACGTTCTTGTCGACCCGCGCGTTGACGTTGACGTCCTTCTTGCTGTTGAGGTTGACGTTGCGGTCGTGGCCGCCGTCGCGACCCGCGCCGCCGCTCTTCGCTGGGTTGACGTTGCTACGGGCGCTACTGCGAACGCCTTGCGGCGCCTTGCCGCCTCCTTTGCCACCCCCCTTGGCCTGCGCGGGCAGCACCGCGCCACCACAGGCGACGACGACGGCGAGGGCGATGGACAGCGAACTTCGAAGGGTGCGGTTCATGCGTCGTCTCCTACTTGCTCGCACTGGGTCCCGACCCGACGTCGGCGAGCACGACCTTGCCCGCGCCTGCGGGCGGATCGAACGTGAAGGTCTTGTCGTTGAACGACGGCGCCAGGTTCCAGATGTAGAGCGCCGTGTGCTGCGGGCGCGCCTCATCGGTCTTGGTCGTGATGACCAGCTTGCGCGGCAGAGGGTGGTCGCCGCGCTGGATCCAGATCTGCCAGTCCAGGTCGTCCTGGCGGAAGCCGTAGTGCCGGCAGGTCGTTCCGGCGACGGCGCTGTCACCGAAATCCGTGGCCTCGGTGATCCCATCCGCGATCCTCCCGGCGGCGCCCCACCGGAAGAGATCAGCGAGCGGCACCGTGAAGCCGTGGTCGGTCTCGAGCGTGTCGGCGAGCTGACCGATCGTGGGCGGAGCCGGCACGGTCGCGTAGTAGTTGAGCCGCCGCGCGAAGAGCGTGAACTCCTTGCCGTCGTAGAGCCACATCCGGTCGTGCCGTTCGTTCACGACCTCCGCTCGCAGCCGGGTCGGCATCTGTGCGAGCAGGTTGGTGACGCCGCTGTACTGGACCTTCTGTCCATCCTCGAGGACGTCTTCGTCGGTGGTGGTGACCTCCACCTGAAAATCCTTCAGCGTACGCAGGTGAGCACCCATGGCTTGCAGGGCGTCCATCGCGGCCGGATCGAGGGCCGGGTCGGTGGACGACACGGCCGAGCCGGACGGTGCTGGCGCGGTGGTGCTCGGCTGCTGTGCCGAGGCGCAGGCGGCAGCCACGGTCAGAGCGACGACGATCGCGCTACGACTCAGACGGAATCGATCGATGGACCTCATCGCTTCATCTCCTCATCCACGCTCTTCGAGCGCTCCGGCCGCGGGTTCATCGTCGCTGCGCCGTCGCCCGGTGCTCGACTTCGGCCGCCGCTTGTACGCTCCCGCTTCCGGTAGAGTCCAATCCGAAATCGGAACGGGCGTGATACGTTCCGCGTATCGTGATCGAGTTGCGCCTGGTCCGCGACGCGCTGACGTTGGCGCGCTTCCGCAACTTCGCGCGCGCCGCCGAAGCGCTGAACACGACGCAGCCCACGCTGTCGCGCAACATCGCGGCGCTCGAGCGCTCGCTTGGAGTACGACTCTTCGATCGGACCCGAATGGGTGTCGAGACGACCGCCTTCGGCCGCCTGCTGCTCGAGCGCGGCGCGGCCCTGCTCGGCGGCGAGGCGGAGCTGCGGCGCGAGATCGAGCTACTCGCCGGGCTGGAGGTCGGGACCCTGGTGATCGGGGCCGCGCCGTTCCCCGCCGAGATCTCGGTCGCTCCAGCGATCGCGCGGCTGATCGCTTCCCGCCCCGGTCTCCACGTGGAGCTGATCACCGCGAACCCCCAGGACATTCCAACGGCCGTGCGCGAGGGCCGGTTCCACCTCGGTCTCGCCGACCTGCGGCTGCTGGACGAAGATCAGCGGCTTCACATCGAGCCGCTGCCTCGCCACCCGATTTTCATCGCCGTCCGGCCCGGCCATCCCTTGCTCGGTCGACGGGACCTGAAGGCGGAGGACGTCTTTCGATTCCCCGTCGCCGCCACACACGTGCTGGGCCTCATCGGCACGGCGATGGCCGCCACGGGCGCGGCGGGGGCGAGCGACCCTCGTACGGGCGACTTCACACCGCCCGTCACCGTGGACTCCCTCAGCCTGGCGCGGCAGATCGCCCTGGCGAGCGACGCCCTTGCTCCGTACACCCCCGCCGTGTCGACCGATGAGTCCGCGACTCGCGGCTTGGTTCCTCTCGACTTCCATCTGCCCTGGATGCAGACGAACTACGGATTCATGCATCTGCGTGGGCGTACCCTCTCCCCGGCCGCGCAGGCCTTCATGTCGTTGGTGCGCGAGGTGGAGGCCGAGGTGGCTCGAGGCGGAACCGTCCCACCGAGCCGCCAGACACGGAGCCGCAGCCGGAAGTGAGCTCCCTCGTCCCTGGCCACCGGCCCCCCGCTGGCGGGCGGCGGAAAGCAACGTCCCGAGCGGTTGAACACACGACGAAGTTGCCGCCGCGCCACGACCTACGGCACAATCAGACCTTTCGAGGTTTCGGGTGACCAACACCCGCGCCGAGAAGCGAACCAAATCAGCCGTTTGGCAGTGTGCGCCCATAGCTCAGCTGGATAGAGCGTCGGACTACGAATCCGAAGGTCGGAGGTTCGAATCCTCTTGGGCGCGCCGGGGATCGCGGAAGCGGTCCACCCCGAAGGTCCGGCCATGAAGATCGACGTCGGACCCGGCGACCCGATCGCGCGGAACATCCCGCAACAGGAGGAGCTGGACCGGTCGTTCATGCAGGTGGCGATCGACGAGGCACGGCGCGCAGCCGAGCTCGGCGAGGTGCCCGTCGGCTGCGTGATCGTGGTGGCGGATCGGGTGGTGGCGCGCGGCAGCAACCGCACCGAGACCCGGCAAGACCCCACCTCGCACGCGGAGATGATCGCAGTCCGCAAGGCGACGCTTCGGTACGGCAACTGGCGACTTCCCGGAGCCACCGTTTACAGCACCCTCGAGCCTTGCCCCATGTGCATGGGGGCGTTGCTCCTGGCGCGGGTCGATCGGCTGGTCTTCGGTGCGTGGGATTCCAAGGCAGGCGCGGCCGGTTCGTTGTACGATCTGTCTCGAGACCCGCGATTGAACCACCGGATCCGGGTGATGAGCGGGATCGAGGAAGAGACCTGCCGCAAGCTCTTGCAGTCGTTCTTCCAGGGTGTCCGGCAACGCAAGGCGAGCGAAGGGGGTCGGAAGTAAGAGAGAGCGCAGTCAACCTTGGAGAGATGGCCGAGTGGCTGAAGGCGGCGGACTCGAAATCCGCTGTGGGGGCAACTCCACCGGGGGTTCAAATCCCTCTCTCTCCGCCAGGGGAACGTACGGGCCGGATCGGCCGGCCCTCGCACCAACGGTGGGATGAACCGAGGAGAGATGCCCGAGCGGCTGAAGGGGCACGATTGGAAATCGTGTGTACCTCCAAAAGGGGTACCGTGGGTTCAAATCCCACTCTCTCCGCCACGAACCGAGAATCGGGTCGCAGCATCCGCCCCTCGAAGGGTGGTAGCCGGGCCCCGCGCAATGGAGTTCCGTGAACCCCGTCAGGTCCGGAAGGAAGCAGCGGTAGCGGGTCTCTCCATGTGCCGCGGAAAGTCCGGTTGCCACCCTTGGGGGGGTGGCGCCCGGTTCCGTCGGGTCGCTCTCTCGGCGCGGGGGCTCTCGTCCCCGCGCCAGCAGTGTCGTTAGGATTCCGGCGTGAGCTATCTGGTCCTCGCCCGGCGCGAGCGTCCCCAGCTCTTCGGTGACGTCGTCGGCCAGCACCACGTGGTGCGGACGCTGCAGAACGCGATCCGCACCAACCGCGTCCACCACGCGTACCTCTTCTGCGGCACCCGCGGGGTCGGCAAGACCTCCACGGCGCGCATCCTCGCCAAGGCGCTCAACTGCGACCTCGGGCCGGCGCCCGAGCCGTGCAACGAGTGCTCGGCGTGCCGGGAGATCACCGACGGTAGCGCCGTCGACGTCATCGAGGTCGACGCGGCGACTCACCGCGGCGTCGAGGAGGCGCAGCGCTTCCTCGAAGGCGTGCCGTACCGGCCGTCGCGCCTTCGCTACAAGTTCTACATCATCGACGAAGTCCACATGATGACGCGCCACGCCTTCAACGCGCTCCTCAAGACCTTCGAGGAGCCGCCGGCGCACGTGAAGTTCGTGTTCGCCACGACCGAGGCGCAGAAGGTCCCCGCCACCATCCTGTCGCGCTGCCAGCGCTTCGACTTCCGCGAGCTCGGCACCGAGGAGATCTCGGGCGCGCTCGGCAAGATCCTGGAGCGGGAAGGGGTGGGTGTCAGCGCGCGGGCGCGCTCGTGGATCGTGCGCGAGGCGCGCGGCAGCATGCGCGACGCGCTCAGCCTCCTCGACCAGGTGCTGGCGTTCGCGGCCGACTCGTCGGTGAGCGACGAGGAGGTCCGCGAGGTCCTCGGCGGCGTCGAGGTCGAGATCATCGAGAGCGCGATCCAGTCGCTGGTGGGCCGCGACCCCGACCGGATGCTGGAGGTGATCGGCGAGGTGGTCGCGCGCGGTCACGACCTGAAGAGCTTCCTGGCCTCGCTGCTCGAGGCGCTGCGCGCCGCGATGGTGGCGAAGGCCGCGGGCAGCGGTGATCGCTTCGCGAGCGCGGCCGAGGTGGTGCGCCTCGAGCTCTTCGAGGGGGCGAGCCTCGAGGACGTCGTGCGCTGGATCGACCAGGGACTGCGCTGCCAGGTCGAGCTGCAGCGCACCGAGGAGCCGCGCCTCACGCTCGAGACCGCGCTGGTGCGGGCGACGCTGCTCGCGCCAACGCGGCCGCTCGCCGAGGCGGTGGCGCGCCTCGAGGCGCTCGAGGGGCGGCTCGGCGGCGCGGGAGGCGCCGCGCCCGCGGGCGGCGGAGGCGCGCCCCGCGCAGCGAGCGCTCCGGCCGCGTCGGCGCCGCCGTCCGCGACCCCCGCGACACGAGCCTCGCGCCTCGAGTCGCCCGCCGCGGCTCCCGCAGCGAAGCCCTCACGACTCGAGACGGTGCCTGCCGACCCGCCTCGCGGCGAGGCCGCCCCGACCAAGCGCCCGCGTGCCGAGTCCGAGCCCGCCGTCGTCCCGGCCGCCAAGCCAGCGGCCGCGGCCACGCTCCCGCCGGCCCCTCCCGCCGCCTCGGCTCCCCGCAAGCCCGCGGGAGATCCCGCGAAGGAGCTCGCGGCACTGGTCCGACACTTCAAGGACAAGGATCCGAGGTTCGCGCGGTTCCTCGACCTGGCGCGCTCGCTCACGATCGACGGCGACAGGCTCGTCGCCGCGCTCGAGCCCGGCCTCGCGTTCGACGAGCTCAAGGAGACCGAGTCGGAGAAGCGCATCAGCGAGGCGGCCACCGCCGTGCTGGGCCGTCCGCTCGCGCTCAAGCTGACGGTCGCCGCGCCCGCTCCGGCGGGGACCAAGAAGGCCGCCAAGGCCGACCCACCCGCCGACCCCGCCCAGATCCGCGCGATGCGGAGCAAGGCGCTCGAGGACCCGGTGGTCCGTCAGGCGCTCGATCTGTTCGGCGGCGAGGTCGTGGACGTGAAGCCTCACACGGTCGACGACAAGAACGACAAGGGAGGCCGCTCGTGAGCCAAGGGTTCGGCGAATCGCTCAAGATGCTCGGCGATCTACGCGCCAAGATCGAGAAGATGAAGGAAGAGGCGGGCAACATCCGCGTCGAGGCCACGAGCGGCGGCGGGATGGTGAAGGTGGTCGCCAACGCGCGCCTCGAGGTGCTGTCGGTGCAGATCGAGCCCGGCATCCTGAACCCGGGCGAGCGCGAGCTGGTCCAGGACCTCGTGACCTCGGCGGTGAACTCCGCGATCACCAAGGCGCAGGCCGAGATGCGCAACAAGCTCGGGATCGAGCTGCTCGCGCTCGGGGTTCCGCTCCCGGACCTCTCCGGCCTCGTGCAGTGAGCCGCGCCGGACCGGCGCGAAGAAGCTGGCTCGCGGCGCTCGTTGCGCTGTCCGCGCTGGCGCTCGCCACCTGCGCGACCCGCGGCGGCGCTCCGCTCGAGCCACCGCAGCCGCCGGAGCTCGCCCGCATCGACGCGATCCACGACTCGCTCGGCGCACCACCTCCAGGAACGGTGTGGGCGGGTGCGGCGAAGGTCGACATCACCCCGGAGGGTCCGGCCTACCTCGCGGGTTTCAGCCCCGGGCGCCGCTCGACCGGCGTCCACGATCCGCTCTACGCACGCTGCACCTTCGTCGACGACGGCGTGACGCCGCTGGTGCTGGTGGTGCTCGACCTCGTGGGGTTCCTCCATCACGACGTGGTGGCGACCCGCGAGCGGATCACCGCGCGCTTCCCCGCCAGTGTGATCGTCGCCTCGACCCACGTGCACGCCGCACCCGACACCCTGGGCCTGTGGGGGCCGGGCTGGCTGGTCCCGGTCGGTTCGGGGATCGATCCCGCCTACGTCGAGCGTGTCCGGCGCGGCGCGGCCGAGTGCGCCGTGACCGCCGCGCGCACCGCGCGACCCGCCGTCGCCGAGCTCGCGCGCACACAGGCGCCGGCCGAGCTCTCGATCAACGTGCACGAGGAAGAGCGTCCCGCCACGGCGACGCTCAAGGACGACGAGGTCACGGTGCTGCGCTGGCGCGACGCGAGCGGCGCCGGCATCGCGACGATCGTGTCCTGGGCGTGTCATCCCGAGGCGCTCGGACGCGACAACACCCTCGTCACCGCCGATTACCCCGGCGTCCTGAACCGGGAGCTGGAGGCGCGCTTCGGCGGCACGGCGATGCTCGTGAACGGTGCGCTCGGTGGGCTCGTCACCGTGCGTGCGCCGAAGGATGGGCCCGAGGGCTTCGCGCTCGCCGAGCACGTCGGCGTCACGCTCGCGGACGTGGTGGCGGGCGCGCTGCGACCCGCGGACGCCACCACCTGGGCTCGGAGCGGCGAGCGGTTCGCGGCGGTGAGTCACGAGAGCCGCGTGCCGTTCGACAACGGCTGGTAGCGGTTCTTTCGCTGGCTCGGTCTCCTCGACATCGACCTCGACGACGAGGGCCGCGCCACCACCGAGGTGACGGCCTGGCGCGCTGGGCCGACCACCTGGCTCACCGTGCCGGGCGAGCTCTTCCCGAGCCTGGGGCGCGCCTACAAAGACAAGCTCACGACCCCGTTCCGTTTCCTGGTCGGTCTGGGGCAGGATGAGCTCGGCTACATCCTCGACGCGAGCGAGTTCGAGGACGACCTCTATTCCTACGAGCAGATGATGAGCCCTGGGCCCACCACCTCGACCGTGCTCGGCGCCTCCGTCGACGCGGCACTCGCGGCACTCGCGCGTGGTGGCGACGGCGCGCCGTCCGGCGAGGCACGATGATCCCCTCCGAGGAGGCGCCCGGCGCCACACCCGCGCGCGCTGCGTTTCGAGGCGCGCGCCGGGCCTGCTGCACCACGCTCTCCGTCGTCCTGGTGATCGCGGCGGTCGTCGCGGCGCGGGATGCTCGGGCGCAGGCCCAGACGGGAAGCCAGCCCGGCGAGCTCATCCTGCGCCAGCACGAGCGCATGGAAGAGCGTCGCAAGAAGCGTGAGGAGCAGGAGAAGGCCGAGCAGCCTGCGGGCGAAGAGGGTGCCACACCGGCCGAGCCGGGCGCCGCGGAGCCCAGCCCCGAGCCCGAGGGGCTGTGGGACCAGTACAACGCGCTCCTCGAGCGGCGCGTCGAACAGGTGACCCAGCGCGACGACCTGTGGCGCAACACACTGGTCCCGCTCAAGGGGATGTTCCTGCTCAACTACAAGTACAAGACGGTGAAGACCTCGAAGCGCTTCGACGACCAGGGCAACGCCGGCCCCACGCTCAAGCCGATCGACGTCTTCGGAGGCAAGCTCGACTTCGGCCTGACAGGGAATGGGGAAGCCCACACCTTCCAGCTCTACTACGGCGTCACCGATCGCGTGACGTTCTTCGCCGAGCAGCCGTTCGGCCACCTCACGCCCACGTTCCATGTTCGCTACGACCCGCCGCCCGATGACTCGCCGACCAGCACGGCGTCACTCCTCGACGCGCTCCTCCCGCAGCTCTACCCGGAGGACTTCACCGAGTCGCTGCAGACGCTCGAGGGCCTGTGGCAGGCGATCGAGCTCTTCGGACGCCCGCGACCCAACATCGATCAGGTGGTCGACGATCTCGTGCTCGGCGACTTCACCTTCGGCGTCGGCGCCGACTACCTGCGCACCCAGCACGTGGGCCTCGCGTCGGCGTTCAAGGTCGTGGCCCCCGTCGGCCACCTCGCCGAGGCCAACAACTCGCTGATCTTCGCGCTCGGGCCGGAGATCGACATCGGCGTCGGCGCGTGGGGACTGCAGGCGCAGCAGTGGATCGACTGGCGCTTCCCCAAGCCGTTCGACTTCGTGTCGTGGACCTTCGACTTCGGCTACCAGTACTACTTCGAGTCCACGCGCGACTCGCCCACGAATTTCACGCCGCCGCTGCCGTTTCGCGTGAGCTCGAAGCAGCAGCCGGTGATCGCGGCGCTGTTCCGTTCGGTGCTGCCGCCCGAGAACACCGAGCCGCTGCCCGGCGGCGGCTACGCCGTGAACGGGACCCTCATCGACGTCATCGACGCGGTGGATCCCGCGACCGCGGCGCAGCTCGCGCCGGTGTTCCCCGATCTCTCGGGGCTCGCGCCGACCTACCAGTTCAAGCCCGGGTCGCAGTTCGCGTGCGAGCTGATCGCGAGCTACTCGCTCTTCGGCATCGGGCTCGCGGGCGGCAGCAACTTCAACTGGACCGAGGCCGCCGAGATCCAGGGCAACGTCCCCGAGTTCGCCCAGTTCGTGGACGCCGTGCAGCTCGTCGCCGAGGGCTGGCGGTGGAGCGCGTGGACCAAAGTCTCGGTCCCGCTCTTCCCGCTCCGGATCCCGGCGGTGGCGGCGGCGGGGATCGAGTTCGCCCTCGAGGGCAAGAACTCGTTCATCTTCGAGGACAACATCGAGGTGACGTTCGGCTTCATCTCGCCGTGGTTCTTTCCGGATTGATCCTTCACGGGGGGCTGTTCCAGCCCCCCACCCGGCGACGGGGGATGGAACCCCCGTCGCTACGATGGTTTGCGTAGCGCGGGGGCTCCGTCCCCCCTCGGAGGGCCCGACTTCGTCGGGCCGCGTCACCCCGCGCCGAGCTGGAGGGTGACGCCGAGGCGGGGGTCGTGGACCTCGTTGCGGCGCGCGAGGCAGGGATAGAAGACCAGCTCGGGCTCGTCACAGAGCACCTCGGTGCGCTTGAGGGCGTCGATGCTCTTCAGGGTGAGGTCGCGGTAGAGCGCGAGGTAGGTGGGAAACGCGAGCGTGCGCGCGTCCGCGGATCGAAACGAAGCGGGCAAGACACGGCTACCCTCGCGCGGCGCGGCGAACGCGAGGTCGGGCTGGAGGCGGGTGAGGGCGAGCGAGAGCGGGTCGAGGCGCGCGGTGCGCGCGGCACCCGCGGCCACCGCGTAGAAGACGATCGAGCGCTTGCTCTCGTTGGGATCGGGGCTCGGCTCGCCCGAGCGAATGAAGCGCTTCCACTGCGCCCGGCTCGCGAGCTCCTTGCGCTCGAGTCGCACCTTCACGCGGTAGCGCCACACCGGCACGTAGACGTTCTCCTCGGCGCCGTCCGCGGCGGAGTCCACCGGCTCGACGAAGCGGGCCTCGATGGGTGTCAGCCCGCGGTTCGAGAGCTCCAGGCACGCGCGGCAGCTCGGGCAGGAGACGATCGTCGGGAAGGTCGCCGGCTCGAGCGCCCCGAGATCGTCGCGGCACGAGGGGCACGCGAGGCGGACCGGCGTCATCGCTCGGTCGGGCAGCGTCACGGTCGGAACCCGGAAGAGCGCCGGCCCGCCGGCGAGCGGCTCGCGGGTGACCTCGCCGTCCACGGCGTCGATCACCATCCAGTCGCGCGGGATCGACTCGCGCCCCGGCACGTCGGGCGGCTCGAAGAAGAGCACCCAGAACGGGTGGTAGACGAGCGACACCGCCGCGCGCAGCAGCACGCGGTGCTCGAAGAAGCGGTAGAGCGCACGCTCGTCGACGAGCTCTCGCGCCTGCGCCCGCCGCGAGCACCTCGAGCGCCTGGTCACGGGTCCATTCGGGAGCGAGCACGCGCGCGCCGGGCCCGACCTCGAGCGCATCGAACGGCGCGAGCACGGAGCCCGCGGTGTGGCGGGCGAGCGGCTTCCAGCCGAACGGCTCGAGGACCGGATCGGGAAGCAGCTCGCGCACCGCGCGATGGGCCTCCTTGCGGATGTACTCGAGCTTGCCGCCCACGGGCGCCACGATCTCGCGCGCGGGCGCCTCGCGCGCCGGATCGACGCCGCGGTTTCGGCGCGTGCCGAGATCGGCGAGCTTCTCGTTGCCGAGCACCCAGCCCATCTCGACAGCGTGGAAGAGCCACGACGGCGCGAAGTAGAGCGTCGCCGACTCGATCGCGCCGCGCCCGCGCTGCTCGGCGAGGCGCACGGCACGCGCCTGCGACACCGCGTCGCGCACACCGAGGGCGGCACCCCGGGGATCGTGCGCCCACCCGAAGCCCGCGTGGCAGCCTGGACAGCGAACCAGCGTCGCGGTGTCCTCGACCTCCGAGACCACCCGGCACGCGGGGCAGCGGAAATCGACCAGCACCGCGCCCCGGCTCGCCGGCTGCACGATCTCGTGACCGCAGTAGAAGCACGACGTGCGGCGACGTCCCTCGACGTGGAACCCGGCCTTGCCGCACGACGGGCAGCCTCGCCGAAGGGTGCGAACCATCGCGCGGCGAACGTAACCGGCATCGTCCGCGATGGCTGCTCCTCGGAGCGGAACCGCGACCGGCGGGCTTTACAGTCCGGCAACGCGGCGCCTACCATCCTCGCCGGAGAACGGAGAGCACGTGGCCCGGAAGGAAAACGTCACCGCCGCGGAAGCGACCGCGCTCGCCAACCGGCTCGAGGAGCTCCGCAAGGCGTACGACCGCTACTTCATCGGCGTCGACAAGCTCGAGCCCACCGGGGACCGGCGGCGCTTCCAGATGGAGCTCGACGCGCTCCTCGGCGCGCCGAGCCCCAACACCCAGGTGCGCTTCCAGATCGCCCAGGTCAAGGGGAAGTACCTGACGCTCTCGCAGTACTGGAGCCGGGTGCTGCGCGAGATCGAGGACGGCACCTACGCGCGGGATCGCTTCCGCGCCGACCTCAAAGACAAGCTGCGCCCTGGGTCCACGCGTGACTCCACGACGTCGCCGGCGGCGGCACCCAGCGGCACCGCGACGATCGACGGCGAGGTGGTCGAGCGCGTGTTCCGCGCCTACGTGATGGCGAAGCAAAAGTGCAACGAAGCGACCGACGGCGTCTCGCGCGAGAAGCTCGCCGAGATGCTCACGCGCCACGCAGCCAAGCTCTCCGAGTCGGGCGGCGGGGGACGGCCGGACTTCAAGGTCGTCATCAAGGACGGCAAGGCGCGGATCGTCGCCAAGGGCGTGACCGAGGGTAAGACCGACGCCGCCACCAAGCCTCGCTGAGGCCGGTCGTGCCGGACCCGCGGCGCGGCCCACCCGACCTCGCCCGGCACTCACCAGCCCCGCCCCGATGACGCGCCGAGCCCGCGAGCTGGCGATCGTGGTCGGCGGCTTCGCGGCGCTCACGCTGGCGTTCACGTTCCCGCTCGCGGGGCGCGTCGCGAGCACGCTACCGGGCGACCTCGGCGATCCCGCGCTCAATGCGTGGATCCTGGGGTGGGTGAGCGAGCGGCTCGCGCACGGCGGCACGGGCGTGTGGAGCCCGCCGATCTTCTTCCCGTACGGGCTCACGCTCGCCTACTCGGAGAATCTGTTCGGCATCGCGCCCTTCGTGGCACCGATCCACTGGATGTCGCGAAGTCCCGTGCTCACGTACAACGTCGCGTACCTCGGCTCGTACGTGCTCGCCGGGACGGGCGCCTACGTGCTCGTCCGCGAGGTCGGCGGACGGCGGGCCGCGGCGTGGCTCGGCGGGCTCGCGTTCGCGTTCTGCCCCTACGCACCTGCAGATGCTCATGACGGGGTGGATGCCTCTCGGGCTCGCGGCGCTCCATCGGTGGTCGCGCTCGGGCTCACGGTGGGCGCTCGCCGGGTTCGCGGCCAGCTACGTGTTGCAGGTGCTCTCGAACGGCTACACGCTCTACTTCTTCGCGTTGCCGGCGGCGGTGGTGGCGCTGAGCGCGCTGCGCTTACGCGAGCCCGGCTGGCGGCGGCGGCTCGTCGAGCTGGGCGGGACCGGCGTCGCGATCGTCGCGGCGCTGGCACCGGTGCTCCACCTCTACCTGCGGGTGCGCGAGGAACAGGGCCTGGTTCGCGGCGCGGAAGAGATCCGCGACTTCGGCGCCGACCTGGGCTCCTTCCTCCACGCGGCCCCCGGGATCGTGAGCGCGCACTGGCTTCCCGGCTTCGCCAAGCCCGAAGGCGAGCTCTTCCCCGGTCTCGTCACGGTGATCCTCGCCGCGGTGGCGTGGGCGACGTGGCGTCGCGACGAGAGCGCCGATCGCCGGCGGGCGCGGCGGCTCTACACGATTATCGCGGCGCTCGCCGCGGTGCTGGCGCTCGGTGTCGCACCCACGGCGTGGGGACGCCCGCTGCTGCCCACCGCCCCCTACGGGTGGCTGCTGCACGTGATTCCGGGGCTGGACGGCTTGCGGGTGCCAGCGCGGCTGGCGGTGGTCCTGACGCTCGGCCTGGCGGTGCTCGCGGGGCTCGGCGGCGCGTGGCTGGTGGAGCAGGCCCGTCGCGTCGCACGCGGACCGCTGGTGGCGCTGCTCGCGGCGGCGATCGTGCTCGAGGGATATCCCGGCCCGACGATCACCAAGCCCCTCGGGCTCCTCGAGCGACACCGCGACGATCCGGTCAACGCGTGGCTCGCGCAAGCGCCGCCTGGCGCGGTGCTCCAGCTCCCCTTCGGCGACGGGACGCCGCGCACGGTGCTCACCGATCTCGCCTACCAGTGGGCGATCGCGAAGCACGGCCACCCGATCGTGAACGGCTACAGCGGCTACGGCTCGCCCCTCGCGCGCTTCCTCGCCCGTCAGGGCTCACCGCTCCAGGAGATCGAGCGCACCGCCGAGCTGCTCGAGCTGCTGCGCTCGATCGGCGTGCGCTACGTGGTGGCGCGGAACCTCCCGCCCTACCGCGAGACCCCCGCCGGCGCGTGGCGAGCGCTCACCGAGCTTCGCGCGGCGACCTCGCAGCTCGAACGCGAGGAGCGCGTCGGCACCGCGAGCGTGTTCACCCTTCGCGAGGCGGCGCCGCCCCCGACGGCGAGCGCGCTCTCCGCGATCGCGCCCGCGACCTTCCGGGTCGAGACGTCCCAGGGCGAGAGCCGGGTGGCGCTCCTCACCGATGGCGATCTCGACAGCCGCTGGGTCAGCGCCTCGCCGCAACGCGGCGCCGACTGGCTCCGCATCGACCTCGCCCAGCCACTCGTGATCGGTGGAGTCGAGCTCGCGCTCCAGCAACGGACCGTGAGCGAGTACCCTCGTGAGCTGGTGATCGTGGCGAGAGACGCACGCGGTGGTGAGACCGAGGTCTATCGCGGCGGCACGCTGGTGATGCTCGGCCGCTCGCTCGTGTCGTCGCCGGCGGCGCCGGCGATCCGGATCGAGTGGGAACCGCGTGAGACCCGCGAGCTCAGGATCGAAGCGACCGGCCGGTCGGCCTGCTGCCGCTGGTCCGTCCACGAGCTCCGCCTCTTGGCGCCGGTCCGCTGACCGCTACCCTCGCGATTCGTCCGGAGTGTGTCGATGGTGATCGCGCCGACCGAGGAGCCTGCTCCAGGGCGAGGCCGAGATCGGCGGGTGTGGGGCGTGCTTGCCCTGGTCGGCGCGGCCGCTGGGGCGTGGGTCTGGGCTCTCGCCCAGCGGCTGGGTCCGATCGTTTACCTACCGGTGTCGTGGGACGCATGGTTCGACGCGGATTCGGTCCGAACGTTCGAGAACATGACGCAGCGGACGAGTCTGCTGCTGCGTAGCGTCCTGCATCCGCTCGCGGGGTTGCTGGCGCGGGTCCCGTACCTGGCGCTCGAGAGCGTCACCGGGCTCGCGGGCCATCGGTGTGCACAGCTCGAGCTGGCGCTGATCGGCTCGGCAGTCGTCGTCACGTTCGCCACGCTGCTCCGAAGTCTGGGCTGCCGTTGGCTCGAATCGATGCTGCTCTCCGGCTTCCTCGCCGCGAGCTCCGCGTTCGTGCTGTTCGCGACCATTCCCGAGACGTTCGCGTTCGGCGCACTCACCACGATCGTGGCGTTGACGGTGGTGCTGCGCGCGCCCGATGGCTGGCGCGGTGACCTGGCCTGCGGCGGAGCGCTGGTGCTCGCGAGCGCCGCGACGGCGACCAACGTGCTCACCCCGTTCGTGGCGATCGTGATGCTGCGACCGAAGCGCACCTGGCTCCGCACCGGCATCGTCGCGATCGTGCTCCTCGGGGCCGGGACCCTGGTTCAGTCCCGCTTGTTCCCGCTGGCGAATGCCTGGCCGAAGCAGGTCGTGGAAGGCCTCGCGCTCGCGCGGGTCCACCCCCAGGGCGTCGTATCCGAGGACCTGATCCCGAAACAGGACCTGCCGCACGTCGGCCGCGTGCTGCGGGCCTTCTTCGCTCACTCGACGGTGCTCCCGGAACCCCTGATGGGTCCGCGCGCCCCGGTGGTGCTCACGATCGTGCCGTCACCCCTGCCCACGCTGGGCGTGCAGGCGGCCTCGCTGGGCCGACTGACGCCCGTCGGGATGGTGGCGCTCGCCGGCTGGTGCGGGATCGGGGTGCTCGGGCTCGCCAACCTCTCACGGCGTAAGGCGGATCGGCTCGATGGGATCCTCGCGCTCGCCATGCTGGCGCAGCTGGTGCTCCACGTCTTCGTGGGACGCGAGACGATCCTCTACGCGCTCCACTTCGAGCCGCTCTTGATCGCGCTCGCGGGCCGGCTCGCCACCCGTGGGCCCACTCGACGCATCGCCGTACCCTTGATCGCCGTCACCGCGCTCCTCACCGCCGTCGCCAATCGCGCGGTCTTCGACCGCTCCGCGCTCGCGCTGAAGGAAGCGGCCCACGACGTCGACCTCACGACGCCGCCACCCGCGCGGCGCTCGGCCGAACCGCCCGCCGTGGTCACGGCGGATCGAGCGCTGGCCTTCGCGGACCTGCCGATCGATCTCGAGCTCGGTTGCGACGGCGGAGGTTGCCGCCCAAGGTGGGGGCGCCCTTGCGCGCGCTCGAGTTCGAGCCGGGTGTCTGGTCGGCGCTCGTCCGCGTCCGAGAAGCCGGCCGGTCCGGAATCCAATTGCACGTCGCAGGGAGCCCTGAAGAGGACGCCGCAGCGGGATCGGCACCGTGGCTTCGCTCCGAGCAAGCAGCGATCGTGCTCCTGCAACATCGATGGATCGTCGCGTTCTACCCCGATCCGATCGCGGTCGAGCTGAGAAACCAAGCCGGTGCCGCGTGCGGCGGCCTGCCGGCCCCGTGTTTCACCGCCGATCTCCCTCCGGGAAAGGCCTGGCGTATCGCGATCGCCGACGCGCTAGCGAAGCCGGCGTGGCAAGGCATGGGACCGCTTTCGGACCCGCGCGTCTGGCCGACCTTGCACGTCCATCGTCGCAAGGGCGACCCGGCGGGGCAGCGGGACCCGGCGGGCGAGGGTCTCTCAGAACCCGAAAATCAGATACGCGAGACCGGCGACGGCGGCGGTGCCGAGGAAGATCGAACGGTAGATCGTCCGGTAGGCGTAGGCGCCCTTCCGCTGCAACCCCCGCTTGGCCCACACGGCCAGGGCACCAGCGTGCAGGGCACCGCCGGCGACGAACGGGATCGCTAGCGAGCCCGGCCACCATCCAGCGAGCCACGCGGCCGCGTTCACTACGTAGAACACGGCGAACCCTGCCGTACCGAGCCAGATCGAGCGCTCGACTCCATGGCGCACCGCCAGGGTCTTCAGTCCAGCGCGAGTGTCGGCTTCGTGATCCACCACCTCGTGGTGAAGGTGACCCGTGACAAACAGGATGCCGAGCAACACGGCGCCCACGAGGGGGGTCGGCTGAGTGATGCGGGCGCCAGCACCGGCGGCATAGAACGCCGTGGCGCCGACGAAGTGCAGCACCGACGCGATGCCGGGGCGCTCTTTACCGCGATACCACCGGTTGCTGTAGAAGAAGCCGGCGGCCAAGACTGCCACCGAACTCCACACCGCCATCGTCCCGAAGTGGGCGAAACCCGCCACACCAAACACCGCGAGCGCGCCCATCAGAACCCGCATCACCGGCTCGGTCACACGACCCGACACCAGCGGGTGATCGGCCACGCGATCGTTGTGTCGGTCGCCGTGAAGGCCTTCCAGGCTGTTGTAGACGTACGCCGCGCCGGCGATGCAGAAGCTCGCGATCAACGTCCACGCCAGGTCTGGTACGTCGGCCAGAGCGAGGCGGCTGGGACGGCCGAGTACGAACCCCGCCATCGGAAAGGCCGTCATCAGCAGAACTTCCGCCGGGCGGAGCGCGCGCCAATGATCAACCACGAGCCGCGCAACGCGGTTGTCGTGGCCGGAGCTCATCGCGACTTCACGAGCCTGGCCAACGGCCGGATTCGATGCATCGGCGCCGTCGTCGATCGATGCGGCGCGCGAGCCGTCTGGTTGGGATGCTGCGCTCACGGGTTTCCAGAACTGAAGGGCCTCGAACTCCCCCAAGTAGAGCGCCCCAACCGCGATGCGTCTACGCCCTCGATCCCGCCCGGTTCGGCAACGACCATCAGGCTCGTGTCTTCATCGACTCTGGCACTCGTAGCAGGCCTCAGCCCGGCGCTCCATCGCCTGCAGCCGAGGGGAGACTGCGGCAGCACCTTTCACCCTTTTGGATCGCCGCGCCCCGCTTGACTGCATGGCCCGGTGAACGGCGCGTGAGCCGCCTCGCTCGACCTTGGATGCGAGCGCGAGCCGGCGCATGCTCCGCCCGCGCCTCGGCGGCTCCGTCAGATCATGAACGACTCGAACAATCACTTTCCTGGAATCCACGTGCGAGCGGTGCGCTGGGCCCTGATCGTCGCGTTGCTCGCGTACGGCGCCCTGTTGTGGATCTACCGGGCCGACGTCGCGGGCGGCGCGGACAGCTCGGGCTACCTCAACGCGGCCCGGCTGCTGAGCCACGGCGCGATCCGGGTGGAACCCCGGATTCCACCGGGGGTCAGCGAGGATCCGCGGATCTTCAAGGCGTTCATCCCCTTCGGGTTTCGCGCGGGGCTCGACGATCGAACGATGGTGCCGGTCTATTCGATCGGTCTACCCATCCAGATGGCAGCAGCGACGATGGTGCTGGGCGAGGCACACGGACCGTTCGTGATCGTGCCGCTGCTCGCGATCCTCGGCGTGGCGCTGGTGTACAAGCTGGGCCGTCAGTTCGGCCTGCCGCGAAGCGGCGCCGCTTTCGGTGCGATGGTGCTCGCGGCGAGCCCGATCTACGTCTTCCAGGGCCTGCAGCCGATGAGCGATCTGCCATCGACCGTGTGGGTGCTCGCGGCGATCGTCGCCGCGCTCGAGGCGCATCGCGATCCGCGCTTCAGCTTCCTGGCAGGCTTCGCGTTCGGACTGGCCGTCGTCACCCGGCCGACGAGCACCCTCGCCGTGCTCGGGCTGCTGTTCGCGATGCCGTGGAACCTGCGGTCGTTCGTGCTGGTCGGTTTGGGCGGCCTGCCGTGGGCGGCGTTCCTTCTCGGGTTCAACACGCTCGCATACGGCAACCCTTTCCAGACGGGTTACGGGTCGAACAGCCAGGCCGCGATCTACATGTCGTTGGGATTCCTACCCGAGCGCCTGCGCCATTACGCGTTGTGGATGGCGGCGCTTTTCACGCCGTGGCTGCTCGCGGGTTGGTTCGCGTCACCAGCGGTGCGCAGCATCGACCCAAGCGACGCGCGCTGCTGATCACCTGGCTCGTCACCTATGTCGCCTTCTACGGCATGTACAAGATCTACGACCAGTGGTGGGCGACGCGCTTCCTCCTCCCGGGTGCGCCGGCGCTGATCGTGGGTGGCCTGGTCGCGGTGCACCGTGCGATGCGCTGGTGGATCGAGCGCGGCGGCGAGACACAAGCACGGCGGCGAACGATGTACGTCACGACGGCCATGGTCGCGGTGATCTCCTTGGTGTGGCTAGGCGTCGCGAATGTTCGGCTGAGAACGTTCGCGATTCGCGATCAGGAGCGGATCTACCGCGAGTCGGTGCGCTGGGCGGCGGAGCGCATACCCCCGGGCAGCGTCGTGGTCACCGGGCTGGTGAGCGGCGCGGCGTTCTACTACTCGGACCTGACGGTCGTGAATCAGGCGACGGTCGGCACCCGATTCCTCGTGAAGATTCGCAAGGAGACCGAACCCAACGGCCACCCCTGGTACGCGCTCCTCTTCCCAGGCGAAATCATCGAGGTGAAGCAGAAGATTCCGGGCGATTGGCAGAGGCTCGGCAACTTCGCGCACGTCGAGCTCTGGCAGCGAGTGCCCAAGATCAACGGCGATCCGGCGGGAGATCCGTCCTCAGCGCGGGCGAGCGACGAAGCGGTGTAACGCCTCGATCGCGAAGGCCGTCGTGAGCTCTTCCGAGCCGTATCGCAGGCTCGGCCCGACGAAGAAGCGCTTCCGCGGCCAGTCACCTTCGGGACGCTGGGCGGCGAGTAACTTCTCGACGGCGGGGCGAAGGTCGAGATCCTTGGTGCCGGTCCGCAGCGCGATGGTCACGGCGAGCGCGTCATCCAGTGCCGAGCCGAAACTGCCGTCCGGTTGGCGAGCCTTGGACAGGCGGGCCCCGATCACCGGGTCCAGCTCGGCGAAGCAGGTCACGCCCTTCTCCCGGGCGCGGGTCACCAGGTAGTCGATCGCGAGCGGATCGGGATAGTAAGGCGCGCAAGCCGTGCCTTTCCCCACCTGCTCCACGACCCACCCGCAGACTTCGGGCCGGCTCTCGCCCAGGTACATCAGGACGTTGGCGTTCACGGCACAATCGACGTCGTTGTATCCGTCCTTCCGGATCCAGGTGAGAAAGCGCTTCTGTGCGTCGCGGTTGGCGTCGAAAATCGCGCGGTTGTCCTGGAACGACACACCGGCCGAGCGTAGGGCGTACGAGACCGTGGCGGTGTCGTCGAGGTCGGCCGGGAACTTCCCGAAGTCGGAGTTGCGCTTCGCCCAGTAGCCCCATACCCCACCCGGTTGCTGCTCACCGAGTAGCCAGTCGAGCGCACGCTTGCGCATCGAGGCCGGTTTGTCACCGGGTAGCGCTGCGAGGACGTCCACGACGAAGGTCGTGGCGAACGGGGAGCTCTCGAAGCGGCAGCGCTTGAGACCGTCGTCGAGACAGGTGAGGGATCGGAACTCGCCCCACTCGAGCTGCTTGGACGAGAGGTATTCGAGGCCTCGCCCGATCGCCTGATCGACCCGGGCCTGGGAGATCGGCGATGGCGCCTCACCAGCTGCACAGGCCGAGGCGGCGATCAGCAACGCAGCCGCGGCCGCCGTCGTTCCGCACGCCCAGGTCAGGCGATGCTTCGGAGCATGCACGACGGGTTGTGGCGGCGGCCGGACAGGCCGCGAGGGGTCGGTCAGAGCGCGCGGGCGGCCGCGGCGTCGATCCGCGCGACGGCTCGGTCGAGCGCCGCCTTCTGCTCCGCGTAGTCGGGTGCGTCGAGGCCGAGGCCTTCGAGTGACGTGCGCGCGCGGCCCTCGGCATCGCGGGCGCGGTCGACGTCGATGTCGCTAGCCGCCTCCGCGACGTCCGCGAGGAGCGTGGCGCGGTCGGCCTCCACCACGGCGAAGCCGCCGCCGACCGCGATGTGGTGGGTGGTGCGGTCCGCCAGGGTGTAGCGAACCACCCCCGGCCGGAGCGCGACCACCATGGACTGATGGCCGGGAAAGACGCCGAACTGGCCGTTCCAGCCCGGCCCGACGAACTCGGTGACCGGTGCCCGCAGCAACACCTGCGCGGGCGTGACGATCTCGAGATCCAGCGTTCCCTCGGCCATGGTCGTTCTCCGTCTCGCGAGGATCGGCTCAGGCAGCGGCCTGAGCGCGGATCTTCTCGGCTTTCTCCAGCACCTCGTCGATGGTGCCCACCATGTAGAAGGCCTGCTCGGGCACGTCGTCGTGCTTGCCGTCGCAGATCTCGCGGAATCCCCGCACCGTGTCCTCGAGCTTCACGTAGCGGCCGGCCATACCGGTGAACTGCTCGGCCACCGAAGAAGGGCTGCGACAGGAAGCGCTGGATCTTGCGGGCGCGCGACACGACCAGCTTGTCGTCCTCGGACAGCTCGTCCATGCCCAGGATCGCGATGATGTCCTGGAGCTCCTTGTAGCGCTGCAGCGTGGTCTGCACTTCGCGCGCGACCCGGTAGTGCTCCTCGCCCAAGATTTGCGGATCGAGGATTCGTGAGGTCGAGTCGAGGGGGTCCACGGCGGGGTAGATCCCGAGCTCCGCGATCTGCCGGGAAAGCACCGTGGTCGCGTCGAGGTGCGCGAAGGTGGTGGCCGGCGCGGGGTCGGTCAAGTCGTCGGCGGGCACGTAGATGGCCTGCACCGAGGTGATCGAGCCGCGCGTCGTCGACGTGATGCGCTCCTGGAGCTCGCCCAGGTCGGTCGAGAGCGTGGGCTGGTAACCCACCGCCGACGGCATGCGGCCGAGGAGCGCCGACACCTCCGAGTTCGCCTGGGTGAACCGGAAGATGTTGTCGATGAAGAGCAGTACGTCCTTGCCCTCGGCGTCGCGGAAGTGTTCAGCGACGGTGAGGGCGGAGAGCGCGACGCGGGCGCGCGCGCCGGGGGGCTCGTTCATCTGGCCGTAGACCAGCGCGGTCTTCGAGAGCACTCCCGACTCCTTCATCTCCAGCCACAGGTCGTTGCCCTCGCGGGTCCGCTCGCCGACTCCGCCGAACACCGAGTAGCCGCCGTGCTCTTGGGCGACGTTGTTGATGAGCTCCATGATGAGCACGGTCTTGCCCACACCGGCGCCGCCGAAGAGGCCGATCTTGCCGCCTTTCGAGTACGGGGCGAGAAGATCCACCACCTTGATGCCCGTGACGAACATCTCGACCGACGTGCTCTGGTCGAGGAAGGTCGGCGGCATGCGGTGAATCGGCGCGTACTCGGAGGTCTCGACCGGCCCCGCCTCGTCCACGGGCAACCCGATCACGTTGATGATGCGGCCGAGCGTCGACGCACCGACCGGCATGCGGATCGGATACCCGGTGTCCTCGGCGGGCATCCCGCGCACCAGACCCTCGGTGGTGTCCATGGCGATGGTTCGCACGGTGCGCTCGCCCAAGTGCTGAGCGACCTCGACCACCAGGTTGCCAGGACGATCGTCGATGCCGGGGTTCGTGATCGTCAGCGCGTTGAGGATGGGCGGAAGGTCACCGCCCGGGAACTCGACGTCGACGACCGCGCCGATGACCTGCGAGATCTTCCCGACGCGTCGTGCTCCGGAAGCCGTGGATCCCTGCGACATCGCTATTCCTCCCCGTTCGACGTGTGAAACGTGCGTCGAGCCCGGCTCAAGCCGAGGCGAGTGCCTCGGCGCCGCCCACGATCTCCATCAGTTCCTTGGTGATGGCGGCCTGGCGGGCCTTGTTGAACTGCAAGGTCAAGCTCTCGATCATCTCGCTCGCGTTGGAGGTCGCGGCTTCCATCGCGGTCATGCGCGCGGCGTGCTCCGCCGCAGCGCTCTCGAGCAGTGCGTGGTAGATGCGGTTCTCGACCACTCGCGGCAGCAACACGGCGAGCATCTCGTCGCGCGAGGGCTCGAAGATCGGCTCGAGGAGGACCTGTGCCGATCCCTCCTCGCGCGGGACCGAAAGCGGTAGCACGCGCTCGATGCGCGGTCGCTGCACCATCGCCGACACGAACTCGTTGTAGACGACCACGACCTCGTCGAGATCACCGGCGATGAAGCGCTCGATCGCGCCCGCCGCGATACGCGTGGCATCGGCGCTGGTCGGCGCGGCCGCGACGCCGATCATCTCGCCCTTGATCGAATACGAGCGGCGCGTGAAGTAGTCGCGCGCCTTCTTGCCCACCGCCCACAGACCCGGCTCCAGCTTGCGCTCGATCTGATCGCGAAGCTCGCGCTCCACGAGACGCAGCAGGGCACTGTTGAACCCGCCGCACAACCCGCGGTCCGAGGTGACGACCAGCCATCCGGTCTTCACGACCGGCCGGTGGGCGAGCAGCGGGTGGGCGTCCTCGCTCACGCCGGCGAGGAGCTGGTTGAGGATGCCGTCGAGCTGGCCAGCGTAAGGTCGCGAGCGTCGCGCGGCGTCCTCGGCGCGCTTGAGCTTCGCGGCCGACACCATCTTCATCGACTTCGTGATCTTCTGGGTGTTCTTGACGCTCGTGATCCGGCGCCGGATGTCCTTCAAGCTCGGCACGGTGCGTCCTCCAGGAAAGCGGTCTTCGGGCTCACGATCGCGATCAAGCCGCGCTACGCGCGAAGTCGACCTTGTACTCGTCGACCGCCTTGTTGATCGACGCCTTGAGGTCGTCCGTCAGGGTCTTGCCATCGCGGATCTTGGAGAAGATGTCCGGGTAGCGAGCATCGATGAAGGAGTGGAGGCCCCTTCTCGAAGGCGCCGATCTTCTCGACCGGCACGTCGTCGAGCCTTCCGGTGGTGCCCGTGAAGATCGACACGATCTGGCGCTCCACCGGCATCGGCTGATACTGGCCCTGCTTCAGGAGCTCGACGAGGCGCTGGCCGCGGTTGAGCTGGTGCTGCGTCGCCTTGTCGAGGTCGCTTCCGAACTTCGCGAACGCCTCCATCGCGCGGTACTGCGCGAGGTCGAGGCGGAGCGTGCCGGCGACCTGCTTCATCGCCTTGATCTGGGCGTTACCACCCACGCGTGACACCGAGATACCGACGTTGATGGCGGGGCGGACGCCCGAATAGAAGAGGTCCGTCTCGAGGAAGATCTGGCCGTCGGTGATGGAGATGACGTTGGTCGGGATGTAGGCCGAGACGTCACCGGCCTGCGTCTCGATGATCGGCAACGCGGTCAGCGAGCCGCCGCCACGCTCCTTGCTCATCTTCGCGGCGCGCTCGAGCAGGCGGCTGTGGAGGTAGAAGACGTCGCCGGGGAAGGCCTCGCGTCCAGGCGGCCGCCGCAGGAGCAGCGAGAGCTGGCGGTACGCGACGGCGTGCTTCGAGAGGTCGTCGTAGATGCAGAGCGCGTGGCGTCCGCTGTCGCGGAAGAACTCGCCCATCGTCACACCGGTGTAGGGCGCGATGAACTGGAGGGGCGCCGGATCGCTCGCGTTGGCGCACACGACCGTCGTGTACTCCATGGCGCCTTCCTTGCGGAGGCGGTCCACGACGCGCGCCACGGTCGACTGCTTCTGGCCGATCGCCACGTAGAAGCAGTAAACGCCCTGCCCCTTCTGGTTGATGATCGTGTCGAGGGCGACGGCGGTCTTGCCGGTCTGACGGTCACCGATGATGAGCTCGCGCTGGCCGCGGCCGACGGGGATCATGCCGTCGATCGCCTTGAGGCCGGTCTGCAGCGGCTCCTTGACGGGCTCGCGGGCGACGATGCCGGGGGCCTTGATCTCGATGCGGCGGAACTCGTTCGATGCGATCGGGCCGAGGCCGTCGACCGGCACACCGAGCGCGTTCACCACGCGGCCGACCACGCCCTCGCCCACCGGTACCTCGGCGATGCGGCCGGTGCGCTTGACCGTGTCGCCTTCCTTGACGTGGTGGGTCTCGCCGAAGAGCGCGGCGCCGACGCTGTCTTCCTCGAGGTTGAGCACCATCGCGTACAAGTCGCCGGGGAACTCGATGAGCTCGCCCGCCATCGCCTTGTCGAGCCCATGGATCCGCACCACACCGTCGGCCACGAAGAGCACGGTGCCGGTTTCCGCGACCTCGACGCCACGGTCGTAGTTGCGGATGCGGTCCTTGATGATGCTGGAGATCTCTTCGGCCCTGAGCTGCATCGATTACCCCCGAGGATTCGTCGCTGGTGGTTCGCGCGGTCGTCGTCGCGGTCAGCCGTGCGAGGAATCGGACATGGCGCGCTTGATACCTTCCAGTTGCGTCCGGATGCTGCTGTCGAAAAGGGTGTTGCCGACCCGGGCGACGAGGCCGCCGATCAGGCTCGGGTCCTCGCGCGTCTCGAGGAGCACGCGCTTGCCGGTCATCTGCTCGAGCTTCGTTCGCACCGCGGCGAGCTGATCGTCGCTCAGCGGACGCGCGCTCACGACCTCACCGCGGAGCTGGCCCTGGTGCTCATCGGCGAGCTCGCGGAAGCACGTCGCGCTGGCCGCGAAGGCCGTCATGCGGTTGCGGTCGATCAGGAGCTGCACCAGGTTCCGCACCAGCGGGCCGGTGCCGAGCCGGTCCGCGACGGCCCCGAACACGTTCTTTCGGAGCTCGGCGGTGTTGGTCGGGAAGGACAGCACTTCGCGGAGCTCCTCCGAGCCCTTCATCGTGGCGGCGAGAGCGTCGAGCTCCCCGGCCACTCGTTCCACCGAGCCATCCTCGAGTGCCAGTTCGAACAGCGCCCTGGCGTAGCGGCGTCCGACGCGATCCTCGATCACGACCGCACCCCCTCGGTGGTGGTGAACTCGCGCACCAACCGGTCCTGATCCGCGTCGGAGAAGGCGTCGCGAAGGATCGACGCGGCCTCGCGCGCCGCGGACTCGGTGACCTCGCGAGAGAGGTCCTCGCGCGCCCGGCGAACTTCCTGCTCCACCATGAGCGTGGCCTGCGAGCGGATCCGCTTCGCGGTCTCCTCCGCAGCCTCGATGATGCGGGCGCGCTCGGCCTCGGCGCCGCGTAGCGTGTCGTCGAGGATGGCCTTCACGTCCGACTCGACGCGCCCGATCTTGGCCTCGAGCTCCGCGAGCTTGGCGCGCGCCTCGTCGCGCAGCTTTTCGGCCGCGCGCAGATCGCCGAGGACCTTCTCCTTGCGATCCGCCAGGAACGTGTTCATGGCGGGAAGGCCCTTCCAGACCAGAATCCCGATCAGCAGCGCGAAGTTGACCCAGTACCACATGAGGCTGCCGGGGCCGGGAGCGTGTCCGCCCGCCTCGGCACCCTCGCTAGCCAGCGCGGCGACCGGCACCATCCCCAGCGCGGTCGCCACCGCGACGTCATGCAGCCTGCGGAGGTTCAGCATCGGCATCCTCCCCCGCGCCATCACGGCGCCCGTCCCAGCACGCGAGTCGCCATTTCTTGCGCCAGCCCGCGCGCTTCCGCGGCAAGCGACGCCCGGGCCGCGGCAAGCTGCGTACCGAGCTCCTCGCGCGCCGTATCGAGCTGAGCCTCGGCGCCATCGAAGGCCGCAGCAAGCACCGTCTGCTCGTGGGTACGGGCGGCGCCGCGGATCTCCTGCCGGCGCGCTTCCGCCTGCTCGCGCGCCTTCGCGATCCGCTCCTCGTAGCTGGCGCGGTGCTCGCTGGCGAGCTGTGCCTCGCGGGCGGCGGTGTCGCGGGTGTCGGAGACGCGCTTCTCGCGGCCGCTGTGGCTGCCGGAGAACGGCTTCAAGATGAACGTGTTGATGATCCCGATGGCGACGAGGAAGACCAGCACCTGGATCAGCACTGGCACGACGTGGGGGGCGATCGCTTCCCAGCTCACCATCGTTTGGCCCCGTCTCGGCGCGCGCTGGGGCGTGCGCCTCAAGGCTTCGTCGGCAGGGACGGCCTTCGTCCCGCCGTGGCTGGTGCGTCCGGACCCGCTCACGCCGTTCGGGCGCCGCCGGACCCCAGTTTCGAAGCTGCTTTTTCTTGAAGTCGCGGGCGGTTGCGACCGCCGAACGCGACTGGAAGACGGGCCGATGTAGCATACGGCGGAGGGGCCGTCAAACCTCTCTGATCGGTTTCGACGCGGTGCACCAAACCGGTCGACGAGCGCGCGTCCAGCGCCGGATTCCGGATCAGGGCAGGGAGAACCCTCCGGCCGAGGTCGCCCCAGACGACGTGAAAGGAATGAAGGGGGGATTGATGACCTCGACGAACGCGGGACCGGCCTCGAGCCCGGCGGGGCGGCTGAACCGGAGCTCGCCGTGCTTCACCATCGTGAGCGCGACGCGCGGCTCGCCTCCCGCGTGGAGACCCGCATTGCGGCGACCGGTTCGGCTCGAGCGCGGTGGGACGAGCGGCGACGACGAGCCGAGCGATATCCACTCCGCGATGCCGCGGTTTCTCCGGTTCGGAGGTGTTCGCCATCAAGCCCGTGCTCTCGAACACCTGGCCGACTTCGACGATCGGGTCGCCTTCTCGCCAGTCCGCGAGATCGTGGAGAGCCGACCAGCTCGCGAACGCGACCGGCCGACCGACGACGAGCTGAGTCCAGAAGCGGTGGATCAGCGCGACCTGTTCGGACTCGGATCCATGGAGAGTCGGATACCCGGGGAACGCGCGGCGCGAGGGCCAGCCGAGCTCGGTAAATGCGCAGGGCGTACGGACCCAGCGATCGATCGGGGCGAAGTAGTCGGCCGGGACATCGGCGACCGCCTCGAACCGCAGGAAGCGATAGGACGTGAAGCCGACGAAGTCGACGGAGGGAACGCTCGCGACGTAGTCAGCCGGATTCGGCAGCCCGAGAAGGTGATCGTACTGGAAGACCGTGAAGACCAGCGTGCCGGTGTGGAGATCGTGGATCACGTCCGCGAGATGGCTCACGAGCGCCGCCACCTCCACGTAGGGCGTCTCGTTGTCGATCTCGTTGCCGATTCCGATGTACGGTACCGCGTGCTCGAGCGCCAGGTTCGCCAGCATCTGCTCCAGCTTGGCGGTCCGCGCGGGGTTTCCGAGCGCCGAGGTCACCCGAAGACCGGTACGGGGACGGCGCCCGAGGAATCCGCGGATTGTTCGCCGCGAGGCGGCGGAGACAGGCGACACCGGCTCGCGCGCCGCGCCGGAGCTGGCTTCCGCTGAGGATGGAGACGGCTGACTATGGAGAGCCCGCCTGACCGCCCGAGCGACGGTGGCGAGTGGCACTCCCAGTCGGTCTACCACCCTCATACGCACCTTCGGTGCGAAGGGGGAAAGGCCGAGCGCTCGAGAGGGCTACCCCTCGAGCGCTCGTGGGCGGTCTGGATCAGCCGACGTTCTCTTTCGCTTCCTTGGTGTGCGCGGGCGCGCGCTCGCTCGCCGGCGCCTCTTCCTTGCGCCCGAGCGGCTTCACCTGCGCCTGGGCCTTGGCACCGATGTTCTCCATCGTGCAGGTGCCCTCGAAGATCACACCTTCCTCGATCACCAGCGCTGGCGCGAGGATGTTCCCGTAGAGCTTGCCCGGGGCGCGGATCTCGACCTTCTTGGTCGCATGGATGTCACCGCGAACCGTGCCGCGGACCACGATCGACGTGGCGTGGATCTCGGCCATCACCTCGGCCGTGTCACCGATCACCAGCGTGTCCTTGGCGTGGATCTCGCCGTCGACGCGGCCGTCGACGCGCACGGTCCCCTCGAAGTTGAGCTTGCCCGAGATCTTGCTGCCCTTGCCGAAATACGCACTGACCTCGCCCGAGGCCTTGCTCTCCATCGGCGGCGCCACGACCGGCGCCGGCTCCCGGAGCTGTGGCTCGGGGCGGGGGGGCTCCGGGGCGGACGCGCGCGGCGGAACGACTTCCCGCGAATCCTGGTCCCGCAGCTGCTTGTTGCGATCGTCCGTCGAGCGTCCGAACATTCCCCATCCTCCTCTTGGTGAGAGTCAACCTTCTAGCGTTTCCCCGCCACTGGTGCAAGGGCGTTTTGGGACCCGCAATAACACTGATTTCAACCGGAAAATTAATAGCGAATCACTCCGCAATTCCGACCAGTTTTTCTCGGATCCGGTCGAAATCCTCCAGGCTTGCGTACACGATTTCCACCTTGCCGCCGGAGCCACGTCGAGCGGGCGTGATCCGCACCCTCAAGGTGAGCGACTGCTCGAGCTCACGCTCGGCGGCGCGGATGTCGGGCGAGCTCGAGCGCCCCTTCGCCACCGCCTTCGGCCGGGTACGTCGATGGCCCTGCACGCGGCGCTCGAGCTCGCGTACCGAGAGCGCCTCCGCCACCACCTCGTGAGCCAGCTTGAGCTGCTGCTGCTCGGAGTCGAGCCCGAGCAGCGCTCGTCCGTGCCCCGTCGAGAGCTCGCCGCCCGCGAGAAGCGCGCGCACCTCGGGCGGGAGCTTGAGCAGGCGGATCGAGTTGGTGACGGTGACCCGATCCCTGCCGATGCGTGACGCCACATCCTCGTGGCTGAGCCCCGACGACTCCACCAGCTTGTGGAGCGCCTCCGCTTCCTCGATCGGATCGAGATCCGCGCGCTGGAGGTTTTCGATGAGCGAGATCTCGAAGCTCGCCCCCTCGTCGACATCGGTGACGACGACCGGGATCTCGGCGAGGCCCGCCGCGCGCGCAGCCCGCCAGCGCCGCTCCCCGGCGATGATCTCGTAGCCGGTGGGCGTGGCGCGCACCAGGATCGGCTGGAGGACGCCGCGGTCGCGCACGGTCGCCACCAAGCTCTCGAGCGCCGTCGCGTCGAACCGCTTGCGGGGCTGGTTCGGGTTCGGCCGGAGCTGCTCGACCGGCACCGAGATCAGCCGGCGTCCGGTGGCCTCGGGCGCCTTGTCGCGGATCAGAAGCCCGAGCCCGCGTCCGAGACCCTGGTGTCGCATGGTGCGATCGGGGGATTGCATGCCACTCGCTCCTTCCATCGGATCCTCCGGCTACGCGACGCTCGCTTCCGACGAGCGCGCGAGCACCTCACGAGCCAGCGCCTGATAGGCCTGAGCTCCCGTCGAGCGAACGTCGTAATAGAGCGCCGGCTTTCCGAAGCTCGGCGCCTCGCTCAGCCGAACGTTGCGTGGAATCACGGTGCTGAAGACCCGCTCCGCGAGCTGCACGCGCAGCTCCTGCTCGACCTGACGAGCGAGGTTGTTGCGCGGGTCGTACATGGTCAGCAAGACCCCCTCGAGCTCGAGGGCGGGGTTCAGGACCTCGCGCACACGCTCCACCGTGGTGAGGAGCTGGGAGAGACCCTCCATCGCGTAGTACTCGGACTGCACCGGAGCCAGGACGCCGTCCGACGCGGTGAGCGCATTCACGGTCAGGAGCCCGAGCGAAGGTGGACAGTCGAGAAGCACGAACCGGTAGCGATCGCGGATCGAGGCGAGGGCGCGCTTCAGCAGATCGTCGCGGTCGTCGCGGGAGATGAGCGCGATCTCGGCGCCGATCAGGTCGGCCGTCGACGGAACGAGATCCACGTTCGCATAGGCGGTGTGCTTGATCGCAAGGTGGAGCGGATGCGCACCGAGCATCGCCTGGAACACGTTCACGTTCGATTGGTCGCGGCTCTCGCCCAGACCGCTGGTGGCGTTTGCCTGGGCATCGAGGTCGACCAGCAGCACTCGTTGGTCCTGTGCCCCGATCGACGCCGCAAGATTGATCGCGGTAGTGGTCTTGCCCACCCCGCCCTTCTGGTTGGCAATGCAGATCACGCGTCCCATGTCCCTCGAGCTCCCTCCATCCACATAGGGATACGTTCCAGGACGAGCGCGCCACCGCTTCGATCGAGTTCATTCGACCGAAGTTGTACAACATATTGTGGTTCCACCGCAAACGAACCACAATCGGACACGAATCGCGGCACGACCGCCAAAGCCGCGTCGTATAGCACAACTGGACGGGCACTCGGCAAAGCCCCATGTTTCACGTGAAACAGGAGGCCGGGAATAGCGGCTTCACTCCGGTCGACGTTGGTACATCACGATTCGGCGCACCGCGGCTTCGACGGGCAACACGACATTCAACTCACCGATCACGCCATACCGGGCACGCCCGTGCTCATCGGCTTCGCCCAGTCGTGACGGGCCGCGCATCACCCAGACCTGGCCGTCGGGCCTCAGCAAGTCGGCGCAGCGCTCGAGGGTCTCGCCAATGTCGGCGACGGCTCGCGCGACGACCAATCCGAACCTCTCCGCCGGAGGCGTCTCCAGCCGCTCGCTCGTCCGCGCGACGCGCAGATTGGGCCGCCGAAGCGCGATGATGACATGGTGAAGGAACGCAAGCTTGACCTCGCGAGTCTCGAGGAGGGTGACCTCGACGTCCGGCCGCGCAATACCCAGGGGAACGCCGGGAAAGCCCGCTCCCGTTCCGAGATCGGCCACCTTGGCTCCAGGAGGCACATGGGCCACGAGCGTCAGCGAATCGAGGTAGTGGCGCACGCCGATCTCCACCGGGTCGACCAGGGCCGTCAGGTCCGCGCGGCGACGCCATTTCATCATCGCCCGGTAATGGACGGAGCGCGTCCACGTCGCCCGCGGAAAGCGGCACGCCGAGCTCGTTTGCGCCCTCGGTCACCGTCCGTCGAACCTGCACCTCGTCCTTCGACGCAACCTCTGTGTCGCGCTCAGGCGCCACGGGCGGCCTCCAGAGTCGAACCGTCGACGTCGAAGCGCTCCGATCGAGATACCCGCAAGTGGGTCATGAGCGCTTCGATCGCGGCGGCCGTTACCCCTGGGATTCGCTGCGCCTGGCCGACGCTCGCCGGCCGGACGCGCGCAAGCCGCTCACGGACTTCGATCGAGAGGCCGGCAATGGTGTGAAAGTCGAGCGTGGGCGGCAACGTCACGCGCTCCCACGCGCGGCGCTCCTGCGCGTCATCGGCGAGCCTCACGAGGTAGCGCTCGTATTGCGCCAGGATCTCGAGCTGCTCCGCAACCCGGCTCGGGACGACCTCCGCGAGCCCAGCGGCGACGAGCTGCGAGTGCCGCGCACCTGGCAAGCCGAGAACGGCCCAGGCGGACATCGGCATGCGCGGCGGCGGCAGGCCTACCCGTTCCATGGTGGCGCGTGCCGCGGCGTTCGGTGTCGTGCGAACCGAGAGCAGCGCCTCGCGGCCAACCTCGACGGCGCGCTCGAGCGCATCCACCTTGGCGAGGCGAGCCGCGGAGACGAGGCCGACGCGCGCGGCGTGTGCAGTGAGCCGGAGATCCGCGTTGTCCTCACGCAGGTGGAGTCGGGTTTCGGCGCGAGAAGTGAACATGCGATAGGGCTCACCCCCGGTCCCACGGGTCACCAGGTCGTCGATCAGGACACCGATCATGGCCTCGGACCGGCTCAGGACGAGCGGCTCGCGATCCAGCAGCCACAGCGCGGCGTTGATGCCCGCCATCAGCCCCTGAGCGGCCGCCTCCTCGTATCCCGAGGTACCGTTGATCTGGCCAGCGAGAAAGAGGCCCCGGATCGCTTGCGTCTCGAGCGAATGCGAGAGCTGCGTGGAGTCGACGGCGTCGTACTCGACGGCGTACCCCGGAACCGTCAGCTCGGCGCTCCCGAGACCTGGAATCGAGCGGATGAACGCTTCCTGCACGTCGCGAGGCAGACTCGTCGACAGGCCCGCCGGATAGATCTCGTGGGATTCGTACCCTTCCGGCTCGAGGAAGACGATGTGGCTCGATCGCTCGCCAAACCGCACGACCTTGTCTTCGACGGACGGGCAATACCGCGGCCCGACGCCGCTGATCCGGCCCGAATACATCGCCGAGCGGTGAAGGTTGTCACGCAGGATCCGATGCGTGGCTTCGGTCGTCCGCGTGACGTGGCACGGAACCTGGCGACGGACGATTCGCTCGGTCGAGAACGAGAATGGGCGCGGATCCGCGTCGCCGAGTTGAACGGCGAGCGTGCCGAAATCGATCGAGTGAGCGGCGAGGCGCGGCGGAGTGCCGGTCTTGAGCCGGTTCGTGCGGAAGCCGAGTCCAGTCAGGCTGACAGGGAGACTGGTCGAAGGACCTTCTCCCATCCGCCCAGCCGGCCAGGTCTCCTCACCGATGTGGATCAAGCCGTTGAGGAAGGTCCCCGGCGCTAACACGACGGCTTCGGCGTCCAGCTCGCCGCCGCCTTTCAGAGCGATCCCGCGGACTCGGCCACCCCGGGCTGTGATCCCGATCGCCTCGTCCTCGACGATCCGCAGGCTGGGCTGCTGCTCGATCGTCTCGAGCATCCGGGTCAGATACGCCTGCCGATCAGCCTGCGCGCGAGACGCCTGGACCGCAGCCCCTTTACCCGTGTTGAGCCGCCTGAACTGAATGCCGGTGGCGTCGATGGTGACGGCCATGGCTCCGCCGAGGGCGTCGATCTCTCGGACCAGTTGGCCCTTCGCGGTTCCGCCAATCGACGGGTTGCAGCTCATTCGGGCGATTTCGCGACGGCGCTGAGAGACCAGGGTGACCTGCACCCCGATCCGAGCGGCTGCGAGCGCGGCCTCCACGCCGGCGTGCCCCCCTCCGACGACCACGATCCCCGGGCGCGATTGTTTCACGTGAAACGTTCCTCGGGGAGAAAGCCGGATTTGACCCCGGGTCCCGATGCAGTGGGTCACTTGCCGATGCAGAACGTCTGAAACACCTCGTCGAGAACCTCGTCCGGGGACGCCTCACCCAAGATCTCCCTCAGGCTGAGCTCTGCAAGGCGTAGGTCTTCGATCGCGAGCTCGGCGCGGTCGCCCTCGATGTTGTGCGCCACCCGCCCCAGGTCGCCGAGGGCACGAACCAGGAGGCCTTGCTGTCGCGCGCTGCTCACGACGCCGAGGGGATCGTCGCCAGGTGCGCCGGTCTCGACCGCGATCGTCAGTCGATCGATCAGGGCGGGTAATCCGCTTCCGTCCTTGACCGACACCAAGACCGGAGGGGCGGCGATCCCAAGTTCGACGAGGTCGGTCGAGATGAATCTCGGCTCGAGGTCGGTCTTGTTGAGAACGACGACGACCTGTCGGCCGGCCAACCTGGAAAGCAGCTCTCGGTCCGACTCCTGGAGGTCCGCGCTCAGATCGAGGACCAGCACGACGATATCCGCATCCTCGATGTGGCCTTCCGCCCGGCTCATCGCCTCGGCGTCGAGGTCGTCGATCGCCACGCCGAGACCTGCTGTATCGATCAGTCGAACGAGCCGACCGCCGACCAACATCGAGGCCTCGATCGAGTCGCGAGTCGTGCCTGGGTGTGGGCTCACGATCGCCCGTGAGGATCCAAGCAAACCATTGAAGATGCTGGACTTTCCCACATTCGGACGGCCTACGATCGGAATCGAAATACCGCTCACGATGCGACGTGCCTGGGCTTGGCTCCGGACCAGCCCTTCCAGACACTGCCTAACCTCGCTCAACCCCTTCAGCGCCGCGATCGCGGATTCGTTCTCCTCGCCCGAGGTGTCCTCAGGGAACTCGAGCGGGCCCTCCAAGCAAGCCGCGATCGAAACGAGCCCGTGACGGATCCGCTGGTACCGCTCTGAAAGCTCGCCCGCGAGATGCCGAGCAGCGAGCTTTGCGGCCGCTCCACTTTGCGCCGTCACCAACGCCTGGACGGCCTCTGCCCGGGCGAGATCGAGCTTCCCCGCCAACAGCGCCCGGCGAGTGAACTCGCCGGGCCGAGCCTGCGTCGCACCGAGTGTAGTCAGGACCCGGTTCGCTTCGGCGACCAGCCAGGGCCCGCCGTGCAGGCTGAGCTCGGCCAGATCCTCGCCGGTGTAAGAGCGTGGCCCGGGGAAGAACGTGACCACGATCTCGTCGATCGTCTCGCCGTCGGCCGGGTCCATGAAGTGCGCTACGGTCGCTCGCCGCGCCTCGAGCGAGAGCGAGAGCGCCGAGCCGGGTCGGCGCAGCACTCGAGCCAGGATCTCGTGAACCCTGGGACCGGACATTCGGATGGTAGCGAGCGCCGCCTGGACCGGGCCTGTCGCCAACGCGACGATCGTGGCACGCTCGGGGTCGCTGCCCGGCGTCGCCGTGTTCTCGTCGCCCAACTCCACGGTCGGCGCCGCTCGGGGCTCAGCGCCGAGGGATGATCATGAGCTTGCGGTCGGGCTCATCCCCGACGCTGCGGGTCGTCACCCGAGGATCGTCCAGCAACGCCTGATGAATGATCCATCTGTCGCGAGGGCTGAACTCCTCTAGCGTGACCGGCTTGCCCGCGCGGAGTGCCTCGTCCCTGTACTTGTGCGCCATCTCCTCGAGCTTGCGGCGATACCGGGCCCGATATCCCTCGGTGTCCAGGTACACACGTCCTCGAGCGGCCGCGCCGGGGAGTACGACCCGATTCACGAGGTATTGAACGGCATCCAGGGTCTGTCCCTGTCGGCCGATCAGCAGACCGCCCACGCCGCCTTCGGCAAAGATCTCGATGTAGACGTTGTCGTCGTCGTCGAGCTCCGTCTCGAGGCGCGCTCCGATGCCCATGTGTCTTAGGAGGTCGGCCAGAAAGGCCTCCGCCTTGCGAGCAAGCACCTTCGACGAGAGCCCATCAGTCTGGCGGGGCTCTCGACTCGGCTCCCGCGAGCTCGTTGCGGCGGCAGGCTCGAGCCGGTGTGGGCTCTCTGGCGTCGAGGCGCTCCTTGGGGACGCCGCTTCGACGACTTTAGCGCTCGGCCTGCGGAATCCCTGGAGTAAGGCGGCCTCATCCAGCCCTGGGCCTGCTTCCGGTACGCGAATGAGGAGCTGGATACAGGGCGCGGCATCCGCGGACGAGCGCTTCGAAACCACCTCTAGCACCTCGAGTTCGCTCGAGGGGCGACCAAGCTCGGCCGCCGCGCGGGACAACGCATCCTCTCGGGTCACCCCCTGGAACGTCTTGGAGCTCGCCATGCTGCGCTCTCCCCGCGGTTTTCACCGCGCGCGCGTCAAGCCGGTGAACGCTTGATGTACCACTGGCTCGCGATGCCCACCAGGTTCGAGAACAGCCAGTAGAGCACGAGACCGGAGGGGAAGTTCAAGAACGACACGGTGAAGATCACCGGCATCAAACGCATCATTTTTTGCTGCGCCGGGTCGCCCGCCATCGGGGTCAGAAGCTGCTGCACGAACATCGTGACACCCATGATGATGGGAGTCACGAAATAGGGATCGCGCTCGGAGAGGTCGTGGATCCAGAACGCAAAGTGCGCGTGACGTAGCTCGATCGCCTGCGCCAGAGCGTAGTACAGCCCGAGGAAAACCGGGAACTGGAGGAGCATCGGGAGACAACCCCCGAGCGGATTCACGTTGTAGCGCTTGTAGAGGCGCCCCATCTCCTGCTGCATCTTCATGGGGTCATCCTTGTGTTGCTCTCGAAGCTGCGTCATCTCGGGCTGCAGCGCCTGCATCTTCTTCATCGAGCGGAAGCTCGAGACGTTCAGCGGTAGAAGAAGCAGACGCACCGCGAGGGTCAGGATGATGATCGCGAATCCCCAATTACCCGTAAATTGATGAAAAAACCTCAGAATCGAAACGAACGCCCTCGAGAGCAGGGCGAAGCGCCCGTAGTCGAGCACGGTGTCGAGGGTGTTCTCGGTCGCGCGCAGAACCACGAGGTCTTTGGGTCCGCCGAACGCTCTGGCCTTGACGAGGGCGCCGCCAGTCTCGGCGGCGTTCGCGGGAACAGGGAACACCACGTCGAGCTGAACCGTCCGAGCATCCGGTAGCGCCGTCAACTGAGCGTTCGCACCGGACGCAAGATCAGGGAGAATCGCGAGGAGAAAATAGCGCTCGTCGAATCCTCCCCAGCGGATCGCACCCTTGCCGTGAGCCTCGTCGTAGACTCGTGGCGTGTGCTTCCCCTTGCGCACCTCGGAACGCAGGTCGGGGACCGACACGGAATCCATGTGAACGCGGTCGAGCCCCCATGAGATGCGCGCACGAAGTTGGTCCTGATGGCTCGACTCGGGCACCTCACGGCTGTCGCTGAGCGATAGGATGGCTCGATCAACGCGAGATCCAGGATACGGTGTTACCCGTGTCTCCACATCGATATCGTACCGTCCATCGTGAAATCGGTACGTCTTTTCGATCTTGGCCCAGCCTGGATATTCACCTCGGAAGACCAGCTCACCGCTCCCGCCGGGCTCGATGTCTAGGATTCGCCTGTCCGGCTCGAACACGACGCGTGCCGTGGAGACGCGCTGACTGCCGGAAAGTAGGTCGAGCGGGAACAGCCCTCGTCCCGGCGAGTGGCGCTGCGCGACATCGACCGGGGCCGAATCCGGGCGTTGACTCTCCGGATACCGAAGCAGCTCCATCGAGGTCTGCACAGCACCGACAGTGTCGAAGCGCGCCCGGTAGAGACCGGTTCGGACCTCGATCTGCTCGCCACTTGGGCTCGACGTCAGCGTGGTCGAGTCCGTCGCCACCGGTGCTGGGGCCGGGGCGGCAGGATCCGAAGTCGCGGCCACTGTCGCGGAGGACGATGGACGCGGCGGAGGTTTCGGCGGCGGGAACAGCACCTGAGACACGGCGATCACCAGCACGGACAGGGCGATCGCTAGAAACAAGCGCTGGTTTTCCACGGGTCCTCCTGACGAGTTTGAGCTCAGGGCACCGGGTCGAAGCCGCCCGGATGAAACGGGTGGCAGCGTGCGAGCCGGCGCGCGGCCAGGTACACGCCACGCATGGCTCCGTGCCTCTGGATCGCCTCCTCGGCGTATCTCGAGCAGGTCGGCTCGAAGCGGCAGGCTGGGCCGAGAAGGGGAGATATCGCGAGACGATAAGCTCGAATCAACCCGATCGCCGCGGCACGCGCGATCGAGCCTCGTGAGCTAGCCGACCGATCTCGTTCAAGTCTCGAAGACGGAGCCATCTAGTCCCCGGCCGAGGGATCACGACGAAGTCGTGAGCGTCTCCGAATTGCTCCCGGCGGGTGCGAAAGTATTCGCGAACTAGGCGTCGAAGCCGGTTGCGCAAAACCGCGTTGCCCACCTGGCGTGGAATGGTGATACCGAGCCGGCTGCGAATTCCCGAGCTAGGAGCGACCAGAACGGTGAAGCGAGCGCCACCCCTGCGGACTCCGCTCCGCTGAATCCGCCGGTATTCCTCCGAACTTCGAACCCGGTCCTGCTTCGAGAGGGTTTGATGCGGACGAGGATCCCGCGGGGCTTTCACGCGAGCGGATCAAATCGCAATGCGGTGGCGCCCCTTGGCCCGGCGGCGCGAGAGTACCTTGCGTCCGTTCTTCGTGCGCATGCGGATACGGAACCCGTGGGTCCGCTTGCGTCGGGTCCTGCTGGGCTGGTAGGTGCGTTTCATGGTCTGCCCCTGCTACCTCACGGGTGATCGGCCAAACCGTGAAAATTAGCGCTGGACGATCGCGGACGTCAAGGAGGGACGGCTGGAATCGCGCTGAATCCAGCCGTGACCAGGCGTCGTCTGGGCGACCGATCGCCTTGCACGAGATGCGCCGATCTGGTAGAAATCGGGTCCCTTTCAGGCCGTCCTCCCCGCGGCGAACCGCCATCCCCGTTCCAGCCGTTCTCCCGACCATCGGATAGCTCTCAAGATTGCGGAATCGCTATATTTTTGTGAGTTATCAACACTTGTGGATGAGGGTGTGCAGAACCCTGCTGCGGGCAGGGCCGCGACAGCACCGCGTCACCACTCGGCGATGAGCTGCGATCCCGTCTGGGCGGAAGGCTGTCGACTGGCGGAGCAACGCCTCACACCCTCCGAATACAAGGCCTGGATCGACTGCCTCACTCCGAGGGTCATCAGGTCCGACGTCGCGGTCATCGACGTCCCGACCAACCCGATGAAGGAGTGGATCGCCGACCGCTACAGCGCTCTACTCGAACAGTGCCTGTCACAAGCCTCCGGTCGCGCGATGGCCGTGCGGTTCGCAGTGCCCGATCCGGGCAATGGCACCGAACCGATCCCAGGAGAGCCGCCTCCCTCCTCCGCGGACACCCCGCTCGATGGATTACGTCTCCAGCTCGTCGCCGAGCAAGGCTCCATCGACCCGAGGTTCCGCTTCGACAACTTCGTCGTCGGCGCTTGTAACCAGTTCGCACACGCCGCCGCCTTCGCCGTCGGCAATCGCCACGTGCGCGGCTACAACCCCTTCTTCATCTACGGCAACGTCGGCCTTGGGAAGACTCACCTCCTGAACGCAGTCGGTAATTTCGTTCTCAGCAGGAAGCCCACGGCGCGCGTACGATACGTAACCTCGGAAGCATTCACGAACGAGCTCATCGGCGCGATCCGCTCGGACCGCCACGAGGAGTTCCGCGCGATGTACCGATCCGTCGACCTGCTGCTCATCGACGACATCCAGCTCATCGCGAAGCTCGAGCGAACGCAGGAAGAATTCTTCTACACCTTCAACTCGCTGTACCAAGCACAACGACAGATCGTCGTAACCAGTGATCGGTTCCCGAAGGATATTCCGGAGCTCGACGATCGTCTCCGATCGCGTTTCGAGTGGGGCCTGATCGCCGACATGCAGGCACCTGACCTCGAGACTCGGGTTGCGATCCTCACGCGGAAATCCGAGTCCGAGAGCCTCGCCCTTCCGGATGAGGCCACGCTGTTCCTGGCGACCCACATCCGCTCGAACATCCGGGAACTCGAAGGCTCGCTCAACCGAGTCTGCGCCTATGCCTCTCTCACCACCCAGCCGATCACGATCGAGCTGATTCGCAAAGTCCTACGAGAGACGCTCCGGGACCCCGACACGCCCATCACCTTGGATGACATCCAGAAGACGGTCGCCAAGGCCTTCGACGTCCGCGTGAGCGATCTTCGGTCCAACAGGAAGTTGCGGACTCTCACCGTTCCCCGCCAGGTGGCGATGTACCTCTGTCGCCGGCTTACGTCCTCGTCGTTCCCCCACATCGGGGACCAATTCGGCAAGGACCATTCGACGGTCATCCACGCGGTGAGGCGCATCGAGCGTCAGCTCGAGGACGACGCCGATTTTCGCGCCCGCATCGAACGGATCGTTTCAGAACTCGAGGAGGCGAGGTGAGGAAGCTCTCCGTTGGTAACCAGTCGAGAACCTGTCGACAGCGGTCCTCCACCTTCGGGTGGAGACGGCGCCGGTGCGTCGACGAATGCGGGTCATCGACCTCCTCGGCAAGTTATCAACCTCGTCCGATTCATCTATCCATTCAAAATCATTACCATTGTTCAACTTTTCGACACTCGTGCCACGCCCTAGAGCTGTGATGTTCCTATTCCGACCATCCAGTTCATCAATCATAGACACTGAGCACCACATCTACTTCGCGCAACCCGCGGCACCGTCCGCCTCCCCCGTTTCGGAGGGTTAGCTCATGGAAATCCGGATCGACCGCGACGCCTTCGCCAAAGCCCTCGGCGTCGTGCAAGGAGTCGTCGAGCGCAAGCACACGATGCCGGTCCTTGCGAACGCGCTGCTTTCCGCGCAGGACGATTCGCTCGAGATCGTCGTGACGGATCTCGAGATCTGCATGCGTAATCGCATCCCGAGCATCTCGACCGAGACTGCCGGAACCGTCACCGTCAACGCACGCAAGCTCTACGAGGTGGTGAAGGAGTTGCCCGACCCGACCGTCGAGCTGCGAGCCATGGATAACGACTGGGTGGAAATCCGTTCGGGGCGCTCGCTCTTTCACATCGCCGGCTTACCGGCTCAGGACTTCCCGACGATTCCGAGCATGGAAGAAGCGGTCTATCGGACCGTCCCAGAAAAGCATCTTCGCCGTCTTCTCAGCCTGGTCGAATACGCGATCTCCACCGACGAGACGCGCTACCACCTCAACGGAGTCTACGTCGAGTCTCGCACCACGGCGGGGTCCGACGAGGTACGTTTCGTTGCCACCGACGGACATCGTCTTTCCCTCGCGACCGCAAGCACCACCGATCTGGGCGGCCTGAAACTCGACGAAGGCGTGATCCTCCCCCGTAAAGCCGTCGCGGAGCTGCGCAAACTCCTCGACGGCGACCAGAGCGTCGAAATCGCGTTGGGGAAGAACCATGCGTCCCTCCGTAAGCGGGGCCTGTCGATGCTCTTCCAGTACGTGGACGGCGAGTTTCCTGAGTACGAGCGAGTGATCCCGAAGGGTGAGATGCAGCGAGCCACTGTGAAGCGAGCGCAGTTCCTCCGCGCTCTCCAGCGGATCAGCCTCGTCTCGGCCGATCGCACCCACGGAGCCAAGCTTGAGTTACATCCGGCCGAGCTTCGGCTTTCCGCAAACCACCCCGACATCGGTGAGGCGGTCGAAACACTCGAGATCGAGTACGCCGGAGACGACCTCTCGATCGGATTCAATGCGACCTATCTGCTCGACGTCTTTCGAGTGCTCGAAGCCGACGAAATCGAACTCGAGATCAAGGACGGGCTCAGTCAGGGCGCGATCCGGGAGAAGAACAATCCAGACTTCCTCGCGATCGTCATGCCGATGCGAATCTGACCGTCGTTCGCATGGTCGTCGAAACGCTCTCGGTGAGGGACTTCCGAAATCTGCGTTCCTTGGACTTCGAGCCATCCCTTCAGTTCAATGCCGTCTACGGCGCCAACGGCCAAGGAAAGACATCTCTCCTCGAGGCGATCCATTTTGCAGCAGAGGGAAGAAGCTTCCGTGCGACGCCGTCAGCCGGCCTCGTTCGAACCGGTGCGAAGCTACTCGTCGTCGAAGGCCGCGTCCGCAGTGCGCTGGGCCCTCTCGACTACCTGCGTGCGACTTTCTCCGCCGGTAAGCGCAACTTGGAGCTGAACGAACGGACCAATGTGCCGATCGACGAGTATCTCGGCCACATCCGCGTCGTCGTCCATTCGCCCGAGGATGCACAGTTGATCCTCGGCCCGCCAGAGCTTCGGCGCCGCTTTCTGAACCGCGTGCTGGTCCTGACCGAGCCGGGGTTCTATCGGACGCTCGTTCGGTACGTCCGCGCGCTCAAGAACCGAAATCGCTGCCTACAGACTAGGAGCTCACGCGCCGAGATCGAGAGTTGGTCCGAGGTCCTTATCCGCCTCGGCTCTCAGATCCTCGCGTCTCGGATCGCGCTCGTCGCTCGCCTCACCGCCGAGCTGATTCCATCCATCGCTCGGATCACGAAAGAGGCGCTCCCACTCACCATTCGTTATCATGCTGGGTCTGACTATGACGGCGAGCAACTGACTCCCGACGAGGCGGAGAGCCTCCTCCGAAGGCAGAGCGAGAGGCGATACGCACGGGAGGTTCGGCTCGAGCGTACTCTGTTTGGACCTCATCTCGACGACGTGCACTTCCTCGTCGAATCGGGACCGGCCCGTCGTAACGCCTCACAGGGCGAGCGCCGTTCGCTCCTCATCGCCCTGCGGCTCGCGGAGCGAGCTGTCATCGCGACCCGGACCGACGACGAGCCGGTCTTTCTGCTCGACGATCTTTCGAGCGAGTTGGACGCAAGCCGTGCTCGACGAGTGATCGACGCCGTCACCGATCTCTCCGGTCAGACCTTCGTCACCGGAACCGAACCGCCCCGTTCGCACGCTCAGGTGCACCTCTTCCAGATGCGCGGCGGTGAGCTGACCGCGGTGGCGTCCCCAACTCCACCGACCTCTGCTTCAACGCCATCCCCTTCGACCTTCGGGAGATCCTCCTCTTGACTTCATCCAATCAGGAATACGGTGCGCATCAGATCACCGTCTTAGAGGGGCGTGACGCGGTTCGGACTCGTCCCGCGATGTACATCGGCTCGACAGGTCCCGAGGGAGTTCATCACTGCGTCTACGAGGTGATCGACAACTCCATCGACGAGGCTCTGGCGGGGTATTGCACTCATGTCGACCTGACCATTCACCTGGACGGAAGCGTGACCGTTCAGGACGATGGCCGTGGGATCCCCGTCGATATCCATCCCGAGAAGGGTGTCCCCGCTGTCGAAGTCGTGCTCACGATTCTCCACGCAGGCGGGAAGTTCGACAACAACAGCTACAAAGTCTCCGGCGGCCTGCATGGGGTCGGCGTTTCCGTCGTCAACTTCCTTTCAGAGTGGTTACACGTCGAGGTGAAGCGAGACGGAAAGATCCACGGGATCCGATTCGAGCGCGGGATCACTTCCTCGCCGCTAGAGTTCCTCGGAGCCACCACCGAACGCGGCACACGCGTCACGTTCAAGCCGGACCCACAGATCTTCCCGGATACCAATCTCGAGTTCGACACGCTCTCGAAGCGGCTACGGGAACTCGCCTTCTTGAACCCCGGCGTGGCGATATCGATCGCCGACGAGCGAACCAACTCGACTCAGGCCTTCTCGTACGAGGGCGGTATCAAGACGTTCGTCGAACATCTCAACAAGAACAAACACACCCTCCACCCAGAACCGATCTTCTTCGAGGGCGATCGCGACGGCATCCATGTCGAGGTCGCTATCCAGTACAACGATGGCTACAACGAAGTTCTCCTGACCTTCGTGAACAACATTCATACCGTCGAGGGCGGTACTCACCTCTCCGGGTTTCGCGGCGCGCTGACGCGCACCATGAACAACTATGCATCACAGGCGCTCAAGAAGCCCACGGCTCTTTCTGGAGAGGATGTTCGAGAAGGCTTGACTGGCGTCCTCTCGGTCAAGATGCCCAACCCGCAATTCGAGAGTCAGACGAAGATCAAGCTCGGCAGCCTGGAGGTGAAGGGGATCGTCGAGGCGATCATCAACGACAAGCTCGGCGCGTTCCTTGAGCAGAATCCCCCGGTAGCGCGGGCGCTCATCGAGAAGGCGCAGGACGCGGCCCGCGCGCGTGATGCTGCGCGCAAAGCGAAAGAGCTGGCCCGACGGAAAGGCGTTCTCGACGTCGGCAACCTCCCCGGCAAGCTCGCCGACTGCGAAGAACGAGACCCGGCGAAATCGGAGCTGTTCTTGGTCGAGGGCGACTCCGCGGGAGGTACTGCAAAACAGGGCCGGGATCGCCGAACTCAAGCGATCCTTCCCCTTCGAGGCAAGATACTGAACGCGGAGAAGGCGCGGTACGACAGGATCCTGAAGAACGAGGAGATCCGCTCGTTGATCACGGCCCTGGGAACCGGGATCGGAGCGGATGACTTCGACCTCTCCAAGCTTCGCTATCACAAGATCGTGCTGATGACCGACGCGGACGTCGATGGCAGTCACATCCGCACGCTTCTCCTGACGTTTTTCTTCCGCCAGTTCCCTGCGCTAGTCGAGGGTGGATATCTGTACATCGCACAACCGCCCCTCTACGGCTTGACGAATCGCCGAGGAGAGATGTCGTACAAGAAGAACGAGCAAGACCTTGCGGATCATCTTCTCGATCTCGCGGTGGATCGCATCTCGCTTGCAGGGCTCGACCCAGCCGGCGCGAGAGTGGAGATCAAGGGCGAACCACTGCGTGCGTACTTGAACCGGGTCGTCCGCATCGAGAACGGTCTCACGAACCTCGGAAAGCTACGGATGGATGAGCGCCTGCTTCGAACGCTGGTGGAGAATGGATTCCCGACGGCAGCGCTCGACGACGCAGCCTCGCTCGAGGAGTGGACGACCCGAACGGAGGAATCCCTCGTCGCTCGATATCCCGAGCTCGGGAAGGTCACCTGGAAGATCGAGCAGGACCCCGAGCATGGACGGCGGAAAGTAGTCTGGCTCACAGGATCCAATGGGCGTGCGAAACGCACCGTCGTCGGCGCCGAGCTCTTGGCATCTCCGGAATACGAACGGATTCAACGACTCGCAGCCGACTCCGTGCGCCTAGCAGGACCTGCATACGTGGCTCGCATCGGGGACGACGAGTCGACCCTTGCTCAGACTGGGGCCCTCCTCGAGTTCGTGCTCGAAACCGCGAAGAAAGGCCTGACGCTCCAGCGCTACAAGGGCCTGGGGGAAATGAATGCCGAGCAACTCTGGGAAACCACCATGAATCCGGAAAAGCGCACGCTCATGCAGGTCGCACTGTCCGATGCGGTCGTAGCCGACGAAATCTTCACGCTGTTGATGGGCGACGAGGTGGAGCCCCGCCGGCAGTTCATCGAGAGCAACGCACTACAGGTGCGGAATCTCGACGTCTGATTCGCCGGTACCTGCAGCCAGAATTCACATCGGACGAATACGCAAACTGGAGGTTCCGTGGCTGACCTGACGACACCCATCCCGATCAAGATCGAGGACGAGATGCGGCAGTCGTACCTCGACTACGCGATGAGTGTGATCATCGGCCGCGCGTTGCCCGACATCCGTGATGGTCTGAAGCCAGTCCACAGGCGCGTGCTCTATGCGATGTACGACCTGGGAAACACGCCGGGGAAGTCCTACAAGAAGTCGGCGCGGGTCGTCGGCGACACGATCGGTAAGTACCACCCGCACGGTGAGTCGGCAGCCTACGACGCTCTCGTCCGAATGGCGCAGGACTTCTCGATGCGCGCGCCCCTCGTGGATGGGCAGGGAAACTTCGGTTCGCTCGACGGTGATCCTCCGGCTGCGCAGCGGTACACCGAAGTTCGGATGGAGCCGCTTGCCATGGAGCTCCTCGACGATCTCGACAAGGAGACCGTCGACTTCACTCCAACCTACGACGACTCCTCCGTCGAGCCGGTCGTGTTGCCGGCGCGCTTCCCCAATTTGCTGGTGAACGGTTCGAGCGGGATCGCGGTCGGCATGGCCACCAACATCCCGCCGCACAACCTCGGTGAGATCGTCGACGCGCTCATCCACATCTCTCGCGCACCGGATACGACGCTCGAGCAACTGATGCAGATCGTGCCCGGGCCGGACTTCCCAACTGGCGGCATCATCCTGGACGACGGCGGCATTCTGAGCGCCTTCGCGACGGGGCGCGGGATCCTGCAGGTTCGCGGACGCGCAGAGATCGAGCCCATGGCCAAGGGTGACCGCCATCGGATCGTCATCACCGAGATTCCGTACCAGGTCAACAAGGCTCGGATGGTCGAGAAGATCGCTGATCTGGTGCGAGAGAAGCGGATCGAAGGAATATCCGATCTCCGTGACGAGTCGAGCCGCGAGGGGATCCGCGTCGTCCTGGATCTGCGCCGCGATGTGATCGCGGAGGTGGTCCTAAACCAGCTCTACAAGCACACGCCGCTGCAAACCTCCTTCGGTGTAAACGTGGTGGCGATCGTCGAGGGTGGACCGAGGACTCTCGGTCTGCGAGAGACCCTCGACCGCTTCCTGTCCTTCCGGCGCGAGGTACTGACTCGCCGCTTCACTTACGAGCTTCGCAAGGCGGAGGACCGCGCGCACATCTTGGAAGGCCTGCGGATTGCCATCTCGAACCTCGATGAGGTGATCCGTATCATCCGTACCAGCGCTTCGACCGAGGAGGCGCAAGCGTCCCTGGAGGCCAGGTTCGCGCTGTCCGAGCGACAGGCGAAAGCGATCCTCGACATGCGGTTGGCTCGGCTGACCGCACTCGAGCGCGACAAGCTCGACCAGGAGTATGCGGGCCTCATGGCCGAGATCCAGCGCCTTCGCGAGATTCTCGGGAGCGATGTCCTGTTGTTGGACGAGGTCGTGAAGGAACTCGAAGAGATCAAGGCGCAGTACGCCGACCCACGGCGTACCGAGATCGTCCCAGGCGAATCGAACATCGATCTGGAAGATCTGATCCAAGAAGAAGACATGGTCGTGACCGTGTCACACGAGGGCTACATCAAGCGCAACTCCCTCACGCTCTACCGTCAACAGCGCCGCGGCGGTAAAGGCGTGACGGGGATGGAGACGCGCGAGGAGGACTTCCTCGAGAATCTCTTCGTCGCATCGACCCACGACTACGTGTTGCTCTTCACGAACCAAGGCCGATCGTTTTGGCTCAAGGTGCATCAAATTCCGGAGGGGGCGAGCCGCTCGAGGTAAGGCCGCGGTGAACCTGATCCGACTCGAGGCGGGCGAAAAGATCGTCAGCTTCCTGCCGGCGAAAGAGTTCCGGGACGACCGGTTCGTGGTGCTCGCCACTCGTGAGGGCAAGGTCAAGAAGACACCGCTTTCAGCCTTCGCCAATGCGCGATCGAACGGCGTGATCGCTCTCGGTGTGGTCGAGGGGGATGAGATGATCGCCGCGATAGTGTCCGACGGGCAGAGCGACGTGCTGTTGGCGACCCGCGATGGACTTTCGATCCGGTTCCGTGAAGAGGAAGTCCGACCGATGGGTCGCACGGCTGCCGGTGTGCGCGGCATGGAGCTTCGCGAGGGCGACCAGGTCGTCGCCATGGAGCTAGTCAAAGAGGGGCAGAACGTTCTGACGGTGACGCAGATGGGTTACGGCAAACGCACGCCGATCGCCGACTATCCCGTGCAAGGCCGCGCCGGCAAGGGGGTGATCACCATCAAGACGCAGGGTCGGAACGGCCCGGTGGTAGGAACCAAGCTCGTAGCGGACGACGACGAGGTCATGTTGATCGCCAACAGCGGCAAGGTCATCCGCACGGCGGTTTCGGGTATCAGCGTGATGGGACGCAACACGCAAGGCGTACGCCTGATCGATCTGAACGAGAGTGAGCGAGTCGTCGACGTGGCGAGGCTCGCGGAACGTGAAGATCGGGGCGTGAGCGAGCAGTCCTGAGTCACCAGCATCGGGCTCTCGAGAAGCCGAGCGACCCCGGGCGCCGGCCGCCTGACGCGCTATCCGCGCCCGATTGGTTCAGCATCGGCACGCTGATCGCCGTCGGGCTGGGAATCGCGCTGCGACTGGCGGTCGCCGACGTACCGATCGAGTACGACTCGGCCAACTACGCCTACGTAGCGACCCACATGGGGGATCCGGGTTCGAGCGCTCTCTCCTTCTTCAACAACAAGCCGCCCGGAATTTACTATTGGTACCGGTTCTGCTTTGCGGTCTTCGGAAACGGTCCGGTGGCGTGTCACCTCAGCTCGACCATCCCGGACCTGATGGTCCTCCTGATGCTCGCGGTGATCGGTAGAACCCTGGCTAGCGCCAGGGTGGGCGACATCGCTGCGGCGATCTATGCGACTCTTCAGCCGGCGGTACGACTAGCCGGGCACGGCTACACCGAGGCGCCACTCACGGCCTGCTTGTTCGTAGCTGGCGCGATCATCGCAAGGCGGCGCGATGGGCCTCCCCCGATTGGCGGGGTGCTCTCGGCTGGAGTGCTGGTGGGTGTGGCCACACTCTTCAAGCAGCCGGCATATCCGCTTGGTGCTGCGCTGGCCGTGTGGGGTGCCTCGCGGGTCGCTCCGCCGCATCGCCTCCGGTGGACGCTCACATTCACGGCCGGTGTGGTTCTCGTCCAGGTTGGGTTGGTGGCGTGGCTGCGTGCGCATGGCGCGATCTCGACGTTTGCGGAACGCGTGTTTGCGCAGGGCATCCAGCGTGGCTATGCAGATGGCTTCAGCGTGGCCGGCCGAATCCGCGAGTGGATCTCATTGGGCTTCGCTCCGATGCCCGCTCTCTTGACCGCGGGTGTCGTGGCGCTGGCCAGCCGGCACGACCTCGCAACCCGCGCGTTCGCGTGCGTCTTCGTCCTGCCAGTCGCAGCGATCGGCTGCCTGAGCTACGAGCTCTACGACCATTACCTGATACCAGCACTCCCCGCCCTGTGCCTGTTGGTGGCGGAGTGGCTGGCGTCCACCGGGCCGCACCGTCGCCGTCAATTCGCGATGGCTGGCGTCAGCATCGTCCAAGGGCTGTCCCTCGTCGTCTTCGCCCTGGGAGTCCCCAGGCCGGGGAGCGATGCGGATCGGATCCTGGATGTCTGGCGTCGCCGTCCGCTCTCCCTGACCTATCAACGCCGCGTTGCAGCGTTCGTGGTGAATTCGACGAGTCCCGAGGAACCGATCCTCTCGACCGGAACGGATATCCCCTACCTTGCCTCCCGACGAAACGCGTACCGATATCTCGGAATTGCTCCTTACCTGAAGCGGCTCGACGCAACCGGATTCGATGACTTTCCAGAAGCAGCTAGTCACGTTCGCATCGTGGTCCTGGAGCGATGGCGGATGTCCCTCCTTCCCGCGGAGTGGGTTGCGAGCCTGCAATCGGGGGCGGGGCCTTGGCGCAGGGTCGAGTACCTCGATCACCCGGAGTTCGTCGTCTACGAGCGCATGGACATCCGCCCAACCTCCGGCAATCCTTGACTTTCCTGTCCCACCCTCTTAGGGTGGATGGATGGACTCGGCAGACGCCCGCCGGCCGGAGATCTCGGATCCAATAGCGCTGCTAGATCAAGTGGCGACTAGAATCGCCCTTCTTGAAGCCCGGCTCGAGCGGATCGCGTTCGAGAGAGAGCAGCTGGCGAGTCTGGTGACGGAGCAGGACCGAAAGCTGAGCGAACTCGCGGATGCTGTCACGGACCTGACGCGGATCAAACGCGATGCTCGCGACTCGATCGATGGCATCCTGAAGCTGATCGGGACACTCGAGAGCAGGCTCTCGGCGCAACACGGTGGATGACCATCGGCCCAAACGAACCTACCCGGTCCGCTTGCTGGGCCGGAGCCTCTCTATCCAGACGACCGCGCCTCGGGAAGAAGTAGAGACGGTCACGAGCTTCGTGGCCAGTCGCCTCGAGGAGGTCCGCGCAGGTTCACGTTCGACGGACCTTGCGGAGGTTGCCATCCTGGCAGCCCTCAACTTGGCTTCGGACCTGCTGCGGGCGCAGGCCACCCTCGCCGAGGAGCGGGCTCGAGTGACGAAGTGGGCAGCTGAAGTCTGTACGCGAATGGATGCTCGCTCGAGCCGGGCAGGGCCCGCCGAAAATGAGAACACCGAGCGAGCGATGGATTCGGTAGAATGAGTTGTCCCCCTGAGCTGCGCGTGATCGATCGGGATACGTTAGAACCAACAGTTCATTCCCTGGGAACCGTCACTCGCCGGGAAGGCGGCGCCCCGTCGTGGGATCGTCGGAACGGTGAAATGGTGCCCACGTCACGTTGATGGTTCAACGGACACGTCGACACGGCAATCTTGGGGGGGCGCTTTGCTCACGTTGGGCACCGAAACACGGAATGGAAGCGAGTCGGTGCGGTCGTGCCGCCAGGGGCGCGTCATGGGCCTCGTGCGGGTTACCTGTCGGATGATTGCTGGGCGGGATGGGCTACACGGCCCGACTTACGCGTGGCCGAGAGCCTCGGACGAAATCTCCCGGGGTGGAAGCGAGCAGAAACGGGCTTCGTGGACGAAGAGCGACGCTCGGCGGTTACATCGCCCAGGAAATCCCGGGTTGTGAACGTAGGAGCATGCGAGTTGGCCGACGCGGCGCGCGAAGCCTGGGACTGCTCCTCGGTCTCTGCTCGAACACGCCCATCGGCCTGTCACCCGCGACGGCGGGTTGGTCGTCATACACCCATCTCGACCAATGGCGCGCTCCGTTCTCGCACACACGTTTTGAACCGATAGGTACCTGATAGGCGCACGACCCCCGCGCCGGGAGGGGCGGTGGTCGGTCAGTCAAAAGCGGATGTCCGCCGTGAACTGTTGCGCCGACGTGAGGCGCAGCTACCCGACGTCCGTTCAGCGCGCTCGGGTCCGGTGCAAGGCCGGTTTCTGCAGCTGGCTCCGGTGCTAGCGGGCTCGAGCGTGGCGCTCTACTCGCCGATCCGTGGCGAGGTCGACACGGCACTGATCTTCGAGCGGACTAGGCGCGACGGCAAGCGAGTTGCCTTTCCAGTCGCACTACCGGCGGAGGGCCGCCTGGAGTTCTACGTGGTCGACGATCTCCGAGAGCTCGTTCCTGGCAACTTCGGGATCGCCGAGCCAAGCGGACCCGCCAGCAGGCGACTCGATCCACGCGAGATCGATGTGATCGCGGTACCGGGTGTCGCTTTCGACCACCAAGGGAGGCGGCTTGGCTACGGTGGCGGATACTACGATCGCCTACTCGGTTCGACGTCGACGCGACCGCAGTTCGTGGTCGGCGTGGCTTTCGATGATCAGATACTAGACGAGGTTCCGCACGATGGTCGCGACGCGTCGATGGACACCGTCGTAACTGAGTCCAACACGTACTCACGAGTCCGGTGCGTCGGAGCAGCCGATACGCGTTCGCTCTCGACGTTCGAGGGGGTCTGACATGGATTTCGCATCGATTACGGCTGGCGTGCTGGTTGGCATGGCTGCCGGCGGGATGTTGGGGTTCTGGCTCAAGCAAACGGTGTCTGGGGCTCAGGTAGAGGCGGAGCGCGAGAAGGTCGAATCCGAGCGCAAGCGCGCTCAAGATGTCGTCGCGCAGGCGGAGCGCGAAGCCGAGAACCGTCGCCGCGAGGCAGAGCTCCAGGCCAAGGATTTCATCTTCCGAGCCAAGAGCGAGTTCGAAGAGCAGACGCGGGAGGAACGGAAGGAGATACAGGCGCTCGAGAAGCGTCTCCTTCAGCGCGAGGAGCATCTTGATCGGAAGATGGACCAGGCGGACGCACGCCTGTCCGAACTGGAGCGTCGCGACTCGGCAAGCAAGCAACGAGAACAGGAAGTCGCGACGCGGGTCAAAGACGTGGAACAGCTTCACCGCGAAGTGGCGGCCAAGCTCGAGGCCGTCGCGGGCCTGACCGCGGACGAAGCGAAACGGCAGATAGTCGAACGCGCCTTGGACGAAGCGAAGCACGAGAGCATCAAGCTCATTCGCAAGATCGAGGAGGAGGCCCGAGAGACGGCCGAGATGAAGGCGAAGTGGATCATCGGACAGGCCATTCAGCGATATGCGGGCGAGTATGTCGCCGAGCGGACGGTGACGGTCTTCCCACTTCCGAGCGACGAGCTGAAGGGGAGGATCATAGGTAGGGAAGGGCGGAACATCAGAGCCATCGAGGCGGCGACCGGGGTCGACCTGATCGTGGACGATACACCGGAGACGGTGATCATCTCTTGCCACAATCCAATCCGACGCGAGGTCGCGCGTCGAACGCTCGAAGCGCTGATCGCCGATGGTCGGATCCACCCGACGCGCATCGAGGACACCGTCGCCAAGGTTGGGGCCGAGGTCGAGGCGAGCGTGAAGGAGGCGGGGGAACAAGCGCTCTACGAGGTGGGTGTGCGGGGCGTTCACCCAGAGATCGTCCGCACTCTGGGTATGCTCAAGTACCGCACCAGCTACACGCAGAACGTCCTGCAGCACTCGATCGAGGCGGCCTTCTTGTGTGGGGCGATGGCGGCCGAGCTCGGGCTCGATCCGAAGAAGGCTCGTCGCGCCGCGCTGCTACACGACATCGGGAAGGCCGTTACGCACGAGGTGGAGGGCTCACACGCGTTAATCGGTGGCGAAATGGCACAGAAGTTCCACGAGCAGAGCGACATCGTGCACGCAATCGCCGCCCACCACGAGGATATCCCGCAAGAGGGGGTTCTCCCGGTGTTGGTTCAGGCTGCTGACGCTATCAGTGGCGCTCGCCCCGGGGCCCGCCGGGAGATGCTGGCGAGCTACATCCAGCGCCTCGAGGACTTGGAGAGGATCGCTGGCAGCTTCGAGGGGATCGACAAGTCCTACGCAATTCAGGCCGGACGTGAGCTTCGAGTCATCGTTCAGAGCCAGAGGGTCAACGACGAGGCTGCGCTCGTTCTCGCGCGTGACATCGCAAAAAAAATCGAGGACGAAATGGCCTTTCCGGGCCAGATCAAGGTCACAGTCGTTCGGGAGACCCGCTCGGTACACTACGCGCGCTGAACGTTGCGGAGCGGACCGGTCGATGTCGGGCCGGACCGGCCCCAAGTCTTCTCGCCTCCATCTCTACGCACTAGGCTCCGTTCACGTCGCCCTGCGCCCAGTTGGGGCGGGCGATGGCGGACCTAACCGCAGGTCGAATGGCATCCAGCGACATCGATACCGCGATACGCATCCTCCAGCAGGGTGCCGCCGAGATCCTTCCGGACGGAGCGCTCCGAGCCAGGCTCACGAAGAGCCTCGCGACCGGGGTTCCGCTAACCGTGAAGGCAGGCTTCGACCCGACGGCACCGGACCTCCATCTCGGCCACACGGTCGTGATCCAAAAGCTGAAGCAGTTCCAAGACTTCGGTCACAACGTCCTGTTCCTCATCGGCGATTTCACCGGCCTGATCGGAGATCCCAGCGGGAAGAGCGAAACGCGGCCCCAGCTCACGCCTGAGCAGGTGAGGGAGAACGCAGCAACCTACGAGCGGCAGATCTTCAAGGTCTTGGACCCGACGAAGACCCGGATCGTCTTCAACAGTACCTGGACTCGCGACCTGACACCGATGGATCTGGTCCGCCTCATGGCCAAGCAAACGGTCGCACGGATGCTGGAGCGTGACGATTTCTCAAGGCGCTTTCGAGCCGAGCAACCGATCAGCATCCACGAATTCTTGTATCCCCTGCTGCAAGCCTACGATTCCGTTGCGCTGAAGGCAGACGTCGAACTCGGGGGTACGGACCAGAAGTTCAATCTGTTGCTCGCCAGAGAGATTCAACGCGATTACGGGCTCGAGCCACAAGTGGCGCTAATGATGCCGCTGCTCGAGGGACTCGACGGCTCCCAGAAGATGAGCAAGTCGCTCGGGAATTACGTGGGTATCGACGAGCCACCGCTCGACATGTACGGCAAGATCATGTCGATTAGCGACGAACTGATGAAGCGGTACTACGAGCTTCTCAGCGACTGCCCGATGGAGGAGTTGCGAGAACGGCTCGCAGCTGAAGGCGCAAACCCGCGCGACGCCAAACGCGACCTAGCGTACGAAATCGTTGCGCGCTTCCACGGAGTAGACTTGGCGGCGACCGCTGATGCCGAGTGGCGCGCGCGCTTCACCGAGCGCAGAGCGCCCGACCCGGACCGGATGCGGACATCCGTATACCAGTTCAGTGACGAGCGCTCACGCTGGATCTGTACCGTCATGAAGGCAACTGGCCTGGTGTCGTCGACGAGCGAAGCTCGTCGCCTGATCCTAGCGGGTGCCGTCGATGTCGACGGGGTTCGCGTCGCGGCTGTGGACGAACTAGTAACCGAGGGCACCCACGTCTTTCGTGTGGGAAAACATCGTTTCCTAGGTGTCAGCGTGGTGCCACGCGACTGATCCAGGGGGGAAAAATGAGTCGGAGTTACAAGATCGCGGTGATTCCGGGGGACGGCACGGGTCCAGAGGTCGTGGCGGAGGCACTGAAGGTCCTTCGGGCGGCGGGATCGCAGTACGGCTTCAGCCTCGAAACGACCGAGTACGACCTCGGTGGCGAGCGGTTCAAGCGAACGGGCGAGACGCTACCGGATGACGTGCTCGACGAACTCCGCGGATACAAGGCGATTCTCCTCGGCGCGATCGGTCACCCCGATGTTGCACCGGGCATTCTCGAGAAGGGAATTCTCCTGAAGGCGCGGTTTGCACTGGACCAGTACGTGAACCTTCGGCCGGTGAAGCTCTATCCGGGCGTCACTACTCCGTTACGGGAGAAGGGGCCGGAGGACATCGACTTCGTGGTCGTTCGCGAGAACACCGAAGGCCTGTACGGCGGTATGGGTGGCTTCCAGTACAAGGGTACACCAAACGAGGTGGCGACACAGATCTTGTGTGCGACCCGCCACGGAGTGGAGCGCTGCCTCCGCTATGCATTCGACCTCGCTCGGCGCCGTCCGCGGAAGACGTTGACGCTGTGCGGCAAGACCAACGTGCTGACGTTCGCCTTTGACCTGTGGTGGCGGGCATTCAATGAAGTCGGAGATGCCGACTACCCGGACGTGAAGCGCGAGTACGCACACGTCGATGCAACGACTATGTGGATGGTCAAGAACCCTGAGTGGTTCGACGTCATCGTCACCGACAACATGTTCGGCGACATCATCACCGACCTGGGTGCGATGATTCAGGGAGGTATGGGCATCGCCGCGGGAGGGAACATCAACCCCGGTGGGGTGAGTATGTTCGAGCCGATCGGGGGTAGCGCGCCGAAGTACACGGGCAAGGCCGTCATCAATCCACTTGCGGCGGTATGCGCGGGCGCGATGATGATCGATCACCTGGGCGAGCGAGCCGCCGCTGCTGCGATCGAGACGGCAGTGATGTCGGTCACTGCTACCAAGCTCAAGAGCTTGGACGCTGGCAAGATGGGCTATTCGACCGACCAGGTCGGGGATTTGGTAGTAGATGCGCTGAAGTAAAGTTCCTGGCCGGCGACCTGTCGGGGTCGCGGACGGTCCCCACCGTCCGTGCCCCGCACGGCTCCTACTCGCTGATGGCGCTCGCCCACGTAGCCACGACGGTCGTGGAAATCCCGCCGCGGGCGCCGAAGATTCCCCGGACCTCCATCCGTCGCGGCGCAAGACAAGACACGAGGTCATCGAGGATCTGATTCGTCGCGGCTTCGTGGAACGTACCCTTGTTTCGGTAGGTCTGCAGGTACAGCTTCAGGCTCTTGAGTTCGACAATAGACGAATCGGGCACGTAGTCGATCTCAATCGTCGCGAAATCCGGCTGGCCCGTCCTCGGGCAGAGGCACGTGAACTCCGGCGCGTGTATCCGAACGTGGTAACTACGTTCCGGACGGGGATTCGGCACCGCCTCGAGCAGCTCTGTCATGGGAGATCCTCCTCGCTGAAGCCAGCGACCCGGTTTCGCCCGCCGGACTTCGCGCGGTACAGCGCGGTGTCAGCCTCCGCGATGAATTCGATAGCCGATCGAATGGTGTCCCTAGGGACCGTGGCTACGCCGATGCTGACCGTGAGGCCGAGCGCGAGTCCCCCGTGAACGAAGCGTGTTGCCGAAACGAGTGTTCGAAGCTCGTCGGCGAGCCGACAACCTTCGTCGTGGTTCGTTAGCGGGAGGAGTACGACGAACTCTTCCCCGCCGTAGCGGGCAAACACATCCCCTTGCCGGAGCCGAGCCCTGATGAGACGCGCGAACTCTTGGAGGACGAAATCACCCCAGGCGTGGCCGTAGTTATCGTTGACCAGCTTGAAGTAGTCTAGGTCGAGAAGCAGGCATGTGAGGGGGGTGTTGTGACGTAGGGCCTTGGCGAACTCTTCCTCAGTGCGGGCATTCAGGAACCGCCTGTTGTAAATGCCGGTGAGCTCGTCAGTGATGGTTATTTCCTCGAGCCGCTTCTGCCGCTCCACGACCGTATCGAGGGCATCCTTCAGTCGCATCATTACTTTGACGCGGGCCTTCAACTCAAGCGCCTCGAATGGTTTGGTGATGTAGTCGTCGGCGCCCTCGAGCCCGCGAAGCTTGTCATCAAGGGACGATCGCGACGTCAGGATCATCACCAGTACCCCGGAGAGTTCCGAGGTACGCCTCATCCACTGAACCAGCTGCAGTCCGCCGATCCGGGGCATTTCGAGATCTGTGATCAACAAATCTGGATGAAACGACCGAAGCAACTCCATCGCCTCGAGTCCGTCCTCCGCCTGGCGTACGTCGAGCGCCAGTGGGATTAGGATCCGAGCGACGTTGTCCCGCAGCAGGCGGTCGTCGTCGACGATTAGGACTTTTCGTGTCAACTCAAAAAAGAAGAGCCCTCCCAACGAAATCGTCGGGAGGGCTCTGAGATAAAACCCGGCAGCTACCTACTCTCCCACCAGGTCTCCCTGGCAGTACCATCGGCGTAGAGGGGCTTAACGGCCGTGTTCGGAATGGGAACGGGTGTGACCCCCTCGCTATGGCCACCGGATACTTCATTATCTTCAAGGGTTGGGTCGGAATCTGACAACTGGGCAAGGGTCACGGAAGCACCGAGAACCGATCGATCTCAGGATCGAAGTTAAGGCGATCAAGCCTTACGGCCTATTAGTACCGGTCGGCTACAGGGGTTAACCCCCTTCCACCTCCGGCCTATCAACCTTGTAGTCTCCAAGGGGCCTTAAGAGGGATCGCTCCCTCGGGAGATCTCATCTTGGGGTGGGCTTGGCGCTTAGATGCTTTCAGCGCTTATCCCTTCTGTACATAGCTACCCAGCGGTGCCCCTGGCGGGACAACTGGTTCACCAGAGGTCCGTCCATCCCGGTCCTCTCGTACTAGGGACAGCTCCCCTCAAATCTCCTGCGCCCACGGTAGATAGGGACCGAACTGTCTCACGACGTTCTAAACCCAGCTCGCGTACCACTTTAATCGGCGAACAGCCGAACCCTTGGGACCTGCTTCAGCCCCAGGATGTGATGAGCCGACATCGAGGTGCCAAACCTCCCCGTCGATATGGACTCTTGGGGGAGATCAGCCTGTTATCCCTGGCGTACCTTTTATCCGTTGAGCGATGGCCCTTCCATGCGGAACCACCGGATCACTAAGACCTGCTTTCGCACCTGCTCGACCCGTCGGTCTCGCAGTCAAGCTCCCTTATGCCTTTACACTCGACGGCCGGTTTCCAATCGGCCTGAGGGAACCATCGCGCGCCTCCGTTACTTTTTGGGAGGCGACCGCCCCAGTCAAACTACCCGCCAGACAGTGTCCCCGACCCGGATAACGGGCCTGGGTTAGAACTCCAGAATCACAAGG
>JADJOY010000009.1:197500-369486 GCA_016713535.1 Deltaproteobacteria bacterium
AACTTTCCCACAAGCTGGTCGTGCAGGGGCGCGAGAGCCAGCGTGTTTGGGATGTGAATCCGGGGAATTAGAAGCAGGTGGACCGGCGCTTGCGGGTGGACATCTGGGAAGGCGAGTACGTCTCCGTCGTCAAAAATGACGCGAGTTTCGGTCCGTCCAGAGGCGATTTCGCAGAAGATGCAGGCGCCCATGGCGCTCCTGACCCGCACCGCCGGGGCAATTAAGGGACAGGTTCGCTCGGGAGGCCGGCGCGACGGAGCATTTCGATCCTGGCCCAGAGCTCTCGACGCCCCTCCTTCGTGACGGCGCTGAAGGGGATCACGTCGCAGGCGCTCGTCCCGAGCGCCTGCGCGATGCGCTGGATTCGTGTGCTCCGCTGAGCGCGGCTCAATTTGTCGATCTTCGTTGCGACGACCGTAACCGGACGGTCATGGCCCCGGAGCCATTCGACGAAGTCGAACTCCGCCTCACCGGGATCACGCCTGCAATCGATCAAGAGCAGAACGAGCGCAAGTTCGCAGCGCTGGGCTAGGTAGTTGTCGACCATGTCGGCCCACCGCCCCCTCTCCGACTGCGCCACCTTCGCATAGCCGTAACCCGGGAGGTCGACCAGCACGACTCGTCGCTCGACCCGAATGAACCCGAGCATTCGGGTTCGCCCGGGGTCCTTACTCGTGCGCACGAGCGCCTTCCGATCGACGAGTACGTTGATTAGGCTTGATTTCCCGACGTTCGAGCGCCCAGCCAGGGCAACCTCTGGCAGGCCCAGTCGCGGGCACGTTGCGAGCCCGTCCGCTGCCGCTACGAACTCAACATCCATGTGGAATCACGGGATGTTTCGGCGAGGTGAGCGACTACCCGTGCGTCTCAACCAGCAACCCGCCGGCGCAGACGATACAGATTCGAGTTGGCTGGGCGGAGATCAGACGATAGGACGGTCTGTACCGCGACGATGTCCCATCCGAACCCGTCCTTCTAGGACGCCGCCCTCCTCGATCACGATCGCCGGCGCGACGATATCACCTGCTACCTCGCCCGTGGCGGCGATCTCGACCCGACTGGTGGCCTGCAAGTCGCCTTCCACGAGCCCGGCGACGCGGATGCGATCCGCTTGGATTCGAGCTCGTGCGACTCCCGACGCGTCGATGACCACTTCTTCCCTGGCTACGATCTCGCCCTCGACGAGCCCTTGAATGCGGATCGACGCGGGATACTCGATGCGTCCTCTAACCTCACAACCGCGAGTGACCAAGCCTCCAGGCTCACGCCCCGTCGCTGGAGTCACTCGAAGGGCCGAAGCCGGTGCTGCAACCGCCATTGGGATCTCCTCGTATGCAGCGTGCTGCACGTGGCCAGGACCTCGTCCCAGTCGACATTCGCGCGGGTCACCGACGTCTCACGCGCGAAGCGCCATGGCCGGGCCAGTCTGCGTTCAGCCGCGTTCCTGGGAACCTTCGGGGCCGGGTCGCCTTTGTACTCCGCCCCCCCCTACGCGTCAAGGCGCGCTCAGCCGGCCTCAAGAACCCTCAGCCTGCATCGCAGCGCTTGAGCTAGGGAACATAGGTGGCTAAGGTCTGCGGCCTCCGGGAGCGCATCCGTTGAAGCCGACATCAGCCACACCCGCTGCCCCCGCGCCATCCCCGGGCGGTGCGATCCGGAATCTCGCGATCGGCCTCGTGGTCTCGGCCATCTTTCTCTACTTCACGTTCCGCACGGTCGATCTCCGCAAGATGGCGGAAGCGATGCGTCAGGTGGACGGGCTGATGCTTGGCCTCGCCACCGTATGCTTCGGTCTGCACTTCGTCGGACGCGCGGTGCGCTGGCGCGTGATCGTGAATCCCATGCGACGCGTTGGTGTGCGGAGTCTGCTCCGCGCGACCGTCGTCGGGTTCGCCGCGAACAACGTGCTGCCCCTCCGGCTTGGGGAGCTCGTTCGAGCGCTCATGCTCACGATTACCGAAGGTGTTCCGCTCGGATCGGCCGTGACCACGGTGGTCCTCGTTCGCCTCCTGGACATGGTCGCATTGGGAACCATGTTCGTCGTGGTGCTGGCGGTGTTCCCGCTGCCGCCGAACATCCGTCACGCCGCCATGATGGCGATCCCCATCTATCTGCTAGCGCTGGCCTTTCTCCTGGGGCTGAAGTTCCGGGAGGAGGAAGCGCTGAAGCTCCTCGAAGCGCTCCTACGACCGCTCCCGGCGAAGATCCGGGCTGGTGTGATGAAGCTCGTCCGAGCTTTCTTGCCCGGCCTCGAGTCGCTCAGGAGTGCGTGGGAGTTGGCGTTGGCCGTTGCTCTCACGCACCTCGCTTGGGCGTTCATCTTCGCTTACAACGCGTTGGTCGTGATCGCATTCGGCTTCCCGCTTCCCTGGTATGCGGGACTCGTGTTGATCTTGGTCGTAGGCTTCGCGATCACGATCCCCTCGAGTCCGGGATATCTCGGCGTGTATCACCTCGCGGTGATTGCCGCGCTCGGCCTTTTCACCGGCGCGAACTTGACGGAGGACGCGAAGACGGCGTTCGCCATCGTGGTTCACGGCGCGCAGTTCTTGGTCACGACCGCTTGGGGAATCGGTTACATGCTCGTCAGCCCGGTCGGATTCGCCGAGCTGGCTGCGGCGCTCCGCCGTCGAGCCTGAAGCGTCGTCGCGCACGCCTCAGCGATGCATCGCGGAGATGCAGCCGCGATAGCTCCGCTCGCATGCGCTCGGGTGACAGTCGGGAGCGTCGACCGTGTGCTGGGAGCACCCACTCGAAGCCAGAGTCCATCGACCGCGGCACCGATCCGATCCGTGTGGTCCAGCCGAACCAGCACGAGTCGCGAAACGCATGTAGTGCGCCGACTCCTGCTTCCCAGCTGACGTGATCACCGCTGAACAGGTACCGATCGAACTTCTGGTGCGCGCCGCCGTCGTCACGGTGCGTGAGGACAGCCAACGCACGCCCCCCAGCTCCTCGATTCGCCGTACGAGTGGGAGCGCAAACCGCGGAACATCGACGAGGATGTTTCCGATCCTTCGAGCAGTCAGGTGGCTCGCCCCGCCGAACGTCGATTCGTCGTGGATGCCGCCGTGATGGACGTCGCGCTCGATTCGATCAGCATAGGCATCGATGGCGGCCCCTACCGCCCTCGGCATCGACGTGCCGATCGAGCCCGTGGGGCAACAAAGCAGGCCATCATCGCCCGAGCCCGGCTCCAGACGCGAGCGCGGTTGGTGTTCGACGTACGCGTGACCGGCGGCGCGCCCGAACGTAGCCGGCGTGACTCAGCGACACGCCTCGCAGTCGATGCAAGACGAGTCCACGTGTGGATCACCGGGTTCGCTCTCCGGCACGGTCTTCGGTCTCAGCGCCATGCGTCGGACCCTGTAGATCAGCGCCAACTTACCGCCGCGCCGCCGACCTGCGAACGTGGCTGAAGTGCTCCACCATGAACGCCACGATCACGACGGACCATTCCAGCAGCAGCCATGCTTGGGGAAGACGCCAGATGCCGGTAGCTTCGCGAACGACGAGGACCACGTAGGCGACCAGCACCACCAGAGTTGCCAACAGGCAAGCGACCCGAGGTGGCCGATCCGATAGCACGGCGGCCGGAAGTGGCCAGGTGACGTACCACGGGTGGACGGTGGGACTCATCGCGACACAGGCCGCGAGCACGCCGACTGCACAATCTGCCGGCTTGCTTCGCCGCGCGGTGACTACGACGGTCGTCGCTGTCAGCGTTACGAACAGAATCAGCCGAGCCCACATTGGATCGTGGACGACTGCACGGCAGAGCAAGTACGGCAGCCCGTTGAACTCCCAATCACGTGCGTAGATTCGAAGACCCCGGAACCAAGCTGGCATGCCGGACGACACGTACGGGACGGAGCCGATGATCGCGATCGCGACTGGGATCGCCCACGACCTACGTGTGGTCGCCCGGCGCAGCAATGCCGGCAGCAGCAGTGCGGGAAAGAGCTTGATCCCCGTCGCGATCGACACGAGCACCAGCGATGCCGCTTCGCGGCGTTTGGCCGCTACCACGATCGCCCAGGTCGCGAGGGCCACGGCCGCAACGTCGACGTGAGCGCTCCACGCGAATTCGACAAGTACCAGCGGGTTCCAGGCGTAGAGAAGTACGTGGGCCGGTGCTCTCTCGCGCCGCTCGAGTCCCGTGACCAGAGCGCCGATCGAGGCGAGGTCGAAGCCCAGCACCAATACCTTCCAGGCGCCGAGCCCCCCATTCGAGGCGGCGAGACGAAACAGGATCTGAGCAAAGGGGGGGTAAATGGTCGGAACCGACCTGTGGTTGACTCGGTCCCACAGGCCGTCCCGCAGGCTGAAGAGAGCCGGATCGTCGGGTGCGTACGAGTACGGGTTGATGCCGGCAACCGCGACCTTTCCGTCCCACAAGTAACGCCAGACATCGTCGGAAAGCACAGGCGGTGAGAGGATGAAGGGGATCCGGAACACGATCGCCCAGAGCAGCACGTTCGCCATGCTCACGGCGATCTGACCGTGAAGCGCGGTCCAGGCGCACAACGCGAAAAGGGCCGCACTCGTCACCAGCAGCGCAACGAGCCAGGTGGCGGGCGCACCGAGCGCCCCTGCGGATCCGAGTGCGAAGTAAGCTAGGGCTAGGACGGCTGCTAGCCGATGCGGTCTGATCGAAGCGAACCGCTCGGCCGCAATTCGGAGGGGTGTGCGTGTGCTCACGGTCGACGTCGTCATCCCGGCGCTGAACGAGGCTTCATCGATCGTTCTGGTTCTCGATGCGATTCCGAAGCGCCTGGTTCGGCGGATCGTCGTCGTGGACAACGGCTCCACCGACGGCACGCCTCTCGTGGCCGAACGAGCTGGTGCGATCGTGGTATCCGAGTCGCGCCGCGGCTACGGCAGCGCATGCATGGCCGGGCTCGTCCGTCTCGCGACCGATCCTCCCGCGGTGGTCGTGTTCCTGGACGCGGACTTCAGCGACCACCCGGAGGAGATGGAGTCGCTGCTCGCCGCCGTCTGCGAAGGCAACGCAGACCTAGTCATCGGTTCGCGGGCGCGGGGCAACCTCGAACCGGGCGCTCTCGCCCCTCAAGCCCGGTTTGGCAACCGGCTCGCCTGCTTCCTAGTCATGAAGCTCTATGGATACCGGTACACCGATCTCGGACCGTTTCGAGCCGTGAGATGGGATGCGTTGCGACGGCTCGAGATGAGCGACGCGACGTACGGGTGGACGATCGAGATGCAGGTGAAAGCACTTCGTCACCGCCTTCGCGTCGCCGAGGTGCCAGTCAGCTATCGCCGGCGAATCGGTCGCTCCAAGATCACCGGCACCGTCACGGGATCCGTGGGGGCGGGAGCGAAGATCCTGTGGACCGTGTTCCGGTACACCCCGTGGGGACGGGTCGTTCGTGAGGGCTGGCGTCGTGCCACTCACGGGCGGCTCTGGGGCGAGTCACGCCGCGAAAGTGCACGCCAGCGAGCGAACAGGGTCGTTGTGTAACCGACGATAGCGAGGAGCACGATCCCGTACGCGGTGAGCAGATAACCGAGGTTGCGTCCGAACTCGAGTTGCATCGCCATCCCCATGTGATCAGCGTCCGAGAGCACCGAGTTCGTTGCGCCGGTGCTCGATCTGGACCCGCTTCGCCAGGAAGAAGAGGAACAACAACGTCCACGCACCGAGGGTGAACATCAGCGTCTGGAACATCGCCGGGTCGAGGTGTTTTCCGCCTACGGGATCCATGACGATCGGCTTGGGATGAAGTGTCCGCCACCAGAGCACGGAGAAGTGGATGATGGGTAGGTCGACGAAGCCGACGATCGAGAGGACGGCTGCGAACCGAGCACCACGTTCGCTGTCAGCCGCGAACGGACGCACCAACTGGTACGCGGCGAACACGAGCCACAAGATCAGTGTGTAGGTGAGGCGAGCATCCCAGGTCCACCAGGTGTTCCACACCGGTCGCCCCCAAAGCGGTCCAGTGGTGAGGACGATGCTCAAGAAGACGAGAGCGATCTCGCCGGCGGACGCGGCGATCTCGTCCCACACCCGATCGCGAGTGAGCAGGAACAGGATGCTGGCGAGGAACACGACCGTCACGGCCAGGAACGCTGTCCAGGCAGACGGCACATGCACGTAGAAGATCTTCTGGACCTCGCCTTGCTCGACCTCGAGTGGCGCGTACGCGGCAATCATCCCGAAGGCCACGAGCACGCCGAGGGCGGCCAGAACACCGACCGGCTTCTCGATCCGACCAAGCTGCTGCACCACTCGGATCGCGCCCACTGGCTCGGCGTCGCGCACTCGATCGACGTTCACATCCGCCATCTATTCACTCCTCGACGAGGAACTCGAAGGTCAGGAAGCTCGCCATTAGGTTGACGATGTCGAACACGACCATCAGCTTCACCCACTTCACGACGTCGAGGTCGGTCAGACTATACCCCTCGAGAATCGTCGCCGTGCATTCGATTCCCGCCAACAGGATGGGCGTCGCGATCGGCAAGAGGATCAACGGAAGCAAGACCTCACGTGACCGAGTGCTCGAGCTCATGGCGGCGAACAGGGTGCCCGAGGCAGTGAATCCAACGGTCCCGAGCACCAGGACCACCAGGTAGGGCACGAACCGCGCACCGCCGATCTCGGCGTTGAAGAACAGAACATGAAGGGCCGTGAGCGGAATCTCGACACCGAGGAGAAACACCAGATTGGCAAGGAACTTGGCGATGTAGAGATGTCCGCGATCGATCGGAGTCAGCAGCAATCCCTCGATCGTGTTGCCCTCTCGCTCCGCCGCGAAGGTCTGGTTGAGACCGAGTACGCCGCCGAACGCGATGGCAACCCACAAGATTCCAGCTGAGAGCCGCCGCGAGCTGGGCTCGTTGGACCACGACGCCTCGGGAAGCGCGAGCGCGAATACCGTGAGCATCAACGCGGCGAAGAGCAACATCGCGACGAGGCTCGTTCGCGCCCTCCACCCTGTGCGCAGGTCCTTCAACAGCACGGCACGAATCGCGCGCAGCGCCGCTACCGACGGGGGCGTCCCGTTCATGACCAGCCGGTCCCTGGCCGGCCCTCGGCAACGCACCTGCGGTAGATCGAACCGAGCTCTTCGGCGTTCAGGCCCGCCCGGGTCGAGCGCCATACGATCCGGCCACGCGACTGGATCGCGATTGCGTCGGCCAGCGCCAGACCGCGTGCGATGTCGTGCGTGATCAGAACCATCGAACGAGCACCGTCTCTCAGCCCTTCGAGCAGGGTCTGGAGATGATCGGCCGCCTCGGGATCGAGGCCAGAAAAGGGCTCGTCGAGCAGCAGCACGTCGGGCCGGTGCAAGAGTGCTCTTGCGATCGACGCTCGCTGAGTCATTCCGCGAGAGTACGTGCAGACGCGGTCCCTTGCGCGGCCAGAGAGCCCGACCTCGCCGAGCACCTCCTCGATCCGGTGGCCAGGGTCGGGGATGCCATAGAGGTCGGCGTAGAGCTGAAGGTTTTCCTCGGCGGTCAGGTCGCCATACAGGTAGGGCGAGTGCGTGAGGAACCCGATCCGTCCGCGAAGTCGGTCCGGATGAGCGACGAGGTCTTCGCCTGCGACCTTCACCTGCCCAGAAGTGGGCCTCGACAGCCCCGCAAGAATCTTGAGCAACGTCGTTTTGCCCGCGCCGTTCGGCCCATAGAGAACTTGGAACGAACCGTCCGGCACGACCAGGTCTATGCCGTCCACCGCGCGCAGGGGACCGAAGCGCTTGACGAGCCCGGCGATCTCGATGGCCATGTGAGCGTGAGCTGGGTAGTCGCTCACCGACCCCGAAGACGCGCGGCTTCTTTCATCAACTGATCTCGGCGAGCCTCATAGTCGACCGGTGACACCTCGTTGGAGACGTTCCGGCGTTCGAGATCCGCGAGTTCCCGGATGAGCGTCTGATAGCGTGCCTCGTCTCGAGGAGGAGGCGCACCGGCCAGCGAGGCTCGATTTCTGTGCAGCCAGGCACGAAGCCCCGTCGCCAGCGACGTGAAGCCCACAGCATGCGCGACGAAGAGCAGATCTCGCATTTTGATCGTGGAAAGCCGCGCACTCGAGTGAGGTCACGCCTCGGCGAGCCGAACGGGCTGTCCGCAATTCGAACAGAAACGAGAGGTGCTGGCCAGTCGCTCTCCGCACCCTAGACATGAGCGAGGCACCGCCTGGGTGCCCCCTTGAAGCACGCGGCGTACGTCGGCCTCGACTGCCGCTAGCGGGTCCTCGTGCGACAAGAGGCCGAGATCTTCGATGCGGCGCAGAACCTCCAGTGCTCGGCTACGGTAATCGGAGTCGAGCTTGCGGAAGTCGTCGTCCGAGAGCTTGCCGGTACGATGGTCGAACTCGATCTCTTTGAGCGCGACGAGGAGCTTCTCCTTCTCTTCGCCCAGCTCGTCGACCATCAGCTCTCGCTCTGGCCCCGCACCCCAGCCACGATCTTGAGAGAGAAGTGGCCAGATGACCAGCGCTGCACAGGCAAGTCCGAGGACTACTGCAGCGGCGATCGCGACGGTTTCCATGGCCACTCGGAGGGGTGCAGGCTCGGTCGAGATTGGACGGCGGGGGGCGGCTCGGATCGCTGTCAACGGTCCAGGTCGTCGAGCTCGCGCCTCAGCTTTGCTTCAAGGGACGAATCCACAGCCGAGACCGTGCTATCGGGCGACTCGACGTTTTCGGCAGAGTTGGGCGAGCTTCGCGCCCCGAGCCGACGGATCACCAACGCCACGATCGGGATTGATACCCCGAGCGCCACGAACGGCAGGACCCACGCAGTCAGGTCGAACCCCTTGGTCGTGGGCGCGGCGAGGACGATCTTCCCTTTTTCCGCCACGAACCGATCGATGATCTGATCCGCACTGAGACCCTGATCGATCATGGCTCGGATCTGCTGACGATATCTGTCGGAATCCGAGCACGTACAGTTGATGAGCACCTTCCCACAGTCGTCGGGGCAGATGCACATGATTGCGCCCTCGACCTGCTTGAGGACGCTCGGCTGCGGGGCGGAGCGTGCTTCGTCCCGAGACCAGAGCGTCAGGACGAAGAGTGCCGCCAGCCATCCGGTCCGCCATCGATGCGGACGACTCCGGCTTCGCACGGGACTCCCTTGAACCGCTCGCCTCGGCCGAATGTCGCGCATGTCCGTGGTCCCGGGGGGGCGGTCAGCCAGCGGTGGCGCCCGCCGTCGCGAACCTCGGCAACGTCGCTCGCTGCCGGGTTGCCTCGGGCCATGCACCGATGACGGTTCCCAGCACCAGCACGACACCCCCCGCCCAGAGCCAGCGCACGAGCGGGTTGACATGGGCCTGCAGCGAGATCGAACCGCTCGCGTGAACTTCTCCCAACGTGAGGTAGATGTCCTCGCGGAAGCTCGTGAGCACCGCGGCTTCGGTGGTGGGCTGCTTGGACGCCCGGTACCGACGCTTCTCTGGCTCGAGTACCGTCACGACGCGCTCGCCGTCGAGTACGGACACGCGAGCTGCCACACCATCGAACTCGGGCTGGGAGGTGTCTTTGGCACCGTCGAACCGCAACGTGTACCGATCCGCGGTCAGGCTCTCTCCTGGCGCGAGTACACCCTCCGCCTCGGCGTTGAAGAGGCTTCCCGTAATGCCGGCGAACATCATCACGATGCCGATGTGAACGATGTACCCGCCGTATCGACGGCGATTGCGCTGGATGAGGCTGACGAACGCCACCGGATACGGCTCATTCGTCATCGCGTGGCGAGCGAGTGTTCCACGCCAGAACTCGATGAGAATCGTCGTGAGGACGAAGACACACAGTCCCCAGCTCACCGTCGCAGCCAGTCCCGCGCCCATGGCCGCCATCGCCGCCATCGCGGCTCCCATCACCGAGACGGGTACGACGAACGCACGTCGCAGGCTGCCCGGCGAGGCGCGTCGCCACGCCACCATCGGGCCGATCCCGGTGAGCGCGAGGAGTGCGAGACCGATCGGGGACATGACTCGATTGAAGTACGGAGGGCCGACGGTGATCTTCGTGCCCTCGACCGCTTCGGAGAGGATCGGGAAGATGGTGCCCCAGAGGACCGCGAAGACGGCGGCCAGCAGGAGGAGGTTGTTGAGCAGGAACGCGGATTCGCGGCTCACGATCGAGTCGAACCGGTTCGGTGTCGCAAGCTCGTGACGGCGCCACACCAGCAGCATCACGGCCGCAGCCGCGACGAACGCAAGGTACCAGAGGAAGAAGGGGCCAAGGTCGGATTGCGCGAACGAATGAACCGAGCTGATCACGCCGGAGCGGGTGAGGAACGTCCCGAAGATCGCGAGTCCGTAGGTGAGGAACACCAGCACCATGTTCCAGACCTTCAGCATGTTCCGCTTTTCTTGGATGATGACCGAGTGGAGGTACGCCGTGCCCGCCAACCACGGCATGAACGACGCGTTCTCCACCGGGTCCCACGCCCAGTAGCCGCCCCAGCCGAGCTCTAGATACGCCCAGTGGGCGCCAAGAAGAATGCCCACTGACAAGAATGCCCAGCTGAACAAGGTCCAGCGCCGTGTAGCCCGGAGCCAGTCGCTGCCGAGTCGTCGCGTCGCTAGCGCCGCGACCGCGAACGCGAATGGCACTGAGAACCCGACGTAGCCGGTGTAGAGGCATGGCGGGTGTATCGCCATGTAGGGGTTCTGAAGCAGAGGGTTCAGCCCCTGACCGTCGTGGGGCGCTTGTCCGGCCGCGAATGTCGCGAACGGGTGTTCCACGAACAACATCAGGAAGATGAAGAAGCTCATCGCGAAGGCGATGGTTGCAGCCGCATAGGGGATGAGGTGGGGATGTCGCTCGCGATTCTGATGTAGCGCGGAGCTACCGAACAACGCGAGCAACCAAACCCAGAGGAGCAGGCTTCCCGATTGGCCACCCCAAACGGCGGTGACCTTGTACAGATCGGGCTGCGCGATGCTCGAATGATGAGCGACGTACATCAACGAAAAATCGTCGGTGAGGAACGCGTACGCGAGCGCCGAGATCGCAGCCGTGAGGAGCAACGTGACCGCATGGACCGCGTTCAGTGAGCTGATCACCCACGGCCGGCGTCGCGATCGGACGCCGAACAGCGCGGCCACGATCGCGTACATGCAGCCGGCGAAAGAGAGAGCGATGACGATCCGACCGAAAACGGCCACGGGATCACACTCCTAGGATCGCGCGCCCAAATCCGCACACTGCCGTGCGGAGATCAGGAGCTGACGGGTCCGGTCGGGGGTTGCTTCGCCTCGTACTTCGACGGGCACTTCGCGAACAGCGTCTTCGCCTCGAACACTCCCTCGGCAGAGATGCGGCCCTCGACCACGGCTTCAGCACCATCCTTGAAGGTGTCGGGTACCGCGGCGTGCCGGTAGATCACGGGCAGGGTCCGGTCGGGGTTTCCCGGGTCGGCGATCTGGAAGCGGAGCTCGGCTCGTTGGGTTTCGCGCTGGATCGATCCGGTCACCACGTGTCCCGAGACGCGCAGAGGGCGCCCCTTCACGATGTCGCCCTTCGCGAACAGCTCCGTGACGGTTACGTAATAGGCTCCCGTGCTGGCCGTGCTCGACAGCACCAACCAGCCGATCGCCCCGAGGATCGCCGCGATGCCGATCGGAAACCGTAGCCGCTTCACGTTCAAGACGCACCCCGCTTGAAGTCAGGCGGGCGCAGCGGCGCCCGTCGCTAAGCTAACAGCCGCGCGGAACTGAGCAAAGGCGAGGCCAGTCGCGGGACGGGAGGCGTTCGGGTGTCGGTTCTGAGCGGAAACCGCCTTGACGCAGCGGTCCGCGGGCGCCATAGCCCTGATCGACGTGCGTTCGAGGGCTGGCTCGGAGAAAGTCCAGCTCAGGGGGAAGCGTGGACGGCTGATCTACGGGAGGTGTCTTCGTCATCGCACCTGCAGCTCGTTACTGCTCCGAAGCTCGACGCGGTCTTGGTAACGGAAACGAAACGGGGGCTCGTTCCCCCAACCCCCCCCATCGGTGGCCGGGCGTCGGATCGGTCGCGAGCATCGTCACACCCATCCCGTCGCCGACCCGGATCCTGACCTGAGCCCGCACGAGACGCGACGGTTCGCCCCGATGGCACGAGCGAGGCTGCCGTGCGGACCTCTCTCTTTTGGGTTGCAGCTGCGAGGTCGGGGAGGGATCACAGCCACGGGGGGTGGCCGGACCGCTTTCGCCCCGCCGCATGACGTTCGTTCCCCGACGGCGCGACCGAGGATCCCGTGGCTGGAAGCGATGCCGCCCTCGATCGCTGTTCCGGCAGGACCGCGTGAGGCAGCCACCCGCCCGGCCTCTGGCTGGGGGTGATGTCGGCATCCGCACGAAGCGAGCCTGGATTCCCCCGCGAATCACCCGCCGAGCCGACCCGTCAGGCGATTGACGCGGCTGAAGCGCTGTGATTAACCACGTCGATTTGGCTTCGAGATGGATCCTGCGCTGCTCGACTTCGAGCTCCCATCCGATCGGGTCGCGCAAGCGCCCGCGCTCCGCCGTGACGAATCCCGGCTGCTAGTGGTCGAGCGCTCGAGCGATTCGTTGCGCGACGACCAGTTCTCCGAGCTTGGCGCGTACCTTCGGCCCGGCGACCTCTTGGTCTTGAACGACACCCGCGTAGTCCCAGCCCGGATCACGGGGCGGAAGGAATCCGGTGGGAAGGTCGAGGTCACGATCCTCGACCCGGTCGCCGAGGCGGACGAGCACTGGGCACTCGCGCGCTGCTCGAGCCGAAACCGAGTCGGTCAGCGGCTCTCGTTCCCCCGCGGCCTCACGATGGAGATCGGCGAGCTCGACCCGGAAGGACCCGTACGACTCCGAGTCCTCGAAGGTGATCTCCGACGTACGTTGGAGGCCGAGGGCCGGATGCCGCTTCCTCCCTACATCCGCCGTCGGGTGACCGAGGGCGACCAGGATCACCAGGATCCGATGGACCGCGAGCGGTATCAGACGGTCGTCGCAGCGAACGAGGGGGCGGTTGCCGCACCCACCGCCGGACTTCACTTCACCGAGTCGCTTCTCCAGAAGCTGCGCCAGCGAGGTGTCGAACACACGACGATCACCCTGCACGTGGGCTACGGCAGCTTCCAGCCGGTTCGAAGCGAACGGGTCGAGGACCATCGGCTCCGCCCCGAGCTGTTCGAGGTGAGTCAAACCGCCGCGACCCGGATCAACCACCAGCGCTCCATGGGTGGGCGGGTGGTGGCGGTCGGTACGACCGTCGTGCGAACCCTCGAGAGCGTGGCGGACAGGGGCGGGCGGATCGAGGCGAGTCGAGGCGCGACGGGGCTCATGATCCTGCCCGGGCACACCTTCCAGTGCGTCGATGCGCTGATCACCAACTTCCATCATCCGCGCACCACGCTGTTCGCACTGGCGCTGGCATTCGGCGGACCGGAGCGAGTTCGCAGGGCGTACGACCACGCTCTCGGATCAGCGTACCGGTTCCTGAGCTACGGCGATGCGATGTTGATCGTCTGAGCTTTCATGCGCTGTTTCGCGAGCCAGCCATGGTGACGTTCGAGGTAACGACGGCGGATTCGGGCAGCCGTGCGCGCCGGGGACGGCTCACGACATCCCACGGTGCCGTGGAGACGCCCGCGTTCTTTCCGGTCGGAACGCAAGCGACGGTCAAGTCCCTCGACCCCACCGATCTCGCGGCGCTCGGTGTCCAGGGAATCCTCTGTAACAGCTATCATCTCGTGCTTCGTCCCGGATCCTCCACGGTCCGTGAGCTGGGGGGACTACACCGCTTCATGGGGTTCCCGGGCACGATCATCACGGATAGCGGCGGGTTCCAGGTCATGAGCTTGAGCGAGCTAGCGAAGATCCAGGAGATGGGCGTGCGGTTCCGCTCCCATCTCGACGGCGCCGCGCTGGAGCTCCCGCCGGAAAGCGCTCTGGACCATCAGAGGGACCTCGGTTCGGACATTCGAATGGTTCTAGACGAGTGCACGCCGTATCCCTCCAGTCGTGGCTACGCACGCGAATCGATGGAGCGGACCTTGCGCTGGGCCGCGCGCAGCGCGCACGCTCGCCGCGAAGGCGACGCCGCCGTGTTCGGAATCGTGCAGGGGAGCACGTACTCGGATCTTCGCGCCGAAAGCGCCCGGCGAACGGTCGAGATCGGGTTCGATGGGTACGCAGTGGGAGGCGTCAGCGTCGGCGAAACCAAGGCTCTTCTCTACGACATGGTGGAGGCGTCGACCGCCGAGCTTCCCGTCGACCGACCGCGTTACGTCATGGGAGTGGGAAGTCCCGGCGACCTCGTGGAATGCGTGGCGCGCGGTGCGGACATCTTCGACTGCGTCATGCCGACCCGCAACGCTCGCAACGGAACGGCCTTCGTCCGCGGTGGGAAACTGTCGCTGCGGAACGCAGCACATCGAGCCGACCCCGGCCCGATCGACCCCGAATGCGGCTGCTCGACGTGCGATCGCTTCTCTCGCGCATACGTGCGTCACCTGCTGCAGGCAAACGAGATCCTCGGCGCCAAGCTGATGACCATCCACAACCTGTACCACTACATGGAGCTGATGCGGCGCATCCGTGACGCGTTGTCGCGAGGAAAATTCGGCGAGTTCAGGCGTTCGTTCGTCGAGGCGACCGCCTGATCAGGTATCGGTTGCTAACAACAGGAGAACCAACATGTCCCTCTCTTTCTCGAGCGTGCTGGCGATGGCCCTGCCTCTGGCCATGGCGCCGTCCACCGGTGACAGTCCCGGCGCGGGCGCCTTCTGGGGCCAGTTCGCGACCTTGCCCATCATCTTCGCGATCTTCTATTTCCTCATGATCCGGCCCCAGCAACAGAAGGCGAAACAGCACCAGGCGATGCTTGACGGACTGAAGAAGGGCGACGAGGTGCTGACGGCAGGCGGCATCTACGGCAAGATCCACAGCGTCACGGATCAGGCCGTCACGCTCGAGGTCGCACCGAACGTGAGGATCCGCGTGGCGCGGTCCCGGATCGAGGGCAGGGAAAGCAAGGGCGAAGCGAAGGCTTCCGATTGAAGTGAGCAGCCTCGCCTTCGCGGCGGGCCGGAGTGAACGGAATGCGGCACATTCGCGGACGATTGATCCTCACCGTGGCGCTGACGCTGATGAGCGTGCTGCTCCTCTTACCGACGATGGTCGGTGAGAAGAACTTGCCCGAGTGGTGGAAGTCGGTGTTGCCCTCCAAGCGCCTGTCGCTAGGTCTCGATCTGAAGGGCGGCGTGCACCTGGTATTCGAGGTGGAGTCGGACAAGGCCGTCGAGGTCGAGCTCAAGCACATCGCGGACAACGTCCGACGGGGCCTCGAAGACGAAGGGGCCGTGGTGGATCGAGTCGAGGCGAGCCCCGGTCAGCCAGATCGCCACGACGATGACCGCGTGAGGGTCCATCTCGCGTCCGCCGACGGTAGGCCCACCCTCGAAGCGCTCGTCAAGAAGAACAAGGGCTGGGGCCTCACGGTCGATTCCGGGGCCAGCACCGACACCGAAGTGGTCCTGAGCCCGGATCCCAAGGTCCTCGACCGCCGCCGCGACGAGGCGATCGAACAGGCGATCGAGGTGATCCGCAACCGTATCGATCAGTATGGCGTCGGCGAACCGACGATCCAGCGCCAAGGCGAGGAACGCGTCCTCGTTCAGCTCGCAGGCGTCGAGAACCCAGCCGAAGCCAAGGCCCTGATCCAGAACACGGCGTTGCTCGAGTTCAAGCTGATCGACAGCAAGGCGGAGAGCGACCTCAAGGAGGTTCTGGCCGGCCTCAAGTTCGGCGATCTCACCGAGGAGAACGCGAAGAGGGACGCGGAGGCCAAGGTCGAAAGCGCCCTGGGGGCGAAGCTGCCCGTCGGCAGCGCATGGCTGTTCGAGGTGAAGCGCGACAAGATCACCCGGAAGATCGTCCAGGCGTATCCGCGCATCGTACGCAAGGAGACGCTGCTCTCGGGCGCCTACCTCTCGGATGCGCGGGTCGACTTCGGTCAGCTCCACAACCCGCAGGTCGCTCTCCGGTTCGACGCCGAAGGCGCGAAGCGCTTCGCCGACATCACCGGCGAGCACACGCGTGAGTTCCTCGCGATCGTGCTCGACAACACGATCTATTCGGCGCCGGTCATCCGCCAGCGGATCTCGGGCGGCAACGCGGTGATCGAGGGCGGCTTCGACAGTCGAGAAGCCCACAACCTGGCGATCGTCCTACGGGCCGGATCGCTGCCGGCACCGTTGGTTCTGCTCGAAGAGCGAACGGTCGGTCCGGAGCTCGGCCAGAAGAGTGTGCAGGACGGGAAGATCGCGACGCTCGTCAGCACCGCGGCCGTGATGTTGTTCATGATGATCTACTATCGCCGCGGCGGGATGCTCGCGAACGTGGCGCTGATGCTCAACCTCATGTACTTGATGGCTGGGCTCGCGGCCTTCCGTGCCACGCTGACCCTCCCGGGCATCGCGGGCATCGCTCTGACTCTCGCGATGGACGTCGACGCGAACATCATCATCCTCGAGCGGATCCGCGAGGAGCTCCGCGCCGGCAAGACCCCGCGTAGCGCGATGGAGGCAGGCTACGACCGGGCGTTCAGCGCGATCTTCGATTCGAAGCTCACCACCCTGATCGCGGGCTTGATCCTCTATCAGTTCGGCACCGGACCGGTCCGCGGGTTCGCCGTGACGCTGTCGCTGGGCCTGGTGATCGGTATGTTCACCGCGTTGGTGTTCACGCGCATGGTCTACGACTACGTCTTCGCCACCCGCCGCGTGACGACCCTCAGCGTCTGAGCCGTCCCGCACTCACGTCCCAAGCGTAACGGAGCACGGAATGCTCGAGATCTTTCGGCACGACCTCAACATCGACTTCGTCGGCAAGTCGAAGGTGGCGGTTGGTATCTCGGTCGTGGTCATCGCGCTCTGCCTGGGGAGCATCGCGGTTCGCGGGTTCAACTGGGGCGTCGACTTCCGCGGCGGCATCCTCGCGCAGGTCCGGTTCGACCGTGACCTTTCGCCGGCCGAGGTCCACGAGGCGGCGTCCGCTCTTTGGCTCGGCGAGGTCGAAGCACAGAACTTCGAGGGGTCGAAGCGCGAGTACTTGATCCGGATCGACACTCGCGGCAAGGACGAAAAGAGCCTCGCGGGCGGCGCCGCGCAGCAGGCGTTCGTCGACAAGTTCGGCGCTGGCACGCAGATCGGGAAGATCGAGATGGTCGGGCCGAAAGTGGGGGCCGAGCTCATCCAGAAGGGTGCCTTGGCGCTCCTGTGGTCACTCGTCGCGATGTTGCTCTACATCTGGTTCCGCTTCACCCTCGACTTCGGCATGGGTGCGGTCTGGGCGACGTTCCACGACGTCATGGTCATGTTGGGGGCCTTCTCGCTTTCCAGACGCGAGATCAACCTCCCGATCGTCGCTGCCCTGCTCACGATCGTGGGTTTCTCGATGAACGACACGATCATCCTGTTCGACCGCGTACGCGAGAACCTCGGTCGGCGCCGGAAGGCCGATTTCGGCGAGATCGTGAACATCAGCGTCAACGAGACTCTCAGCCGGACCGTCCTCACTTCGCTGACCGTTCTGTTGTCTTCCATCGCACTATTTTTCTTCGGCGGTGGAGTCCTTCGCGACTTCAGCTTCGCGATGATCGTGGGCGTGTTGACCGGGACCTGGTCGTCGATCTTCATCGCGAGTCCGATCGCCATGTGGTGGCGCAAGAGGTTCGGGGTTCCGGTCAAGAAGGCCTGAGGCCGGGCTCGCGGACGAACCGGAGAGCTGGTCGCCATGAGCCCCCCCCGCTCTCCACGCTTCCGGGAAGTCGCGACGCCCCCCCCGCTCACCTTCGGGAGGCGCAACCGCTCGCGGCTCGCGAGCGCCGTGATCTGCGCGGTCGCCCTCGTCGCGTCCACGTCCTGCCTCAGAAAACTCGCGGAGCTCGAGCATCAGCGGCACCAGCAGGCCGACCGATCGAGCGGCGTGGCGAATGGGACCGCCGCGCCGGCACCGCCCGGGGACGTCCGGCCGGTCGACCTGCCCACGAACCGCGGGCCGGTTCGCTCGCGGATCCGCAGCGAAGGGTCCCGTCGTTACCTGGAGGTCGACGGCGAGCCGTTCCTGATCCTGGCGGTCCAGGCGGACGCCTGGGCGGTTGCGAGCGCCACCGAGGGCGCTGCCCGCCAGTTTCGGTACGCAAGAGAGGTCGGCGCGAACACCATCGAGATCCCGATTCCGTGGATCCACGTGGAGCCGACCGCCGACCATTACTCCTCGGATTACGTTCGCTGGGTCATCGAACAAGCCCGCGCCAACGATCTGAAGCTCGTTCTCTTGTGGTTCGGGTCCAACGTCGTCGGGAAGACCGGCTCCCCGACCGAGCTCAAGATCGTTCCCGATTACGTGGTGTCGAACCCGAGCGCTTACCCTCGGGTCTCCGGTCCTCTGGCCCGCGCCGAGAATCCCCTCGAGCCCTCCCATCCTGCGACGCTCGACCGCGAGCGTCGCGCGTTCACTCGCGCACTCGAGATGGTGACGGCCGAGGATCGCGAAGGTCGGGTGATCGCCTGGCAGATCCTGAACGAGGTCGGGGTGCTTCCGGAGACGCGCGTCCCGTACCCCGAGTCCGTGTTGACCGACAAACTGATTTCACACGTCCGCGCTCTGGCACAGGTTCAGAAGCGGATCCACCCGGTTCCCAGCTTCATGAACTTCTGGGAAGGGCTGCAGGGGGCCAAGCCCTTCGAGTTCCTCAGCCGCATTCCGGAGATCGATTTCGTCGGGCCGGACCTCTACGGCAAGCCGAGCCTCGGCTTCCACTTCGCCAATCGCGACTACGTGGCCTTTCGCGACAACTACTTGAAGCAGCTGGATCGATACCATCAGGGACGGAACCTCTCCTTCATCCCGGAGACGAACAACGACGCGTACTTCAAGCCGTATCTCCTGATCTTTCCACTCCTCGGCAAGGTCCCCGGGATCGGCATGGACGTCTGGGCGATCACCACGGGCAGCATGAAGGGGTACGAGCCGCTCGCCAACGCCAAGACGGGCCAGATCACCGAGAGCGGCGCGCTCCTGCGTGAGGTCTACCGTGCGATCGGCGGCGCGATGTCGCCGATCGTGTCAGCGCAGGGAAGTGATCGCATGGCGTGGTTCGTCAGCGAGGGGCCAGCGCGAGGACGACGACTGACGGTCGCGGGCACCGAGCTCGCGCTCGATACCGAGGGAGACGGAGGCCTGCTAGCGGTACGCCAGAGCGACGGATCCCTCGTGCTGGTCGGTCGCAACGTGGGGGTCACGATGCCGCGAGCGGCTGGGCGTAACGCCGAGCGGGGTCGCTTCGAAGCGTCGCGCTGGCGCGCCGCTGGCCCAGCGAAGGTCTCGGCGACGGGCGGCGACGCATTGCGAGTCGAGCTCGGAACCGCCGACGTCGTGCGGGTCGGTCCGGACCGCTGAATCACGCGGCGCCGTGGACCACGCTCCATCCCATCCGGAAACCACGTCCCTGTCGAGGATCCGTTTCGCGCTCGTCGAGCGCGATCGGGAGATCAGCGCAGGCAGATGGCTGGCGTTCGGTACGTTGCTGCTGTTCGGCTCCGGATTCGGGGCGGTCGCAGGAATCGTAGCCGCGCTCCTCGACCAGCGCCTCGGGCTCGCAGCCACCGGGCACCGCCTCGTGATCGTGACGACCTTCGCGGCGCTCTGCGCGGCGGTCGCGCTGCTGGGTCGGACCTCGCCGTCGTACGGGGGCTCCGCCACGCCCGGCTCGTGGGTCCGGTACCCCGCCCAGGCATTCGTGAAGGCGCTTCGTCTGGCGGCGCGTACCAGACTACGGCCATCGGCCACGACGCTCCGGGAAGCGGCGGCGCTTCTCGATGCGGCGGGCGACCCGTCCGCTCTCGCGCGGCGGATCGCCGACGCCGGCGCCCCGGCGATGACCGCGCTGGACCTCCTCGGTTCGCTCGGGCTCGTTCGCCATCGTTCGTTGCGCCGCGCCTTCTCTTCAACCGCTGCCCCTTCCCGACCGACCGGGATCCCCTCCCGCACCGCACCCGAAGTCGATCCCGCCGGTGGTGCTGCGGTGGTTCCGCCTCGCACCCTCGCGCGTCAGCGCGAAGTTCATGGGTTGCGCGAGACCTGGCGCTGGACGTGCGGAGCAGGTTCGATCGAGCTGCATGCTGCGGCACTGGCTGACTGGGTCCTGGTGCAGGACGAGGCCCAGCTCACGAGCCTCGCCGCGGATGGGTCGCAGCGCTGGTCACGACCGGTGGGACGGAGCGTCACCTGCGTTCACGTGGCGTGTGACGGTGCCCGCGTCGCCGTTCTGAGCGAACGCGGCGTGGTGACGATCCTTGACGGCGCGAACGGCGAGCGCCTCACGCAGTTCACCGCGAGCGAGGCGGCGACATCGGTTGCCGTGGCAGCCGGAGGCGCGCGAGTGTGGCTCGGCGACCGGTTCGGCAGCCTTCAGATTCTCGACGGTCATGGGCGACGGTTGCAGGAAATCCGGGTGGGACATCCGATCGATTTCGTGGCGATGGCGAGCGAGGTCGAGGTGGGCGTGGTTGCAAGCCGACGGGGCCACTTGAGCTCGGTGGACCCCGGTCGTGGCGAGACGCGCCGGACCTTCATCCGTTCGGACCTCCATCGAGTGTGGGTCGAGGAAGACGGTGAAAGGGCCTTGCTGGCCGTTCCGGCCGACGGGGTGCTGGCATGGGACTTCGCGGTGGGCTCCTCGATACCTACGCCCTGGATCGCGCGATCCGAGATGCGGCGAGCGACGCACCCGGCGATCGGCTCGCGGCGCTCACGTACGACGATCGTCTCGTCGTGCTGGACGGGTCGGCGCGCGTGCTGTGGCAGTGCGACGTGCCCGCCGGGTCGCGACGGGTCCGCATGAGCGGCGACGGAGATCACTTGTGGTGTGTGGATTCCGCCGGGACCGTGCGTCAGCTCGACGTGCTCGATCGAAGCGAAGCTCGACTTCCGATGCTCGATCTGGGCGCCAGTCGATCGCCGACGCCGGATGCAGACCCGACGGAAGCGGACTTGGTCAACGAACCAGAGCCCGGGGGGTTCCGGCGGCTCCTGATCGATCCACTCGGGAGCGCCACCGTGTTGATCCACCCAGACGGCCGGGTCGCGATCCAGCGGGAGCCACGGAACACCTGGCTCGTCACTGCGCCGGGCGGTTCCGGTACCGGCGACGCGGTCATCGCGGATGACGGCTCGGCAGTCGGCGTGGTCCTGGATCGGGGCGTGCGCAGGATTCGCCTGTCGGACGGTGCGACCCGTGACATCGCGCTTCCGACCCCGAGGCTCGCCCGGGTTCCCTGCACCGGGGATCTCCTGGCCGCCACTCCACATGGCCAGCTCTGGCTCCTGTCAGGCGGGGGCGACGAGCAGATCGCGACGGGGCTGGGCGACCTCGCGGACCTCGCGACGTCGTCCGTCGACGAGGGGAACTGGTGCCTGTGGTGGTCACGTCGGGATGGCACCGTGACGAGATTCGATCCGCGAACTCGTGCTTCGACGACCGTCGTTCCTGCAGCCGAAGCCCCGCCGCCGGTTCGCCTGGTTGCCACGGGCGACGGGGTCTTGATGGTCGACGGTGCCGGGGGCCTTCGCTGGCTCGCGGCCGATGCGTGCGAGACCGCACGCGCTTCGCTGGCCGTTCCGATCGTTCACGTCGAACGAGCGGGAAACCAGGCCGTGGCCCTCACGGACTTCCTCGGCAACGTGCACCTGGCTCTCGCCGACGGTCGCATGACGGGAACCCTCGGGCGAGCCGACGGGATCCTCCGAGCCGGTGTCGACCCCCACGGAGACCCGTGGCTGCTCCGCGTCCATCGCCAGGTTTTGCTCTGCCAATCCTGGGACGGTAGCATCCGCGCCCGGATCCGGGTCGCGGGTACGCCGCTCGATCTGGCGAGCGGTCCGGCCGGCGCGTGGGCACTCCTCACGACCGCCGGATTGTTCTCGCGCGGACTCGTGCTGGCTGCTTCCAGCGAGCGAGCTCGTTTCCTCGAGCTCTAGGGGGACCCCATGTCGTCGGCGCCACTCTCCCGCGAGATCGAGCTCTTGGTGCGAGCTCGCTATCCGATCCTCTACCTCGTGACCCACGAGGAACGACGCGTCGAGAAGCTCTTGCTCGAGGTGGCGGGGCGGCTCGGGAAGCGGCTGCTCGTATGGACGTCGACGCGGGGGCTGGTGGCGGGAGCGGGATCGACGACGGGAATCGCGATCCGGTCGAAGCGCTGTCGCGCGTCGCCGAATCGCCCGACCGAGCCGTCTTCGTCTTCCTCGACCTGCACGCGCACCTACAGGATCCGAAAGTCGTTCGGCGCCTTCGTGACCTAGCCCGCGACCTCCGCCACACGTTCAAGACTCTCGTGCTCGTGAGCCCACTGCTGTCGCTTCCACCCGAGCTCGAGAAGGACGTCACGGTGCTCGACGTTCCGCTTCCGGACGCCGAAGAGATCGCGAAGATCATGGACGGAGTGCTCGAGAGTGTCCGCGGGGACGACCGGGTGAGAGTGGACCTGAGCCCGACGCTGCGGGAGCGCATGCTCCAGGCGGCGCTCGGGCTCACGGCGACGGAGGCCGAGAGCATCTTCTGCAAGGCCGTCGTCGAGGGGCTGCGCCTCGACGAGCAGGATCTCGACCTGATCCTCGCGGAGGAAGAAGCAGATCATCCGCAAGGGCGGCCTGCTCGAGTTCTACGAGCTCGACGAGTCGCTCGAGCACGTCGGCGGGATCGCTACACTCAAGGTATGGCTCGACGGACGAGGGGCGAGCTTCTCGGCCCGGGCGCGAGCCTTCGGGCTTCCCGAGCCCCGTGGGCTCCTCCTGCTCGGCGTCCAGGGCTGCGGCAAGAGTCTCACCGCGAAGGCGATCGCGAGTCATTGGCGGTTGCCCCTGCTCAGGATGGATGTCGGGAACGTCTTCAGCTCGTACATGGGTGCGAGCGAAGAGAACATGCGGCGCTCGATTCGAACCGCAGAGTCTCTGTCGCCGTGTGTCTTGTGGTTGGACGAGCTCGAGAAGGCGTTCGCCGGCGCGAGCGGTTCCGGAGATCTCGATTCCGGGACGACCCGGCGCGTGTTCGCGACGTTCCTCACGTGGATGCAGGAAAAGACTCGGCCGGTGTTCGTGGTGGCGACCGCCAACAGCATCGACTCGCTACCGCCCGAGCTCTTACGTAAGGGGCGCTTCGACGAGATATTCTTCCTCGACCTCCCGGATCTGGCCGCGCGGCGCGCGATCTTCTCGATCCACCTCGAGCGTCGCCGTCGCAACCCGACGGCCGTCGACCTCGACGCTCTCGCGCGCGCGACGGAGGGGTTCAGCGGCGCTGAGATCGAGGAGGTCGTCGTCGCTGCGCTCTATCGTGCGTTCGGAGATGGCGAGCGGGAGCTGAGCTCGGACGACCTGCTTGCGGCGCTGGCGGAGACCGTGCCGCTATCGGTGACGATGCGGGAACCGATCGCAGCGCTACGCACCTGGGCGAAGGACCGCGCTCGCTCCGCCTCGTGATCGAGCTCTCGTCGGTCGGGCGAAGCTGCCCGAATTGATGCGCGAATTCAGTTATTACGCGGCGCGGCATTTTTCGTTGACATCATGACGCATCGTGTTAAATTGCGTGGGGTAACGATTGATCCGGATCGTACCCACGCCCTCCACGTCGGAGGCGACCGAGGATCCGGCGAGGAGATTCCCATGGCACGGAAACAGGAAGTCGTGGCCGCCGCGGCGGTGACCGACATCGTCAAGGACGGCATCACCAACGTTCGGGATCGCTTCTCTCGCGTCGAGGAAGAGAGCCAGCGAATCGCGCGGCGCCTCGTCGAAGAGGTCGAGAGCCGCATCCCCGAGAACCAGAAGAAGGCTGTCGACGAGGTGCTCGTCTTCGCGCGTCGTACCCGCGAGGAGATCGAGCGGCGGGTGGACGAGGGCATCGACCGCACCCTCGGCATTCTCAACATCCCGACCCGCTCTCAGATCGAGCAGCTCGACGACCGGCTGAGCGAGCTCGCCCGGCGGGTCAACGCGCTCCAGAAGACTCGTAAGGTGCAAGCTCCGGCCCGCCGCCGCGCGCGCGCCTGAGGGTTTCGAGTACGAAGCCCACAGGGCGGCGGAGATTCGTCGCCCTGTGGGGTCCACTCCTGGCCCACCCCTCCCACCTCCCCAGGTGGTGGCCGCGCCGATCGGCGTGAGAGTGGATCCCGTGCGGGTTTGATCGGGCCAGCCTCCCCCAAGCGCTGGCCATCGGCTGGAACCAGATCCGAGCCGCTCCATCGGCCGGGTCGCGCAAATGACAACCTCTGGACCTCATCGGCCCGACGCGAACCCCGCGCCCAGCGAGCCGGGCCGCAATTCACGCTTGGCCGCGCTCCTGTTCGCGGCGGCGTGGACGGCCGCGACCTCGTTGACCATGGCGGCCGCGGCGCGCTGGTCGTTCAGCGCCGAGCCGGCCTTCGCGCGAATCGAGCGGTCCACCGGCGGGCCACTCGAGCTCGAGCCGTGGTGCGAGGCGCCGCGGCGCAATGTGCTGAGCTGGCCGAACCCGCCACCGCGCGCGCTGCTCGAGGCCATGCTTGCGGATCGCCTCGCCCGCGAGGGCGTTCCGCGAGCGCGTCGTGTGACGAGCGAGCTCGTATCGACGGCATTGCGGCACGACGTCGACCCGCTGTTGATCGTGGGACTGATGGAGGTCGAGAGCGGGTACCGGTCGGGAGCCCGAAGCCCCGCTGGCGCGCTAGGCTTACTCCAGGTCCGCCCGGCGACGGCCCGCGAGGTGGCGGAGCATCGAGGGCTCGAGTGGAACGGGCCGGCACAGCTCTTCGTTCCCGAGGTCAACGTTCGCCTGGGTATCCTGTATCTGGCGGATCTCCTGGACCAATTCGATGACCTGGAGCATGCTCTCGCGGCCTACAACCGGGGACCGTCCGCCGTGAGCCGCGTGCTGTCCGAGGGGGGCCCGGTACCGCGAGATTTCGCGGAGCGCGTCTCGCGGGCCTACCAAGAGTTGCGTCTGGAGGTCCAGGCGGAGTTGCTCACCGAATCGAAGCCGATGTGGATCGCCTCGGAGCGCACACGCGAGCCGAGGTTCGAAAGCTGAATCGGAGGCCCGATACGATGACCGCCGAGCCGCGCCCAAGGCGGCGGACGCCTACCGGGTGGTCTGCTGGTGCCGCAGCGGCGGTCGCCGTAGCCCTCTGTCTGCTACCGCAGGGTCACCCTGTGGCGGCGCGTGAGGCGCTGGGGGCGGGCCGTGAAGAGCTGCTGGCACCCTCGGGACGGGCGATCGAGGTCCGGCAGGTACTCGATGCCTCGGTCGACGAGGTGTTCCGGGTGGTGACGGACTACGAGCGCTACGCGGACATGATCCCCGACATCTTCTCGGCGGAGATACTGCGCCGCGACGACACCGTCGTCGACGTCCGCTTCAAGTACCACCTCGTGATCGCCGGTGACCTCAGCATCACCCGCCGCTTCGAGCATCACGACCGAGCGCGCGTGGAATTCTCGACGCTGGACGGTGATCTGGGTGAGCTCTCGGGGACCTGGAAGTTCGAGCCCACGGCCGAGCCCGGAAAGACGCGAGTCTCGTACCAGGCGACGCTCAAGCCTCGATTCGAGGCCCCCGGATTCCTGGTTCGCTACGTGTTACGGAGCGAGGCGCCACGGATCCTGGATCGGGTCGAGCGGCTGGCCAAGGCCGATCGCGCTGGCTGATCCGAGGGACTCGCACGTTCGGGCGGGGGTGAGAGCTCAGGCGTGCCCTTCCGAGCTGACTCGCGCCTCGACTCGCTTCGCCAGGCTCGCGAGCGCGATCCCGGAGCGCTCCTGCAGGAAGAGGCCGCCGAGCCGAGCGAAGTTGTTCTCGCTCGGGTTCACCACGATGATACGGCCCCCCGCCTGACGGCACACCTCGGGAAGCTCGGCGGCCGGGTACACGGTACCGGACGTGCCTACGACCAACATCAGGTCGGCGGATTCGGCAAGGTCGTAGGCGTGGTCGAGGTCTTGAACCGACTCGCCGAAGAGTACGACGTCGAGTCTCACGAACTCGCCGCACCTCTCGCATCGCGGCAACCGGTCGAGGATCGCCTTGAGGCCGAGATCGCCGCCGAACGCGCGCTCCAACCGAGCGGCGAGACTGTGGCGGTCGAGCTTCTCGCCGTGGCCGCACTCGATGCAGCGCAGGCGCAGCACGTTTCCGTGGAGCTCGACCACTTTCGAAGATCCTGCGCTCTGGTGGAGGTCGTCGACGTTCTGGGTGATGACGGCCTGCAGCCTGCGGATCTCTTCGAGCGCCGCGAGCGCCCGGTGGCCGCCGTTTGGCTCGGCACGCAGCACGGAATCCAGCACCTCGCGAAGGAACCCGTAGAGCCGGGCGGGTCCGCTGCGGAGCAAGCTCGCGATCCCGGCTGCGGTTCCCACCTCGGCCGGATCGAACCGCTCCCATACGCCACCCGGATCCCTGAACGTGGCGATCCCGCTCTCGGCGCTGACGCCGGCACCCGAGAAAGCGACCGCGCGCCTGGACTCGGCAATCCAGTCCGCGGCCTTGTCCAGGAGGTGATCCATCGCGCGATCCGATCCGTCTCTGGCTCGTCCTCGCACATCATCGCACGGGAAACGCGGGCGTGAGTCGGGTCTCGTCGAATCGCCTCCGGGTAGGACTGGTCGGATGTGGCCAGCGCGCGCGCGATTACTACGTTCCGTTGCTCACCACCCTGGCGGACTTCGAACCGGTCGGATGCGTGGGACGGTCCACCGCGCGAGCCGCCGAGGTCGCACACGCACTCGGCTGTCCCAGTTATGCGGACGTCGAGGCGCTCCTGAGCCGGGCGCATCCCGATCTCGTGGTGGTTTGCGTCCCGTACCACGCGAACGGCGAGGTGACCCTCGAGCTCGTCGACGGTCGAGTCGCGTTGCTGTGCGAGACGCCCCTCGCGCACCGGCTCGAGGTGGGTGACGCGATCGTGGAGCGCGCGAGGTCGTCCGGATCGATCGTGGCGGTGGCGGAACAGTTTCCTCGGTTTCCGCGCGTCGAGCTGGTCCGGCTCGCCATCGAGTCCGGAATGTTCGGGCGGATCCTTCACACGGCGAGCGATTTCGGAGGCCACGGTTATCACGGGATGGCTCTCGCTCGAACGCTCCTGGGGCTCGATCGCGTGCCGTTGCAGGCGCTCGGCATCCAACGCTCTTTCGACGTGGCTCCGCACTGGTCCCGTATCGAGGGCCGTTCCGGACGCAACCGCGAGCGTTGGGACTTCGGCGCGATCGAGTTCGCGGACGGATCGTTCGCGAGCTTCGTCTTCACGGACCACGGCTACGACTCGCCCCTGCGCTGGCATCGCCAGGTTCGCTTCTTCGGCTCGGGCGGCATGGGCGTCGACGACAGGCTCACGGTGCTCGATCCCGACGCTCGCGAGCCCCATTCGCTTCCGATCCAATGGGACACCGTCGAGCTCCGAGGACACCACTGGGTTCGCGGACTGGCCGTCGTCGCTCCACCGTGGCTCGGGGGCCAGCGAGTCGAGTGGCGGAGTCCGTACCCGGACGTGCCCCTTCGAGACGACCAGATCGCGGTGGCGAGCGCCCTCGCCGAAGTCGCATCCCGCAGTGCGGGATGGGGCTCCCGTTCGATACGACGCCGCTCAAGGGTTGCTCGATCAGGAGTGCACGCTCGCGATCGAGCGTTCGCACGAGCGTGGTGGCGAGCCGTGCCGCTTCCCTCTCCGACGCGGACAGGCGCTCTCCTTCGCCGGAGCGTGATGGCAAGGTCGCCAGCGTACCGATAGGTACGGCACCAGCGCCGCGGCGAGGGCACGCCCAGACCCGCGCCACGGGGTCGTCCGGCGCGGAGTCCGTCGGTCGTGTGCGCGGCCCGGGACGTCGGGCGCGTGACCGGATCAAGCCGCCTGATCGACCTCGCGCAGCAGCGCCTGCCGCACGCGCTCGAACTCCGCCTTGGCGCGGCTCACGATCGCCGGGGCGCGTTCGATGGAGCTGGCGCGGCCCATGACCTCGAGCTCACGGCAGAGCGCCGACAGGTGCCGTGCCCCGAGGAACGCGCTGCTCGACTTGAGCGTGTGCGCGGAGTAGGCGACGCCCTGCGCATCTCCATGCTCCGCCGCGCGCACCAAGACGTCGATCAATCGCGGCGCGGTGTCGAGAAACGAGCTGATCGCCCTCCCGAGCACGCTCGGTGCGCCGGGACGAGCCAGCGAGCGAATCTCACCGATGGCGGCCGGGTCGATGACCAGCTCGTCTCCGGCGTTCGGAGCCGGGGAAGGGCGCGAACCGTCGTGCGCGGGCTCTCGAGAGGCGGACGGCGCGGCCGAGCCCTCGCCGAGCCATCGCTCGAGCAGGCGCCGCAGCGCGTCGATGCGGAACGGCTTGGGAAGCAGGTCGTCCATGCCGGCCGCGTGATACGACTCTTCGTCGCCCGGGAGTGCCTCTCCGCACAACGCCACGATCGGCACGGCGACGCCAGCCGGGTCTTCGCCAGCCCGCTCCAACTCGCGGATCCGCGCCGTCGCAGCACGTCCATCGAGTACCGGCATGTTGATGTCCATGAGCACCAGGCTCACACCGCCACGCTGGTACGCTGCCACCGCCGCGGCGCCGTCGCAGACCGGTTCGACGGCGTAGCCGAGGCGCTGCACGATGCTCGTGACCAGTCCCCGGCTCGACTCGTCGTCGTCCGCGACGAGCACGCGCTGCGGCAGGGCGGCCGCGGCGATCGTCGCGGGTTCGGCTGGCGTGATCGACTCCTGGGGGCGCGCGGCGCTCGGGTTTGGCTTGGCCGGCAACCAGCGACCGAGCTGCCCTGCGAGTTGCTGCAACGTGAACGGCTTCGCGAGGTAGTCGTCCATGCCGGCGCGTAGGCATGCTTCTCGGTCGCCGCGCTGGGCGTTGGCGGTGAGCGCCACGACAGCCAGCCGGGCGAGCGCCCCATCCGGGGCGGAGCGCGCTGCCTCCACTTCGGATGCGCGAATCCGTCGGGTGGCCTCGAAGCCGTCGATCACCGGCATCTGACAGTCCATGAGCACCAGGTCGTAGCGCTTCTGGCCGATGGCGCGAACTGCTTCGAGACCCGACCCGACGACGTCGGCGGTGAGTCCAAGACGCTCGAGCATCGCAGTCACCACGTCCTGGTTTGCTGGGTTGTCCTCGGCGAGCAACACGTGGCCGCAGAGGTTGGCGAGCTCGGCACCACCGGGCTCGGCCGGCGATTCGATCGTTGGCGCACTCCGTCCGCACACGGCGAGGAGCGCGTTGAGCAGCTCGTCCTGTCGGATCGGCTTGGTGAGCCACACCCCGATGCCGATGTCGCGCACCGTCTGGCTCATCGCGGCAGTGTCGCCGACCGAGGTCAGGATCACGAGCGCCATCTGGGTCAGCAGTGGATCGGCGTGGATCTCACGGGCGAGCGTGAGACCATCCATTCCGGGCATGTGGAGGTCCAGGATCGCGATGTCGTAGGCGCCACCGGCCCGCGCCGCGGCGCGGAGCTCGCGAAGCGCCGCGGCGCCCGACGCCTGGCTGCTCGAAACCAGTCCCCAGGACTCGAGCTGGAAATGAACGATCTCCCGGTTCGTGGCGTTGTCGTCCACCACCAGGACCCGCCGTCCCCGCAGCTCGGCGGCACGCGAGCTTACCGGCGCGTGCACCGCCTCGGCGACGCGGAACGGGATCAGCACCGTGAACACCGAGCCCGTGCCGGCATCGCTCTCGACACCGACGGTCCCGCCCATCAGCTCGATGAGCTGTCGGGAGATCGCGAGACCGAGCCCGGTGCCGCCGTAGAGTCGGCTCATCGAGGGATCACCTTGCGTGAACGGCTCGAACAGGGTCGCGAGCAACGGTCGCGGAATTCCGATGCCCGTGTCCCGCACCTGGAAGCGCACCATCACCTGCCCGGGCTCCTCACCCACGACCTCCGCGTTCAGGACGACCTCGCCACGTTCGGTGAACTTGATCGCGTTGCCGAGGAGGTTGGTGAGGATCTGGCGCAGGCGAGCCGGATCGGTGGAGACTGCGTCGGGGAGCGTGGGGCCGAGCGACACGATGAGCTCGATACCCTTGCGCTGCGCTCGTTCGGCGAGCAACTCCACGACGTCCTCGATGAGACGCCTCAGGTCGCACTCGACCGACTCCATGTCCAGCCGGCCCACCTCACACTTCGAGAAGTCGAGGATGTCGTTGATGACGTGCAACAGCGCCTCCGCCGATCGGTACACGGTCTGCGCGAAGCGGCGTTGCGTCGGGTCGAGGTCGGTGCCGAGGAGGAGGTCCGTCATGCCCAAGACCCCGTTCATCGGCGTTCGGATCTCGTGGCTCATGTTGGCGACGAACTGCGACTTGGCGCGGCTCGAATCCTGCGCGAGCCGTGCGAGCTCACGAGCCTCGTGGGTGGCGAGCTCGAGCTCGCGCGTGCGAGCCGCGACCCGCTCCTCGAGATGCCGATGGTGGCGCTCCACCTCGGCGCGATAGTCACGGAGATGCTCGAGCATGCGATCGAGCGATGCGCCGAGATCGTGGAGCTCGCGGTCCCCGCAGGCCGGGGTCGTCGTCACGTCGAAGTTGCCGTCCGCGATTCGTTGCGTGACTCCCACCAGCCGCCGCAGTGGCTGAAGGACGCGACGCGCGAACAGCAACATCGCGAAGCCACCCGCGGCGGACGCCGCGAGCGCCACGGCCAGCGCGATGACGCCTCGCGCACGAGTCATCACCGGCCGATCGCCGAGCCCTAGCTGGACATAGCCGGCCACGCCAGGATCACCGGTCTGTCTCACGAACCCTGGCTCGGCGGAGTGGATCGGCGCGACGAAATCGTCGAACCCGGGCCGTCCTGAGGCCTCGGGTGGGTGGCGCCGCTGAACCCCCGGATCGGCGTCCGCCTCCGACGGCCAGGCCAGGGCCGGCGCCAGCCCGCCGGGGTCGGAAGAAGCGAGCTCGCGTCCGTGGGCGTCGTACACGGCGGCATAGAGAACGTGCGCCGACCCCGTCAGACGAGCGACCAGCTCCTCGAGACCCGCGTGGTTACCGCTGACGACGTCGCGGGCCGCCGCGGCGCCTGCGAGTTCGGCGAGCTCGCCACCGCTGGTGCCGATCGGCCGTTCGGCGTCCCTGTCCGCATTCCACACCACGGACCCGGCCACCACGGCTGTCGCCGCAGCGGTCAGCACCAGCGACATTCCCGCGATCTTGCTCGACAGAGTGGTTCGCACGGCGCGACTCGGCGGAGTACACCTCCAACGGAGGCGAGCTTCTTTAGCGAACCGCGTGCCGAGCGTGCCGGGTCAGGGTTCGGACCGAACAAATCCTCGAAATCGCGGCGATCCGGGCGGCGAAACCCGTCACGGCGGGGTCCGCCACGGCGGTCAGCACATGGGGCCAGGGCCGGCAGAATCGTCCCGGCCGGGCCGGAATGCACCGCCCTCGGTGGCCCTACCCCCCATGCCGGTGGTAGAGCAGCCAACGCCGGCGCGTTACTCGCCGTCTCCCCCGCTCTCACGGACACCCTGTGGGCCATGAGCTCTCGTCGTCAGCCGCCTTCCGATCGTGGCCGTGGCTCACCTCCCGGCCAGCAGCCCCCGAGCGCACGTCGTCACAAGCATCCGGGGCGACGGGCAGGACCCCGACCGACCGACGAGCCTCGCGAACGAGAGCTCGCGGCGTTGCTGGCCAACATCGGCGTCCCACTCGCCGCGCCCTTCCATGCGGATCCGTTCCAGGAGGAGGCTCTCGAGGCGATCCGCGAGCAAGACGTCATCGTCACGGCGCCCACCGGGGCGGGTAAGACGTGGATCGCCGTCGAGGCGATCCGCCGCGAGCTAGAGCGCGGAGGACGAGCCTGGTACACGTCCCCGCTCAAGGCGCTCTCCAACAGCAAGTACGTCGAGCTCAAGCGCAGCTTCGGCGAAGACACCGTCGGCATCGTCACCGGTGATCGCCAGGAAAACCTGTCCGCGCCGGTACTGGTGGCGACGGCCGAGATCTACCGCAACCGTCTCTACGACTTCCTGCGGGGCGAGTGCGACATCGATCATGGCCTCGTGGTGTTCGACGAGGCGCACTACGTCGCGGACCTCGATCGCGGCGTCACCTGGGAAGAGGCGTGGATCTTCTCGCCCCCGTCGGTGCGTTGCCTGCTGCTCTCCGCCACCATCGCGAACGCCGACCAGCTCGCGACCTGGATGGCCGGCGTCCGCGGCACCTCGGTGCGAATCGTGGCCACGCGCCATCGCCCCGTGCCGATGGAGACGCTCTTCGTGTACCCGGACGGCTGGCGGCTCGGGCCGTTCTGGGAGTCGGGGCGGCGGGTCCACCACGACGTCCGTGAGGCCGCGAACCAGGGGCGCGGTGCCTCGACGGGGCCACGTGGGCCACGGCGGTTCCGGCGCAGCGTCCTGCCGCGCGATCTGATCTCCCTGCTGCGGCGCCACGATCTCTTGCCCGCGCTCGTCTTCATGGGATCGCGCGCCGCGTGCGACGAAGCGGCCGAGGCGTTCGCTCGCCAGGGTCGCCGCATCGAGGAGCGCCGCGAGCGCCGCATCCAGGAGGTCCTCGACCAGATCGTCGCGGACGTTCCCGCGCTGGCCGGCCACCGTCACATGGAGAGCGTGCTGCGCGCGGGAGCCGCCGCGCATCACGCGGGCCACCATCCAGCCTGGAAGCTCGCCCTCGAGACGCTCATGGCGGAGGGGCTCCTCGACGCGCTCTTCTCCACGACCACCATGGCCGCGGGAGTCGACTTCCCGACGCGATCGGCCTGCATCACCCGCTCGGTGCTGTGGGACGGCCGCGACGAGCGGCCTTTCCTCGCGCGCGAGCTCCAGCAGATGACGGGCCGCGCCGGGCGGCGTGGGAAGGACCGGGTCGGGTTCGCGGTCGTGGTCCCCGGCCCGGCGATGGACGTGGACGAGATCGCCCACGCGTTGCGTAGCCAGCCCGAGCCGATCGAGAGCCAGTTCAAGGCGAGCTACACGATGGCGCTCAACCTCCTCGGGGCGTTCGACCCCAAGCAGGTCCGGGAGCTCCTCGACAAGAGCTTCGCTCAGTACCAGCGCGCGATCACCGTGCGCGACCTACGCGCGGAGGCGGACGCACTCGAGCGGCGGGTGCCGACCAGCGGTGAGACCCGCGGAGTCCTGCGGCGGCGACGCAAGCACCTGACCGACCTGCGCATCCAGGCAGACCACCTCGAAGAGGGGCTGTGGCGAGAGTTCGAGCGTTACGTCGCGGTGCTGCGTCACTTCGGCTATGTCGGCGTGGACGACCGCCCCACCCCGGAAGGCCTGTGGGCGGCGTTGCTGCGGCTGGACCATCCCTTGCTCCTCGCCGAAGGAATCCGCAACGGCGCGATCGTGCCGGACCGTAGCATCGTGGCCGTGGCGGGGGCCCTCGCCGGCGGCGACCGCGAGTTCAAGCGCAACCCGGAGCTGCCGGCCGAGGTCGGTCAGGCGATCGTGAGGCTGGTCACGATCGCGCAGCACATCGAGCACATCGAGCGTCAGCTCGGGGTGGCGGAGCGGCCGATGGTCAACGTCAGCGCAGCCTGGGCGATGGATCGGATCGTTACCGGCGAAGGCTGGCCCCAGGTGGACTGCGACGAAGGCGACCTGGTGCGGCTCGCGTGGCGCACGGTCGATGTATTGCGACAGCTCGGGAACCTCGTGGACACCCATCCGCAGCTCGCGTTCGAGGCGCGTCACTGGATGCACCGCCTCCAGGAAGACCCAACGCTGGTCTTCGAGTGACGTGATCCCGTCAGTCCTGGTCCGGTGGAGCCCCGGCTCGCTCGGTCGCACGTAGCGCGGCCTCGAGGAGCTCGAGACGCGGCATGGGCACACACCGCTGCCGCGCGATGGCGATCGGACGGCGCAAGATCGCCTCCAGCTCGAGCGTGTGTCCGCGTTCGCGGTCGAGACGCATCGAGGTCACGTAGGGCGTGAAGTTCACGTCCGCGGCGAGGCTCTTCTCGAGCCAATCCGCCGGCAGGTCGACACCTTCGGCGCGCGCCACCGCGCGCACCTCCTCCATCACCGCGCGCAGCTCGCCGACCATCCCCTCGACCTCCATGAGGTCGCGACAGGTCCCGCCCACCAGGGTGTTGAGCGAGTTGAACGCGGCGTTCCACATCACCTTGCGCCACAGCGCCGCGGAAACGTCGGCGACCGCGCGGACAGGGAAGCCACCGATCGCCAGCGCCCGCTCCAGCGCGCCCGCGAGTTCCCCCGGCGGGCCGTCGGGCTCGCCGAACGCCATGCGTCCCTCGCTGGTGTGCCGGATCACACCCGGCTCCTCGATCGAAGCCCCGACGAACGCCATGCCGAGGAGGAGGTGCCCGTGAGGAACGAGGCGCCGGAAATCGGGTTCGTGACCGATGCCGTTGAGCAGCGAGAGGACCGCACCGCCGGGGCGCAGCGATGGCGCCGCGTCCCGCAGGGCCTGGTCGAGGTCGCGATGCTTGACCGCGACGACCAGCGCGTCCGCCACGGTCGGCGGCTCCCCGGGCTCCAGCACCGCGGGTCGCGAGTCGAGGATCTTGCCCCCGCTGAGCACGCGCAACCCGCGTTCGCGGATCACGGCCGCGTGGCGCCCGCGTGCGAGCAACATCACGTCGCCACCGCGCGCGGCCAGGCATCCGCCGAAGTAGCCGCCGACACCGCCCGCCCCCACGAACAAGATCCGCATGGCGCCGATATATCACGGCGAAATCGTCAGCAATTGTCGTGGCGAACGCCGTGACAGCGACCGCGGAGGGTCCGTACACTGCCGCTGTTTCAGGGGTGACGATGAACTTCATTCGGCCGACTGCGTACGCGCTGGCGTTGTTGGTGCTCGCCGCGAGAAGCGCGCACGCCGCGCAGCTCCCCCAGGGCTTCCAGGAGACCGTGGTGTGGAGCGGGATCAAGAATCCCACCGCGGTGCGCTTCGCGCCCGACGGTCGTGTGTTCGTCACGGAGAAGTCGGGGCTCGTGAAGGTGTTCTCGGACGTCTCCGATACCACGCCCGATGTCCTCGCCGACCTGCGTCCCCAGGTCATGAACTACTGGGACCGCGGTCTGCTCTCACTCGCGATCGATCCCCAGTTCCCGTCACGCCCTTACGTGTGGGTGCTCTACGCCTACGATGCCCCGCCGGGCGGCACGGCGCCGGTATGGAACGACACGTGCCCGAGCCCGCCTGGGCCGACCACGGACGGCTGCGTCGTCACGGGTCGGCTTTCCCGCCTCACCGTCGGACCGGGGAACACGCTGGCGGCGCCGGAGGAGGTGCTGATCTCGGGGCAGTGGTGCCAGCAATACCCGTCGCATTCCCTCGGGGATCTGCAGTTCGGCGCGGACGGTGCCCTCTACGTGAGCGCCGGTGAAGGCGCGAGCTTCACGTTCGCCGACTGGGGGCAGGGCGGCGGCTCGAGCGGCAGTCCCACCCCCAGGAATCCCTGCGGAGATCCACCCGGGGGTGTCGGCGCCAGCCAGGCGCCGCCGAGCGCGGAAGGCGGAGCGCTGCGTGCGCAGGACCTCCGGACCGCCGGCGATACGGCCACCTACGGGGGCGCGATCCTCCGGGTCGATCCCGACACCGGAGCCGCGCTGCCGACCAACCCGCTCTACGGCAGCGCCATCGCGGATGCCGATCGGGTCATCGCATACGGGTTCCGGAATCCCTTCCGCATGACGTTCCGGCCGGGCACCAACGACCTGTGGGTCGGGGACGTCGGCTGGAGCGCCTGGGAGGAAGTCGATCGCATCGCCGATCCCACGGCCGTGGCGATGAACTTCGGCTGGCCGTGCTACGAGGGTGTGGCCAAGCAGGGCAGCTACGCGTCGGCGCACCTCGCCGTTTGCGACGACCTCTATGCGGCGGTGGGCGCGGTGACTCCGCCCTACTTCGCGTACGCCCACGACGCGATTCCGGACCCGGCCAACTGCGGCGGCGGCACGAGCTCCTCGATCACGGGGATCACGTTCCTCTCCGCTCAGTCGTTTCCGGACGCGTACGCCGGGCGACTCGCGTTCGCGGACTACGCCCGCAACTGCATCTGGACTCTCGGCAAGAAGGCCAACGGCGAGCCCGATCCCGGATCGATCTCGACCTTGGCGTCGGGCGTCGCGGGTCCGGTGGACCTCCAGGTCGGGCCGAACGGGGACCTCTTCTACGCCGACCAGAATGGCAACACGATCCGCCGCATCTCGTACTTCTTCTCGAACCAGCCGCCGGTCGCCGCCATCGTCGCGAGCGTCACCTCCGGTCCGGCACCACTCGCCGTGAGCTTCGACGGCTCGGCGTCGAGCGACGCGGATCCGGGGGACGCGCTCACGTTCGCGTGGGACCTCGATGGCGATGGACAGCTCGACGACTCCACGAACACCGCGCCCGACTGGGTGTTCGAGGATCCGGGGGACCACGTGGTCACGCTCCGGGTGACCGACAGCCACGGGGCGAGCGCGAGCACGACGATCGTCATCCACGCCGAGAACACTCCGCCCGTGCCGGCGATCCTGCAGCCCGCCGCGGACCTCACCTGGAGAGTGGGGGACACGATCGAGTTCGCGGCGACCGCGACCGACGCGCAAGACCAAACGCTGCCTGCGTCCGCGTACCACTGGATCCTGGTGATGATGCACTGCCCGAGCGACTGTCACGAGCACACCATCACCACCTTCGACGGCACGCCATCCGGGAGCTTCGCGGCCCCCGATCACGAGTACCCCTCTTACCTCGAGCTTCGTCTGACGGTCGTCGATTCGGGGGGCCTTCCGGCCCAGGAGAGCGTCTCGATACAGCCCCGGACGATCCAGCTCTCGCTCGTCTCGTCGCCCGCGGGCCTCACGCTTTCGCTGGGCAGTGAAGCGGCGGCGTCACCGCTGGTGCGCACGGTGATCGCGGGCTCGGAGGTCGGGGTCGGCGCCGAGTCACCCCAGCCGACGGCGAGCTCCATCTATCGTTGGTCGGCGTGGTCCGACGGCGGCGCGATGTCCCACAACATCACCGCCCCCGAGGTCGACACCACGCTCACCGCGACCTTCATGGCCGACTGGGATGGGGATGGTGTGCCGGACCTTCAGGACAACTGCTGGACGACCACCAACCCCGACCAGAAGGACTCGGACGGCAATGGCATCGGCGATGCGTGCCAGGGCCACGCCTGTGGGACCTTCGGCGGCGATGCTGGTGGGCAGGCCGCGTCGCTGGCACCGCTCGCGCTCGTGGCGCTGGCGATCCCCCGGCTGCGACGACCGAGGACGCGCTGAGGCTGGGCCGCCGCCTCGCTCAGCGACGCTCGAGCAAGCGCACCCGCGACGCGAAGAACGAACGCTCGTCTTTCACCACGAAGCCCTCCGAGAGGGCTCGATCCAGGATGTCGTGGCCGAACGAGATCCCCATCGAGGACCAGATCGTGTCGGTCACCAGCCACAGCTCGCGTGGCTGGCCGGGGAGGGTCTCCAGGAACGCCACGACCTCGCTCGTCGAGTGGATCTGCGCGTCCTCGAGCACCCAGTGATCGCGGTCGTTGGCGCGTGGCACCGGGACGATCGGATTGACGCCTCGATAGTGGATCGCGAGCGGAAGCTCGGTGGGGGCGCGGAACACGAGAATCGGTTCGCCGGGCTTCTCCCGAGCTTCGATGTAGCGCGCCACCGCCATCCAGTCGCCGCGCTTGGCGGGGTGAGGCAGGTAGACCGTCGCGAGGTCGGCGACCTCGAAGGCGAGCACCACGGCCGCCGTGGCGGCCACCGCGCGGCGTCCGCCGGTCTCGGCGGCGATCAGGAACGTCACGAGCACGGCCGGAACGAACATCCCCACGGTGTGGCGCACCAGCACCAGATCCTGGGTCCGGGTGATGACGACCGCGCCCACGAAGCTGGCCAGGAGCCCGGCGACGACGAGCCCCAGCCCCCACGTCGCGGGCGAAAGGCGCGGTCGGTCACGACGCGCGAACCTCACGGCGAGCCCGCCAGCGCCGGCCAGGACGATCGCGTCCCGGAGCAGCTTGATCGCCCTGGGGGACTCGGTTTCGCGCGGCAGCGTGTAGTACGCGACCCGCTGGTACACGAACTTTGCCTGCTCGAGGATCCCGAACGGCTCATCGACGCCGTGCGTGTGCCCTTCGAGCTGTCCGGTCACCCCGGGAACGAACGGCACGAGCGCCACGGCGGCGACCGTCATTGCCGCAAGGTAGGCGCCGACGGCTCGCCAGCGACGACGAAGCACCAGCACTCCGCCGAGCACCGCGAGCAGGAACCCGAGATAGAACTGCGTCCACAGCGCGGCCACCGAGGCGGCGGTGAACCCGGCGCGCCCGCTGCGCGTGGCACCGTGGTCGTCGAAGTAGTTGGTGAGGTAGAGATCGAGCAGCACCACCGAGAGCAGGATGGCGAGGGCGTAGAGCCGGATCTCCACGGCCGCGTAGACGGTGAACGGGTGGAACGCCAGCACCGCCACCACCCAACCGGGATGGATTCGAGGGCACAGGCGACGCCACAGGCGCGCCGTCACCGCCAGCGCAGCCGCGGTGCAAAGAATCGACAGAACGCGGGCGAACACGTATCCGTCTGCGATCGTGCGCCACGCTGCCAGCAGCGTGAAGTAAGCCGGCGGCTGCATCTCGAAGTCGAGCGCCCGCCGGAACGCCACCCCGAGACCCAGCCCGGACGTCTCGAGCGAGAAGGCCTCGTCGAGCCACACGTTCAGCGACGTCGCCAGGGTCAGGCAGAGAACCACATGCGCGGCCACGATGCCGGCGAGCGCGAGCGTCGGGCGGCTGGGCGCTGGCACGCCGGCGGATCGACTGCTCGGGTCGAGGGTGTCGCGCGCTTCCGGCGGAACCATGGAGTGCTACCCGTTCAAGCGGTGAGGACCGGATCACGAGTGGCACAGAAGCTGCGTTGACGCAAGCTGACGACTGGGGTTCCCGGCGTCAAATGGCCATCGGTCGCTTGACCGTGGAAGCCTCTGGATGCCAGCCTGACAGATGAAAGACCCGGATCGCACGCCCGATTTCACTCGATTCTTCACGGACGTTCTCCCTGCTCGGCCGACCGGAGCTGCGCTCGGTGTCGGTACGCCCGACCATGCACCCCGGACCTGGTCCTCTCCGTCGAAAGCCCAAGTCAATTCCGTGACAGATCGTCAGCCGTCGGGTGCAGGACAACGCCAGAGTCACATCCTGACGGTGAACGTGGAGGACTACTTCCACGTCGGTGCGTTTGAAGGAACCGTGCTTCGCAAGCACTGGACGCGGTTCCCCTCTCGCCTCGAGCGCAACGTCCAAGAGGTGCTCGAGCTGCTCGACAAGCACGGCGCGAAGGCCACGTTCTTCGTGCTCGGCTGGATCGCCGACCGTCAGCCCAACGTCGTCGCCGACATCGTGAACGCGGGGCACGAGGTCGCCAGTCGCGGCTACTGGCCCGGCGGGAGCATCCGCACGCGCGTTCGTGACGAGTTCCGCGAGGATATCCGTCGCTCGCGTCAGGCGCTCGAGGCCGCTGGCGCCTCTCCGGTCGTGGGGTATCGCTCGTCGCAGTGGATCCACGCCCAGGACGCCTGGATCCTCGACATCCTGGCCGAGGAGGGTTTCCAGTACGACTCGAGCATCAATCCCATCCTGCGCCGCTTCGCGTGGGATCCACGCTGTTTCGAGGTCAACCGCCACCGCCACTCCGCCAGCGACCTGACGCTCTGGGAGTACCCGATCTCGACGCTCGGCCTCCTGGGACTTCGAGTCGCGATATCGGGCGGGAATTACCTACGTCAGCTCCCGCACCCCGTCATGCGGCGGGCGGTTCGGTGGTGGACCAAGCACCGTCGGTCGCCCCTGGTCTTCTACTTCATGAGCTGGGAGATGGATAAGGACCAGCCCGAGGTCCGGTCCCTGCCTCGACTCAACCGCATCCGCCACTACCGAAACCTCGAGCGGATGCCGGAGGTCCTCGACTACTACCTCAGTCACTACGAGTTCCAGTCGATCGGGGACGACCTGGGAATCGAGCGCGCGACCCAGGCGCCACGACGCGAGCGAGCCTCGGGGATCATCGACCTCGGCACCGACGCGATCACGCCGCCCACGGTCTCGCCGGATGCCCAACCCGTGACGCTGGTGATCCCGCTCTACAACGAGGACGCGAACGTCACCTACTTGCACCGCACGCTCCTCGAGCTGCGCCGCAAGCTGGGTCAGAAGTACCGGATCCTCTTCAACCTCGTGGACGACGGTTCGAGCGACAGCACGTGGACGGCGCTCGAGGCCCGCTTCCGGAACGTGCCGGACTGCAGGCTCCTCAGGCACCCCAGGAATCTGGGCATCGGTGCAGCGCTCGTCACCGGGATCCGCGCCGCGACCACCGACGTGGTGTGCTCGCTCGACTGCGATTGCTCCTACGATCCGAGCGAGCTCGAGGCGATGATCCCGATGCTCGACCACGCGGACCTGGTGACCGCGTCGCCGTACCACCCGCAAGGCCACGTCTTCAACGTTCCGCCGTGGCGCCTCTTCCTCTCGAAGACGCTGTCGCGGCTCTACAGCGCGAGCCTCGGGGATCGGATCCACACCTACACGAGCTGCTGCCGCGTGTACCGCAAGAGCAGCGTCGATCGGATCGAGCTACGCAATCCCGGGTTCCTGGGCGTCGCGGAGCTGTTGATCCAGGCGAAGCTCGCCGGTGCGCGCATCGTCGAGCACCCGGCCACCCTCGAATCGCGGCTCTTCGGCGAGTCGAAGATGAAGATCGTCCGCACCATCCTCGCGCACCTCGGTTTGCTCCGCGATCTCGCGCTCCGTCGGCCCGTGCTGTACCTCGCGAGCGCCCCCGCGGCTGGGGAGGCGCCGTCGCCCTCCGCCGTCCCGGCTCCCTCCAATTCATGACCGTCTCGCCGCCGAGCCCGATGGGCGCGTCCCGCGCCGGTGTGAGCATTTCGCTCGACATCGACAACGAGTGGGCCTACATGCGCACCCACGGCGACGTCGGGTGGGAGAGCTTCCCGACCTATCTCGAGCCGCTCTTCGACACCGTGCTGCCCTGGCTCGACCGGCAGGGCTTGCGCATCACGTTCTTCGTCGTCGGCAAGGACGCCTCGCTCGAGAAGAATCGCGACGCATTCCAGCGGCTCGGGGCGTCGGGGCACGAGATCGGCAACCACTCGTTCCTCCACGAGCAGTGGCTCCACCTCTACACACCCGAGGACCTCGATCGCGACATCGGCACCGCCGAGGAGCACATCGAGCGGGTGACCGGCCAGCGCACACGTGGCTTCCGGGGGCCGGGGTTCAGCCTCTCGCCCGCGACCCTCGAGGTGCTGGGGCGGCGCGGCTACCGCTACGACGCTTCCACCTTCCCCACCTTCCTGGGTCCGCTCGCGCGCCTCTATTACTTCTGGGGCGCGCGCAACCTGAGCGCCGAGGAGCGTGCCAAGCGCAGTCAGCTCTTCGGCACGCTCGCGGACGGGCTGCGCCCGCTCACGCCCTACGTCTGGAAGCTCGGGTCGCGCGAGGACCTGATCGAGATCCCCGTCACCACGATGCCGGTGGTGCGCGCGCCGTTCCACATGAGCTACCTGCTCTACCTGTCACGCTACTCGTCGATCGTGGCGCTCGCGTACCTGGAGCTCGCGCTCGCGTTGTGCCGCGCCAGCCGCGTGGAGCCGTCGTTCCTGCTCCATCCACTCGATTTCCTGGGCTGCGACCGCGTCGAGGGGCTGCGCTTCTTCCCGGGCATGGACCTCACCACCGCCACCAAGCTGGCGTTCGTCGACAAGGCGATCGCCCGCATCCGCCGAAACTTCACGCCGATCACGATGGACGAGCATGCCGCGCGTGCGTTGAGCCGCGCCTCGTCGCTTCGGCGCATTCGTTTTCCTGGAGGCACAGCATGACCGACGTCAAACCCGTGAATCTCCCCTCCGACCAGAACGCGACCGGTCGCTCGTTCGGCGCCGAGGAGCTCGAGCTGCTGCGCAAGGTGATCGACTCCGGCACGCTCAACTGCACCAAGGGCACCGTGGTGCGCGAGTTCGAGAACCGCTTCGCCAAGCTGATCGGATCCACGAGCTGCCGGACCACGACCTCGGGCACGGCCGCGATCCACGCCGCCGTCGCGAGCGTCAACCCGGAACCGGGCGACGAGATCATCACCACGCCGATCACCGACATGGGCGGCATCACGCCGATTCTCTACCAGACGGCGATCCCCGTGTTCGCGGACTGCGACCCGCTCACCTACAACGTCACCGCCGAGACCATCGCCAAGAAGATCACGAAGCGCACCAAGGCGATCATGGTGACCCACCTGTTCGGCAACCCGTGCGACATGGACCCGATCATGGAGCTCGCCAGCGCCAAGGGGCTCCCGGTCCTCGAGGACTGCGCGCAGGCTTACGGCACCACTTACAAGGGCAAGCACGTCGGCACCATCGGCGCGATCGGTGCGTTCAGCCTCCAGCAGGGCAAGCACATGACCACGGGCGAGGGCGGCTGCGTCGTCACCAGCGATCCGGCCCACGAGCGCCGCATGCGGCTCTTCATCGACAAGGCGTGGGGCTACGGCGATCCGAACCCCGACCACTACTTCCTGGCGATGAACTACCGCATGACCGAGCTGCAAGGCGCCGTGGCGCTGGCGCAGCTCGAGAAGCTCGACGCGATGGTCGCGCACCGCATCGCGATGGCGGACCGTCTCACCGCGGCGATCTCGGACGTGCGAGGCGTGGCGGTGCCGAAGGTCACTCCCGGCGGACGCCACACGTACTGGAAGTACTGCGTGCGGGTCGATCCGAAGGTGATCAAGGGCGGCTCGGTGGGCTTCGGCGACGCGCTCAAGCCCCTCGGCGTGATGTCGGCGCCTCGCTACATCCAGAAGCTCGCCTTCGAGTGCGAGGTGCTGCGCGACCACCGCACCTTCGGCAAGAGCGAGTTCCCGTACAAGGGACCGCACCGCGCCGGTGATCCGCCGGTGGTCTACGACAAGGCCGAGTACCCCGGTTCGACGGAGGCCCTCGCCGACGTCGTGGTGCTGCCGTGGAACGAGAAGTACACCACCGACCACGTGGACGCCATCGCCGCCATCATCCGCAAGGCCGCGGCCGATCTCGCGATCGGCTGAGCGGCGCGCCAGATCAGGAGAGAGTCACCATGCCGACATCGAACCAGCCGCTCCGCGCCGCGCTCGTGGGCTGCGGGCGCATCGCCCAGTCGCACCTCGAAGCCCTCGCTCACATCCCCGACATCAAGCTCGCGGCGGTGGTGGACGTGAAGAGCGCCGCCGCCGAGGCGGTGGCCGAGCAACGCCGCTGCAAGCTCTTGAACGACTACCGCGATCCCACGCTGCTCGCCGACGTGGACGCGGTGATCCTGTGCACGCCGCCGGTCACGCACTACGCGATGGCGAAGCACTTCCTGTCGAACGGCGTGCACGTGCTGTGCGAGAAGCCGCTGACGATCGCGTCGGCCGAGTCCCAGGAGCTCGTCGAGCTCAGCGAGCGCGCCGGGCTCAAGCTCATGATGGCGTCGAAGTTCCGCTACGTCGACGACATCATCAAGGCGAAGGCGATCATCGAGGCCGGCATCCTCGGCAAGCTGATCCTGTTCGAGAACGCCTTCTGCAGCAAAGTCCTGATGAAGGACCGGTGGAACTCGCAGCGCGCGCAGGCGGGCGGCGGGGTGTTGATCGACAACGGCTGCCACTCGGCGGACATCGCCCGGTACCTGCTCGGCCCGATCCAGTCGGTGCAGGCCGAGTTCGGGATCTCGGCGCAGGGCCTAGAGGTCGAGGACACCGCACGGATCCAGTTCCGTACCGAGGGCGGCGTGATGGGCACCATCGACCTGAGCTGGAGCCTGAACAAGGACTCGGAGAGCTACATCAGCGTCCACGGCAGCTCCGGCACGCTCCACATCGGCTGGGCCGGCAGCCGCTATCGCCAGGACGGGAACTCCAACTGGGTCAGCTTCGGCACCGGCTACCAGAAGGTCGCGGCGTTCAAGAGCCAGCTCGATAACTTCCTCGGCTGGATCCGCGGCACCGAGGTGCCCCGCATCACCACCGCGGACGCCCTCGCGTCGGTGCGAGTGATCGAAGCCGCCTACGCGGCCGCCACGCGCGACAACTGGCTCGCGGTCGCGAGGGCCGCATGACCGGCCAGGCGACGGTGCCGTACGAGCCGGCGTGGACTCACCCGACCTCGATCATCGAGCCGGGTGTCCAGCTCGGCCAGGGCACCAAGGTGTGGGACAACGTCCACATCCGCCGCAACGCCCGGATCGGGCGCTCGTGCATCATCGGTGAGAAGACCTATGTCGCGTACGAGGTCGTCATCGGCGACTTCTGCAAGCTGAACGCGTCGGTCTACGTGTGCGCGCAGGTGACCATCGACGAGTTCGTGATGATCGCCGCGCACACGGTGTTCACCAACGACCGCTATCCACGCGCCGGCAACCTCGAGCTCACCGGCCTCGAGACTTCGGACGTGACCGACGAGACGCTCGCCACGCGTGTCTGCCGAGGCGTGACGATCGGCGCCAACGCCACGATCTGACCGGGCATCACGCTCGGCGAGTTCTCGATGGTCGGCATGGGTTCGGTGGTGACTCACGACGTCGCCCCGTTCCGGCTGGTGGCCGGGAACCCGGCCCGTCCGGTGGGCTGGGTATGCGCCTGCGGCGAGCCGCTCGCCAAGGGTGAAGAGGCCGAGGTCTCTCCAGGTCAGCCGGCGCGAGCGCTCGCCTGCCACCGCTGCACCCGCGAGTTCCGGCTCGACGCGTTCGAGGGACTGGTGCCGGTCGAGACCGCAGCATGAAGTGCGCCGTCGTCGGCGGCGGGCTGCTGGGGCTGACGTTCGCCTACCGGCTCACCGGTCTCGGACACGCGGTCGAGGTCTTCGAGAGCGCGCCCGAGCTCGGCGGGCTCACGTGCGCGCACGACTACGGTCCGTTCACCTGGGACCGCTTCTACCACTGCATCCTGCCCCAGGATCAGGCGCTGATCGGGCTGCTCGGCGAGATCGGGCTCGGCGCCGAGCTGCGGTGGAGGACCACCGGCACGGGCTACTGGGCCGGTGGCCGCTTCTTCGACATGAACGGGAACGCGGACTTCCTCCGCTTCCCGCTGCTCTCGTTCATCGACAAGGGTCGGCTCGGCGCGACGATCGTCTACGCGACGCGGTTCGCCGATCCATTCCAGCTCTACGGTGTGACGGCCGAGGAGTGGCTGACCAAGACCTGCGGACGCCGCACCTACGAGGTGTTCTGGCGGCCGCTGCTCAAGGCCAAGTTCGGCACCTTCCACGACCAGGTCGCCGCCGTCTTCATCTGGGCGACGCTCACCCGCCTCTTCGGTGCGCGCGCGGGCGCGGGCGCCAAGGAACAGCTCGGCTACGCGAGCGGCGGCTACGCGCGGATCCTCGGGACGCTCGCCCGCAAGCTCGGCGAGCGCGGCGCGACCATCCACCTCCGCGCACCGGTGACCGGGATCGAGCGGATCCCCGGGGCGAACGGAGGCGCCGACACCTGCGACGTCGTGTGGACCCACCCGGAAGGCGGGCCGGGACGCGCGCGCTTCGACCAGGTGTTCTTCACGGCGCCCACCGGCCTCGCGGCTCACGTCGTGTCCGACGACCTGAAGCCGCACGTCGATCGCATGGCGAGCGACTTCCCCACCTCGCACGCCTACCTCGGCGTCGCGTGCGCGGTGCTCGCCCTCAAGAAGCCGCTCACGCCGTACTACGTCCTGAACATCGGCGACGAATCCGTCGAGCTGACCGGCGTGATCGAGATGACGAACCTGGTCGACCGCGGCGCCGAGACCGCCGGGCGCTCGCTGGTGTACCTGCCGCGCTACCTCGGCGCCGACGACGAGCGGCTCGCGGCGCCGGACCGTGAGCTCCTCGACACCCTGGTCGGACGGGGCCTCAAGCGGATCTTCCCGGACTTCTCCGAGAGCGACATCGACTATGCCGGCGTGCACCGGGCCCGGTACGTTCAGCCGCTGCCGCTGGTCGGCTCGGCTCCCGCCGACGCCAAGAAGCTCGCCGGGTTCGAGCGGCCGTTCCAGATCGTGAACACCTCGATGCTCACCTGCGCCACGCTCAACAACAACGAGGTGGTCTCGATGGTGGACGGCTACGTCGAGCGCCACGGGGAGGCTTTCCGCGCACCGTGAGGTGTTGTGGGGCGCGGGGATCGGGCGGTGGGCAGGGCGGGATGCCGTCCTTGCGGTGGCAGCAGCTCAGCTCGGCTCGCGGCGCGGGCGCCACGAGGGCTTCGCGGTGAATTCGCGCCACGGCGCCCAAGACTTAGGCTCGACGGAAGCCCGGATCTTCAGGGTGATGACGGTCGCTCGGGTCGCGTCGAGCTCGTGAGGACATCGAGGGAGAGCGAAGCGCCGCGGGGGGACGGAGCCCCCTGCGCTACGAAGACCCTCGCAGCGACGGGGGTTCCATCCCCCGTCGCCGGGCCTACGCGGCTTCCGCGAGCGACCCAGACGGAAAGCTTCACAGCCTCGTCGTGACCGGCCGGGAGCGCGGGCCGTCGGGCCGCGCGATCTCGCGGGTGCGGGCGTCGCACGCGCCGATCGCGGATCGGGGTGTGGCCCGATCTCGCGCGTACCACAATCTGCCAGCAGCTTTTGCCACTTTTTGTGGTAATAACTGCCACATTCTGCCAGTGGAAACTACCACAATTTGCCAGTTTTCCGCGCGTGGAGCCCGGGAAATCCGCCTTGATTCGCCGCGAAATAGCCCCGAAAAGGCGCCCCACGGCGCGTTTTCCGTCGTCTTCGCGCCCGGGGGGCGCTCGAAACTGGGTTCCGACCGAGCGTCATCGCTGACGCGCGGCCCGTGACCGCTACGCCGGTCGGCCAGCACACCGGGGCGCTGGCCGGAGTTGCGCGGTCGGCTCGAGGCGCACCGCTGGACGACGCGGAACCGAACCTCGACGCCGCGGTCGCCCGCGCGTCGCTACCGGCGCGCGATCGGGCGGACCGCGAACAGCCGGTCGTAGATCCAGCTCGGGATGAAGTACTGCCGCTTGTTCATCACCGCGCCGATGACGTTGCCGCCCGCTCGGCCGATCTGCTCCATCGCCACGTTCACGACCTGGCGCCGGGTCTTGCCGGCCTCGATCACCAGCACGAGGCCGTCGACGTGCTGGCAGAGCAGCAGCGAGTGCGTGGAGTCGAGCACCGGCGGGCCGTCGACGATCACCAAGCCGAACTCCTGCTTGAGCCGTGACATGAGCACCGGGAACGCCGCCGCGAGCTCGAGCAGACCGATGTCACGCTTGCCCGCGCCAATCGGCAGGATCCACAGGTTCTCGTCGACCAGCGGCAAGCACGCCGAGCCGATGTCGGCGCCGGCGATGTCGCTCAGCGCCGGCAGCCAGCCGTCCTTCGGATCGCCGAGCCGCTCGCTCAGCGCGGGATGCTTGAGGTTCATGTCGACGAGCAGGATCTGCGCGTCACCCAGATTGCGGGAGAGGTTGCGCGCCGATCGCACACAGCTATAGGTCGTACCTTCGCCGCCGTAGGTCGAGACGAAGAGGAAGCTCTTGGCGGTCGAGAAGCCGCCGCCGCCGAGGCCGAAGGTGACCGCGCCACCGCCTTGGGTCACCGCCGGGAGGCTGGTGCTCGGGACGCCGTTGTTGCCGCGAGTATCGAGGGACTGGCCCGTTGGAGCCGGGGCGCCTTGGTAGATCTTGAGCAGCAGGGGATCGATCGCCATCACGTCTCTCGGGGCTCGACGACAGGGGCGGCGGCGGCGTCACCGCCGGCTGAACCACTCTCTCCGCCCACGTCGAACCGCTTCCAGTAGGGGTATACGACGATCACGTAGGCAAGCCCCGCCGTTGCCACTCCGACAGCCAAGCGGAGCACGGGCTGGGTTAACCAATGCGGCCACGGCAATGCAAAGAGAAGGCCACACATCACGGCCGCGCCCGCGAGGATCCGTCCGGTGGCGCGTGGGTCCGGCCAACCTAAGTTGGCTCTTTTCCACAGGTAAACCGTGACGATCCACACGGTCAACGACGACGAGAGTGCAATTCCTTCGACGCCGATTGGAAAAAGCGCCAGGTCCGCCAAGGTGTTGATGAGGAGCGCCAAGATCCCGAACCGCGCCACCTCGCGGGTATTGCGCTCGACGAAGTAGAGGCCCTTGATCCCCATGCCGGTGAGGCTCGCCGGGATCCCGAGGGCGTAGGCCACGACCGTCGCCGCGGCGATCGGCGCCTGGGCCGCCGTGAAGTTGCCGTGGTGGAGCACGAGGTGGACGAGGTCGTCCGCCGACCACACCACCAGCACGGCCAGCGGCAGCCCGACCGACATCAGGAAGATCGCCATCGACCCGCCCACTCGGCGCATGTCGCCGTGCTTGGCGCGGGCGGTGGAGAGCTCGGGGATGAAGACCGAGATGAAGCTAGTCGCCATGAGCACCGGCAGCGCCTTCGCGAGCCGGTCGCCGTAGCTCAGGATCGAGATGCTGCCTTCCGGCAGGAACGAAGTGATGAAGCGATCGACGAACGGGTTCGCCTGATCGAGGATCAGGAACGTGCCCACCGTGGCGGCGCCTCCCAGCAGCGGCCGGAGCAGATCGAGGTCGCGAAACGGGTCGGTGATGGGCGCCACCGGAATGCCGTGGCGCCGCCCCGCCGCGGCCAGGATCGAGAGCTGCACCGCGGCCGCCGCGACCAGGCCGACGGCGTAACCCCGCACTCCGAAGAGCCCGCCCGCGACGAACAGCGCCACCATCGCCACCACCCGCCATGCGGTCGCCGCCAGCTCGGGCTCGTAGAAGACGCGCCTCGCGTAGAAGAGGTTCTGCGCGCCTCCGAACAGGCCGAGCAAGAAGAAGGACGGCGCGAGGATCTGCAGGAGGCGCACCGCCTCGGCGGCCGTGTCCGCGGGTAGCCCAGGCACGGTGATGCGAATGATCCAGCGCGAGGCGAGCACGATCGCCACCGTCGCCACGCCCAGGAACACGATCCACCAGGTCATGAAGAGATCGGGGACCCGCTTGCGCTCGGCGAGCTGGCTCTCGACCAGGAACGGCACCAGCACCATGCCGACCACCCGCGGCAGCTCGCGCGCGAGGATCACCGGGATGAACCACGCCGCGAAGAGGGCGTCGGTCGGCGCGCCGGTGCGCAGCACCCACGCGACGGCGAGACCGAGCAGGAAGCCGAGCCCGGTGTTGACGAGCTTCAGCACCGAGAGGACGGCGCCCTTGCCGAGTTTCACGAGGAGCTCGTCGGCCGCTCAGGCGGCTCGGCCAGCGGTCGCGGGCCGGCGGGCGAGGAGCTCGTCGTAGAGGTCCTCGTGACGGCGCACGACTCCGGTCAGCGTGTAGCTGCGCTCGATCTCGACGCGCGCTGCATCGCCGCGGGCACGGGCTGCGATCGGATCGGCGAGGGTGCGACGGAGGGCCTCGGCCATGGCTGAGGGATCGGCGGGCGGCACCAACACGCCGATCGGCTCGAGCAGCTCGGGGTTGCCGCCCACCCGGGTCGCGACGATCGGCAGTGCCGCGCCCATCGCCTCCAGGACCGCGTTCGAGAGACCCTCCCGGTGCGAGGGTGCGACGTAGAGGTCGGCCTCGGCGAGGATGGCCGAGACGTCGTGTCGGTGGCCCAGGAACTCGACCCGGCCGCCGATGCCCAGGCTCGCCACGAGCGCCTCGAGCCGCGCGCGCTCCGAGCCGTCGCCGACCAGCCGCGCCCGGAACTCGACGCCCGCGCGCTCGAGCTCGCCGAGCGCACGGATCAGGACGTCGAAGCCCTTCACCGGCTCGAGCCGTCCGACACCGACGATCCGCGGCGGCGCGTGGAACCCTCGCGGCGCACCCGTGGGACGCCCGAAGACGTCGATGGCGAGGCCGTTGGGGATCACCACCAGGCGGTCCTTGAACATCGGCAGGAAACGCGCGAGATGATCGCGCACAGCTCGCGAGACGCAGATCACGCGGTCGGTGAACGCGGTGAAGGCCGCCTCGGGCAGGTAGGTCTTCCAGGGGCGCTCGCGGAAGCTCAGGGTCGCGTGGGTGTGGACGATGCCGCGAACACCCGCCGCGATCGCGGCCGCGCGCCCGTAGGTGCCGGCCGAGAACATGTGGGTGTGCACGAGATCGACGCCGCGTTCGTGGATCAGGCGCTCGAGCGCGCCGACGCGGCGGTGTTTCGGTCGCACGTCCAGGCGCACGACCGGGATCCCTTCGGCGGCCAAGGCGTCGCCCAGGTCACCAGGCAGGAAGGTGGCGACGATCGGCGTGAAACGCGTACGGTCGAGTCCGCGCACCAGGCGCGCGAGCGCGGTCTCGCGCCCGCCGAGGTGCATGTGCTCGATGACGTGCAGGACCGTCGCGGGCATCGCTCAGTGCTCGCCACTCGCGATGCGGCGCTCCGCCGCGGCGTCGGTCTGGCCGCCGTCGAGCTCGACTCGGGTCGGCTCGGGAGCGGGCTCGGCGGAGACCGCCTCGGCCTGCGCGGTGACGTACCGCGCCCACGCCTGTGCGTGGCTGAGCGCGACCAGCTCGCGGCGGGAGCGCTCGCTCAGCGCGCGCACCGTCGCGATGATCAGCCACAGGTACTTGTTGAGGGCCATGATCTGGAACATCCCGAGCATCAGGAGCCCAACCAGGCCGAGGAGCGCCGCGCGCGAGTGCAGCCCGACCTCGCCCGGCATGAGGCGCAGGCGCCACGCGGAGCGAACGGCGGTCAGGAGAAAGCCCAGGAACAACACCGCGCCCACGACGCCTCCCTCGGTGACGACCGTGAGGTACATGTTGTGGGCGACTCGCTCGACGCCGATCAGCGACACCTCGGGCTGGTATTCGGCGCGCGCGTGAAGGACTCGGAAGTTTCCCGGTCCGGCGCCGAAGATGGGGTGGTCGGCCAGGATCCTCGCCCCGACGCGGAGATAGTTGGTGCGGCGCCACAGCGAGATGTCCTGCTGGCCGCTGGTGTCGAAGGTGAAGAGCGTCGCCATGCGCTGCCAGTAGCGCGACGGCACGGCGGGCAACGCCGCGATCACCACGAACACCGCCGCGGCGAGCCAGGCGGGGTGGATCTTCTTCCACGCCATCGCCGTGAAGAGGGCGATGAGCGTGCCCATCACGAGGAACGCCGAGCGCGAGAACGTGAGCACCAGCCCGGTGATCATGAGCCCCGCGCCGACGAAGCCCCAGAAGCGCGGCCATCCGCGCCGGCCGACCATCGCGAACAGCGAGATCGCGAGCGGAAATAGCAGGAAGGTGGCGAACAGGTTGGGCGAGATGCTCGATGCGCCCGTGATGCGCACGATGCTGTCCGAGACGTCGCCCTCGCTCGACATGGTGGAGAACGGGTTGTTCCCCATCAGGTAGGTGGCGATGCCGATCGCGACGGAGAGTCCGACGGTGATCCGCACCGTTGCGAGAAGCCGCGTCTGCCAGGCCGGCTCGACGAAGCTGCGGCTCAGCACGAGGTAGAAGAGCCACATGCTCAGGCTGCGGCGGAAGTCGTTGAGCGCGGTGTGGGGATCGACCGCCATCAGCACGCTCAGCCCGCTGTAAACGGCCCACACGAGCAGCCAGCGATCGATCGCGTGCAGGGAAACGCGCCGGTCGGACCTCACCACGTAACGCAAGAACAGGATCGCCGTGGCGGCGGGGAAGAGCACCTTCGTGAAGGTGAGCGCCGCCGCGGTCTGGCCGGGCAGGACGGCGAACACGTCGAGCGGGATCAGCGCGATCATCCCGAGCAAGATCGCCTGCGGGTTGCGGAAGGCGAACGGCGCCAGCGCGAGAGCGCCGGGCAGCGCCAGCAGCGCCCACGACTTGGCGCCGAGGGCGAACGCGACGGCGACGACCGCCAGGCTGAGCAGGAACGCGGCGACGAAGACCAGAGCCATGGCGTCACCGACCGGCGCGCGCGCCGCCAGTCAAGGTCCCGCGCCACGCACGGCTTGGTCGAGAGGCCGGTCGCAGCGCGACCGCACGAGCGAGGCGGGGGGGGGGGGGGGGGGGGGGGGCGGCCCGGCGGCGCGCGCGCGAGGCGAGTGGCTTGGGGCGGGGCCCCCCAAAAGTCACGCCTTTCGCGGGGCGGGGGGCTGAACCAGCCCCCCGAGGAACCATCGGCAAGCCGCTCGAGGCGAAGGTGTCCATCCGGTGCCACGCACGGCTTGGTCGAGAGGCCGGTCGCAGCGCGACCGCACGAGCGAGGCGAGTGGCTTGGGGGTGGGGCCCCGCGAAAGTCACGCCTTTCGCGGGGCGGGGGGCTGAACCAGCCCCCCGAGGAACCATCGGCAAGCCGCGTGAGACCGTCGGTCTCACGCGGCTTGCTCGAGCGGATACGTGGCGAGCACGGGAACACCCAGCTCGCGCACGATCTGCTCGGGCAGCTTGAACGAGTCGTCGAGAAGCTCGAGCAACACCGCGGCCACCACCCCGAGGAAGAGGCCCACCGCGAACGCCAGCGGGATCAAGGTGCCGCGCTGCGGGAAGAGGGCGTTCGGGTTCACGTACGGGGCCGACATCACCGCGACGTTGGGCAGGAGGCTCGATCGGATCTGGTTGTAGACGTCGACCTCGCCTTCCTTGCGCTGGAACTGGCTGACCTGGTCGAGGGCGATCTTGCGACGCTGCTCGAGTATCGTGAGGCGCTGCTCCGCCTCCTCGACCTTGGGGATGCGCACCTTGATGGCGTCGATCTGGCTCTGGAGCTGCTTCTTGCGGCTCTCCACGCTCGTCAGGTCGTTGGTCAGGAACTCGGTGACGATCTGCTTGTATTGACCAGAGAGCGTCCCGAGCTGGCCGTCCACCGACTGCACCATCGGGCTGGTGGGCGCGAAGTTGCGCAACATCTCGGCGCGCTGCCCCTCGAGCTGACCGATTCGACCGCTGATCTCGCGCAGCATCGGATCGGACGACACGCCCTCGATCGAGAGCGCGCGGATGGCGCGCGGCCCCGCGCTGCGGGCGCGCTCGACGAGTGCACCGAGCTCGTCCTCGCGGACGTCGAGCTTGTTCACCTCGGTCAGCATGTCGCCGAGCTGCTTGACGAGGCGGTTCTTCTCCTCGGCGGGCGCCACGAACGTGGGGTCCGCCTTGATCTGCTGGATCTCGCGGTTCACCCCGTCGAGCTCGGCGAGCCGTGAATCGGTCTGCTTGCGGTAGAACTCGGGCGCGGCGGCGTTGGTCCAGATCGCGCTGCGTTGCTCGAGGTAGACGCGCAGGAAGGTCTGCAGGATCTCCTCGGTGAGGAAGCTGTCGAAGTGCTTGACCCGGATGTCGATGACGTCGTTACCGATGCCGGGGCTCACCTCGACGATGGCCCGCAGCGCCGGGATCAGCGGGTCGCCCGGCAGCTTCTGTCTGGTGCCCGTGTCCTCTTCCCTGGTCAGCATCGCCTTGATCGCGTGGGGGACGCCTCCCACCCATCGGGTGAGGGCGCGCAGCCACGACGGCTTCGCCTCCTCGGACCACGAGAGCTGGATCGCGTCGTGGCGGGTCCGCAGGTCCGCCAGCACCCGGTCCGCGAGAGTCGAGCTCGAGAGGATGCGCTGTTCGTTCGCGACCATCTGCGGCGTCACCGGACGGGTGCCGGTCTGCACGCTCGACCCCGGCGCGATCGCCGAGGTGTCGATGTCGCTGCCCTTCACGATGATCGAGAAGCTGCCCGAGTACATCTTGGGCAGCGTGAAGCAGAGCACCGTGGTGATCACCACGGTGACCGCGACCAACCACGCGATCAGCCGCTTGTGCAGGAACACCATCACCAGCAGCAGCCGCGCCAGCTCCGACGGGCGCTGTTGCGACGAGGTCTCGTCGAACGCGGTGGGGATCGGCATCCCCGGGAAGCCGGGCGGCAGCGCCGCGGTGGGTCGGTTCTGCATCACGGGTTGGTGTTGATGACCTTGGTGCCGCTCTGGGTGGCTTCCAGCAGGTTGTACGAGAAGCCCACGCTGTAGCCGCGGAAGAAGATCATGTTGGCGATGCGGGTCGAGAGGTAGGCCAGATCGGTGATCTTGCTACGCGGCACCCACACCACGTCACCCGGCATCACCACGGCGACGTTGCCGTCTTGGTCGGCCTTCAGCGGATCCGTAAGGTCGACGCGTCGCACGATCATGTTCTGACCCTGCACGCGCATCGTGATCACCTCCGCCGGCACCGCGTCGACGGTGAAGCCGCCCGCGAGCGCCACCGCCTCGAGCGCCGTGCGCGGACGCTCCATGCGGAAGCTCCCGGGAGAGCGCACGTCACCCAGCACGAACACCTTGGCGCCCTCGCTCTGGGAGAGACCGACGCTCACCGAGAGCCGGTCGTACATGCGCCCGTACTCGCCGGAGAGGTTCTTCGAGAGCTCGTCGAGGGTCATGCCGCCGGCCTGGACGTCTCCGATCACCGGGAACGTCGCGCCGCCGTCGGGGCGCACGATGATGCGACGAACCGGCCCGTTGTCGCTGCTCGAGACCGCCTTGAGCAGCTCCTGCGTCGCGGCGTCGAACTCCTTCACGGAGATGTAGACCTCCGGATCTCGGAGGGTGCCCTTGTACGCATTGCGGACGTCGTCGGCGAGTTCGGCCGGGCTGCGCCCCGCCGCGGCGATGTCGCCGAGGTAGGGCAGCGTGATCTTGCCGTCGGGGCGGATCGCCTGCGTCGAGTCGAAGCTCGCGAGCGTCGGGAAGCGGATGTCGAGCACGTCGCGGATCTGGAGCAGGTACTTGCCGCGCAGCTCGTCCCGGATCGCGTAGAGGACCGAGAGCTCGTCGCCCGAGGAAACCCGATATTCGGGAACCTGGTCGACGGTCGGGACCTCTTCACCGGCGCTGCCCTTCATGGGGTCGAAGAGCGGCAGGTTGATGGGCTCCTTGGGGGCGCAACCGAACGCGAAGACGATGGCCGACGCCGCGGTCGCCGCCGCACGTACGAGCTTCCTCATGGGATTCCCCTTGCACTCACGATCGGCGCGACATCGGGCGACGCCGACCGTCACCCGATGCTGCTCCGCAGAACGTATTGGTCGACAAGATAGCGGTTCAGGTGGGTGACCGGCTGGTAAAAGACGACGAACATCCGCTCGGGAGCGTCCGGCGCGGCGTCTCTCGCGACGGGCGCGCTGGGCGCCGGCGCGAGGCCGTCGACGGGCACGCCGTTGGCGTCCTTGACCCGGTACACGAAGCCTTTGCAGCGGGCACGCTTGCGGCGTCCCGAGCGCTGGCTGTAGGTCTCGAGCACCAGGTACACCTCCTGGTCCTTGGAGAGAGGAAGCGGTGTGCTGATGCACAGCGCCTCCTGGTTGATGTCGACCAGGTCGCAGCTCACCGGCAGCTTGGCGCGGAACGTCGAGTCCGTGAGGAACGCATCGACGTCCTCGCGCGCGATGCGGCGGGTGATGCGCTTGTTGGCGAGCGAAGACACCGCCATCGACCTGCGCACCGCCATCCACTGCGAACGCACGATGCGGATCTGATCCGTCAGCGAGTTGAAGGTCTCGCGGATCGTGTTTCGTAGCACGGTGAGCGCCGTGGTGAAGATGAAGCCGACGTCACGGAACGGGTTCGAGCCGCTGGTGAGGAAGCGGTAGTCGATGCGCGAGCGGATCTGCTTCGGGGTCGAGTGGGGCGTGAAGAACTGCGAGTAGCCGGTGAGCCCGGGCCGCACCAGGAAGGTCCGGTCGTAGTTCGGGATCATCTGCCGGTAGCGCTCGTAGGCTTCCGGCCGCACCGGCCGCGGGCCGACGAAGTCCATGTCGCCGCGGATGATGTTGACGAGCTGCGGCAGCTCGTCGAGGCGCGTGGCCCGCAGGAATCGCCCGAATCCCGACTCGAGCTTGCCGTTGGGAACGTGCAGGTTGGCGCCCAGCTCGCGTTCGGCGTTCCGCGACAGGGTGCGGATCTTGTAGATGGTGAAGATCTTCTTGCCCTTGCCGAGCCGGCGGCCCTTGTAGATGAACTGACCACGGTCCTTCTCGAGGAGGTGGTGCAGGATCCACAGCACGGCCACCACCACGCCGGCCGGCGGCAGGAAGAGGCTGGCGATCGACACGTTCACGACCCGGCGCAGCCCGTCGGCGCGCTCGCGCTCGAGCAAGGCCATCGCGGTGCGATCGACCCGGGCGGCGTTCGCGCCCGCCAGCGACGGATCGACGGCGCGTGGGAACGGCAGGATCTGGCCGCGCTCGGCGCTGCGGCCCACGACGGTGGTCGTGGTGCGGGGATTGCGCAGGGCGCCGCTGCGTCGCGGCGACAGCGATCCGGCGCGCGCGGCGCGGTGAGACGCAGGATTACGACGGGGCTCGGGCACGGCGTGGCCTCAACGAGTTCGTCACGGGAGAAGGGGGAGGACCGTTTCGGTCACCAACGACGAAAAACCATTTTATCTCCGGGCTCCCCGAGCACCCCGGCCTCCAAGGTAAATTTTTGTCACGCTGCGTCGTGGTCCAGGGGGACCCGCGCCGGTCGGCTCCGGAACGCCGGAGGCGCCCAGGTCGGGGACTGCCCCTGCGCGGGGCGGCGTCAGCCCACGAACTTGTAGCCCTCGCCGTAGACCGAGAGGATGAACCGGGGATTGGCCGGCTCGCCCTCGAGCTTCTGGCGGAGCTTCAAGATGTGGTTGTCGACCGTCCGGGTGTTGGGCACCACCTGGTAGCCCCAGATCTCGGTCAGCAGCCGATCGCGGCTCACGATCTGACCCCGGCTGCGGATCAGCATGCGGAGGATGTCGAATTCTTGGGCGGAGGTCGACGAGCTGGCTGGCCTTGGTGACCCGGCAGCGGTCGAAGTCGACCTCGATGTCCTCGAAGCGATACCCCGCCTCGCGCTCCACGGGCCGCGCTGGATCGCGGCGCAGGCGGGCGCGTATGCGCGCCACCAGCTCGCGGACCCCGAACGGCTTGGTGACGTAGTCGTCGGCGCCGAGCTCGAGGCCGAGGACCTTGTCGATCTCCTCGGAACGCGCGGTCAACATGATGATCGGCGTGGTGACGCCCTGCTTGCGCAGCTCGCGGCACACGTCGAGCCCGCTGGTGCCCGGCATGTTCACGTCGAGGAGGATGAGGTCGGGCTTCTGGCCGAGGGCGAGCTCGAGTCCAGCTTGGCCGCGTGACGCGCGCAGCACCTTGTAGCCGTCGCGCAGCAGGTGCATCTCGAGACCCTGGGCGAGGTCCTCGTCGTCGTCGACGACGAGGATCGTCTGCTTGGGTGCCGGGCTCGCCTGCGCCTCGCCACGGGAGGTCACGGTGGTCGAGGCCGCGCTCACGGGGGCGCTGATCGGGGGGAGTCGGTCGCGGCTCGAGGCGACGCACCTTGTTCGGATCGGCGTCGCGCATCGGGTCGCGGTTCGTCATCGTCGTGGGTCGGGCGGCCGTCGAGTCCGCCTCCGGCGGGCCCCAATATGCACCATCTGGGCGTGGCGCGGAGGGCCAAATGATTCCCGTTACGTCTCGTTCCATGGGCTTCCTATCCCTCGTGTCGTCGTTCGACCGAGCCCTGCGACGTGATGTGCGGCTGACCGCGGCATGAAGCAAGGGCAGCGCCATTCCGTGCACTCGTCGAGAACTCTTGAGAAATATCGACTTCGCGGGGAGTGGCCGTGCGGTTCGGAGAGGCCGCGTGACAATTGGTTCTGACGTCAGAAGTCAAATAATCGGCGATTGCGACCCCGCGACGCGGTTGATCCTCGATCGTACGGCGGCGACCCCAAATGTCACGACCGTGACGGACCGTCAGCGCGCCTCTGACCACGAGCCATCCCGGCATGGGCTACGTACGTCAGAACCGTTCGGATTCGCTCGTGAATTCGCCGTGGTGACATTTGGCTCGATGGTTGCTCTGAGGAGCGGTCGTACGGCCGACCCGACCGCAGGGGGCGATCGAGCCGAGCTCGTGCAGACCGTGCTTCCCAGCCGAACCACCGAGGGACCACCACCCGAAGATCCTGTCCTCGATCAAGGCAAACCATCCGGAAGGGTGGGACGCAAAGCCACTGGCCCGACCTCCGAAGCGGGAGAGGGCAGCAGGGCTGCCGAGCGACCCCGGCATCGCTTCACCGCCGGACCCATCGCGCGGCTGTCAGGACGCGTGATGGGTTCCCGGCCCGGTGCGGTGAGGAGATGTCGATGCGACCGCCGCAGATCTCGCGCGCCTCGCGTGCCGTTGGATGCGTTTTCTCCATGCTGCTCGCCGCTTTCGCGCTCGCCACGCCGTCGAGCGCGAGCTACCGCACCGACCGGGTCGGGCCAGCCTCGCTCTCGACCAAGACCGGCAGCGTCGACTCGAGCGCGGTCGAGGTGCTGAGCTCGTCCGAACAGCCCAACCCCGCCGTCCCCGACCAGGGAGTGCGTGCGTTCAAGGCCGCGAAGAAGGGCTACTCGGGCACGCTCACCTACGTGGTGCCGGGCAACGTCGACGTCGTCGCGGCTTCCGGGCTGGCGATCGACGTCAACTATCTCGGTGACGCGGGAACCCTGGAAGCGCTGGACCTTCGAGCTGCGCGACTCCGCCCGCAACAAGTGGGTCGTGGTCGGTGACACCCGCGCCGCCACCGCGAATGCGTGGAGCGCCCTTCACTTCACCGTGAGCGGCGACTTCGCGCCGTACGTGAGCTCGTCGCGGCAGATCCAGGTGCGCTATTCGACGGCCACCAAGAAGCTCGCGAGCCGCCTCGATCTGGCCGCGATCTCGGTCACGACCTACGTCGACGATACCCCGCCGCCACCCCCGCCGCCGGTCGGCGACGGCTCGGCGCCCACCGATCACGCGTCGGTCCGCTCGGTCTTCAAGGGCTCGTTCACGGCCACGCCCGAGGCGTTCCAGTACGTCGCGACGGTGCCCGACTTCCACGTCCTCAGCATGGGCCCGTCGAAGGTGCAGTCGATCAAGAGCGTCAACCCCGACGTCGAGGCCTACTACTACTTCAAGGTCGGCGGGCTCCACGGGCCCGCCACTCGTCCTCCGAGCGGCGATCCGGGATGGGACACCGTCGTCGCCGAGGACCTGTTGTGGAACGGTCCGAGCGGCCACCCGGTCACCCAGACCCAGAACGACTGGTACTACGTCGACATCCAGAACCCCACCAAACGCGCCGCGTGGATCCAGGTGCTCACCGAGCAGATCGCCAGCGTGCGCGCCCAGGGCTGGGACGCGGTGTTCTTCGACAACGCGGGCGTGATCGAGCCGAGCCTCATCAACGAGTACCCGAGCGATTACTCGGACGCCGCGTATTACGCCGCGGTCGACGACGTGATGCGGTCGATCCGCGCCGCGTTCCCCGGCATGCACATCGTGTTCAACTCGTATTCCGGCTGGGCCGCACCGGGCCAGCGCGGGCTCGAGCTCCTCGACCACGCCGACGGCATGTTCTTCGAGGGTTTCAGCCTCAAGGTCAGCGGCAAGTACTTCGACACCGCGCGGTACCTCCAGAACCTCGACGACTTCGCGTCGGTGGTCGCGAGCGGCCGCAAGGCCGTCGCGATGGACTACCTCGCGAGCGCCGACATCCCGCGCCGCACCTGGTCGCTCGCGTCGTACCTGCTGGTCAACGGACCCACCGCCTACCATTACCTCGCCGGTACCGACGTCGACAGCGAGCTCCAGCAGTACCCCGAAGACCAGCTCGACATCGGCGAGCCGACGGCCGACGCGGTGGTCCGCACCGACGGGCTGGTGGTGCGCGGCTACGAGGGCGCCACGGTGATCGTGAACCCCGGCACCAAGACCGGTCAGCTACCCGCTCGGAAGCGGTTCGTTCCAGCAGCTGGTGCTGAGTGGCGGTGGGGACTTCCCCAACGCCGGCTCGGCGAGCTGGACCCCGTTCGCGGGAAGCACCGCCCCCCTCGCTCCGAACACAGCCCTCATCGTCCGCCGCACCCCGTAAATCACTGCCTTACGTGCGGCGTTCGACGCGCCGAGGGGCCTCACCGGCCCCTCGGCGCGTTTCGCTTTCCCGGCTCCGAGGGCTCAGCGCCGGGTTTTCGTCGCGGTCAGGACATTCCGTCATTTCTTGACCGCCGGGTCAAGCTGGACGTCAGAGGGATGACTGAGCAGCCCGATTCGGGCCCCTCCAGCGATGGGAAAATGTTGCCGCCCCTGCGGTATGACAGCACTTTTCCCCAACGTGACGATTCCTGACGTTGGCAGCCGGTTTGCTCTACCACCGTCCGTCAGACTCACCCACTTTCCAGGGGACCTAGCACTCGGAATCCAACGTCTCGTCAAGGGCAAACCACCGGAAACGGTGGGACGCAAAGCCACTGGCCTAAATCCCGATCGGGACAAGGCAGCAGGGTTGCCGAGCGACCCACCCGAGAGCCTCCGCGGGGCTCGAGGGCGATCGCAAGGCGCAGTCGAACGCTGAAGCCGGATCGCCCCTAGCTCGCACCAGGAGGCTCTCATGAAGTTCCACACGGTTTCCCGCTGGCTCGGCGCCCTCACCGCCGCCGCGATCTCGATCGCGGGTTTCGCAACGGCCGGTCACGCCTCGTACGTCACCGGCAACATCGCCCCCACCTCGGTGGCCACCTCGAAGGGCTCGACCGGCGCCCAGTCCTTGAGCGTCCTGCTCACCAAGGACCTGACCGGTACCACGACCGACCTCGGCAAGGCACAGCGCTACACGCCGGTTTCGTCCGGGTACCAGAGCATCTTCTCCTTCAAGGTGCCGGCCGACGTGGACGTGACCAGCGCGTCCGGTCTGGCGCTGACCGCCAACTTTTACGGTGAGCTCAAGAAGACGCAGCGCTGGACCTTCCAGGTGCGCGACTTCAAGGCGAAGAGCTGGATCACGCTCGGCTACAACGACGTCGCGGCGGCTCGCACGTGGAAGGTGCTGACCTTCGGGCTGGCGGGCGATTTCTCGCGGTTCGTGGACTCGAGCAGAACGATGCAGGTGAGGTACTCGGCGACCACCGGCGTCGCCACCAGCGACCTCGACCAGCTCGTGTTCGCGGTGACCAAGTACGTCGCCGACCCGCCACCCCCGCCGACCCCCGAACCGACGCCGGTGCCCGTTCCCGAGCCGACGCCCGTGCCGGTTCCGGAGCCCACGCCGGTTCCGTCGCCCACCGAGCCGGTGCAGGGCGTGCGCACCGTCTTCAAGGGCAGCTTCTCCAACACGACCGACCAGGTGAACTACGTGGCCAAGGTCCACGACATGCAGATCTTCAACGGCATCGGCCAGTCGAAGATCAACGCGGTCAAGGCGGCGAACCCGTCGGCGACGATCTACACGTACCAGAAGGTCGCGGGGCTGCACGGACCCGACCCGATCGTCCCGGCGGGCGATCCGGGGTGGTCGTCGGTACAGGCGCAGAACCTGCTCTGGTACGGCCCGAGCGGCGCCGCCGTCACCCAGACCCAGAACCTCTGGTACTACATCGACATCATCAACCCGACGAAGCGCGCCGCGTGGATCCCGATCCTGGTGGCCAACATCCGTAGCCAGCTCGCGCTCGGTTACACGGGCATCTTCTTCGACAACGCCTGCGTCATCGATCCCAGCCTCATCACCGAGTTCCCGTCCAACTACACGGACTCGGCGTACGTGCAGGCGGTGAGCGAGGTGCTCAAGTCCGTCCAGACGCAGCTGCCCGGCGTCAAGATCGTCATCAACTCGTACATGGGCGCCGCGGCGTCCGGTAACCGCGGACCCGAGCTGCTCGCCAACTCCGATGCGCTCTTCTTCGAGGGCTTCAGCATGAAGGCCTCGACCAAGTTCTTCTCGGATCGCGCCCGCTACATGCAGCAGATCACCGACTTCGCCGCGGTCGTGGCGTCGGGCAAGAGCGCGGTGGCGATGGACTACGCGCCGGCGGCCGACGCGCAGCGCCGCATGTGGTCGCTCGCCTCGTACCTGCTCGTGAACTCGCCGCGCTCGTACCACTACTACGCCGGCACGGACGTGAGCTCGGAGCTCCAGTCCTACCCCGAGGACACGCTCGACATCGGCGTCGCCACGTCGGACATCATCGACCGCGCCGACAAGCTGGTGACCCGCGCCTACGCGGGCGCCACGGTGGTGGTGAACCCCGACACGGCCAACCACACGTACACGATGGGCGCCGGCAGCTGGCAGCAGATGGTGCTGTCGGGCGGCGGTGCCTACCCGGCGGCCGGCTCGATCACCTGGACGACGATGAACGGTACCTCGGTGTCGCTGGCCCCGAACACGGCCGTGATCGGCCGCGCCGCGCAGTGACCTCTCTACCTCTCGGTGGGTGAACCGCCGAGGCCCCGGCGCCGTGGGAACCCCTGCCCCACGGCGCTCCGGGGCCTCGGCTTTTTCGTTGCAGTCCCGTCCGCCTACCTGCTACGTGCGTTCGGTGCGCCGTTCGATCCACGCGTGTTAGGGTTTTCGTTTCGCGCGCAGACGGAGAGATCGCCAGCGCCCCTCCGCTCCCCGCCGCGCTCCGCAGGATGAACAGCCCCCCTCGACCCGCGCGCGATCGCCTCGCCTACCTGGTGATGCGCTTCCCTGCGGTGACCGAGACGTTCGTGCTGCGGGAGATGGTCGAAGTCGAACGGCAGGGCCTGCCCCTCGAGCTCTACGTGGTGATCCGCCAGGACGAGAAGGTCGTCCATCCCGAGGCTCTCCCGTATCTGGACCGGCTCCACACGCGGCCCTACCTGTCCCCGGGGGTCCTCGCCGCCAACCTCCGCTGGCTGGTGCGCAAGCCGCGTGCGTACCTGCGCCTGTGGACCGAGACCTTCCGCGACCTCTGGGGGACCTGGAACTTCCTCGCCCGGGCAATCGTCCTCTTTCCCAAGGCCGCGGCCTTCGCCGAGGACATGGAGTCCCGTGGCATCGGCCACGTCCACGCGCACTTCGCCACCCACGCCGCCTACATGGCGTACGTGATCCACGGTCTCACCGGGATCACCACCAGCATCACCGCGCACGCCCACGACATCTTCATCCGCAAGGCGATGTTGTGCCGCAAGGTCGCCGCGGCGCGCTTCGTGGCGGTGATCTCCGAGTTCAACCGCGACTGGATCGCGCGCCACTGCGGTGAGCAGGTCCGCGGCAAGATCCACACCGTCCGCTGCGGTGTCTTCCCCGAGCGCTACGCCCCGCGCGCCCTGCCCGCCGGCCCGCGCGATCCGCGCCGCCCCTTTCAGGTGCTCACGGTCGCGAGCCTGCGTGACTACAAGGGCATCCCGGTGCTCATCGAGGCGTGCCGCCTGGTGCGCGAGCGCATTCCCGGGCTGCGCTGGGAGCTCATCGGTGGCGGGCCGGACCGTGCGGCGCTCGAGGCGCAGATCGCCACGGCGGGCGTCGGCGACGTGCTCACGCTCGGCGGCCCCAAGCCCGAGGACCATGTGGCCGGCCGCCTCGAAACGGCCGATGCCTTCGTGCTCACGAGCGTGGTGATGCCGGACATGCGCATGGAGGGCATTCCGGTGGTGCTGATGGAGGCGCTCGCCAGCGGCCTGCCCACGATCGCGACGAGGATCTCGGGGATCCCCGAGCTGATCATCGATGGCGACACCGGCTGGCTGGTCCCCGATCGAGATCCCCGCGCCGTCGCCGATGCCCTGGCCGGGCTGTACAATGATCCGATCGAGGCCGCGCGCCGTGGCGCGCGCGGGCGGCAGCACGTCCTCGCGGAGTTCACGGTGCCCGCGAACGTCGCCCGCCTGCGCGCCCTGCTGGAAGACGCCATCGCGGCCCAGCGGTGAGCCGCCCGAACCCCGCCGAGAGCGAACCGAGACCATGCTCCTCGATTTCGTGATCCTCGTCTCGCTGGCGGCGCTCGTGTACACGTTCGTCGGTTATCCGGCGCTCATGGCGGGGTGGGCGCGGCTCAAGCCACGGCCGGTCCGCTCCGCGCCGATCACGCCGCGCGTGACGCTGCTGATCTGCGCTCACAACGAAGAGGACGTGATCGAGCGCAAGCTCGAGAACTCGCTCAGGATCGACTACCCGCGCGAGCTGCTCGAGATCCTCGTGGTCGATGACGGCTCCACCGACCGCACCGCGGAGATCGTGCGACGCTTCGCCGACCGCGGCGTTTGCCTGGTGACGCAGAGCCCGCGCCAGGGCAAGAGCCTCGCGGTCAACCTCGGCGTGTCGAAGGCGAGCGGCGAGCTCGTCGTGCTCTCCGACGCCTCGCCCGACTACGTGGCGAACGCGGTGCGCGCCGCCGCACGCCACTTCGCAGACCCGGACGTCGGCGTGGTGTCCGGGCGGATCCGCCTCCAGGACAGCGCCTCCGCCGTCGAGGTGCCCGCCGGCCTCTACTGGAAGTACCAGGAGATGCTCTGCGTGTGGGAGAGCGCGACCGGAACGACCGTGGGTGTCAACGGCAATCTGTTCGCGTTTCGCCGCGAGCGTTTCACGCCGCTGCCCGCCGATACCATCAACGACGAGTTCACCATCGCGATGAAGATGGCCACGAGCGGCTACCGGGTGCTCTACGATCCCGAGGCCGTGACCCACGACATCGTGTCGTCGTCGATGTCCGACGAGGTCGCGCGGCGCGCGCGCATCAACGCCGGCCGCTACCAGGCGTTGCTCCAGACCTCGTTCCTTTCGCTCGCCCACCCCGCGCTCACGTTCCGGCTGGTGTCCCACAAGCTGAGCCGGCCGCTCGCACCGCTCTTCATGATCGCGCTGCTGGTGGCGACGGTGGTGGACTGGGCCGGGCGCGGCGACGACGAGATCGCCGGCCTCCTGGTGGCGGGGCAGCTCCTGCTCTACGGCATGGCGTGGTTCGGCTGGGTCGCCGAGCGGCGGCGCTGGCCCAAGCTCAAGATCGTGAGCGTCCCGTACTTCTTCGTGAGCGGTAACGTCGCGGCGCTGATCGGGCTCTACCGGTACGTGACGGGCCGGCAGAGCGTGACGTGGCAGAAGCGCAGCGTCGCGAGCGCGTGAGCCGGATCGTGGCTCGCTCGCCGGGCTGGCTGGCCGCGGCTCTGTGCGTGCTGACGGCGGCGACGAGCTGTGCGCCGCGCCAGCTCGAGGTCCCGCTCGAGCGCGACTCGGCGGTGGAGCGCGTCGTGAGCGGGGCGACGCGCTCGCCGGCCGCGATCCACACCGCGTTCCAGGGTGGCTTCGGCCCGGACGCGGAGACCACGTTGCCATGGGTGGCACGCCGCCACGGCCTGTGGGTACTGAGCGGCGGACCGTCCAAGGCGGCGCGACTCCGCGAGCTGAACCCGGCGGGGCTCGTGCTCCGCTACACCAAGATCGGCGGGCTACATGGGCCGGAGACGCGCCCGCCGACGGGCGACCCGGACTGGGCGGAGATCGAGAGGCGCGACCTCGTCGCGCGGGACGAGCGCGGCGCGCCGGTGCGGAACACCGAGAACGGCTGGTTCTACGTGGATCTCCTCGATCCCGCGCGGCGCGGCGCGTGGATCGAGGTCCTGGTGGCGCGCCTCGCCGTGGACCTCGAGGGCTACGACGGGGTGATGCTCGACAACAGCGGCGTGGTCCACGAGTCGCTGATGAGTGCGCGCCCCGCGGGCTACGACGACGCGGCCTACTTCGACGCGGTCCACGAGGTGTTGCGTGCGGTGCGCGCGGCGCTCCCCGGCAAGACCATCGTGTTCAACTCGTACGGCGGGTTCGCGGCGGAGCGGCTGCGCGGCCCGGCGCTCCTCGACGTTGCGGACGGGATCTACTTCGAGGGCTTCTCGTTCAAGGTCACGGGCACGCACTTCGCGTCGCGCCGGCTGGTCCAGCAGCTCACCGACTTCGCGGCGGCGGCGCGGTCCGGGAAGATCACGGTGGCCCTCGACTACGTCGACGCCGCCGACGTCGAGCGTCGCACGTTCTCACTCGCGTCGTTCCTGCTCGCCGCCGGCGAGCGCTCCTATCACTTCGTGAGCGCGCCCCGGATCGCGAGCGCGGTGCAGGAGTACCCCGAGCAGGCGCTCGACCTCGGGCGCGCCCTCGACGCGATGCGAGCGCGTACCGACGGGCTGCTGAGCCGGCGCTACGAGCGTGGCTGGGTGTTGCTCAACCCCGAGGACCAGCCCGCCGTCTTCGAGCTCGCGGGAAAGGGCCGCGCGGAGCGGCTCCGCCTCGAAGGCGGCGGAGCGTTCCCGTCGCCGGGTGCCCTGGTGTGGGAGGCGAGTGCACGGCGCATCGAGCTCGCGCCACACAGTGGCGCGATCGTGCGCTAGGAGCCTGTCGGGAAATGTGCTTCGCACGCCGCCCTCGCCTCCGGCGAGGCTCGGCGCCTCACGCGGGGGGCGAGAATCGATAGACCCGGAACGACTCGTTCCGGAACCGCAGCTCGAACCACTCGGGATGGCGCGCGACCAGGCCGCCGGTGCGGTTCTCCTCGTCGAGACCGTCGATCAGCCAGCGCACGCCGACGCTCTTCAGGTAGGCCACGAGCTCGTCGTCGGGGGCCACGTGCGGCACCACCGCGGGGCGGCCCGTGAAGAGCGAGATCGCGCGCGCCTTGCGGAACGCGATCACGTCGCTCGGTTCGGTGCGCGCGCGGATGAAGAGGAAGAGCTCGCGCGCGGTCGCGGTCGAGACGCCGTTCGCGAGCGGTCCGAAGTCGAGCGTGGTGTAGCGCGCCACGTCCGAGATCCCCGCCGCCAGCACGAACGCAGCCGGTAGCGCGGCGCGCCGCCACGGGCTCGTCGCTCCACCGAGGAAGCGCTCGCCGAGTCGCTCCAGCGTCACCAGCGCGTAGCCGAAGAAGAGCGGCAGGCTGGGAAGCAGGAAGCGAGTGCCCTGCTCGCTCGGCCAGGCGAGCACGATGCCGAGGTAGCAGAGCAAGAACGTCTCGAGGACCGTGGCGCCGCGTCGCACACGGCTTCCCCACTGGTACGCCGCCAGGCCGATCGTGAGCGCGGTGAGGATGGCGCGTGGCGTGAGCCAGTAGCCATTGGTCCACAGCACCGACAGCGCCCGGGCGTACACGCCGACGTTTCGCACCACCACCATCGGGTCGTTCCTGAGCTGGTCCGTGTAGCTCGCCTCGGGCGGCAGCCAGCGCGACTGCAGCACGAACCCCACCGCGTAGACGAGCCCCGCGACCACCAGCTCGGGAGTCGGGCGGCGGTGACGCACCAGCTCGATCAGCCCGAAGCCGAGCATCAGCGTGAGCCCCACCGTGCGGGTTGCCGTCGCCACGAACGCGAGCACGCCGATCGTCACAGCCGTGCCGAGCCGCACCCGCTCGCCGCGGTCGTCACGCTCGAGGCGCTGCATCGCGAGCAGCGCCGCGTACACCGCGGCGAGGAAGGGCAGGTCGGAGAGCACCTGGTCCTTGAAGTCCCACACCCACGGGCTGAGGCCGATCATCGCGACCACCGCGTAACGCAGCCACGGGCGCGCGAAGCTGCGCAGCACGCGCTCGATCAGCAGCAGCGCGACGAGCAAGAACACCACGCATTCGACCTTCATCGCGGTGAGGTTGAGCTCGGGCAGCGTCGCCGCCACCACGGGTGCCAGGAGCAGCGGGAAGAGCGGCGGATAGGCGCGCGGTCCGGTCGAGGCGGTGGCCGGGTTGTAGACGTAGCCGGTGGCGGCGTACGGCCGCCCCTCCACCAGGTTCCGCGCGTGCTGCACGTACTGGGCGAAGTCGGCGCCCCAGTCGTGGCCGTCGCGGATCGTGGCGAGCTGGAACGCGCCGATCGCCAGCATCAGCGCCGGGAACACCAGGCGCGCGTACGGGGACCGAGGACGAGGGGAGGGTCGGTCCACGCGGTGCGTTCCCTGGGCGTTGCCCCGAAGAGCCGCGCCGCCGAGCCGCTCAGCCTAGCAGCGTACGGCGCGCTCTCCGCTAGCGGACCGGATCTGGGGTTCGTGATCCGAGCGGGTTGCTCGCCGCCCGTGCAACGTCACGGCCCGAGCCGTAGCACCAGCAGATCTCGCAGGATCGGCGTCTCGAGCGGCTCTCCGCCCAGATCCTTGGCGTCGAAGAACCAGCCGGTCACGAACGGGAAGTCGCGACCGTCGAGCGCCACCTCGAGACCGAGGTCCTCGCCGGTCCCACCGAACGACCGCGCCCAGCGCGTGGCGCCGTCGCCGCTCGCGAGGCGCGTGACGAAGATGTCCTTGTCGCCGGCGCTGGTCAGCGCGGCGCCGCGGAAATCCAGCGTGCCGCTGAAGTGGCCGGTCACGACCACGTCCCCGCTGCTCTGCACGGCGAGGCCGAGCCCCTCGTCCGAGCCGGCCGCGCCGATCCCCCGTGCCCACACCGGGTTGCCGGTCGCGCCATCGAGCTTGGCGACCAACACGTCGTCGTCGCCCGCGCTGGTGAGCCGGATCGAGCCGAGGTCGTCGGTGCCGTGGAAGTAGCCCGTGAGCGCGACGTGACCGTCGGGGGTGCCGGCGACCGCGATGCCCTCGTCCACGTCGCTCGAGCCGAAGCCGCTCGCCCAGATCGCGTGGCCGTCGTCCGCGCCGAGCTTGGCGACGAACAGGTCCTGGGCTCCGTGGCTGCGAAGCTCCGTCGCGCCGAACACGGGGCGGTTCGAGAAGAAGCCCGTGAGCAGGATGTCGCCCGCCGCGTCTGCCGAGATGTCGAGCCCCTGGTCGTCGTCGGCGTCGCCGAAGCTGCGCGCCCAGATCGGGTGGCCGTCGCTGGCGGCTAGCTTCGTCACCAGCACGTCGCGGTTGCCGTTGCCCTGGATCTTGGCGCCACCCACCGAGAGATCGCCGAGGAAGAAGCCGGTGACCAGCACCTGGCCGTCCTTGCCGACCGTGATCCCCATGCCCTGGTCGCTCTGCTTGGTGCCGAACCCGTCCGCCCACAGCACCTCGCCGCTCGCGGCGGACAGCTTGGCGACGAAGATGTCGCGCGCGCCACGGGACGCGAGCCGGACGCGCCCGAACGACACGGAGTCCTGGAAGAACCCGGTGACGTAGACGTCGCCGGCGCCGTCGACCGCCACCGCGAGCCCGCGCTCGTCGCTCGGGCCACCGAACGACGTCGACCACACGTGGCTGCCGTCACCGCCCCGGTACTTGGCCACGACGACGTCGTCGCCGCCACGGTTCTGAAGCGGGCCACCGCCGAAGTCGGCCTGCGGGGAGTCGAAATAGCCGGTGGTGAGGACCGCGCCCTGCGCGTCGACCGCCGCGCCGAAGCCGCGGTCGGTGGTCTCGCGACCGAAGCGCCGCGCCCACACGAGCCCACCCGGCGCCACGAAGCGCGCCGCGACGGAGCGCTCCTCGTCGACGCGCAGCGCGCAGGTGCTCTCGGCGGTGGTGCAGGCTCCCGAGAAGCTCGCGAAGGTGCCGCCCCCCGCGGGCTCGGCGGTGAGCGTGACGTCGGTGCCGGGGGGGACGAACAGGCTGCAGTCGTCGTCACAGGTGGTGTCGCCCGGCGCCGCGTGGATCCGCCCCTGCCCGTCGCCCTGGAAGGTCAGGGAGAGCTCGGCGGCGGCGCGGAACGTGGCGGTGACGGTGACCGAGAGGTCGACGGTGAGAGTGCACCGCGGCTGCGTTCCGCCGCACCCGCCCGACCAGCCGGCGAAATACTGGCGCTCGCCGGGAATCGCCTCGAGCACCACCGAGGTCCCGCGCGGGAAGCTCGCCTCGCAGGTGGCGCCGCAGTCGAGACCGGCGGGCTGAGATGCCACGCGACCCGCGCCGTCCAGCGCGACCGAGATGCGCGGCTGGCTCGAGCCGCCGCTGGAGCCACAAGCGGCCGCCAGAAGTGTCACGAAAACGAGCCCCGCGCGGGTCGCGGTCCTGACACGCGCCGCACCCCGCGGAGAGGGGTCGTGTGGCTCGAGGGTTGGATTCAAGGGCTCGGAAGCGTTCGACATCTCGCCTCGGGTCGACGTCACGTCGGTGGCTAGCAGGCTCCCATGAAGTTGCACATCCGCGACCGCCGAGCAACCGTCCCCCACGGCTCTTTGCAACCACGACGCCAGGATCGTGGGCGGCGGGGCAGCCGACTCCGGCGCGGGGGCCGGCTCGGCGGCGTCACGCCCGGCGGGCGGTCCGCCGCGCGGCCCGGTCGGGGCGCCGCGCCCGCCCGCGCGGGATACGGGCGTCGCCCTGGTAAGCTCGCCGCGACCCGCGCCGCCGGCGCGTCGGGAGGGTGCTCGTCCTCGTGATCGGTGAATGGATCCACAGTCACGTCGGCGTGACGCTCGCGGTGACGGTCGGTGGCTACCTCATCACCGCCGTCTACGTGCCGCGGGTGCTGTTCCGCAAGAGCGAGCCGGGCGCCACGCTCGCGTGGCTGATCGTGATCCTGCTCTTCCCGTACGCGGGGCTGCTCTTCTACACGGTGCTCGGCACCAACCGGATTCGCCGCCGGCGCGCGGCGCGCCGCGAGTACGACGACCAGATCGAGGCCGGGCTCGTCGAGCTGCTCGAGCCCGACGGCCCCGGAGGGCGCCCCGCGGCGCCCGAGCCGTGGATCGACACCACGATCTTCCGGGTGGCGCGGAACCTCGGGCTCGGCAACGGCACCGCGGGCAACGACGTGGTGCTCTACGCCGACGGGCCGGCTGCCTTCGCCGCGATGATCGCGGCGATCCACGACGCGCGTCAGCACGTCCACGTCGAGTTCTTCATCTTCCGCCACGACCGCACCGGCGAGCGGGTGCTCGACGCGCTGATCGCGGCGGCGAAGCGTGGCGTCGAGGTGCGGCTCCTGGTCGACGCGGTCGGGCTCGCGATGACCCGCACCCGGGTCAAGTTCTTCGCGCCGCTCGAGCTCGCCGGCGGCCAGGTGACGCGCTTCCTGCCGGTCGGCTGGGTGCGCGGCTGGTCGTTCTTCAACCTGCGCAACCACCGCAAGCTGCTGGTGGTCGACGGCGACGTCGCGTTCACCGGCGGCATGAACGTCGGCGACGAGTACGCCGGGCGGCGCCGCCGCTGGACCCGCCCGTGGCGCGACACCATGGTGCGGATCCGCGGCCCCGCCGCGCGCGCGCTGCAAGCGGTGTTCGCTCGCGACTGGTACTTCGCGGCGCAGGAGAGCCTCGCCGACCAGCGCTTCTTCCCGGCCCCCGAACCCGCCGGCAGCGACGTGGTGCAGGTGGTGCCGAGCGGTCCCGACGACTCGCTGCTCAGGCTCCACCGCCACACCCTGGCGGTGATCGAGGCAGCGCGCGAGCGGCTCTACATCATCACGCCCTACTTCATCCCCGATCCGGCGCTGGCGAGCGCGATCGCGCTCGCGGCGTTACGAGGCGTGGACGTGCGCATCATGCTGCCGTTGCGCTCGAACCACCCCATGGTGAAGTGGGCGGGACGCAGCTTCTACGAAGAGCTGCTCGAGGCCGGGGTGGTGATCCACGAGTTCGACGAGGGGATGCTCCACGCCAAGGCGCTCGTGGTCGACGGGCTGGTGACGAGTGTCGGCAGCGCGAACATGGACATCCGCAGCTTCCGCCTCAACTTCGAGCTCAACATCTTCATCTACGGCTCCGCGTTCGCCTCGCAGATCGAGGAAGTGTTCGTGCGCAACGCGCTCGCCTCGAAGCGGGTCGACCCCGCCGAGTACGCGCGCCGCTCGCTCGTCCAGCGCTTCGCCGAGACCACCGCGCGGGTGCTGTCGCCGGTTCTGTGAGCACCGTCGGCGGCGAGCGCGGCGCGGGCCAGCCGCGGGTCAGCGCGATCGTCGCGGCACGCAACGAGGCCGGTACGATCGAGGCGGTGGTGCGTGGCACGCTCGCGGCGCTGCCGGCCGCGAGCGAGGTACTGGTGGTGGACGACGGCTCCGCCGACGCCACGGCGGAGCTCGCCGAGCGCGCGGGCGCGCGGGTGATCCGGCGCGCCGTGGATGGGCCGCACGGCAAGGGGCTCGCGCTCCCGCGCCGGCATCGCCGCCGCGCGCGGCGAGGTGGCGGTCTTCCTCGACGCGGACGGCCAGGATCCGCCCGAGGACATCGCGCTGCTGCTCGCGGCGCTGGCGCCGGACGTCGACCTGGTCAACGGATCCAAGTTCACCGGAACCTGCTTGCCGGGCGCGATCAGCCCCTTGAACCGTCTCGGCAATCGCTCCATGAGCGCGCTCGCGAACGTGCTCTTCGGGCTCGCGATCACCGACTCCCAGTCGGGCTTCCGCGCCATCCGTCTCGAGCGGCTGCGCGCCCTCAGGCTCGAGGCGCGCGAATACGAGATCGAGACCGAGGTGCTGCTCGGCGGCGCGCTCGCCGGGTGGCGGATGGTCGAGGTGCCGGTCACCCGCGACCGCCGCGGCGCGGGGCGCTCGGGCTTCAAGCGGATCCGCAACGGCCTCCGGATCCTCGCCCTCATCCTCGCGACCCGTGTGCGAAGCTTCGCGCGATGAACGAGACCATCGTCGCGCTCACCGACTACGTGCTGGTGCTCGAGTGCGCGGCGTTCGCCGTCGCGCTCGTACGCACCCGCTCGGCGTCGCTCGAGCGCGCTGTGGCTCGCGTTCTTCGGCGCCACGGCGTGCGCGGCCTTCCTCGGCGGGACGGTGCACGGCTTCTTCCCGAGCGAGACCAGCCGCGTCGGTGCGGCGCTCTGGACCGCGACGATGCTCGCGATCGGCGTGACCGGCTGGTCGACTCTCGGGCTCGCTGCGGCGATCGGGCTCGACCCGCGGCTCGCGCGGGTGGTGATCCGTGTCGGGCTGGTCGAGCTCGCGGCATACGCCGTCGCGCTCTTCGCCGTCACCCAGGCCTACTGGCTGGCGCTCGCGCAATACGCGCCGTTCGGGGCGTTCTGGCTCGCGATGCTCGCGCGCGAGTATGCACGCCGCCGCGATCGCGCCACCCTGCTCGGGCTCGTCGGCCTCAGCCTCAGCTTCGTGGCGGCGGCGATCCAGTTCTTCCGCATCGCGCTGACCTCGATCCGCCTCGACCACAACAGCCTCTACCACCTCGTGCAGATGATCGGGCTCGCGCTGCTGTTTGCGTTCGCCCGCGCGCGCCTCGCGAGCGCTCCCGCGGGGAGGACCTGAGATGCGCTTCGTCGTCACCACCGCTCCCGGTCTCGAAGGGTTGCTCGCGGAGGAGCTCGGCGAGCTCGGCGCGGCGCCTCTCGAGACCGCCCCGGGCGCTGCGATCTTCGAGGGTGAGTGGAGCGCGGCGGCGCGGGTGCTGGTGCGCTCGCGGATCGCGTCGCGGGTGCTGGTTTCGATCCGGCGCTTCTCGGCGCGCAGCGAGGCGATCCTCTACGACCAGACGCGCCGCATCCCGTGGGACGAGTACCTGCGGCCGGGCCTCACGATCGCGGTGTTCACCCACGGCTCGACCGGCGGTGCAGGCACCACCGGCTACCCGATCCACTTCGCCGCGCTCAAGATCAAGGACGCGCTCTGCGACGAGATGCGAAAGCGCACCGGCGCGCGCCCGGACGTCGACCGCGCCCGGCCCGACGTGCGCATCGAGGCGCTCTTCGCGGGACGCCGCGCCGAGCTCTCGATCGACCTCACCGGCGAGCCCCTCCACCGTCGCGGCTGGCGGCTCGCCGGCGGCGAGGCGCCGCTGCGCGAGAACCGGGCCGCGGCGCTGGTGCGGCTCGCGGCGCCGAGCGAGGGACGGCTCTTCGCCGATCCGTTCTGCGGCAGCGGCACGATCGCCATCGAAGCGGCCCTGGTCGCGACCCGGCGCGCTCCCGGGCTCGGCCGGCCGGTGTCGAGCTTCGCCTGCGCCACGCTCTTTCCCGACTCGCGGGCGGCGCTCGAAGCCGAGCTCGCGAGCGCGGCCGGAGAGGTGCTTCCCACGCCGCTCTTCGCCGTGCGCGCCACCGACCTCGCCGCGGAAGCGATCGCCGACGCACGCGCGAACGCGGCCCGCGCCGGCGTGGCCGACGCCATCGACTTCGCGGTCGGCGACGCTCGCGAGTGCGAGCTGCCGGGCGCGGTGATCGCCACCAACCCGCCGTACGGAGAGCGCCTCGCGAACCTGGCCGACGCCACCGCGCTGCTCTCGGCGTTCACCCGCCAGCTCAAGCACCACGCCAAAGGAGCGCGGCTCGCGCTGGTGGTGCCCGAAGGACCGCTCGAGAAGAGTGTGGGGCTCAAGCCGAAGCGCAAGCTCGGCTTCGCCAATGGCCCGATTCCGTCGCGGATGCTGGTGTTCGAGCTGTACTGAGCTTTCGGGGGGCTGTTCCAGCCCCCCGCCCGCCGGGAGTGAATCCCGGCGGGTCCCACCCCCGAGGCACTCGCTTCGCTCGTGGCGTCGCGCTGCGGCTGTGAATCGTTCCTCTGGGTTGCTCCCGGAAGCCGTGGCGGTCCGACGACGGGGGATGGAACCCCCGTCGCTACGATGGTCTTCGTAGCGCGGGGGGCTCCGTCCCCCCGCGGCGCGAGCCGGCCGAGTGGCCATGCGCTCGAGCACGTTCCAGCCCCGTGGCACTCGCTTCGCTACCGGAGGGGGTGTGGATGGCGCACCCACAGGCCGCCCAGAAAGAGACCGTCGAGCCCGCTCGCGAGGAACGTGCGGACGGCGTCCGCGGCGCTCGCGACGATCGGCTCGCCGTGGAGGTTGAAGCTGGTGTTGACGAGGGTGCCGAGCCCGGTGCGCCGGCGGAACGCGCCCAGCAGGTCGTGAAGCAGCGGCGCGCTCGCCCCGCTCACGAGCTGGACGCGCGCGCTGCCGTCGACATGGACCGCCGCCGGGCAGCGCTGGCGGAACCAGGGCGTGGTGTCGACGGCGACGGTCATGAAACGCGCCGTGGAGCGCAGTCGCTCGAGCCCGACGTAGCAGTGCTCGGCGTCTTCGGCGAGCGTGGCGGGAGCGAACGGCATGTGCGGTGGGCGCGCCAGCCCCCGTGACACGTGCGTCACGAGCCGTAACGCGCGCGGGTCGAAGAGCACCGAACGCTGGCCGAGGGCGCGCGGACCGAGCTCGAGCCGCCCGTCAGCGACGCCCACCACGCCGCCGCCGGCGAGGAGCTCGGCGGCCTCCTCGACAGCGCGCTCGCGCTCGCCGGTCACGGTGCGGAGCTCGCTGCGCTCGACGGCGTGGCGCGCCTCCGCGGCGCCGATCGCCGGCCCCCACGCCACCGAGTCGAAGGCGGGCGGATCGCCCGCCGCGCCGGCGGAGTCGCGCGCCGGAGGCGCGGCCCGCGCCAGCGCCGCGCCCAGGGCGAGCCCGTCGTCGCCCATCGCCGGGCACACGTCCACCGAGACCACGCCGGGGAGGGCGGCGAGCCGCGCTCCCAGACGCACGTTCGCGAACAGCCCGCCGGCGCACGCGAGCCGCGTCCCGGCCCGCTCCTCACCGCCCGCGTGGTCGAGAGCCGCGCGGGCGAACCGCACCACGGCCTCCTCGACCCGATCCTGCAGCGCGCGAGCGACGTCGGCGTGGGGGGCGCCCGCGAGCTCCTTGCGGAGCGTGCCGAAGAGCGCCTTGCGATCGACGTCGAACGGCGCGGTCGGCCCGACGGTGGCGCCACCGAGCCGGATCACGCGCGCGAACGCCTCGCGGCAGCGCTCGGGATCTCCGCTCGCCGCGAGCGCGGTGACCTGGCCCTCGTCGCCTTCGGCGAAGTCGAGCTGCTCGGCCACCGCGCCGTACACGAGTCCCAGGCTCCGCTCCCAGGGGACGGCCAGGAAGCGCCGCAGGCGGGGCGAGCCGTCGCGCTCGCGGAACACCAGCGCCGCAGCGCCCGAGAGGCCGTCGCCGTAGCCGTCGAGCGTCAGAACGAGCTCGCGGGGACGATCGCCAGCGGGCGCGTCGCCGGCGTCGCTCGCGCGCGCGAAGCCCGCCGCGGCTACCGCGGCGAGGGCGTGCGCGGTGTGGTGCTCGACGGCGTGGAGCGGGCGTCCGTCGAGGTCGAGCTCGGCGAGGCGCCGCGCGAGCAGCATGCGGCTGGTGCGCTCCTCGACCTCGCGGAGCCCCGGCCGCGCCGCCACCTCGTTCTCGAAGCTCGCGTGCAGGCGCGCCGCCCACTGGCTCGGCCCGCCACCTTCGTCGCCGGCGCGGTACTGCTCGTCGAAGAAGCGCACCACCGAGCGCCCCCACAGCGAGGCGTAGGCGACGTGGGCCACGTCCCCGGCCGCGACGCCAGCGTCGCGCAGCACCCACTCGATCGAGCGGCGCGGGAAACCGCGCTCGCGTTTGCGGCGGGTGAGCCGCTCCTCGCTCACCGCGGCGAGGACGCGGCGGCCGTCGAGCAGCACGGCGCCCGCGCCGTGGCCGTCGCCGATGCCGAGGACGATCACCGCGTGCGCCCCCGCCGTGAGCCGCTCCGGGCTCGAACGGGCGTGTCTCGTAAGGCCGCTCCTGCGATGGACGACGGCCGTGTCGCCCGGTAGCTTGCAGCACTTTCCCGGCCCTGGGGCGAGACCGCTCGAGGGCGCGGCCGAGGAGCGCAGGTATGAGGTCGTTGCATCGTCGCTCGCTGTGGCTCGTGCCTGTGGTGATCGCGCTCGGCGGCGCCGATACCTGCTCGCTGCCCTCGCCCACCAACCACCAGATCCCGAGCGGCCAGGGCTACACCGACGTCTCGCCGCACCAGATCGTGCGCACCTCGGCGAACGTGATCTACACCGTGACGCCCACCTGCTCCGACTACCCGGAGTGCCCGAACAACTCGATCCGCGTCTACAAGGGCAACCAGGCTGGCACGCCCACGGCCTTCGTCGAGGTCGACGCCGCGCACGCGCCCGGCGGCGGCGTGGGCCAGCCCGCGGTCGCGATCGACGGCACCAACAAGATCCACGTGATCTGGAACAAGCGCACCGGCTCGATGCGCTACGCGACCTTCGATACCGCCACCGATCTGTGGAGCGCGACCGAGAGCCTCGGCACCTCCGGGTGGACCGACTTCGGTCAGGGCGAGGAGGGGACCGCCATCGCGATCGACGCCTCGGGCACGCCGCACGCCGTGTGGAGCACGCGCACCGGCCCCAACAGCCGGCTGCGCCTCAAGTACGCGCGTCGCCTCGGCGGAGGGTGGGAGACGGCGGTCGACGTCGCCGACGTCGTCGACTGCAACCCGGCGTCGGACTACTGCAACGCCTGGCATCCCACACTCGCGTTCACGCCCACGGGGGAGCTCCTCTTGGCGTGGCTCAACGGCACCTACGACTACGTGACCGACGGCCGCATCCGCATCCGCAAGCGCACCGTGACCGGCACATGGCAGGCGTCGGTGGCGCTCGCCGCCGACGCCATGACGGGTATCGACCAGGGGCCGTCGATGATCGTAGGCACCGACGGCGTCGCGCACATCACGTTCTGCGACACCCAGAACCGAATCCGCTACTGGTACAACGACGGCAGCGGCTGGAAGGGTGACAAGCAGCCGGCCTCGCAGCAGACCCACAACCCGGCGCTGGCGATCGATCTCACCAATACCGTCTACATCTACGGCCACGGCACACCGCAGGGCGGTCTCGGCGGTCACGGCAACAACATGTACTACTTCTCGAAGCCGTCCGGCGGGTCGTGGAGCGCGTGGACGCTCTACGCCAGCGGCTCGATCGACAGCTCGGCGTCGACGCGCTGGTCGCAGTTCTTCCACTACCACCCCGAGAACCTCGACATCCTCTACTGGGCCGACGCCTACCCGAACTACCTGCTGGTCGGCGTGAACTGAACCTGGGCGGGGTCCCGCCCGCCCCACACTCCCGCGATCGGATCCGGTCGGAGGGGCGCGCGTCGCGCGCCCGGCGATACGCGATTTCGTTGCATCGCCGGTTCCGTCGATCCCTGCAGCGGCGCCGATGTTCAGGCTGGCGGGCGCCGCCCCGGGCCGCTCTACGCCGCGCGGCTCAGGTGGAAGCGCTCGGCCACGACCCCGGGCCCGAACGCGTAGGCCTCCGCCTCGCCTGTGCCGGACGGGTCGTCGAGCCACCGCGAGACGATGTAGAGGATCGTCCCCGACGACATGTTCCCGTGCTGCGTGAGCACGTCGAAGCTGTAGCGCAGCGAGTCCGCCGAGCCGCCGCGCCCCGCGGCGAACGCCTCGAGGATCGTCTTGCCGCCCGCGTGCACCAGGTCCTGCACCTCGCCGAGCGGCGGCAGGGTTCGCGCGATCTCGTCACGCCCCAGGAACCGCTCGATGGCGCCGGGCAGCTCGGGGCTCAGGTCCATCTCGAAGCCGGTGTCGCCGATCCGCCAGCCCATGAGCGCGCCGGTGTCGGGCACGCGCTGCGAGGCGAACCCGCCGAGCGCCGCGCGCGCACCGTCGCGCCACTCCTCGCCGCCGATCAGCGCCGCCGCCGCGCCATCCGCGAAGATCGTGCACGAGAGCAGGTTGTCGATGCGATCGCTGAAGTTGAAGTGGAGCGACGAGAGCTCGTTCGCGATCACCAGCACCAGCGCGTCGGAGCGGGTGAGCGCGAACGAGTGCGCGACGTGCAGCGCATTGGCGGCGGCGTGGCAGCCCATGTAGCCGACGTGGACGCGGCCCACCCCCGACGAGAGCCCGAGCCCGTCGATCACCGCCAGATCCCACCCCGGCGCCATGAAGCCGGTGCAGCACGACGTCACCACGTGGGTGATGCGTCCCGCCACGCCGTGGCGCTCGACCAGCGGCCGCGCGGCGCCGAGCGCCTGCAGCGGCGCCAGCTCCGCGAAGAGCTGCATCCGTTCCTGGGTGGACGGCTGTGTGCCCGGCTCGCGGTAGAGCCGCGCGTCCGCGTCACGACCGAAGTCGGGCAGGGACATGTAGCGATTGGCGATCCCGCTGCGGCGAAACAGGGTCTCGAGCAGCCGCCTGGTACGGCGATCGGGCCGCCACTGCCGCACCACCCCATCGAGCAGGTCGAGCTGAGGGTAAGCGTGCGCGGGCGTGAACGGATGCACGTCCACCAGCGACGACGTTCGGGGGCGGGACGACGCAACCACGGGCACCTGGGGCTTCCTCGCGCTCTGCGCGCCTTGCTTCGGAGCGAGCGCGCCAGGCTCGATCATCCCGGAACCGAACCGCCGCGGACGACGCTACGCATGTGGCATTCGTACGGGCCGGCCGGATGGTTCGAGGTGGTGGTGCTTGTGGTATGAACCGAACCTCCCGTCGCGTACCCACGAATACATGCCGAGAACGGTTCCCCGGCCATCCGCCATGGCCGACCCGCCCGACGAGGAGCTGCTCGCGCGCGTCGCGAGCGCGGAGCGCGATGCGCTACGGCTGCTCTACGAGCGGTACGCGCAACGAGTGTTCGCCAGTGCGATCAAGCACACCACCGACCCCGAGATCGCTTCGGACATCGTCCAGGACGTGTTCCTGGCGGTGTGGATCGGCGCCAAGGGCTTCCGCCCCGAGCGCGGCACCGGCGAGCAGTGGCTGTTCGCGATCACCCGTAACAAGGTCCAGGATCACTGGCGTCGACTGGGCCGCCTCGGCGCGGCGCTCGTCGAGGCGGCGGACGTGGTGCCCACCGAGCACACCCCCGACGGCCCCGATGGCCTCGCCCGCCGCCAGGCCGCGGCCCGCGCGCTCGCGGCCCTCAACCCGGAGCAACGCAAGCTGGTGGAGCTCGTGTACCTGAAGGATCTGCGTTTCCAGGAAGCCGCGCGCGTGCTCGGCATTCCCCTCGGGACCGTGAAGTCGCGGATCCACGTGGCGCTCGCGGCGATGCGCGAAGCGCTGGAGGCGAGCCGGTGACGTTGCCTCACGCCGAGCGGGTTCGTGAGCCCTCACATCATCCGCCCCGCGAGCGGTTGCTCCGGTTCGCGCGCGGCGAGGCGTGGCGAACCGAGCGCATCGTCATGGAAGCCCATCTCTTCCACTGCGACGCGTGCGCCGGAATCGTGGCGAACGAGCGTGTGCCGTTCGACGACGGCTTCCGCACCGGCGTCGTGAAGGCACCGGGATCCGCGGTGGGCGTCGCCCGCGCCGCGACTGCGCCCGCCTTCGACCTGGTTTGGCGCAAGGTGGAGGCGCGAGCGCGAGTCCGGTGGCCGCGCGAGGCCGCAGTGCTACCTCCCTCCGTGCTCGCCGAGCTCGAACCGGCCGAGCGCTGGAGCTGGACGCCGCTCTGGCCGAGCGGAACGCGCTTCACGGTCCTCGCCCGCGAGCCGGCCGCGGGCACCGAGCTCTACCTGGTGTACTACGGCAAGGCGAGTGCTTTCCCGCGTCACCACCACCTCCAGCCCGAGGACAACGTGATCCTCGCCGGGGGCTACAAGAGTGGGGTGGTGCCGGCCGACGGGAGCGCGGATGATCAGGTCCTCACGGGCGACTGGGTGCTGGGCGTTCCCGGTACGAGCCACTCGCCACGAACCGGTCCCGAGGAAGAGTGCTGGTGCCTGAGCCAGGTGTTCGTCGGCGGATCCAAGCTCGAAACCTTCCACGGGAAGTTCCAGGCCTGGCTCGACGCCTGGGAAGCGCGTCGCGAGCGGCTCCGTTGACCCCCGTGGCGCGGTACGGATCTCGCTCCTCGCCGTGCCGCCCGCGCCAGCCGCGTGGGTGGACGGAGCTCCTCGCCGTGAGCGCGATCGTCGCGGCGCTCGGGGTCGCGTGTGGTGGCGCCGACGGCGCCGTCACCACTGCATCGTCGTCGTGCCTGGGCTGCCATCCAGCGGAGACGCTCACGACCGTGAAGGTGCGTGGCTCGGCGCGCGAGGTGGTCGATCAGCTCTCCGACGGCTTCGGCTACGAGCCCGGCTCGCGGGTGGTGTATCCGCGTCGCGGCGCCCACGCGGCCCGTGACCTCGAGGCGTGCGGCACCTGCCACGTCGGCCACACCAACGCGCAGGACTTCGCGCGAAACCGCAACGTCTACCCGCAGCCCGCGCTCAACCTCCTCACCCAGGGCGGCACCGACTGCGCGTCGGGCTGCCACGACTGGCTCAAGGAGCCGGTGTTCAAGACCGGCTTCACCAACCTCTTCCAGTACCTGCCCTACTGGGAGGGCCCGCTCGATCCGTACACCCTGCTCGAGACCTCCGCCGCCGCGGCGGGGGCGATCCTCCTCACCGGCGACGACACCCCCAAGCACCGCCAGATCCTGCGCGAGGGCTGGCGGTGGAACGGCGAGCTGCAGTCGAGCACGATGACCGTCGAGCAGGTGGCGCCCGGCTGCGGGGGCTGTCACGACCTGAGCGGCGAGCAGCGCCACGGCGAGATCCCGTCGTGCAACGACTGCCACTGGTTCCGCACCACCAACCCCGAGGGCGCGAACGGCCGCTTCACCGCGCACACGCTGCTGGTGACGACCACCGACGCGTTCGTGGGTCTGGCGGCGCCGCCCCAGGCGGGCAAGCGGTCGTGTGTGTTCTGCCACGTGTCGGGTGAAAACGGTGAGCTCGCGGACGATCCGCTCACCCGCCGCCAGTGCTACAACTGCCACGTCTCGGGCCACCACACGCTCATCGCGCCGGCCAGCACCTCCTTCTGGGAGACCTTGCCGATCGGTGAGAAGGCCGACGTGGTGCGACAGAAGGAAGCCGAGTTCGAGGCCCAGCACCCGCAGGGCTGAGGACGAGGGTGCGGGATCGTCGCGTGCGCGGAGCACGGGGAATCGGGAGGATTTGCTTGGTGCTGCTCGCCGTCGCCTCGACCGCCGCCCATGCGCGCTCGTTCGAGCCGGCGTTCGCCTTCGGTCCGACGCCGAGCTGCGAGACCTGCCACCCCGGCGCGATGGTCGCCACGATGGGGCACGATCACGCCAATGGCGATCGGGTCGCGCTCGCCGAGGCGTTCGGACGCGTGTGTGGCTCCGGAACCCCGGGCTGGGCGGTATTCCTCGCGAGCATCGCCGCGGGGCGCACCGCCAGCGGTGAGGCTGGCGCGCTCGCGGGGGGGTGCGGGAGCTGCCACGTCGAGGGCCAGGATCCGCGCCCCGTGGCGGGTGTCACGGCCGCGCCCGCACGGGGTGCACCGGCCGGCGAGGCGTGTCTCGGCTGTCACGCGCACGCCGTCGATCTGGTGGCCGCGGGCGGCTTTCCGAGTGGCGTCGCTCGCGAGGGCGACTCGGCCGGCACGCGCTGCCTGAGCTGTCACGCGGGTGCCCTCGGCGAGGCCGTCGCCCGGGCGATCGCCGCCGCTCCCGACGACGCCGGCGGCAAGCCGGCGCGAGACGTCCACCTGCGCAACGTCGACGTGACCGACCCCGCCGCGGTCGAGAAGACCTGCTTCATCTGCCACCTCGCCGCGTCGCACCGCCCGCACACGATCGCGAGCCAGAGCGGCGCCTCGGTCACCGCCCGCTTCGACCCCGCGGCGCGCGGCGGCGTGGCCGCGTGCCAGGCCGCCGGCTGCCACGTCACGCCGATCCACCGGGATGCACGCCTCGAGCGCCACGAGGAGATCCTCGCGTGCGCGACCTGCCACACCCGCGAGGTGCCGGCGCTGCGCATCGATCTGACGGCCGCCGGCGGCGCGCCCGAGGTCACCTTCCGCGGCTTGCAGAAGCCACGGCTGCGGTGGGTGTGGGAGAGGGACGTCGCCGCTTACGAGGCGAGCGCGGGCGCCGCGCGCCAGGGCGCGTACCGCGCCAAGCTCACTCCCTTCCTGCCGATCGAGGTCGTGCTCGACGCCGACGCGGCGAAGGTGATGCCCGGCACGTACGATGGGTTGCTGCCGCTCTCGGGCGTGGACGCCGCGGCGCTCTCGCCGAGCGGGAAGACCGCACGGCTCACGATCGACGCGAGCGATCTCGTGTCGGTCGACCACGCCACCGCACCCGCGTCCCGCGCGGCAGCCTGCGCCGACTGCCACGTCGCGAGCGAAGGGAACGTCCTCGCGCGGGTGCTGAGGGAGGGCATCCCGCTCGATCCCTACCACGACGGTCACCTGCGCTCCGACTTCCCCGAGCGCGTGCCGTCGAAGAAGCACGCCAAGCTCGAAGACGATTGCAGCGCATGCCACGGCGCCTTCCGGCTCGACGGCGTGAATCTGCGCTGCGCCACCGCCGGCTGCCACCCGGGCATGGAGGGGACCCACCAGACCTCCGGTCACGAGGACTGCGCGGCGTGCCACTTCGAGCACCGCGACCGCGACACCCTCACCGAGCTCGCGCCGGCGACCTGCCAGAGCGCCGGCTGCCACACGCTGATCCACGGCGGCACCGCGCTCGAGCGCCCGGACGGGAAGTACCGCGCGAGCGGCCACGACGAGGACGTCTCGACCAAGCTCGTCTTCTCCCACCGCGAGCACCTGAAGATCAACGAGCAGGAGCACCGCGCGGGCGGCTGCCTCGGCTGCCACACCGAGACGGCGACGCGCGAGCTCGCGATCCCGTCCCACGAAGGCGAGAAGGGCTGTGCTGGCGGCGCGGGCGAGAGCTGCCACACGGCGGCGGTGCCGATCGAGGAAGCGAAGAAGGCGCCCAACCGCTTCTGCAAGGAGTGCCACGTCACGGCGGACGGCTCGGTGCCCGAGCTGCCGCCGCGCTCGGCGCACGTGAAGTTCCGCCACAAGGACCACTTCGAGGCCAGGACCGCGCCCGAGCTCTTCGGCGCGGACGGCCAGCTCGATTGCCGCGTCTGCCACGTCGGCGCCTTCGACGGCAACGACGAGTTCGACGAGGTGGTGCGCAAGGCGCGCGAGTACCCGCGGCCGATGGAGGAGTGCGTGGCGTGCCATCGCGACGGCCGCGCCGCCGCGCTCGCGTGCGAGTCCTGCCACACCTACCACTTCCGGGGTGCGCGGTGACGGCGGCCTCGACTCGCAGGGGCGGGACCCGTCGCCGTCCGTACGTGTTCGTCGCGTTGTCGCTGTCGCTGGCCACGCACGCGTGGGCCGATTCCTTCACCACTCCCGAGGTGTGGGGCTCACTGCGCAGCCGCTACCGCCACGAGTGGGGGAAGACCGAGGCGCCCACCAGCGAGTCGGTCCACGACGACGACCTCTTCGAGGACCTGAAGCTCGGCGCGAGCGGCATCGGCCTCGAGGGCCTGTCGGCGTCCGCGACGATGCGCTACGAGCAGGACCTCGACGGCACCCCCGGTAACTCGCCCTTCGTCGACACCCGCGACGGCTACGAGGGCAACCGCGACGTGCAGCTCCTCGACGCGTGGGCCGCCTACCAGGGGCTGCCGGCCCAGGGCGAGGTGCGCGCCGGCCGCGCCTACCGCTTCCTCGTCGAGCCGCTCCACTTCGACGGCGGCGAGGTGTCGTTCGCCGCGCCGCTCGAGGGACGCTTCCTGGCCCTCGCGGGCCGCCGCGTCACCTACGACACCAACCCGGAGGACCGGCTGGTCGCGGGCGGGAGCTGGATCTTCCGCCCCTACGACCACACCCGTGTGGAGCTCTCCGACGTCTACTACGCGAAGAACGAGGCCGACCTCTACGTGTTCCAGGAGCTGTCCGACACCTGGGACGGCTCGTTCGAGGTGACGAGCCTCGACGCCGGGCTGCGCGAGCTCACCCTCAACACCTCGTGGATCTCCTACGGCGACGGCGGCATCGAGGGCCGCGACGCGGCGGTGTTCGGCTCGTACCTCTACAAGGCCGCCGACGCCGAGGACGACCTGATCTTCGACCTGACCTCGGCGGCGGAGCTGCCGGCGGGCTCGCCCAAGCTCGATCGCTTGCTCCTGCCGCCGCTCCCGCCCTTCCACGAGTGGCAGCTCGACGGCTCGTGGACGCTCCTGCGCCCGAGCTGGGCCTCGCTCGGTCTCACGGGCTCGTTCGTGGCGCGGGTGTTCGAGGGCAGCGCGGGGGCTGCGACGAGCAACTCGGACTTCGTGGAGCTCGCGGGCGGCGCCTACGTGACCGACCTGCGCGGGCTCGGGCCGATCGAGGCGCTCGATCTCTCGGTGAGCGGGCTGCGCCACGAGATCTTCCGTAGCGACATCCCCGCCGACCTCGGCGCCGACGATCTCTCCGACACCACCGGTGAGGGCGAGACCGCCTACACCGAGGTCCTCGGCGAGGTCACGCTGCGCGCGATGTCGTCGCGGCTCCTGGTGGTGCTGCGTCCGGGCTACCGCTTCTTCGACGAGAGCCGCACGCGCTTCGTCACCAGCCAGGACCTCACGTCCTGGGACGTCACCGCTTTCGTCCGCTACCGGTGGCCGAGCGTGCTCACGGTGACCACCGGCTACGGTTACATGAAGGACCTCGTGGTGCGCTATCCGTCCTCGCCGATCACCATCCCGTTCGACGAGTTCCCCACCACGATCCCCGACCTGACCCGCGTCCAGCAGCTCTTCGTGGATGCGACGGTGTACTTCTGATGCCCACGCGCACTCGACCGCTCGCTGGCTCCGCCCGCCTCGCCGCGCTCGCGCTGCTCGTGCTCGCCTGCGCGCTCCTCTCCGAGGGCTGCTTCGGCTTCGGCTACGACACCGGGCTCCACTTCTCGCACGGCGAGCACCCCGATCAGATCAAGGACGAGGCGGGCTACGACGAGTGCGTCGCCTGCCACGCCCTCGACGCCGACGGGCGGCTCTTCACGCGGCCCTCGCACCAGGGCGCCACCGGCTGCTACGGCAAGGACGGCGGCTGCCACGACGTCGCGGTGCCGGTCGAGGAAGCCAAGGCCAACCCCAACCGCTTCTGCAAGGAGTGCCACACCGCCGAGACCGGCGAGGTGATCTGGAAGCCGCACGTCTTCCAGGACGTGAAGTTCCGCCACGCCGACCATGCCCAGACCAAGACCGGCGAGTCGATCGACTGCCAGCGCTGCCACTCGCTCCCCATCGACAACGCGAAGTTCGGCGACGTGAAGCGTTCGCTCTTCACGTACCCGATGTCGATGGAGTCGTGTATGAGCTGCCACGCCGAGAAGGGCGCGCCGAGCGACTGCGCGACCTGCCACGAGGACCGCCGCCCCGACGTCCGCCCGCCGTCGCACCTGGCCGCGGGCTGGCTCGAGTCGCACGGCTTCGACGCCGAGCGCAGCGCCGCCAACTGCCAGTGGTGCCACGAGGGCTCACGCAAGCTCTCGTTCCCGGACTCGAGCCTCGCGGCGGGCAGCGAGTTCTGCGTCTCCTGCCACACCACCCAGCGCCCGCGCAGCCACGTCGCGCGCTGGGACCAGACCCTTCACGGCCGCTACGCGCAGCACGACCGGCGCCGCTGCGCCACCTGCCACGAGGAGGAGTTCTGCCAGGCGTGCCACGCCATCCCGCCGCGCAGCCACTCGTTCCCGCGCTTCACCGCGCCGGGTGACGGCCATCAGCGCTTCGCCCGCACCAACGTGCGCGCGTGCCTGACCTGCCACGACTTCGGCGCGACGTGCGCGCCGTGCCACGAACGATGAACCCCGCTCGAACGCGACGCACTTTCCCCAGGAGGACCGCGTGAAGCTCGAATTTCGGCAGCCTATCAACCGAGGTCTGGCCGCGCTCGTCGCCGCCGTGGTGGCGCTGTTCGTCGCCGCGCCCGTGACCGCGCGTGCCGCCGACGGCGAAGCGCTCCAGAACGAGGGTGCCTACGTCTGCAAGAAGTGCCACTCGATGACCAAGCGCGACTACTACGACAACGTCTACGAGCTGTGGGAGAAGTCGCCGCACGCCAACGCGATGAAGCAGCTCTCGAGCCAGGCCTCCAAGGACCTCGCAGCCAAGATGGGCATCGCCGACGCCACCACCGACCCGAAGTGCGTCAAGTGCCACGCCACCGCGGGCGAGGCCGACCCCGCGACCCAGGGCAAGTTCTACGCCCGCGAGGAAGGCGTGACCTGCGAGGGCTGCCACGGGCCTGGCTCGAAGTACAAGAAGAAGGAGATCCACGCCGAGGCCTACGACCAGGCGCTCACGATGGGCTTCGCGCACATCAAGACCAAGGACGAGGTCGTGAAGACGTGCACGACCTGCCACAACCCCGAGAGCCCGACCTATCACGCGGACTTCCTGACGCGCTGGTACAAGTGGCAGCACCCGACGATCCAGGGGAAGGACGGCGCCGAGGGGCCGGCCAAGAAGGATCACGGCGACTGGGCGCCGCTCCCCGCCGGCGCCACCCGCGGCAGCGGCTGAGCAGGGATCGCGCCGGCATGCGCGTACGCGGACGCGAAGGATCGCGTCCCTCCACGAGCTCGATCCGTAGGCTGGAGGGCCGCGGTCGCTCGCGGCCGTTGGGTCGGCGGTGGCTACTCGGGCTCCGAGCCACCGCGCTGCTCGGTCCATACCTGATCTCCCCTGGTTTGGTACGGGCTTCCGCCGCCGAGCCTCTCACGGTGGGACCGACCGCGTGGTCGTCACCGGTGGTCACGAGTGACGGCGCGGTGCTGGCGCTGGCGCGTGATCGCGCCGGCGTCCGCCTCGACGTGATGACACCCGGCGCGGAGGGAACGACGTCGACTCGGCTCGAGCCGCGCGCGGGCCGGGCGCTCCTCGCCGTCGCCCGCGGCTCGAATGCGGCGGCGCCGATCGTGGTCCGTGCCAGCGAGCCGGGAGCCGTGCCCGAGGAGCCCGAGTCGCTGGTCCGGCTCGGCGAGCACGCGGACGACGACGTGGTGCTCTTCCGCGCGGGCGCGGGGGAGCGCCTCGCCGATCCGGTGATCGCGCCCGGCCGCCAGTGGATCGCGGTGGTTGCTCGCCTCGAGCCCAGGGCCAGGGGGGAGCGGGTGGTGAGCCGGGTGCTCATGGTCTCCGCCCTCGACGGCAGCGCGCGCACCATCGAGGACGGTGAGGGAGATCGTGGCGGGCTCGCGTTCCTGGGCGAGAGCGCGCTCGGCTTCGTGCGCCGCGAGGGCGAGTATTCGCTCTTCGTGCAGGTGCCGCTGGGTGCCGATGGAGATCCCGCGGGGCCGCGCACGATCGAGGCTCGCGACCGCGCGGCGTGGAGCGCGGTGGCGCCGCTCGACGAGCGCGGCACGCGACTGCTCGTCGCCCGCGACGCGGGCCGCGGACCCGCGCTCGCGATCGTCGAGGATGGCGGCGCCGGTGTTCGCCCACTCACCGAGGAGGGCCGCGCGGCGATCGCGCCCGCGCTCACACCCGATGGCCGCGAGGTGGTGTTCGTGGGAGCGGGCGAGGGCGGGATGAACCTCTTCCGGGTGGCGCTCGGCGCCGGCCCCGCCGCCCTGGTGGGACCCCCGGCCGCCGCCGCGGACGACGAGCGTGAGCCGCGGAAGTTCGAGAGCCTGCGCGCCAAGCTCGCCAACGCGCCGTGCCTGGCCTGCCACGACCACGAGCGCGGCCTGGACGTCGTGGGTGCTTCGGCGCACGCGACCCTCGCCTGCACCGACTGCCACGTCGACGTGACCGGCACTCCCCACGCAGGGCTGGCGGTGAGCGAGCGGGTCGTGGGTGGCCCCGATGGACGCGGCGCGCCCGTGACGGCCGATGGCTCGCCACTCCCCGCGCCGGGCGCTGGCCTGCGCGGAGTCGGCAGGCCGGTCGCGCGCGCGAGCGCCGCGACGCTCGCGTGCGGGTCGTGCCATCGCGCCGAGGCGGAGCGCTGGGCGAGCGACGTCCACGGGAAAGCGTTCGAGGCCCGCTCCGCCGCGGCGCCGGGCTGTCCGAGCTGCCACGGCGACCACGACGTGTGGAAGCTCGCCGACCCGCGCTCGCGGGTGGCGCGGAGCGCGGTCGCCGGGGGCTGCGGCGTCGCATGTCACGAAGGGGCGTGGGACGTCACGCGGGTCGACGGTGGCGCCGAGACGATGCACCAGACGCGCTACCGCTCCGACCCGCTCACGACGTATCGCGACAGCATCCACGCCAAGAAGCTTCGCCTCGGCGAGCGCCACGCCGCGACCTGCGCGAGCTGCCACACCGCCCACGGCGTGCGGCCGGCGCGCGACCCCGCGTCGAGCCTGAACGTCGCGCACGCGGCGAAGACGTGCGCCTCGAACGGCAAGTGCCACGTCGGCGCACCGGACGAGTACGTGACGCTCGTCGACCACGTCGTCGCGGTGCCTCGAGGCCACACCGCGCGCGGCGTGGCGGACGCGGCGTTCGGCGTGATCGGCGCGGTCACCGTCGCGTTCGCCGGCGGCGATCTGCTCCTGGACGCGCTGCGCCGAGCGATGGCGCGGCTGCGCTCGCGGAAGGAGCGGCGCCGATGAGCGGCCGGCACGCTTCGCCGCCCACGCCGGCGAGTCTCGCCGAGTTCCGTCGTGGCGGTCCCGTCACCACGTACACGAAGACGCTCCGCGTCCACCACCAGGTGCTCGCCGCGTGCGTGATGGCGCTGATCGTGTCGGGCTTCTCGCTCCAGTCGGAGGCGGTGTCGCGGGTGGGCCGCTACCTCGGTAGCGCCGCGGTGCTCGGGGTGGTGCATCGGATCGCGGCGATCGTGCTGGTGGTCATGTTCGTCCACCACCTCGTCACGGTGGCCGTGCCGGCGGTGCTCGCCGGCCTGGCGGCTGCGCGCGGCGCGAAGGCGGGTGTGATCGCGCGTCTCGGCGCCGCGTGGCGCGCGATCCCGATGCTGCCCAACCTCGACGACGCCCGCGACGCCCTCCACACCGTGCGCTACTTCGCGGGCCGCGAGCCGCGCGACCACCGCGCCGGGCGCTGGCACTACCGCTCCAAGCTCCACTACATGGCGATCGTGTGGGGCGTGCCGGCGATGGGGCTCACCGGGCTCATCCTCGCGCTGCCCACCGTGGTGCCGTTCCAGCTCGCGCGGGTGCTCGGCCTGGTGGGGCTCGCGGTCGAGCCGCGCACGCTGGTGGCGATCGCCGAGATCGTCCACTCGCACGAGGCGTATCTGGTGGTGATCGTGTCGGTGGTGTGGCACTTCTACCGGGTGCTGGTGCCGCCTCGGCGCGACGTCTTCTCCGGCCAGCTCACCCTCGCCGAGATGCGCCGCTGGCACCCCGAGTGGTACGACGCCCACGTCGCCGCTCTCGGCTACGATCCGCTCGCATCACCCCCGTAGCGCGGGGGCTCGTCCCCCGCCGGCCCGTTTTTCGATCGAAGCTCGCATGCTCGTCGAGCCCCTCGCGCCCCAACGAATCCCCGAAGCGGCGGCGATGCTGCGCCGATCGTTCGACGCCGACCCGATGTTCCGCTTCCTGTTGCCGGGCGCGCGCGCGCGGCACACCTGGCTGCGTCTGCTGATGGCCTCGGCGCTCGCCGAGTGCGCCCACCGCGGCGAGATCTGGGCGGCGCACGTCGACGGTCTCGCGGGTGCGATCGGGCTCGTGCCGCCGGGTCACGTCCACGCGTCGACGGGTTCGCGGATCGGGACGCTGTTCCGGCTGCTCGCGACGACGCCGGCGATCCCACCGTCGCTCAGGTTCGTCGTCCACGGCCCGCGCGTGCTGCAGGTGCTGGCGCGCCGCCACCCGGACGAGCGCCACCTCTACGTACAGGTGCTGGGCGCCGATCCGGACCGCCACGGCCGCGGCGTGGGAGCCGCGCTGATCGAGAAGGCGCTCGCGCGTGCCGCCGAGGGCGACGCGTTCGCGTATCTCGAGACCACCAACGAGCGGAACCTCGGCTTCTACGGCCGCTTCGGCTTCCGCGTGATCGACGAGCTCAGCCCGAGCCCGGGCGGCGGCCCGCCGATCTGGTTCCTGCGCACGTGAAGGTGAAGGGCATCCCATGACCAAGCCCGAGTACGCCCGCCCCGACTGGATGACGCGCGCCTTCAACACGCTGCCGCTCCTGCTGTCGCGCTTCGGGATCGCGTTCTTCGGCTCGCGGATCCTGGCGGTGCGCGGGCGCAAGAGCGGCGCGTGGCGCACCACCCCCGTGAACGTGCTGAGCCACGGCGGCGCGCGCTACCTGATCGCGCCGCGCGGCGAGACCGAGTGGGTCAGGAACCTGCGCGCGGCCGGCGGTGGCGAGCTGCGCCTGGGCTCGCGGGCGGAGGCGTTCCGCGCGCGCGAGCTCCCCGACGCCGCCAGGCCCGAGCTGATCCGTGCCTATCTCGGGCGCTGGGGGTGGCAGGTGAAGCCCTTCTTCCCAGGCCTCGGTGCCAGCTCGAGCGACGAGACGCTGCTCGCCGCGGCGCCTGGTTACCCGACGTTTCGCATCGAGTGAGGCGCTGGGGCGGTCGACGAAGCGACCGCCCTCCAGCGGGATGTCCGCGATCGGACTCTTCACCGATAGCGGCGATAGAGCTCGTCCCGCCAGCTCACCAGGTCGGGGAACTCGCGCACCAGGTCGTCGCAGGTGCAGCACTTGCGGGTCTCGGGCCCGAGGTGGACGTAGCGATCGTCGACCGGCGCCACGAGCTGGAGCGACACCGCCATCACGATGTCCGCGTAGCTCAGCGTCCCGCCGAGCAGGTGCTGGTTGCCGGCGAGCGCCGTGCGCAGCTCACCGAGATGAGCTCGGATCGTGCTCGTGGCGTGTGCGTCGTCGATCCGATCGGTGCGGTACTTCTTTCATGTACGTCACCGCGTTCCGTCCCACCGCCACCAGGTACGGCCTGAGCGCGCGCGGGAACGGCATGCTCTCCTGGATCGCGCCGGGGTTGATCAGCGTGCGGCGCAAGGAGAGAACCCGCGCCCCGGCGAGGATGGCCTCGCTCTTCTCGTTCCAGCGCGCGATGTCGTGATCGAAGCCCGCGAGGAAGAGCTTCGACCCGGCGCCGCGAACGTCGACGTGGCGCGCGATGTCGAACGAGTCGCTGAACGTCCCCTCCGCGTCGATCAGCACCGGCACGGTCACACGCCCCGTGAGCTTGCGGAGCTTCCAGCGCAGATACGGCTCGCCGACCATCGGCACGTGCTCGACGTCCTTCCGCGCCACGCGGTGGTGGTCGAGCGCCCAGCGCGCCTTCTCCGACCACGGCGAAAAGGAGAGCGAGATGAACTGGGGCATGGACGGGCCTCTCGGAGTGGGTGAAGGAGCTCGCGTCGCGCCCAGCGCGACGTCACACGAAAGAAAAAGGGGTCCCGAAGGACCCCTCTACGTCAGGCAGGATCGAATCACCTGATCAGCTCATGAGCCGGTCGAGGAGATTGACGATCACCACGAGGTGAATCATCACCCGTGATCAGGCTGCGAAGTAACCTGACGCGATGCTACGCCCCACGAACGATCGGGTCAACGACGGCTCAGGAATCGTCGGGGATCGAGTCGATCGCGGCGCGATGAGCGCGCTCCAGCTCGAGGAACTTCTCGGTGAGGTGGCGAAGCAGCCCGAATGCCGCGTCCGGCCAGGTTCGCAGCACCTGGCGGAGGCTCTCGAAGTCGAGCGCCGCGACCGCGGTGGGACCGAGCGCGCGCGCGCTCGCCGCGCGCCGGCCTCCCGCGAACAGCGCGAGCTCCCCGAAGAGTGCGCCCGGACCGAGGCGCGCGCGCACGACCTCCTGCCCGTCGGGCAGCCGTCCGACGATCTCGATGCCGCCGCTCGCCACCACGTAGGCGGCATCTCCTGCGTCACCCTCGCGGAAAAGGTAATCGCCGTCGTCGATCTGGATCCGCCGCGCCAGCCGCGCGAGCGCGAACCGGGCGTCGGGCTCCATCCTTCCGAACGGCGAGGCCTCGAGGGATGCCACGACGTCCTGCGCGGCGATGCTCATGGCTCAGCCTCCACTCGCCGACTGGCGCAGCCGCGCGAGCGCTCCATCGCCCGCGAGCAACACGTGCGGCGCCCCGTCCTCGGCCACCGCGCCCTGCTCGAACACCACCCACCCGATCGAACGGCTCGAGCTCGCCGAGCCGGTGGGTCACGGCCACCACGGTTCGCCCGCGGAAGTGCGCGCGCACCGCCTGCTGCACGTGGCGGGCGGAGCGCTCGTCGAGAGCGGAGGTGGCCTCGTCGAGGAGCAGCACCATGGGCTCCTTGAGGAAGACCCGCGCGATCGACACCTTCTGGCGCTGCCCACCCGAGAGCTTCGCGCCGCGCTCACCGACCGCGAAGTCGAGCCCGAGGCGGAGCACCAGATCGATCGAGCCCGCCGCCTCGAGCGCCTGCGCGAGCGCCGCGTTCACGCGCCGGGTGGTGCTCAGGTGGCTCGCGTCGACGTGCCCGAAGATCAAGTTGTCGCGGACGCCGAGCGCGGGATGCCAGCACCCCGGGTCGTACGGCCGCGGGGCGTTCGGACCGAGCGCGGCCGAGAACGCGGCGCGCGCGGCGACCAGCTCCGTCCGCCGCGCCGGATCGCTCTCCCGCGCCGCGAGCCCACGACGGACGAGGCCCCGGGTCAGCTCGCCGCCCAGGGGGCCCGGATCGATCGGGCGGCCCGCGACGGCGTCGACGAGCCGCACCCGCTCCCGGACCTCGGCCTCGTCCGTGCCCAGCTCGGCGAGGAGGGAGGGGTTGCGCTCACCGACGCGGCGCAGGAAGTCGAGGTCGGCGAGCGCGTGGCCATGTCCGATCCGCGCGAGGAGCGCCACCAGACCGAGGCCACTCGCCTCGACGGCGCGGATCCACTCCTCGGTCGCGCGCGCGCCGGCCGTCGCGGTGTCGACGCGCGGCGCGAACGCGAGGTTCTCGCCGACCGTGGAAGCCGTGAGGTAACGGTCGGGATCGAAGTGCTCGACCTCGGGGTCGTCACGGAACACGTCGCGGAGCCGGCCGCGGATCGCGAGCAACCCAGCGGCCCTCTCGGGGCCACGAACGCGGCGAGCCCGAGTTCGTAGAGGTCGTCGCGCAGGCTCACCTCCTCGCAGACGGCGACCAGCCGCGCGTCGATCGCGTCGGGCGACGGGCGAGCGCCGAGCCCGAGCGCCGCGAGATCGAGGAATGATCGCGCCTCGCCCACGTCGCCGTCGCGCTCGCGCAGCAGCCCGTAGAGGAGGTTGTCGCGCAAGGTGCCGTTGAAGAGGAACGGCGTCTGGCCGACCACGCCGAAGGCTCGCGCGACCTCGCCCGCGGCGAGCTCGCCGATCTCGAGTCCGCCCAGGCGCACGTTGCCCCGGCCCGGGCGCAGCCGGCCCGCGATCAGCCCGAGGACCGAGCTCTTTCCGCAACCCGAGCGGCCGACCAGCGCGACGTGCTCGCCCCGCGGGACCTCGAGCGAGACGTCGCGCAGCACGGGGCTGCGCTCGTCGTACGCGAACGCGACGCGGCTGAGCGAGATCGTGCCGTCAGCGGGCACCACCTCGCCGTCGTCGAGGAAGACGCACGGAGTGCGGAAGAGCTCGAGCAACTCGCGGAAGCGGTCCTGGGCGTTGGTGACGAGCGGCGGGTACTTGATCAGCTTGTCGAGCGCGCCATAGAGCCCGCCGAGGGTCGAGGCGAAGGCGACGATCTCGCCGACCTGCATGGAGCCGCGGATCGCGAGCACCGCGCCGTAGCCGTAGACCAGGATCGGGCCCGCGCCACGCGCCAGATCCGAGAGTGCCTGGAGCCATCCGCCGAGCCGCGCCTCGTCGCGGCGCACGTCGCCGACCGTGTCCTCGCCGCGCGCGACCCGCGCCTCGGTGTAGCCGTAGGTCGCGTGCACCTGGATCTCGAAGATCCCGGCGAACGACTCGGACATCGCGCCCGCGAAGGCGCCGATCTCGCGGGTGAAGTGGCGCGCGTTGGCGGCGAGCCGCCGATTGAGCGCCGGCACGGCGAGCGCCAGCACCGGCAGCGACGCAAGCGCGAGCGCCGTCAGCGCCGGTGACAGCGTGAGCAGATAGCCGACGTAGATCAGCAAGGTGGCGCCGCTCACGATCGGATCGACGAGGATCGCGGTGACCGTCATGGCCAGCCGGCCGACGTCGAGCTGGGCCTTGTTCATCAGCTCGCCGAGAGACTGGCGGCTGAAGAAGTCGGGCGACGCGCGCAGCAGGTGCGCGAACAGGCTGCCGCGAAACTCGGCGAGGAACGTCTGGCGAATCCGATCGCTCATCAGGTTGCGCCAGTAAGTCGCGACCGCGCCGAGCGTGGTCACGAGCGCGAGGCCCGCCGCGAGCTTCGCGACGAGCACGAGATCCCGGGACGGGATGGCGCGATCGAGGATCGTCCGGAAGAGCTGGATCGGCGCCAGGCTGCACGCGACTCCCACCAGCACCAGCGCGACCAGCGCGAGCTGGCGCATCCAGCTCAGCCGCGCGATGTAGCCCAGAACGTGCCGCGAATCGGCCGGGGAGCGCGTTGCTCGGGTTCTGGCTCGCATGTCATACTCGGCGAAATTCTCCGCATTTTCTCAGACTCTTTCGGCGACGTCATGACCCTCGACGAGCGCGTTGCGGTGCTGGGCCGCGATCCGTTGTTCCGTTCCGCGCGGCTCGAGCCGGCGGCGCTCGCGGACGTCGCGGAGCGACTGACGGCGGTGGATCTGCGGGCGGGGTGTCCGGTGTTCCGCGAAGGCGACGCCGGCGACCGCATGTACGTGATCGCCGCCGGCAAGGTCGGGATCTTCCGGCAGATGGGGAACACGCGCGTCGCGGTGGCCGAGCTCGAGGCGGGCGCGCACTTCGGCGAGCTCGCGCTGATCGACGGCGCGCGCCGCTCCGCGGACGCGGACTCCCTCTCGGACGTGTCGCTCCTCGCCCTCGACGCTGCCGCGTTCGACGAGCTGATCGAGCGTCACCCGCGCCTCGCGCTGGCGTTCCTGCGAGTCATGAGCCAGCGGCTGCGCAACACGCTGGGTCGGGTCGACGACGACGACGAGAACCCTACCGCGACCGCTACCCGCACCCGATCGCGAGCGTCTACCACGCGGTCCTGGTGGCCGCCGATCCGCGCACGAGGCTGGAGCGCCTCTTCGACCTCCTGGAGGTCACGATGCGCCACGTCGGCCTCGTCACCACCGCCGCGTACCTCGCGAGCGACGGAAGGTCGCACTGGGTCGACGACAAGCTCGTCGCCGGCCTCGGCAAGACCACGCTGGGCACGTGGCTGCTGTTGCTCCGTGAGGCGCTCGAGCCCCACGCCAAGGCACCGCGCGGCTTCTGGATCCCGGAGCTCTGCGAGGCCATCTTCGAGCGCCCCGGCCGTCCCGGCCCGGTGCTCGCCGACCTCGACGGCGTCGTTCGGTTCCGCAACGATCAGCGCCATGGCGCCGGCGGCGCCCTGACCGACAAGCAGGCCGAGGAGGCCGTCGCCGAGCACCTGCCGTCGCTCGAGCGCGCGCTCTCCCGGCTCGCGGTGCTCGAGCGCTATCCACTGGTGTGGATCGACAAGATGGACTTCGCGAAGGGCGCGTTCCGGTACCGGGTGCTGCGCTGCATGGGCAGCCACGGCAACTTTCCGCTCGACAGCCTCTCCGGGACCGCGCCTCACGAGACCGGCAAGCTCTATCTGCTCCGACCCTCGGACGACGCGCTGCTGCCCGCTCGAGCCGTGGCTGGTGCTCGACACCTGCTCCGTGTGTGCGACGCGCGAGGTCTTCCTGCTCACCGGCTCGGGCAACGGTGCGGCCGAGTACACCGAGTTCACGCGCGGCCACGCGCACGCCGTCGGCGAGGCTCGCGGCACTCTCGACGGCGTCGTCGCCGAGGCCCGCGCGCGGCTGCGCCGCGCCGAACGGCGCTGATCGTCCGTGCCCGACATCGCCGCGCTGCTCGCCGACCTGAAGGCGCCGGACGCCGCCACCCGCGGCGAGGCGGCGTTCTTGCTCGGCGAGGTCGGCGACCGCCGCGCGACGGTCGCGCTGGTCGAGGCGCTGGGTGCGGCGCAGGCCCTCTTCGAGGTGATCGCGATCGCGCGCGCTCTCCGCAAGCTCGCGGACAAGCGCGCGGTGCCGGCACTGGTCGCCAAGGCCCGTGACCCCGCGACGCAGTTCTGGGTGGTGGAGGCGCTCGCCGAGCTCGCCTGTAGCGAAGCGCTGCCCGCCTTCCGGGACGCGCTCGCGTCGCGCAACGCCAAGGTGGTGGGAGTGATCGGTCTGGCGCGGCTCGGCGACCCTGGGCTCGCGAGCGGGACGGTGGCGCGCTTCATGGCGGAGCGCGGGTTCGGCTTCCTGCGGGGCGCGCGCGAGCGGCGCGCCTCGATCTTCTTCCACGTCCGCGACTGGGACGGCGACGGCCCGCCCTCGGACGGCCAGTTCGTGACCTTCCACCACGTGGACTGGGTGCCGAAGCCCTTCGCGGCCCGCGTGCGGCCCCATCCCCGCCAGGAGGCACCCGCGATCGCGGATCCCGGCGAGCCTCGCACCGGAGTGGTGCGCTGGTTCGACGCGACCAAGGGGTATGGTTTCGTGCGCGTCGACGGCGGCACCGACGACGCGTTCGCGCACCATCGCGAGATCGTCGCGCGTGGGTTTCGCAATCTCGCGCCCGGCGATCGGGTACGGTTCGTGTGCCGCCGGAGCGAGCGTGGGCTCCGAGCGTGCTCGATCGAGCCGCTTCCGGCGGCCGATCTCGATCCCCCATCCCCGACGTGATCCGCGGACCGTCATGCCCTTCGCCCGCACCGAGCTGCACGCGCTCCTCGCCCGCCGTGCGGCGATCCTGGCACCGATGGACGGCGTCTCGGACGCGGTGTTCAGGCGTTTGTGCCGAACGGTGGGCGCCGAGCTCTGCGTCACCGAGTTCGTGAACGTGGGCAGCCTGCTGCGCGGCTGCCGGACGTCGCGGCGCAAGATGACGCTCGCGCCGGACGACCGGCCGACGGCGATCCAGATCTACGGCGGCAACCCGGACGAGCTAGCCGAAGCGGCGCGAGTCGCCGAGTCCGCCGAGCCGGCGTTCCTCGACGTGAACTGTGGCTGCTGGGTGCCGCGGATCATGGCGCGGGGCGGCGGCGCGGGCTGGCTGCGCGAGCCGCGAGCGATGGTCGACATGGCGGCCCGCATCGTCGCCGGCACCGAGCTGCCGGTGACGGTGAAGACGCGCATCGGCTACGGGCCCGAGTCGCACATGCCGATCGTAGACCTCGCGCGGCGCCTGGAGGACGCGGGTGTCGCGGCGCTCACGATCCACTGCCGCACCGCGATGGCGCGCCACGAGGGCCCTGCCGACTGGGAGTGGGCGCGCAAGGCGCGCGAGGTCGTGACGATCCCGGTCATCGTGAACGGCGACGTGCGCAGTGCCACCGACGTGCGCGACGCCCTCGATCGGACCGGGTGTGCCGCGGCGATGATCGGCCGCGCCGCGATCGATCATCCGTGGGTGTTCCGCGAGGCGCGCTCGCTCCTCGCCGACGGCGTCATGCTCGCGCCGCCCGCCCCGGACGAGCGTCTCGCCCTCGCCCGGACCCACCTGCGCTGGAACGTGGAGGCGCGCGGGGAGCGACCCGGGGTGTTCGCCACCCGGCGCCATCTACGTGGCTACCTGAGGGGTCTCCCCGATGCGGCCGCCCGCTGGCAGGAGCTCATCCGCGCGGACCGGCTCGACGATTGCCTGACCCTCCTCGGCTCGGCATCGGAGCGCGATGCCGCGTGAGGTTCCGCGCATGGCTGCATGGAGCAAGGTCGCCCAGGAAGTCCGCGAGCACGTCCGCTACCGCCTCGACAACTGGTTCGCGCGCGGCACCGGCGCGCAGGTGCTGCTGCTCACCGCGGCCTCGGCGCTGGTGGTGCTGGCCGGCATGTCGACCTACTGGCTGGGCCTCTTCGCGCCCGAGAACGCCGCCGTCGAGGGAATCCGCCGCGACCTCGACCAGGGGCTCGCGGACAGCTTCTGGTGGTCGATCAACCACGTCCTCGATCCGTCGGCGTCGAACTCCGATTACAGGGCGACCTGGCCCGTGGTGCTGGTGTCGTTCGGGCTGTGCTTCGCGGGCCTCGGCATCTTCGGCACGCTCGTCGGTCTGGTGTCGTCGGCGATCGAGGGCCGGCTCGCGACGCTGCGCAGCGGCAACGGCGTGGTCAAGGAGCGCGATCACCTGCTGATCCTCGGCTGGAACGACAAGATCTTCTCGATCTTGCGTCTGCTCTCGGAGAGCGCGCGGCCCGTGACGGTGGTCGTGCTGTGTCAGCACGAGATCGACTTCATGAAGGGCCGCGTCCGCACCGAGGCCACGGTGGGGCGCAACGTGCGCCTGGTGTTCCGCACCGGCGATCCCACCAATCTCGTCGAGCTCGAGCGCGTGGCCTTCGACAAGGCGTTCAACCTCGTGGTCCTCGCCGACGAGTCCGGCTCGTCGAGCGCCGAGGACCCCGACATCCGCGTCATCAAGACGCTCATCCAGCTCTCCTCGTACCGCGAGTGGGGAGAGCGGCGGCCCAAGATGGCCGCCGAGATCATCCAGCGCGGCTATTTCCAGGCGGCCTCGATCGCGGCGGCGGGCGAGGTCACGATCGTCAACTCGAGCGCCACGATCTCGAAGCTTCTCGTCCAGGCGTCGCGCCAGCCCGACCTCTCGATCGTGTACCGCGAGCTGTTCGGCTTCTCCGGCAGCGAGATCTTCGTCGCCGGGTACCCGGAGCTCCAGGGCCAGCGCTTCGGTGAGCTGTGGCCGAAGTTCGCGAATGCGATCCCGATCGGCGTGAGCCGAATGGTGCGCGAGGACGGCCGCGACCGGTTCGTGCCGCACCTAAACCCGGGGGCCGACTATCGGGTGGCCAAGGGCGAATGGCTGATCTTCGTGAGCCGCGGGCGGAACCTCGCGTTCGACCCGCTGGCGCCGCCCTACCCGGGCGAGGTCGTCTCCACGGCGCCGCTCGAACCGGTGCGCCCGAGCCAGGTGCTGGTGCTCGGCTGGAACGAGAGCATCTACGACATCGTCACCGAGCTCGACCGCAATCTGGCCCCGCCCGGCATGCCACTGAGGGTGGTGGCGCACCACGCGCCCGAGGTCGCGGCCCAGCTCATGACGGAGAACCTGAGCGCGCCGAGCCGGAACGTCGCTTACTCCTACGTGCAGCAGAATTACGCGAAGCGCGAGCACCTCTCGGAGCTGCTCGGCCCCGCCAACGAGAGCGTGATCCTGCTCGCCGATCGCTCGCTCGGCGACGACGATCCCGACGCGCGCACCATCATCACGCTGCTCTCGCTGCGCGACGTGCTGCGCGAACGCGGCGAGAGCGCCGAGCGGCTGGTCGCCACGGAGTTCCTGCATCCGCAGAACGCGGATCTGCTGATGGGTCAGAAGCTCGGCGACATGGTGATCAGCCCGGAGATGGTGAGCATGGTGCTGACCCAGGTCTCACAGCAGCTCATGCTCAAGCTGATCTACGAGGAGCTCCTCGACGCGGGCGGCTGCGAGGTCTACCTGAAGCCCGCCTCGCTCTACACGACTCACCCGGCGAAGTGCGTGTTCGCCGACGTGATCTCGGGCTCGCTGCAACGCGGCGAGATCGCCATCGGCCTGCGCCTCGATCGCTCCGAGAGCTCGCGCGCCAACAACTTCGGCGTGATCATGAACCCGCCCAAGGACCTTAACCTCGAGCTCGGTCCCCAGGACCGGGTGGTGGTCGTGGCCCGCGACGGCTGAGTCGCGAGCCTCTCGCAGGGCGCTTCACCAGTTGTAGGTCAGCTTGACGCGCAGGTCGCGCTTGGGCGCCAGGTCCGAGGGCGTAGCCAGGTTGTCGGCGACCAGCGTGTAGCGCTCGTCCAGCAGGTTCGAGAGCGAGCCCTCGATGCGCAGCCTCTTCTCGAACAGCTCGTAGCGTGCGGTGAGCCCGAGCAGCCACACGTCTTCGTCGTCGAGCGCGAACTCGGTGTGGCCGAAGGTCTGGTTCAGGTAACCGATCGTGGCGCGGATCCTGAGGCTCGACGGGTGGATGAAGTTGAGCCCGAGCCGGACCTCGTCGTCGCGCTCGTCGAAGAGCTTGGTGGTGCTCGCGGCGGTGCGCGCCTCGGCGAACGCCGAGAACCAGCCGCTCAGGATCTGGTTCACGGCGAGGCGCCCGCCGTTTTGCTCCTCGTCCACCGGCAGGAGCTCGAAGCTCTCAGTGTCCGCGTCGTAGCGGCTCGCGAAGAAGTCGGTCGAGCGATGGAAGCCGGTGAGTCCCAGGAACGTGCGTGGCCCGAGCTCCCACTCGATCCCGCCGTCGACCTCCTGGCGATCCTGTCCGTCGAACTGGTTCACGAACAGCGGGAAGCCGGAGACGACCGAGGGTGTGAGCCGCGAGCCCTGGGTCGGGACGTTGCGCACCTCCATGTAGGCCGCGCGCAGTCGCAGCCCCGTGAGGGCCTCCCAGCGCACGCCCACGAACGGGCCGGGGTCGAACTTCTCGGTGCGGCGGAAGTCGCCACCCTCGAACCACGCGAGCTGCACCCCGGCCTCGCCGAACAGGCCGGCCGGCCCTTCGGCCTCCGCGCGCACCACGCCCTCGACGCTGCGCTGCTCGGTCTCCGCGTCGGGGGTCGGGTCCTCGAGCGTCTCGCCGGTGGTGGTGTCGAGCAAGGTGACCCGTCCGCGGCCGCCGTCGCTGAGCCAGGCGGCGTCGATCGCGGCCATGAGGACGACCGGATCGAGGCGGTGGCGCAGCACCGCCGACGAACCGACCGCGTAGTGCTCGAAGCCGCTCTGCTGCGTGAGCACCAGACCGTCACCGAGGTCGGTCGTGTCGAGGCTCTCGTCGTCGATCGTGAAGCCCTCGACCGCGCCCAGCAGGTCCGTGCCGGGCGCGAGCTCCGCGTAGGCGCCGAAGGTGGGCACCGCCACCAGCGCGCGATCGCGGGCGTCGCGGTCGAGGCCCGCCGGGAAGATCCGTTTCACCGCGAACGTCGTGTCGTCGACCGGGTCGAGGACCGAGATGTCGCTCGCCGACGGATCGCCGCCGTCGAGGATCTGGACGTCGAACGCGCCGAGCAAGCTCGCGCGCGGTCCGAGCGCGACCTTGACCGAGGTCGAGCTGAAGCCCGATTGCTGCTCGGTGTCGATCATCCCCCAGCCCGGATCGTTGCGGTACGAGCCGAGCTGGATCGCGGCGATCGAGTCGTTGCCGCCGTACACGTTGCCGCCGGCCTCGGCGAAGCCGAAGTCGCCGACCGTCGCGCCGACCTCGCCGTTCACGTGCGGGACCTCGAGGAGCGAGGTGTACTCGTTGAAGGTGTTGAAGGTGTTGGCGTTGACCGGCAGCGTGATGCGGGTCTGGAGCAGCTCCGAGGCGGTCGCGACGTTGCGGTCGGGCTCGGAGCCGAAGGCGTTGGCGAGGAAGAGGTGCGCGGCCGACTCGAGCGGGTCCCGCTCCAGGCTCAGCACCGCCTGGCTCGTGGCCCACGCGGAGAAGCCGAGCTCGTCGTAGACCTGGCCCTGGGAGACGTTCTTGGCGGCGAGGTCGCGATCGAGGAGGTAACGCGAGCGGTAGACGGCCCGGTTGTCGTTGAGCTCGACGGCGTGGAGATACGCCTCGACGGCTTCCACCGGGCGGTTGAGGTCGCGCAGGATCGCGCCGCGGTAGACCCACGGCGTGGGGTCGCGCGGGTCGAGCTGGCTCGCTCGATCGAGCGCGTCGAGCGCCTCGGGGAAGCGCCGGGCCTCCAGGTAGGACTTGCCGAGGTAGCTCTGGTAGAGCGCCACGCGCGGCTCGAGTAGCGTGGCGACGAGCATCTCGGTGAGCCCTTCGCCCTCGTGCCCGCGGCGAAACAGCGCGAGCCCCAGCCCGAGGTGCGGCTCGCCGCGCTCGGGGTTGGCGCGCGCCGCAGCGTTCAGCGTCTCCGCGGCGCGCTCGGTGTCGCCGCGGGCGAGAGCCGCGAAGCCGTCGAGGGTCAGCACTTCGGAATCGCCGGCGGCCAGGGAGCGCGCACGCGCGAGCGTCTCGCGCGCCTCGGCGACGCGGTCGGAGCCGAACAGGATGCGCGCGAGATCGAGGTGGGCCGCGACGTTGGCTGGATCCGCCGCGATCGCCTCGCGCAGCAGCCGCTCGGCGCCCTCGAGGTCGAAACGCGCCTGAAACACCCGGGCCACCGCGACTCGCGCCGGGGCGGACTCGGGGTGGGCCGCGAGCGCGGCTTCGGCGTCGGCGCTCGCCGCGTCGAGCTGGTTCCGGACGAGCGCGTGAACCGAGCGCAGCTCGCGGGCGGCGAGGTTCTCCGGGTGCGCGGCGAGCACGCGGTCGAGCGCGTCCCTCGCCTCCGCGGCGCGCCCGCTGGCGAGGTCGAGGGCCGCGAGGCGGGTCACGAGCGCCGGATCGTCGCGGTGCTCGGCGAGCGCGGCGGTCAGCAGGGCGCGGGCGCGCTCGCCGTCGCCGCTCGCCTCGGCCTCGAGGGAGGCCTGCACGGCCGTGAACGTGGCGGCTCCGGCTGCCGCTCCGAAGTCCGCTGCGGGGAGGCGGGTCGGATAGTAGAGCGTCCACTGGACCGCGTTCTCCGGCTCCACCAGCATCGTGCGCACCGGAGCCTGGCCGGGTCGCGCGGTGCCGAGCGCGCCGGAGGCGAGCGAAACGTCGCCCACGTCGTTGGCGAGCGAGACCACGCCTTCGAGCACGGCGACGCGGGTCTCGCCATCACCCGACTGAGCGACGTCGAACTCGGTGCCGCGGATTGCGGCGCTCGCGGTCGGCGTCTTGAGCTCGAAGCCGCCGGGGCTCTTGCGTCGGACCCACGCTTCGCCCTGGCCGAGCGAGAGCTCGGTGCCGGACGCGCCGGAAGCCGCCGCCGCGGTGGCGAGCCCGCCGTTCGCGGCGACCGCCGTGACGGTCAGGCTCGAGAGCGAGTTGAGCTTGATCTGGGTCTCGTCGGCGAGGAGGATCGCGGCGCGGCTTCGCTCGCCGGTCTCGACGCGATCACCGACCGCCAGGTCCAGGAACGGCGCTCCGGCGTCGGTGGTTCCACCGGCGCGATGGACCGACACCGTGCCCGAGATGCTAAGCAGCTTGCCGCCGGTCGTGGCGTGCGCGCCGGTGAGCGGCGTCACGAGCAGCACGAGGCACGCCAGGGCGAACGATCGACTGCAAGCGCTACCAACGAGCGATCTAGGTACCATTCCGCCTCCCGCGCGACGTCGCCGAACGGAAGATGATCTCACGGAGGCGCGGGCGCGCGCGAGGTCGCGCAGCACGTTCGCGCTCGGTGACAGCGTAGGGATCGGCCTGATGCCGTCATTTGGTGGCGAGGGTGAAGACGCCGTCCCAGTCGGCGCCGGGTGGGTCGTGGAGGAACGCCCGGCAGCGTCTGCGGAGGGCCCGCGCCGTCGGGTCGTCGACCAGCGTTCGTTGCGTGTCGAGGAGCGCGAGCGCGGCGGCGAAGTCGCTCGTCTGGTACGCGGCGAACGCGCGCACGAACAGCTCGGTCGCGAGCCGGCCGCTCTCGTCGAGGGTGCCGCGGGGGCCGATCAGCTCGAAGACCGGCACCGGCTGCTTCTTTCCCTTCACCCGCAGCAAGTCGACCTGGCGCCCCTCGAACTCGTCGGCGATCCGCTCCCAGGTCGACTCGGCGATGAGGATGCGCGTGCCGTACTCCTTGTTCGCGCCTTCGAGCCGCGAAGCGAGGTTCACGGTGTCGCCGAGGACCGTGGTAGTTGAAGAGCGTCCGGGTGCCCATGTTGCCGGCCAGCACCTCGCCGGTGTTGAGGCCGATCCGCATGCCGAGCTCAGGCAGGCCGCGCGCCCGCCAGCCGGGGTTGAGCTCGGTGAGCCGGCGCTGCATCTGGAACGCGGTCAGCGCGGCCTGGTGTGCGTGACGCTCGTTCCGAACCGGGATCCCGAAGAACCCCATGATCGCGTCGCCGATCAGCTTGTCGAGCGTGCCGTCGTTGGCGATCAGCAGGTCGACCATCTCGGTGAAGTACTCGGTGAGGAACGCGTGCAGCTCGGTGGGAGTGGTGCGCTCGGAGAGCGTGGTGAAGCCGACCAGGTCGCTGAACATCACCGTTCCGTCGTAGACCTCTCCCTTGAGGTCGAGCTGGTCGGGCTCGCGGATCAGCCGCTCCACGACCTTGGGCGACACGTAGTGGCTGAACGCCTTCTGGATGAAGCGCTTCTCGCGATCGAGAACCAGGATCCTGTAGCTCCTGTCGAGCGGGAGCTGCGCCGCGAGCGCGAGCAGCGGTAGGCCCACGGGGGCGAGCCAGCCGTGCAGGAACGCGACGAAGTGGCCGAGGGCGAAGGCGCCCACGAGCGCCACGAACGCCGCGGCTCCCGACCACGCACCGAGCGTCGCCAGCAACCACGCGCCGAGCGCGGCGGTGGCGAGGTACGCGGCGAGCGGGACCGCCGAGGCGCTCCGCAGGTAGCGCTCGCGCAGCAAGGTGTCGATCAGGTTGGCGTGGATCTCGACGCCCGCGATCAGCCCCGCGCCCTCGGCGAGCAGCGGGTAGTCGTAGTGATCGAGGCTCGCGAGCTGCGCTTGCGCCGCGAGGTCGAAGCCCACCAGCACGGTCTTGTCGCGGAAGTAGCCGGCGGGTAGCGCCGCCTCAGCGTCGAGCGCCTGGGCATACGAGACCGTCGCGATCGTGCGCCGCGGGCCGACGAAGTCGATCGTGACCGGCTCGTCGAGGGCTTGGGGGATCCGGAAAGCCGCGATGGGATCGGACGCATCGACGCGCTCGCCGCGCGCCGCGCGAGCGCGCTCGGCGATGACGCGCGCGAACGCCGGCACCCGCGAGCCGTCGTCGAGCGCGCGCTCCAGGTAGCTGCGCCGCACCGCACCGTCGGAGTCGAGGTCCACCTTGACGATGCCGGTGGTGGCGGCGGCCGCGAGCGCCGCGAGCGGTCGCACCCGGCGTTCGATCCGAGCGCCGCCTTGTTGCTCGAACTCGACGTCTTCGGCGAGCACCACGTTGCCCGCTTCCCGGACCGCAGCGGCGAAGTAGGCGTCGTTGGCGCCGCCAGGATCCTGCTCCGCGTCCGCGAACACCACGTCGAAGGCGATCACCCGCGCGCCCGCTTCGTGCAAGGTCCGGACGAGGTCGCCGTGGACCGCGCGCGACCACGGCCACTGGCCGAGCTCCTGCATGGCGGCCTCGTCGATCGCCACGATCACGAGGTCGGTCGGCGGCGTGGGCGGGGCGCAACGTTGCCGAGCGCGGAAGAAACCGTCGTGGATCGCGTGATCCAGCGAGGGGGTCGGAGAGAGCGAGTCGGAGGGCAGGCCGTGGGCCGGGCCGCGCGTGGCGCCGGTCCACGCCGAGGCCGCCGCCACCAGCGTCGCGAGGCCGGCCGCGATCGCGAACGAGCCGCGTCCGGGGCGCCGGCGCGTGGTCGGGCGGGGGGCGACTGGGGTGGCTCGGGACATGGAGCTCGATTCTACGGTGCAACGCGCGGTCTCGTCGTGAATAATGCCCGCAGGCCGAGTGACCCGCGTTCCACCTCGATGAGGCACGTCCCGCGCAGCTTCGTCCGCTACATCCTGGCGGCGGACCGCCTTCGAATCACCCGGGTCAGCGGCGCCGCGGCGCCGTCTCCTCACGCCAGCGGCGTGAGCAGCAGCCGCGCGTCCACCACCACCGCGCCGTCGCCGGGCGGCATCACCCGGATCGGGCTCAGGTCGAGCTCGGTCAGCTCCGGGATCACCTCGACGAGGGCGGCGACTCGCTGGATGACCCGCGCGAGCGCGCCGCGATCACCCGCGGGAGCGCCGCGGAAGCCGTCGAGCAGCCGCTTGCTGCGCAGCTTCTCGATCATCTCGGCGGCGTCGAGGTCGCTCACCGGCGCGAGCCGGAACGACACGTCGTGGAGCAGCTCCACCTGCGCGCCGCCGAGCCCACACACCACCAGCGGTCCGAACGTGGCCTCGCTCGCGATCCCGACGAACGCATCGATGCCGCCCTGGATCTCGCGCTGCAGCAGCACCGCCTCGAGCTGCATGCCGGCGCGGCGCATCCGGTCCTTGAGCGTTGCGACCGCCGTCTCGACCTCGCGCCGCGTGGTGGCGCCGACGATCACGCCCCCGACCTCGCTCTTGCGCGACAGCCCTGGCGCGATCGCCTTCACCACCAGCGGATACCCGAGCTCGTCCGCGCCGTCGCCCGCTCCGTCGAGGGTCGCGAGCATCGTCTCGGCGTGGTGCAGCCCGGCGGCGCGCACCAGCGTGGTCAGGTCCATCGGCGCCACCCACGTCGGCCGTCCCTTCGCCTCGGCCAGCACCCGGTCGACCACGGCGCGGATCGCGCTCACCGCGAACGGATCGAAGTGGAAGATCTCGCCGCGCGGCCGCCGTCGCCACCGTGAGTAGCGATGCACTGCCGCGAGCGCCTGCGCCGCGTTCTCTGGAAAGGCGAACACCGGGATGCGCCCGCGCGGGCCGTCGTGGAGCACGGCTGGAGCGCCGCGCGCGCTCACGTACACGGCGATCACCGGCTTCTCCTTCGGCACCGCGCCCGCGGCCGCCGCGAGCGCCTCGGCGATCTCCTCGGGCGAGCCCACGTAGGGCTGCACGAACACCGCCACCACCGCGTCCACCGAGTCGTCCGCGCCGACCACCTCCACCGCCCGGGCGAACTGGGACGGGGTCGCCTCACCGATGGTGTCCACCGGGTTCCCGAGCGAAGCGTGCGGCGACAGGAACGTCGAGAGCTTGGTGCGAGTGGAGGCCTCGAGCTCGGGCACCACCAGTCCGACGTCCTCGCACGCGTCCGCGAGCAGGATCCCGGGTCCACCGGCGTTCGTGACGATCCCCACCCTCGGCCCCGCCGGCACGGGCTGGGTGGAGAGCAGCGAAGCCACGTCGAAGAGACCCTCGAGGGTGCGCGCGCGGATCACGCCCGCCTGCTCGAAGAGCGCGTCCACCGCCACGTCCGAGTTGGCGAGCGCCGCCGAGTGGCTCGCGGCGGCGCGGCTGCCGGCGCGCGAGCGCCCCGACTTCACCGCGATGATCGGCTTGATGCGCGCCACGTCCGGCGCCACGCGCGCGAACTTCCGCGGGTTGCCGAAGCTCTCGAGGTAGAGCGCGATGACCTCGGTGCGCGGATCCTCGGCCCAGTAAGCGAGCAGGTCGTTGCCCGAGACGTCGGCCTTGTTGCCGACGGACACGAAGTGCGAGATGCCGAGGCCGCGGCGCTTGGCGTCGTCGAGGAGCGCGATGCCGAGCGCTCCGCTCTGCGACAGGAAGCCGACGTTGCCGGCCGGCGGGGAGGTCGGCGAGAAGGTCGCGTCGAGGGCCACGTCCGGGTTGGTGTTGATGACGCCCATGCAGTTCGGGCCCACCAGCCGCATCCCCGATTCGCGGGCGCGCTCGCGTAGCCGCCGCTCCACGGCTCGGCCGTCGCTCGACACCTCCGCGAAGCCGGCGGTGATCACCACCAGCCCGCGCACTCCCGCGCGCACGCAGTCGGCGACCACGTCCTCGACGGCCGCGGCCGGCACGACGACGATCGCGAGGTCGACGGGCTGACCGATCGCGCTCACGCGCGGGAACGCCGGCAGGCCCGCGACGCGCTTGGCGACCAGGTGGACCGGATAGATCGGTCCAGCGAAGCCGTGCCGCACCAGGTTGCGGATCAGCGTGTGCCCGATGGTCCGCGGCTGCCGCGAGGCACCCACGACCGCGATCGAACGTGGCTCGAGGATGGCGCGTAGGCTCTCGGCGGCGGCGTGACGCTCACGGCTGTGCTCGGCCTTGAGCACCGCGGTGGTCTCGGCCACCGGGAACGACACGTGGAAGACCCCGCCCTCGAACGAGCGCTTGGCGCGGAAGCCGCTGTGCGCGAACACCTCGAGCATCTGGTTGTTCTCGCCCAGCACGTCGGCCTCGAAGAGCTCGATCCCGTTGGCGCGGGCCAGCCGCGCGAGGTGCTCGAGCAGGAGCGTGCCGATGCCGCGTCCCTGGTGGGCGTCGTCGACGGCGAACGCGACGTCGGCATGGCCGTGATCGGCGGCCGGACCGTCGCCGAGCCCGATGTATCGCCCGACTCCGATCGTGCGCTCGGTGTCGGCGTCGCGGAGCGTGACCGCGAGCCCCACGTGGTTCACGAAGTCGAGCTCGGTGAAGCGCACCAGCTCTTCCTCGGTCAGGCGCTTCTTCGTGCCCATGAACCGGAAGTAGATGGAGCGTGGGCTCAGGCGCTGGAAGAGATCGACGAGCGCCGCCTTGTCGTCCGGGCGGATGGCGCGGATCAGCACCGAGCCGCCGTCCTTGAGGACCTCCTGCACCGAATAGGTGTGCAGGTCGGCGGGCAGCGGCTCGGTCCAGAAGGTGCTGCGGTCTTGCATGCGACCCTCGTCGGCGCGCCGGGGCTCGAGCGGGCACGCGCGCCGGAGCGTACTCCGAACCGGCCGTCGCGCCACGTCGGGTGAGGGAGCCTCGTGGCATCGCCACGAGCACTTCGCGCGCCGGCGACGAAAGGTAGAATGCCGTGCTAGCGTGCCAAACGGGCTCGTCGGGCCCGACGAGATTCCCTTACATGCCCTCGTTCCGCGTCGCCTCCAAGACGGACTTCGGTAAGGTCCGTTCGCACAACGAAGATTTCCGCATCGTCGAGGAGCCGCGTGACGGCCGGCCCTACGGCGTGCTGGTGCTGTGCGACGGCATGGGCGGCTCGGCGAGCGGCGAGGTGGCGAGCGAGCTCGCTGCGCACACGATCCTCGAGCACGTCCACGCCCACTACGCGAACGGCAAGCCGCCCCACGAAATCCTCGACGACGCGCTGCAGGTCGCGCAGCAGCGTCTCGCCGCTCATCAGAACCAGCATCCCGAGACCCTCGGCATGGGCTGCACGGCGATGGCGGCGATCCTCGACGGCGCGGCGCTCGCGGTGGCGCACGTCGGCGACTGCCGGTGCTACGTGTCGACCGAGGACGCCATCAAGAGCATCACCCTCGACCACTCGTGGGCCGCCGAGCTCTTCCGCGCCGGCGCCTTGCCCAACGAGGAGGCGGTGCGGAACCACCACCAGCGCCACATCCTGACCCGCTATCTGGGCGGGCGGGAGCCGGGCCGGGTGGAGGTCGACCGGGTCCAGCACGAGCTCGCGGTGGGGGATCGGGTGCTGCTCTGCACCGACGGGCTGTGGGATCTCGTGAGCGACGCGGAGATCCAGCGAATCGTGCGTGGCGCGGCCCCCGAGAAGGCGGTCGACCAGCTCGTCGACGCGGCCAACCGCGAGGGTGGCCGGGACAACGTCACGGTGATCGTCCTCGAACGCACGGTCTGACGGCCGAGCGCGTTCCGCCGCCGCCTCCGGGCCAACGCGGGAACGGGCCCCACGGGGTGTGGGCCGCTCTCGTTTCAGGCGCGTAACCCTCGTTCGGGTGGTGCCGCGGCCGTGTGCGGGCCGTCGCGGATCCTCCAACGATTGCGCGCATCGCCGGCACCTCGCCGGGGCGCTCCGCGGCCGCCGTTCCGAGCGCCTCGGGCACGACCCTTGCGCGCTTTCCGGTCGAGACGCGGGTGTCCTCGATGGGCGCCCGGGGAGGTGGGTCATGTTGAAGGCGAAAGAGAGAGAGGCGGTCGCGAAGACGCAGAAAGCGGACGTCATTCCGCTTCGTCGTCCGCACGACATGATCACGCGCTGGGAAGACGAGATGGGTCACTACTTCGAGGACTTCTGGCGCAGGCCGCTGCCCAGCCTGTGGAACCTCGAGCGCATGATGCCGCGCGCGCCGCTCGGCCTGCGCATGCCGCCCGTCGACCTGTTCGAGGAAGCCGACGCCGTGGTCGTGAAGGCCGAGCTGCCCGGCATGGCGAAGGAGGAACTCGAGATCACCCTCACCGACCACACCCTGATGCTGAAGGGGGAGAAGAAGCGGGAAGAGGAGACCAAGGAGAAGGACTACACCGTGATGGAGCGCAGCTACGGCAGCTTCGCGCGCGCCATCGGTCTGCCCTGCGAGGTCAAGGCCGAGCAGGTGAAGGCCACCTTCAAGGACGGCGTGCTCGAGATCCGGATGCCGAAGAGCGAGGAAGCGAAGAAGCGCAGCGTCACCGTAAAGGTCGAGTGACGAGGCGCCCGGCGAACGGAAGTCGTGCGTGGTGGCGAAGGAGGAGGTCATGATTCCCCGAACGTGCGTGGTGGTGGCGGATGGAGGTCGAGCGCGTCTGTTCACGATCGAGAGCGAGGTGGGGCCGGATCTCGCCGACTACCCGCACCTGATCGAGCGCGAAGGGATGGTGAACGCCGCCGTCGGGGTGAGCGCGATGAACCACAGCGACGACCACGGCACCGGTCGCCGCACGATGTTCCGTGCCGGGCCGACGCACGGCTACGAGGATCGCTGGGACCGCGAGGAGATCCGGCTGAAGAGGAAGTTCGCGCGCGACGTGGCGGAGGAGGCGCTGCGATTCGCGACCGAGGCGGGTGTGTTCCAGGTCTTGCTGGTGGCCGAGCCACGCATGCTCGGGCTGCTGCGCAAGCACCACGGGATGTTCGAGAAGGCGCACATCCGCTGTGCCGAGCACGCAGGCGACGTGACCAAGCTGAACGCGGCCGCCGTGCACCAGTGGATGGCCGCCGCCGGCCTCGTCGCCGCTCCCGCGACGCTCGCCGCGGTGGCGTGAGCCCGCGGTAGCGCGCGGGCGGCGGGCCCCGCGGCCGCCCGGGTGTGAGATCGCTCGGCGCACGGGTGTCCGTCTCGAGCGGGATCGCCGGTGCTGCGTCCGTGGCGCGGATCGCCGATCGGGAAATCGGGCGCGCTGGCGCACGCCCCTACACCAGCGGTGCGAGTCGAACGTCACGAATCGATCGGGAACACCGATCGGACCTCGCACGGGTGTGTAGGGGCGGCCGCGAGGCCGCCCGGGTGTGAGATCGCTCGGCGCACGGGTGTCCGTCTCGAGCGGGATCGCCGGTGCTGCGGCCACGGCGCGGATCGCCGATCGGGAAATCGGGCGCGCTGGCGCACGCCCCTACACCAGCGGTGCGAGTCGAACGTCACGAATCGATCGGGAACACCGATCGGACCGCAGGGTGTGTAGGGGCGCGAGGCCGCGGGGGGGAGATCGCTCGGCGCACGGGGGTGTCGGGGGATCGCCGGTGCTGCGTCCGTGGCGCGGATCGTCGATCTGGAAATCGGGCGCGCTGGCGCACGCCCCTACACCAGCGGTGCGAGTCGAACGTCACGAATCGATCGGGAACACCGATCGGACCGCACGGGGGGGGGGGGCGGCCGGCCGCCTGGGTGAGATCGCTCGGCGCACGGGTGTCCGTCTCGAGCGGGATCGCCGGTGCTGCGTCCACGGCGCGGATCGCCGATCGGGAAATCGGGCGCGCTGGCGCACGCCCCTACACCAGCGGTGCGAGTCGAACGTCACGAATCGATCGGGAACACCGATCGGACCTCGCACGGGTGTGTAGGGGCGGCCGTGAGGCCGCCGGGTGTGAGATCGCTCGGCGCACGGGTGTCCGTCTCGAGCGGGATCGCCGGTGCTGCGGCCACGGCGCGGATCGCCGATCGGGAAATCGGGCGCGCTGGCGCACGCCCCTACACCAGCGGTGCGAGTCGAACGTCACGAATCGATCGGGAACACCGATCGGACCTCGCACGGGTGTGTAGGGGCGGCCGTGAGGCCGCCCGGGTGTGAGATCGCTCGGCGCACGGGTGTCCGTCTCCGAGCGGGATCGCCGGTGCTGCGGCCGCGGCGCGGATCGGCGAGCGTGAAATCGGGCGGGGTGGCGCACGCCGCGGGCCCGGGGGGGGGCCGGGGGGGCCCCCGCCCCCCCCCGGGGCCCGGCGGCGCCCCCCCCCCCCCCCCGGCCCCCGCCCCCCCGGCCCCCCCCGGCCCGCCGGGCCCCCCCCCCCCCCGGGGGGGGGGGGGCCCCGAGGCCCCCCGGGGGGGGGGGGGGGGGGGGCCTACACCAGCGGTGCGAGTCGAACGTCACGAATCGATCGGGAACACCGATCGGACCTCGCACGGGTGTGTAGGGGCGGCCGTGAGGCCGCCCGGGGTCGAGATCGATCGGCCCACGTCTCGCCCGGGGACGCGGTCACGGCTCGGCGGGGGCGCGTAGCGCGCTCAGGTCTTGCTCGGCGGCGGCGGCGAAGTCGCGACCGGCGCGCAGCCAGTCGGCGATCGAGAACGAGTCGGTCGCCCAGCGCGCCATCGCCTGCGCGAAGTCGAGCGACGCCGAACGCGGCAGCTCGGCGCCGCCGCTCAGCACCATCTGGTGAAAGCCCGTTGCCTCACCGCTCGGCGCCGACACCAGGCTCACCTGGAAGGTGCGGATCAGCGACTCGCGGAGCTGCCCGAGCGGCAACATCCACTCGACCAGCGCGGGAGCGTCGGAGATCGAGCGGAGGCGGAGCTGCCAGTCCGCCTTCGTCCCCGTGGGATCGCCGAGGTAGCGCGCCGCGAGCTCGCTCGCCGGCATCTCGAACGAGCCCACCCGCACCGGACCGAGCTTGAAGAGCACCGCGCTCGCCTGCGCCTCGAGCCGAAAGCTCGCGTCTCGGGCCAGATCGAACGAGACGGGTTCGACGGCCCCGGCCGCGTCGCGGAGGGGCTGCTGGCCGTCGCTCCACAGGAGCTCGCCGTCGCGGACCCACTCGTGAGCACGGAACACGCGCTCGCCGCCGTCGAAGGTGAACGTGGCGAGCACCCGGCCGCGGTCGTCGCCGACCCGCCAGCGCACCTCGCGGGCCCACGAGAGCAGCTTTCCCAGGCTCGGGTAGCTCTCGTCGAGGGCGTCCTCGTCGAGCGGCGCCTCGATCGCGAGCGCCGTGAAGTCGGCGCCTTGCGACGGCGCCAGCATCTTCACCCGGGTGAGGTCGACGACGTGGCTCGACCAGCTCGCGAGGCGGGGCAGGTCGCGCTTGTACGCCTCCACGATCGCGGCGTCCGACCCGCCGAGCTGGGCCAGCATCGCGCGATTGAGCGCGATCACGTCCGCGGGGGTGAGCCCCACCACCGAGCGAAACGAGAGCCGCGAGCGCCTGAGCTCGCTCTCGCTCTGCGCCTCGGCGCGCAGCACGAAGTCTCCGAGCTCGTGCGGCGGCGGATCCCCGAGCTCGTCGAGCCAGTCGAGGACCGGTTCGTCCGCGGTCGCCGAGCCGCGCACGTAGACCTTCCCGTCCTCGCCCTTGGCGAGCGGTGTCACCGCGCTCTCGAGGCGCTCGTCGTTCACGAGCAGCGCGTCGAGCATGCGCCGGCTCGTTCGCGCGAACGCGATCGAGCGGTCGAGGTCGAGGACCCGCACCGCGGACGCGAAGTCGGTAGCGGCGACCTTCGGGGCCGGGGCGTCCGCGGCGACTGGCGAGAGCGCGTCCGCGGCAACCGCCGCCGGGGGGCCGGCCGCGACGAGGCTCGCCGCGAAGGCCCACGCGAGCGTGTTGCGGAACACGGGGGTGCGCATGGCGCGCCATCGTACTTCCCGGTGTGACGGCCGCCCAACCGGTCAGGAGCCCGTTGCGCATCGTGCTTCGCGCCGCAACAGGCACTCAGGGCCGTAGCGCTCGCGGCACTTCTCGCGGCCGCGCCCGGTCTGGGTACGATGGTATGGTCACCTCTTCCTTCGAGCCGGCCCCGTCGCCGATCCCGGCCCCGATGCGCACCTTCCCCCACCCGCTCCGCGTCGCCCGCCGTTCGGTCGGGGCCACCGCTGGACTCATGTTCGCGGTGGTGTTGCTGCTGGTGGGCTCACACGCCCTCGCGCAGGGCACGCCCGGCGCACCGCGATCGGGCACACCCGCGAGCAACGCGCCGCCGGCCGACCCGACGGATCCGCCGGGTGGCCCGCCGCCTCCGGCGATCGGTCGCCCCGGCCGGGTGCTGGTCTCGACCGGGGTCATTCACGGCTGGACGGGCATGAAGCTCATGATTCGCGCCACCACGCTCTCCGGGCTGGTGGGTGCGCGGCTGTGCGTCGACATCACCGACGACGAGTTCGCGTTGCGCGAGACCTCGCTCCAGGAGATGCCCGCCGACCAGGACGCGTGTGGCGGAGCGACGGCGGTGGCCGAGTTCCCGGCGGGCGACGCCTTCGTCTCGGCGCGCGTGGTTCGCCCGGGCCAGAAGGACCCGCTGGCCTCGGTCGCCATCACCGTGACCGTGAACGGTGACACGCCCGTGGCGCTCGACGGCGCGCGCCTCTCGCGCCGCGAGCACAAGCACCCCGCCACGCCGATCCACTGAGCCGGCGGGGCGCTCGCCCGACGGCGGGACCACCCGACCCGCGCACGACCACCTCGCCGCGGGGCGACGGCAAGGATTACAACGCCCGGGCGACCGCTCCCGAGGAACCGCACCCGTGCCGGCTCGATCCACTCGCCACTCGCGCTCAGCCTCGCCCGAGCCACAGCTCCGCGGGCCCCTCGACGTCGGCCCGCACGATCGCCGCATCCTGAGCAAGCTGCTCAAGCTCAGCCCGCAGCAGGTCGCGGACTTCCGCGGCGCGATCGCGGAGGGGAGCGAGCGCTGGTCGCTCGACTACGTGAAGGACTCGGGCGAGCGCATCCTCATCCCGGTCAACCCGGTGCCGGTGCTGCCGACGCGCCGCCAGCTCACCTATCTGAAGCGCGTCGTCGCGGTGCTGAACGGAGTGGTGGCGCGGGTCGGTGAGGCGCGCCTCAAGGACCCGGTGCTACAGGCGATGCTCGAGCTCTCCGACGCCGAGCTGCGCTGGCTCGCGTTCGCGTCGAAGGCGCCCGGCCATCCGGCGCGGCGCGTGTTTCACCGCTGGGATGCGGCGATCGAGCTCGCCAACGACATCGGCGCCGGCCACACCAAGTTCTTCGAGGTGAACTCGGTCGACGTCGGCGGCGTCCACTACGCGGCGGCGACGCGCGCGGTGCTCCTCGAGGCGCTCCAGTCGGTCGGCGTGAAGGGGCTCTCGCTCTCGAGCGCGACGGCGGGGCGCGACCCGCGCGCGGTGCTGCTCGCCGATCTGCGCGAGCACGCTCGCGACATCGGGCGGGAGCTCCGGTTCGTCGCGATCGCCGAGAACCAGGAGTTCGACGCCGGCGTCACCGAGGCGCCGTCGCTGGCCCGGTACTTCCGCGAGCACGGCGTCGCCGCCGAGTGCGTCGATCCGCGCAACTTCGAGCTCAGCCGCAGGAAGGTCGTCACTTACCAGGGGCGCGCGGTGGACGTGATCTACCGCAACATCGAGCTGCGCGACGTGGTCGATCTCGAGGACGAGGGACACGACCTCGCCGCGTTCCGCGCCGCCGCCCAGCAGGGGCTCTTCTTCTCGTCGCCCCACGGCGAGCTCGACCACAAGAGCCTGTGGGAGGTGCTCGGCGCGCCCGATCACTGGCCGAGCCTCTCCGCCGCGGAGCGGCGCGCGGTGGCGCGCCACATCCCATGGACGCGGCTCGTCGCGGAGCGCAACACCCAGGGACCGTCGGGCAACATGATCGACCTCCCCGAGTACGTGCGGCGCTACCGCAACCGGCTCGTGCTCAAGCCCAACCGGAGCTGTGGCGGCCAGGGGGTCACGATCGGCTCGGTGACCTCGCGCGCCGACTGGGAGCGCACCCTCGACGAGGCGCTCGCCGCGCCATGCTCGTGGGTCGTGCAGGAGGTGATCGCGATCCCGCGGCGGCGCAGCGTGGCCCTCGGCGAGGACGGCTCGTTCGTGAGCGAGAAGGTGTTCGGGGTGTACGGGCTCTTCGCGTCGTCCGCCGGGCTCGCGATCCTCGGACGCGCGAGCCGCAACCCGGTCGTCAACGTGATGCAGGGCGGCGGCATGCTCGCCGTCCTCGGCCTCGACGAGCGGTAGCGGCGGCCGCGAGGCCGCCCCGGGCTGGCGCTCGCCCCTACGAGCACCGCGGCGGTGAGGGACCGCAGCCCTCCACCGACTGGCCTGGAGGGCCGCGATCCTTCGCGGCCGCGGGGTTGGCTCGGACTCGAGAACCGCGGCTGCGAGCGACCGCAGCCCTCCACCGAACGGCTGGAGGGCCGCGATCCTTCGCGGCCGCGGGGTTGGCTCGGACTCGAGCACCGCGGCTGCGAGGGACCGCAGCCCTCCACCGAACGGCTAGAGGGCCGCGATCCCTCGCGGCCGCGGGGTTGGCTCGGACTCGAGCACCGCGGCTGCGAGCGACCGCAGCCCTCCACCGAACGCCTGGAGGGCCGCGATCCTTCGCGGCCGCGGGGTTGGCTCGGACTCGAGCGCTGCGGCGGTGAGGGACCGCAGCCCTCCACCGAGCGGCTGGAGGGCCGCGATCCTTCGCGGCCGCGGGGTTGGCTCGGACTCGAGCGCCGCGGCTGCGAGGGACCGCCGCCCTCCACCGAGCGGCTGGAGGGCCGCGATCCTTCGCGGCCGCGGGGTTGGCTCGGACTCGAGCGCTGCGGCGGTGAGGGACCGCAGCCCTCCACCGAACGCCTGGAGGGCCGCGATCCTTCGCGGCCGCGGGGTTGGCTCGGACTCGAGCACCGCGGCGGTGAGGGACCACCGCCCTCCACCGACTGGCCTGGAGGGCCGCGATCCTTCGCGGCCGCGCCACGACTCGATCCGCGATCGAGCGCGCTGCCGATGCGAGGCGCCGGTGTGTGTCGCGGGGCCGTGCGTCGCTGTGCAGGGGCGGCCGATCCGGTTCGCCTGCTAACCTCTCTCCCCACGATGGAGGTCCGTCGCCGCGACGTGTTGCGTGGGCTCGTGGGGCTCGTCCCCGCGCTCGAGGTGATGGCTGGCCTCACGGCGGTCACCGCGACGCCTGCCGAGTCGCACGCCGCCGCGCCGACGGGCGGTGAGCCTCCCGCGGGCTTCCTGAGCGCCGCCGAGCGCAAGACGCTCGCGGCCCTCGCCGAGGCGCTCGTCGCTCCCGGCGAGAAGGCCGTGACCGGCCTGCCGAGCGTGGAGGAAGCCGGTGTGGTCGACTTCCTCGACCACCTCCTCCCCGAGCTCCCCGAGGAGGTCCAGGAGAAGTTCCCGCTGCTCCTGTGGGGGATGGAGCACGGCGCGCGGCTGCTCTCCTTCACCGGCCGCCCGTTCACCCGCCTCGGCGGCGCGGACCGCACGGCCTTCCTCACCGGCTTCGCCGAGAGCCGCTTCGAGATCCGCCGCCTCGCGTTCCGCGCGCTCAAGAACCTGGTGATGCTCGCCTACTACCAGGCGGACGTGAGCTGGCCCGGCATCGGCTACGAGGGTCCGTGGATCGGCCGCGTCGATCCACCGCAGGTGGCGGAGCTCGCCGGCTTCGAGCCGCCGGCGCGGAGGCTCGTGTGATCGTCGCGGGCCGCACGCTCGCCGGTGCGGTGAGCTGGGACGCCGACGTCGTCGTGGTCGGCACCGGGGCGGGTGGAGCGCCGCTCGGCCACGCGCTCACGCAAGCCGGCAAGAGCGTGGTGTTCCTCGAGGCCGGCCCGCGGGTCCTCGACGCCGAGATGAACCAGCGCGTCCCCGACATGCTGGCGCGGCTCTACTGGGACCGCGGCGCGCGCGTCACGACGAATGGGGCGTTCACGGTGAGCCAGGGGCGCTGTGTCGGCGGCTCGACCGTCCACTACACGGCATGGGCCATGCGCCCGCCGCGACCGATCCTCGACCACTGGACGTACCACCTCAAGCTCACCGAGCTCGACGCGAAGACCATCGACCCCTTCGTCGAGACCGTCGAGAAGATGCTCTCGACGCGGCCGGTGCAACCGCACGAGGTCAACGCCCACAATCACTTGATCGAGCGCGGCGCCAACGAGCTCGGGCTCCGGGGCGGGTTCGTCCACCACAACCGCGTCGGCTGCCTGGGCTGCGGCTACTGTCTGCTCGGCTGCGCCTACAACCGCAAGCAGACCGCGGCGAACACGTTTCTGCCCGCGGCGATCGGCCTGGGCGCGCGGCTCGTCAGCGACGCGCACGTGGAGCGCGTGCTCACCCGGGGCGCCCGTGTCGAGGGGGTGCGCGCGCGCCTTCTCGACGGCGGGCACGGCGAGGTGGGCACGCTCACGGTGCGCGCGCCGGTGGTGGTGCTCGCCGCCGGCACCATCCACACGCCGGCGCTGCTCGTCCGCAGCGGCATCGGCGACGCGTCGGGACAGGTCGGTCGCAACCTGGTGTTCCACACCACGACCACGCTGTTCGGCCTCTTCGACGAGGAGGTCGCGGCGCATCGCGGGTTCTCGCCGTCCTACGTCGTCGACCACGCGATGGACCTCGAGCGCTACCCCGACCGCGGCTATTACCTGGTCCCGGCCTTCGCCGCCCCGGCCGCGATCGCGCCCTTCCTCCCTGGCTTCGGCGACGACCACGCCACCAAGATGCGCGCCTACAAGCGCCTCGCCGGGCTCTCGGTGATGCTCCACGACGCGTCCCGGGGGCGCGTGACCGTGGCGCCGAACGGCAAGCCGGTGATCGAATACGCGCTCGCGCCGGAGGACCGCGGCCAGCTCGTCGAGGGCATGATCGCCGCCGGCCGGCTACTGTTCGCGGCGGGCGCGAAGGAGGTGTACCCGTCGAGCCCCGGCGGCATGGCGTTCACGTCACCCGACCAGCTCGATTACCTGACCTCGTTCGCCCATCTCGAGAACCGTGTGGCGCTCAACACGCCGCATCCACAGGGCACCTGCCGGATGGGCGAGATGCGCCAGACCTCGGTGGTGGACCCGTGGGGACGCAGCCACGACGTCGCGGGGCTCTACGTCTCCGACATGAGCGTCTTCCCGACCTCGGTCGCCGTGCCGCCCTCGATCACCACCATGGCGCTGGCGCTGCGCACCGCGCGACATCTCCTGGCCACCGCCTGACTCGGGGAGCGCCGCCGCCGTGCCGTCCATCGAGATCGTGCCGCCGTGGATCGACCCGCTGCCGGATGGCTACTGGCTCTACAACCTCTCCCTCACGATCTTCTGGGCGTACGTGTCCGTGATGTTTGCGGTCCGGGCGCCGCGCCTCGGCCCCCGCCTGGTCGCGGCGACCGGCGCCATGTACGGCGTCGGGCTCGCGCTGGTGATCGCGCGGTTCGTCGTGGAGATCCCGGCCTCGGGCCACGCGGTGTGGATGTACGCGCTGGTCGTGCTCGCGGTGCGCCTCGAGCTCGGTCCGTGGGCGGTCGGCTTCGCGCTCGCGCTGATCGTCGAGGTGATCGGCTTCAAGCTGGCGTGGGACAAGCTCGGCAGCGTCGCGTGGGGTAGCGCCATCGGCGTGCCGCTCGCGGCCTTCCTGGCGGTGGTCCCCACTCGAGACGACCGCGCATCCGGGGGGTGAGCGGCGTGGAAAGGTTCGGTCGAACATGGTGAAGCTCTACTGGGCGCCGCGCACGCGCTCGTCACGCCCGCGCTGGATGCTGGAGGAGCTCGGCGTCCCCTACGAGCTGGTGCGCCTGAGCATGGAGAAGGGGGAGCACAAGTCGCCGGAGTACCGGAAGATCCACCCGCTCGGCGCCGTGCCGGCGCTGGTGGACGGCGAGGTGACGATGTTCGAGTCGGCGGCGATGTGCGCCTACCTGGCCGACAAGCACGCCTATCAGCGGCTCACGCCGACGCTCGGCACGTCCGCGCGCGCCGCCTACGAGCAGTGGCTCTTCTTCGGGATGGCGACCTTCGAGGAGCCGCTCGTCAAGATGTTCCTGCACACCATGCTGCTGCCGCCCGAGCAACGCTCCACGCGCGCCGCGGACGAGGCCCGCGCTCGCGCCGGCGAGGTGGTGAAGGTGCTCGAGGATGCCCTCGCGGACCGCCCGTACCTCCTCGGAGCCGAGTTCAGCGCCGCGGACGTGGTGGTCGGCTCGCTGGTGAGCTGGTCGGCATTCATGGGAGTGCTGGAGGGGTTTCCTCGGGTGCAGGAGTATCTCGGGCGGCTCGCCGCACGGCCCGCCTTCCTGGCATCCCAGGCGGAGTGATCGGTACGGATATGTATCGTTTCCGCCGCGGCGAGCTGGATCGGCCGTCGGGGGCCGCTGCCGTTGATCCGCCGCGCCTTGCTCTGGAATACTCGCGGCGGGCAGCGATCCGCGCGACGCGGATTCGAGCCGTGGCTAGAGATTTCCGATGATCGACCCGACCCTCGCGATCCACGGCCTCGCCGAGCGCTGGGTGGCGCGTGAACGCGTGGCTGGCGAGCGCCTCGAGGTCGCGACGCGCTCGTGCCAGGCGGTGGTCGCGGGCAAGCTCAACCTGGCGCTCGTGAAAGCGAGCGGCGAGATCGGCTGGCGCCGCGTGCTGGGCGGCAAGATCTCGATCGGTGGGGTCGCCATCGAGCCGTTCGGCGGGCTGGTCGCGGTGCTGGTCGAGGGGCCGCGCGTCGAGCTGATGCGCGGCGCCCAGGGCGAGCCGTGCGGCTCGATCAAGCTCACCGAGTCGTGCGTCTCGGTCGCGCTCTCGGAGCGCGGCGAGCGGATCGTGGTCGGCGATCGCTTCGGCGCGATCCGCTACTACGACGCCGCGGGGAAGACCAAGGACACCGCCGAGGTCGGCCACCCGGTCGAATTGATCGCGATCGCGCCCACCGGCGAGCAGGTCGTCGCGGCGAGCTACTCGGGCCACGTCACGCTCCTCAACGCCAAGCACAAGCCCGAGCGCAACTCGTACGTGCGGGCGCAGGTCGAGCGGGTGTGGATCGACGGCCGCGGCGAGCGCGCCTTCGTGCTCGCGACCGGCGACGGCGTGATGGTGCACTCGCTGCGCACCTCGTCCATGGTCACGATCGGGCTCGACCGGCCGGTCGTCGACGCCGACTCGAGCGTGCTCGGAGATCAGGTCATCCTGCTCGCGCACGACATGAGCGTCGCCGTGCTCGACGCGGCCGCGCGGCTCGTGTGGCAGGGCGACGCTCCCGCCGGCACCATCCGGGTGCGCGCGAACTTCGACCTCAGCCGCGTCTGGTTCCACGACCGCGAGGGCGTGCTCACCAGCTTCGACGTGCTGCGGGGCGCGGAGGGCGCGCGCCGGGCCGCGAGCCTGACCCGTGGCCCGCGCAAGGCGTCGCTGCACGACGTGGAGGTCCGGAACGTACCGGCGCCGGGTGGCTTCGCGCGCGTCCACCTCGATCCCGACCCCGGCTCGGCGCGGCTCGCGCTCGTGCATCCGAGCGGCCTGGTCGTGGTGCTCGCGCAGGGTGGGCGCGAGCTCAAGCGCATCGAGATCGCGGGGGGCCCGCGCGAGGTGCTCTTCACGCAGCGCGGTGGGCTGCTCGGTGTCTCGAGCGAGAAGGGCGTGGCGCTGCTCGATCCGACGCAGGGCTGGCGCGGCTCGGCGGCGCTCGACACACCGGTGCTCGGGACCGCCCACGGCGTGGCCGCGCTGCTCGCGGTGTCGGCGCGGGGCGAGATCTCGCTGCTCTCGGCCGACGGAGCGCGACCGTTCGCCCGCCTCGATGGGCCGGCCTCGGCGGTCGTCGGAGCACGAACCGCGCAAGGGATCTTCGCGTTCGTCGCCCTCGTGAGCGGTGAGCTGGTGGCGCTGGGACCGCTCGGCGACGAGCTGTTCCGGATCGGGGCGGCGATCGGTGAGGGACCGCTACGGCTCGCGGCGATCGGCGACCGGGTGCTGATCGGCACCCAGTCCGGCCGACTCAAGCTGGTGTCGCTACGCGGCAGCGTGCTCGGCGAGGCCAAGACCGGGCTGCCGGTGGTGAGCGTCGACACCGTCGGCGACGGCTTCGTGGTGGTCGACAGCCGTGGCGAGATCCACCGCTGGACCCACACCCTCGACCGCGGCGAGGGGCGCCAGCCGCCTCCCGGCGTCTATCGCGCCGTCGCCGGGCCGGAGGGCCCGGCGTGCCTGGTGCAGCACGACCGCGAGTCGATCGTGATCCAGTCGTGGGGACGGCGCGAGCTTCAGCGCTTCGAGGTGGGCGCCGGGCTGGTCGATCTCGCCGGTGTGGCCCACGATCGCTGGGCCATGCTCACCCACGACACGCTGCTCACGCCGAAGCCGCGCTCGCCGGCTCGCGGCTGAGCCGGCCGACGTACCACGCCCAGGCGATGAAGACCGCCTGGAACGGCAGGCGCAGCCACGCCAGCACCGGGTCCGGCGGGTGGTCGCCGAACGGCAGACCGTTCACGGCCATGTTGATGTTCGCGGGGAAGACCGCGACGTAGAGCGCGATCAAGCCCCACGCGGCGGCCCTGCGGGTGCGCGGGATCAAGAGCCCGGCACCGCCGAGGATCTCGAACACGCCGCTCACCAGCACCAGCGTCCGCGGCGCCGGGAGCACGTTCGGCACGATGCCGACGAACGGCTCGGGCGTGACGAAGTGCGCCACCCCCGCGGCGATCATCACCCCGGCGAGCAGCAGCGTGAGCAGCACGTGCGCCCGTCGCGCGAACGACGAGCGCGTGTCCGGTCCCGCCATGGCGTGCCGAGTGTCTCACGCCGCCCGTCCTGTTGCATCCGGGGCGCCGCCCCGAGGAGCGGGCGTCGCGAGGGACCGCAGCCCTCCAGCGATCGGCCTGGAGGGCCGCGCTCCGTCGCGGCCGCAGCCTCACGAGCACGGCGTCAGGGCCGCGCCGCTGTCGCGGAACCGGTACCCGCGCTCGTGCGCAGGCGGCTGCGAGGGACCGCAGCCCTCCAGCGATAGGCCTGGAGGGCCGCGCTCCGTCGCGGCCGCAGCCTCACGAGCACGGCGTCAGGGCCGCGCCGCGCGCACCGCGACGCGATCCCGGAACCGGTACACGCATTCGACGTCCTCGAAGCCCACCCCCTCGAGCTCTCGGACGAGCTCGGGCAGGAAGAGACGCCGGCAACCGCTTCCGGCCTCCGCGGCCGCCCACGGTGGCGCGAGCGTCTCGAGCAGGAAGAGCGGCTTGCCGGGCGCGAGCATTCCGAGGCACTGCCCGAGCGCCCGCCGCGTCCAGGCCAGCCCATCGGCGAGCGTGCCTCCGGCGAGCATCAAGGTGGGCATCACCACGCTCCCCACGGTGACGAGCGTCGCCGGCATGCTGATTGCCGGCGCCGCGTCATCACCGATTCCACCCTGGAGCGTGCCGATCCGCCCGTCGGGCAGCGCCTCGCCGAGGCGCTTGCGTGCGCGCTCGAGCTTGGGGCGGTTGGGCTCGATGAGCGTGACCCGCCCGATCGACGGGTACGAGGCCGCGATGAGCCGCGCGAGCTTGCCGGTGCCGGTGCCCACGTCGACGACGTGGTCGTCGGGCCCGAGCGGCGGCAGCGCGATCACGAGCTCCCGGTAGTGCTCCGGCTCGCGCTCGGGTCCGGCCGTCCAGGTGGTGTCGTGGAGGTCATACCAGTCGGGATCGTCCCAGGGCGCGCCCATCTCGAGATCCCTCCGTGGTCCACCTGCGATGTGCCTCGATGTTCGCGCAGCCGCGCCCCCAAGTCGACGGGACGGTCCCCGCGCCGGGCTCACGTACCGGAGATCGCGTAGAAGGCCGGGGTCTGGTCGACGCTCTGCCACGCCGGGTCGCTGGCCGGGCGCAGCATCGGGTCGACGTTGCGGGCGCGCATGTCGCCGAAGCGCAGCACGCCGTCGCCGCCGAGCACCGGGTTCGAGTACCCGATCACGCCCTTCGCGTCGTACGACCACAGCACCTTCTTGGCTTCCGAGACCGCGAACACGCGCGCGCCGCGCTGCACCGGGTAGGCCGGTGAGCCGGCCGCGTAGGCGCCCGAGCTGCCGGTGTAGAGCACGCCGTTGGCGTCGAGCGTCGGGTAGAGCGCGTTGCCGTAGCCGCCCGAGCGCGACGGATCGAAGTACGGCGAGCCCCACGACTGCTTTCCCGTCGCGGGATCGAGCGCGAAGATGCGGCCGCCGGAGGGCGAGCCGACCGCCGCGAACTCCGCCGTGAAGTTGGTCGAGGCGTAGACGCGCGTGGTCTTGCCGTTCACCTCGCGCAGCGCGAGACCACCGGCGCGGTTCGCGCACGGGATGCCGAGGCCCGAGGGCAGCGACACGGGGCCCCACTTCTTCGCGCCGTCGGTGGGCTTGTAGGCGGCGACGAACGCGCTGTTGCACGAGCTCGAGCCGCCGCCGCCCACGAACACGGTGCCGTCGCTGCCGACCGCCAGCGTCCACGCGCCGGCGACGTGCTTGGCGGCGTCGGCGAGCGGGACGGGTGCCCAGCGCAGCTTGCCGCTCGGGTCGAACGCGTAGAGGTAGCCGGGCGTCTTGCAGTCCGTGGCCGGTCCGCACATCGTCGCGGCGTAGATGGTGTTGCCGTCGGGGCTGAGCGCCGGCGCGGCGACGAACGTGCCGGCGAGCGAGCCGCTGCCCGGGTAACGCCACACCAGCGCGCCGCTCGCAGCGTCGAGCTTGTAGAGGGCCGTGCTCTCGTATTTCTCGGCGCCCTCGACGGCGAAGGTGCCGACGTAGAGCTCGGTCGAGCCGCGCAGCAGGAGCCCCGCGACGACCTCACCGCCCGCCTCGGGGTGGGTGGTGGGCTTGTCGCAGTCGGCGACGTCGTTACAGGTGCGGAAGTCCCACAACATGAGCCCGGTGGCGGCTTCGACCGCGTAGACCTTGCCGTCGCCTCGGCCGACGTAGATCACCTTCTCGTCGGGCGAGAGCACCGGCGTTCCCTCGACCGTGCCGTTCCACCAGCTCATCTCGTCGGTGAGCGAGCCGCCGCACTGCACCGGCGAGCCGGTGCCGGCGGCGTAGTCGCGGCAGTAGGGCACGGGGTCGAGGGGCGCCGGGGTGAACGTGTCGGCGAACGCGGACGTGCTCGCGGTGATGTGACTTGGTCGGCCACGAGTCGCCGGCATTGGCGACGGTCACGGTGACCAGCGAGAGAGCGATGAACGCTGCGGCGAAGTGCTGGACGCGACGGGCCTGAACGGCCGCGCATCGCGTGGGGTGGACGGGGAAGCTCACGGCAACCTCCTCGCCGTGAGAGCGGATCGCTCACGGCTTTCGGAGGCGCCCTTAGGGCAACCGCGGTGCCTAGTGCCTCACTGCGCTCGCGGGATCGTTCAAGTGCCCGGCATACTGGCGGTTTCGACGCTTCGGAGGCGCGCGATCGATGGCCGTGGGGCGCGCGGAGTTCCGCCCTGTCCCGGGCACTCGGTCCGTCGATTCCGGGAGGGCCGGGCACGATGCCCGCGCCGGCGATACGCCTCGGCGTTGCATCGGGGCCGCCGTCGATCCCTGGTTGCGGCCACCCCCGAGTCCCTCGCTTCGGTCGTGGCGGCGCGCAGTCCCGGCGACGGGGGATGGAACCCCGTCGCTCATATGGAGCGACTGGTGTCAAACCCGGGCTCGCGGCCCGTGGCTTCCTCGCGTCGTGGTTGTTTGCCTGTTGTTCTCCCTTCGAGGGCTCGAGGCGATGGAGGATCCGCACGGATCGACGACGAGTCACTCTCAAATCCGCGGATTACCCCGGCCGAAGCCGGCAGAGCCAGCCGTGACCTCTCTCCCGTCGTGAGGGAGCGCTGTCTACTGGACGCGAATTCGGGGTTGCCCCTATCGCAATAGCGACGGACGCACATCCTCGGAGACGGCCGCGACCCTCCAGCGCCGCAGGCCCTCGATCTCCTTTCTCGTGGAGTGAAACCAACCCTCGTCGTCAGGCCGCCTTCTTGCCCGTGCTCGCCTCTCGCTCCAGCTGCTCGTGAGCGTCGCGATGCAGCACATCCCAGACGAAGCCGACGAGCTCCCGCTCCACCGCGATGGCCGCCACGGGGGTCGGCTTCCCTCCGTTACCAGGTGCCAATAACGCTTGTAACCGCTTCATCGCCTTGTCGGCGACGTTCACGACCCAGCCCGGCTGACCTTCGCGCCGGGCCTTCAACGCCCGACTCACACGAGGGCATGCCGGTAGTTCCAGGCGGCTTGGTTGCAGACGCCGAACGCGGCCGTTGCCCGCCTTGGTGATCTCGCCTCGTGTCGCCCGGTCGTGTGCTCGCTCGGCACCAGCCCGAGGTAGGCCATGAGCCCGCCCGCAGACTCGGAACCGCAGGAAGCCGTAGAGCCCGGCCACCACGCTGAGCGCGGTGACCGTGTCGAAGCTGCGAAGCACCGCAGATGCCGAACCGGCGTCGCGTCGGCCCGCCTGCGCGCCGCCCCGAGCTTCGTCCAGGTCCGCGAGCATCTGCTGCGCTTCCGTGACCGCCCGGATCAGCGTGTCGAACGTCATCGTGGCGTACTCGTCCGTGAAGCGTTGCTGCTCGATCCACGTGAGGTGCGCACGAGTCCACGTGACCTTGCCGGGATAGATGCGATCGCGCCGAAGCAAAAATTTGCTCAGCCGATGCCGCCGGCACTCGAGTCCTTCTGGGTCGCCGCGCGGGCGGCACAGGTCGCGGAGGCTCTCTTGCTCCGGGGTTGGCGGCTGGACCTCCGTGAGATCCCCGTTGCGCAGACCCTGAGCGAGCTTGCGGGCGTTCCGGCGATCCGTCTTGATGCGCTCCGCCCGGCTTGCGCGGGAATGAGCGACGGCGCCACGACGATGCAGTGCAGGCCGGCCGCCCGCAGGACGCGCTGGAGCGCGCAGCCGGTGGACCCGCCTCGTAGCAGGTGCGAATCTCTCGCTCTCGCCGGCTTCGCGGCGAATGCGGCCGATCATCTGGCGATCGCACGCGACTCGTTGCGCGTCTGCCACTCGATCCACCTCCGCCGGGGTCAGCAGCGCGACCTGGATAAACCGCTTGCACACGCCATGCCGACGTTCGTCCGCGTAAGCTGCCGACCGGCTCGCAGCGGTCGGCGCCCTCGGGCGCTAACCCGCGTAGTGGTAGGTGGCTGCACCACCGATTAACCACGTTTTGCGAGATGGAGCCGGTCGCTCCATAAGGTCTACGATGGTCTTCGTAGCGCGGGGGGCTCCGTCCCCCCGCGGCGCTAAGCCGGCCGAATCGTCCGCTAGCGCTGACAGGTGGGGCAGAAGAACGCCGAGCGCTGGCCGAGCACGCGATGGCGGATCGGCGCCTCGCAGCGCCGGCACGGCTGGCCGTTGCGGTCGTAGACCGACATGCGGGTCTGGAACCAGCCCGCGTTGCCGGCCGAGTCCGTGTAGCCGCCGTCGCGCAGCGTCGAGCCGCCGTCGGCGATGGCCTGGGCGAGCACGCGCTTGACCGATGCAGCGAGGCGCTCGGACTCGTCGCGGCTGAGCCGTCCCGCCGCGCGGCCGGGGCGGACGCCGGCCTGGAAGCACGACTCGTTCGCGTAGATGTTGCCGACGCCGGCGACGTTGTGGCCGTCGAGGAGGAAGTTGCGGATCGCGACACGGCGCTTGCGCGTGATGCGGTGCAGGTAGTCGCCGTCGAACTCGGCGCCGAGCGGCTCGGGGCCGAGATACGAGACGCGATCGTGGCGCTCGACGTCGCGGGTGAGCGTGAGCTCGACCGAGCCGAAGCGGCGCGGATCGACGAAGCGCACGATCCGCTCGTCGCTCTCGAAGCGCACGTGCTCGTGGGTCGCCCACGGATCGCCGGGCGCGCCGAACAGCATCCGCCCGCTCATGCCGAGGTGGACGATCACCGTGCGTGGCTCGAGCGTCGCGTGCTCGACGTCGATCAGCAGCACCTTGCCGCGCCGGCGCAGCGCCGCGATGCGGCCCCCGGCGAGCTCGGCGAGCTCGCTCGCCGGCACCGGATGACGGAAGCCGCGGTCGCGCACCTCGATGCGAGCGAGGCGCGCGCCGTGTACCGCCGCCTCCAGGCTGCGGCGGACGGTCTCGACCTCGGGTAGCTCGGGCATCGAGATGGGTCTTCTTGCTACGCGCTCGCGGCGGCGGCGTTCGCGGCAGCCTCGGCGGCGGCCTGGGCGAGGACCCGCTCGCGCGCCAGCTCGGCCATGGCGGTGAAGAGGAACGGCGTGGCCTCGCGCACCAGGTCGAGGGTGGGATCGAGCTGGCGGCCCACGCCCTCGAGCACCATGATGCCGACGTTCACCGCGGTGAAGGCGCTCTCGATCTTGATGCGGTGCTTGCGCACCAGCGCCAGGATCCGGCTCAGGATCGCGGCGACCTCGATCTCCTGGATCGGCCGCGAGCGCGCGTCGAGGAGCAAGGCGCCCATCTCGCTCTTGAACTTCTCGGGATCGGTGCAGGCGTGGTCCTCGGCGTGGATGATCATGAGCTCGGCGGCGCGCGGGCCGTCGCCGGCCGCGATCGCGGCGAAGAACTCGGTGAAGTTGCGGCGATGGCGCGGCTCGAGCTCGGCCACCATGCCGCAGTCGAGGACCACGATCTGCGGCACGTCGCCGCCGAGCCGCACCATGAGGTTGCCGGGGTGGAGGTCGGCGTGGACGAAGCCGTCGCGGAAGATCATCTGCAGGAAGCACTGCAGGCCGAGGCGCGCGATCCGCGGGTTCGCGGGGTGCGGGTTCGCGAGGAAGGTGGAGAGCGGCTCGGCGTCCTCGAACGTCTCCACGATCACCGTGGGGTGGAGGTAGTCCTCGATGGGCCGCGGGAAATGCACCTCCGGGCGGTCGGCGAAGTTGGCGCGGAAGCGCATCAGGTGCTGCGCCTCTTCGAGGAGGTTCACCTGGCCGTGGAGCGAGCGCCCGAACTGCTGGGCGGCCTCCGGGAAACTCAGCCACTTCGCGGTGGGGATGCGGTCGAGCTGGCGCGCCACGAAGCCGATGATCTCGAGGTCGGTCTCGATCAGGCCCTGTGCCTCCGGGTGGCGGATCTTGATCGCGACCGTGGTACCGTCGTGCATCACCGCCTTGTGGACCTGCGCGATGCTGCCCGAGGCGATCGGCGTGGGATCGAAGCTCGGGAAGAGCCGCTCGATCGGCTGGCCGAAGGCTGTCTCGACGATCTGGCGCGACACCTCGGGGGAGTGCGCGGGTGCCCGGTCGTGGAGCTTCGCGAGCTGCTGGCAGAGCTCGATCGGCACCAGGTCGGGCCGTGAGCTCGCGATCTGACCGAGCTTGATGAAGGTCGCGCCGGCGCGTTCGAGCGCGGCCACGAAGCGCGCGTACCAGCGCTCGCGTGCCGGCTTCTCGCCGGCGAGCCGCCACGCGGTGGCGACGCTCGGGACGAAGATGAAGAAGAGCGCGAACGAGCGCTTCGTGAGAGTCCAGACGGCGCGCATGAGCCCGCGAAGTCTAATCGCAAGGACGGCCGCGCCGAGGGGAGGTCAGGACCGAGGTGGAGCACGTGGCCGGGTAGGGGCGAGCGTCAGCTCGCGCGGGGCGATCCCGAGCGAGGCGGACACGCGTGCGCCGGTCGATCCCACTCCGCGGGCGGCCTCACGGCCGCCCCTACGCACCCACGCTGACGGCCCGGAGGTGCAGGGGGCGAGCGTCAGCTCGCGCGATTTCGCGCGGGGCGATCGGCGCCATGGCCGTAGCCCCGGGCGATCACGGACCCGACGACGAAGCGTCGGGCGCCAGGGGAGGGGCCGGCGGCGCGGTGACGAGCGGCTCGAGCGCGGGGACCAGCGCCTTGAGCACCGTCACGGGCAAGGCGCTCGTGAACACGTATCCCGCGGCGTCGGGTCCGGGCACGTGCGCGGTGAGCGTGCCGAAGAAGCGCTCGCCTACGAAGAACACGAACGTCGCGGTGCGGTTCACCACCCGCGAGCTCTTGAGCCCGCCGCCCTTCCCGAACGTGTCGAAGCGGTTGTCGCCGGTACCGGTCTTCCCACCCACCGGGATCGGCGCGCCGTCGGGCCCGTGGAAAGCGCCAGCGATGCGCCGCGCGGTGCCGTGCTCGACGACGTCGAGGATCGCGTTCCGCGCGACGGTCGCGACCTCGCTCGGCAGCACCCGTTCGCCCTCGACGGCGCCGAACGAGAGCTGGGTCTCGTACGGCGTGCCGGCGGCGAAGTGGAGCTTCTCGATCCGCACCGCCGGCAGCCGCACGCCGTCGTTCACGAGGATGCCCATCAGCTCGGCGAGCGCCGCGGGCTTGTCGGCGGAGCTACCGATCGCGGTCGCGTAGGACGGCACCAGCGTCTCGAACGGGTAGCCGAGGCGCTTCCAGTCGCGGTGGATCTCGAGGAACGCCTCGACCTCGAGGAGCTGGCGGATGCGCTTGTCCTGCGCGTTCTTGCGCTTGGCCTGGAACAGCCACTTGTACACGGCGAGGCGCTCCTCCTTGCTCGCCGCGAGAGCCGCGCCGCGGGTGGCGCTCGGGTGCGCGCAGGTAGGTCACGAGCCACAGCTCGAGCGGATGGCAGCGGATCAGGTAGCCCTGATCCGCGAGCGAGAACTTGCGCGGGTCGTAGGTGGAGTAGAGCGCGGCGATGTCGCCGGCGTCGAGGTCACTCGCCGGCAGGCGCTCGCGCAGGAAGCGCTCGAGCTCCGCGGCGCTCGCGTCCGGGTGGGTGGCGCGGAACGCCATGCTCAGCCGCCTCGGCGCGGGCCGCACGCCGGCCAGGAAGAGCTCGAAGACTCCGTCGGGGTCCTGGCCCTCGTACTTCTTGTAGAAGCGGCTCAGGAAGACGCTGCCCTCCTGATCGGCGAAGCGCTCGAGGTAGGCGCGGCGCGCGGGGCTCGTCACGTCCTGGAGCACCATCGCGCTCGAGCCCGGCACGTGCATCGTGTGGTAGCGCACCACGTCGCGCATGAGGCGGATGAAGACCAGGTTCACCGAGTTGCGGATCCCCTCGCGCACCGTCATCACGCGCCCGTCGTCGTCCTTGTTGAAGTTGACGAACGAGTGCAGCCCGCCGCCGGTGAAGAACGCCTCGCCGGGGCTCGCCGAGTACTCGCGGTCCATCGCCGCCTCGCACATCGCCCTGAGCGAGCGGTCGGAGGTGGAGCGCAGGTAGTCGATCGCCCAGCGGCTCAGCCTGTCGAGGTCGTCGACCGGCACGTGCGCGAGCTCGGCCTTCGAGAGCCCGGCGTAGCGTCCGTGCAGCGCCGCCACGATCTGCAGGTAGCTCACCAGCGTCCGCAGCTTGGCGGTCGAGCCGAGCTCGAGCTTCACCCCTTCGTTGATGTCGAGCGGCTGGTCGTAGTTGTCGGTCTGGATGCGCAGGCGGTTCTCGTCGCCGACACGCTCGTAGAGCGTGAACGAGTAGACGAGCTTCGAGGGGTCACCGCGCTCCAGCATCTTCGCGCCGATCAGGCCCGCGGCCTGCGCGTTGGCCGGCTCGAGCAGCGCGTGCAGCGTTCGCGTGACCGCGGCCTGCGCCTCGCGATCGAGCGTCGCCTCCACGGAGAGGTCGAAGCGGTCGAGGTCGTAGAACCCCGGCAGGTCGAGCGTGCCGAGCAGGCGCGTGCGGATCGCGTTGACGGCCTTCCTCTCCAGGAACGAGGCGGGCGGACGGCGCGGCGCCGCGGGGCGGACCTCGAGCTTCACCGAGCGCGCGTCGCTCGCGAGCGTGAGCGGCAGGATCCCCTCGTTCGCGAGCAGGAGCAGGTAGGTGTCGGCCAGGCGATCGAGCGCGGCCGGATCCTCGAGCAGGTAGTAGGTCGGCCGGCGCTGCGCGAGGAAGAGCCCGAGCACCTGCTTGAGCGCCAGCGCCCGCTGCTTCGAGAGCGGCTCGGGCACGTCGCGCTCGGTGGCCGCGCGCAACAGCCGGCTGGCGTCGTCGAGGTCGGTGCCGAACCACGCCCACAGCCCGTCGCCGATGCCGTTCACCTCGCCGTAGCCGGGGGCCGCGGCGAGCGGCACCGAGTTCACGTAGTCGAGGACGGTGCGCATGCGCGCCCCCGTGGTGTCCTCGCCGTCGAGATAGGCGCGCAGCGACGCGGACGCCATCTGCTCGAGCTTCTGGCGGCCGCTCGTGGTGCGGCCCTCGGGCGAGTGGCGGTACTTCTCGAGCTGGGTCGCGAGCGTGCTGCCGCCCGGCACGTCGCGGTCCGGCTCGATGTACTTGAGCAGCACGTTGAGCAGCGCGTTGCCGAAGCGCTTCCACTCGACCGCCGGGTTGCGGGTCGCGGGCGGGTCGAGGAGTTCGCGGTTCTCGATGTAGAGGAGGATCTGCGTGACGACCGCGGGGATCGCGTCGTAGCTCGGGTAGACGCGCTCGGGGTAGAGCGACGCGTAGAGCGGGCGTCCGGCGGCGTCGGTGATCGCGAGGCCGGTCTGGGTCTTCTCGTGGAAGATCGGGAAGAGCCCGCGCGCGGAGATCTCCGCGAAGGCCGGCGCCACGCGCGCCTGGGCGTCGATCGTGTAGCCATGCGCCGCGAGCGAGCCGAGCGCCGCGGGGAGCTGGGCGTAGCCCATGCGGTGGTCGTAGGGCCCGCGGGGTGCCGTGGGAACGGCGTCGCTCGGGCCGATCTCGGTCGCGTAGCCGAGCCCCCGCGCGTAGTACGCGAGCCAGCTCGCCTGACGGCGTGACGTGGCCAGCTCGTCGGTGACGGCGCCGAAGATCACACCCGCGCCGCCCGACACCAGCGCGAGCAACACCGCGAGCAAGCGCCACCGCACGGGACGGCGCGTGGCGCGCTCGGGTGAGCTCATCGATCGAGCGCCACGGAGGGATCCGAGGCGGACCCGGGCGGCGCTCGCGAGAGTCTAATGAACGCGGTGGCGTGGCCGATCGATCGGCGGAATGGCGGGCCTCAGTCCTCGCTCGGCCGGTCGCGGTAGGCCTGCTCCTCCGCTTCCAGCGACTCGGTCTTGGAGTCGAGCAGGAAGACCGCCATCGGTCCCAGCGCGACCTGGATCGGGGCTGGAAGCGGAGTGGGAGGCTCGGCGGCGCGCACCTCCACCGACGGCGACCCACCCACCACGTCGGTCAGCCGGAACTTTCCGGTGCGGGTGGGGTCGTAGGTGAGCGGCGCGCGCGCCGCATCCGGACCCGTGCGTCTCGGGGGCTTCGATCGACGACCTGAACGTGCCACGGCGCCTACCCATCGACACGCGAGCGCCCCCCCGGGGCCGGTGTCCGAATGTCACGAGCTCACGCCCGCGACGACCCTTCCCCGAGCAATCACCGCGCCAGGGGAAGATCGTCAAGACGAGTCGCACGGTCGGGCCGCGTGCCGCGCGAGTCACGCTCGGAAAGCGCTTGCGCCGCGCGCGTTTCCGAGCACCGTTACGGCCCGGTTCCGCGCTCTGCGGGATCGCCCGAACGACCCGACGGCGTGACATTGCGTCACCGCGCGTCAGCCCGTCGTCAATCGGTTGTCGAGGGTCGAGCGACCGCGACCGCGCTCCGGCCGACTGCTCTCTTCGGTCTGGAGGGCCCGCCTCCGGCGGGCCGGGGCGTTACGTCGGCGGGGCACCGGAACTCCCGTCGCTACGAGCGCTCCCGTAGCGCGCGATCGATCCCAGCGGCCGCGACGGAGCGCGGCCCTCCAGCCACTCGTCTCCATCGCGGAGGGTCATGCGTCGCGTGCCCGGCGATTCGACGACGTCACCACATCGCCGCTAGGGCAGATCGCTGCGGGCGGGCTCGCGATGGAGGCGTCGCGGTCCCTGGCGGCGCCGGGATCGAACGCGCGCCCACCGAGGGACCGGTGGGCCTGCAGCCACTCGGGTCACGCGCCCGCCAGGAGAGGCACGCGTCGCGTTCACGTGGGTGTGTAGGGGCGAGCGTGAGCTCGCCCTGTCTCTGGTCCGGCGCTCCCGTTCGAGACGGACCCGTGTGTGCCGATCGATCCCGCTCCCGGGCGGCCTCGCGGCCGCCCCTACGCCGCCACGTTCAGCGCCCGCCGGGAGGGGCACGCGTCGCGTGCCCGGCGATACGCGAAGTCGCTGGCGTCGCCGGGCCGGGGATCGCTGTCTGCCCGCGCTTCCGCCGCAGCTCAGATCGCCTGGATCGTGAACCGGCGCGCGCGCGGTGAGGTGATCGCCACCTCGCCCACGGGCTTGCGTCCGCGGGTCAGCGCGATCGTCACGCGCTTGCCCTCGGCGCACCCGAGCACGCGCGCGTGCTTCCACAGGAAGCCGAGCATCTCGTCCTCGACGGCGTCACGGACGGTGCCGTGGGTGACCTTCGCCTTCACGTCGACGCCCAAGGCGTCGCTCGCCTCGAAGCGAAGCTCGGTGCCATCGGCGAGCGTGTACTCGCTGCGTCCCGGTCCAGCGATCGTGAGCCGGAGGGACTCGTCCGCGTCCGCCAGGGTGCGGATCCCGGCCACCGGCTCGGTGAGCAGCGTGTCGCAGTAGCGGTCGAGGGTGGGCAGGATCGAGCCCGCCGCGAGGAAGAGCGGGATGTGGCCGAGCGCCGCCTCGGTCTGGATGCGCGCGCCGCCCGCGCGCCGCTGGCCGGTCCAGAGCTCGACCCACTCGCCCGCGGGCAGGTAGAGGGCCCGGCTCGTCGCGCCGCGCTCGGTGACCGGCGCCACCAAGAGCTCCGCGCCGAACAGCATCTGGTCGTCGATCCCTCCCGCCACCGCATCGCCCGGGTAGTGGAGGTGGAGGTGGCGGCAGATCGGCAAACCGGTGCGCGTCGCCTCCGCCGCGTAGCGGTAGAGGTGCGGGAAGAGCGCCGTGTGCATCCGCGCGTAGCGGCGGTAGTGGTCGAGGGTCTCGGCGTCCTTGTCGAAGGTCCAGTTGCGGTGGAGCTTCACGCCGTGGTGGGTGCGCATGACGGGCAGGAACGTGGTGAGCTCGGTCCAGCGCAGGAAAAGCTCTTTGTCCGACGGGGGGCACGTGAACGACTTGTAGCCCGCCAGGTCGGTCGCGAAGTAGGGCACCCCCGAGAGCCCCGCATTGAGCGCGGCGGGGATCACCGCGGGCAGCCCGTCGAGGCGATCGAAGCTCGTCGACTGGTCGCCCGACCACAGCACCGGTGCGTAGCGCTGGCTCCCCACGGTGCCCGAGCGCGAGAAGAACACGTAGTCGCCGTCGGGGCGCTTCTGGTCCCAGAAGCTCCGGTTCGCCTCCTGCCAGAGCAGCGGATAGCGGTTGTGCATCTGCCAGCCGTTCGAGCCGTCGTGGAAGCGCGCGTCGACCGGCGTGTACTCGCCGAAGTCCGACATCCAGCCGTCCACGCCGAGCGCCACGGTGCGATCGAAGATCGCGTGCAGGAAGGGCTTCGCCTGCGGGTGCGTGAAGTCGATCTGGCCGTAGTGCTCGCCCATGAGTGCCAACCGCCACGGGCGCCCCTTCTTGTCTTGCATGAAGACGCCGAGGCGGCGTCCCGCCTCGTAGTCCTCGGTGCCCTCGAGGACGTACGGAAAGAAGTAGGCGAGGAAGCGGTAGCCGGCGGCGTGGAGCTCGCCCGTCATCTTCTCGAAGTCCGGGTAGCGGGTGCGGTCCACGGTCATCTTGGTGGGGAAGATCCAGTACTGGCCGAACGGCAAGTCGCTGCCGTTTTGCCAGTCCTCGGTCCAGATCGCGGCGGACGGGATCTTCTCGCGGCGCAAGAGCGCCGCGGTGGAGCGGACCCGCTCCGGGCCCATCACCGCGTCGTTCCAGGGCGCGAAGATCCACGGCTGCGGGAGCGTCGCGCGGCCGGTGTGGGCGGTCATGGTCTCGATCAGCGCGGCCGGCGAGTCGGCGAAGAAGAGCGTCAGTGTGAGCGAGCCGCCGTAGATCTTGATCGAGAGCGTGTCGGGCTCCGTGGCGCCGACGTCGAACACCACGCGGTTCGGCTCCTCGACCACCAGCCCCCAGCCGCGGCTGCTGACGAAGAGGGACATCGGGCAGTAGGTGGAGTCGGGGCCGGAGGGGAACGGGTTGCGCTTGAGGTTGGGCAGCGCCTTCGAGAGCGGGGCGGGGAGTGCCACGCTGCGCTCCTCCGCCCACACGCTCACCTTCTGACCGCGCTGGTCGCAGGCGTTGAAGCGCTCGCCGAAGCCGAAGAAGCGCTCGCCCGGCTCGATCGCGAAGCTCACCTCGAGGGTCACGTCCTCGCCGGTGTGCGCCTTCCAGCCCAGCTCGGCGGTGCGCGGGCCGAGGATGCGCGCGTGCGCCTCGAGCGGCACGCCGGCGCCGCCCAGATCGGCGGTGTAGCCGTCGCCGTGGGCGTCGTTCGAGAGCACGCCGTCGGCGAGGCGTGGCTCGCTCTCGCGCCCCGTGAACACGTACCACGCGACCACCCGCTGCGCGCGCTGCCCGCGCACCTTGGCCACGCGCGGCGCGCGCGCGAGTCGGACGAGCGTCTCGCCGGCCGGTGCCTGGATCGACGGGGTGAGCGGATCGGCGCCAAAGCGGATGCCGGTTGCGGCCGGGGCGGTCTTCTTGGGAGGCATGCGTTCCTCGCATTGCGAGCGGAAAACGAACGCCCCGTTCTACCCGATCGCGGGCGGCGATGAACCCTTCAGCTTGCGGCGGCGTCGCGGGCGCGCTCCAGCCGACGCTCCTCTTCGGTCTGGAGGGCCCGCCCGGGGGGGGGGGCGCTGGCGGGCCGCCGACGCATGGACTACCCTCCAGTCGATCCATCCAAGATCCGTTGGAGGGCGACCGCTTCGTCGGTCGCCCACGCCGTCGATCAGTTGTCCTGAAAGAGCGTGCCGGCGCGCCAGTCGGATGCGCCGCTCGCGGTGCGCAGCTCGCCTCCGCTGACGGACGAGTCGGTTCCCGACGCGACGTTCTGCGAGCCCTCCGTGACGGTGCTGCTCGGCCCTATCGCTTCGTTCCAGCTTCCGCCGACCACCACCGATGTTCCTCCGGTAGCACCGTTGTCGTGCCCACCAACGGCGACGGAGTTCCGCTGGGACGCCACGTTCGCCCGGCCACCACCGACCGAGGCGGACTGCCCGGTCGCGCGATTCTCCTCGCCAGCGGCCACCGATGCATAGACTCCCGCCGCCTCGTTGAGATAGCCGCCCGTTACCGACGCCGCGTGCTGGCTCGCGACATTCGACTGGCCGCCGCTCACCGACGACAGCGGGCCCGAGGCCTCGTTCTTGTTGCCGCCACTCACCGAGGCAAGTTCGCCGCTCGCATGGTTGTTCTGCCCGCCGCTTACCCAGGCAGCATTCCCACTTGCCTCGTCGCCGTTTCCGCCGCTCACGGATGCGTACATCCCGCTCGCGGTGTTCCCCGCCCCTCCGCTCACCGCCGATGAGGCACCCAGCGCTTGGTTGCCGGCCCCCCCTGCGACGGCCGAATACGAGGGCGATGATGGGTCTGCCGCCGCTGCGCTCGACGCAATGTTTTCGTTCCCACCGAGCACCGCCGTGTAGCCCGCCTGCGCCTGGTTCGCGCGCCCGCCGACCACCGCCGAGAAGTCGCCCGATGCCGTGCTCTCCGCGCCGCCCGCTGCGGTGGCGTACTTGCCGCTGATCTCGTTCTGGTAGCCGCCGACGATGCCGCCGTAGCTCGCGTAGTTCTGCTTGTCACCGACGACGAGGTTGTGCGAGCCGCCGCGCTTGTCCTTGTGCGGCCCGCGCGTGGCGTTGTAGCCGATCACCACGTTTCCCTTGCCGTTGGCAGTGGCCGTGTTGTTGGTGCCGTTCTGGACCACCAGGTTTCCGGACGCCACCTTCACATCGCCGCTCTGCACCACCACGGCGTCGCACCCGGAGATCACGAACGTGTTGCCGACCACCCGCGCCTGACACACTGCGCTGGTCGCAACCGGCCAGGCGAGAAGTACGACGACAATCCCCAGGGCCAACCGATTCGTCGTCATGAGCTCTCCGCGATCCGGGCGGCGGTTTCTCGCCTAGCTCGACCGGGTTTACTGGAAGCTGGCTCGCCGGCTGATCCGCTGAGCCGTGCACCGCTGGAGTCTCTCACGTTCTTGCCCGCGCCGAGTTCGCCTGGCCCGGTGCCTCAACAGCCGGGGCGGATAGCCGAACAGAAATACTCGACATAACACCGTGTTTCTATGCTACGAATGCAAGTGGCAGCGTGCGCCGGACCGCTGTGAACACGGGAATTTCAACGGGTAAGCCCAGAGGAGGGGCGATGAGCTCGCGCAGATATCTAATCGCAATATCCGTTGCGGTCCTCACGAATCTCGTCACGCTTGTCCCTCTCGCCCGAGCGACAAACACCTGCGTCGTGACGAGCACCTACGACGCTGCGCCCACTCCAGAAGTGGGCCCGGCTCCCGGTACTCTCCGGTATTGCATCGAGATCGTCGACTCCACCGACGCGGATGACACGCTCGTCGATTTCGACATTCCGGGTACAGGGCCACACACGATCCAGCTCGCGACGTGCCTCACGATCGGCGAGGACGGGACGACGGTGGACGGGTTCTCACAGCCAGGCGCCTCGCCTGCTAGCTCGACGGAGGATGCCCTCCACAAGATCATCCTGGATGGGTCCAGCAATGACTGCGGTGTACTGCTTTCGCTACGCGGCAGCGATGCCATCGTGCGAGGACTGGTTCTCGAGAACCAGTCGAGCGCCTCTGGGCCCGTAGCTCATGGCTACGCCATCGAAGTCGGGAATGCCACCGCCGGCACCGTCATCCAAGGGAATCGATTCGAAGCGAACGCTGGCGGCATCGAGATTGGTGCCGGGTCGGCAGCGGATCACGTGACGGTCGGTGGGACAACCGCCGCGTCCCGGAACGTGATCACAGGTTGCTCTACGCTGAGCGGAATCGAGATCGGCCCTGGCGAAGGGAACGTCATTGCGGGCAATCACGTGGTCGGAAACGACCACGTGGGCATCTCGGTAACTGACCCGGAGCTCTACGGAGGGCGAGATCATCGGCAACCTCGTGAGCGCGAACGGCGCCGAGGGGATACGAGTGACGTCGCTCGGATAAACGATCCGGTCGAACGTCGTCGGCTGGGACGTGGATGGTGTCACGCCGGCGGGGAACGGCGGCATGGGCATTCACGTCGCCGCGGACGGATCCGCGCAGACCGGGGCCATCGAGATTGGCGGTGCCTCCAGCGCCGATGGAAACCACATCGCCAACAACGGTGACTATGGAATCGGAATCTTCCTCGGGCCGGGCGATGCAGTGGTCCGAGGCAACGAGGTCACAACCAACGCAGGCACGGGCATTTCGTATTCCGGGGGAGGGTCTTCCGGGCTGATCGGAGCCAACAGCGTCACTGGCAGCGGCACCTTCGGAATTGGCGTGTGGAACGGTTCGCCGACCATCCTCGCGAACACCGTCACCGAGAGTGCCGACTCGGGGATCGGCGTCGTTTGGCAGGCGGCTGGCCCGGCGCCAGTCGACATCGAAGGGAACGAGGTCGCAGAAAACGGAAGCAGCGGCATCTGGCTCTTCGGTGCCAGCGGGACGATCGCCGACAATACGGTGACGGCGAACGTCGAGACCGGGATCTTCGTCATGTCGAACCCGGGAGAAGACCCGGCGGCATCCGAGACCTCGGACGACGTCGTCGCGGTCGCAACGATCGGCACGGAAGCTCTACCGAACGTTGTCACGGGGAACGACGGTGGAATCATCATTCTCGATGCGTTCGTGATGAACCGATTTCGACTGGAGGGAGAGAACACGCTGAGCGGCAATGGCAGCTTTGAGGCAATTCAGGCCTGGTTCGATTTGGCACGAGCCACCGAACTGGACGGGGATCCGATCGCTGGCGCGACGGTGCGAGTGTATGCAGGCTTCATGAAGCCTGGCGTCGATGAGCCGTTCTACGAAGGTGTGTCTGACGAGAGCGGCGTTGCCGGCCCCGATGGGTTCACGATGGCGGACGTATTCTCGTGGGGCGTGATTCCAGAGTTCATTATCGTGAGCGATGAGGCCGGAATGCCTCGTAGAGTCGACGCAACATTTCACAAGATTCTTATCGAAACATCAGAGAATGAATCGTGGCGATATCAGTATCCCTGGGATGGGTACAATGCAAAATCGGGCTGCACGATGACCACAGGGGTGTGTCGCTATCAGGTTGCCGAAGACGCAATCGGTGGAGAACCCGTCGAACTCAGTCAGGCGTCGGGGATCCACGCCGACGCGTTGTTGTCAGCGCACATGTGTATCTATCCGGGCGGTGCAACCTCGGCCGGGTGTCAGCGAAACGGGCCTGCCTTCAGAACCTTCAAGGTCTTCAGTCCGGCCGCTTGCCAGGGAACGGACCAAGACCCTGTGACCTGCCCTGCCGTGTTCATGCTCCATGGCGGTGGTGGATATGCAGCCCAAGTTCAGGAGCAAACCGATTGGAATAACAAAGCAAAGGGCGCGGAATTCAACGTCGTGTATCCACAAGGAATTGACCCCGACGATACCGGCGGCACCTGGAATGCCGAGCACTGTTGCGGCGCTGCCCTTTCGTTAGATTCGCCCGACGTATTGTTTGACGGTCAGCTTGTAGATGCACTGACGGGTGGGCTTGACTACGAGCTGAGCGATACGACTGTCCGCCTCTCGCTAGATAGCTCCCGCATATACCTTGCCGGGTTCTCGAATGGCGCGATGCTCGCTCATCGCATTGCTGCAAAGTATCCGGGATGCTTTGCGGCTGTTGCTCCGGTTGCGGGTACCATCGGTGGACAAGACGAAGATCAAACGGAGCTCCATGTGCCAGCGCCGCCCGGCCAACCCATCCCGATCCTCATGATGCACGGCCTCGAAGACGCTCACGTCCCCTATTACGGCGGATCGAGTTCAGGTGTCTTCCCCGGCTTGCCAAACCCGCGGCCTCGGGTAGACATCAGCCAACAGGATTCGATCGCTTACTGGATCGCCGCGAACGGCGCGAGCACCACAGCGACGACAATCCACGAGGACTCATATTACATTCAGACGGAAAATTCGGCGCTAAGCGGAGGGGCTCCGGTCGAGCTCGTCACGGTGATCGACCCCGGACCTACTCCTCTACCTCTTGGCGCTGACCTCCCGTACGGTTACGCGGGTCATGCATGGCCAGGCGGGGATTGTAGTTCGTTCTTCCCCACTACGAATATCTGCTTGCACGGCCCGCCGGACCCCCTCGGCGATCCACCTGCGCCACGCAATCACGTCCACGCGAACGATCTTATCTGGGATTTCTTCAGCGCCACCGAGAATCCCTCGGCCTGGAGCCCATGCTGGTGTGGTCACCCTGGAACTCCCAACTGCGTGCGATGAGCCTCGTCAATGCGGACGAGATCGGGGAGAGGCAGGTGCCAAGTACAGCGATATGCTGGCCTCAAGTGTCGCGATGACGGCTGTCTGCACGGCGCCGATCTCAACCGCAGCGCTGGATCCTTACGATCGACGAGCCGGACCCCTCGGGATCGCCAAAGTCGACATTGGGTCTCCGTTGGTTCTTCTCGCGCGCTCTTACTTGTCCTGAAACAGCTCGCCGGCGCGCCAGTCGGATGCGCCGCTCGCGGTGCGCCGCTCGCCTCCGCTGACGGACGAGTCGGTTCCCGACGCGACGTTCTGCGAGCCTCCCGTGACGGTGCTGCTCGGGCCTGTTGCTTCGTTCCAGCTTCCGCCGACCACCACCGATGTTCCTCCGGTGGCACCGTTGTCGTGCCCACCAACGGCGACGGAGTTCCGCTGCGACGCGACATTCGCCCGGCCACCGCCTACCGAGGCGGACTGCCCGGTGGCGCGATTTTCCTCGCCAGCGCCCACGGACGCATAGACCCCCGAGGCTTCGTTCAGATAGCCGCCGTTCACGGACGCCGCATGCTGACTCGCGACATTCGACTGGCCGCCGCTCACCGACGACAGCGGACCCGATGCCTCGTTCTTGTTGCCGCCGCTCACCGCCGCGAACTCGCCGCTTGCGGTGTTGCTCGCTCCGCCGGCCGCTGTCGCCACGGCGCCGGTCGCAGCATTGAACTGACCTCCGACGCTCGACGCGCTGAGTCCGCTCGCGACGTTTAGGGCACCGCCGCCGGTGAGGGAGTAGACGCCGGTCGCTTGATCCTGAAATCCACCCACGGCCGTTGCGTATGACGCGGACGCCGGGTCGGCGGGTGTCGAGCTCGACGCAATGTTCTCGTTCCCACCGAGCACCGCTGTAGCCCGTCTGCGCCTGGTTCGCGCGCCCGCCGACCACCGCCGAGAAGTCCCCGAGGCGGTGCTTCTCCGCTCCGGCCGCCGCGGTGGCGTACTTGCCGCTGATCTCGTTCTGGTAGCCGCCGACGATGCCGCCGTAGCTCGCATAGTTCTGCTTGTCACCGACGACGAGGTTGTGGGAGCCGCCGCGCTTGTCCTTGTGCGGCCCGCGCGTGGCGTTGTAGCCGATCACCACGTTGCCCTTGCCGTTGGCGGTGGCCGTGTTGTTGGTGCCGTTCTGGACCACGAGGTTTCCGGACGACACCTTCACATCGCCGCTCTGCACCACCACGGCGTCGCACCCGGAGATCACGAACGTGTTCCCGACCACCCGTGCCTGGCACACCGCGCTCGCGGCCGTGGGCAAGCAAAGGGTCGCGATCGCCACGCTCAGGCTGAGCAACTTGATAATCATGGTTTCCCCGCATTTCGGGCGCCAGAATCGGTCCCGGGCTGGTGTGTTTGGGAGGGCCGAGATGGCCCTTCACTTCACCGTCGGTGTGCGTGGTTCAGTCTCTCACGAGCGAACCGCCATAGCGAACTGGCGCGCTGCGCGCGGGCGGGCCGTAGTTGCACTCCAAGTCGACTGGACTATCGTGCAGGAGCGTTTCGGTGTCGCAGCAATCCTCCGCTCGCGGAGTCTCACCGGACTGATCGTCACGGTAGTCTGACCGCCCGCTGGGCGGCGAAGCGGGAGGACCGGGCGATGACCGACGTGCTGCGGTGGGGAGTGCTGGGGTGCGCGAGCATCGCGCGGCGGGTGGTGCCGGCGATCGCGAACGTGGCGGGGAACACGGTCGCGGCGGTCGCGAGCCGTAGCCTCGACAAGGCGCGCGCGTTCGCGGATGAGCTCGCCATCCCGCGCGGGTTCGGCTCGTACGCGGAGATGCTCGCGAGCGGCGAGATCGACGTGGTCTACAACCCGCTCCCCAACTCGCTCCACGCCGAGTGGACGATCCACGCGCTCGAGCGCGGCCTGCCCGTGCTCTGCGAGAAGCCCTTCACCGTGAACGCCGCCGAGGCGCGCATGGTGATCGCGGCGGCGCACCGCGCGGGGCGGCCGGTCGGCGAGGCGTTCATGTACCGCCACCACCCGCTCTACGCGCAGGTGGCGCGCTCGATCGCGGAGGGCGCGATCGGCGAGCTCCGGCTCGTCTCGGGTGTGTTCACGTTCGCGCTCGGAGATCGGAACGAGATCCCCGCCTCGGCGGCCCTCGGCGGTGGCTCGCTGCGCGACGTCGGCTGCTATCCGGTGAACCTCGCGCGCCTCGTCACCGGCGCCGAGCCGAGCCGGGTGTTCGCGATGGCGCACTTCGGCGAGGTCGACGACACCCTCGCGGCGGTCCTCGAGTTCCCCGGCAACGTGGTGGCGCAGGTCGCGTCGAGCATCGAGAGCGAGGAGCGCGCCCACGCCGAGATCCTCGGCACCCGCGGCGCGATCCTGCTGGACTCGCCGTGGTTCCCCGGCGACGGCTTCACGCTGGTGCGCGAGGGGCAGAGCCAGCGCGTGACGTGCGCCACCGGCGACGGCTACGCGCTCGAGGTCGAGGACTTCGCGCGTGCGGTGCGTACCGGCAGCGCGCCGCGCTGGCCGGCCGAGGACGCGCTCGCGAACATGATCGTGGTCGACGCCATCCTCGAGTCCGCGCGCGCCGGCCACGCGGTGGAGCTCGCGGGTGCGGCGTAGCTCGGAGCACTCGAACGCCACGGATCGGGCCGGCGGGGGTGGAACGCCCGCCGCCACGTCCAGCGATCGGCGAGAGGAGTTCGTCGGGCGGGCGCCTCCGCGCCCCCGCCGCAGGTCGCACCCGAGCGCCTTTGCTATGCTGCGCCGCTCGAAACCCGGACACGTCGCGACGTGCCCGCACAGAAAGGAAGGTCCTCGATGACGAGAATCCGGACCCGCCGGGCCGTGGCCACGGTGCTCCTGGGGGCTGTGCTGACCGTGGGCGGACGCGCGGCGGCCGACGAGTTCCCGATGCCGAAGGTCGACTTCTCGGCCGACTCGATGACCCACCTCAAGGGCATGAACGTGCCGAGCCAGCCCGGCCAGCCTGCCGCGAAGGACATGGACATCCCCGGCAAGATGTACCAGTCGGGCGAGAAGTCCCGTCAGGAAGTGAGCATGGGCGGGATGCAGCAGACGATCATCAACCGCCGCGACAAGAAGGTGGTGTGGATGATCATGCCGGCGCAGAAGTCCTACATGGAGTTCAACGCCGACGACCCGAAGATGGGCAAGAAGGAGGACTTCCAGAACTTCTGGAAGTCGCACGACGCCAAGATGGAGAAGATCGGCAAGGAAGACGTGAACGGCGTCGAGACCACGCACTCGAAGGTGACGATCGCGTCGGCCACGCCCGACGGCCACGCGTTCTCGGGCGAGGTGTGGCTCACCAAGGACAACATCCCGATGCGCATGAAGACCTCGCCGTCGAGCGGTGGCGAGGTGGTGATGGAGCTCTCGAACCTGAAGGTCGGCAAGCAGGACCCGTCGCTCTTCGAGGTGCCCGAGGGCTACAACAAGATGCAGATGCCGGATCTCTCGGGAATGGCCGGTGCGATGCAGGGATCCCAGGCTCCCGGCGGCGCCAAGGGCCAGATGACTCCCGAGCAGATGAAGCAGCTCCAGGAGCAGCTCAAGAAGCAGATGGAGCAGATGCAGAAGAACATGCCGAAGCCGCCGGCTGCACCGGCGGCTCCCTGAGCGTTAGCCACAGTTGACGGTCGCGAAGGATCGCGACCCTCCAGGCCGGAAGTGGCTGGAGGGCTGCGGTCCCTCGCAGCCGATCCTCGCGCAGTCCTGGCATCCGCGCGGCCTCGTCGGCCGCGCGTTTTTGCTCCATCCTTCGGTGACGAGCGAGGCGACCCCGCCTCGCCGGCTCGTCACCGAGGTCCGCCATGCCGCTCCCCCGCTTCGACGGCACGCTCTGCAAGGACATCCCGCCCTACCGCGCCATCGTGCCCTTCCTGATGCGGGGCCGGAACGAGTCGGCGGTCTACTTCGAGCAGACGATCGACCTCACCAAGACGCTGCCCTTCATCGAGCAGTGGAACGCGTCCCATCCGGGCGAGCAGCGCATCACGTTCTTCCACGTGCTCCTGGGCGCGCTTCCGAAGCTCCTCACCGAGCGCCCCCGCCTCAACCGCTTCGTCTCGGGCGAGCGGATCTACCAGCGCAAGGAGATCCAGATCTCCTTCGCGGCCAAGAAGAAGTTCGACGACGAAGCACCGCTGCAGGTGGTGAAGCTCTCGTTCCCACCGGGTGAGGTCTTCGCAGACCTGGTGCGGCGCGCGGTGAGCGGGATCGGCGAGGCCAAGTCCGACAAGATCACGCAGGTCGACAAGGAGCTCGCGTTCTTCCTCAAGCTGCCCCGGATCCTGCTCAGCTTCGCGGTGCGGGTGCTCGGGCTCCTCGACTTCTACAACCTGGCGCCGCGGGCACTCCTCGAGCCCGACCCGATGTACACGTCGGTTTTCCTCGCGAACCTCGGCAGCCTCAAGATGGGCGGCGGGTTCCACCACCTCTACGAATACGGCAACTGCCCGATCTTCGGCGTGGTCGGCCAGATCGAGACCGTGCCGGTGGTGATCGACGACACCCGCATCGAGCCACGCACCGTGGTGAAGGTGCGGTGGAGCTACGACGAGCGCATCGAGGACGGCCTCTACTGCGCGCGCTCGCTCCAGCTCCTCAAGAGCCTCGTCGAGGACCCCGCCGCCTGGGCGCGGTGAGCGGACACGCTCGAGCCGATCTCAGCCTCTCCCGGGCGGCCTCGCGGCCGCCCGTACGCTCCCACCCGTCGGGGCTGTGTGCCCCGCGCCCTCCAGCAGGAGCGCGCGCTCGAGCGGTGCGCCGTGTTATGGAGTCGCGGTCCGGCGGCGAGCGCTGCGGGTCGAGGCCCACGTGGGAAAAACCCGCATCCTTCTCGTCGACGACGACCCGAGCCTGAACGACGTGCTGGCGCTCGCGCTCGGTGACGCGGGCTACGAGGTCGCGACCGCCGAGGACGGCTCGGAGGCGCTCGAGCGCCTCGCACGGCCGCCGCTTCCCGAGCTCATCGTCTCCGACATCAACATGCCGGTGCTCGACGGCTTCACGCTCCTCAAGCGGCTGCGCGAGCGCGGCAGCTCGATCCCGGTGATCCTGCTCACCTCGCGCGACGGCGAGATCGACGAGACCCTCGGCTTCGAGCTGGGCGCCGACGACTACGTGGCCAAGCCGTTCAGCACCCGCGTGCTGCTGGCGCGGATCGCGGCGATCTTGCGCCGCGACCAGGTCCGCGCGAGCGGCGCCGAGCCGGATCCGGCGATCACCTGCGGCGAGCTCGAGCTGCGGGTCGACCACATGCTGGCGCGCTACCGCGACGTGCTGCTCGAGACCACGGTCACCGAGTTCCGGATGCTGGAGGCCTTCGCGCGCCGACCGGGCGCGGTGCTGAGCCGGGATCGCCTCATGGAGCTCGGGCGCGGCGACGACTCGATCGTCGGCGAGCGCATCGTCGACACCTACGTGCGCCGGCTGCGCCGCAAGCTCGAGGCGATCGATCCAGGCTTCGACCGCATCGAGACCGTGGTCGGCGCGGGCTACCGCTGGAAGGTGTGAGCGCGCGGGCCTCGATGGCTTCGCGGCGCGCCCGTCGGCGCATCCCGCCGGTGCGCTCGCTCAGGGTGCGCGCGGTCGCGGTGGTGGTGCTGGTGCTGCTCTGTCCGCCCGCGTTCGTGACGCTCTCGGCGGTGATGGAAGGGAACGTCGAGCACGAGCCGATGGCGCGGCTCGAAGCGGCCCTCGACGAGGCGCTCGGGCGGTATCGGGTGCGGACCGAGGTCGGCGCGCCGGCGGCGCCGAGCGAGGACGAACGCGTCGCCCTCGACGCGATCGCCAGCCGTCACGAGGTGTGGCTGCGCGTGGTCGAGCAGGGTGGGCGCGTGCTCCTCGACCTGCAACGAGCCCGGAGCGGCGACGTGATCCAGCGCCTCGGCGAGCTCGTGTTCGGTGAGGATGGCGCGCCGACGCTCACCGACTTCGATTCCACGCAGGGCGAGCTGGCGCGGCGTCCCGAGGTCGAGTCCGCGTTCACCGGCCGCCAGTCGCGGTGTCGCACCTCGCCGGAGGGAAAGCTCCTGGTCTGCCAGGTCGCCGCGGCGGCGTCGACCGCGGCTGGCGTCGCGGCGCCGGACGTCGCCATCCACGTCGAGGCCGGCGTGCGGCGCAGCGTGCGCGCGCTCTACGACCTCGAGTACCAGCTCAAGAAGCTCATGCTGCTGGTGCTGCCGGTGGCGCTGGTGCTCGCGTGGTGGCTGGGGTGGCGGATGGTGCGGCCGATCGAGGAGCTGCGCGAGCAGGTGCTCGAGAAGGCTGCGTTGGCGGCGCCCGGCGCGGACCTGCACCTCGCGCGCCGTGACGAATTCGGCGACCTCGCCGCCGCCTTCAACTCGCTGCTCGCGTCGCTCGAGAGCCGCGCGCGGGCCAACGAGGCGTTCGTCGCCGACCTCGCCCACGAGACGAAGAACCCGGTGGCCGCGATCCGCACCGCCGCCGAGTCGCTCGCCGCGGGCGCTGTGGACGCCGAGCGCGCGCAGCGCCTCTCCAAGGTCCTCGGCGACTCGAGCGCTCGCCTCGATCGGGTGGTCACCCAGTTCCTGGAGCTGGCGCGAGCCGAGGCCGGGATGCGCGACGAGCCACGCGAGGACGTCGATCTGGCGGCGCTGGCGCGCGCGCTGGTGGAGCGGGCGCGGGCCGACGAGCGCCACGCCGGGGTCACGGTCACGTGCGAAGCGGACACGGCGGCGCCGGTGAACGGCGTCGCGGAGCGCCTCGAGGCCGCGCTCCGCAACCTCCTCGACAACGCCCTCGACTTCGCCGGAGCCGGCGGCGAGGTGCGGGTCGCCGTCGAGGCGCGGGCCGACGCGGTGGCCGTGACCGTCGCCGACACCGGGCCCGGCATCGACGCCGAGGCACTGCCGCGGGTCTTCGAGCGTTTCTTCACCACTCGCCGCAGTCGCCGGGGCACGGGGCTCGGTCTTGCGCTGGTACGGGCGATCGCCGAGGCGCACGGCGGCTCGGTTCGAGTGGCCTCACCGCCCGGAAGCGGTGCAGTATTCGTCCTCGAGATCCCGCGATGACCCTGCCCGACGACGAGACCGCGCCCGCGCGCTGGCGAACCGAGGCGGCCCAGCTGCGCTCGGCGCGCTGGCGCGGGTGGCCGCGGCGGATCGTCGGCTGGGCGTTCCGGCGCCAGCTCCTCGTGGGCGACGAGCTCACCGAGTTCCGGCGCTACGCGTGGGCGATGACGAGCGGCTTCGAGCGCCTGACGGCGGCGTTCGCGAGCGTGCTCCTGGTGGGGCTCTGGCCGCTCGACGTGTTCATCTACCCCGACGACGGGCGGCGGGTGTGGCTCTCGGCGCTGTGGCGGTTCGCCGCGGCGGGGATCCTGATCGGCTGCATCCGCGCGGCCGAGGCACGCGAGCGCGCCAACGCCGACCCGACCCCGGTGTGGGCGATCGCGAGCGCCGTGGTGGTCGCCGCGTCGTATCTGGTGGCCGGCGCGCTCGGCGACCCGAGCACGCCGTGGATCCACACCTCGCTCCTGGTGCCGTTCCTGAGCGTCATGATCCTGGTGCGGCTGGTGTCCCGGGTCGCGCTCACGTTCGGGCTCGCCGCCACCGCGATGCTCGCGTACTTCCTGCCGCACCTCGAGTACCTGCGCTCACCCTACGTGATGGCGGTGTTCGGCACGCTCGTGGCGGCGTGCGTGATGAGCGTGGTCCTCGGCCACGCGCTCTACGTGTTGACCCGGCGCGAGTTCGACGCACGCCTCGACCTGCGCCGGCTGAGCCGGACGGACCCGCTGACCGGGGTCTGGAACCGCAGCTATTTCCTCGAACGCGCCGAGATGGAGGTGCTGCGCGCGCGGCGCAGCGAGACGCCACTCGCGGTGCTGGTGATGGACCTCGATCGCTTCAAGGCCGTCAACGACGGCTTCGGGCACGCGGTCGGCGACACCGTGCTGCGCGACTTCGTGGCGAGGACCGCGACGCTGCTCAGGCGCACCGACGTGCTGGGGCGGCTCGGCGGCGAGGAGTTCGCGGTGCTCCTCACCGACACCCCGCTCGTGACCGCGGTCGACGTGGCCGAGCGGCTGCGCCGCGAGGTCGAGGACGCGCGGCCGGTGATCGACGCGGAGGCCGGGCTCTTGCCGCGCTACACGGTGAGCGTCGGCTGTGCCGCACTCCATCACGACGACGACGCCGTGGAGGCGGTGCTGCGCCGCGCGGACCTCGCGCTCTACCAGGCGAAGGGCTTCGGCCGGAACCGCGTCGTCAGCGAGTCGAGCCAGACCCCGCTGCCGGTCGCGTAAGTCACGGGTCGGTCGGGGGAGGGGCACGCGTCGCGTGCCCGGCGCTACGACGCGGCGTGGGCGTTTCCGACATCCTCGATCCCAGTACAGCGATCGACGCGACCGGCGGTGCGACGCCGTCGCGTATCGGCGGCCGCGACGGAGCGCGGCCCTCCAGCCGTTCGGTCCGAATCGGGGGAGGGGCACGCGTCGGTACCCGCGTCGATCTCGGTCTGGAGGGCCCGCCTCCGGCGGGCCGGGGCGTGCGCGTAGTTCACGGGTCGGTCGGGGGAGGGGCACGCGTCGCGTGCCCGGCGCTACGACGCGGCGTGGGCGTTCGCGACGTCGTCGATCCCTGTACAGCGATCGACCCGACCGGCGGTGCGACGCCGTCGCGTATCGGCGGCCGCGACGGAGCGCGGCCCTCCAGCCGTTCGGTCCGAATCGGGGGAGGGGCACGCGTCGGTACCCGCGTCGATCTCGGTCTGGAGGGCCCGCCTCCGGCGGGCCGGGGCGTGCGCGTAGTTCACGGGTCGATCGGGGGAGGGGCACGCGTCGCGTGCCCGGCGCTACGACGCGGCGTGGGCGTTCGCGACGTCGTCGACCCCAGTACAGGGATCGACGCGACCGGCGGTGCGACGCCGTCGCGTATCGGCGGCCGCGACGGAGCGCGGCCCTCCAGCCGTTCGGTCCGAATCGGGGGAGGGGCACGCGTCGGTACCCGCGTCGATCTCGGTCTGGAGGGCCCGCCTCCGGCGGGCCGGGGCGTGCGCGTAGTTCACGGGTCGATCGGGGGAGGGGCACGCGTCGCGTGCCCGGCGCCACGACGGGGCGTGGGCGTTCGCGACGTCGTCGATCCTGTACAGATCACCCGACCGGCGGACGCCGTCGACGGGGCGGACGGGGGCCCTCCAGCCGGGCCATCGGAGGGGCAGCGTCGGTACCGCGCGATCTCGGTGGGGGCCGGGGGGGGACGCGGGAGGGACGCGTCGCTGCCCGGCGCCCGACGCGGCGTGGGCGTTCCCGACGCCGTCGATCCCAGTACAGCGATCGACGCGACCGGCGGTGCGACGCCGTCGCGTATCGGCGGCCGCGACGGAGCGCGGCCCTCCAGCCGCTCGGTTCCGGTCGCGATGCATCTGCACCGAACCTCCACATCGCCGCGCGATGTAGGGCGCATGGACGATGCAGCTACTTCCGGCGATCGCGCGGTGCGCGACCTGTCGCGGGCGCTCGGGCTCGCGGCGGCGTTCGGGATCGCGTTCGTGGTGATCCGAGCGCGCGTCGAGCGTGACTTCGCGTACCTCTTCCTGCTCTGGAACCTGCTGCTCGCGTGGGTGCCGTGGCGCGCGGCGCTCGCCGCGGCGCGCGCGGCGTCTCCGGTCCGGCGCACCCTCTGGCTCGCGACCTGGCTCGTGTTCCTGCCCAACTCGTATTACGTGGTGACCGATCTTCGCCACGTCGAGCATCCGCCTGGCCAGGTGATGAACTGGGTCGACCTGATGGCGGTGGTGCCGTTCGCGTGGACGAGCGCCTTGCTCGGCTTCGGCTCGGTGGCGATCGTGCAGAAGCTCGTCGCGCGGCTCCACGGCGCGCTGGCCGGCTGGATGGTGGCGCTCGGCGCGCTCGCGCTCTCGGGGTTCGGCGTCTACTTGGGCCGCTTCCGGCGCTGGAATAGCTGGGACGCGCTCCTCGACCCGCTCGCGCTCCTCCCGACGTGTGGGCGCAGCTCCGGCATCCCTTCCAGCACCTCGCCGGCGCGAGCTTCTCGATCACCTTCGCGGGTTTCGTGATCACGACCTACCTGACGCTCGTGGCGCTCGCGCGCCTCGAGCGCGCCCCAGATCGTCGTCTTCGTCCGCCTCGGCGCTCTCGCCTCGACTCCGGCCGCTCGCGCACCACGTTCGGCACCACCGGCGGCGGCGTGCCCTTGCGGTAGCGCCAGTAGAGCTCGGCCGCCTCGGGGTTCTTGTCGATGTCGGTCCAGTCGAGCCGCGACGAGAGCGCGGTCAGCTCGTTCTCGGGCCCGGGGTAGACCACGTCCGGGAAGCGCCGCACCTCGCGGGTGAAGGGAGTGGTGTCGGCGCGCGCGGTGAACACGTCGTACAGGCCGGTCGCCTTGGCGTCCCAGCGGTGCATCGGCGCCGAGCCCAGGATCAGCTCGATGGTCTTGTGGATGTTGGGCATCGAGTACTGGACGCTCGAGGTGTAGTTGCGCTTCACCCACGGACCGATCGCCACCATCGGGCAGCGGTGCTTCTCGACGTGGTCGTAGCCGCTCTGCGAGTCGTCCTCGACGATGAAGACGAGCGAGCTCTCCCACACCGGGCTGTGGGCGATGGTGTCGAGCACGATCCCGACCGCGTCGTCGTTGTCGGCCACCCACGACTCGGGGACGAGCTGGCCCACCGAGAGCCCGAAGGCGTGGTTGTTGGGCAGGAAGATCCACGAGAAGGCCGGCACGGTGCCGTTCGCGACGCTCGCCCCGAACTCCTTCTGGAAGAGCACGGCGCGGTCGTGGTCCTTGAACTTCGCGTCGAGCAGGAACGGATAGTCGAGGAGGATGTTGCCGCGGTAGCGGTTCAAGAGCCCGAGGCCGAAGTTCTCGGCGCCGCCGAAGCCGTAGGCGTGGATCCCCTGCTCGATGAGGTGCGGCATGAAGAAGCGCGACTCGGGGATCGTGCCCGGCGTCAGGCTCACCGCGGGGTCCGGAAAGCCGAAGCCCGCGTAGCCCAGGATCCAGACCTTTTCCACCCAGTCGGGCTCGATCCCCGCGGCCGCCCACTGGTGGCCGTCGATCGAGCTCTCGGCGTCGCAGTAGAAGTTGTCGAAGAGCGTGAACTCGCGGGCGAGCTTGCGCTGGTTGGGGATCACGTCCTCGCCCCACAGCGTGTAGCTCGGCTCGCCGTCGCCCTTGCCGAGGTCGCCGTAGGCCGAGTCGTACGAGAAGTTCTCCTTGATGATGAAGAACACGTGGCGGATGGGCGAGCGGCCCGCCGCGTCCGGGCTCGGCAGCGCGGTGTCGTTGCCGCCCGAGAGGTCGAAGTAGCGCGACTGGCGGTCGTTGTTCTCGGCGACGATCGCCGTGAGCTCGGCGAGGCGCTCGCCGCTCGGCACCGGCGTCTTCAGGATCGACGCGAAGAGCTGGCGGCCGACGGGGTCGTTGCGGGTGAGGACGTTCGGGCCGACGTCGTCGGTGCGCGGCCCGTCGCCGCGCCCCTTGCCGTTCAGCACGTAGAGCGTCTTCGCGTCGCGCGAGAGCGCCACGTCGGTCGGGTACCACTCGGTGGGGATCGAGCCGCGGACCGTACCGGTGGCGAGGTCGACCACCGCGACCAGGTTCTCGCCGGCGCCCGCGACGTAGAGCGTCTTCGCGTCCGGCGCGAGCGTCAGGAGGGTGGGATAGATGCCCTTGAGCGCGCCCGCGTCGCCGAGCAGCGAGATGCGCCGCTTCACCGCGAGCGTCACGGCGTCGATCTCGATCACCTCGTCGGTCTTGTTGCACGCGACGTAGAGGCTCCGCCCGTCGGGCGCGAGCACCATCCCTTCGGGGGCGAGCCCGACGTGGATCGCACCGATCGTCGTGCCGCGCTCGACGTCGAGCGCGGTCACGGTGTCGCCGTTCGCCGGCTGCGGGACGGTCGAGATGTTGGCCGCGAAGAGCCGCCGGCCGTCGGGCGTGAGCGCCAGCGTGTAGGGCTCGTGGCCGGCCTCGATGTCGAGCTGGGCGCCGCTCGAGAGGTCGAGCCGCGCGACCTTCGACTGCTGGAAGCAGCTCGTGTAGAGCCGCTTCTCGTCGGGCGCGAGCACGATGTCCGTCGTGTAGCAGTCGTGGAGCTCCCAAAGCCGGTCGAACGTGACGCGGCCGTCCGCGCCGAAGCGGTAGCGCTGGATGGTGCGGTCGTAGCCGCCGGCCACGTAGAGCAGCGAGCCCGCGGCGTCCCAGCGCAGCCCGAGGTGCATCGAGCGGCGCTGCATGCCGACCTCCTGCACCACCTTCATCGCATCGAGGTCGACGATGCGCAGCCGCTCTTCTTTGTTGTCGTGGTCCTCGGGATTGCGGATCGTGCCGAAGCCGTTCTCGTTCACCGCGGCAAAGCGCCCGCCGGGATGGAGCGCGAGGCGCGTCGCGAAGGTGCCGAGGCGGATCGACGGCGCCACCGGCCGGATCAGCCGCCCGTTGACCAGGATGTTCTCGTCGACGCCGTCGGCGGTGGGCCGGCTGAGCGCGAAGTCATGCACCACCGGCAGCCGCGCCGCGGCGCAGCGCCCGCTCGCGCACACGTTCTCGCCCGCGCAGTCCGCCGCCGCCTGGCAGCGCGGCGCGCCGTTGTCGCAGCCGGGGACGCCAGCGCCGCGAGCGCCAGCGAGCCGAACGCGAGCAGCCGCCAAGCCGCCAGCCACGTGTCTCCGATCGTCGTCCGAAGGTCCATTTTTCCCCACGTCCGCTCGCCGCGCGGGGCGCGCACCCGAGCGCGCACGGCGCGCGCGGCGATCCGTGCCCGGAATCCCATCATGCCCCGGTGACACCCCGGTGAACGAGCGTTGATCGACGGAGCCCGCTCGGTCGAGGGTCGAGCGGGTGACGGAACCGAAGTGCACCTCGGCCGCTGGCCCGGCGTGCGTGCCGGCTCGCGTCGCCGAGCCAGCGAGCGGGCTACCTGGTGGGTACTCCGAACTTCACAAGTCGCCAGTGAATTTCAATACATCACGCCATTTAAAAACTTCACTTTGCGCCATTGAAAAGTGACGCAAATAGCTTGCAGCGTGCTGTCATTCTGCCCGAGAGACGGGCGAGAAAGCGCTCTCGAGCCGCAGAATCGCGGCTCACAGCCGTTTTCGGTCCGTGGGTGGCGTGCTTCGACCGTCCGGCAGCATTCGCAGGCAGGGCTCGCAGACGCCGTAGATCACGCGGATCGCGCCGCTGGGCTCCGGGAGCGCGCGCAGCTCGTCGGCGTCGGGTTCGCTCCAGCGGCTGCCGCGACCGACCCGTCCGCAGATGCTGCAACGCCGGCTCGAGGCGCCGCCGACGCGCAGGTGCGGCTCGAAGTGCACCGGGCGGTCGCGCGGCTCGCTCCGCAGCAGGGCATGCTCGACGCGCACCGCGCCGTGTTCTTCGGAGACGATCCGCATCGCCATGTGCCGGCGCTCGTCGGGCGAGTCGCAGCGGTACGGCCGCTCGACCTCGCCGCGCGACATCCGCGCGTGGCCGAGCAGCGTGCGCAGCCACATGCGGGTGGTGTCGCCCGACACGAACTCCCACAGCGGACGCCCACGGACGCGCTCCCAGCAGCACGTCTCCCCGCCGTTGGTGAGCGCGAACGTGTCCCACGAGTCCGAAACCCGAACGACGTGATCCGAGGCATCCAGCCAGTAGACGGTGGCGAACCCGGTGCCCACGCTCACCTCCCGGCCCGCCGTCCGAGGCGGACCTCCTCGCTCACTCGACCGCCGCCGCCGCGAACACCGCCTCGCCCGCCCGCCACCGCGCTTCGGCGTCCGGCGTGTCGAGGGCGATCCGGATCGCGGCCGTCATCTCCAGGCGCGCGCCGTCGAGGCGGTGCTCGGCGATGCCGTCGCCGAGCCCGGCCGCCACGGCCCGGGTCACCTCCCACTGGACGTTCTCGATCTCCAGGTGGCCCCCGCGCGGCTGCTCGTGCTCGGCCTTGCAGCGCTCCAGGTCGAGCGAGTTCCAGCTCCGGCAACGCAAGGGCCGTGCCGGGTGCACCGAGCACGAGAAGTCGACCATCAGCGCGCACGGCAGCCGGGTGTCGGCGCGCGCCTCGCGGCTCAGGCCACGGGTGCGCTCGTGGAGGGCGGCGACCCGGGCGCGGGCTCGCTCGAGCTCGTCTGGACGCAGACTTTTCCGCAAATAATCCGCGACGTGCAGCGCCTCGGCGGCGCTCACCACGACCTGCACGTGGCAACACCAGCCGCACCCGGCCTGACACGCGATGCGCTCGTGGAGGCGACTCTCGCCCCGCATCGCGTCGGTGAGCTGGGTGGCGAACTCGGCGGCACCGCCGAGCAACGCTTCCAGGGAGACTGCGTCGCGATTGGGTGCCAGCGCCTCGGCAGCGGTGCGTCGCTCCGCCGATCGAATGAAACCGGCGAGTCCCGACGTCGAATCCGGAGCCTCGGACTCGTGCAAGGGAGGGCGCTCGGCGGGGCTCATGGCGGGGGCGGGGCGCGGCGGCGGAGCGCGGGGCGGTCCGATCGCGCGCGCCGCTCGGATCGGCTAGCTTCGGGGGCCGTGCTCGAGAATCGTGCACCAGGATTCGACTGGAAGGGAGGGGGAACGTGAAGCGACTCGCGCTCGGTCTCGGTCTCGTCCTCGCGCTCGCCACGGCGTGCGCTCGTCCCACCCCGCCGCCGATGCCGGCCGAGCCGGCCCCCGGGCCCGCGCCCAAGCCCGCACCCGACGCCACCCCGCTGATCCCGCGCGACGTGCTGTTCGGGAACCCCGACCGCGCCTTCCCGCAGCTCAGTCCGGACGGTAAGTCGCTCGCGTTCGTGGCGCCCGAGAACGGCGTGCTGAACGTGTGGGTGGCGCCGGTCGGCAAGCTCGACGAGGCGAAGGCGGTGACCCACGACCGCGGCCGCGGCGTCACCCACTATTTCTGGGCCTACACCAACAAGCACATCCTCTACCTCCAGGACCAAAACGGCGACGAGAACGACAAGGCGTTCGTCGTCGACCTCGCGAGCGGCGTGGTGAAGGTGCTGACGCCGTTCGATCAGATCGTCGGTCCGGACGGCAAGCCGCTCACCGGCCCCGACGGCAAGCCACTGCGGCCGAAGGCGCAGATCGTCGAGGTCAGCCCCAAGCACCCCGGCGAGATCGTGATCGGTCTCAACAACCGCAACCCGATGTTCCACGACCTCTACCGGGTCGACATCAAGAGCGGTGCACTCAGGCGGATCCTGGTCAACGACGAGTTCGCGGGCCTGATCACCGACCGCGAGCTGCGCGCGCGCTTCGGCACGCGGACCTTGCCGGACGGCGGCTACGAGCTGGTCCAGCTCGGCGGCTCCAAGCCCAAGGTGCTGGCGAAGGTCGACCTCGGGGAGGACGAGATCACCACCCACCCGATCACGCTCGACGCGGCGGGCCGCACGCTCTACTTCCAGGACAGCCGCGGCCGCGACACCGCGGCGCTCACCGCGATCGACCTCGCCTCCGGCAAGACCAAGGTGCTGGCCGAGCAGGCGGGGGCCGACCTGAGCGAGGTGCTCGTCCATCCGGCGCGGCTCACGGTGCAGGCCGTCGGCTTCGAGCGCGAGCGGCTGAGCTGGCGCTCGATCGACCCGGTGGTGGCCGACGACGTGACGGCGCTCGGCGCGATCGGTGACGGCGACTGGCGCGTGATCAGCCGCTCGCTCGACGACACGCGCTGGGTCGTGGCGTTCGAGGTCGACGACGGCCCGCGCCGCTTCTACCTCTACGAGCGCACCAGCCGGAAGCCGGTCTTCCTCTTCGCCAACCGCCCCAAGCTGGCGGAGGTGAAGCTCTCAAGCGCCACCCGTCACGATCCCGAGCCGCGACGGCCTCGAGCTGGTCAGCTACTACACGCTGCCGCCGGCCGCCGATCCCGCGAACACCGGGAAGCCGGCGCGCCCCCTGCCGATGGTGCTGTGGGTCCACGGCGGCCCGTGGTACCGCGACTCGTGGGGCTACGAGCCCGTCCACCAGTGGCTCGCGAACCGCGGCTACGCGGTGCTGAGCGTGAATTACCGCGGCTCGACGGGCTTCGGGAAGGCGTTCGTGAACGCGGGCAACCGCGAGTGGGCCGGCAAGATGCACGACGACCTCCTCGACGCCTTCGAGTGGGCGGTGAAGCAGGGCATCGCCGACCGCGACGAGACGTGCATCGCGGGCGGCAGCTACGGCGGCTTCGCGACGCTGGTCGGCCTGACGTTCACGCCCAAGACCTTCGCGTGCGGAGTCGACCTGGTCGGTCCGTCGAACCTGGTCACCTTCATGAAGGCGATCCCGCCCTACTGGAAGCCGTTCGTCGAGCAGATGCGCAAGCGCGTCGGCGACGAGCACACCGAGGAGGGGCAGGCGTTCCTGATGAGCCGCTCGCCGATCGCGAAGGTGGACGCGATCGAGCGCCCGCTGCTCATCGCGCAGGGCGCCAACGACCCGCGCGTGAAGCAGGCCGAGGCCGACCAGATCGTGACCGCGATGCTCGGCAAGAAGATCCCGGTGACGTACCTGCTCTATCCGGACGAGGGCCACGGCTTCGCGCGGCCCGAGAACAACCTGTCCTTCTTCGCGGTGATGGAGGCGTTCCTGGCCAAGCACCTCGGCGGGCGCTACGAGCCGATCGGCAAGGCGTTCGAGGGCTCCTCGGTGGAGGTGCGCGAGGGCGCCAAGCTGGTGCCGGGGCTCGCCGACATCCGCACCGCGAAGCCCACCGCGGACTGAGGGCGGCGCGAGGGCGATGATCGCCTCGCTACCCGTGCCGGCGGAGTGGATGATGGGGCTCGCGCTGCTCTCGCTCGCGATGCTGGTGGTGAGCCCGCTGGTGCTCGCGCTGGTGGTGACGTGGCTCCCCGCGGACTACTTCGTGACTGGCGAGCCGCCGGTGGGGAGCTTCGCGGGCCGCCACCCGGCGGTGCGGGTGCTCTTCCACGTCGGCAAGAACGCGGCCGGCGCGCTGCTCGTGCTCGCGGGGCTGGTGATGCTGGTGACGCCGGGGCAGGGAGTGCTCACGGTGCTCGCCGGGCTGATGCTCCTCGACCTGCCCGGCAAGCGCGCGATCGAGCTCCGGATCGTGCGCACCCCCGGGTGTTCCGCGCCATCAACCGCTTGCGCGCCCGCGCCCACCACCCGCCCCTCGAGCTGCCGCCGGCGTAGGCGCGCGCGCCGATCGGTGCGTGGAGCGTCGGTGCTCCGTCACCGACCCAGTCGAGCGCTCGCCGGCGGATCCGTGGGAGGGGCACGCGTCGCGCGCCCGGCGAGACGCGCTCGGCGCCAGCATCGGCGCTCACGTGGGTTCCCGTACGAACCCGATCGCCCCCGCGTGACCCATGGGCGCTAGGGGAGGCGAGCCGCGCACCCCAACGATGGGCCTGGAGGGCCGCGATCCTTCGCGGCCGCGGAGCGGCGGAGGTCGGCGGGTCCCTCGGCCGGCACGCGCGAGCCTCGGCGGCTGCGAGGGACCGCAGCCCTCCACGGCCCCCCGACCGGCTGGTTTCAGGGCCGACAGGCCCCCCGCGGACCGCGGAACCGTAGGGCGACCGCCGCCCGCCGATCACTGCTCCTTGGTGACGAGCTTGCTGTACTCGGCGAGCCAGTAGGCCGCGAGGTAGTCGACGCCCGGGTTCACGTAGCGCGGGTCGTCGTTGCCGCACGCGTCGATCTGGAACGGGCTGCGCTGCCACAGGAAGTCGGTGGTGCACTGCTGATCGACGGGGAACGCCTCGAGCGCCTGCGGCCGCACCTCGCCCATCAGCTCGATCAGGATCGGGATCTGCTGCTGGAGGTCGTACCACTGCTGCGACACCGGATCGATCGTGTAGCTCGAGGGATCCTTGGCGGGCAGGAAGTAGCGCGAGTTGGGTGCGGCGCGGAAGCGCGTGAGGTCGTCTTCGAGCTGGTCCTGGTAGGGATCGCTCGGCGCACCCGGCGTCCAGCCTCCCTGGCTCATGTAGATGCCGGTGAACCACGCGTTGTGCGAGAGCCGCGTGTAGTCGTGGACCGAGCTGTTGAAGTAGCCGAGGAACCACTGGTAGTCGGCGTCGCCGAAGTACACCTTCCCGAGGCGCAGGATCGTGTACCAGATCTGGTGCCCGAGGTTGTTCGAGTAGTACTGGCTGTAGCGGTTGAAGATGTCGATGCCGGCGAGCTCGAAGCCGGCGCGCGCCGTCCCCGACCAGGTTCTTGACCTGCTGGGCGCTCGCGCGTCGCCGCTCACGTGGTAGGCGACGAGCGAGAACGCGAGCTGCAGCGACGGCAGCATGTTGGGCGCCACCGAGCTGGGCAGCCCGTCCTCGCGGATGATCGTCCAGTTGTTGTCGACGAGCATGTTGAAGACTTCGAGGACGTCGGCGGTGATCAGCGCCCTGGTGGGGGCGTCGTCGATCATGTCGTAGGCGGTCGCCATGCCGAGCAGCCAGCCGGTGTACTGGTCGCGGCTGGTCTCGCCGTTCCAGAAGTCGCCGGCGTACGGACCGGTCTCGACGTGGTGGCAGCGCTCCTGCGTCTCGCACCACGCGTCGCCCTGGTAGACGGTCGAGGTGGCCTGCGTGCCCCAGTAGCGGGCGATGTAGCCGGGGGCGCCGGTGACGTGCAGGTGGCCGCTGAGGGTGCCGACCATGCGGATGACGTTGGCGCGGGCCTGCCGGTCGCCGGTCACGTGGTAGCGGAACGCCTGGCTGGCCAGGTAGGTGCCGGTCCAGATGGTGCTGTCGCCATACTCGGCGATGAAGCCGAAGCTGGTGCGCGCCGGGTCGTTGAAGAAGGCGGTGATGGTGCCGCCGTGGTCGGGCTGGTGCCAGGCCTCGTGCCACGCGTCGTAGGACTCGGCCTTGGCGCGCAGCGGGCCGGCGGCGACCGACTCGTCGTAGGTCACGGGCTCGACGTTCGACTGCGGCCACGGCGCGACGTAGTCGTCGGGCTGGCACTCCTCGGCGCCCATCGTGAAGACGGCGGCGAGGAGCAGGAGCGGAAGTGTGGCGAAGCGGCGGGCCTTCATCGGGGCGACCTCGGGCGCCGCGCGCTCGAGGCGCGCGCGCGGGGGAGCGGAGCGAGTTGTGTCGACCCGAACATCGTCCCACGCGCGTGGAAAGCGGCGCAAACGAGCGGCGGGGGCACGGAGGCCCCCGCCCTACGAAACCCTCCCGCCGGCGCCTGGTCGTAGCGGCGGGGGTTCCATCCCCCGCCGCAGGGCTTCAACCGAATTTCCACTCGGCGAGGCAGGGGAGCTGACCGTCGTCGCGCATCTCCTCGCCTTCGTCGTAGTCGCGCGGCACCACCCGGCAAACCTCGGGCTTGAGCCCGGTGAAGTGCAGGCCGCAGCCGCGCCCCTCGGGGCGGAGGAAGACGCAGCCGCGCGGGCCGACCGCGGTGCGGTAGAGCAGGTCGCCCTCGTCGTCCGGCTCGGGCCCGGTGAACTGCTCGGCGGTCGCGTGGCCCGCGCCGAGCAGGGCGTCGCGCTCGGCGGGCCACACGTCCGCGCCGTGGCTGCAGCAGTCCTGCGAGCACGGATAGGTCATGCAGTCGGGCGACGCGAGCACCGGGCGGTGGATCAAGTCGGCGTGGGCGTGGTTGGGCAGGCGCGCCGCGGTGGCGCTCGGCGGGATGCGGCCCTGGGCGGGCTCGTTGGAGTCGGACATGGGGCCTCTCGGACGTGGCTGGCTCGCGGCGGCGCCGCGCTGGCCGCGCAACATAGGTGACCGGCGCGCGCTGGCAAGCACGCCGCGCGACCGGCGGAGCGTCGGTGCTCCGTCACCGACCGGACCGACGTTTCCTGGCGGCCGACGGAGCGGCCGCGCTCCCGCCGTTCCATGCCGTCCGATCGGCTGGAGCGTCGGTGCTCCGATCACCGACCCGGACGGCCGCGGCAGCCCGGCGACGCCGCTTGACTCGCGCGATGCGTAAGTAGATACTTACGTAATTCATGGCTTACGCAGAAGCGCTCACGGCCCTCGCCGACCCCACCCGCCGCGCGGTGTTCGAGGCGCTGCGCTCGGGCCCGCGCACCGTGGGGGAGATCGCTGCCGGGCTGCCGGTGTCGCGCCCCGCGGTGTCGCAGCACCTGCGCGTGCTCGAGGGCGCCCAGCTCGTCAGCGCCCGCCAGCACGGCACCCGCCGCATCTACCGCGTCGACCGCGCCGGTCTCGCGATCCTGCGCGGCTATCTCGACTCGTTCTGGAGCGACGTTCTCGAGGCGTTCCGCGCCGAGGCGGAGGCGCAGGCGCGCGCCGCCTCCGAGCCGGCCCCGAAACCCTCGCGAGCCCGGCGCGCCGCGCCGAAACGAACCCGGAGGACCCGATGAGCCAGGTGATCCCGCTCCCCGAACCGCTCGCCCCGGTGCGCAAGAGCGTCGTCGTGCCGCTCACGCCCGAGCGCGCGTTCCGGCTCTTCACCGAGGGGCTGAGCACGTGGTGGCCGCTCGCCAGCCACTCGATCTCGGACGAGCGCGCCGCGAGCTGCGGCCTCGAGCCGTGCGTCGGCGGCGCCATCTACGAGCTGCGCGACGACGGCGAGCGCTTCGCGTGGGGCACGGTCGAGGTGTGGGAGCCGCCCGCGCGCTTCGTGATGCGCTGGTACCCGGGCCGCGACGCCGCGACCGGCCAGCAGGTGGAGGTCCGCTTCAGCGCGGCCCCGGGGGGCACCCGCGTGGACCTCGAGCACCGTGACTGGGAGCGCCTCGCCGAGCGCGCCGAGGCGGCGCGCACCTCCTACGACGGCGGCTGGGACCTGGTCCTCGGCGCCCGCTTCGTGGACGCCTGCCGCGCGGCGGCGGGATCCGATTAGAGGCGCCGCTCGGGGTCGAACTCGATCGGCAGGCTGGCGATGCCGCGCACGAAGTTCGAGGGCGCGACGCGCACCTCGGCGCCGGGGGCCAGGCGTGGCTCGGGCAGGCGCCGCAGCAGCTCCTCGAACATCACGCGGATCTCGAGGCGCGCGAGGTTGGCGCCCAGGCAGTGGTGGGCGCCGTGGCCGCCGAAGGCCACGTGCGGATTCGGGTCGCGGGTGACGTCGAAGTGGTCGGGGTCGGCGAACACGTCCTCGTCGCGGTTCGCGGACGGGTAGAGCAGGAGCAGCTTGTCGCCCGCGCGGATGGTGCGTCCGCCGAGCTCGAGGTCGCGGGTGGCGGTGCGGTTCATGTTCACGATCGGCGAGCCCCAGCGCAGGAACTCCTCGATCGCCACCGGTAGCCGCGCCGGCTCGGCGGCGAGCAGCCGCCATTGCTCGGGGTGGCGGACGAGCTGCTCCATCGCCGCCGACATCACGTTGCGGGTGGTCTCGTTCCCGCCCACCAGCAACAGCAGCGACTCGTGGAGGAGCGCGTAGTCGTCGATGCGCTCGCCGCTCTCGTCGGCCGCGTTGGCGAGGATGCTCATGAGGTCGTCGCGCGGGTGGGCGCGGCGGTCGGCGACGATGGCGTCGAAGTGGTCGCGGTACTCGACCAGCGCGATCGCGGCGGTGGCGGCGACGTCGTCGGGGCTGTTGGCGGCGGTGCCCGCGACCATGTCGTTGGACCATCGCTGCAGCCGTTCGCGGTCCTCGGTGCCGAAGCCGAGCAGCGTGCCGATCATGATCATCGGTAGCGGCGCGGCGAGCGCCTCCACGAAGTCGCAGCGCCCCGCCGGAAGCACCGCGTCGAGCAGGCGCGTGACCGTGGCGCGCAGGAACGGCTCGTGCTCGGCCACGCGCCGCGGCGTGAAGCCCTTGTTCACCAGCGAGCGGCGCAGGTTGTGCTGCGGGTTGTCGAAGTTGATCATCGTCGGGAACGGCTCGGCGTCGGGGCGCGAGCCGCCCGCCGAGCTGAACGTCTCGGGGTGGGCCGAGGCGTGCATGACGTCGGCGTGGCGCGAGAGCCCCCACACGCGCCCCACCTCGTCCCAGAACACCGGCTCGTGGCGGCGCATCCAGCGATACGCGGGGAACGGATCGCCGGCGTAGAAGTCGGCGTCGAGGAGGCGGATGGGTGGGCGGGGTTCGGGGGCGTCGGTCATGGTCGGCGTTCCAGGCGGTTCCAACGTCGGTTGAGTGTGCGGAGCGCGACCTGCCTACGATACTCCGCACTCCCGCCGCAACGTCTTCCCCTCGCCGTGGCGATCTCGCCGCGCCGGCTTCACGGCGGCGGACGAGCCCCCGCGCCACGAAGACCTCGATCTCCATGTCCCGCTCGCTCGCGCTCGTCGTGCTGGCCGCCACGCTCGGCGGCGCGGCGGCGGGCTGTGGTGGCGGCGGCTCGGGCTCGCCGTCGCTGCCCGGGCTCGTCGACGGCCCGATCGTGGGCCGCGTCACCGCCTCGTCGGTGACGATCGCGTGGCGCACCGGCACGCCCGAGATCGGCGCGGTGGACGTCGGCCCCGACGCGACCTATGGCCGCGGCGCCGTCGAGCCCGCGGCGACGACCGAGCACCGCGTGCTCCACACCGGCGACATCGCCTACGGCGCCGGCACCGAGCAGCAGGTCGAGACCCGCTTCCTCGAGCCCTACGAGCCGCTCCTCGACCACATCCCTCTCTACGCCTCGATCGGCAACCACGACGCCGCCACCGGCCACGGCGGGCCGCTGCTCGCGGCGCTCACGCTGCCCACCAACGACGTCGACGGCGGCTCGCTCTTCTACTCCTTCGAGTGGGGCGCCGTGCACTTCGTGGCGCTCGACTCGAACCAGCCGCTCGCGCCCGGCAGCGCCCAGCTCGCGTGGCTCGACGCCGACCTCGCGGCGAGCGCCGCCGCGACGTTCCGGGTGGTCTTCTTCCACCACCCGCCCTACAGCTCGTCGAAGAACGGTAGCCACCAGGCGGTGCGCGCCGCGCTGAGCCCGGTGCTCGACCGGCACCGGGTGGACCTGGTCTTCAACGGCCACGACCACGTCTACGAGCGCACGCTTCCCATGGCGGACGGCGAGGTCGCCGAGCCGAGCCCGGGGCCGGATTACGTGGACGCGCCCGGCACGATCTACGTGGTCACGGGCGGCGGCGGGCAGAACCTCTACCCGGCCGGGACGAGCGACTTCACGGCGGTGTCCGAGAGTGCCTTCCACTTCGTCGAGGTCGAGGTGAGCGGCGCCGCGCTCACCGCCACCGCGATCCGCCTCGACGGCTCGGTGCTCGATCGGTTCACGCTGACCCAGCGCTGAGAGCGAATCGGTCGCGGGCGGGGGCAGGCCCCGCCCCTACCAGCGACGGATCGTCGGTCGCGGGCGGGGACGGGGCCGGATCGTAGGGGCGGGCCGAGTGCCCGCCCGCGGTGTACCGCGCCGCCTGCGGCCGCGAGGGACCGCGGCCCTCCACGGCGATGGATGTCCGTTCGTGGAGGGCACGGGGCCTGCGGCCCCTGCTCCGTCGCCGCCGCGCTATTGGCTCGCGCCCTTCACGAGGGCGGCGTAGGACTCGACGAGCTGCTTCTCGATCGTGTCCCAGGGCGGCGGTCGACCCTTCGCCGCGGCCTTGTCGCGGGCGAACGCGGCCTGCGCCCGCAAGAGTCCGGCGCGCTCGATCTCGGCGTTGCGCTGGCCGTAGAGCAGTGCGTAGAGGTCCGCGATGCGCCGGCCGACGTTTCGGGGATCGTTCTCGCCCGGGGTGCGGCGCGCCACCCACCACGCGAGCTCCCGCTTGGCAGCCTCCTTGGGGTCCCAGCTGCCGCCCATGACCTTGGCGATCCGGGTGTAGCCCTCGACGAGCGCGGGCAGCACGTCGCGCTCGTAGCCCTCGTGGGTGTTCGAAAAGGTCATGGCGGCGCGCCCGAGCGGCTCGCCGATCGCGATCGCCTCGGCGGCCGAGACGCCGAGCTGGCTCATCTGCAGCGCCAGCATCTCGCGCCCGAGGGCGAACGGGTCGCCGCCGTAGTAGGCCTGCCACATCCGGGTCTCCGACTTGCCGACCACCGCGGGGTCGAACTTGGGGCGGGAGCCAGCCCCCGAGGCCGCCACCCCGATCGCGGCGGCGAGCAGCGCCACCAGGCACGCGGCGCCGAGCGAAACCCGCGGCCGGGCCGAGGGCTTCGAGGCCGGACGGTGGGCGGGGCGCTGGGGCATGGGCGGGCCTCCTCGGGCCGGGTGCGAGCGCGGGAGCGCGCTGGTGCGCCCCGGTCTTCGCACCGCGCCGTGCACTTTTCCAGCACGGCGGATCGCCGACGCGCCTCACCGCTCGGCCTGGAGGGCGCGGCTCTGAGGCTGTGAATCTTTCTCTCTGGGTCGCTCACGGAGGCCGCGTAGGCCCGGCGACGGGGGATGGAACCCCCGCCGCTACGGGGTCTTCGTAGCGCGGGGGGCTCCGTCCCCCCGCGGCGCTTCGCTCTCGCTCGATTTCTTCACAGGCTCTCTGCCGCGGCGCGGCCCGCCCGAGGCGGGCCCTCCAGACCGCGCCCCAAAAAAAACGAGGTCGCGACCCTGGTGGGGGTCGCGACCTCGAAGGATCAGGAGAGAGGGAAAGCTAGGTCACGAGCAGAGGCGGCCCATCCGACTCATCCCCGTGTGGAACCCACGATCCATCCTATGCTTGCCCGTCTTGGCGGCGTTCTAGAGCAATCGCCTTGCCAACCCGGGGTGGATGGAAATCGTTTGCGAAAGCGAGCCGGAAATCCGTGTGCTGTAAGCGGTTGTCCAGAATCGAGACGGGCGCCGACCGTTCGCTGTTCGAATGCCGAACGCCGCTAGTTACGGCGGGGTGACCCTCAGGGACCAATGATGTCGGCCGGGGGTGGCTCGGTAGCGCCAAGAAGCTCTCGAACGGCCCGCGTGAGCGTCGGACCTGTCGCCGGGCCGGCCGACATGGACTGCTCGTATTCGTAGGTGGAGTCCTCGAACTCCGCGGCGCCCATGATGTAGCCGAGCTCGTCGGTGGCGAGGCCGAAGATGAACGGGTAGGGCGTCGCGAGCCACCGTTTGTAGAGAGAGCCGAGGCTCGGGAAAATCTCCCCGGGCACGGTCAGGATGCGCGCCGGTCCCAGATCGATCCGGTGCACTTCGGCCCGGAAGCGGCCGTCGCGGGTGGGCCGATCGCCGAGGCTGACGATCCCGAGCGAGGTCACGACCTCGAAGATCGTGTTGTCGAGCTCGAGCCAGATCTCGCGGCTCTCGTGGCCGAGCGTCACCCCCTGCGGGCCGATCGGCGCGGGGGACGCGTCCAGCGCGCCCTCGGCGAGCTGCGCCAGCGCGTCGCCGGTCCGGTCGATGAACGCGACGCGCAGCGTGAAATCCTCGTACTCGTCGCGCTTGTCCCAGCGGTTCGGGTAGGGGATGACCATGCCGCCGATCGCCCCCGGCACGAAGATCGGCACCGAGCCCGGGTTGCGGACCTCGAGCTCGCGGTAGAGCCGCCCCGGGAAGTCCGCCGACAGCAGCTTGTTGTTCTCGAACAGCGCCTCGGCGTGGCAGGCGTAGTTCACCACCGTGGCGATGCGCTTGCCGTCCACGTCCTCGGCGGCGAGCACCGTCATCTGGTTGTCCTTGCGGCTCGGATCGTCGGGGAACCACAGGTTCGCCGAGATCCCCTCCTCGACCGTGGTGGCCGCGAACCGCAGCCGCGCCGGCTTGGCGCTCACCACCGCGCGCGCGATCGCGTCGGCGACCTGGCCGCGCATCCACGTCATGTACTCCGGGTCCTTGCCGGACGCGACCGGCAGCAGCACCCCGGGCCCCCAGTAGCCCATGGTGTCGGGGCCCTCGTGGTTGTGGGTCGAGCCGACGATCACGCGCTCGGGGTGGTCGCGGGTGACGAGCCCGCGGATGCCGCGCACCTCGTCGTTCAGGAGCCCGACGAAGTCGAGCCACACCAGCACCACCCACTGCGCGCCGTCGTCGACGAAGAGGACGCGCCCGGTGATCGGGTCGAGGACGCCTTCCGAGGAGCGACCCGGGCCGAAGCCCGCGATGTAGACGTCGCCGGCCGCGGCCTTGTCGTAGGGGGTGAGGTCGACGGTGGCGGCGCCCACCTGCAGGTCGCCGCCGGGGCGCGTCGGGATGCCGTCGAGGATCAGCGTGGAGGTGGCCGCCATCGCCTCGCGGGAGACCGCTTCCGGCGAGGGGGCGCTCTTGCCACAGCTCGCGGTCACCAGGGCCACGGCCACGGCGAGGGCGGTGCGGAACACCGACGAGGTCGCGCTCGCGCGGCGCGGCGGCCGCGCGAGCGGGCTCATGGTTTCTCCGCGGCGCGGCGCTCGGCGAGCCACTCGATCGCGCTGGCGATGGCGAAGGCGCCGAAGGTGAGGAAGATCGGCTCGATCTGCAGCCGGTAGCGAAACACCGACATGAAGATCGCCACTCGTACCAGGAACCACCCCAGGAAGGCGAGCAGGATGCCGACCGGCTTGCGACGCGCCAGCGCCACCCCCACGCCGATCGCGAACGCCGAGAGCAGGAAGCCGTACCAGAGCCGGCTCAGCCACACGAACGACCGTGGCCAGAACGGGAAGCCCGGCGAGATCGCCAGCAGCTTGGTCCACTTGCCGAGGATGAACCCCGGCATCGATCGCCAGTGCTCGCGCCAGAACTCGAAGACGTTGGCGCGGAGCCGGCGGTCGAGGTCGACCTCGTCGACGTAGCCCGTGAAGCGCGGGTCCTTGGAGAGGTCGGGGGGGGTGAAGTAGTCGGCGTCCGGGTTGCCCGGCCACGGCAGCCACCCGCCGTAGAGCGCGGGGTCGCGCAGGATGTCCTCGTTGTTCGCCTGCCACATGATGAAGCCGCTCTCGGTGGTGAGCGGCACGAAGTGGCCGAGCGCCACGGCGTTGCGCGCGATCCACGGGGTGAGCATCGCCACACAGCTCAATCCCATCACCGTTCCCGAGATCAGGGTGCGCCGCCACGGACGCAGCTTCGCGAGCGCCCAGGTGCCGAACGACGCCACCAGCAACACCAGGTCCGGCCGCACGTAGGTGGCGAGCCCCGCCAGCACGCCGCCGGCGGCGGAGCGGCCGGGGCTGGGGTTCGGGGCCACCCGCGCCGCGAAGAACCACAGCGCCCAGCTCACCGCGGTGATGCCGAGGCTCTCGGTCCAGAGCTGGTAGTCGTAGAAGATCAGGAACGGGTCGATCGCCGCGAGCGCGCCGCACACCACGGCCGGGAACGCACCGAACACCACCCGCGCGAGCAGGAAGAGCGCCACCGGCCCGGTCGAGCCGAGCACCACCTGGACCAGCCGCGGCACGACCGGAGCGGTGCCGCCGAGGGCGTAGATCGCGGCGAGGAAGAGCGGGTAGCCGGGCATGCGCGAGGCGGTCAGCTCACCCGTCGGCGACACCAGCGCGCCGCGCTCGAGGATCGCGCGCGCCATGGCGTCGTAGTAGAGGGCGTCCGCGGTGACCGGCGCCGTGGGGTGCAGGAACGCGAAGCCGAGGATCAGCCGGGCCGCGAGTGCCGCGGCGAACACCACCCACGGCGCGGACCGCGAGGCGGACCCCGCGCGGAGCAAGTCCACCCACCGTCTCATGACGAGGCGGGACCACGGGCGCGAGCGAGAGAGGGAATCGGCAACGGTGGCGGCGCCGTCGCGCCCACCCTGGGGTTTTCGCGACCGTGAAGTGTTCTCTCCGTGATAGGGAAGAAGCGCGGCCGGGTCAAGCGCCTCCCCGATCGCGGGTGGCGGGTGCGGGGTCGAGGAGGGGCGTCATGACGGATCTCGCGGGTCGGATCGTGCTCATCACCGGGGGGGCCTCCGGCATCGGGCGCGCCGTGGGAACGGTGCTCGCGGCGCGTGGCGCGCGGGTGTGGCTGGCGGACAAGAACGGCGCGGCGGCCGACGGCGCGGCCGCCGAGCTCCGCGGCCGCGGGCTCGACGTCGCGGGAGTCACCCTCGACGTGACCGACGCGGGGGCCTTCGTGCGCGTGGTCGACGAGCTGGTGGCGCGCGAAGGGCGGATCGACCTCGCCTTCAACAACGCCGGGGTCGCGGTGGGCGGCGAGATCCGCGACACCCCGCTCGAGGTGTGGCGGCGCGTCCTCGAGGTGAACCTGATGGGCGTGGTGCACGGCGTCCACGCCGTCTACCCGCACATGCTGCGGCAGCGCTCCGGACGCATCGTGAACACCGCGTCGATGGCCGGGCTGATCCCGTTCCCGGGGGGTGCGCCCTACGCGGTGTCGAAACACGGCGTGGTCGCGCTCTCGACGGCGCTGCGCGCCGAGGCGCACCACTTCGGGGTGCGGGTGAGTGTCGTGTGCCCGGGCTTCATCGCTACACCCATCTACGACTCGGCGATCTACGTGAACGTCGATCGCGCCAAGGTCATCGACGCGATCCCGGTCACGCCCATCCCGGTCGAGCGCTGCGCTGAGATCATCGTGCGCGGCATCGAGCGCGACCGCCGCATCATCCTGGTGGGGGCGAGCGCCTGGATGGGCTGGTGGTTCTGGCGCGCCTTCCCCGGGGCGTTCCTGCGCATCGCCGAGCGCAGCCTCGGCACCTTCCGCCGGGCCCGTCTGAGTGGCTGAGGCCGGCGACGACCGCGACGGCTCGCCGCGCGAGCCGCTCGTGATCCGCGCCTACGAGCCGCCCGACCGCGACGCCGTCCTCGCGCTCCACCGGGCGAGCTTCCTGGCGAGCGGGGACCTACTGGGCGCGGCACAGCGCTTCGATCGCCTGCTCGATCCCGTCCACACGCTGGTGGCGGTGCGGTGCGGGCGTGTGGTGGGGTTCGTGGCGTTTCAGCCGCTCGACGAGGACGCCCAGGCGCGGCTCAGGCTCTCGCTCGCCTGGCTGTGGGCGCGATTCCCGGATCGGGCCGATCGGGTCGTCCAGCAGTTCGGACGACGCTTGGATCCCGTCCGCCGCTCGAATGCAGTCGTTCGCCACCTCGTGAGGGTGGACGCTCCGGATCGGGTCGGTGACCGTCCGAGCCGGCGCGACGCATTCGTGACGGACATCGCGGTGTGCGAGTCCGAGCGCCGGACCGGAGTTGGCTTCGCGCTGCTCCGCGAGCTGCTTCATCGCGCTCGCGTCGACGACGTCCCGCGGGTGTGGGCCACCGCGTGGCAAGCCGGTGCGGGGCCGGCGCTCTTCGAAGCCTCGGGCTTCGCCGCGTTGATCGAGCTCGGCCCCTGGTACGGCGACGGCGCATCGACCGCGCTGATGGTTCGCGACTGCTCGGCCCGCGATCCGGCACCCGCGAGCGATCGCGGGTATCCGGGGAGAGCAGTGCGGGCCGGCTGCTCGTCGCTGCCCTGCCTCGTTTTCGTGGCGTGGCTCCTGGTGCGCGGGATCGCCGATCGCCTCGCTCTCGGTGACCCGATCGCGACCACCACGTTCACGCTGTTGTTCGCCGCCCTCGCGGTGAAGGCCTTGGACGCCGGGCAGCGCGCGGATCGGTCACGGGGAACCGTCTATCGGGTGGGCAGCGGCGGCCTGGAGGTGTGGCGGGGAGCGCGCCTCACGAGCTCGCTGGCACTCGCCGGCCCGATGGAGTGCGTGCTGGCCGCGCCGCCCGTCACATCCGGCGCTGGGGCGGTGGTGATCCGTGTCACCACGAGGCGAGGCTCGATGGTGGTGGGCCCGCTCGATCTGGTCGATGGAACCGTGCTCATCGAGGACCTGCTGCTCACCGCCGAACGAGGTCAGGCGCGCGACGTCCCGTTCCTCGACGGCCACCTCGCGATGCTCCTGGTCATGGCGCTCGGTGCCGCGGGTGTCGTGGCCAGCGTCGTCGTGCCGGATCCCTTGGCGCACGTCCTCGCCGCGCTGGCGAGCGCGGCGGTCGCCGCCCACGCCGTGCGGCGCTCGCTGCGCTGGAACGACGGCTCGCCGCGTGCGCTTTGGCCGATGGTCGCGACCCCGTTGCTCGTCGCGATCTTGTGGCTAGGCTGGTCCTCTCGACTCCCGTTCTGAGCGCGCGCGCCGCGCTGGGTCCTTCATGAATCCTCGGATGCCTCGGTTTTTCCGCGCGCCCAGCGCGGCGCGGTTCATCGCCTGCATCTCCCTCGGCTGCGTGGCGCTCGCGCCGCCGGCGCGCGCCGCGGAGAAGCGCGCGCGGCTGATCGTGGACGTGAAGGTGATCGGCTCTTACTCGGTGGTGGGCAGCGGCCAGGAGAAGGAGTCGGGCAACTTCGCGAACGGCTACCACCTCGCGACGATCGTGAAGAGCGACGGCGAGCCGAGCGCGGTCAACCCCAAGGATCCGCACTACGCCGCGCAGATGACGGCGACGGCCGCGGCGGTCGAGAAGCGTGTCGCCGAGGTCGAGGGCCGCGACACCCCGGCGAAGAAGATGAGCCCCGCCGACGCCCAGAAGATCCTGCGCGAGAAGCAGGTGGCCTGCAAAGGCGACCAGACCTGCTTGATGCAGGTGGCGATCGACACCACCCGCATGATGAACCAGGTCGACTTCGGCGCAGGCTCGGCGCCGGTGACCTCGAACGTCGGCACGGCGCCCGTCGAGGAGTCCGGCGACGAGCGCTTCCTGAGCTACTTCGGCTTCGACGACTGCGGCGCCGCGATGCGGGTCACCGCCGACTTCGCGGTGACCGGCCAGTACGACGACGTCCAGGGGCCGGTGCCCTACAGCTCGTCGCTCAAGGGCGACTCGCCGGGCGACCCGAGCCAGCTCGCCCTCGTCTGCACCACCACCAACCTCGTCTTCGACGCGAAGACCCACACGCTCTTCACCGACGGGCTGAGCGCGCCGATCGCCACCGGCACCAAGCGCGTCACCGACCGCGGGCACATGCTCGAGGGCCCGGCGAACCTGTGGCAGTCGCCGGGGTGGGAGTGGGTGAGCGAGCAGCTCCGTCAGGCGCCCGCCGCGGGCCAGCGCTCCACCACCATTCAGCTCACGCAGATGCCGGGCGGGGTGCGGATCGTGGGGAAGCTGAGCGGCGAGGTGAAGATCGAGCTCGCCTGGAAGCTCGAGGAGCTGGCGCGCTGAGAGCGCCGCGCGGGCTGCGGGCGGGGACAGGCCCCGCCCCTACGGTTCGTGCGGGGTCGGCCCTCCGGGCGGGGACAGGCCTCGCGCCTGCGGTTCGTGCGCGGTGGGCCCTCCGGGCGGGGACGGGCGCCGCGCCTGCGGTTCGTGCGCGGTGGGCCCTCCGGGCGGGGACGGGCGCCGCGCCTGCGGTTCGTGCGCGGTGGGCCCTCCGGGCGGGGACGGGCGCCGCGGGGGCCTTCCGGCGGGGCCGCGCCTGCGGTTCGTGCGCGGTCGACGCTCCGGGCGGGCCCCGCGCCGCGTGCCTCGCGATGGGCCTCGGCGGCCGCGGCGATCGCCGTACGCCGCCGTGTCGCGCGATCCGACCGT
>JADJOY010000010.1 GCA_016713535.1 Deltaproteobacteria bacterium
TCGCGCCTTCGAGCGCGGTGCGTAGCTGCGACAAATTTGTAACAAGCGGCCCCTGTTCGGGCCCGTTCAGCCCTACTGGGCCGTCTCCACCTGGTCCGGAATCGCTGGTATTTGTGGGCTGGCGCAGGCTGCCGTAAGCCCCGAATCGATTCGATTCCCGCCGCCTCCACCAGAAATCAGCTGCGAATTCAGGTTCTTGGCGAATCGCCGCGGACCGTCTCCAGGATCTCTCCAGATTTTTTCGGGGATCGAGGGCTCCAGGACGGGTCCTGGGGGTGGTGGCCTGTTCCCTCGTGCCCCCACCCGAGCTCGGTGAACCGCCCGTCGATGCGCCACCGGCTGGCTCCACTGGGGCGGTCCCCTCGCCACGGGACACCCCGGTCGACCGAGGACCAGCGCGCGCTTGGTGCGCCTGCGTCTCGACGTCCAGACATCGACTCCGGTGGCGAGCCCGCCTGTCGAAGGCTGCGAGAACCGAAAGGCGACCGACCGCCTACTCGCCGTAGATCTCGAGTCCGCTGCCGTACGGGTTGTTCGGGCTGTCGGTCTGGAACGGACTGCCTGCGCCGAACTTGTTGTGGATGCTGTCCGAGGAAAACGGGCTTCCGTAGCGGCCGTACGGGTTCGACACCGAGTCGGGATCGTACGGGTTGGCGCTGAGCTTCCCGCGGTAGTTGCCCTGGCTGTCGTAGAGCTTGGGCGCGTCGGTCGCGTACGGGTTCGTGGCGGACTTCGACGAAGACGGGCTGCCGTACGTCCCGAACGGATTCTTCACTCCGTCGGCCCGGAATGGACTGCCGGCGCCGTAGGGATTCGCCGTCGAGTTAGGATCGTACGGATTCGCGCTCAGGTTGCCGAGATACTCGCGCTTCGTCGGCGCCGCGGTGCTGGGTTCGACTGCTTGCGGATCGAACGTCTGGACATGCGAACCACCGGTGTTCGCCCGGCTCCGCCAGGTCGGCTTCAGCCCCGTGTCGACTCGAGCACCGCGCTGCCATCCCAACGGCTGAGGTTGGGATCCGTTGGCGGTCGAATGTGGCTCCGGACCGTCGCCCTCACCTGCGTACACCGGCGGGCTGGCGAGGAGGATCGCGACAAGAGCGCCTGCCAAGAACCTCATTCGGCCCTCCTGGGTCGTGCTGACGACGAAGCTACTCCAGTCGCCGGCACCGTGCGACCGCGCTGGGGACCACGAATCGGTGGCGCGCCGTGCAAACGCGGACGCAGGAAGAAGTCGCAGCGACTCACCCCGGGCACCCTCGATCCAGCAGGTGCTGGGCTCCCGGTGACCGCATCCCGCGACGCGGCGGCGGGCGGCGCGAGACCGGGCGCGGGCTCACCCGAAACCGGCGCGGACCCCGGCGGATCGCGAAGCCTGAACGGCCTCGCAGCCGCTACGCCTGGGCCGACCCGGCGCCGCGGGCGCGCCGAGATCGGGTGCGCCTGGCGCACAGCGCGAGCAGCGCGGGCACGACGGCGGCGGCCGCGCCACCGCCCCTCGCCACGCCGTTGCAGCCGGGCAGTTCTTCGGTGTGCGGGATTGCGAGCACGAAGGTTCCCGCGGGGCAGTAGGCCACGGACTGGTTGACGGACCACTCGCCGAAGGCGGTTCCGCCGGTGCAGCGGATCTCGACCTGCACTTCACAGCCGAGGGTTTCGTTCACCACCACACTCGGGTTGCCGATCGCGCCCCACGAGTAGTCGCAGTCCGGGTCCACGGCGCTCACGCCGACGTCCAGTCCCGGTTCCGCGGAGTCGCCGTCCGCGACGGCGGCGCTGGGCGCGAGCGCGCAGAGCGCGATGGTGAGCAGGCTCGAGAGCGAAACGGATCTCATCGCAGGCTTGGACATCGTCCACTCCCGTCGGGTTGAAGGCGCACGAGCCTACCTCACCGTGCCACGACGCCGCGCAGCGCTACGACATCGGTGTGCTGCGCAGGGCGCTCGGGCTCGCCGACTGACTCGGGCACCCGGGTCGGCGCTCACGCGGCCTTGGGGTCCTTCCGAGCGAGGCCGAAGTACGCCATCCGCAGCGCGAGGAAGAACGCGGGCAGGGCGAAGACCAGGAACGGGCTGAGCGCGCCGCTCGGCTCGTAGGGCCGTGGGATCGCGGCGATCACCAGCGCGACGCCGAGCACAGCGCTCACCCTCGCGACCTTTCGGTTCGGGACGCCGCTCGGCGTCGGCGCGCGCGCGAGCCGGTAGCCCACCACGAGGAAGCCGACTGCCAGCGCCGACAGGATGTAGAACGTCTCGTCGATGACGCGGACCTGGACCAGCCGGAAGACCATCCCCGCCCCGAGCAGCGCCGCGGTGACCTTCGCGAACGAGGCCGCGTACTCGTCCGCGTAGGCGAGCGCGCCGGCCGCGAGGCCGATCTGGACGAGGCCCTGGATCCGGATGAACAGCACGGGCAGATCGTCCTCGGTCACCCACTTCGGATCCGCGAGCAGCACCGACGACGGCAGGATGAGCTCCTGGAGGCCGTCCTTCGCCAACATCAGCGCGCAAGCGGCCTGGAGGATCCGGATCGGGCGCATGCTCCCTCGCTGGCGGCACGGGGAACCCGCGCGGTGCCGCACGCGGACGAAGCACCTGTTTGCCACAACTCGCCGTGACGGTCCATGCGGGGGGTTCGTGGGTGGTGGGTTCGTCGGGCGAAGAGCCGGCCTTCGAGTCGCGAGCGCGAACGCGACCCGCCACCGGTTCGTGCCATGCTCCGCGGCCACCGAACGCACGCGAGGATCGAGCCATGTCGAAGACTTCCCAGAAGCTGAAGGCGCTGGAGCGGACCCCACCCTGGGAGTGGCCGGAGCACGCGGGCGCGACCTTGCTCGGCGCGCTGCGGGATCGCGGCGCCGCCGCGGACGACCGCGTCCTGGCGGCGGAGCTGGCGGGCGAGGGGGTGGCGATGGACGACGCGCTGGCGAAGGCGCTGGTGGCCGTGGTGCGCGGCGCGGACGAGCCCGACGAGCTGAGCGCGACCGCGGCGATCGCGCTCGGGCCGACCCTCGAGCTCTGCGAGACCGAAGGCTTCGACGAAGACGACGACATGAACGACGCGCCGATCTCCGAGCGCACCTTCGGCGAGGTCCGGCAGGCGCTGCGCGCCACCTTCGACGACCCGAACACTCCGAAGCTCGTGCGCCGCCGCGTGCTCGAGGGCGCGGTGCGTGCGCCGCAGGACTGGCAGCGGGACGCGATCCGCGCCGCCTACGTGAGCGACGACTCCGAGTGGCGCCTCACCGCGGTCTTCTGCATGCGCTTCGTGCAGGGCTTCGACGAGCAGATCCTCGCTTCGCTCGAGAGCCCGGACACCGAGGTCGAGGCCGAGGCGGTCCGCGCCGCCGGGGAGTGGGGGCTCGTGGCGGCGGCGCCGCACGTGCTCCGCCTGCTCCGGACGAAGGGCACCGAGAAGGGGCTGCTCGTCGCCGCCCTCGCCGCGGTCGCCACGGTGAGCCGCGAGGAGGCGCTCGAGCTGCTTCCGGACTTCGAGAGCTCCGACGATCCGGAGATCGTCGAAGCGGCCGAAGAGGCCACCCATCTGGCGCAGATCGACTGGAACGCCGATCTCGGCGGCGAAGAAGACGAAGACGACGACGAGCCCCCCTCTGAGCCGGCGACGGGGGATGGAACCCCCGTCCAGGGGGCGGGCCCCCCGGCCGGCGGGGGGGGGGGGGGGGGGCGGGGGGGGGGGGCGGGGGGGGGGGCCCGGGCCGGGGCGGCCCGGGCCGGGCCCCGGCCGGGGGCCTACGACTTCAGGACGGTCGAGCCGCCTCGACGTCCGGACGCGGAGTTTCGCAGGGCGGGGGCCTCCGCGCCCCCGCCAGCCGCGGGTCGTGGCGCCGGCGCGTTCGAGGATCCCAGCGGCGGGACGATGCGTCGCACGTGTGGGCCAGGCCCGTCCCACGACGGGGGATGGAACCCCCGTCGCTACGATGGCCTTCGTGGCTCCGGGCTCAGAAGAACGCGAGATGAAACGGCAGGCGCTCGTGGCGGGGCGAGCGGTCCAGAGCGCCGTCCGGCGGGCCGGCTGGTGAGCGCGGGCTCGTAACGAGCCGGAGCAGGCGGTGGTTCGATCGCGGCCGATCGAGAGCAGGGCCGCGAGGACGAGCGGCGCGATCGGGGACAGCGATCGGATCCGCGCGGCGAGGTCGGGTGTTGCGCATGGCGGGTGTCTCCTCGGCGCGAGTGTGAGCGGTGCGCGACCACGGCACCCAGCGATTTGCGACGAGCGGCGCGCGCGACGTGACGAGCGACGAGCCGCGCCGACGGATGGCGACCGCCGCGTGACTTCGCCGCGGGCGCCGCGGCGGCGCGCCGCCGCGGGCACCACCCGTCGCGCGTAGCCGCCGTTCGTCGTCCACCTTCCGCTGTTCGTCGCGAGCGGCTTCGCGGCGCGCTGCCCGCGGAGCACAATCGGGCGGCCATGGCGATCGCCACTCCATCCGCGCCTCCCCCACCCCGCCGCGGGCTCGCGCGCGTCTTCGCGCCGCGGCGCCTCGCCGCGGTGGCGATCGCCGCCGCGGTCGTCAGTCTCTTCATCTGGCCGGGCTGGCAGTCGCGCTACGTGATCCTCTACGGCCGCCTGCTGTTCGTGGGCCTGTGGATGCTCCTCTCCTTCGGCGTGCTCGAGGTGTGGCCCGCGCGGCTGCCGCGCTGGCTCGCGCGCTGGGGGCTGCAGGTGATGGGCGTCGCGGCGACGGTGCCGTTCGCGGCGATCACCGTGTACGCGTTCATGACGCCCTCCGACCCGCCGTTCTGGGAGGACACGCTGCGGCTCACGGGCTTCGGCTTGCTGAACCTGTTCGGGCTGCTGGTCGGACCGTGGATGGCGGTGTCGGCGGTGTTCCGCCAGATCACCGGCGCCGCCGAGCACCAAGCGCTCACCTTCGAGCTCACGCGCAGCGAGCTCGAGCGCAAGGCCGCCGACTCGCAGCTCAGGCTCTTGCAGGCGCGCGTCGAGCCGCACTTCCTCTTCAACACCCTCGCCAACGTGCGCGAGCTGGTCGACGCGGGCTCGCCGCAGGCGAGCCCGGTGCTCGCGAGCCTGATCGCCTACCTGCGCGCGGCGGTGCCGCGGCTCGAAGAGGCCACCTCCACGGTCGAGCGCGAGCTCGAGCTGGTGCGCGCGTACCTCGAGGTGATGCAGATGCGGATGCCCGATCGCCTCCAGTACGTGATCGTCGCCGACGACGCCGCCCGCGCTCTCGCGTGCCCGCCGACCACGCTGCTCACGCTGGTCGAGAACGCAGTTCGCCACGGCATCGACCCGAGCGAGGACGGCGGACGGATCGAGGTGCGGGCGAGCGTGCGCGGCGAGCGGCTGCTGGCGCAGGTCCTCGACACCGGCGTGGGGCTAGCCGCAAGCGGCCGGGCCGGGTCGCTCGGCACCGGGCTCACGACGCTGCGCGAGCGGCTCGCGCTCACCTTCGGCGGCGCCGAGAACGTGCGCGTGACGCTGGTGGCCGTCGAGCCGCGCGGCACCTGCGCCGAGGTCGAGCTGCCGGCGCGAAGGGACGGTGGCGCATGAGCGAGCGACGCCCCACCGCGCTGATCGCCGACGACGAGCCGCTGCTCCGGAGCTCGCTCGCGCGGCTGCTCGCCAAGGCGTGGCCCGAGCTCGAGATCGTGGTGGAGGCGCGAAACGGCCGCGAGGCCGTGGAGCGGTTCGAGGAGCTCGCACCCGACGTGTGTTTCCTCGACGTCCACATGCCCGGGCTCTCCGGGGTCGAGGCGGCGCGCTTCATCGGACGGCGCGCGCACCTCGTGTTTGTGACGGCCTACGACCAGTACGCGGTGCAGGCGTTCGAGCACGGGGCCCTCGATTATCTGGTGAAGCCGGTCGAGCCGGCGCGCCTCGCGGACACGGTCGCGCGGCTGAAGGAACGGCTTGGCGCAGCGCACGCACCTCGCCCCGCCTCCGGCACCGAGGCGCTCCTCGACGCCCTCGCCGCGCGCCTCCGCAGGGACGGCGCGGCGCCCGTCCACCTGCGCTGGATAAGGCTCTCGGTGGGCCCGAGCGTCCGCCTCGTCGCGATCGACGACGTCGACTACCTGCGCGCCGACGAGAAGTACACGCTGGTCGCGTGGCGCGACGGCGGGAAACCCGAGGAAGGGCTCATCCGCACCCCGCTCAAAGAGCTCTCGGCGCAACTCGACCCAGCACGCTTCGCGCAGGTCCATCGCTCGGTGATCGTCAACCTGCGCTCGATCCTGAACGTGACTCGCTCGTCCAACGAGACCGCCGAGATCCGCCTCAAGGGGCGCCCCGAGATCCTGCCGGTGAGCCGCAGCTACACGCACCTCTTCCAGCAGATGTGAGGGCCGGTGCGCTCGACACGGGCCCTCGGCCGGCCCCATCTGTAAAGCACTTGCTATACAAAATCGTCCGGCTGATGCTTTACAGCTTTTGTAAAGCTTAAGCTCCACAGACGATTTTCGCGCCTTTCCCGGCAAAATCAGGCTTTTTTGGGCCCCACAGAGCCCCCCAGGGGGCACGAATCCGGGGCCGGATGGGGCAAGGATTGGGGCTGGCGCGGGTACGAACTGCTGGGTCGGCCCGGGCCAACGTCGGGATCGGCGGCGCAGCGGTTGCACCTCTCGTGGCGGAGAGGAGCGGGGCGCCATGCGAGTCGTGATCACGGGTGCGACGGGAAACGTCGGGACGAGCTTGATCGAGGTGCTCGCGAGCGAGCCCGCGGTGACCGAGATCGTGGGCTTGGCGCGGCGGCGTCCCCGCATCGACCTGCCCAAGACGCGCTGGGTCGAGGCGGACGTGGGCTGCGACCACCTCACCGCGCACTTCGAGGGTGCGGGCGCGGTGGTCCACCTCGCGTGGCTCATCCAGCCCGAGCGGGACGAGGCGCTCCTCGAGCGCAGCAACGTCGCCGGCAGCGCCCGCGTCTTCGCCGCCGCGCGCGAGGCGCGGGTGCCGATCCTGGTGCACGCGTCCTCGGTTGGCGCCTACTCGCCTTCGCCCCACGACCGGCGCGTCGACGAGTCGTGGCCGACCAGCGGCATCGCGACCTCGCTCTACTCGCGCCAGAAGTCCGCCGTGGAGCGCGAGCTCGACGGGTTCGAGCTCGCCCACCCGGAGGTCCGTGTGGTGCGGCTGCGACCGGCGCTGATCTTCAAGCGCGCCTCGGCGTCGGAGCAGCGCCGCCTCTTCCTCGGGCCGCTCTTTCCCGCCTGGCTGTCGCGCCCGGGGCGCATCCCGGTGGTGCCGGCGCCGCGCGGGCTCTCGTTCCAGGCGGTGCACAGCCTCGACGTGGCGGCGGCCTATCACCTGGCGCTGACGCGCGACGTGCGCGGTGCATTCAACGTCGCGGGGGAGCCGGTGATCGACGGCGGCGCGCTCGCGACGCTGCTCGAGGCGAAGACGGTGGAGATCGCCGCCAGCCTGATGCGCGCGGCGATGACGATGGCGTGGCGGCTTCACCTCGAGCCGGCTTCACCGGGCTGGCTCGACATGGCGCTCACGGCGCCGTTGCTCGACACCACCCGCGCCCGCGAGGTGCTGGGGTGGTCGCCGCGCCACCACGCCACCGACGTGTTGCTGGAGGTGCTGCACGGACTCCACGACCACGCGGGTTTCGACACGCCGCCACTCCTGCCGGATCCGCCTCCGCGCAAGCGCGCCGCGGCGTTGCTCGGACGCCGCGCGACGCGGTCCGCGCCCATACCACCGCGACACCGCGCTTTGTAGAAACGCGGCGGTGCGCCCGCGGGAACGGGCCGCACGACCGCATTTCACAGCCTTCTCGCTACGCGGACCCACGGCACGGAACTTGATGTTCGCGTCCCCGGTGGAGAGCTCGACGTGGCAGGCCGGCGACTACACGTGATCCCCGACGCCCTCGGCTGGGCGGTTCGTGAAGAAGGCGCGAAGCAGGATCTCTCGCGCCACCTCACGCAAGCGGAGGCCATACGCGCGGCGAAGATGCGCGTGGGCACCGGTCAGATCCTGGTTCACAGCCGCTCCGGCCGCGTTCAAGCGCTCGACGACCCCGACGTACCGCACGAGCTGCGGCCCGGCGGACAACGCAGGAAGCGCGCGAGCTGATCGGCACGCGTGACGCTCTCCTCGAACCAGCCACCTACTCACCCAGCGGCGGACACCGCGCCGCCGTCACGGGACTCCCCATGAACAAGCGCACCTCGAAGCCGGCCCCCGAGTCCACCACCAAGGCCTCAGCGAAGACGACGTCGCGTGAACGCACCGCCGCGGCGACCGCCCGCGGCCCGAGCTCACGCCGCCCCGCGTCCTCGTCCTCGGCCAGCCACTCGGCGAAGTCGTCGTCCCGCTCGACCACCAGCGGTCCATCGCATGGCGCCGACCCGGGAGCGCACACCGGCGACGATCTCGTGGCGAAGGCCGCTGCCACCGAGGCGCTCGCGGCCGCGATGCCCCACAACCCCGGCAAGTCCAGCGAATACGGCGGCGGGCAGCCACCCGAGGTGGGCGCGACCACGGAGGTGACGGACCGCCGCGCCACCGGCAGCACCCTCACCGAGGTGGTGATCTCGGAGAAGACCGGCCCCGCCGTCGACGCCGGCGAGAACGCCACCCTCGGCCCCCTCTCCCGGGTCCGGGTGGATTCGGGGGCGCAACGCCTCACCACCAACCAGGGCGTACCCGTCGCGGACAACCAGCACTCGCTGCGCGCCGGGATCCGCGGGCCCGCGCTCCTCGAGGACTTCATCCTCCGCGAGAAGCTCACCCACTTCGACCACGAGCGCATCCCCGAGCGCGTGGTGCACGCGCGCGGCTCGGGCGCGCACGGCTTCTTCGAGTGCCTCGAGCCGCTCACCGAGCTCACCCGGGCGTCGCTGTTCGCGGAGCGCGGCAAGCGCACGCCGGTGTTCGTGCGCTTCTCCACGGTGGCGGGCGAGCGCGGCTCCGCCGACACCGTGCGCGACGTGCGCGGCTTCGCCGTGAAGTTCTACACCGACGAGGGCAACTGGGACCTGGTCGGCAACAACATCCCGGTGTTCTTCATCCAGGACGCGATGAAGTTCCCGGACCTCGTGCACGCCCTCAAGCCCGAGCCGCACTTCGCGATGCCGCAGGCCTCGAGCGCCCACGACACCTTCTGGGACTTCGTGTCGTTGACGCCCGAGTCCACGCACATGCTCATGTGGGTCATGTCCGACCGCGCGATCCCGCGCAGCTACCGCATGATGCAGGGCTTCGGCGTACACACCTTCCGGTTCGTGAACGCCGCCGGCGAGAGCTCCTTCGTGAAGTTCCACTGGAACCCGCTCGCGGGCACCCACTCGCTGGCGTGGGACGAGGCGGTGAAGATCGGCGGCGCCGACCCCGACTTCCACCGCCGTGATCTGTGGGAGGCGATCGAAGCCGGCGCCCATGCCGAATACGAGCTAGGCGTGCAGGTGTTCACCGAAGAGCAAGCCGAGCCGTGGAGCTTCGACATCCTCGACCCCACGAAGATCGTGCCCGAGGAGCTGGTGCCGGTGCGCGTCGTCGGACGGATGGTCCTCGACCGCAACCCCGACAACTTCTTCGCCGAGACCGAGCAGGTGGCGTTCTGCACCGCGCACGTCGTGCCGGGCATCGACTTCTCGAACGATCCGCTCCTGGCGGGCCGCATCCACTCGTACGTCGACACCCAGCTCACGCGCCTCGGCGGGCCCAACTTCCACGAGATCCCGATCAACGCGCCCCTCGCGGCGGTGCACAACAACCAGCGCGACGGCCTGCACCGCCAGGCGATCCACCGCGGCCGCGCGGCCTACGAGCCGAGCTCGCTCTCGGGCGGCTTTCCGTTCCAGGCCGGCCCGGACGGGTTCCAGTCGTTCGCCGAGCCCATGCACGGCGACAAGGTGCGCGCCAAGCCCGAGAAGTTCGCCGACCACTTCACCCAGGCGCGGCTCTTCTGGGCGAGCCAGACCGCGATCGAGCGCGACCACATCGTGCGCGCGTTCCGCTTCGAGCTGACGCGCGTCCAGACGCCGGCGATCCGCGAGCGCGTGGTGGCGCAGCTCGCCAACGTCGATGACGAGCTCGCGCAGCGCGTAGCGACCGGGCTCGGCCTCGCGATGCCTGCGCCGATGCCGCCCGTGCTCGCGAGCCCGCCGGCGCCCGAGGTCGAGACCTCGCCCGCCCTCTCGCTCTTCGCCCGCCCCGGTGACGGCTCGATCCGCACCCGCCGCGTGGCGATCCTGGTGGCCGACGGCGTCGACGGCGAGGCCGCGCGCTTCGTTCACGAGGCGCTCGCCCGGGAGGGTGCGGTACCGCGCTTCGTGGCGGGTGCGCTCGGTCCGGTGCAGACGAGCGACGGCGATCCGCTCGAGGCCGAGGTCACCCTCGAGGCCGCCCCCTCGGTGCTGTTCGACGCGGTCGTCGTCCCCGACGGGCCCGCCGCGGTGGAGGCGCTCGCGCGCAACGGTCAGGCGATCGAGCTCGTGCGCGATCAGCACCGCCACGCCAAGCCGCTGCTGCTCTTCGGCGAGGCGGCGCGGCTCGTCGAGCAGGCCGGTATCGCGGTCACCGTCGACCCGCCCGACCCGGGCCTCATCGTGCCCACCGCCGACGCGGATCGGGAGACGGCGCTCGACGCGTTCGTCGCCGCCCTCGCCAAGCACCGCGTGTTCGAGCGTGAATCGGACCCACCCCGAGCCTGAGGCACGATGCCAACCCACGACGACTCCTCGAGCCCCGTCCCCGCCGACCCGAGCGCGCCTACGCAGCGGTCCGCGGAGGAGGAGCTCGTCGAGGCGCGGATGCGCCTCGCGGCCGTGGTCGAAACCTCCGATGACGCGATCGTCACCAAGACCCTCGACGGCGTGATCCGCACCTGGAACCGCGGCGCCGAGCGGATCTTCGGCTACCGGGCCGAAGACATCGTCGGCCAGCCGATCCAGCGCCTGCTGCCGCCCGACCGGATCGAGGAGGAGACCGACATCCTGAACCAGCTCCAGCGCGGCGAGCGGGTCGATCACTTCGAGACCAGGCGCGTCCGCAACGACGGCCGCGTGATCGACGTGTCGGTCACGATCTCACCGCTCCGCGACGCCAGCGGGCGCGTGGTCGGCGCCTCCAAGATCGCCCGCGACATCACCGACCGCGTCCGCGCGGTCGAGAAGGTGCGCTTCCTCGCCGACGCGAGCGCGGCCCTCGCGGAGCTCAGCGACTACGAGAGCACCCTGCAGCGGATCGCGGGGCTCTCGGTCCCCGCGTTCTCGGACTGGTGCTGGGTGGACATGCAAGGCCCGGACGGCGCCATCCGCCGCCTCGCCGTCGCGCACTCGAATCCCGAGCGCGTGAACTTCGTGCGCGACCTGTGGCGGCGCTTTCCCGCGCACGAGTCCGACCCCCGTGGGCCGATGGCGGTGATGCGCGCCGGACGGCCGGTGTGGGCGCCGGAGGTGAACGACGAGGTGCTCGCGCGCTTCGCCCACGACGACGAGCACCTGCGCGCCATCCGGAGCCTCGGCCTGCGCTCGTTCGTGTGCGTGCCGCTCAAGTCGCGCACGGGCGCGATCGGCGCGGTGACGTTCATGACGGCCGAGTCGGGCCGCGCCTACCAGCTCGACGACCTGCACGCGGCCGAGGACCTCGCGCACCGCGCGGTGATCACGATCGAGAACTCCCGGCTGCTCGCCGAGCTCAAGGAGTCGGACCGGCGCAAGGACGAGTTCCTGGCGGTCCTCGCCCACGAGCTGCGCAACCCGCTCGCGCCGATCCGCAACGCCACCCAGGTGCTGCGCGCCAAGGCGCCGCCGATCCCCGAGCTGCTGTGGGCGCGCGACGTGATCGACCGCCAGGTGAGCCAGCTGACACGGCTCGTCGACGACCTCCTCGACGTGTCGCGGATCGCGCAGGGCAAGCTCGAGCTGCGCAAGCAGCGCGTGGCGCTCTCCACCGTCGTCAACGACGCGGTCGAGGCGGTGCGGCCGCTGGTCGCGAAGTGGGGCCACCAGCTCACCGTCGACATCCCGTCCGAGACCGTCCTCGTCGAGGGCGATGCGAGCCGCCTCGCGCAGGTGCTCCTCAACCTGCTCGACAACGCCGCCAAGTACACCGACCAGGGCGGGAGCATCCGGCTCTCGGCGAAGCGCGAGGGCGACGAGGTCGTGATCCGCGTCGCGGACAACGGCATCGGCATCCCGCCCGACATGCTGCGGCGGATCTTCGAGATGTTCATGCAGGTCGACCGCTCGCTCGAGCGCACGCGGGAAGGTCTCGGGATCGGGCTCACGCTGGTCGAGCGGCTGGTCGCCCTCCACGGCGGGACCATCTCGGCCAACAGCGCGGGCCCCGGCACGGGCACCGAGTTCGTGGTGCGGCTCCCCGCCATCGGCGCGGACGCGGCCGGCGCGGCGGTCGACCGCGAGCTCGGCGATACGCCGGTGCCGAGGGGCGGGCTACGGGTGCTGGTCGTCGACGACAACCAGGACTCCGCCGACAGCCTCGCGATGCTGCTGCGGCTGGGCAACCACGAGGTCCGCACCGCCAACGACGGCGCCGCGGCGCTCGGTGCGGACGCCTCGTTCTTGCCCGACGTGCTGGTGCTGGACATCGGCCTGCCCAAGCTCAACGGCTACGAGGTCGCGCGGCGCATCCGCGCGCAGCGCGGGCGGCGACCGGTGCTGGTCGCGATGACGGGCTGGGGCCAGCAGGAAGACCGCCGTCGCTCGAGCGACGCGGGCTTCGATCATCACATGACGAAGCCGATCGACTTCCACGCGCTCAAGGCGATCCTCGCCGGCGTCGCGGCCAGCCACCCGCCGAGCGCGGGACCTTGAGCGCCGCGGGTCTGTGAAGAAGCCGAGCGAGAGCGAAGCGCCGCGGAGGGATGGAGCCACTCGTCGCTACGAAGGCCATCGTAGCGACGCGGCTTCCGGGAGCGACCCCGATGGAACGATTCACAGCCGCCGCGTGACCGCGGACGCGAGGGCCAGCGCGAGACCGGCGTCGGCTCAGCGGCGCGAGCGCACGTGCCGCAGCGCGATCATCCCGAGCGCCGCCGCGAGCGGCGGCACCGCGCGCGCCGCACCGTCCCCCGAGGCCGCGTCCGCGCCGAGCGCGGCGCAGCCGAGGCTGGTGCCGGGCGGCGTCACGGCGTTGCAGTCGTTGTCGAGCGAGTCACCTTGGTTCTCGGGCAGCCCCGGCGAGACCAGCGCGTTGAGGTCGTTGCAGTCGACCGGCCGCGGATAGCCGTCTAGGTCGGCGTCGAGCGACGCGTTCGCCCACACCACCGCGATCGGCTCGGGCCCGACGTCGAGCGCGCCGAGGTTCGCGGCGAGCGGGTGCTCGAGGTGGTCCATCACGTACGTGGTGGCGTTGGCCGGGATGCCGAGCAGCAGGCGCGCGTCCTGGGCGACCCGGTCGGCGGCTCGCCACGCGAACGCCACGTGCGAGGCGCCGTCACCGTGGTCGAACACGTAGACCTCGGTGCCGCTCGCGACGAAGCTGCGCGCGAAGTGGTAGCCGCTCTTCTCGTTCAATAGCTTCGCGACGAGCTGGAAGCTGCGCCGGGCGAGGCGCTCGGTCGAGGCATTCGGATAGATGGGCGTGAAGCCGCCGAAGCTGAAGAGCGGCGTGTAGCTCATGTGCTCGACGCCGTCGGCGAGCGCGAGCACCATCTTCTTCACCAGCCACACCGCCTGGTCGCTCTCGCTCACCAGTGTGTCGGCACCGCTCGGGGGCGCGTCGCCGAAGCCGAGCTCGGTGAACCAGATCGGCTTCGCGGAGCGCATCCGCGCGCGATGGAGCTCGACGACGTCGGGCTGCATCTCCCAGAAGTCGTACGAGTGGATGGCCACGATGTCGTAGAACGCGTCGGCGGCGAAGAAGGCGTCGATGAGGCCGCGCGCGGGCGCGCCACGGGTCGTTCTCGAAGTTGAGGAAGAGGTCGGTGTCCGAGAGCGGCAGCGCCATGAGCCGCGCGATCGGATAGTTGGTCGTGAAATACGTGGCGCCGTACGCACGCACGCTCGCGTCGTAGGCGTTGCCGTGCGCGCGGCCGAGCTCGTGCAACAGGTAGAGCCCGACCTCGTGGCTCGCGAGCCCGCCGGCCACGATCCTGGCGTCGGGGTTGGCCGCCTTCACCGCGCGGTAGAAGGTCGGCAGCGTGCCGATCGCGGGGTCGCCGCCGACGCCGCCGAAGTAGTCCGCGGCGGTGCCGTACCAGAAGCTCTTCTGGTCCGGCTCCTCGACGCACGACCAGTAGTCGATCTTGGGCAGCAGCTCGCCAGGATTCTTCGGATCGGGCGTGGTGCCGGCGTAGCGGGACGCCATCGCGTACACGAAGTCGTACCAGGGCGAGGTGTTGCCGGGGGCGTCGTCGGTGAGGACGCGCGGCGGATACGACTCGCTGCCGAGCCCGTCCTTGGAGCCGAGATACTCGCCGTTCTTCGAGTCGTAGGTCGCGGTGTCGACCGGCCAGCCGTCGGCCGAGCCCGCGAACGGGTTCATCGCGCCGCCGCCGGGACGCACCCGCATCAGCACCTGCGAGACGCCGTAGTCGAAGGCATTGCGCACGTCGCCGTCGAGGAGGTTGACGGCGATCGAGTCGAAGTTGCGGCCGTCGGGCGCGAGCACCGGCCAGCTCAGGCTGTCGCCGACCGCCTCGTAGAGGTTGGCCCCCATCGACGGCAGGTAGCTGTACCACGCGCCGACGACCTCGCCGCCGAAGGTGGGAGCCGGCGCGGTGGCCGCGGTGGCGCGCCCCGCGAGCACCAGCGCGGCGGCGAGCGCCGACGTCGCGAGAGTGACGCCCACCGCTCGGCCGGTCCGCAGCCGGTCGCGAGACGGGCGCGCTCGGGAGGTGGAGTGCACGACACCTCGCCGATCGCGAGGCCCTTCGCCGGGGCTCGATCTCACACGCGCTCCGACGTTCCGATGGCGGCGCCCGGCGAAAAAGCAAGAAACATTCCCGGGCTGTCCCGCCATCCGAGACATTCCGGCGCGGTCATGGACGGTCCGCGCGGCAGCGGCGGAACGCTCGAACAACGTTAGGAAAAGCTCGATCGTCGCGAGCGAGCGCGGAGGCCCTGAGCGAGAGCGCTAGGCCCGTGGCCACTCGCTTTTCGGCGTGGCGAGCGCCATGGATCCGGTGTCGGCTTCAAGCGATTGACGCCGTCGGCTCACGCGGCACGACGCAGCGCCACGTCCGCGAGCCAGCGCGCCGGGCTCCGACCCCCAACGAGCGACCGGCCGGACCCCGCCGACTCTCGTCGGGGGGTCCGGCCGGTCCGTTCGAAGCGCCGGCGCCGCGGGCCACGAGGGCCGCGGCGCCGCCGGTCAACGCGGCTTCTTGGCCGCGTCCTTCACCGCATCGACGACCTTGGCCGCGCCGCTCTTCACCTTGCCGGCCGCCTGATCCACCTTGCCCTCGCGCTTGAGCTTGTCGTCGTCGGCGAGCGCGCCCGCCGCTTCCTTCGCGCGTCCCTTGGCCTTGTCCATTTCACCACTCATGATCCGCCTCCAGGCATCCCGCGATGACGCGGGTGCGTGCGTTCGGGGTTCGTTGCTGCGTTTCGTCGCGCCGTTCACTTCGTGATGGGCGCGTGGAACACCACCACGGCCTTGTTCGGGCCCCCCGCGGTGCGCAGGTAGTGCGCGACCTCGGCGACCCGCGCCGAGTCGGCGCTGGTGGTCTTGTAGGCGTCCTTGACCTTCGCGTCGTCGGTGGCGAGGAGCTTGGCGATCGGGTTCGCGGCGCTCGACATGTCGTAGGACTCGATCTTGCCGGTGACGCCGAGCTTCTCGAGCTGGGCCTTGACCGCCGCGAGCCTGCCCTTGGCGAGGCTCGTGTCGGCGTCCGCGAGCTTCGCCCCGTCCGGGGGCAGGGCCTTGTCGGACCACGCCGCCAGGGTCACCTCGCCTCCGGCCATGCCGGGATCGAAGCTCTTGAGCAGCGCCTCGATGTCGCGCGCCTCACCGACGCTCACGACGGCGCTGCCGGCGTCGAAGTCGATCGTCACGGCGCGCTTGTCCATGGCGTCGAACGCCATCGACTTCACGCCGACCGCGGCCTTGTGCGCCGCGTCGGCGGCGTCGTCCTTGATGGTGTCGGCGGCGCGGGCGGACGCGCCGAACGCCGTGGCGCCCATCGCCAGCGCGGTCGCGAGTGCGAGCGAGCGAGCCGTCCTTCGTCGTGCGTTCATGTGTCGGTCTCCGTCATCCGCCGGATGGCGTCCGTCGTGCTCGCGCGAACGCGAGCGCAGGCGGCCTGGCACCGCGGATCGAGTGAGTTGCGCGCGGGGTTCTCAGCAGCGCCGCGCCAGCAGCGCGAGCAGCACGATCCCGGCAGGGGCGCCGAGCAGCCAGAGGATGAACGCGGCGCCAGCCCGGCCGGACTGATCTCGTAGCAACTTCAGCTTGGTCGTCATGACAGCTCTCCGTTTCGAGTCGACGCGTTGCGATCCGGCGCCACGTCGACCGAGGTGGGTGGGTTCGGGGCGCGCCGTTCCCCACCGACGTTCACGGACACCACCGCAACGTCAGGTGCTTCACTCCGAACTCCTTGGCGGCTTCACGGTCGTCACCGAAGTAGACGTCGAGGCGGCGATACCAGCGGCCGCCCATCTTGTCGGCGACCACCCACTCGCCCGGGAGCTCGTCGAGGTGGATCCGCGTGCCCTCGCCGAGCCCGAGCTGGTAGAGGTCTTCCGAGACCGCGACGACGCGCTTGCCCGGGTGGAGGCGATCGCCGAAGGCCGTGGTGTGCGGCGACGAGTCGGTCTGCGCCTGCTCCGAGTTGTAGGCCGTCACGGTGACGGGCAACGCGCAGTCGGTCTCCATCGCCGGCGGTCCGCCGATCGACCCCGCGGTCAGCGCATCGTTCGGGTCCCGCGGGAGCAACGAATGCGCGGCCACGAGCGTGAGCGCGCCACCCGCGGCGGCGAGCCACATGCGTGGCGTGAGGCGAGGCACCGGACGGTGGCGCATCGGCGTGCTCGCGCTCACCGCGCGCCGCGGCGCAGACGCCGCTCGTCGCAGGTGTCGGGGTGCCAGGTGCGATACGCGGCCGGTTCGCTCTTCGGCGACGAGGGCGGATGCGGCGCGACGTCCTCGGCGCGTGAGCGGCTCTTCCTTTCGGTGTGCTGCGGCTCGCGATCGTCGCGAGCGCGGTCGGGCCGAGGGGGCTGCGGGTGGATTCGTTCGGTGTGCATGGCTCACGACCTCCGCGCCGAGACATCGCAACGGCCGTGCCGCATGCGCCGAGGCGACGCGATCCGCCGATGCGGCGCTGAAACCCGCGCGCGGCGCCCGCGATCGCCTCGCACCTCGAAGCCCTTTGAAGACTTTTCACCGCGCCTTTCGTGAATCACGCGTCGCGGTGCATGGCTCGGCACGGAAAAGAGTGAGAGCGCGCGAGCGGCGGCACTGGCACGGGTGTTGCCGGAGGAGCCCTCGTCCCCGCGGCTGTCGCGAGGATCCAGCGCCCTTCACCGCCGAGCACGATCCCCGCGACGCCAGTCGGACGGGGATGGGAGAGCCCGCATGAGCACCCATCGATTTCACGTCGTCCCGATGGGCGACGCCTGGACGCTTCGGCGCGAGGGCGCGACCCGCACGCTCACTCGCTACCGCAGTCCCGCCGAGGCCACCGACGCCGCGCGCCGCCGCTGGGGCGGTGCGTGCGAGGTGATCGTTCACGACCGCGAGCCGCAGCGCGACGCGCGGGCGCAGCGCCGCGGTCTCGACGCGCTCGCGGCCGCGTTCGGCGTCACTCGCGTTCCGGGCGGCGAAGCCGCGAGCTGAGCGAGGCGTGGCGCCTAGGCGCCCGCTCTCACGGGAGACACGATGAGACCATTCGACGCCGCGCCGCTGACGCCCGAGCCACCCCGGATCCCGATCCACGATCCCGCGGTGCCGACCCCGCACGATCCGCCGGCGCCGCCGCCCGCGCACGACCCGCCGGTCCCACCATCTCGCGACCCGGTCCCCGGCGAGCGCCCCGAGGTGCCGCCGCCCGAGCTGCCGCCGGGCACGCCGCCGGAGCACCCGATCGACGATCCCGCGCCTGGCGGCGCTCCTCCCGGCCACCAGCCCGCGATGCGCACCCGCGAGCTCGCCGCGAGGTGTTCATGAGCTACCACGAGCCCACGGCCGAGCTCGAGCCCCAGGACCGTGACCTGCACCGCGCGCTGCTCAGCCTCAAGGAAGAGGTCGAGGCGATCGACTGGTACCACCAGCGCTGGGTGACCGCGACCGATCCGGCGCTCAAGGCGATCCTCGCCCACAACCGCGACGAGGAGATCGAGCACGCGTGCATGACGCTCGAGTGGCTGCGCCGCATCAGCCCCACGTGGCGCTCCGTGATCGCCACATATCTGTACGCGCAGGGCGACATCACCGCCGTCGAGGACTCCGCGGAGAAGAGCGGTGGCGCCGAGAACGGCCGGGGACGCTCCGCGACGAACGACGAAGCGGCGGACGAGCCAGGCCTCGGCGGGCTCGCCATCGGCCAGCTCGGCGCGAGCGCCACGGGCGACGCCGCGCGAGCCGCGAACGAAACCTGAACCCGAGGAGATGCACCGATGGACCCATTCCGAACCCAGCTCGCGCCGCTCTCCGCGGAGGCCTGGGCGCTGCTCCGCGACGACGCCACGGCGACGCTCGCCACGAGCCTCTCCGCGCGCAAGCTGGTGGACGTGCGCGGGCCTCTCGGCTGGCGCTTCTCCGCGGTGTCGCTGGGCCGCGTGGTGGTCGAGAACGAGCAGGTGGACGGCGTCGCGGTAGGCGTGCGCGCCGTGCTGCCGATGGTCGAGCTTCGCGCGCCGTTCGTGCTCGATCTGTGGGCGCTCGACGACGTCGCGCGCGGCGCAACCGACATCCCGCTCGAGCCGATGCTCGACGCGGCGCGCCAGATCGCCCGCGCCGAGGACCACGTGGTGCTGCGCGGACTACCGTCCGCCAACATGCGTGGCCTCCTCGACTCGCTCGGCGAGCCGATCGCGATCCCGAGCGACCTCCGCAGCTTCCCGGGGGCGGTCGCGGCGGCGCTGGTCCGGCTCAACGACGCCGGCGTCGCTGGACCGTACGTGCTCGCGCTCGGCGACCAGCTCTTCGAGGGGGTGAACCTGGTCGCGCCCGAGGACTACCCGCTCCAGCAGCGCCTCGCGCGCCTGGTCGGCCAACCCGTGCAGCTCGCTCCCGGGCTCGGGCGCGACGCGGTGCTGATCTCGCGCCGCGGCGGCGACTTCGAGCTCACCCTCGGCGCCGACCTCACGATCGGCTACGAGGTCCATGACGCCAAGCAGGTCCGCCTCTACTTCACCGAGTCGATCGCGTACCGGACCCTCGAGCACACCGCGGGCGTGCGCCTCACCTCGACCTCGGCGTGACCGGAGCGAGGCCCTCCGCGCGGACGGCCTGGAGGCCGTGCCTCCTCCGAGCCGAACCGCGTCGCTCTACGCGTACGGTTGGACGGCCTGCGGTCGGTAGGGGCGCGGGCGCGGACCTCGCGCGCCGCTGCTCGCTTCAGGAATCATCCAGGTTGCGCTCGGAGCGAGGCGGGACATCGTCGCGGGCGGCGAGCCGTGCCAGGCGAGGGCTCTCGAGGAGCTCACGCTCGGACTCGAGCCAGTCGTCGAGGTCGTAGCCCTCGCGCCCGCCACGCTCGACGTATCGCTGCCACGCGCGCCGCCGGATCTCGGCGGTGAGGTCGAGGCACGAGTCGGCCGCGGCGGTGGTCGCGACGTCCACCTCGTGTATCGGAGCCGCGATTCGCGGGGGATCCATCCCCCGCGAGCGCGGCACGATCCTGCGTCGCATCATCGGATCACGGAGTGGCGGCCGCCGCGGCGTCCACCGTCGTGCTCACGGTGTCCCGCACACGATCGGTCAGGCGGCCCGCCTGCTCGCGGACGTCGTCGCGAAGCTCGCGGCCGGTGCGCGGCGCGAAGAAGAGCGCGACCGCCGCTCCCACGACCAGGCCGGCGCCGAACACTCCGACCATCTCCAGGCTGTGGTCCTGGTGCGGGATGTGGCGTTGCAGGGATCGCATCATCTCGTTACGGGACGGGAAGTGCTCGAGAATGTCGTGCATGTCCATGTTCATGGTGTCCTCTCCGGAGTGGAGTCGTGGGGGTTGGCGTGCGCGGGCTCTCGCCCGTTTGCCTGACCGAGTCCCGAGCCGAGCGCTTGCATCAAGGCACCTCGCAACGCGGTGGCTGCGGTCAAGCGGATCGAGCCCGAGGCGAGAGCAAGGATCATCGCGGGCGTGAGCGCGCCGCCCAGGATCGCGCCGACTCCCGCGGCCGCGGCGAGCACGGAGTACGGGCTGCGCTCCAGACGCTCGCGCAGCGTCCACTCGAGCCCGGTGCGCGCGGCCCGGCCGAGATCGACCAGCCGAGCCGCGTCGTCGCGCAGCACGCCGACCTGATCACGGATCGCCGCGGCGCCGGCGAGCGGGTCGAGACCATGTTCGGGTAGCTCGGCGTCGCGCGGTGGCGCTGCGCCGGAGCCGTGCGGCGCGCCGCTCGCGCGTTCCGGCTGCGAGGGCGGCGATGGATCGGTGGGCTGCATGGTCTTGCTCCTTCGCGGCGTCGCGCGCTCGCGTGTGGAACGGGTCGGCACGCCGATTCCCGGGTTGGAAGGTGCGGGTGGAGGACGCGCCGCAGCTCAGCGCCGCGACAGCAGGCGGCCGGCCAGATAGCCGAACGTGATGGCGGCGCCGACGGCGACGAACGGGTGCTCGTGTACGAGCTCGCGCACGCGGCGGTCCGCGTCGGCGACGTCGAGACGGTCGCGAAGATCTCGGCCGGTGCGCTCCGCCATCTCGGCAAAGCTCTGGGCCGCGTGATTCCGTGCGACAGGTGATCCGGCTGGGCTCATGACGAGAACCTCGTTGCGCTTGCGCTGGATGTGAGAGACGGGCGACACGGCGATCGAGCGCGATCACGGTCGATCACCATCGAGCGGGTCGCGGGTACGACTTCGCACACCTCGTGCCAAGGCCCCTCGCCGCCGCGGTCGGGCGGGATCGGCGATGGATCGTGCGGATTCCCCATCGCACGAGGCCGCGAATCCTCTCTGAATCGCGGTGGTCGGCGCGCTGCCACTCCGAGCACGTTCGTCAGCGTCGCTGACGCGCTGGCGCGTCGCGCCGATCGCCACCCGCTCGGTTTCTACAATCCGCGTCCGACGGGTGCGGCGGGTGTACGAACCGCGTCGGCCGCAGGCAAGGCGGAAACGCGCGTGATCGCGAGGGTCTCGCCCGCATCGCCACCCCACGGGGCATGACGCCCTCCCGGCGCCGAGGCCCGGACGCGCGCTCGGCGCGGCCCTTGCTCTGGTTCGTTACGTCTCGTGCGCGCGTCGGAGCGGCCCGCGCGGGGGAACCGTGGTCACGCGCGAACGTCGAGCACGGCGTGGGCGGACCCGACAGCCAACATTCGAGGAGATCGATCCATGAAACGCTTCATCGCAGCGATCTCGATCGCGTCGCTCGCCTTCGCGGGCTGCAGCTCGCTGCCCGGCTACGGCGGCGGACAGAAGGAGGCCGTGGGCACGGTCGTGGGCGCCGGCACCGGCGCGCTGATCGGGTCGCAGATCGGCGGCGGCAAGGGAAAGCTCGCCGCGGTCGCCGTCGGCACGCTCGCGGGCGCGCTCCTCGGCCAGCAGGTGGGGAAGAGTCTCGACCGCGCCGACAACAGCGCGATGCAGTCGACCGCGCAGCGCTCGCTCGAGGCCTCCCGCACCTACGAGACCGACGAGTGGCGCAACCCCGACAGCGGCCACAGCGGCACGTTCACCCCCACTCGCACCTACCAGAACGAATCGGGGCAGTCGTGCCGCGAGTACAACCAGACCGTCACGATCGAAGGCGAGACCCAGACCGCACACGGAACCGCGTGCCGGCAGAGCGACGGATCGTGGCTGATCGTGAACTGACCCGCTCGCGAGTCTCGTGAGGAGGCCGCGCGGGGGCTCGACCCTCGCGCGCCTCGACGGCCGGCGCCGAGGGATGGAACCGCCGTCGCCATGGGGCGGACACCCTCGGGCTCGATCGAGCGCGTCCCCTACGGTTGGTCAGCCGCGGGCGCCGGGCCACGGCGACCAGCACGGCCGATGCGGCTCGTGCGAGTCCTCCGCGTGGGGAAGCGCGTCGTGGCCGCCGTGGTGGTCCTGGCCGAGGACCTCCTCCGACGGCTGGACCCGCACCCCCTCCGTCTTCCACTCGGACGGCAGGCTCGACAGCCGCTCGTGGACCACGCCGAGGAACGCGCGGCACTCGCTGGGCTTGCGAGCCGACTCGATCTGCGGGAACGGATCGCTCGGGTCGTGGTGCAGGCGCCGCTCCAGGCTCTTCTCTCGCTTCGCCATGTCCGGATCCTCTCGGGTTCGCAGGCGACCGCGCGGGGAGCGTGGCGCCAGTGGGGGCGAGTGAGGATGAGCAAGCGCCGCGCCGGCACGTCCGCGGTGCCGAGGCGGCCCGCTCCGCACCGGTGCGATTTCGTAGCGCGCGTTTCCTCGCGCTCGCGCGTCTCGGCGTTCGCCTTTCTACAAAGCACGCCGTCCCAGACCGGGTGGCGGCCCCCGTCGTCGTCGACGGCGCGCTGGCGCGGCACCCGACAGCGGGCACGAAAACTGCGACCTCCCGCGGTTGGAGTCGTCGTTCTTCCCCTCTCACCTTCGACGGAGGTCTCCGATGAACAAGTCGACTTGCAAGGCTCCCGGGTGCCAGTGCCAGACGGACGGTCAGGCGTACTGCTCGTCGAGCTGCCAGCAGGCCGCGCAGAGCGGCACCGCGCAGCGCAGCTCCAGGTGCGAGTGCGGCCACCCCGACTGCGACGCCAGTGCGGGCGGCCGCTCGGCTGGCCAGAACACCTGACCTGTCTCCGGCCGAGGCGCACCCGACCCTCGGCTTCGATGACCGCGGCGGCGCAATCCCGGCCGCCCGCGGTCGCGCCTCGTCCGCGCCGCTCGACCACCGCGCGGCGTCACCGCACCTCGAATCGCAGCCGGATCTCCGCGGCGAACGCTCCACTGCTCTGCGGCACGGCGACCACCACCAGCCGGTCGGTCACCTGGTACTCGACGTTGAGGGCGAGGTTGGTGTCGCGGCCGATCTCGTCGACGACACGCACCTCCATGCGGTCGGAGAGGCGCTTGCCGACGGTCACGCGGGTGCCGCCGCTCTCTCCCTCCGAGACCCCGAATTCGCTCAGCCCGAAGTGCTTCTTGGCGAGCTTGCCGCCGATGAAGTCGAGGGCGCCGAGCGAGAGCCCGGTCACACCGGGGCCTCCGCCGCCGCCCGCCAGCGCCTCGCCGCGGGTCTTGCCGGTCGCGAGCAAGAACACCAGGTCGTCCTGGGCGTACGGCGGCTCGGAGTCGAGGGTGAGGGCGAGCCCCCGCGACGCCACGCCCTCGAGGCCGAGGCGGACCGTCACGTCCTCCCCCGTGTGGTCGACGATCGAGCTCGCCTCGAAGTCGACCCGAGGATCGATCCGCGACGGGTTGTCGAACACGACGGCGCCGCGGCTCACCTCGAAGTCGTTGTCGAAGAACATCAGCGTGCCCTCGGCCACGTCCACCTCGCCCAGGAGCTCGGGGCGCGCCACGGTGCCGGCCACCGAGAGGTCCGCGCTCAGGATCGCGTGCGCGACGTTGTTGCGGATCACCATCGTCTCGGGTCCGCTGACCTTGATCGCGAGGTGGATGCGATCGAGGAGCGGCGATGGGGCCTTGCGCGCCGACCGCGCCGTGGGTGCACCGGAGAGCGGCTTCACCAGACCCGCGAACATCTCCACGTCGCGCTCGTAGAGGGCGTCGTCGATGCGCACCTCGCCGCCGATCTCGGAGCCGGCGCGCGAACCGCGCCCCTCGAGGTGGCCGCTGGCGAGGACGCGCAGCGTGTCGGGTATGCGATACGGCAGCTCCACGAAGTCGAGCGAGGCGCGCTCCAGCGACTGCGTCCGCAGGTCGGCCACCGCGGTGCCGTGAATCTCGCCATCCCCCACCCGCGCCGCGAGCCGCGTCAGCTCGGCGCGGTCGGTCGCGAGGTTCACGGTGGCCGTCAGGTCGCTGATCCCGGCGGGCACACCGCGCGTGGCGATCGACGACACCGCCGCCTCGAGCGGACCCGTCGCCGCGACGGCCCCCGGCGCGCCGTGGACGCGCACCGCCGCGGTCACGCGCCCTTGGCCGAGCTCGGTGCCGTCGAGGAACGCGTTCGCCCACTGCGGGTCGAGGTCGACGTTCACGGTGCCGTCGAGGTCGTCGGGAGCGCCGTGCGCGGCGAGCGTCACCGTGCCGCTGCCGCCGAGGTCGAGGGCCAGCTCGTCGACGGCGAGCGCCCCTCCCGCGAGCTCGAGCACCGCGGGCCGCGTCAGCGTCAGACGCTGTCCCGCGCCGCTCAGCTCGAGCGCCGAGATCGTCACCGTCCCGGCGAGCGCGCGCGGGTTCGAGAGCTCGCCCGTGACGTGCGCGAGCGCGGCCAGCCGCCCTTTCGCGTCGCCGAGGGCAGGCGGCAGCGAAGCACCCGCGAGCGCGAGCAGCGGCTCCAGGTCGAGACCGGGGACCTCCACGTCGGCGCCGAACCGCCGCGCGCCGGCGAAGCTCGCCTTGGCGGTCGCCGTGGCGCCCTGCGGCAGCGTCGCGGTGAGCGAGAGGTCGTCACCGTCGAGGCGCGCGTTCGCTTGCAGGGCTCCCAGCGATCGCTCGCGGAACACCAGCTCCGGCACCGCCACGCGCGCCTCGATGGCGGGCCGGGCGAGCGTGCCCGACGCGCGCGCGGCGAGCGTGAGCGTGCCGCCGAGGTTGGCCTTCGCGAGCTCGGGGACCTTGGCGAGCGGCGCGCCGCGGATGTCCAGGCTCGCTTCCATGGTGCGGTCGCGAGCGAGCCGGCCGCGGCCCTCGACGGGGATGCCGTCGACCACCGCAGCGAGGCGCGTGACCTCGATCGCCCCGCCCTTCGCCACGGCGCGCGCCTCGACGGCGTCGATCACCCGCCCGGCCGCGCGCGCCGACCCGCGCGGCAGCGCGATCTCGCCGTCCAGATCCGCGAAGGAGCCGCTGGCGCGGGCGTCGAGCCGATCGATCCGGAGCGCCAGCGCGCCCGCCGGGTCGGTGGCCGGGTCGCCCTGCTCCACCACCAGGCCCGTAGCCTGCGCCCGGGCGTCGAGGCGCGGGTCGTCGAGGGTGCCGGCGATGGTGCCGTGGAGCGACACCGAACCGCCGAGGCGACCGACGGCGGGCGCCACGGCCCTCGCGAAGCCGCGCAGGTCGGCGAGGCGCACGTCACCGTCGACCTTGGCGGCCAGGGCCCGGTCCGCGGTGTGGAGCGTGCCGCTCGCGTCGAGGGTGCTCCCACCGACGCGCAGGCCCGCGTCGAGGGTCGCGACCTGCTCGGCCAGGTCGACGGTGATCGGACGCGCGCTCTCGAGCGTGGTGCCCTCGGCACGCGCCACCAGGCGCTCGATCCGCGCCGTCCCGCGCAGGCTCGTGACGTCCGCCGGGTTGCCCGTGACGTTCGCCACCACGCCGGTGGCGCGACCGCTCGCGTCGGCGAGGCCCGCGAGGGCCAGGAACGGATCGAGCGGGAAGGTCGGCGCGGTGAGGTGGAGCTCGGCGTGCTTCGCCGCCACGTCGTAGCGCAGGTCGCCCCGCAGGTCCGCGCCGAGCTCGACGTGCGCCGCGGGCACCGCCAGCGTGCCCTTGGCCTCGATCCGGCCCGAGCCGACCACCACGTCGCCCGAGCGCAGGTTGGCGATCTCGACCAGCGCGTCGAGCGGGCCATCGGGGAGCTCGACCGCGCCGCCGAGCCGCAGCTCGTCCGCCGTCGTGGTCGCGAACGCCGGGCGCGCGATCCTCGCCGCGCGCACCTCCACCCTCGGCCGCGCCAGCTCCCCGCTGAGCCGCGCGGCCAGGTGAGTGCGCTCGCCGCGCAGCTCCTCGAGCCCGGGGAATCCACTGAGCGACGCGAGCGAGTCCGCATCGACGACGACGGCGACGTCGTTCGCCGAGCCCGCGAGGTCGAGCGCGCCGTCCGCGGTGGCGACGATCCCCTCCCAGCCGAGCCGCGCGGACGCGGCTCGCGGGCTGGCGCCCGCGCCTCGCACGGCGGCGTCCAGCGTCAGCGGGCGATCGCGATAGAGCGCGGTCAGCCGCGCCGAGGCGGTGAAGTCGGACGTGAGGTTGCCACGCGCCTCCACCACACCGTCGATCGCCCGCGGTAGCTCGGTGGTGACGCCCAGCGCCGCGAGGATCGGACCGGGCTCGAGCCGCGCGAGGGTGAGGCGCGCGTCGATGGCCCCGCCACTCACGTCGTACGTTCCGCTCCCGTGGAGCTCGCCTCCGCCGCCCGTCAGCGCCAGCTCCGCGAGCGAGATCCGGCCGCCGTCGAGCGCACCCCGCGCCGTGAGCGGGCCGAGCGTCTCGGTCCCCGCGCGTGCGCTCGCGATGCCGAGCCGCGCGTCGAGGTAGCGAGGGTCATCGTTGCCGCGCAGCTCGAGCTCCACCCCGCTCGCGTCGTAGCGCTGCGCCGCGGCGCGATCCTCGAGGTCGACCGAGCCCGCGCGCAGCGTGGCCGTGCCGACGCGCACGAACGGGATCGGCAGGAGTTCGCCACGGCCTTCGTCCGGCGGCGGTGACTCCGCGGCGCCGGGCGGGAAGCCGGCGAGCGAACCGTCCTCGAGCCGGATCAGGTGAACCGCCGGCGTGTCGACGTCGAGCGACGTGATCTCGATCGCTCCCTCGAGCAGACGCCGCAACGAGTAGCGCAACACCAGCGAGCGCGCCTCCACGAGCGGCGCCTGGCCGGCGACCGCGACGACCACGTCTCGCGCCTCGAGCTCACGCCCGAGGGAGTGGGCGATCGAGGAGAACCGGACCTCGTAGCCCGCCGCGGCGGCGGCGCGCGGCACGAGCCTGGCGAGCAACGTCGCGTTCGAGAGCGCGACCGCCGCGGCGACGACGGCGAGCACGACGCTCCCCAGCAGCGCCGCCAGCACCACCCCGCCGATTCGGATCGCGCGCCTCATCGATCCCTCAGAACGGGTACCCGAACGAGAAGTGCAGCGCGAAGCGCTCGAGCGGGGGGTTGGCGGTGAGCTGGTAGCCGAGATCGAGCCGCACCGGGCCGACGGGCGTGCGCGCGCGGATCCCGGCTCCGGCGGTCGGCTGGATGTGCCCGAAGACCGAGCCCGCGTCCTTGGTCACGCTTCCCGCGTCACTGAACACCGCTCCCTCGAGGATCGAGACCAGCGGGAAAGCGCAACTCGGCGCTCGCGAGGAAGCGCGCGCCGCCGCCCAGGGGGCGACCCTCGGCGTCGAGCCGGCCCACCCGGTCCTCCTCGAAGCCGCGCACCGAGCTCGCGCCACCCGCGAACAAGAGCTCGGGCGCGGGCACCTCGTCGGTGACGCCGTAGAGCTCGACGTCGGTGAAGCGCACCGAGAGCACGCCGATGACGCGCTCGGTGAGCTCCTGGTAGTGGCGCGCCTGGAAGTCCAGACGCACGAAGTCGTCGTCGGACACGAGGGTCCGGGCGGCCACTCCCACCGACCCGGCGAGGAACTGGCCGCGGGTCGGATAGAGCAGGTCGTTACGGGTGTCCCGCACCACGCCGCTGCTCCACACCAGCTCGCGGGTGATCCCCTCCTCGGGCGCCTCGGGGTCGAAGCTCGTGACGTTCGAGATGTCGCTGATGCGATACGTGAGGCCGAGCGTGCCGACGAGCTTGGGAGCGAGCGAGCGCTTGATCTCGGCGCCGCCCTCGATCTCCTCGCGGTCGAACGCCGGGAAGTTCTGGTCCTTGTACGAGCCCATCAGCGAGCCGCGCAGGTGCTGCAGCAGGAAGCGCGGATCGGTGAACGTGACCGACGCCTGGCGGTCGTCCTGACCGTAGGTGCCGTCCACCCGCGCCTCGATCGCCCGCCCCATCAGGTTGAGGACCTCGAGGGTGAAGTGGCCCGCGGCGCCGCGGTCGGTGTCGTAGCTGGGGCCGACGTCGAAGCGCAGGTTGGGTCGCTGGCGAAGCTCCACGACCACGGGCACGGCGCGCTCGGCCGCGGCGGCCTCGATCGCGGTCTCGGCCGGCTCCCGCGCGGGCGGCGCGCTCGCGCCCGGCTCGGCTGGCGCGGCGGCGGCCGGGCTGGGCGTGGCGCCGGGCACGCGGGTGTTGCCGAGACCTACCGGGCGGACGCGGATCGACTCGAAGACGTCGAGCTCGCGCAGGTCCTCGTGGGTCTTCACGATCGACTCGGGCGTCAGGTCGCGGCCCGTCTTGAGGTAGATCGAACGATCGATCAGCTCGTCGTCGACGTTCTCGCCGCCGAGGGTGAACACCGGACCCACCACGAAGTGCGTGCCGGGCACGGCGCTCACCATCAGCGCCACGGCGCTCGAGTCCGCGCTCCAGACCTCGCCGATGCCGACCACGGCGCGCAGGTGACCGTCGACGCCGAAGGCCGTCTCGAGCTCCTGACGCCAGCGCTCGACCCGCTCCGCGACGTAGGGCTCGCCGACCACCACCGGCACGCCCTTCGGCACCGCGTCGCGCACCGCGTCGGGCACGTTCGCGAACGTGACGTCCCCGATCCGCGCCAGCGGGCCTTCGTCGATCGGGAACAGCAGCGCGATCTCGTCGCCCACCACCTGGCGCTGGGCCGGGTCGACGTGAACGCCGACGTAGCCGCGAGCCCGGTACTCCTCCTCGATGGCGACGCGATCGCCTTCGAGGACGTCGTCCTGGAGACGCGGCGCCAGGACCAACCAGCGGTGCTTGCGGCTCTGCACGAGCTTGCGGAGCTCGTGGCCCGGGATCGCGTGATTGCCGACGAAACGCACCCGCCCGACCGAGCGCGGCTCGCCCTCGTCGATGCGGTAGAGGACCTCCACGCGATCGGGGAGCTCGTTGCGCTCGGTGGCGACCCGGGCGTCGGGGTAGCCCGCTCTCTGGTACGCCTTGCGGACCGCGTCGCCGCCCTCCTGCACCAGGAACAGGCCGTAGCTCCCCTCGCGCGCGAACGGCAGCACCTCCTGGAGATCGTCCTCGTCGAGGGCGTGGTTGCCGACGAAGTGAACCGTCAGCGGCTTCCGCTCCTCGACACGGACCCGGAGGTCGACGTTCTCGGTGCGCGGGTCCGGATCGACTCCACCCGAGGCCACGCGAGCCCGCACGTAACCCTTCTCGCGGTACTCGTCGCGCACCCGGTCGAGGCGCATCTGGAAGTCTTCCTCGTCGAAGAAGAACCATGGGCGCACGACGTGGTCGATGTGGCTGGCGGGCATCGCGCTCGCGCCCTCGACGGTCACGTCGCGCACCGTCAGCCACGGCGCGCGGTCGCAGGTGTAGGTGAGGTCCACCGAGCGGTGCTCGGACGGCTCCGACGATCCCTCGCAACGGGTGCCGAGGAAGCCCTTGCGCTCGGCGAGGCGCTCGAGCCGAGCGACCTCGGCGGGGAGCTCGCCGGCGTCGTAGGGGTCGCCGATCCGCATCCGCAACGCGTTGCGGGCCTCACGGTCGAAGATCGGGAAGAGGCCGTGGAACGAGATGTCGTGGATCGGCGGACGCCGCGCGACGCGCACCTCGACGTGCGCGCCGTCTTCGCGTGGAGTGACGGTCACGTCCTCGCGCACGGGCGGGACCAGGAGCGGCAGCGCACGGAGCCGCTCGAGACCGGCGCGGATCGTCTCCTCGTCGAGTCGCGAGCCGATCGGCCAACCGAGGGCGTCCCGCAGCGCGTCGAGCGGCAGGTCGTCCCCGGTCACCACCGTGACCTCGGCGACCCGTGGGTCACCGGTGGACGTCGCGCTCACCGGCTGCGCGACCGCGGCGCTCACCAACGACGCGACCATCACCCAGCCCGCGATCCGCACGGCTCACCCAGGGTGCTCGGGGCGGATCGCGGACTGGCTGGGCGTCGCTCGGCCGTCGCGTCAGCGGATCGCGTCGCGACAGGCGGGGCTCAGCGAGCCCTCGTGGCTCTGCAGGCAGCGCACGATGTTTCCGTGGCCCGGCTCGACGCCGCGGCACTCCCGGCTGATGTCGCCGCTGCAGGCGCGCTCGAAGTCTTCCTTGCGGTCCTCGAGCTTCTCCTTGGCGTCGTGCTTCGCGTCCTGCACCCGCTCACGCGCGTCGTCGACGTCGCTCTTCGCCTGCGAGACCTCGGCGCGGCAGTCGCGCGTGAGCTGGGACTCGTGGGCGGCGAGGCACTGCACCACGCGTCCCTTGCCCGACTCGACGTTGCCGCACAGCCGCGCGGCGTCGTCGGAGCACGCGCGCGAGACCTGGTTCGCGTGATCCTGCATCTGATCGAGCTGACGGGCGCAGTCGGGGCTGAGCTGGCGCGGATGGTCCTGGAGGCAGCGGATGCGCGCGCCGCCGCCTTCCTTGACGTGGCCACAGATCCGCTCGGAGTCGTCGGCACACGCCCCCTGGGCGCGCGCCGGGGTGGGCGCGGCGGCGAACGCGAACGTGACCGAGAGGAGGAGCGAGGCGACGAATGTCGAGGCGCGTGACGTGGGCATGGTGACCTCCGTGGGCGAGCAGGCAAGTGCCGCCCCACGCCGGTGCCGAGGTGCAAGAAGCAAACCCTCTCCCGCGAGGACCACGATCCGTGCCAGCGGGCGCTCTTCGGCGGCGATTCGCCGCGGGACCGCCCCGCGCCGCGCGGCTCGATTGTTCGATCGGCCGAGCGAGCCGCGACGCGGGTGCGCCGCCGTCACCTGCGTTTCCACGCCCGGCTCACAGCCAGCCGTTCATCGACAGGAACGCCACCACCACCAGCAGCGCTCCCACCGCCTTCAGCGGCAAGAAGCCCCAGCTCCGGCTGTGCGGCCACACCGGCAGCACCCCGACCCCCGTGAGGAGGAGCAAGAGGGAGAGGATCGAGCCGAGCATGGCGCTTTCTCCGAGGGGGCTGGCGACGCGCTCGCGCGGGTCCGCACTCGGCTCAGCCGTCCAGCCAGCCGTCGCCGTGATCGTGGCGTCGCAACCCTCGCAGCAGGCCGAACGCGAAGCCGACCGCGAGCACGGTGTACGGCGCGCGCGAGACCAGCGCGCCCGGATGCGCGTAGCCCCGCACCGCAGTGCCGAGCTCGCCCATCACCCGCCCGAGCTCCTTTTGCTGGGCGTCGATGCGGCGCACGAGATCCTCGCGCCGCTCGTCCAGGGACGCGGGTTCGAGGCTCATGACGCGCCTTCCTTCGGGGTGGGATCGACCGCGTCGCGGCCGATCTCGGCGAGGCGCGCACCGAGCTTGGTGAGGTGACGGAAGGCCGCCGAGGCGAGCAGCACCGCGACCAGGAACTGCGCCCCCCCCACGATCGCGATCGCCACGGGCAGCTCGAACCAGCGCGTGAGCAGCGCCGCCGCGAATGCCAGCCCCACCCCCCACGCCAGCAGCAACGCCCACATCGAGAGCAGGGCGAGCCCGACGCCCGCGCGGATCTGCGCGTCGATGCGCTTGAGGTCGAGCGCGATCAGACGAACGCGATCGATGATCAGCGACTCGGAGAGCTCCGAGGCGCGGGCCACCGTCGTACGGATCGATACGGCCTTCTCCATCGCGTTGCCTCTGCCGAGCGTTCGGCGTTCGGGTCGACCAGCACCCGTAGTCAGGCAAGACGCGTGCCCCTGGCAGCAGGCGACGTGACGCAGCAGCGGCGCGGCCGGTGCGCCACTTCCGGCTCCCACGCGCGGTCCGCGCTCGGGCCGTTTCTACAAACGACGGGCCCCCGAGCACGTTCGGATGGCGCGGAGGCACGGCATCGGGCCCCACGGGGTGCGGGGTCGCGGCACCCGCCTTGCTCTTCCTGGGGGAAGTCGTGACCTCACAGCAACTCACCAGGAGAGACCCAGCGATGGCAGCCGAAAAGAACCTCGACAAGAACGCGAACGAAGGCGAAGGCAGCCGGAGCGGCGCCCGCCAGTACGACGACGGCGCGACCCGCCACGCCAAGGCCGGCGAGTCCGACCGCGCGGCGCGTCAGGCCGCACGGGATCTCGACGACCCCGCGACGAAGCGCGACCTCGCGCAGGCCGAGAAGGTCGGTCGCGAGCGAACCAAGGAGGAGGATCGCCTGCTCCGCGAGCCCGCCGCGACTCGGCCCAAGAGCGGCGATCATGGGCCGGGCGGCCGCTGAGCCTGGCGCGTCGGACGTCGAGAGCGGTGCGGAGGCAGGCGCGCCGTAGACCTCTCGGGGAGGAGGTCGGCCGCGCGGCGACGAGCCGCGGCGGCTGACCTTTCACCGCTTCGCCGAGGCCACCGCGAATCGCACCGGCCACCCCGCGGTGTTCGGGCTGGCGGTGGGGCTGGTGGTGGTGTGGGCCGCGACCGGCCCGATCTTCCGCTTCAGCGAGACCTGGCAGCTCGTCATCAACACCGGCACGACCATCATCACGTTCCTGATGGTGTTCCTGATCCAGAACACCCAGAACCGCGACGCGCACGCGGTTCAGCTCGAGCTCGACGAGCTGATCCGCGCCCTCGACGGCGCCGACGATTCGCTCCTCGACCTCGAGGACCTCGACGACCTCGAGCTCGAGGTGCTGCGCCGGCGCTACGAGGATCTCGCGGCGAGCGCGCGCGCCCGCCTCGCCGGCGACCCGCCGCCCCAGATGCGCACTGCCGCGGCCCTCGGCGTCGCGGCCGACCGGGTCAGGCGCCTGCGAACGAGCGCCGCGCGAACGTCCCCGACGGCAGACGCCAGCGGCTCGAGTCCGCGACGCTCATCTCGCCCTCCTCGCTGAGCGCCGCAGGCGGGTGCCCCGCGAGCGCCTCGTCGAGGAGGTTGGAGAGGGCGATGGGGCCGAAGCCGGGGCTGTGCGCCGAGAGCAGCACCACGAGCGGCTCGGGAGCGAGGAGCTTCGCGACCTCGGCGAGGAGGGCGGGGAGGTGGTCCTCGATCTTCCACACCTGCTTGCCCGCGCCGCGGCCGAAGCTCGGCGGATCGAGGATCACTCCGTCGTAGCGGCGTCCGCGGCGCACCTCGCGGGCCGCGAACGCGAGCGCGTCGTCGACGAGCCACTGCACCGCGTCCGGTGCCACGTCGTTCCTCTCGGCGTTGCGTCGCGCCCAGTCGACGACGCCGCGCGCGGCGTCCACGTGGGTCACCTGCGCGCCGGCGCGGGCGCACGCGATCGTCGCCCCTCCCGTGTACGCGAACAGGTTGAGCACCCGCGGCCGCGGCGCCGCGGGCCGCGCCGCGCGACGCGCGCCGATCACCTGGCGCAGCCAGCCCCACTGGCCGGCCTGCTCGGCGAAGAGCCCGAGGTGGCCGAAGGGCGTGGCCTTGGCGATGAGCTGGAGCCCGCCGTGGCTCACCACCCACTCCTCGGGCACCGGCCGCCGGACTTCCCAGTGGCCGCCACCTTTCTCGCTGCGATGGTGGACCAGGTCGACGTCCTTCCACTCGCCCGCGGAGAGGCGCGGCTTCCACCACGCGGTCGCGGCCTGGCGCTCGACCCGGTACGGGCCGATCTGCTCGAGCTTTCGGCCGTGGCCGCTGTCGAGGAGCCGGTACGCGGTCTCGGCGGCCACGCTCAGCGCCCTTTGCGGTCCTTCTTGCGCGGGTTGCGCATCTCCGGCACGTCGTCCTGGCGCTTGTACCGGGAGAGGAAGTCGCGCTTCATCGCGGTGAAGTCGCCGGCCTCGATCGCGGCGCGGATGCGCTTCATGAGGTGCTGGTAGAAGTGCAGGTTGTGGATGCTGGCGAGGGTCGCGTAGATCGCCTCGCCCGCGTACAGGAAGTGGCGCAGCGCGAGCCGCGAGAAGTTCTTGCAGGTGTAGCAGTCGCACGAGGTGTCGACGGGGTAGCGGTCCTTCTTGTAGCGCTTGTCGCCGATGCGCAGCTTCCCTTCCACCGTGAAGAGCGTGCCGTTGCGCGCGTAGCGGGTGGGGATCACGCAGTCGAACATGTCGATGCCGCGCTCGACCGCCTCGAGGATGTCCTCGGGCAACCCCACGCCCATGAGGTAGCGGGGCAGGTTCTCGGGCAGGAGCGGCGCCGTGGTGGCGACCACCGAGCACAACAGGTCGAGCCCCTCGCCGACGCTCACGCCGCCGATCGCGAAGCCGTCGAACGGCAGCGACGCGATCTGCTCCGCGGCGCGGATGCGCAGCTTCTCGAAGGTGCCGCCCTGCACGATGCCGAACAGGTACTGGTGCGGCGCCAGCTCCACCGACAGGCACCGCTGCGCCCACCGGTAGGTGCGCTCGACCGCGCGATCGAGGTAGCCGTATTCGGCCGGGTATTCGACGCACTCGTCGAAGGCCATGACGATGTCCGCCCCGAGCTGGCGCTGCACCTCCATCGAGCTCTCGGGGGTCATCTTGATGGGCTGCGCGTCCTCGCCGTGACGGAAGGTGGCGCCGCTCTCGTCGATCTTGGTGCCCGGCAAGCTGAACACCTGGAAGCCGCCCGAGTCGGTGAGGATCGTGCGGTTCCAGCCCGTGAACTTGTGCAGGCCGCCCATCCGCGCGACGCGCTCGGCGCGCTCCTCGAGCGACATGTGGAAGGCGTTCGCGAGCATCACCTGTGCCCCGGTGTCGGCGACCTGCGGTGGCGTCATCGACTTCACCGCGCCGAGCGTCCCGACCGGCATGAACGCCGGTCCGTCGACCACGCCGTGGGCGGTGCGGAAGCGGGTGCGGCGCGCGAACGACTCGCGGTCGGTCGCGAGCAGCTCGAAGTGGATGTCCTTCCTCGGCCTCATGCGGATCCTCGATTCAGGGCCAGGTCCCGCGGAACGTGCGCCACCAGCTCACGTCGGGCGGCGCGCAGCTCACCTCGACCGGCGTACGCGCGGTCGGGTGCGGGAAAACCAGCCGCCGCGCGTGCAGCGCGATGCTGGCGTCGGGAAGCGGCTCGACCGCACCGTACTTGAGATCACCGAGGAGCGGCGCGCCCAGCTCCCGGCACAGGAGCCTTAGCTGGTGGCTGCGTCCCGTGAGGGGCTCGAGGCGAAGCAGCGAGACGCCGTCGCGGCTCGCGATGACCTGGAAGCGCGAGCGGCCGAGCTTGGCGCCCGGGTGGGCGCTCGAGACGGCGCGCACCACGTTCCTGCGCTCGTCCTTCACGATCCAGAGCTCCACCTCGCCGCTCTCCTCGGACGGAGCGCCCGCGACCAGCCCGAGGTACGTCTTGTCCACCGAGCGGGTCCTCCACGCGTCGCTCAGCCGTGACGCCGCCTTGCTGGTGCGCGCGAACAGCACCACGCCCGAGACCGGCCGATCGAGGCGGTGCACCACGCCCACGAACACGTTCCCCGGCTTCCCCGCGGTGACCCGGATCCACTCGCGCGCCTCGTCGAGGAGCGAGACGTCGCCGCTCTCGTCGGGGACGGTGGGCACGCCCGCCGGCTTGGCGACCGCGATCACGTGGTTGTCGGCGTGGAGGACGTCGAGCGTCATGGGTGGGCGACTCGAGCGTCGTGGCGCGCGCAAGCTACGCGAGCGCGGCGCGGGCGATCAACCCGAGCCGGCGGCAGCGCGCCGTGAGGCGCGGCCCCTCTTCCGGCAGCCTGCCAGACCACCCTTGCAGCGCGACGCGGCGAACCCCTAATGTGGCCGCCTCGCAGGGAGGGACGATGACCAAACGGACGTTTCGATCGTCGACGGTGTTCGCGCTGAGCGCGCTGCTCACGCTCGCCGCGAGCGGCCCGGCGGCCCGCGCCGCCGAGTCGGCCACCCGGCTTCGTTACCTCGACGCCAAGGGCACCGTGCTGATGGCGTTCGAGGTCAAGGACGGCGCGGTCGAGGCCACCGGCTTGAACGGCGCCAAGCTCGGCAAGCTCAAGCTCTTAGGCGATCGCGTGAAGCTGCGCGACGCGAGCGACGTCGAGCGCCTCAAGGTGAAGCGCAAGGACAACGGCTCGGAGGTCGAGGACGGCTCGGGCAACCGGCTCTACCGGATCAAGGAAAAGGGCGACGGCAAGCTGGTCCTCGACGACGCGGGAGGGACCACCCTCGCGACCGTGCGCGCCGACGGCTCGGGCGCCGAGGTGCGGCGCGACTCTGGAGAGGTGCTCGCCAAGGTGAAGGCGAGCGGCGGCAAGGTGACGTTCGAGGGCGCGAACGGCGACAAGCTCGGCGAGCTCGAAGGCGCGAGCGACACCCGCGCCGCCGCGTGGCTCGTGATCGAGAAGCTCTCCCTCGCCGAGCGCGCGGCGCTGTGGGCGTTCTACGCGAAGGTGGCGCCGTGAGCTGCGCCGAGCGCAGCGGGTTCCTGTTCGCCCACGCTTGCGACCGCCCCTCGACGGGTGCCTGCTTCTCGTGCGGCAAGGCGATCTGCGCTCTTCACACGCGCCTTGCCCCCGACGACGGCAGCCCGCTCTGCGTCACGTGCGCCGCGGCTCTCGGCCCCCTCGACGAGGACGATCCCCATCGCAATCGCGACACCGCCTACGACTCCGACGACTACCGCGCGTTCGACGACACCGACGACACCAGCGCCGGCGACGACTACGAGGCCGATCCCGGCGCCAGTTGAGCGGGCTCGTCTACTACGCGCTCGGCGGCGGGCACGGCCACGCGCTGCGCGGGCTCGCCCTCCTCACGCGGCTGGGGCGCGGCACGCTCATCCTCCCCGAGCGGCTCGCGCCGTGGGCGCGGGCGCTCGCTGTCGACCATCGCCCCGTCGCCGGCCATGGCGGCGCCCCCGCCGCGCTCCTCGACGAGCTGGGCGCCCCCGAGCTGCTGCTGGTCGACGTGTTCCCGCGGGGCGTGGTGAAGGAGCTGCCGCCGCTCCTCGGGCGCGCGCACGCGCGCTGGCTCGTCACCCGGAACCTCGAGCCGGACTTCTACCTGCACCCGGCGGTGCGCGACACGATCGACCGCCGCTACGAGCGGATCGTGTGGACCGAGGATCCGCCGCCCGCGCTCGCGGCCCTGGCGCCCCCCGCCACGCGGATCGAGCCGGTGCTGCTGGCGCCCGAGGCGCTGGAGCGCGCACAGGCGCGGCGCGTGCTCGGGCTCGGCGAGGGCGACGAGCGCCCGCTCGTCCTCGCCATCGGCAGCGGCGCCGTGGAGACCCAGCGGCGCATGGCGCGGCTCGTCGAGAAGCTCGCCGCGCGGCTCGGGCTCGCGTGGCGATTCGCGAGCCACGAGCTCGAGGCGGACGGCGGCGTGCTGCCGCTCTTCCCCCTCGCCCGCTACCTCGCCGCCGCCGACGTCGCGATCGCCGCGGGTGGCTACCACGCCGTTCACGAGCTCCGCGCCGCCCGCGTCCCCGCGGTCTTCGTGCCGCAGAGGCGGCGCCACGACGACCAGCGTCACCGCGTGCGCGGCGAGCGCGTGGCGCGCGATCCCGAGGAGCTAGAGCGCGAGGTCGAGAGCGCGCTCGGCGAGGGGCCGCGCCCGGCGCGACCTCCGGCCGGCCCCGCCGGCGCCGGAGGTGCCCGCTCCCTGGCCGCGCTCGTCGAGCGCCGCGTGCAGCAGCGCGTTTTCGCCGAGGAAGAGGTCGCAGCGCTTGCACGCGGGTAGCGGCTCGCCGGCGAGGAACTGGCGCCGCACCCGCGCGAAGCCCTCGCCCTCGAAGATCTCGCGCACCGACCGGGTGGCGAGGCTGCCCAGCGACTCGATCCGGCCGTTGGTCATGCAGCACAGGTAGGTCTCGCCGTTCCACGCGAAGAAGGCGTGCAGCCACGGTGCGAGGCACGGCCGGCGCTCGAAGAACCCGCGCGCGTAGAGGCCCTTCGACGCATGGCCGATCTCCTCCTCGGTCACGCCGAACGGGTAGACGCGCCCGGGGTCGACCGGGAAGCCGTACGCGGCGCGCAGCTCCACGACGCGCGGCGCGATCTCGCGATTGTAGAGGCGGATCTGCGAGCGCGTGAGGCGCTCGCGCCGCTCGCCCTTCTCGTCGATCGGCATCGGCACCAGGTCGGTGGCGCCGAGCTCGCCGGCGAGGCGGACCGCGCGCGGCAGCTCGCGGAAGTTCGAGGCCATGACCACGAAGTTCACGCGCAGCTTCACGTCCGGCCCGTGGCGACGGATCCAGCGGATCGCGCGCAGCGAGCGCCGAAACGAGCCGACGCGGCCGCGGATCACCTCGTGGGTGGCCGCATCGGCGCCGTCGAGGGAGATCGACACCGCGTTCACCCCGATGCCGCCGATCCGCTTCGCCGCGTCCTTGGTGACCAGGGTGCCGTTGGTGGTGAAGTTGACCTTGAGGTCGAGCGCGGTGGCGCTCTCGACGAGGTCGAGGAAGTCGCGGCGCAGGAACGCCTCACCGCCGGAGAAGTGGATCTTGCGGCAGCCGAGGGCGGGTAGCTCGGCGAACACCTCGCGCCAGCGCTCGGAGGAGAGCGCGTCCTCGCTCGTGGTGTGCCAGTACTTGCACATCTGGCAGCGCAGGTTGCAGCGCGAGGTGAGCTTGATCTTGATGCAGCGCAACGCGGGCGGTGGCGTGCCCCTGGCGAGGCTGGCGCCGAGCGCCTCCACGAAGCGCGCGTCGCCGGTCAGCTCAGGAACGGCGTACATGGCGGCTCAGGCGGCCTTCTTCGCAGCACGGCCGATGCCGTCGTACACCCACGCGAGCATGTTCAGGATCGTGCGGCCCGAGCCGATGCGCTCGACTCCGTAGAACTGGGTCGGAGTCCGGCGCGCGTTCACGCGCGACCCGGACGGCGTGCGTAGCGCAACGTAGAGGTTGCGACCCTTCGCGGTGCGGGCGCGCTCCTGGCACTCGGCGAGCGCCGGGTGGCGGTAGAGGCGCTGCGCGATCGCCTCGGCGTCGCCGTAGCGCTTGTCGAGGCGCAGCCCGAGCGTCACGTCGCTCACGAACGCCTCCTTCACCTTGGTGTACTTGCGCTTGGGCTTGCTCTTGCGCGAGATGCGGTCGGTGATGGTGGCGTCGATCTGGGTGCCGTCGGCGAGGGTGGTGCGGACCTCCAGCCACTTGTGCTGGTACTTGTCGATGGTCACGCCCTTCACCTTGGGCTGCGACTCGTCGGTGACCTTGGTGCCGCCCCGGGTGTACTCGCGGAAGTCGATCTCGAGCTGGACGTTCTGCGTCGCTGGCACGTCCGCGCGCAGGGTGCGGACCAGGTCGGCGGCCGCCGTGACCTTGCGGTCGTCGACGTCGTGGCCGGTCTCGCGAACGATGAAGACGATCACCGGCACCACCGCCAGCATCCCGAGGTAGACGAGGTTGTTGCCGGTCGTCTCGGCCAGGAAGTTGAGGCCGATGAAGCCGCCGATCGCGACGAGCGCCAGCGCGCCGCAGCCGATCTTGACGTTCTTCTCGGCGCGCTTGTCGCGGGTGGCCGCGTCCTCGAGGCGCGCGAGCAACAGGTCGGCGGGCTCGGAGAGCCGGTGCAGGGCCTTCTTCATGGCGACGTCCCCTCGGTCACGGGCTCCCGGGCACGAACCGCGCGAGCGCGGTCGAGAGATTCTCGCGGAACGCCTCGGCGGTAAAGCGCGATTCCACGGCCACCCGCGCGCGCGCTCCCATCGCCTCGCGCTCGGCCGGGTGATCGAGGAACCACGCGATGCCGTCGGCGAGCGCCGCGGCGCTGCCCGGCACCACCAGGCGCGCGGTGTCGCCGTCGACGAGCAGCTCCTCGACCGGCGCGATGCGCGTCGACAGGATCGGCCGCCCCGCCGCCATGTACTCGAGGATCTTGATCGGGCAGCAGCCCTGCATCGCGTTGCGCGGATCGGCGGCGAGCGGCGCCACGCACAGGTGCGCGGTCGAGAGCACCGGCGGCAGGTCGCGCTGCTCCATCGGCCCGGCGAGGTGGAGCGCGTGGTGGACGCGCAGGCGGCGCGCGTGAGCGCGCAGCGTCCTCCGCCAGCTCGCCTTGAGCGGACCGACGACGTGCAGCTCCGCGAGGCCGCGGCCGCGCAGGAGCGCGAGCGCCTCGAGCAGCGTTCCGAGCCCCTGCCAGGGCGAGAGCGTCCCCTGGTACACGATGCGAAACGGCGGCGCGTCCGGGGGCGGGGTGTGCGGAGGCACGAAGCGCGTGGTGTCGACGCCGTTCGGTACCACTGCGATCCGCGCGGGATCGACGCCCATCCGCCGCACGAACAGGGCACTGGTCCGCGACGGCACGATCACGCCGTCGACCGCGCACGCCAGCGCCCGCTCCTCGTCGATGATCTTCGCCCACAGCCGGTCGTTCCCGCGTAGCCGCGGGTGATGGTAGGGCAGCTCGATCGAGGGAAAGCCGTGAGCCTCCCAGATCACGCGCGCGCCGGTGCGCCGCGCCCACTCGACGGCCGCCACCCCCTCCCACAGACCGCGGAACTGCACCACGTCGGCGCGCCGCGCGCCGAGCCACTCGCGGGTCCGCGAGCGAAACGCGATCATCCGCTCCAGGAAGTTGCCGCTCGCGGGGCTGTCGTCGGCGTGGGCGGGCGTCAGGTGCTCGACCTCGTGGCCGGCGGCCGCGAAGGCGTCGAGGGTGAGCCCGATGCGCACGCTCGCGCCCTTGGGCGACGGGTGGCGGTCGCAGGTGACGTAGAGGAGCTTCACGCGAGCATCCCGCGCCACACGGCGAGGTGGGCGTCGCGCTCGGCCTCGGGCGTGAAGGCGCGCGCCACGTGGGCGCGCGCGGCTCTGCCTGTGGCGGCGAGCCGCTCGGGGCTCGCCAGCAGCTCGAGGGCGCGCTCGGGGAAGCGGTCGAGCGAGCCGGGCGCCAGCAGGAAGCCCGTCACGCCGTCCTCGATCGCGTCCGGGATCCCGCCGACGCGCGTGGCGAGCACCGGCCGCGCACACGCCATCGCCTCGAGCATGGCGTTGGGGAGCCCGTCCCAGAGCGACGGGAAGACGAACAGGTCCATCGCCGCGTAGAGCGCGGCGAGCCGCGCCACGTCGCGCTCGAACGGCACTTCGCGCACCCGCGCGCGCGCCGCCCTGGTGAGGCGCGCCCACGGCCGCTCGCCCGATGCGGCGGCGTCGGCGCGCAGGCCGCCGACGCACACCAGCGTGCCCACGCCCTCGAGCGCCAGGCGCTCGGCGAGGGCCTCGAGCACCGGCAGCCCCTTCTTGAGCCGTAGCTCGCCGGCGAACGCGAGCCACGGCCGCGGCGCGCCGGCGAGCACCTCGGGCAGCGGGATGCGCGCGGCCTCCTCGGCCGACGGCGGCGGCGCGAAGCGCGCGGTGTCGATGCCGTTGTGGACGAGGTGGAGGCCGCGCACCCGCCCGCCGATCGCCGTGACCTTGGCGAGGATCTCCCTCGACACGCCGATGACCGCGTCGGCGTGGTGCAGCACGTGGGCGAGGAGCGGGAAGCGTGGCCCGTGGAACATCGCGCGGTCGACGTCGTTGCCGCGCAGGCTGACGCTCACCGGCAGCCCCGCGAGACGCGCCACGCACACCGCCACGTGCCCGGCGGGCACGGCGAAGAAGCCGTGCACCAGGTCGTGGTGCTCGGCGCGGATCAGGTTCTCGGCGGTGGCGGCGAGGAGCTGCAAGGACTCGGCGTCGTCGGCCGTCCTCCCCACGCGGATCAGCCGCGCGGCGCCGCCCGCGAGCTCGCGGACCTCGGCGCGGCCCGGGGCGAGGTCGCTGGTGAGGCGCACCACGTCGAGGCCCTCGCACGCCGGCGCGAGCGCCTCGACCTGACGACCCGCCGAGACGGACGCGCCGCCGCGATCGGGCGGGAACCGCTCGGAGATCCACAGGACACGCACGGGCACGTTATAGACAACCCCACAACCGGACCAAACCCGCGGCCCGTGGCCGCGCAGGGGAGCCTCACATGAAGCGACGCGCGTCGGCGGTGTGGAAGGGCGGTCTGAAGGACGGCAAAGGCACCATCTCGACCGAGAGCAAGGTGCTCTCGGACACGCAGTACTCGTTCAGCACGCGCTTCGAGAACGGCGTCGGCACCAACCCCGAGGAGCTGATCGGCGCCGCGCACGCGGGGTGCTTCTCGATGGCGCTCTCGGGCCAGCTCGGAAACGCGGGGCTCACGGCGGAGAGCATCGCGACGACCGCGACGGTGACGATGGAGAAGACCGACGCCGGGTTCACCGTCACCGCCGTGCACCTCGACGTGACCGCGACGATCCCGGGCGCCGATCCCAAGGCGTTCGAGACCGCCGCGAACAACGCCAAGGCCGGCTGCCCGATCTCGCGCCTCCTCAAGGCCGAGATCACCATGGACGCCAAGCTCGTGAGCTGACGAGGCGCCGCGGGGGCGGCTACGGCCCGGGCCGCAGGCGGGGGGGCGGGGGGGGGGGGGGGGGGAGGCCCCCTACCGGCCCCCCTCGGGGGGACGGGCCCCGCCCCTACGGTCGAGCCAACGGCAACCGAACCGTGGGGGCGGCACCCGTGGCCGCCCGCAGCGTTCCACCGGCCCCGATCCCCATCCGCGTTCCGCGCGGATCGGGCGGGGACGGGCCCCGCCCTACTCGGTCCACGACACGTAGACGACGCGCGGCTCGCGGCGCCCGCCACCCATGTCGGTGTGGCCCACGGCGGCATAGATGCCGTAGTAGAACGGGATCAGGTCCGCGCCACCCGGGTTGTGGAGGCCGTTCCAGCCCTCCCCCACCCACGGGCTGGTGCCCTGCTTGGCGCACGCCGAGAGCGGCGTGGTGCCGCAGATCGCGTAGCCCTCGCCGTAGTTCTTGCCGTCGGCGCCCTCGAAGTTCCCGCCCGAGTAGAAGAGGTTGTACTTGCCGTCGCCGCCGAGCACGAGCGAGGGCGCCTCGACGGTGCCGGCTTCCCAGGTGTTGCGATCGGCATTGAGCAAGGTGGTCACACCCGTCGCGCACGCCGTCATGCTGCTGTTGAGCCGGCAGCCCTGGATCTTGCGCGTGACGCTCGAGTAGCGGCCGCCGCGCCCCCAGTCGACGCTCCACAGCAGGTAGTAGTTGCCGTTGTAGTCGTAGACCACGTCGGGATCGATCACGCCGTTGTGGCTGGGGTCGCGGTACACCGGAACGCTGCCGATCGGCTTGAACGGTCCGCCGGGGTTCGGGCTCTGCGCGACGCCGATGGCGTGCTCGCCGAACGGGCTGCCGTCCCAGGCGATCGTGGCGGCGTAGAAGAGGTAGTAGGTCGACCCCTTCTTCACGACCTCTGGCCCCCAGTAGTTGCCGAGCGCCCACGCCGGCACGGTCGGCAGCGCCTCGCTGAGCGCGCTCCAGCTGCCGCTCGTGATCGACGTCGCCGAGTAGTGCGGGATCCGGAAGTAGCCCCAGTTGGTGGCGAACACGTGATACGCGCCGTTGCCGTAGATCACCCCGGATCGGCCATGTTGGTGCCCTGCAGGATCGGCGTCGGCGTGCTGAGCGACCAGCACGCCGGAGAGCCACACGCACGCGGCCGCCACCAGCGCGACCGACCTCCGCCTCGAACCTCGCATCACGTTCCCCTCTCCCCGACGACGTGGTGGACCACCGCCGTGCGAGCCCCCGCCCGCGCGGCGAGGTTCGGCTGAGCAAGGCTCGCGCCAAGCGCTGACGATCGGTGACGATCGCGCATCCCGCGCGGCGCACGCGCTTCGAGACACGGCTGTTCGTTCCGCGCCGCACGCGGCGCATCCGCGGGTTGGCGCCGCCGCCAACCCGCGGCGGCGGCGATCGCGGCGCGCCGGCCTACTGGAGCCCGTCGAAGCTCGCGACGCTCTCGCTGGTGAGGTGCGCCGCGTTCGCCTCGTCGGTGTCGACGTGAAGGTCGAGCGCGTACTTCTCGGACACCCGCACCAGCACGTCGCCGAACACGGTCTCGCGATCGCCGTCCACGCGCACCCGGATCATGTCGCCGTCCCCGACGCCGAAGCGGCGCGCGTCGCTCGGGTGCATGTGGACGTGGCGGTGGGCGAGGATCACGCCGGCCTCGATGCGCACCTCGCCGCGCGGTCCGCGCAGCACCAGCCCCGGCGTGCCGTCGAGCTTTCCCGACTCGCGCAGCGGTGCCGCGACCCCCAGGACACGGGCGTCGGTCTCGGCCACCTCCACCTGGGTACGCTCGCGCAGCGGGTTGATGATCGCGACGTTGCGGATCTCGTGCTTGGGGCCCACGAGGTCCACGGTCTCGCGGGTCACGTATTGACCCGGCTGCGTCACGGGCCGGCGCATCGTGAGCTCGTAGCCGGCGCCGAAGAGCGCGTCGCAGTCGGCTCGCGAGAGGTGCACGTGGCGAACGCTCACGCCCACCGGGATCGGCCGCCCCTGGTGCGCGTGCCGCGCGGCCGTCGGCCCCGCGACGGCGCGCGCGGTGTCGCGGGCGATCATCAGCTCCTCGTTGGTCGCGACCACCAGCACGCGGGTGGGCGCGTGCGGCGCGGCGACGTCCACCACACCGCCCTCGGCGCGCGCGTCGGCCGAGGCGTTGCGCTCCTCGTCGAGGACGACGCCCATGTACACGAGCGTCTCGCAGAGCGCCTGCCGCACCCGCGCCGAGTGCTCGCCGATCCCGCCCGAGAGCACCAGCGCGTCGATGCCGCCGAGCACCGCCGCGTAGCCGCCCACGTACTTGCGGAGGCGGTGGACGAACACGTCGATCGCGAGCTTGGCGCGGACGTTCCCCTCGAGGGCGGCCTTCTCGAGGTCGCGGAAGTCCGAGGTCAGCCCCGACAGGCCGAGCAGACCGGAGCGCTTGTTGAGCAGCTCGTCGAGCTCGGCGGCGCCGAGCCCGCCGTCGCGCGCGAGCATCAGCGGGATCGCGGGATCGAGGTCGCCGGTGCGCGTGCCCATGACCAGGCCCTCGAGCGGCGTCATGCCCATCGAGGTGTCGACCGAGCGACCGCCGTCGATCGCGCACACGCTCGCGCCGCCACCCAGGTGGCAGGTGACGAGCTTGAGCCGCGACAGGTCGGTGCGCAGGAACTCCGCCGCGCGCTGCGCGAGGTAAGCGTGCGACGGCCCGTGGAAGCCGTAGCGGCGGATGCCCTTCTCCAGATACAGCTCGTGCGGCAACGCGTACAGGAAGGCGTGCGGCTCGAGCTCGCCATGGAACGCGGTGTCGAAGACCGCCACGTGAGTGACGTCGGGCAGCGCCGCCTGGGCGGCCTCGATGCCCGCCAGGTTGGCGGGGTTGTGGAGCGGCGCGTAGCGGGCGCAGGTGCGGATCACGTCCTTGACCTCGTCGGTCACCACGGTGGGGCGGATCAGCTTCTCGCCGCCGTGGACCACGCGGTGACCGACGGCGCCGATCTCGACGCCGCCCGCCAGCACGCCGCCCTCGCCCGCGAGCGCCGTGATCACCGCGTCGATCGCGGCCCGCGCGTCGGGTGCCGCGATCTCCGCCTCGAAGCGCTCGTCGCCGACGTGCCAGGTGTGGCGCGAGCCCGGCCGGCCGACGCGATCCACCACACCCGAGGCGAGCGTCTCCTCGGTGTCCATCTCGAAGAGGTGGTACTTGACCGAGGTGCTGCCGACGTTGAGGACGAAGATCTTCATGGGTCGAGCGCGGCGTAGCGCTCGTGGGCCGGGCGCGCCTTGCAGCGCGCCAGCCAGGCGTCGACGGCGCGGTAGGGAGTGAGCTCGTGGCCGACCGAGCCGCAGATGCTCACCACCGACGCCACGTTGAGGTCGGCGACGGTGAAGCGATCCGCCACCAGGTACTCCCGGCTCGCGAGGTGGCGGTCGAGGATCTCGAGGAGCGGTGGCAGGAGCGCCCGCGCTCGCTCGATCACGCCGTGGTCGCGCTTCGGCTCGGGCACGAACACGAGCTGGATGAACATGTCGATGAGCGGGCGTTGCAGGTCGAGGATCGACCAGTAGCTCCACTGCGCGATCAACCCACGCTCCTCGGGCGTGGCGCCGCCGAGCGGGCTCGGGTACTCGTCGACCAGGTACTGGTTGATCGCCATCGACTCCCAGATCGTGAGCTCGCCGTCGACCAGGCACGGCACCTTCCCGGTGGGGTTGAGCCTCAGGTAGCGCTCGCTCTTGTGCTCCTTGGCGCGCATGTCGAGGGGCTGGCGTCGATACGCGAGGCCGAGCTCCTCGAGCAGCCAGTAGCAGCGTCCGGCGCTCGAGCGTGGCGAGCCGTAGATCTGGATCATGGAGTCTCCCGCGTGCGTGACGCGTCGGATCGAAAGTCGTAGCGCGGCGCGGGCGGACCCGCAACCGCGGCGGCGACGGGGCGCGCTGGCGCGCCCCGCGCCTTCAGCCGAACGGCGACACGCCGATCAGCCGCGCGTGCAGCCCGGCGACGAACGCGACGTAGAGCGCGAGCCCGCCGGCGACCGCGATGACGTCGTTGAGCGGCCTGGGCGGCGCGGAGGGAATCTTTCGCGGCGGACGGCGCGCCACCGAGATCCGATCGACCACCGCCCACGCGCCGACGCCTCCGAAGAGCGCCAGGTCGGCGAGCGTGCCGTTGGCGAGCAGATGCGCGAGCGCGAAGAGCATCGTGCCGGCGAGCATCGGGTGGCGCGTGGCGCGCTGGATGCGCCCAGGAAGATACGCCGCGAGCAGCAGCGGGAAGACGGGCAACATGAGCAGCGCCGCGACGTGGCGGGTCGCGACCGGTGGCGCCCAGAGCGGATGAGGCGCGAGGCGGGCGGCGGCGTAGCCGCGCACCATCAGCACGAAGCCCACGATCGCCACCGCCGCGTAGAGCCCCTTCCACGGAAGCTCGCCGAGGCGGCGCGCGAGGCTGTCGCGCAGCGGCGAGGCGACGATCGCGATCGAGTGGACGCCGAGGAAGATCACCAAACCGAGCACGAGCAGGGTCATGACGGCCTCACGGAGACGGGGTGGCCGCGGAGGGCGCGGCGCTCTCGGCGGGAACGGCGGGCGGCGCGGATGCGGGTCCGCCGCTCGAGAGGGCGACGGCACGCGCCGCGGCGGCGAGCGGCTGGGTGGTCATCCGAAGCCAGCGAGCCTCGTCGCCCGGCCGCCAGCGCGGCGGGAAGAAATAGTAGACCCGCATCTGGTAGTCGCCGACTGGCAGCGGCATCAGGTCGATGTGGTAGACGAGCTCGCCGATGGTGCCCGGCACCGACTCGGGCGGCTCGGGCGTGGCGGCGTCGTCGCGCAGCGCCAGGTCGGTCGACGAGACCAGCGCCGCCGGCAGCTCCATGAGCCACAACATCGTGCCGGGGGCACCGCTGACGAGGTGCCAGGGCGGCTGGCGCGGATCGATCGCCTTCTCGTCGGCGCTCGGGACGCCGTCGATGGCGTGAAAGGCGCTGGGGGCGGCGTCTTCGGGGGCGGCACCGGCGCGCGGCCGGTAGTAGCGCATGCCACGCGCGGCGTCGTTCAGGTCGATCTCGGCGTCGAACCACGCTGCGCTCGCGACGCTCGGGAAGTTCACGGTCTGGTGGATCGCGGTGGGTGCGACGTGGAAGTCGCGATAGTAGGTGGCCTCGACCACGATCGTCGGCGCCACCGGGATGCCGACGAACGCGAGCGTGTTCTTGACCTCGCGGATCGCGCGCACCGGGCCGTCGAGGTAAGCCGCCACGGTGCTGTCCCACTCGCTCTCATCGAAGCCGATCGAGAAGAAGAGCTTGGTCTCCACCTTCGTACGCATCTTGAGGCGGTCGACGAAGCTCTTGCCGCTGCCGCCCGCCGCCGGTGGCACCGACACGCTCGAGAAATAGATCCGATCCTTCCCCGCCTCGTAACCCATCGCGTAGCTCGACGCGGTGACGGTCTCGGTGTCCGGGTGGTAGTCGACGTAGCGCGTGGTCGAGCGCGGCGGATCGGCGGCGGTGTCGGCGAACGCCAGCAGGTAGACGTAGCCGGTGAGCGGCTCGACCGGGTCCTTCACCTCGATCTCGACCACCCGCTCGACGCCGGCCGGCCAGAGCGGCGCTTCGCCGGGCGAGCTGGGCGCGAGCGCCGCGGCGCAGTCGCTCGCCATGAACACCAGCTCGTCGTGGCCGTCGAGGCGGCCGTTGCCGGCCTCCGGGTTCGCTTCCTTGCCGCCCGGGTAGACGAAGCTCGCGCCGTCGGCGGTCTTTTCGTCGACCTGGAAGGGGATCGGCACGAGCTGCGTCCCGTCGCTCACGGCCATCAGCGCGAGGCGGCCGAGCTTCGCGCCAGCCGCGTCGCCGAGCTTGGTCGCCGCGATCACCACCGGATCGGGGGCATCCGGGAACGGCGTTGCACCGGCGGCATGGGCCGGCGACCGCGCCGAGGCCGCGAGCGCCAGCGCAACCGCCAACGCCGCGCTGGCGTGTCGTGCCCGCTCAGCTTCGCGCCGCCGACTCACGGCACGCCCCTTCCACGATCAGGTACTGCGCCAGGTAATAGGTCACGTAGCCGCTCACGATGAGGGGCAGCGACGGCGCGGGCAGCACGAAGAAATTGATCGGGATGTGCGAGTCCGAGATCACGAAGACCACCGCTCCCCACGCGATCAGCGCGGTACGGGCGCGGTGGACCAGCGCCAGCCCCGTCATGAGCGTGATCACGGCAACGTAGCCGATGACCGGCAGGGCCACGTGCTCACCGTCCACGACCGGGTTCTGCACGGCCACGAACGTGGCGGCGCAAGCGGTGTAGAGAAGCAGGGCCAGCAGCGCGGGCGCGCGCCGCACCAGCGCGGTCTCGTCGCGGTCGCGGCCGAACGCGACGATGTACGCGAGGTGGCCGACGAGGAAGGCCACCAGGCCGGGGATGAAGAGCGCCTTCGAGAGCGTGGCGAGCAGAAAATCGCCCACCGAGCCGAGCGCCACGCCAACGGTGATCCACCGGCCGTAACCCGCGCGCGTCGCGCGCGCCGCCTCGAGCGCGAGGAGCGCGGTGGGGATCGCCTTGAGCAGCTCGATCCCGAAGAAGGGCGCGGTGAGGTTGCTCGCCACCGAGACGAGCGAGAGCACGAGATAGGCGAGAGCCGTGCGGGGTCGCATGACCCGCGACTATCGCGCGATCGCGCCCGCGGTTCCACCCGGATCGCCGGTGGCCGAGGGTTCGCCCCGGGAGCGTAGCGGCGGGCCCTGTGCCCGCCCGCAGCAGCGATCGATCGACCGAAGGGGAGAGGGATCGACGTGCCTGCAGACGCAGAGGCTCGCCCGTATCGCCGGGCACGCGGCGCGTGCCCCTCCGGATCGGGACGATCGGCTGGAGGGCCGCGATCCTTCGCGGCCGCGTTCAGCGGAACGTTTTCGCGAGAGCGCGGGGGCGGTGCAGGTGACGGACGTTGCGGCGGCGACGGAGCAGGGGCCGAAGGCCCCGTGCCCTCCAGAGCGGAATGGGAACGACGGGATCGGCGGTGCGGCGACGGGGCGTGTCGCCGGGCACGCGGCGCGTGCCCCGATCGGAGCCGCGATCTCCCCGGCGCGTAGCCGACGTTCGGGCGGGCCCGGCCCCAGGCGATCGATCGGCCGCGAAGGGGCCGGCGCAGGGGCTGCGGCCAGCGCCGACGCCGGCGCTCGCCCGTATCGCCGGGCACGCGGCGCGTGCCCCTCCCCCGGGCTGAGACCGGACCGGTCCCACCGCGGGACCGCTGGGACTCCGACCGAGCGGCGCGCTACGGCGGCATCGGGCTGCAGCCGCCGGCGGGCGGTGTCGAGGGGTTGCAGTCGTCGTCGAGGCCGTTGGCGGGCACCTCGGGGTGGCCCGGGTGGACCGCGGCGCGGGTGTCGTCGCAATCGAGCGCCGCGTGCGGGCAGGCACTCGACGCGGGCGAGCCATAGCCGTCGCCGTCCCGATCGGTGCAGGCGTCGCACGGCCGGCGCACGCCGTCGCCGTCGTCGTCGGGGCCGGTGCACGCGACGGCGATCGACAGATCCCAGTTCTGGGCCTTCCGCCCGCACGGGATCGGCGGTACCGCGGACGGATCCCCACATTGCTCGAGGTAGGTGAAGTAGACGAGCTCGCCGTCGGCGGTCATCGACGTCTCGCCGAGCCCGATCACGGCGCCGTCGTGGATGCTCGCGTACGGCGTGGCGCGCGCCACGGCGCGCAGGCTCTCGAACGGCCCGTCGGGGCCGGCGTCGGCAGCGGTGGTGGAGAGCTCGGCCCGATACAGGCAGGCGCGCCCGTCGCAGCCGAGCGCCGCCGGCCCGATCCCGCCGCTCACGAGCAGCGTGCGCCCGTCGGCCGAGACGAACGGCTGGCTCAGGCCTGCGATCGCGTCGCCGCCGCTCACCCGCACGGGCTTGGGCACGGTCCACGACGCGAGGTCGCTCGGATCCGCGCCGGTGAATTCGGCCACCCACAGAGTGGGCGACGAGCTGCACGGCACGCCGCTCGTGGGCGTGGCGGCCGGGTTGTGGTAGGAGTCCCAGTAGAGGATCACGCCGCCGCCCGGGCGGGGGATCGGGTGCGGGTTGTCGTCGCGGCACCCGCTGTTGATCACCGCCGGGTTCGAACGGTGATCGCCGCGCGCGACCTCGCTCGGCGCGCCCCACGTGCCGTCCACCGCGTCCCAGCGCGCCATCCACACGTCGCCGCCCCACACCGTCGACGGCAGCGGCTCGGGCACGAAGCGCACGAACACGAGCCAGTCGCCGGGGATCGCCCCCGCCGCGCCGTCGGAGTACGGCGTGTTGATCGCCGGGCCGGCGTTGGCGACGTTCCAGGCGCCGGCCTCGAGATCGGCGGTGTAGACGTCGAATTGCGCGGTCTGCTGGCCGTCCCGGGCGGGGCCGACGATGAAGTCGGTGCACGCGTTGCCGGGGTTCCCGGGCACGAGCGGGTCGTTGCAGATCGGCTCGCAGGAGGCGATGCCCGCGGGCAGCCCGCCGTGGCCCGCCGCGCAGTCGACGATGCACTGGTCGACGCAGTGCTCGCCGCCCGGCGACACGATCACCTGGATCGCGTCGATGCGCGAGTACGCGAAGTAGAGCCGCGCGCCGTCCGCGCTGATCGCCGACGAGTCCTCCCAGCCCACGTCGGGCGGTGCGCCGGGCACGTTCACGCCGGCGAGGCGCCGCGCTTGCACGCTCGGATCCGGAACCCCGCCGGGGCCGAGGAACTCCACTCCCGCGGCGGCGAGGTCGTCGCCCTCGGTGGGCGGCATCGGCGCGGCGTGGCTCGCGGCGGCGCTCAACGCGACGGCAAGGATCGCCCCCCGCCACGGGCACGGCGCACGGAGCTTCATGTCGCCACGATGTCGCCGCACCGCCCGCGACGCAAGCGATCCAGCGACGAGCGCGCTCCGGCGCGCTCGCGACCGAGCCGCATTTCTACAATGGCTTACGGTGCCGCACGCCCCCGCGCGCGCCGAACGCACGACGAAGCGCCTCGGACGGCGCGTGCGCGGGTCGGGGCCTTCTTCCCGCGGCCGGTACGCGCCGTGCACCGTTGCCGCCCATGCGCAGCTATCGGAGCGTGCTCCTCGATCTCGATGGAACCCTCATCGACAGCAACGACGCCCACGCCAAGGCGTGGGTCGATGCGTTCGCGGCGGTCGGTCGATCCGTGACGTTCGCGCGCGTCCGGCCGTTCATCGGCATGGGAGCCGACCAGCTCATGCCAGCCCTCGCCGGGCTCTCCGAGAGCTCCGACATCGGTCAGGCCATCACCCGCCACCGCGCGCGACTCTTTTCGCAGCGGTACCTGCCCCACCTGCGTCCGTTTCCGTTCGCGCGGGAGCTGCTGGGCGAGCTGCACGCACGGCAGCTCGGCCTGGTGGTGGCGACGTCCGCCAAGAAGGAGGAGCTGGCGGGGCTGCTCGAGCTCCTCGGCGCGGCCGGCTGGATCGACGGGGCGACGTCGTCGGACGACGTCGAGCGCTCGAAGCCCGAGCCCGACATCGTGCGCGCCGCGCTCGCGCGCGCCGGCTCGGATCCCGCGGAGACGGTGCTCCTCGGAGACACGCCGTACGACGTGGCGGCCGCGCGCGCCTGCGGAGTGGACATGATCGCGTTCCGTTGCGGCGGCTTCGGCGACACGGCGCTCCGCGGAGCCGTCGACATCGTCGACGGGCCGCACGACCTGCTGGTCCGCCTGAAGGACGCGGTCTCGGGGGCGGACCGACGGGGCGGAAGGGACGGGGGACGGCCCGGCTCCTGCGGGGGGCGTGAGCGCAGGAGTGGGGGGTGGCGGGCAGGTTGCGTGGCCGGGGGGGCTGAGAAAAGGAAGGGGGGGCGGCACCCGCGAGGACCGCGTCTCGAGGCCGACCGGCACCGGCCGGCGAGCGCCTGCGGCGCGGGCGGGGGGGGGGGGGGGAGGGGGGGTAGCCGACCGCCGAGGCGCGAGCACCGCCGCCGTGTCCAGGTTGAGCGACGTCTCGTCCGCCGCCGCGGGCAGCTCGGGCTCCGCGGAGTGGGGAGCGCACACGGCGCGCGAGACGACGGCGGGGGGGGAGGGCGAACGGCACACCACGAGGACGCCGGGGCGACGGAGGAGGGCGCTGTGGAGTGGGCAACGCTGGTGAGGTGTTGGCGCGTGGGCAAGGATGCGACGACGGCGTCGTCCCTGGCCGTTGCCGCGCCGCCCGTTGTGCACGGCTCGTTCCAACCTCGCGTCACCTGCAGCGCGAAAGGTTCCGCCCGACAGAGCGCGCGGCGGAGGGCAGCACCACGATCGCCGGTCGGCGAGTGCTCCATCGGAGCTACCCTCGGCACCCCTCGCTTCGGTCGCCCTCGCCGACCTTCCCGAACGGAGCCCACCATGAAGCTCGACGCACCGATCCTCGCCCTCGACCTCGCCGACGTCGCGGAGGTCGTGCGCGCCGTCGAGGCCACCGGCGTCGACGGCCTCTTCGTCTTCGAAGGGCCGCGCGAGCCGTTCTTGCGCCTCGCCCTCGCCGCCGAGCACAGCTCGCGCGCCACGCTCTCGACCCAGGTGGCGATCGCGTTCGCGCGGAACCCGATGATCGTGGCGCAGCTCGCCTACGACATCCACGCGTATTCGCGGGGACGCTTCGTGCTCGGGCTCGGCTCGCAGGTGAAGGCGCACATCGAGCGGCGCTTCTCGGCCACGTGGTCGCGCCCCGCCGAGCGCATGCACGAGTTCGTGCGCGCGCTGCGCGCGATCTGGAGCGCGTGGCAGGACGGTACCCGGCTCGCGTTCCAGGGCGAGTTCTACACCCACACGCTCATGCCACCGCTCTTCAACCCCGGCGCGAATCCGTACGGGCTGCCCAAGGTGCTGGTCGCCGGGGTGGGCGCGCGCATGACCGAGGTCGCGGCCGAGGTCGGCGACGGGATGCTCGTCCACCCGTTCCACACCCGCCGCTCGCTGGAGAGTGTGACGCTGCCGGCGATCGAACGCGGCCTCGCCACCGCGGGGCGCGAGCGCAGCAGCTTCGAGCTGTGCGTGCAGGCGCTGGTCGTGACCGGCACCACCGCCGAGGACGCGGCGCAGGCGCGCGAGCTGACCCGCCAGCAGATCGGCTTCTACGCCTCCACACCCGCCTACCGCTCGGTGCTCGAGAGCGAGGGCTGCGGCGACCTGCAGGGCGAGCTCCAGACACTCACCCGCGAGGGCCGCTGGGGCGAGCTCGGCGAGCGCATCGGCGACGATCTCCTCGAGCGCATCGCCGTGTGCGGCGAGCTCGCGGCGATCCCGGGGCTCTTGCGCGAGCGCTACGGCGAGATCGCGGCGCGCATGTCGATCGCCTCGCCCTTCCCGGTCTCCCTCGACGTGATCCGCACCATCGCCGACGGCCTGCGTCCGAAGGGCTGAGGGCGGCCCGCGGGTGCGGTCGGAGCAGACCGACGACGGGGGCTGGAACCCCCACCGCCACGATGACCGGTTGGTTTGATTTGCAGTCGTAGGGCGGGGGCCTCCGCGCCCCCGCCAGCGCTTCCCCGGCGCTATTCTCCCTCCATGGACAGCTGGCGCACGATCTTCGAGCCGTTCCGCATCCACTCGGTGGAGCCGATCCGCGTCACGTCGGTCGCCGACCGCGAGAAGGCCCTCGACGCGGCGGGCTGGAACCTCTTCCACCTCCACGCCGACGACGTCCTCATCGACCTGCTCACCGACAGCGGCACGGGCGCCATGAGCCGCGACCAGTGGGCGGCGATCCAGCACGGCGACGAGTCCTACGCCGGCTCGCCGTCGTGGTTCGCGTTCCAGGAGAGCGTGCAGGCGCTCTTCCCGTTCCGCCACGTGATCCCGACCCACCAGGGACGCGCCGCCGAAAGGATCCTGTTCTCGGTGCTCGGCGGGCCGGGCAAGATCATTCCCAACAACACCCACTTCGACACCACCCGCGCCAACGTCGAGGCGAGCGGTGCCGAGGCCGTCGACCTGGTGATCGCCGAGGGCCGCGACCCGTCGCGGATCCACCCGTTCAAGGGCAACGTCGACGTCGAGGCGCTCGAGCGCTTGCTCGCCGCGCATCCCGGCCAGGTGCCGGTGGTGTTCGTCACCATCACCAACAACTCGGGCGGCGGGCAGCCGGTGTCGCTCGCCAACCTGCGCGCGGCGCGTGCGGTGTGCGACCGCTTCGGGGTACCGCTCTTCCTCGACGCCTGCCGCTTCGCCGAGAACGCGTGGTTCATCCGCACCCGCGAGGACGGCCAGGAAGGCCGGCCGATCGTCGAGATCGTGCGCGAGCTGGCGTCGCTCGCCGACGGCATGACCATGTCGGCCAAGAAGGACGGGCTCGCCAACATCGGCGGCTGGCTGGCGATGAACGATGATGCCCTCGCCGAGCGCTGCCGCAACCTGCTGATCCTGACCGAGGGCTTCCCCACCTACGGCGGGCTCGCGGGGCGCGACCTGGAGGCCATCGCGCAGGGGCTGCGCGAGGTGGTCGACGAGGACTACCTGCGCTACCGCATTCGCTCGACCGAGTACCTCGGCGAGGCGCTGCACCGTGCCGGGATCCCGGTGGTGCGGCCGATCGGCGGGCACGCGGTGTATCTCGACGCCCGCGCGCTGCCCCAGGTGCTGCCGCTCGAGTACCCCGGGCAGGCGCTCGCGTGCGCGCTGTATCGCGAGGGCGGGGTCCGCGGCTGCGAGATCGGTACCGTCATGTTCGGCCGCCACCCCGACGGCACCGAGACGCCCGCCGCGATGGACCTGGTGCGCCTCGCGATCCCGCGCCGCACCTACACCCAGAGCCACATCGACTACGTGATCGAGGTGGTGCGCTGGGTGGCCGAACGCGCCGGCGACCTGCGCGGCCTGCGCATCGTCGAGCAGCCCGCCATGCTGCGCCACTTCACCGCGCGCTTCGAACCGCTCTGAGGTGCACTCGGGCGGGGACGGGCCCCGCCCCTACGAAGGCGCGCTCGGCGGTCGTGGCGGTCCGGGTCCCGCCCCCACGTCTCTCGAGCCGCGCTCGTAGGGGCGGGGCTGCCCCCGCCCGCATCCGCCGTTCGATCTGCGTCGTGGCGGGCGCGCGACCGCGTCGCTGCGGGCGCGGCGATTGCCTCATCGACCATCGAATGCGGATCTCCAAAGACCTTCCCGCCGACGCGCGATCGGTGCGCCGATTGCTCTGGCTCGCGCCGGCATGCACCGCGCCGAACGCAAACGGATCCGCCGGCCGCCGGACGTGTACCTCGACGGCGGCCGGATCTTCTCGGTCACGTGCGCCGTGCGGGATCGCAGACCCGTGTTCGCGGATCTGGCGTTTGGCCACGAGTGCGTCGGGGTGCTGCGCGCGATGCGCGACCGCACGGGCGCCAAGGTCTTCGCGTACTGCTGCATGCCGGACCATGCGCACCTGGTGCTGAGCCCTCCCCACGCGCAGTCGCTCCCCGCGTTCGTCGGTGAATGGAAGGCCCGGTGCTATCAGGCACGACGGAGACGCGGCGCGATGGAGCCGTTCTGGCAGCGCAGCTTCTTCGATCACGCGCTCCGTACGGACGCCGAGCTGCACGCGGTCGTCGCCTATGTACTCGAGAATCCCGTGCGAGCGGGGCTCGTCGGGGACCGCCGCGACTATCCGCTGTCGGGGTCCTTCGAGCTCACGTTCGACGGCGCCAGGTAAGCCCTCGGGCGGGGACAGGCCCCGCCCCTACGAAGGCGCGCCCGGAGGTCGTGGCGGCCAGGCCCCGCCCGCATCCGCGGCTCGACCCGCGTCGCGCAGGGCGCGGGAACGCGTCGCTGCGGGCCCACGGGCGCCCCCTCCTCGATCGTCGAGCCCGGACATCACACGCGTCGTGTCGTCGCCCGCGCGGGTGACGATCCCGCCGTCGCGGGGGGACCGGGTACGGTCGTAGGGGCGGGGCCTGCCCCCGCCCGCCGTTACGCCGCCGGCCAGGGCTGGCGTTCACACAGGGCCGCGACGTTGGCGTGGCCGCGGGCGAGCTCGCCGCGCGCGGCGTCCGCGACGCGCCACTCCATGGAGGATCCGAACATCGGCTGGCTCTCGACGAAGATGCAGCGCAGCTCGCCGTCCTCGAAGTCGCACTGCTCCTGGATCGCCGCCAGCAGCCGCTCGTCGTGGAGGTGGAGGTCGCCGAAGTTCCAGCCCAGCGCGAGCCCGGCGACGATCTCGCCGTCGAGCCACTGGTAGCGATCGATCTCGCTTCCCACCGCGAGCGGGATCAGGTCGTGGAGCGCGCGCCCGTGGAGGTGCATCGAGCGAAACGCCGTCACCCGCGACATCACCGCCTCGATGACGTCGGGGTCGGGGATCATCTTGGCGAGCTGATCGGTCAAGAGCGGCGAGGTCTTCACCAGCCGGTCGAGCTTGCGGGCGGCGTCGTCGCGGAAGAGCCACACGCTGTAGCCCCAGTTCCCGGCGTAGTAGCGCATCGAGCACAGGAACGAGACCCGCGACGGCACCAGGTTCCCGATCAACGGCACGAGGAACAGGTTCACGAACAGGAACGCCGCGAGCAGCGGCGCCTGGCCCACGTCGAGCGCGCTCACCTCGGGGTGATGCCCGAACAGGAAGAACCCGCCGTAGACCATGATCACGTTCCACTCGAGCGGCACGCCCATCGGGATGTTGCTCGAGATGAACGTGTGGAAGCCGAGCATGACCACCAGCGCCAGCGCCGTCGGCGCGCCGCCTCCCGAGAGGAGGAGCACCAGCGGGAAGAGGTACTCGGTGACGGTGCCGCCGTGGGCCAGCGTCTCGGTGAGGCGGCTCGGCCGCAGGTCGTCGGGGAAGCTCCGGTAGAGCCTCTTGCGGAAGCTCACCGGCACCAGCGGGCTGTTCGAGAGCATCACGCAGATGACGCTCGGGAAGTGGCGGTTGAGCTTGGAGGTGGCCGCCCACCACCAGATCGCGAGCCACACCACCTTGGCGCCGGCGAGCCACTGGCCCGCGAACGCGAAGCACACCAGCGCCGTGAAGTGATGCTCGGCGCGCGAGATCAGGTAGATCGACTTGTCGGTGAGCGCGTTGAGCGGCAGCAGCACGATCGTCGGGACGAGCAGCCCCGGCGTGATCGCGGGCGCGGCGAGGGCCCGGAACAGGAAAACGTAGTGGGCGACGTAGAGCGCCACGTCGAGGCGGGTGCGGCGCGTGCCCCCCACGATCGGCACGCCCGGGACGAACGGTAGCTTGGTGGTGCCCGGGCGCAGGAAGTAGAGCACCCCGCCGATCGGCGGCAGGTAGCGTCCGGTGAGCGGCCCGCTGCCGCAGCCGAGCCCGAGCCCCTCGTACGCCATCGTCCACAACACGGCCTTCTGGAACGCCACCGCGGTGAAAGCCCAGCTCGCGATCGCGCCCGGTGCTCCGAGCCCGGGCGTGAACGACACGAAGAAGCACCAGCCGCCCACGTAGAGGAGAGCGATCTTGAGCAGGTAAACCGTGTAGACGAGCGGAGGCGTACCGTAGCCCTGGGTGGCCCACGCCTCGCAGATCATGCGAACGCGGACCGGGAACGGCTGGCGGCGCCACTCGGCGAGATCGTAGGGCGGGAGCTTGGGCTGCAACATGGGTGCGGATCTTACGTCATGTGATGCGGTGGTGATCGGCGCGGGACCGAACGGTCTCGCGGCGGCGGTGGTGCTGGCGATGGCGGGTGCGTCGGTGCAGGTGCTGGAGGCCTGCGACACCATCGGCGGCGGCACCCGCACCGCCGAGGTCACGCTGCCGGGCTTCCGTCACGACGTGTGCTCGGCGGCCCACCCGATGGGTGTCCTATCGCCCTTCCTGCGCACGCTCCCCCTCACGCAGCACGGCCTGCGCTGGATTCGGCCCGGCGCCTCGATCGCGCATCCGCTCGAGGGCGCCCCCGCGGTGGTGCTGTGGCGCGACCTGGAGCGGACGTGCGCGGGCCTCGGCGTGGACGGCGACGCGTGGCGACGCCTGCTCGCGCCCTTCCTCGACGACCCGCACGCGCTGCTCGAGGACGCGCTCGGCCCGCTGCGCCCGCCGCGCGATCCGCTGCGCATGGCGCGCTTCGGCATGAAGGCGTTCCAGCCCGCGACCTGGCTCGCGGGGCGGCACTTCCGCGGCGAGCGCGCGCGGGCGCTCTTCGCCGGCTGCGCCGGGCACGCGATCCTGCCGCTCACCCACTTCTTCACCGCGGCGCTCGGGCTCCTCTTCGCGATCACCGCGCACGTCGAGGAGTGGCCGGTCGCCAAGGGCGGCTCGGCGGCGATCACCAACGCCCTCGCGAGCTACCTGCGCTCGCTCGGCGGCACCATCCACACCGGCCTGTGGGTGCGCTCGATCCGCGATCTCCCACCCGCGCGCGTGTACCTCTTCGACACCGACCCACGCCAGCTCGCGGCGATCTGCGAGCCGGTGCTGCCCGCCACCTACGCGCGGCGGCTGCGCTGGTTCCGCTACGGCCCGGGCGTGTTCAAGCTCGACTGGGCGCTCGACGGTCCGATCCCGTGGAGCGACCCCACCTGCCTCGAAGCCTCCACCGTGCACGTGGGCGGGACGATGGACGAGATCGCCGCCTCGGAGGCGGCGATGTGGGCCGGCGAGCACTCGCACCGCCCCTACCTGATCGTGGTCCAGCAGAGCCAGTTCGACGCGAGCCGCGCACCCGCGGGCCACCACACCGGCTACGCGTATTGCCACGTGCCGGCGGGCTCGAGCGTGGACATGACGGACGCGATCGAAGGACAGATCGAGCGCTTCGCGCCCGGCTTTCGCGAGCGCATCCTCGCCCGCCACGCGACACGCACCGCCGACTTCGAGCGCATGAACCCCAACTACGTGGGCGGCGCCATCACCGGCGGCGTCGCGGACGTGTTCCAGCTCTTCACCCGGCCGGTCGCGCGCCTCGACCCCTACTCGACACCCAACCCGCGGGTGTTCCTGTGCTCGGCGTCGACACCGCCGGGCGGCGGCGTGCACGGGATGTGCGGCTACTTCGCCGCGCGCAGCGCGCTCGGCGTGCTCGATCGCTTCCCGCCGACCCGGCTCATCCAGCTCGGCTGAGTCGCGATCGAACGGCGCCGACGCCGATCGACTCGGGGCGGTCGACGGAGCGACCGCGCTCCAGCGGTGCGTGGAGCGTCGGTGCTCCGTCACCGACCCGCCGAACCCTCAGTCACTCAGCTCGAAGAGCCCGTAGAAGTAGCCATCCATCACGAAGCGCGGCGCGGCGCGGTTCACCTCGGCGTCGATCTCGTAGACCTCGGTCACCGCGCCGTCGGCGCTCTCGCCCACGAACAGGCTCCCGTCGAGGGCGCTGCCGGTGAAGCCGATGGTCGAGAACGGGATGTCGGCGACGACCTCCGCGCGCGGCGGGTCGGCCAAGTCGATGCGCCACATCTTGTGCGCGGGCACGCTCCAGAACCCGAAGTCGACGGGCTCGACACCCTCCGGGAGCTGGTCCGGATAGAACATCTTCGCGAAGCCGAGGCCGCTCGACTGGCCCGCGGTCTCGAGCTCGCTGATCGACTCGAGCCCGCCGGTGAGCGACTGGATGGTGTGGAAGTAGCCGTCCTCGAAATCCGTCCCCCCCGGCGGGATGCGCAGCAGGCAGTTCGGCGCCGCCGTCTCTCCTCGGGCATTCGCGAACATGTGGCTCGAGTAGGTGCGGCCGTCCCCCATCACGTACCCGTAGCCCTGCTCGTCGAACACCACGCGCCCGCCGCTGGCGCACCGATCGTCCTCGGCCACCGCCACGACGCGCAGATTCTTCGGATCGAGGATCGTGAGCGAGACGCCGGCGTAGATGCGCCCGCCCTCCCAGTCGGCCCAGCGCCCAGGGATGTACACCAGCCCGTCGTGGGCGACGGTCGTCCACACCTCCAGCGAATAGCCCTCGCGCGCGGGGTGGCCGAGGGGCACCTCGCCGACGATCTGCATCGTCGACGGGTTCCACACCACCGCCACGTCCGGGCCGCTCAGCACCGAGACGGCGGTGGTGTCGTCGACGATGGCGTTGCCGTAGTCGACGTAGCTGGTGCCGAAGTTGAGCAGGCTGAGCCGCCCGGTCTCGACCAGCGTGCCGGCGTCGTTCGCCGTGTAGCGCACCCAGGTCGGCGCCTCGGCGAGCCCCACGAACACGTCGCGGCCGAGCGCCATCACCACGCCGTTGCCGGGGAGCTCGACGGCCGACTCGTTGTCGAACGGGCCGTCGTCGAGCGAAGCCACGGTCTGGACGTAGGTGGTGCGGTTGCCGTCGGCGTCGATCACGACGGAGCCGAGGGCGTAGCGGCCCGTGGCCGAGGGCGGCGGGGGGGCGCCGCCGCCATCACCACCACCGCCGCTGCACGCCGCGAGCGACACGAGCCCCAGCGCCGCGAGCCGGCGGGGGATGGACTTCGAGACGGATCGATCGTTCATGGCCTGTTTCCTCGTGGAAGAAGGGACTTCGAAGGGTTTCAACGGGTGAGGGTCGAGAGCGCGGCGGACCGGGGGAGCGGGCGCGCAACGCGCCGGCGCCGGCGACCACCGCCAGGCACACCGCGATCACCGCGCCGTGGAGCGCGAGCGCGCGGCGGGCGTTGGCCGCGGTGACGGTGACGCATCCCCCCGCGACCCACAGCGGCACCAGCGTGTGGAGCGCGAGCGCGACGCGTGTCGAGGCGGCGAACGGCAGCACGGCCGCGAGGGCGGCGCACGCCGCCATCGCGCTGGCGAGTGAGCCGAGCGCGGCGACGACTCCCAGGGCGACGCCGAGGCGGCGAGGATCGACGCGAAGCTTCGGTTCAGAAGGCAAGGACACCTCCCAGGACGACCGCGGCCAGAGCGGAGCTCGCGATCGCGATGCGGGTCACGCGCGGCCACACCGGCGCGGCGAGCGCCACCGCGCACGCGGCCGCCGACCACGCCACCGCCGCGGCGGCGGCCGCCTCGGTCGGACGCGCCGAGCCCCCGAACCCGGCCCACGTCGCGCCCCACGCAAGGGCCGCGAGCCACGCCCGCGCAGGGAGCGGCGACCGGCCGAGACCGTGCAGCGCCGCCACTCCGACCACCGCGATCAGCGACGCGACGAGCTCAGGCACGGGCGGCCTCCGGCGCGGCGAGCCGGACTTCGACCGGGACGGACGGCGCGATCGCACGACGTGCCGCCAGCGACGCGAGCCCGAGGATCGTCACCCGAGGTCCACGCCGGCGATGTCGAACCGACCGGCCGCGAGCGCTCCGACGAGGTGGAGCGGTGTGCTCAGCGCACCGAGCCACGGCACCGCCACCAACGTGGCCGCGGCGATCGTCAGAACGACGCGCGCGCTGCGACGCGCGTCGGCGCGTCCCAGCGCGAAGGCCGTGCACGCCGCCCACGTCGCGAAGAAGGCGCTCACTTCCGCGACGGCGAAGCGCCCGGCGAGCGGCAAGAGCAGCCGGTTCGTCACCAGCAGCACGCCGGTGGCCGCGACGATCCCGAGCCCCGCGCCCACCGAGAGGCGCTCGAGGAAAGACGCGTGCGGCGCTGCGGTGCGGGCGCGGCGCCGCTCGATCCAGATCCAGTTGCCGCTCAGGATCGTGGCGCAGGCACCGATCGCGAGCAGCGCCTCCGCGACGCGCAGCGCGGCCCCGCCGTAGCGCGCGAAGTGGAGCCCCACCGTCCAGCGCAGCGCGGCGCCGCCCGCGGTCTCGGTGGCCGGCTCGCCGTGATGGACGAGCGCGCCGTCGGTCGCGCCGAGCCGCACGTCCGCTGTCCCGAACGGCGCTTCGCTCGACGCCCCGAGCACCGCGAAGGTCCCGGCCGCGTCGCCCGGCAGCTCGACGTGCATCCATTCGGGATCCATCGCCGGCTCGTGCGCGCGCGCCGCCGCGACGAGAGCCTCCACGTCCGGCATCGCGACCGCGCTCCCGCTCGGCTGGGCGTGCTCGTGCCAGCCGATGAGGAGCCGCTCGGCGCTCTCGAAGTCCCCGCCCGCGACCGGCCACGCCACCCCACGCAGGAGGAGCGGCCACAGGCAGAGCAACGTCCCGCTCCATGCGACCACGATCTGGAACGGCAGCCCGAGGACGCCGAGCACCTTGTGCAGGTCGCTCCACACCGAGCGCATCGGCCGCTCGGGGCGGAACCGGACGAGCTGCCCACGCAGGTCGCGGAGGTGGACGACCGTGCCGGTGACGAGCGCCGCGAGCATCGCGACGCCGAGCACCCCCGCGACGTAGATCCCCGCCGGCACGCGGTCGTGGTGGAGGAAGTGGAGCTGGTAGAGGAGGTCGGCCACCTCCGAGCGCGCCGTCGCCGTCGCCGTGGTCACCGGGTCGAGGCGCAGCTCGCGCCACTCGGCGGAGCCGCCGGCGCGCACGTGCGCCTCGACCAGCGAGCGGCGCGGCGATGGGAACCGCACCCACGCCTCGCCGCCGGCGAGCCCGTGTTCGGCCACCAGCCGATCGACCAGCCGCGCCGGCGTGGCGAGGCGCGAGGGGTCCGCCAGCGGGCGCGGGTCTTGCCACTCCTCGAGCTCGGACCGGAAGAGCGCGAAGGCGCCGGCGAAGAACATCGCGTGGAGCAGCAGGCTCGCGACCACTCCCACCCACGCGTGGGCGTCGTACGAGCGCACCCGCGCTCGCGGCGAGAGCCCGCGCCGCGTCGGCGGCGCCGCGCCGGCGCCGTGGCCCGGTCCGGTCACAGCCATGCCGTCACCTTGAGCGCGAACGAGCGCCCGGGCCGCTCGACGCCGAAGAAGTCGTAGGCGCGCTCGTCGGTCAGGTTCTGCACCTCGAACGAGAGGCTCGCGTCGGGCAGCGCGCCGCCGCCGTGCAGCCAGTAGCCGAGGGTCAGCGTGTGGGTGAGCTGCGACGGCACTACCTGTTTGGTGTCGCGCCGCCCGATGCTCTCCCAGCCGCGGTAGAACTCGTGCACGTAGCGCCCGTACCAGCCGAGCGACAGCACGTCGTCGCACACGAGCTCACGCCACTCGAGGCGCGCGGCGCCGTTGACGAAGAGCCACGGCCGGTTGGGGATGCGGTCGCCCTCGAACGTGCCGAAGGTGCCGCGGCTCGAGACGTTGCGCGCGTCCTGATAGGTCGCGTTGCCGTCGAGCTCGAGGGCGGCGCCGAGGAGCCAGTCGCTCCACGCGGCGGGCGATCGGAAGCCGAGCGCGCCATCGACGCCCAGGATCCGCGCCGCGTACACGTTCTGGTACGAGTAGTCGCGATCCGTCCCGACCAGCACCACGAGCTGGTCGGCGAAGCGCGCGATCCCTCCGAGCTCGGCGCGGTAGTCGCCGGAGTCGAGCGCGAGCGGCTCGAGGGCCACGCCGAGGTTCAGGTTGTGGCTCACCTCGGGATCGAGCGCGAGGTTCGGCTGCACCAGCACGCCGTCGCCGAAGAGCTCGTCCGCGCGCGGCAACCGCGTCGCGTACTCGTAGGACGCCTTGGCGCGCAGCCGCTCGCCGAGCCACCACCGCAGCGCGTCGCCGCCGCCGAGCTGATCGAGGTCGTGCTCGAGCACCCTCTGCGCGCCGGCGGCCGGGCCGGGCTCGGCGCGAGTCGAGAGCCGGTAGTGCTTCACGAACGCCACGTTCTCGAGGTCGCCGTCGAGGAGATCCGCCTGCTCCTCGATCCCGCTCACCACCGTGAAGAGCGCGCGCTCGGCGGTGAGCGGATCGGGCGTGCCGTTGGCGGCGCGGATCCGGTCGCGCCCCCACCGCGTGGCGTAGGACGGCGTGGTGACGAGACGCAGCTCGTGGCCGGGCGCGAGGTTCAGGGCGGCGGCGAGCCGCGCCAGCCCGGCGTGCTCCCAGGTGGTCTGGTCGGCGGGTGCACCGCCGGTCTCGCCCGGGGTGACGCGCTCGCGGACCCGGTCGCCGTGCCAGTCGTAGACCCACGGCGAGCGATCCTCGAAGTCGATCGCGCGGTACGCGTAGCCCGCGAGCACGTCGAGCGCGAAGGGCAGCGGGTCGCCGTGCTCGCGCCCGTCGCGCGCGAACCGCAGCGTGCCGCCGCTGGCCTGCTCGCCGTAGGTGACCTCGCCGTACGGGACGGTCATCACCACGTTGTGCTGCAGCTCCTTGTCGTAGGAGGTGGTGAAGATCCGCGCGGTCGCGCGGTCGGCCCACGGGCGATCGACCACACCGAGGTCGAAGGTGCCGCCGCCGGCGCGATACGCGTCGTGGAAGCGCCGCACGGTGGCGGGGACGAGGGCGCCGGTGTCATCGGCGACCTCGACGTGGATCGGGTAGTCGTTGCCGGCGTCGTCGAAGAAGCCCGTCGCGCCGCCGACCAGCCCCGCTTCCGGGTCGTGGTAGCGGCCGTCGGCGGTGACGCGGTGGGTACCGAACGAGCCCACCTGGTACGAGGTTCCCGCCCCGCTCGCCGGCTTCTCGGGCTCGGTGACCAGGTTCACGGCGCCACCGAGCGCGTCGGTGCCGAAGCGCGCCGGGACGACTCCGCGGTAGATCTCGGCGCGCTCGACCAGGTCCACCGGCACGTTGGCCAGGCCGAGCGCGAAACCGGCGAGCTCGAGCGGGACCTCGTCGACGAAGAACCGGATCTGGTCGTCGGTGAAGCCGTCGAGCGAGAACCGGTCGAGGGAGCCCAGGCCCCCCGCGCGGCGCACGCCGACACCTCGGGTGCGCGCCAGCACCTCGCCCAGGTCAGCGCTCTCGCGCTGCGCCTGGGCGACCGCGATGACCTCGACCGCCGCGGCCGACTGGCCGAGGACCTCGGCGGCGCGTAGCGGCGGCGCGATGACCTCGATCTCCTCCTCGCCCGCGACGGGGAGCTGAGCGCGGGCGGGCGCGGCGAGGGTCAGCCCGAAGACGAGGGCAGCGGGGACTGCGGCGGCGGTTCGAAGGCGGTCGAGGCGACGTGCCACGGCGGGTTTCCCGGAACGTCACGCGGGCCGTTGCGGGTGCGACGGGCTCCGGTGGTTCGCTGGGCGCTGGGCGCTCGGGGCCGCGGGCCTCTCGAAGGATCGGAGGAAGGATCAGCGGATGGGCGCGGCCTCCGGGGGGCCTGTACCCGGCGGCGAGAGCGGCAGCAGCACCACTCGCTTGCACCGCCGACACTTGAGCTCGACGGACGAGTCGACGATCCGGGCGAGGAGGCTGCCGCAGCAGCAGCGCAGCGCTCGGTGTCCCGCGTCGTCGGAGGCGCGGCCGCCCGTCGCTTTCATGGACGATCGCGGCGCGGTGCTGGCCGGGGGGCGCGGATTGTGAGGTCGAGGGGCCATGACAAGATGAAAGTGATTCTCAAAATCGTTATCTATTAACGCCTCCCTGACGACTCGTGTCAACAGCGGCGCGATCAGCCGCAGAAGCCCATGAATGCGGGCCGCGGAACTGAAAGCTGGCGCTTTCCGAACACATCACAAGATGCCATCGAATTTCGCCACATTCCGCCATAGAATCCTGCAACATTCTGCTTGCAGCAGATCACGGCGACCCCCATTTCAGGGGCTTTTTCGGGCCCCAGGAGGCGATTCTCGGGGTCAGAACGAGAGCTTGTAGCTCAGCTCGCCGTGGGCGACCGGCTTTCCGCTCGCGCTGATCACGTCGACGTGGAGGAAGCAGATGCTGCGGCCGCGGCGGCGCACGGCGCCGTGGGCGATCAGGTCCTCCTCGACCGCCGCGTCGAGGTAGTGGACGTGCATGTCGATGGTGAGGAGCTTGCGCGGTAGCTCGGGCACGTTGGAGAAGATCGAGCCCACCACCACGGTGTCGATGAGGGTCGCGATCGCCCCACCGTGGACCATGCCGGCCGGCTGGTTGAGCTCGGGGCGATACGGCAGCCTCATCCGCGCGTAGTCCTTCCGCACCTCCTCCATCACCAGCCCGACCAGCCGCGGGAAGGGCGCGTACACGTTGATGCGGTCGCGGATCTCGCGCTCGAGTCCGGCGTCGATCGCTTCGAAGTCGGCGGGGTTCATCGCGGGCCTTCTCCCTCGAAGTCGAGCTCGATCCCCACCGAGCGCATCACCGCGAGCGCGTTGGTGGAGGCGAGCACTCCCGGGCGGATGCGGTAGTCGAAGTGCATGCGGCCGTCCTCGACGTGGTCGGCGAAGTGGACGTTGACGGCGCGCTCGCCGAGCTCGTCGGCGAGCGCGACCAGGGCGAGGTCGTGGGTGGTGACGAGGCCGACCGCGCCGAGCTCGACGAGCCGCCCGGTGATGGCGCGGGCACCGAGGGTGCGCTCGCGCGAGTTGGTGCCGTGGAGGATCTCGTCGAAGAGCACGAGGGTGGCGGCGCCGCTCTCGGCGACGTCGAGCGCGCGCTTCAAGCGCTTCACCTCGGCCAGGAAGTGGCTCGCGCCGTCCGCGAGCGAGTCCACGACGCGCAGCGACGTCACCACGCGGAGCGAGTGGAGACGCATCGCCCGGGCGCACACCGGCGCCCCCGCGAGCGCCATGACCGCGGCGCTGCCGATGGACCGCAGCCAGGTGCTCTTCCCCGACATGTTCGAACCGCTCACCATCCAGAGCTGAGCGGCCGGCGCGGCGCCGAGGGCCAGATCGTTCGCCACCCGCCGATCGGGAGGGAGCAGCGGATGGCCGAGTGCCGTCGCCTCGACGACCGGCAGCGGCGACGCGCCGCCGGCACTGCCGGCGAGGACTTCCGGCCAGCACCAATCGGGGTGGGTCTCGGCGAGAGCGGCGAACCCCGCCAGCGCGTCGAGCTCACCCAGGATCGCGAGCCAGTCCCCGAGCACCGCGCCGTTTCGCGCTCGCCACTCCTCGAGCGCGAGCGCGCAGTGGAGCCGCCAGAACACCACCGGCGCCACGAACGCCGCCAGGTAGAAGTCGTGGAGGTTGTCGAGCCACCCGGCGATGCGGTGGAGGCGCGCGACGCTCACCGATGCGCTCGCGGTGCCAGCACCCGCGCCAGCGCCGGCGAGCCGCTCGCGCGCCTTGCTCAGCGGCGCCGACGTGAACGGCTCGCGCTCGATCCCCGCCAGCGACTCGTGGGTGGCGGCGAGCGCCGGCTCGACGTTGTCGATCCCCGCCGTCACCTCCGCCGCCGCGTGGCGGGTCTTGAGGAAGAACGCGAGGTGGATCGCGAACGCGGGCCCGAGGAGGTAAGCGCCCCATGGGTGGCCGGCGGCGCGCAGGGCGAGCGCCGTGATCGTGAGCAGCGAGACCACGATCGCGCCGAGCCGCACGGCGCGGCGATCCGGGAACCGAGGGGGCTCGCTCGCCCACGCGACGAGCTTCGCGGGGTCGAGCTTCGCCACCTCCGGCGCGGCCGCGAGCCACAGCCGCTCCCGGAACTCCAGGCGCTCGGCCAGCTCACGCGTGGCGCTCTGGCGAGCACGGATCTCGGCCGCGCTCGCCGGCGAGAGCAGCCAGGCCGCGGCCGTCGACTCGCCGAGCCAGGTGCGCGCCGCGCACACCAGCTCGAACAGCGAGCCCGCGCCGAAGAGGTCGAGGTCGGCGGCGTAGTCGTGGCGGTCGTCGCGGAAGCGCTCGCCCGTCGAGCCCGTCCCCCTCCACTCGTGGCGCGCCACCGCCAGCCGCCGCTCCTGGAAGGAGACGGCGCGGCGCGCGCGCTCGAGCTCGCGCAGCAGATCGGCGTGACGGAACACCACGATCACGAACGCGAGCGCCGCCACCCCGAGCCCGGCCATCAGCCGGCCATCGACGACCACGCCCGCGACCCCCACGAGCAGCGCCGCGACCACCGTCGCGAGGCGGAGGTTCGAGAAGCCGGCGTCGCGGCGCTCGAGGTCCTCGACCCGCGCGCGGCGCTCGGCGAGGGCCGTCTCGATCGCGGCGCGGATGTCTGCGGTGGGGGTCACTCATCGCCGCGCGGAGCTTCCCTGCCGCCGAGGGCGCGGGCAAGCGCGCGTGCGAGACGGGCCGCGATCGATCGCTACGGCGGGCGGGGACGGGCCCCGCCCCTACGGACCGACCCGGAGGGGCACGCGTCTGCGTGCCCGGCGATCCGACGGGGCGTGAGCGCCGCACGGGGATCGACGCCGGCCGCGTCGCCACGTCGGCGCGTATCGCCGGTCGCGCGACGCGCGACCGCCGGGCGGGGCGTCAGACTCCGAGCAGGTCGTTCAGGTCCTTCTCGATCTCTTCGGCCGAGAACCGATTGACCACGACGCGCGAGCGGGTGTAGCTGGTGCGCGCCACGAACGCGACCTTGTCGGCGCCCGCGCTGACCTTCTCGAGATCGAGGGTTGCGGGCGGATAGCCCGCGACCTCGTATTCGATCCTGAGCACTGGCTTGGTCTCGACGGGCCCGACGGGCGCCGCCTGCGCGGCTCCACCGCGGTGCTCTCGAGCGGGTTCTCGTCGGCGGCAAGGTAGCGCTCGGCCTTGAGGCGCCCGAGCTTGCCGAACCAGGTGGTCGCGCGCTCGTCCTTGTCGCCGGTCTCGGGCGCGCTCCCGGCCGCGCTCTCGCCGATCTCCGCCACCCAGTAGGTCTTGCCGGGCTTGTCGCGGTCCTTCTGCACGTAGGTCCGGGAGGTGCCACCGATGGTGATCGTGACCTTCTCGATCGACTCGGCGTTGAACGGCTGGAGGTCGGTGTTCTGGAGGCGGGTGTCGGCCTGCTCGAGATCGGCGAAGAGGTTGGTGTCGATCGCGTAGACGCGTCCGCTCCCGGGCTCGCGCACGTAGCGCAACCGATCGCCGACCGCGGTGTCACCGAGCTCGAGCTTGCGCTCGCCGGCGCCCGTCTTCACCACCAGCGAGCCGCGCGGCTTGTCGAGGCCGAGCTTGGCGAGCGTGTCGCCCGCGACGTTGCCGAGGTCGCGCTCCGCCGTGAGCGTCGCGAGCTTCTCGAGGCGCTCCTTGGTGCGGTCCGCGCCCAGGAACTCCTTGACCGTGACCTTGGTCTGAGGCGGCTGGACGGCGGGCGCGGGCTTGGCCTCGTCCTTCTTCTCGTCCTTCGGGGCGTCAGGATCGGCGGGCTTGGCGTCCTTCTTCTCCTCGGGCTTGGGCGGAGGGGGCGCCGGTAGCGTGATGGTCCGCTCGAGGCGGAACCACGGATACGGCTTGGCGTCCTTCTCCTTCTTGAGCTCGAGGTCGACCTTGGCGAGGGCCGAGTCGAGGTGGACCGCGGTGATGTCGCTCGCGGCACCACTCCACACCGTGACCTCGCCGGGCTTGCGGCTCGCCGCCTTGGGCCGCGTCCAGTCGAAGTAGGCCGCGCCCAGCGCGATCACCAGCAACACGCCGTGCACCACCGCGCCGCTCACTCCCGGTCGCTTCATGACCGCTTCCCTCGACGCACCCGAAGCACCAGCCAGCCGAACCCGAGCACCGCGAGCGGTCCACCCACCACCACTCCCCAGAACCACACGTTGTCCTGGTCGCGGGTGTGCTCGATGGGCACGTCCTCTTCGCTCTCGACCTTCGTGGACGCGGGCTTCTCGGTGGTGAGCCACTCGAGACCGTCGCCCACGAACACCAGGTTGGCGGTGTTGGGCAACAGCTCGTCGCCCACCGCCTCGGCGTCGGCGACGACGATCGCGCGCATCTTCTTCGCCGCCGTCCCCGGCGCGGGCGCGGCGCCGTCGGCGGGCTTGATCTCGCGCTCGGCGGTGGCCGCGAGGTTGAAGATGTCCTTGGTCTCGAGACCTTCGTTGAACTGGAAGTCGCCGTTCGTGTCCGCCCACGTACCGGTGAGCGTGCGCACCGTGAAGTCGAGGGTGTTGCCGCGGGCGTCGGCGCTCTTGGTCAGGTAGCCGCTGCTCAGCGCCGCGAACGTGGCGCGGCGCGCCTCGCGGCTCAGGTTGGCGACCGAGGGGTGCGACGAGTAGCTGCCCGTGCCGATGAACACCCGGTCCGAGTCGTTGTAGCGCTGCCGGTAGTGGTAGCGGTCGTTGGCGAGGGGGCCGGGCTTGAACTCGAGGCCGAGCCCCGCGAGCAGCGGCTCGAGACCGCCGGTGCGCCCCCCCTGGATCGCGAGGAAGAGCTTGCCGCCGCGCTCGAGGTAGCGCGTGAGGCTGTCGATCTCGGCGGGCAGGAACGGCGAGTCCGGCCCGACGATGAGGACCACCGAGGCGTCGCTCGGCACGTCGGCCGCGAGACCGTCCTGGAAGCCCAGATCCTTGACGTCGTAGCCGAGCTGGCGAAGCAGCGGCCTGAGGCGCGCCGCGCGCGCGACCGCGCCGGTCTCGCCGCTGGTCGGGCTCGTCATCTCGCCGTGGCCGACGGTCACGTACGCGAGACGCTGCTTCTGGGTCACCTTCACCAGCCGCTGGCGGAACTCCTCGTCGAGCTTCTTGAGCTTGTAGCGGGCCGAGTCGATGTCGGTGCCCACCGACCACTGCTCACCGGCCGGGGTCGCGGCGGGCGAGCTGGGCGCGCCCGCCGTGGCCGCGGCGTCGGCCGGCGCTTGCGACTTCTGGATCAGCACCACGCCGTCGTTGCGGACCTTGGTCTTGCGAGCGAGGTCCGGATCGAGGAGGCGATCGGCGCGCCGCACCGTGAGCAGCGGGTTCACGCCCTCGAGCTCGCGGAAGTAGCCCATGAGCTCGTCGGCGACCTCGTTCGCCTCCGGGAAGAAGAGCACCACCTCGACCGGATCCGCGAGGCGCGTGACGAGGTCGCGGGTGCCCTCGCCGGGGCGCGCGGTGCGGAAGTAGCTGAAGTCGACGCTCTCGTCGTGCTGAGCGGCGAGGTAGTTGATGGTGAACAGGAACGCCGCCGCGAACGCGAGGCTCAGGCCCACCGCCGCGGACTCGGAGACGCGCCGCTCCTCGACCGCGCCCGCGGTGCCGAGGGGCCGCGCGGCGCGCTTGGCGAGGGCGAGCGAGGACGCCGACGCGAGCCAAACGATCGGCCACACGCAGCGCAGCACCGTCTGCAGGCGCTTCGCGCCTTCGGCGAGCGGCCACTTGATCCCGAAGAGCCGGAACCCCTCGTCCGTGGAAGCGAGGTAGAGCGCGATCGCGAGCACGCCGCCCCAGTGGGCGAGGGCCAGGATCTCGTTGGCGCCGCGCGCGGGCGCCGGACCTCTGCGGGCGAGGAAGCTGCGCGCCAGCGCGCTCACCACGATCAGCGCCGCGCCGGCGGCGGTGAACGCCCAGCGGCCGGCCGAGCCTCCGCCGAGCAGGCGCTCGCCCACCAGCAGCGCCGCCGAGCCCAGGAAGAAAGCCGCGGTGAGCCCGGTTCCCTCGCGGCTCCACCGCGACGGCTGCGTCTCGGTGGTCATCGGTCAGTCCCAGCGCTGCGCGTCGAGCGAGCGCATCGAGAGCAGGAGGAAGAAGTACGTGATCGAGAGGTAGTAGACGACGTCCTTGAGGTGGACGACGCCCTTCATGAAGGGCTCGAAGTGGGTGCTGTAGAGCGCGAGCGCCACCAGGATCGAAGACACCGGCGGCTCGGTGCGGCGCGCCACGAACCACAGCACCAGCAGCCCGACGAGGATCGCGGCGCCGAGGATCGCGCTCACGACCTGCACCCGCGACAGCGTGGAGGCGAAGGTTCCGATCGCGATGCTCGCGGCCCCCAGCAACAGGAGCCCGCCGTAGCCCGCGGCGAGGTGCCCCGGCGAGACCTTGCCGTGCACCATCACGAGCAGCGGCATGTAGATCGAGCAGAGCGTGATGAAGGCGAGGAAGCCGAGCGCCGAGAGGAACTTGCCGACCACGATCTCGCCGCTCGAGAGCGGCGAGGTGCGCAGCAGCACGATCGTCCCCGAGCCGCGCTCCTCGGCGATGAGCCGCATCGAGAGCAGGATGCCGGTGATCATCGTGGTGCCGGACGAGAAGTAGAAGAACTGCCTCAGCACCTCGGCGGAGAGCTGCTTGCCGCTGCCGAGCGCCAGCCCGTTGAAGAGCAGACCGTCCACCACCAGCACCGCGGCGGCGATGGCGTAGCCGGTCCAGCTCGAGAAGAACGCCGCGCGAGCTCGCGGCGCGACACCAGTGCCACGTTGCGGATCATGTCTTGGCCTGGGTCGAGTCCGACCGGTCACGGGTCAGCTCGACGAACACGTCTTCCAGCTCGTGCTCGGAGTTGCCGAGCGCGAGCAGCCCGAAGCCGCCCTCGACCAGCTTGCGGGCGATGGCCTCGCGAACGTCACCGGCGGCCTGGACGCGCAGCCGCACGGAGCCGGGCTCGGCGGCCTTGGTGTCGGTGAGGACCTCGACCGACTTGACCCCGTCGAGCCCGGCGAGGCGCCCGCGCACGGTGGTGGCGTCGCCGCGCACCGTGACGTCGACGACGCCGCCGCGGACGAGCTGGCGGCGCAGCTCCTCCTCGGTGCCGTCGGCGATGATGCGGCCCTTGCCCATCACCAGGATGCGGTCACAGGTCTGGCTGATCTCGGTGAGGATGTGGCTCGAGAGCAGCACGGTGTGCTGACCGCCGAGGGCGCGGATGAGCTCGCGCATGTCGGCGATCTGCACGGGATCCAGGCCACTGATGGGCTCGTCGAGGATCACCAGCTCGGGGCGGTGGACGATCGCCTGACCGATGCCGAGGCGCTGCCGGTAGCCGTGCGAGAGGCTCGAGACCAGGTCGTTCGCGACCTCGTCGACGCGCACCATCTTCTCGACCTCGGTGACGCGTGCCTCGAGGTCGGCGCCGCTCATGCCGCGGATGGCGCCCGCGTAGCGCAGGTACGCGTGCACGCTCATCTCGGGGTAGAGCGGGGGCTGATCGGGCAGAAACCCGATCTTGCGCTTCACTTCGCGCGGGTTGGCGGAGAGGTCCACCCCGCCGATCCGCACCGTGCCCACCGACGACTCGAGGTCGCCCGAGAGCAACCTGAGCGTGGTGGTCTTGCCGGCGCCGTTGAGGCCCAGGAAGCCCACGACGGATCCGGACTCGATGCGGAACGAGAGGTCCAGGACGGCGGCCTTGGACCCGTAGAACTTGCTCAGCCGGTCGGCTTCGATCATGGGGATTCGCGATGACGGCGGAGGGCCGGTTTTTCGAGCGGCCCGAACCAAACACCCGTTCGGTCGGGCGTCAAGCCGCCGGGCCCCACGGGACCCGCGCCAGCCTCAGACGAAATCGAACGGACGTTGATTCGGTCGGTCGGGCGCGGACGTGAAAAAAGAGCGACCACGACGGCGTGGCCTCGACCGCTCAGGCCGCGGCGGTTAGGTCGGTGAGCAGCTTCCGGGCGGCGCGCCGCGGACGCGCGTCGCGGCGCTGGATGTAGCGCGGCGAGTGCTTGTAGGTCTCGATCGCGGCCTCGAGGAGCTGCTTGGCCTCGTCCTTGCGCCCCACCTCGGCGAGGCGGCTCGCGAGGAGGAACCGGTGCTCGAGGCGTGCCGTGCTCTGGACCAGGGCTTCGAGGTCCGCGATCGCGACGTCTTTCTGGCCGGCGTTCCAGCGCAGCTCGGCGAGCTCGCGCCATGCATCGTAGTCGTGGAACTTGGGATCGCGGGCCACCAGCCTGGCGAGCAGCTCGAGCGCGGCGGCGACGTCGCCCTTCTGCACCATCGCCACGCTCAGCCCGTACTGCGCGCGACGCTCGTCGGGGTCCCAGCGCAGCACCTCGCGGAAGAGGTCGGCGGCCTCGTCGACGCTTTCCTTGCGCGCGACCAGCTCCTGCGCCAGCGCCAGCTTGTTCGCGGGAGTGGCGCTCTCCTGGAGCCGGAAGCGCAGCGCCGCGGCACCCGGCGGGCGCTCGAACCGCAGCAGCCGCTTGAGCGGGCGCAGGTCGTAGTCGTGGATCTTGACCGCGAAGAAATAGGCGAGCGGCCCGAACGGCATCCACATGATGACGTACCAGTAGAAGCCGCCGCCGCGCTGCATGCAGTCGACCAGCATCCACAACGTGAACACCGTCTGGACGGCGTAGAGCACTCCGGCCATCGACCCCTCTCCCGGCTCTCGGTAGATCTCGGTAGGACCGGCCGATCCTAGCAGGGGCGTGCGGCGCGTGCATCGCGCCGCGGACGCCACGAGGACGCTCCCCCGATCGGCGCGGTGCGGCGAACGTGTGCAGCAATCGCGCGGCAGCGAAGCGCCGCGGGGGGCTGGAACAGCCCCCGCCGGAGGTCGGCGACTATACTCGCCACCATCCCAGCGCAGCGGAGGCATCACCGCCATGGCACTCGACCAGAAGCTCCAGGAAGACCTCGCGACGGCCATGAAAGCGAAGGACACCGAGAAGGTGTGGGTGCTGCGCATGGTGATCGCCGACCTCAAGAACCTGCGCGTCACCAAGGGCGCGGGCTCGACCCTCACGGACGACGAGACGCTCGCGGCGATCGCCAGCGGCGTGAAGAAGCGCAAGGACTCGATCGAGCAGTTCGAGAAGGGAAACCGCGCCGACCTCGCCGACAAGGAGAAGAGCGCAATCACGATCCTCGAGACCTACCTGCCGACGCAGATCGACGCCGCCGAGCTGGAAGCGGCGGTCGACACGGTGATCGCCGAGCTCGGCGCCACCAGCAAGAAGGACATGGGCAAGGTCATGAAGGCGGTGATGGAGCGCATCAAGGGCCGCGCCGACGGCAAGGCCGTGAGCTCCCTGGTGTCGTCGAAGCTGCCGTAGGCTCACGATCGGGGAGGGGCACGCGTTGCGTGCCCGGCGATACGCGCCGATGCGAGCGGCCGTGAGATCGCCGATCGCAGTTCGAGCCGCGTCATACAGGAATCGGCGCGATCGCCGACGCGACGCCATCGCGTATCGCCGGTCGCGCGGCGCGCGACCCTCCACACGCTTCGCCCCTCGGCGCGCGGTCACGGCGCGAGGCAGAGGCCGACCCGGTGGCCGTGGCCGAAGCCCTCCACGCGATAGCCGTCGGCCGCGCGGCGGATCGCGCTCGCCGGGCTGGGCAGCGCGTCCCAGCCGAGCACTTCGGCGATCGCGCGGTGCGCGTCGTCGTAGCGCAGCTCGCGCACGTCTCCGCCCGCGAGGCTCGCGCGCAGGGTCCACACGCCGTCGGGCTCGGCGAGGGCGAGGGCGCGCACCGGCGCGCCGAAGACGCGCGCCAGATCCGCGCGACTCCACTCGCGGCTCCACGGCGCCCGCGGCGTGCTGCCGTGGCGCCTACACACCCACACCCGTCGATCGCCGTTCCCCCACAGCGCATGCGGTGAGAGTGGGACGCCGCCGCAATCGGCGGTCCACTGGCTCGGTCCGTCATCGCGGGCGAGGCGCTTGGCGCTCTCCCACGCGGGCGCCGAGAGCGGCTCGAGCACACGCTCACCGCCGCTCGTGCGACCCGCCGCGGTGAGCTCGATCGGGTGGCGGCCGTCGATCCACACCACGCGCGGGCCGCGCCCCACGAACCACGCACAGTGGGTGGTGTCGCAGACCTCGGCGTCCTCGTGGCGCGCGCCTCGCATCAGGAAGCGCAGCACCGCGGCGCCGAGCGCCGGACGGATCTCTCCACTCGACCCGCCGGGCAGCTCCGCGGCGAGGACCCCGCCCACGTAGTCCGCCGCGCTCGTCTCGGCGATCGGCCGGAGCGTGCCATCACGCCCCGCCGCGAGGATGATCGAGCCGCTCACGACCCGCCGCAACCGGAAGGACGGCACCGCGAGCTCCCACAGCGAGGGCCCGAGGGCATCGCCCACCGCCAGGGCCACGCTGCCGCGCGGCCCGACGAACCCGCGCGGGCCGGGCGCCGGCGCGGATCCCAGGTTGCGTGCCGAGAGCTCGCGGGGACCGAGCGCACCGAAGAGCGCGACCCGCACGGCCGGAGGCTCCTCGCCGCTCGCCGGGTCCCAGCGCCACGACGTGCGCGGGGGCTCGATCGCGCCCCCGCCCGCGCCTGCACCGGCCTCCGCCCGCGCTCGTGGCGGCGCCGCGCGCGCGCGCGCCACCGCGCCCGGGCGAAGCTCCGGCAGCCTCGCGGCGAGCGCCGCGGCCGCCTCGCGACCGGTGCCCCGCGGGAGCAGCGCGAGCACCGCCCAGCCGCTCTCGTCGAAGGCGAGCGTGAACCCCGAGGTCGCGAGCGCGGCGCCATCGAGCGCCGGCACCGTGCCGGTCTTGGCGCGCAGACCACGCGCGCCGAGCGCGGCGGCGGTTCCGGTGCGCGCCGCGGCGGCGAGGCCCGCGAGCACCTCTTGCCGGACGCCCTCGCCGCGGGCCCATGGCTCGCGCGCGAGCGCGGCGTACGCGGCGAGCAACCGCTCGGGCGTGGCACGCACGCTGCCCGCGCCGGCGCTCACCGGGGCGAGGCCGAGCGCCGCGTCGGGAGTGAGCGGTGCGATCACCGAGAGGCCCGCGACGCGCAGCGTCCGCGCGGCGGGGCCGCGCGGCGTGGCGCCCGCGCGCGCCCGGAAGTAGGCGTTGCACGAGACCTCGACGGCGCGCGCCAGCCCCAGCTCGCCGTGGCCCGCGGGGCGCCAGCACTGGGCGCCGCCCGCGCAGCGAAAGCGCGGCGTCGGCTCGCCGGAGTGGGCGCTCGCCCACGCCTCGGCGAGGAATGGCTTCACCAGCGAGCCGAGCGGGAAGCTCGGCTCCTCGGCGCCGCGATCGGCGCCGCCCGCCCCACCGCTACCCGCGCCCGCGCCGGCACCGACCGAGCGCACCTGACCACGATCGAGGACCCACACCCGCAGCCCGCCGCTCGGCGGCGGCGCCGCCAGCGCGACCGTCGCCAGCGCCACGAGCAGCGCGGCGCTCCCGGCGGTGAGCCGTGCGCGCCCGTACTTCAAAACGCCGGTTCGACCTGCTGGACGAAGATGTCGGTCATCTGGTTGGTGTCGCCCGGCACCAGGTCGTTCGCGTCCGACTCGTAGGCGCGCACCAGGCCGTCGGCGGAGATCACCGGAAACCAGCTATCGCCGTTGGCGGCGGATCCGTCGGGGGCTTCGCTGACGCACTCGGTATCGCCGGTCTTGCGATCGCGCAGGAACACGTCGACCTTCTGGTTCGAGTCCGAGACCAGGTTGGTCGCCGACGACGAGAACACCACGTAGCGACCGTGCGCGGAGAGCGACGGCGCGAGCGACGGACCGTTGCCGAGCGCACCGTCGCCGTCGACGCTCACCGCCTCGAGCGGCGCGTTGCCGGGCGGCGCCACCACCACGTCCGAGGTGTCGTTCTTGTCGCTCGGGACGAGGTTGGTGGCGTAGGTCTCGAAGGCCACGACGCCGTCTCCCGCCGCCTTGGGCTGCCAGCTCATCCAGTTGCCGGCCTGCGCGCCGGCGCCCTTGCTCACCAGCGTGGTGCGGTGGCTCTTGCGATCGTGGAGGTAGACCTGCTTTGCGGTGCCGCGCACGCCCGTCGCCAGGTTCCAGGCGTTGCACACGAACGCCACCCAGCGCCCGTCGCCGGAGATCGACGGGCTCTCGCAGTCGTTGTTGGCGGGCTTGCCCTCGTCGTTGACGCTGACGCGCTCGGTGTCGCCGTCGGTGCGGTCGCGGACGAAGATCTGCCAGAGCCGCGGCGCGCCCGGCACCAGGTTGGTCGCCACCGACTGGAACGCCACGTAGCGGCCATCGGAGGAGATCGAGGGCGCGGTGCTCGAGTCGTTGGCCTCGGCGTCCTTGGGGCCGAGGCTCACGCGCTCGGTCTTGCGAGTGTCCCAGTCGTAGACGAAGACGTCCGAGACGTCGTTCTTGTCTTTGGGCACGAGGTTGCTGGCCATCGACTCGAAGGCGGTGTAGCGGCCATCGGCGGAGATCGCGGGGTGCGTGCTCGCCTCGGCCGCCTCGCGTCCCTTCGAGTCGACGCTCACGCGAACCGTGGCGCCGCTGCCGCGCTGGTGGACGAACACGTCGGTCACGCGGTTGCGGTAGTCGGGCACGAGGTCTTCCGCCTCCGACTGGAACGCCACGAAGCGGCCGTCGGCGGAGATCGCGGCGGCGGTGGAGCGGCCGCTCGCTTGCGCGCCCGCGCTGCTCACGCTCACGCGCTCGACCTGGCGAACCGCGCAGCCGCTCGCGCCGATCGCCAGCGCCGCCACCAGCCAGGCCGGCGAGTAGTTGGTGATGAGGCGCGCGCCGCGCTGCGCGGTCACGTACGCCCACGCCCACTGGATCAGCACGATCAAGCGGTTGCGAAAGCCGATCAGGAAGTAGAGGTGCACCACCAGCCACGCCACCCACGCCGCGAGGCCGGTGAACTGGAGCTTGCCCGCCTGCGCCACCGCCGCGGCGCGGCCGATGGTCGCGAGGCTGCCCTTGTCGAGGTACGAAAACGGCTTGAGCGCCTTCCCCGCCGTGCGCGCGACGATGCGCTTGGCGGCGTAGCGACCCATCTGGATCGCGGCGGGTGCGACACCGGGCACCGGCGCTCCGCTCGGGGTCTTCAGGCTCGCGAGGTCGCCGATCACCATCACCTCGGGGTGGTCCGGGATCGAGAGGTCGTCGGCGACGACGACGCGCCCCGCCTTGTCGACCGGCACGCCGAGGCTCTTGCCGAGCGGCGACGCCGCGACGCCCGCCGCCCAGAACACGCACTCGGCCTCGATGCGCTGGCCACCGCTCTCGACGAAGCCGCGCCCGATCGCGGACACCGTCGCCCCCACCCGCACGTCCACGCCGAGCTTCTCGAGCTGGCGCTTGGCGCTCGCCGAGAGACGATCGGTGTAGCTCGGCAACACTCGCGGCCCGCCCTCGAACAGGATCACGCGCGCCGCGCCGGGATCGATGTGACGGAAGTCCTCGCCGAGGCATGCCTTCGACATCTCGGCCATGGTGCCGGCGAGCTCGACCCCCGTCGGACCCGCGCCCACGATCACGAACGTGAGCAGGGCCTGCTTGCGGCGCGGATCGGTCTCGCGCTCGGCCTCCTCGAAGGCGAGAAGGAAGCGGCTGCGGATCGCGACCGCGTCCTCCAGGGTCTTGAGGCCGGGCGCCAGCTCGGCCCACTCGGGGTGGCCGAAATACGCGTGGGTGGCGCCGGTCGCGAGCACCAGGTGGTCGTACGGCACCTCGCCGTCGGCCAGGAGGAGCTTGCGGGCGGCGAGGTCGACTCCCCTTTGCGTCCGCGAGCAGCACCGTGAGGTTCCTCTGGTGGCGGAGGATCCCGCGGATCGGCTGGGCGATGTCGCCGGGCGAGAGCCCGGCGGTCGCGACCTGGTAGAGCAGCGGCTGGAAGAGGTGGTGGTTGCGGCGATCGACGAGCGTCACGTCGAGCGGCGCGCGCGCGAGCCCGCGTGCCGCGTAGAGCCCGCCGAAGCCTCCGCCGACGATGACCACGCGGGGGCGCGGCGAGGGCGAGGAGCCGGGAGCCGACGGTGCCGTGGAAGCCATGGCCGCCCAACCTAACCCGTGTGCGCGGTCCCCCGGACCGGCATCGACGAGATCGAAGATGCGCGCACCGCGCGAACCCGTTGTAACGTCACGGCGGCCTCTCCGACTGGAGCGACGTGCTGCCCTCCCCAACCCCGATCGCCGCGGGCTCGACCCCCGCCCCGCCGCCCGAGCCGCCGCTCACGAGCCGCGACGCCGAGCGCGTCGCGCGCATCCTGGGAGGAGACGAGGGTGCCTTCCTCGAGCTCGTCGAGGAGCTCCACGGCGGCCTGATCCGCCTCGCGATGCTCTACGTGCGCCGCCGCGAGCTCGCCGAGGAGGTCGTCCAGGACACCTGGGTCGCGGTCCTCGAGGGGCTGACGCGCTTCGAGGGCCGCTCGTCGCTCAAGACCTGGATCTCGCGGATCGTCACCAATCAAGCCAAGACGCGCGCGGTGCGCGAGGCGCGCTCGGTACCGTTCTCGAGCTTCGCCGACGCGGCGAACCGCGAGCTGGCCGAGCCGCACCACGCGATCGAGCCCGGGCGCTTCCACGCGAGCCACGACTTCGCCCAGCTTCAGCTCGCGGGCCACTGGCGCGAGCCACCGCGCTCCTGGGACGCGGGATCCCCCGAGGCGAAGGTCGCGAGCGGCGAGGCGATGCGCTACCTCGGCACGGCGCTCGAGGCGCTGCCCGAGGCGCAGCGCACGGTCGTGGTGCTGCGCGACGTCGAGGGCTGGGACGCCGACGAGGTGTGCGCGGCCCTCGGCGTGAGCGAGGTCAACCAGCGCGTGCTTCTCCATCGCGGGCGCACGCGCCTGCGGAAGGCACTCGAATTGCATTTTTCCGAGACACCAGCGACCTCTGAGCCTGGCGCAACCCGCCGGCGACGCGACGGCCACCCATGAACCTGCCCCCCGATCCGATGATGACGTGTGAGGAGCTCACCGAGCTCGTCACGGACTACATGGAGCGGCGGCTGAGCCTGTGGGAGACCATCCGCTCCAGTTCCACCTCGGGCTCTGCGGGCCGTGCCGCGACTACCTCGGGCAGATGGAGACCACCCGCGCCACCCTCGGCCACGTCGAGGCGGTCCCGATGGCCGAGCCGGTCCGCAGCGAGATGCTCAACCGTTTCCGCTCGTGGAAGCGCACCGGCGCGCCGACCCTGTCCCCGCCGAGCTCCGGGGATCCTGACCCCGACCCAGAAAATCGCGATTGATTCCGCGCCGCTCCCTCGGCGACGGCTCGCGGTGACCGCGCACGTTACGGCGCGGTATCAAGGTTCGACAGTCGCGCGTGTATGCTGTATACAATCGGCCGTTGACCCCCACAGGGAGAGGATGTTGACCATGAGCTCCGGACGAACGGCGCTCGCCTCGACGCTCTGGCAGAAGGCCGCCATGGCCATCACGGGCCTCTTGCTGTTCGGCTTCGTGCTGGGGCACATGGCGGGGAACCTCAAGACCTACCAGGGCTCGTCGAAGCTGAATGCCTACGCCGAGCACTTGCGCGAGCTCGGTGCCCCGATCTTCGACCACGGCCAGTTCCTGTGGGTCGCCCGCGGCGTGCTGCTGCTCGCGCTGGTGATCCACCTCGGCGCGACGCTCTCGCTGACGCTGCGCAATCGCGCCGCGCGGCCGGTCGCGTACGCCTACACCAAGGCGCCCGAGACCAGCGAGGTCTCGCGCACGATGATCGTCACCGGGCCGATCATCCTGGTGTTCGTGATCTTCCACCTGCTCCACTTCACCACCGGCCAGGCCCACCCGAACTTCCGGCCCGGCGACGTGTACGCGAACGTGGTGACCGGGTTCCGCGGCCACTTCGTGGTGGTGGGTGCCTACGTCGTGGCGCTGCTGGCGCTCGGCTCGCACCTCTTCCACGGGCTGTGGAGCCTGTTCCAGACCCTCGGACTCAACCACACCAGGTGGAACCCGTATCGCAACCGGTTCGCGGCGGCCTTCTCGGCGCTCTTGGTGGTGGGTTTTCTCGCGGTTCCGATCGGTGTCGTCCTCGGCCTGATCCGCTGAGCCGACGTCGCGCGGAGGGGTTCCAACATGCAGCTCGACGCCAAGATTCCGTCGGGTCCCATCCAAGAGAAGTGGGACCGGCATCGCTTCGAGCTCAAGCTCGTCAATCCCGCCAACAAGCGGAAATACCGCATCATCATGGTGGGATCGGGCCTGGGCGGTGCCTCGGCGGCGGCCTCGCTCGCCGAGCTGGGCTATCAGGTCGATTGCTTCTGCTACCAGGACAGCCCGCGGCGCGCGCACTCGATCGCCGCGCAGGGCGGTATCAACGCCGCCAAGAACTATCGCAACGACGGCGATTCGATCTACCGCCTCTTCTACGACACGGTGAAGGGCGGCGACTTCCGCGCTCGCGAGGCGAACGTCTACCGGCTCGCGCAGGTCAGCGTGAACATCATCGACCAGTGCGTGGCGCAGGGTGTGCCGTTCGCGCGTGAGTACGGCGGCCAGCTCGCCAACCGCAGCTTCGGCGGGGCACAGGTGTCGCGCACGTTCTACGCACGCGGCCAGACCGGCCAGCAGCTCCTGCTCGGCGCCTACCAGGCGCTCGAGCGGCAGATCGGGCTCGGCCAGGTGCGGATGTTCCCGCGCACCGAGATGCTCGACCTGATCGTGATCGACGGCCGCGCGCGCGGCATCGTCACCCGCAACCTGATCACCGGGAAGATCCAGAGCCACGTCGCCGACGCGGTGGTGCTCGGCACCGGCGGATACGGGAACGTCTATTACCTGTCGACGAATGCGAAGGGTTCGAACTGCACCGCGGCGTGGCGCGCGTACAAGCGCGGCGCGGGGTTCGCGAACCCGTGCTTCACGCAGATCCACCCGACCTGCATCCCGGTGAGCGGCGACTACCAGTCGAAGCTCACGCTGATGAGCGAGTCGCTGCGCAACGACGGCCGCATCTGGGTTCCGCTCGCCAAGGGCGACAAGCGCTCGCCGGACCAGATCCCCGACGCGGAGCGCGACTACTACCTCGAGCGCCGCTATCCGAGCTTCGGCAACCTGGTGCCGCGCGACGTCGCGTCGCGCAACGCCAAGGTGGTGTGCGACGAGGGACGCGGCGTCGGCGAGACCGGGCGCGGCGTGTACCTGGATTTCCGCGACGCCGTGCAGCGCCTCGGCGAGCAGGGCGTGGCCGAGCGCTACGGCAACCTGTTCCAGATGTACGAGAAGATCACCGGCGAGAACCCGTACAAGGTTCCGATGCGCATCTACCCCGCCATCCACTACACGATGGGCGGCCTGTGGGTGGACTACAACCTGATGAGCACGGTGCCCGGGCTGTTCGTGATCGGCGAGGCGAACTTCTCCGACCACGGCGCCAACCGCCTGGGGGCTTCGGCGCTCATGCAGGGCCTGGCCGACGGCTACTTCGTGCTGCCGTACACGATCGGCCACTACTTCAACGACTACAAGCTCGACAAGACCGACGCCTCGCACCCCGAGTGCAAGAACGCGGAGGCGGGGATCGCCGAGCAGACCCAGAAGCTGCTCTCGATCCAGGGCAAGCGCAGCGTCGATTCCTTCCACCGCGAGCTCGGCCAGATCATGTGGGAGTACTGCGGCATGGCCCGGAACGAGAAGGGCCTGACGCTCGCGCTGCAGCAGATCCCGGCGCTGCGCGAGGAGTTCTGGGAGAACCTCAAGGTCCTCGGGCAGAACGAGAGCATCAACCAGAGCCTCGAGAAGGCCGGCCGCGTGGCCGACTTCCTCGAGCTCGGCGAGCTCTTGGTGCGCGACGCCCTCACCCGCCGCGAGTCGTGCGGCGGCCACTTCCGCGAGGAGTTCCAGACCGAGGAAGGCGAGGCGCAGCGCGACGACGAGAACTTCAGCCATTCCGCGGTGTGGGAGTACGCCGGGCCGGGAGCGACGCCGATCCGCAACGTCGAGCCGCTCTCGTTCGAGTACGTCCATCCGAGCCAGCGGAGCTACAAATGAAGCTGACCCTCCACGTGTGGCGGCAGACGGGCAAGGACAAGCCCGGCATGCTCGTGAAGTACGACGTGCCGAACGCCAGCCCCAACATGTCCTTCCTCGAGATGCTGGACGTGCTCAACGAGTCGCTCATCGCCCGCGGCGAGGAGCCGGTCGCGTTCGATCACGACTGCCGCGAGGGCATCTGCGGCTCGTGCGGGTTCGTCATCAACGGCGAGGCCCACGGGCCCGACAGCGGCACCACCGTGTGTCAGCTCCACATGCGCTCCTTCAAGGACGGCGACGAGCTCACCATCGAGCCGTGGCGGGCGGCGGCGTTTCCGGTGCTCAAGGACCTCGTCGTCGACCGCAGCGCGTTCGACCGCATCATCCAGGCGGGCGGCTACATCACCGCGCCGACCGGCTGCGCCGTCGACGCGAACGCGATGCTGGTCCCCAAGAAGTCCTCCGACCTCGCCATGGACGCGGCGCAGTGCATCGGCTGCGGTGCCTGCGTAGCGGCGTGCCCGAACGCGGCGGCGCAGCTCTTCGTCTCGGCCAAGGTGTCGCACCTGGGCCTCCTGCCGCAGGGTCAGCCCGAGCGCAAGGACCGCGTCGAGAAGATGGTCGCGCAGATGGAAGCGGAAGGGTTCGGCTCGTGCTCGAACCACCGCGAGTGCGAGGCCGCGTGCCCGAAGAGCATCTCGGTCGACTTCATCGCGCGGCTCAACCGCGACTACCTGGGCGCCACGATCACCAACTGGCAGCCCAAGAAGGCCGCCGCCGGCGACGGCTGAGCCGGGCGGGCGAGACCCGCGGCGAGCGACCCGAAGGGCGGCCCACCGGCCGCCCTTCGCGCTCCAGCGAACGTGGGCGCCCGCCGCGATCCGTCGCCGCTCGCGCGGAGCGCGATCCTCCACACCGCGTGCCACCCGGGCTGGAGGGCCCGCCTCCGGCGGGCCGCGTCGGTCGTCTGGTCGCCGCGACCTTGAACGCTGGCCGCAGGGCGGCGCAAGATCCGGCGACCATGACGCGCGTGAGCCACTGGAACGGCAGCGAGCTCGCCCGCACTCGCTACCCCGATCTCGACACGCTGGTCGCCGAGCTTCCGTGGTTCGAGCGCGACGAGCGCGGACGGGTGAGCAACGCCGTCAGCCTGCTCGCGCGGATGCACGCCGCGCGCGAACGCTGCTGACCCGCTCGCTCGCCGGAGACGCTCCCGTGGATACCGATCGCACCAAGCCGTTCCCCGTCGACGGCGGCTGCGGCTGCAAGGCGGTGCGCTACCGCATGCTGACCGCGCCGCTCTTCGTCCACTGCTGCCACTGCCGGTGGTGCCAGCGCGAGAGCGGTGCTTCGTTCGCGCTCAACGCGATGATCGAGGCGGACCGGGTGATCCACCTCGCCGCCGAGCCCGAGCTCGTACACACGCCGTCGGAGAGCGGCTACGGACAGGTGATCGCGCGCTGCCCGACCTGCCGGATCGCGGTGTGGAGCAACTACGCGGGCGCCGGACCGGTGGTGCGCTTCGTGCGCGTCGGCACCCTCGACCAGCCGGACGCGTTGCCCCCCGACATCCACATCTTCACGGCCTCGAAGCAGCCGTGGGTGGTGATCCCCGCTGGCGTGCCCGCGGCTGCCCAGAGATTACGATCGCGCCGAGCACTGGCCCGCCGCGAGCCTCGCCCGCCGCGAGGAGATCCTGCCGCTGATCGAGGCGTACCAGGCGGCGCGCACGCGCTGACACGGAGCCCAAACCCATGGGTGAGTTCGGTCCGCCCGACACCTCCGAGAAGGCGATCCGCTTCGGCTGCGGTTTCGTGGTCGGGCTCATGCTCGGCGTCGGCTCGATCTTCGGTTTGTTCTCCGAGCCGATCGAGGTGGTGGTGGTCGGCAGCCTCGTGGTCGCGGCGGTGTGCGGATACCTCGCGATGCGCCAGGGCGAGGGCTTCTGGGAGAGCCTCTCGAAGTGGTTCTGGTTCTGGTCGTGACGGGCGCGGCCGTGCAAGATCCGGCGATGGACCGCTTCCACCTCGCCCAGCTCAACATCGCCGAACCACGGGCGCCGCTCGAGTCGCCGGTGATGGCCGACTTCGTCGCCAACCTCGACCGCATCAACGCGCTCGCGGAGGCCAGCCCCGGTTTCGTGTGGCGGCTCGTCGACGACGACGGCGCCAACGCGACCGGCTTGCGCCCGTTCGGCGAGCAGACGCTGGTGAACCTCTCGGTGTGGACCGACCTCGCCTCGCTGCGGGCGTTCGTGTTCGCGTCGGCGCACGCGCCGATCCTCTCGCGGCGGCGTGAGTGGTTTCAGCGCATGGACGCGGCGTCGATGGTGCTGTGGTGGGTGTCCGCCGGGCACCGGCCATCGAGCGCCGAGGCGAAGGAGCGTCTCGACCACCTGCGCCAGCACGGGCCGACCGTGAGCGCGTTCACCTTTCGCGATCCCTTCGCACCACCCGCTCCCGCATGACCCACGTCGCGTTCGAGCGCGTCGATCACCGGCCGTGGGCGGTGCCCACGGCCGCGTGGACCTGGCGGCAGAGCTGGCGGGATCTGCTCTTCGCCCACTGGCCCATCCCCGCGCGCGAGCTTCGTCACCTCGTCCCCGAGCCGCTCGCGATCCAGGAGCACGACGGCACATCGTGGGTCGGGCTGGTGCCGTTTCGCATGGCGGGCGTCATGCGGCGGCCGTTCCCGGACCTGCCGTGGGTCTCGGCCTTCCCCGAGCTCAACGTGCGGCTCTACGTCGAGCACGAAGGACGGCCCGGGCGTGTGGTCGTCGTCGAGCCCACGGTCACCTCAGGCGGGCACTACCCGCTCACGGGTCTGGCGCGGCGGCTTACGCCCTATCGGCGTCGAGGCCAACCCCGCGAATCCCAGGGGGAGAATCGGCGACATGCTCGCGAGCGTTCACGCCTCGCTCGGGGCCGGCCAGTCGTTCACCCAGGCCGTCGAGCTGGTCGAGGCGATCCACCTGATCGAGCCAGCGGACAACGCGACACCACTCGACAACTTCCTGGCTCACTGCGGACGAGAAGCTCCCGCCGCGCGCTGGCACCCTGCTCGAGCACGTACCAGTACCACGTCGCCCGGTCTCGCTGCTCCGATCGACGAACGTGGCGGGTGGTGGACGGCGAAACCCAGAGCACCAGCGTGATGCTCGATCTACCCCTCACCGCCGAGGGCGAGTACTTCTGGCTCTCGACCAGGCGACCAAGGACGGGGGGGGGGGGGGGGCGGGGGGCGTCCCCGCGGGTGCGGGGTCAGGAGGCGCGCCCGGGCCGCGTCGCGGCTGACCGGCCCGTCGTCGCCGGCCCCGGCGCAGCCCCGACCGGCACCACTGCCTCGCCACTGCCGCGATCCAAGTCGTGGGGCTCGAGGTCGGCGAGCGTCCGCCTCGCGGGTCAGCCGAACCGAGCGCGGGCGGCCTTCCCCGACGTAGGCGTCGACGCCCCACAGCGCGAGCTCACCCGCGAGCGTGGAGGTCGCGCGCCGTGCGCCACTGTTCTCGGCTCTCCCGCCAGGGCGCGGCGCAGAGCAGGTCTTCCGCTCTCGTGCGCTTGCTCGGCGCGATCGACAGCAGGCCCGCGCACTCCGACAGCACGTCGCTTCCCGATCCGAGCGCGAGAGAGCGCTTCGGCCTCGTCGGCCGCTCGGTCGCGGTCCGCGCCACGGCACCTCGAGGGCGGCCGCGCTCTGCGCCAGCGCCACGCGTGCCACCTGACCCACCCTCACGAGCCCCGCCGCTGGCAGCGCTGGTAGACATCGACGAACACGTTGACGAGCGCGACGCGATGGGTGCGGCGGAACTGGCGGATCTCCTCGTGGCTCCGTGGTCGCCCCGCGAGGAAGGCGGCGACGGAATCAGCGGCGGTCGCGCCTTCGATGACCCTCGTCGACAAGACGCCGTGGCTATACCAGTAGACGAGGACGGCGGTGAGCCGCCGATCGTCCACGGTCGCGAGCGGCTGCATCACCCGAGGCGGCTCACGCTCCGCAAGAGCCGCCTCGGACGCGCCCAGCCGCTCGACGGCGTCGAGAATGATCGACGCGAGGTGCGACTCGGGGATCGCCTGTGGCGGCGCTCGACGCGAGGACGGCAAGACTCGCCACTCGCCAGCTTCGCTTCGCTCGGCACGGCATCCTCCGGATTCGGCCCCGCATTGGGAAGGGCTTCGGTCGCAAGGCGCGCGCCACACCACACGGTCCCACCTCGCCGATCCGCGACGACGCGCCCGCCACATCGAATTCATTGGGGAAAAGTCGCGCGCAGGTGCGAATGGCGTCCGGGTCCATCTTCGCCGTCGAATCTCGGAACGATTCACCGTGTCGATCGTTCGGTTTCCGCACAAACAGGGGGCGCGGCGCGCGCGAGATCTGCACGACTGGGGCGGGCAGCCTTCCGCACCGCGCAGGCCGCTCAGCGCTTGCTGGCGGCGAGGCGTAGCACAGGCCCGTAGCCGCGCTCGACGCACGCGCCGTCGAGGACACCGCGCGCGCGGAGCATCCGGTGCATGCGCGGCAGGTGGTAGTGCGGCACGGTCATCACCAGGTGGTGCTCGAGGTGGTAGTTCACGTAGTTGGGCGCGACGAGCAGGCGCTCGAGCGGGCTCGCGAGCGTGGTGCGGGTGTTCCGCATGGGATCGGTGGGATCCGGCACCATCGCGTGCTCGGCGATCGAGCGCAGCCGGATCACCAGGTGGTGCGTGGTGAACCACGCACCCACCCACAAGAGATAGAGCGCCGGATGGCCGGCCATCGCCAGCGCCGAGCAGCACCGCGTTCGTCACCGCCATCCCGATCAAGCTCTCGCGGCGCGGCGCGACGGCGCCGCCCGTGAGGTCGGGCACGCGCCCCGCGTGGCGCGCGATCGTGTAGAGCACGCGCTTCGCCGCGGTGCGCCCGGTGAGGTCGCGCAGGATCTTGCGGCGCATGCTGGCGCGGGTGACCGGGAACGGCGCCGCGAGCGCGAGGTCGGGGGCCTCGGCGGTCCAGTTCTTGGCGTGGTGCTGGAGGTGATAGCGGCGGTACGGCACCAGGTCGCCCCACACCGGGTAGGCGCACAGCCAGTTTCCGACCCAGTCGTTGAGCGCGCGGCTCGAGAAGAGCGTGCGGTGCGCGGCCTCGTGCATGAGGATCGCGCAGCCGAGCTGGCGGGTGCCGATCACCGCGAGCGCGATCACCACCGTGAGCGGGTTGGGGAACGCCGCCACCAGCGCCATCGCGGCGCCCACCAGCCCCCAGTTCGTGAGCACCGAGGCCCAGCCGCGCACGTCGTCGAGGCGGCGCAGCTCGCGGATCTCGTCCGGCGAGAGGTGCGCGAGCCAGCGGCGCGCGTCGCCGGCGGCGACCTCCGAGGGGTCGAGCACCGCGGCACCAGCGCCGTTCGCGAGGGTCGCCGTCTCCGCCATGGCCTTCGTCTCCGGCTTATCCGCTCATGCGTGCGCCGTCACCTCGACGGGCACGAAGGCGCGTCGCCAGCGCCGGCCTCGCCACCCTGCGCGCGCGCCCCTCCGGATCTGCTGAAACGGCGAGGTCGGCGGGTTCTCGCGTCGGTCTCAGCGGCTCGCGGCGAGGCTCTCCCCGTGCGACTCACCCAGTTCACCGACTACGGCCTGCGCGTGCTCATGTACCTCGCCACCCGCGACCAGGCGCACGTGACCACCGAGCAGATCGCGGAAGGGTTCGGGATCTCGCGTGATCACCCTGCTCAAGGTCGTTAACCGCCTGTGCGAACTCGGCTACGTGGAGGCGAAGCGCGGGCCGCGCGGCGGGTGCGGTTCTGCCCGCCACGTGGGACGTGTCGATCGGCGAGGTGGTGCGGAACCTCGAGGCCCGGATCGCGCTGGTCGAGTGCTTCGACGAGGCCACCAACACCTGCCCGATCACCTCCGTGTGCAGGCTCGCGCCGGTGCTCGAGCGCGCAACCGGCGCCTTCCTGCGCGAGCTCGATCAGGTGCGGCTGCGCGAGCTGGTGACGTGCCCCGCCGATCTCGAGGGCGCGCTCCGGGACAGGTCCCCGAGCGCCCGTGCGCCCGACACGCGCCGCGGCCCTCGTTCGTGACGAGGCCTCGCGCGCGCCACGCGAGCGTGTCGGGCGTCACGATCCTCGCGCTGGCGCTGGGCTGCGTGCTGGCCGTGACCGCCAGGTCGAGCGCCACCACCGGGCCCGCGCCGGGGATCTCGCGCGAGCTGGCTCGCGAGCGCGCTCGTTCGATCGAGCACGTCCGCTACGAGCTGGCGTTCGAGCTCACGCCAGGAATGACCCAGGCCGAGGGACGCGTGCGCCTCTCGTTCGAGGTCCGCGGCGGCGCGGCGCCGCTGGTGCTCGACTTCGGCGGCGACGCGCTCACCTTCGCCGAGCTCGACGGCGCCGAGCTCGATCCCGCCGCCATCCGGGTCGCCGACCACCTCGTGCCGAGGCCCCGCCCGCTCGCGCCGGGCGCGCACGTGTTCCGGGCGCGCTTTCGCGCACCGGTCGCGCCGGCGGGCGCGCCGCTCACCGTGTTCCGCGACGACGCGAGCGGCGCCGAGTACCACTACACGCTGCTGGTGCCGGCCGACGCGCACCGGCTCTTCCCGTGCTTCGACCAGCCCGACATCAAGGCGCGCTTCGTGCTCGAGCTCACCGCGCCGGCGGCCTGGACGCTGGTCGCGAACCAACCGCCCCAGGGCGAGCCGGTGGTGCGGCCCGACGGCCGCGTCGTGCAGCGCTTCGACGAGACGCCGCCGCTTCCCACCTATCTGTTCGCGTTCGCCGCGGGTCCGTTCGCGGTGGTCGAGGCGCCGGCCCAGCCAGGCGCGCCGCCGACGCGCGTGCTCGTGCGGCCCGCCAAGCTCGGCTCGCTCGCGTCGCAGCGGCTGATCCGCATGCACCACGACGCGAGCGCCGCCCTCGCCCGCTACTTCGACGTACCTTACCCGTTCGCGAAGCTCGACGCGGTGCTGCTACCGAGCTTTCCCTACGGCGGCATGGAGCACGCCGGCGCGATCTTCTACCGCGAGGACTCGCTGGTCTTCGACCACCACCCCACCGACCTCGAGGACGCCAACCGCTCGACGCTCGTCTACCACGAGGTCAGCCACCAGTGGTTCGGCAACCTCGTCACCATGGAGTGGTTCGACGACCTGTGGCTCAAGGAGGGCTTCGCCAACCTGATGGCCTACCGCCTCCTCGACGAACTCGAGCCGGGACGCCAGGCGTGGCTGCGCTTCCACCAGCGCCTCAAGCAGCGCGCGTACCGCATCGACGTGACACCCGGCACCACGCCGATCTGGCAGGAGCTCCGCAACCTCGCCGACGCCAAGAGCGCTTACGGCGAGATCGTCTACGACAAGGCGCCCGCGGTGCTGCGCGAGCTCTCGAGCCGGCTCGGCGACGACGTGTTCCGCGGCGGGCTCACGCGCTACCTGCGCGGCCACGCGTGGGCCAACGCGCGCTGGAAGGACCTCGTGGGGGCCTGGTCCGCGGCGGGAGCCGACGGGCTGGATGTCTGGTCGCGGAACTGGGTGCTGCGGGGTGGGCTGCCCACGGTGCGCGCGACGTGGTCGCTCGACGAGGGCGGACGGGTGCGCACCTTCCACGTCGAGCAGCGCGCGAGCGGCGTCGGCGGAGCACCCACCTGGCCGCTCGACCTCACGCTCCTCGTCGCCGCACCCGACGGCCGCCGCCGCGAGGTCGCGGTGCGCTGCGACGGCCCGTCCGCCGCCGTGCCCGAGCTGGTGGGCGAGCCGGCACCGGCGTGGGTGCTGCCGAACCCGAGCGACAGCGCCTACGCGCGCTTCGTCCTCGACGAGCGCTCGGCGGCCGCGCTCCTCGACGCGCTGCCGGGCCTCGACGCGCCGCTGCTGCGCGCGGTGGCGTTCTCGGCGCTGTGGGAGACGGTGCGCGACGCCGACCTGGATCCGGCGCGCTTCGGCGCCACCGCGCTCACGCTGCTCGCCACCGAGCGCTTCGCGGGAAGCCGCGCCCAGATCGTCGCCGCGCTCACCACCACGATCGAGCGCTACCTCGACGCCGAGTCCGCGACGCGGCTGCGCCGCGCCCTGCTCGCCGCGCTCACCGGCGCCCTCGAGCGCGGCGAGCTCGAAGGGCTCGAGCTCGACACGTTCCGCGCGATCGTGCGGCTGGCGCGCGACCCCGCGGACGTCGCGTGGATCACCGCGGTGCTGGACGGCACGCACCCGATCACCGGGCTCGAGCTCGGCGCGCGGGATCGGTTCGAGGCGCTGGCACCGCTCCTCGCCGCGGGCGAGCCGAGCGCCGCTGCACGCCTCGACACGCTGCGCCGGGAGCGCGCGGCCGAGGACGGCGCCTGGTACGCCTACGCGGTGGGCGCCGCGGTGGGGAGCGCCGAGACCAAGGAGCGCTACTTCGCGGGCTACCTGAACGCGAACGAGCCGCCCGAGGCCTGGGCCGAGGACAGCCTCGAGTTCTTCCACTGGCCCGGGCAGGAGGCGCTCACCGCACCTTACCTGCCGCGCGCGCTCGACTCGCTCGGCTGGGTGAAGGAGCACCGCAAGATCTTCTTCTTGCCGGCCTGGATCGACGCGTTCGTGAACGGGGAGAGCTCGCCGGAGACGCTCGCGGCCGTCGACGGCTTCCTCGCCAGCCATCCGAACTTCGAGGCGGACGTGCGCCGCAAGGTGCTCCAGTCCCGCGACTCGCTCGCGCGCGCCGTGAAGATCCGTGCCAAACGCTGGCCGCTCTGACAAGCTCGCCCGCCCCCCGAACCGCGACCCACGTCGATGACCTCAGGCACCTCCGACCGCGTCGGCCGCTCGCTCGCCGACGAGCCCCGCGAGCGCACGCTCGCGCTCGACACGCTGACCTCGCGCCTGGTCGCGGCGGGGTTGGTGCTCTTGATGGACGCGGTCGGTTACCACCTCGTCGGGTTGGCCACCGACACCGCTCAGGCGCACTCGCTGCGGCTCTCGATCGACGACCGCATCCCGTTCCTGCCCTGGTCCGTCTACCTCTACAGCTGGGTCTACACCGCGATGCTCTACCCGCTCTTCGTGGTGCGGTGCTCGGGGCTCTTCCGCCGCACGGTGGAGGCGTACGCGATCACGATCGCGGTGAGCCTCGTGGTGTTCGCGATGTTCCCGGTGACGTCCGTGGGCTTCCGCCCCGACCCGGCGACCCTCGACCAGAGCGTGTTCCACAACTGGGGTGTGGCGCTCACCTTCTTCGTCGACCCGCCGACCAACCTGTTCCCGTCGCTCCACCTCTCGATCGCGACGCTCGCGGCGCTCATCGCGGGGCGGGCGCGCCCGCTCTTCGGCTGGTGCGCGGCGCCGATGGTGCTCGCGGTGGCGGTGTCGATCACCACCATGAAGCAGCACTTCGTGCTCGACGGCGTGGGCGCGCTGGCGGTGGCGACGTTCGCGTTCCGCAGCCGGTTCGCGAGCTTCCACGAGGAGCGCGACGCGACCGGGCCGCTCGCCTACTCGTGGCGCGGGCCGGTCGGCTACCTGTTCTTCCACGGCGTCGTTTACCTGGCGCTCTACGTCGCGTTCCGCTGCGGCTTCCGTCCCTGGGACGGCTGAGCCCGCGGCGCGGCCGCGAAGGATCGCGGCCCTCCAGCCGATCGATCCCCTTCCTGCGCTGGAGGGCGGTGGTCCCTCACCGCCACGGAGCTCGACTCCGGTCCAGCCCGGCGGCCGCGAAGGATCGCGGCCCTCCAGACGATCGATCCCGTTCCTGCGCCGGAGGGCGGTGGTCCCTCACCGCCGCGGCGCTCGACTCCGGTCCAGCCCGTCGGCCGCGAAGGATCGCGGCCCTCCAGCCGATCGAGCCGCTTCCTGCGCTGGAGGGCGGTGGTCCTCACCGCCACGGAGCTCGACTCCGGTCCAGCCCGGCGGCCGCGAAGGATCGCGGCCCTCCAGCCGATCGATCCCCTTCCTGCGCTGGAGGGCGGTGGTCCTCACCGCCGCGGAGCTCGACTCCGGCCCAGCCCGGCGGCCGCGAAGGATCGCGGCCCTCCAGACGATCGATCCCCTTCCTGCGCTGGAGGGCGGTGGTCCCTCACCGCCACGGAGCTCGACTCCGGTCCAGCCCGGCGGCCGCGAAGGATCGCGGCCCTCCAGACGATCGATCCCGTTCCTGCGCTGGAGGGCGGTGGTCCCTCACCGCCACGGAGCTCGACTCCGGTCCAACCCGGCGGCCGCGAAGGATCGCGGCCCTCCAGACGATCGATCCCGTTCCTGAGCTGGAGGGCGGTGGTCCCTCACCGCCACGGAGCTCGACTCCGGTCCAGCCCGGCGGCCGCGAAGGATCGCGGCCCTCCAGCCGATCGATCCCCTTCCTGCGCTGGAGGGCGGTGGTCCCTCACCGCCGCGGAGCTCGACTCCGGCCCAACCCGGCGGCCGCGAAGGATCGCGGCCCTCCAGCCGATCGATCCCCTTCCTGCGCTGGAGGGCGGTGGTCCCTCACCGCCACGGAGCTCGACTCCGGTCCAGCCCGGCGGCCGCGAAGGATCGCGGCCCTCCAGACGATCGATCCCGTTCCTGCGCCGGAGGGCGGTGGTCCCTCACCGCCGCGGCGCTCGACTCCGGTCCAACCCGGCGGCCGCGAAGGATCGCGGCCCTCCAGCCGATCGATCCGCTTCCTGCGCTGGAGGGCGGTGGTCCCTCACCGCCACGGAGCTCGACTCCGGTCCAGCCCGGCGGCCGCGAAGGATCGCGGCCCTCCAGCCGATCGATCCCCTTCCTGCGCTGGAGGGCGGTGGTCCCTCACCGCCACAGAGCTCGACTCCGGTCCAGCCCGGCGGCCGCGAAGGATCGCGGCCCTCCAGCCGGGCGACCCGCTCCACGACGCAGCGCGGCACCGCGCGCCAATCCTGCTAGGCTCCGCGAATGCCTTTCGCGACCTTCGGCCTTCATCCCGACCTGGTGCGCGCCACGCGCGAGCTGGGTTTCACCCGCCCGACCCCCATCCAGGAACAGGCGATCCCACCTGCCATCGCGGGCAAGGACGTCCTCGCGTGCGCGATGACGGGCAGCGGCAAGACCGCCGCGTTCCTGCTCCCGATCCTCGAGCGCCTCCGCACCAAGCCCCGCGGCCGGACCCGCGCGCTGGTGCTGGCACCCACCCGCGAGCTGGCGGCGCAGATCCACGCGCACCTCGAGGAGCTCGCGGTCCACACCGGCGTCACCGGCGCCGCGGTGTTCGGCGGCGTCGGCATGGCGCCCCAGGAGCACGCGTTCCGCAGCGGCGTGGACGTCATCGCCGCCACTCCCGGGCGCCTCCTCGACCACTTCCGGCAGCCCTACGCGCGCCTCGAGCACCTCGAGGTCGTGGTCCTCGACGAGGCGGACCGGATGCTCGACATGGGCTTCCTGCCCGACATCCGCCGCGTGCTCAAGCACCTGCCCACCAAGCGCCAGACGATGCTCTTCAGCGCCACGATGCCGGCGCCGATCGTCGAGCTGTCGCGCGAGATGCTGCACCAGCCGGTGGCGGTGAACCTGGAGCGCAAGGCCGCGCCCGCGGTCGGCATCACGCAGGCCGTGTACCCGGTGCCGAGCGAGCTCAAGGCGGCGCTCTTCGCCGAGCTCATGAACCGCGGCGAGATCCGCCAGGTCATCGTGTTCACGCGCACCAAGCACCGCGCCAACCGCCTCGCCGACTACCTCGACCGGCACGCGATCTCGAACGCGCGGATCCACGGCAATCGCAGCCAGGCGCAGCGCACCGACGCCCTCGCGGGCTTCAAGGACGGCCGCTACAAGGTGCTGGTGGCGACCGACATCGTGGCACGCGGCATCGACGTCGAGGCGCTCGGCCACGTGCTCAACTTCGACGTGCCGCACGTGCCCGAGGACTACATCCACCGCGTCGGGCGCACCGCGCGCGCCGAGGCCACCGGCGAGGCGTTCACGTTCGTCTCGCCGGAGGAGCGCGAGGACCTGCAGCGCATCGAGCGCGCGATCGGCAAGCGCCTTCCCGAGGTGCGCCTGCCCGGGTTCGACTACGCCAAGAAGCCCGCCGAGAAGCTCGAGATCCCGCTCGCGGACCGCATCGCCGCGATCCGCGCGCGCAAGGCCGAGGAGCGCGCGCGCGCCAAGGCGAAGGCCGAGCGCCGCGACGGCGCGCCCCAGGGGCGCGGTGGGAGCTCGGGCGGAAGCGCGAGCGCCGGACGCGCGAGCGGCGGCGGGCGGCCCGGCGGCGGCTCCGGGCGACCGGGCTCCGGCCGACCCGCGCCCGCCCCGGGACGCTCGGCGCCCGCGGCGCCCTCGGGCCAGGCCGGTGCCCCCGGTGCACCCGGAGCTCCGACCGCTGCCCGTCGCAGGCGGCGGCGCCGCGGCGGGTCGGGGTCGGGGGCGGGCGGACCGCCAGCGCCCGCGCGCTGAGCCCGACATCGGCGGACGGCCGGGAGGCCGTCCCTCCGAACGACGAGCCACGCGAACGCTATCGGACGGCCGCGAGCTCCTCCCGCCGAGCGCGACGCCGATCCAGCCCTTCGGAGGGCCCGCCTCCGGCGGGCCGCCGGCCCGAGGTCGTATTCGGACGGGGCGATCAGCCCAGGACTTCGACCTGCCCACCCCGCCAGTGGGCGACCTCGCGGTTGCCGGGCGTGCGAACGACCGCCTCGGTGTAGCGCGCCGCGCCCAGCGACCAGCAGGCCTCCATGAGCGCCTTGCGCCGGTCGGGCGCGGGGAGGTCGGTCCAGCTCGCCGGCACCTCGACCACCACGCGCGCGCCCTCGACGCGCACCGTCTGCACCGGCAGGTGCTTCCGGAGCGCCTCGGTGTCGACCGGCAGGGTCTCGCGGAGGTTCACCATCTCGACCGTGGACGGCGCGTAGAGCACGTACCCGACCGACGCGCCGATCGAAGCCACCAGCGCGAGCGCCGCCGCCCTCCTCCCCACCGACCACGACGCCACGTCCGCGCTCGCCGCGCGGTACCACACCATCGGGTTGAGGCGGCCGTACGAAGGCGGCGGCGCCGGCTTCGGTTTGGGCGCCGGCCGCCACTCGATCGCGGGCGCGGAGAACGCCTCGAGCGTGGTGAGCAGCCCACCGATCATGGCGTCGAGCGCCGCGAGAAGCCGGTCGAGCGCCGCGTACGAGGCCGCGCCCGTGACGTCGGTGAGCGGCTCGTCGCCGGAGCTCAGACCCGCCTCGCGGCGCGCCGCCACGCCGCGGCGCGCGTCGAGCACACCGCGCCGCACGTAGTCGAGCTGCTCGCGGTGCCCGGGGGCCAAGGTCTCGAGCCGCCACGAGATCGTGTCGAGGACGTCGATCAACCGGACCTGGACATCGAGCGCGCGCGCCCAGACCATGGCGCGCGGCGCGCCCGGCTTGAGCTCGTCGAGGAGCGAGTTGCGCGGGATCCCCGCGATCGGACCGAGGATGCGGCCGCGATAGCCGAGGATCACTCCGTGGTCGAACTCGGAGCGCTCGAGCACCGGCGCCCCCAGGCGCAGCAACGTGAGCGCGTTCTGACCCTCGGTGCCCGGGCGGAGCTGCGCGTGTACGAGGTCCGCCCAGCCGCCCCGCGCCCAGATCTGCATTCCCGAGCCGTGCTCGGGCGGGCGATCGGGGCTCGACGCTGGGTGGACCGGCCAGTCGAGGTAGCCGAGCGGGTCGAGTCGCGCGACCTCGCGACGCCGCGCCGCGAGCTCCTCGAGCCGCTCGACGAGGTCGGCCGGCGGGTCGACGAACTCGACGCCGAAGCCGTAGACGATCTCGGATCCCTCGCGGCGGTTGATGCGCACCACGCGGCCCTTGCCGTGGAAGCGGCCGAGACCGCCGGCGAGCCCGAACTCGAGGCCGAGCCGGGAGCCTGCGCTCGCGAGCTTCTCGGACTGGATGAAGGCGCCGCCCGCCGAGAGCGAGGTGATCACGCCGGGGTCGGCGGGCGGGTTGGCTTCGTGGATGCGCGCGACGAGCGCGACGTTATGGCGGCGGTGGCGGCGCCGGTCGTCGGCGACCGGGTCGCTCGACGAGGTCGCGACGCGGGATTCGTTTCGTGCGTGCGGGTGTGCCACGGGAGATTCTCCGGTGACGTGCTCGAGCGACGGATCGGCGCGCGGTCCGTCAGTTGAGCGTGATGCGGAACGTTCGAATCGTGCCTTCGTACTGGGCCACCACGATCGCCTGGGTTGGCGGAACGCCGGAGACCGAGTCGTCGTACGCGAACACCTGGCACGAGCCGTCGACGGTCGGCACCGTGAACGTGCCGGCGACGTAGCCCGCCTGGAGCAAGTTGCGCGGGTTGCGCGCGCCGTTGCTGTTCACCTCCGCGATGACGGAGTCGATGGCGCTCTGGGCGGCGTTGGTCGCGCCCTGCCGCTCGAGCTCCTCCATGCGGTTGATCAGCTCGCTGTCGATCGCGTGCAACGCATCCTGGCAGGCGCCGTGACGCGCCTTTTCGCGCGTGCCGAGGAGCTGCGGCGCGGCGATCGCGGTCAGGATGCCGATGATGGCGATGACGACGAGCAGCTCGATGAGGGTGAAGCCTTGCTGGGCGGCCATGTTCGTAGGGCGGCGGCTACGCATGGGATTTCCCTTCCCTTTCCGGCGCCTGCTGGCGCGCGGCGGCTGACAATGCAAGGTGAGAGCCGCGGGCATTCGTCGCGAAATCACACGCATTTCGTCGCCTCAGGCGGACGCTCCACGAGCAATTGTCAAATTCCCGCGCCAGGGAAATGCCGCTGCGGGCTGTACGGGCGGGAACGAGCGGACGGCCAGGAGGCCGTTCCTCCGAACGGTTCGGCGACGACGCACGTCCCTCGGAGGGCCCACCTCCCGGCGGGCATTCGGGCACGGACGAAGCGCGGAGCCGTTCGATCCCGCGGGGGCGGCCCCTCCCCTACGCCCCCTGGCTCTGCCCGCAGCGTCGGAGTCCGCGACGACGGCGTCGAGCCAGGTGGCGAAGGCGGGCTCCGCGAAGAAGCGCTTGGCGAGTGGCTCGGCTTGCGCCAGGACGTCGGCGCGCACCTTCTTCGCGAGGCCGGCCTCTTCGAGCACCTCGCCGAGGCTCCGCTCGCCGAACACCGCGAGCCCCGCGGCGATCTCTTCCTTCACCAGCGCCTTGAGCCTGGGCGCCTTGCGGGCGTGCTCGGCCATCGCGAGGCCGACCTCCACCACGTCGTCCCACGGGATCGGCTCGACGGTCGCGCTGAGCTCGGCGAGCGGTGTCGCGAGGATGTGGTCGAGGGCGCGGCTCTGGATCTTGGCGAGGATCGCGCGCCCCTCCTTGCTCTTGAGGCGCGCGCGCAGCGCGTCGCGCAGCTCGTCGGTCGCGGCTTGCCCGACGTCCGCGACCACGGCGCGCACCTGCGCCTCGAGGTCGACACCGAGCCCGCCCAGCACCACCTTGCCCGCCTCCATGATCTGCCCCGCGCGCCGCTCCACGGTTGCGCGCAGCATCCCGCCGAGCCCGCTCGGCCGCTTGCCGTGCTGTCCGACCGCGCCCCCCACGAAGTCCGCGGTCGCTCCACCGAGCACCGGCAGCTTGCGCGTGAGCGAGAGCAGGAGCTCCTCGAGCACGGGCCCCATGAGCTGCGCCAAGAGCCGCGGATCGACCGCGTCGTCGGCCCAGCGGGTGCGCGGCCCCGGGTGCTCGGCGAGGATCTTCTCGATCATCCGCCGCGCCTCGGACGACACCAGCGCGCTCGCCTTCACCTTGCTCTTCTTGGTGCGCGCCAGGTGGCGCTTCCACGCCGGCGCCGCGATCTCGTGGATCGCACGCTCGAGCGTTCGGCGGTCCACCGCGGCGAGCCCCCAGTCCGCGAGCCGCGCCGGATCGACATAGCTCTTGACCGGCTGCGCGAGCACGAAGTCGACCAGCAGGGTCAGCCCCTGCGTGCGTAGTGGGCTCGTCTTGGCGGTGAGCCGCGCCACCGCGCGGGCACTCGGCGCGGCGCTCGCGGCGGACTTCAACGGCGCTGCCTTGGTGCGTGTGGCCATGCGCAAGCTCCTCTCTCTCGGTGCGTCTGCGCGGCGCCGAAGGACCAGCTCGTGCGATCCGGGGACCAGCCGCGCGCGCTCGTGAATATCACGTCTTCACGCCCTGGGCGCGCCTCTCCCGCGCAGCAATACTGACTTCGTCATGGACGCCATCAAGAACATCGAAGTCACCGAGCTCGCGCTGCGCGACGCTCATCAGAGCCTCATGGCGACCCGCATGACCACCGAGGACATGTTGCCCGCGTGCGCCGACCTCGACGCCGCCGGCTTCTGGTCGCTCGAGTGCTGGGGCGGCGCCACCTTCGACTCCTGCATCCGCTTCTTGAACGAGGACCCGTGGGAGCGGCTGCGCACCTTCAAGCGCGCCATGCCGGCCACGCCGCTGCAGATGCTGCTGCGCGGCCAGAACCTGCTCGGCTACCGCCACTACGGCGACGACGTGGTCGAGCGCTTCGTCGAGCGCGCCGCGGCCAACGGTGTGGACGTGTTCCGGGTCTTCGACGCGCTCAACGACCTGCGTAACCTGCGCACCGCCGTCCTGGCGGTGAAGCGCACCGGCAAGCACGCGCAGGGTGCGATCAGCTACACGGTGAGCCCGGTTCACAAGATCCAGCGCTTCGTCGACCTCGCGGTGGGCCTACGCGAGATGGGCTGCGACTCGATCTGCATCAAGGACATGGCGGCGCTGCTCAAGCCGCAGCCGGCCTACGAACTGGTGCGCGAGATCAAGCGCGCGTGCGGCGAGGACACCCGCGTCCACGTCCACTGCCACGCCACCACCGGCGTCACGCTGGTGAGCCTGATGAAGGCGATCGAGGCCGGCGCCGACATCGTCGACACCGCCGTCAGCTCGATCGCGCTCGGCCCCGGCCACAACCCCACCGAGAGCCTGATCGAGATGCTCGAGGGCACGCCCTACACCACGCGCGTCGACCTCGAGCGCGTGCTGCGCGTCCGCGACCACTTCGCCGGCGTGCGCTCCCACTACGACGAGTTCGTGTCGCACTTCCTCGGCGTCGAGACCGAGGTGTTCGCGAGCCAGATCCCGGGCGGGATGCTCTCGAACATGGAGAGCCAGCTTCGCCAGCAAGGAGCTGGCGATCGCATCCGCGAGGTCCTCGCCGAGGTGCCGCGGGTGCGCCAGGCCTCGGGCTATCCACCGCTCGTCACCCCGTCGAGCCAGATCGTCGGCACGCAGGCGGTGTTCAACGTGCTGCTCGGGCCGTACGCGGTGCTCTCCAGCGAGTTCGCGGACCTCTTGCTCGGCTACTACGGAGCGACCTTCGGCGAGAAGGACCCTGAGCTGGTGAAGAAGGCCGCGGCGCAGACCGGCAAGACGCCGATCGACACGCGTCCCGCCGACCTCATCGCGCCCGAGTGGGAGAAGCTCCGCGAGAGCGCCGCCGCGCTGCCCGGCTCGAACGGCTCCGACGAGGACGTGCTCACCTACGCGATGTTCCCGCAGGTGGCGCCGGGCTTCTTCGCCAAGCGCGCCGAGGGGCCTCATCCGCCGCAAGGTGCGGCCAAGCCCGCGACGCCAGCGCCCGCCGCCGCATCCGGCGACGCCGCGCCTCCCGCACTGAACGGGCCGGTCCACTACGTGGTCACGATCGGCGGACGCGAGCACCGCGTGACCGTGGCGCCCGCCGCGCAGGAAGGAGCCGCGCAATGAGCCTCGACGAGAAGCTCACCGAGCTCGCCGAGCGTCGCGAGCGCCTGAAGCTCGGCGGCGGCGCCGACGCCATCGCCAAGCAACACGCCGCGGGGCGCAGCACGGCGCGCGAGCGCGTCGCGCTGCTCGCCGATCCCGAGACCTTCCACGAGCTCGGCCTCTTCGCCCGCCACCGCGCCACGCACTTCGGCATGGAGAGCCGCGAGGTACCCGCCGACGCGGTCGTCACCGGCTCGGTGCAGGTCGACCAGCGGCCGGTGTTCGTGGCGAGCCAGGACTTCACCGCGAGCGGCGGCTCGGCGGGCGAGGTCCACTGCAACAAGATCGTCGAGACCATGAACCTGGCGATGAAGACCGGCTCGCCGTTCGTGTTCATCAACGACTCGGGGGGCGCGCGCGTCCAGGAAGGGATCGACGGGCTCGCCGGCTACGCGCGGGTGTTCCGCACCAACGTGATGCTCTCGGGGGTGGTGCCGCAGATCTCGATCGTCGCCGGGCCGTGCGCCGGCGGCGCCGCCTACAGCCCCGCGCTCACCGACTTCATCATCCACGTGAAGGGTGCGCAGATGTTCATCACCGGCCCGCAGGTGATCAAGCAGGTCACCGGCGAGGTGGTGAGCGCCGACGCCCTCGGTGGGCCCGACGCGCAGACGGCGTCCGGCGTGGTGCACTTCATCGCCCGCGACGACGCCCACGCCATCGAGATCTGCCGCGCGCTGCTCTCGTTCCTGCCCGCCAACAACCTCGAGGACCCGCCGCGCCGCCCGTGGGACGAGGACATCCCGCCCGACCCCACCTTCCGCGAGGTGGTGCCCGGCGATCCCAAGCAGGCCTACGACGTGCGCGCGGTGGTGGCGCTCACCGTGGATCGCGGCGAATTCCTCGAGGTGCAGCCGGGCTTCGCGCCCAACCTGGTGGTGGGCTTCGGGCGCGTGGCGGGCCAGCCGGTGGGCGTGGTCGCGAACCAGCCGTCGGTGCTCGCGGGCGCCCTCGACATCGACGCGTCCGACAAGGCGTCGCGCTTCATCCGCTTCTGCAACGCTTTCAACGTGCCGCTCCTCAGCTTCGTCGACGTGCCCGGGTTCCTGCCCGGCGTCGAGCAGGAGCGCGGCGGCATCATCCGCCACGGCGCCAAGATGCTGTTCGCGTTCGCCGCCGCCACCGTGCCGAAGGTGACGGTGGTGCTGCGCAAGGCCTACGGCGGTGCCTTCGTGGCGATGTGCAGCAAGGACCTGGGCGCCGACCGCGTGTACGCGTGGCCCACCGCCGAGATCGCCGTGATGGGCCCCGAGGGCGCGAGCGAGATCGTGTTCCGGCGCGAGATCGCCGCCGCCGCCGATCCCGCCGCCAAGCGCCGCGAGCTCACCGACGAGTACCGGAAGGCCTTCCTGAGCCCGTTCCTCGCGGCGGCGCGCGCGCAGGCCGACGACATCATCGACCCCGCCGACACGCGGCGCTTCGTGGCGATCGCGCTCGACACCCTCGGCACCAAGCGCGAGCTCAGGCCCGCGAAGAAGCACGGCCTGATCCCGCTCTGAGAGAACGCGACATGGCGACCCGCAAATCCCGCCGCACCGGCGACGCCGCGCAACCGGACGCCGCCGCCAAGCCCGCCAAGCAGCCCGTCAAGCTCCGCACCCCCACGAGGAAGCGCCGCCGCGTCGGTAGCGAGCCGCTCGACGAGGAGACCCTCGCCGCGCTCTCCGCCGCGGTCGCGGCGTACCTCGGCCACACCGCGCGCATTCGCCACGTGCGGCTCATCCACCGCGCCGGCCCGAGCCTGTGGACCCAGACGGCGCGGCAAGGCGTCCAGACCGCGTGGGCGGCCCTGCGATCGGCGCCCCACAGGGAGGTCCGGTGAAGCTCCGCATCGCGGTCGACGAACGCGTCTACGAAGTGGACGTCGAGGTCCTCGAGGAGCAGCGCCCCGAGCCGGTGGTGCCGACTCCCTACGCGCCCTACCCCGCCACCGCCGCGGTCCCGGCGCAGCACGCCGCGCCGAGCAGCGGCGACGAGGGAGGCGACGGCGGCGAGGCGACGTCGGGCTCGGGCGTGCCGTGCAAGAGCCCGGTCAACGGCGTGGTCGTGAAGGTGGTCGTCGAGGTCGGCCAGCACATCGAGGCCGGCGCGCCGCTCATCATCCTCGAAGCGATGAAGATGCAGACCAGCGTCACCGCGCCGGTCGCCGGGACCGTCGCCTCGATCCGCGTCGAGCCCGGGGCGGCCGTGAAGCGCGACCAGGTGGTGGTCGAGCTGGCCGAATAGCGCTTCGCCTCCCGGCTTCCGCCGAGCGGTCCCGATCCAGATCGATCCCTGGCGCCCGACGGAGCGGGCGCGCTCCAGGCCGCGGGGATCCGAACGCGATCACGGGATGGATCCCAGGAGCGGCCTTGACCGACGCGACCTGAGATGGTCACCTACTGGTCATGAAGAGCGTCGGCATCGCGGATCTCAAGGCACACCTGAGCGAACACCTGCGCTCTGTCCGGAACGGCGAGAGCCTGATCGTCCTCGATCGCCACACGCCGGTCGCGCGCGTCGTTCCCTTCGCGGCGGGTTCCGCGGCGCCAGCCGTGCGTCGCTCCAGGCGCGGCTACCCGTCGCTCGCCAAGGTACCGCTGCCACCCGCTCTGAAGGTCAGTGTCGACGTCGTCGATCTCCTCCTCGAGGAGCGCCAAGGCGAGCGGTGATCGCGTACATCGACTCGTCGGTGCTGCTGCGGATCGTGTTGGGCCAGCCCAACCGCCTGGCCGAGTGGCCACGCGTGACGCGCGGCGTATCGAGCGCGCTGCTGGTCACCGAGTGCCTCAGGACGCTCGATCGCCTTCGTGTCCGCGCGGAGCTCAGCGCGCAGGCCATCGCGATCCGTCGGGAGGCGGTCCACCGGCTGGCTGCCGAGATCGACCTGATGGCCGTCGACGAGCTCGTGCTCGGGCGAGCGGCTCAACCGCTACCGGTTCCGCTCGGCACGCTGGACGCGATCCATCTCGCTTCGGCGCTTGCGTTTCGGGAGAGCGAGATCCCGGACCTCGTGCTCACGACGCATGACCAAGCGCTTGGCCTCGCCGGACGCGCCAGTGGCCTCACCGTGATCGGCTGCTGAGGCCAGGCCGGCCCTGCGATCGACTGGCGCGGCGCCCGACGGAGCGGGCGCGCTCCCGCCGATGGTCGCATCCCGGGTGTAGCCGCGGGGGTTCCATCCCCCGTCGCCGCCGCGGGGGCGGCAGGTCGGCGATTCGCTCGAGCGCGCCGGCAGGGCGCAGAATGGTCGTCACCGTGAGAATCGCTCGATGCAGCCGGCGCCGATCGGCTCCAGCCGGTGTGGGTGTCGCACGGCGAGGCCTTCGGGATCTCGCCCCTCTCTGCGCGGTAGTGCTCGGCCTCGGCTGCACCGGCGGGGTCGAGGTCGTCAGTCAGAGCACGACCGGCGTCGTGGGCGAGGCCGCGAGCCACGGCACGGCACTCTCCGGCGATGGCCGCTTCGTCGCCTTCGAGTCGGAAGCGACGCTCACCGCCGGCCTCCCACCGGAAACGCTCTTCGACGTCTACGTGCGTGACGTGGAACTTCACACCACCACGCTCGTCAGCGCCGATCACGCAGAGGCGACGAACGCGATCGATCCGTCGATCTCCGCCGATGGCCGCTGGGTCGCGTTCACCCGCCTCCCGACCCACGACTTCGAGGTCGCGCACGTGTTCGTGTGGGATCGGCTGACCGGCGAGACCCGCCGCGTGAGCGAGACCGCCGACGGCACGCCCGGCGACGGCAACAGCAGCCGCGCGGAAGTGAGCGCGGACGGCCGCTTCGTGGTGTTCGAGTCGTTCGCGAGCAACCTCGTGCTCGGCGACAGCAACGGCACCGAGGACGTGCTGGTTCACGATCGCGAGGCCGGCACGCTCGAGCGGGTGTCGCTCACCTCGAGCGGCGCCGAGGCCGCAGGCGGGGCACCCGCGATCTCGGGCGACGGCCGATTCGTCTCGTTCGCGTCGCGCGCGACGGCGCTCGGCGCCACCACCCACGGCGACCTCTTCGTCCGCGACCGCGAGATCGGCACCACCGAGCGCGTGGCGATCGGCGTGGACCGACAGCAGCCGCTGTGGGCGCGCTTCGATGCGAGCGGCCGGCGGCTGCTCTACGCCCGCTTCGGCTGGTGCGTCGCGCTGCCTCCGCTGCCCGGCTGCACCGCGCCGCCCCACGAGCTCTGGATCCTCGATCGCGACACCGACACCCACACCCCCGTGGCACTCGACGTCGAGCTCCCGAGCGGCCTCGCTCCGCAGTACGGCTGGAGCGCCGATGGGAGTCGCGTGGCCTTCGCCACCAAGCTGGCGCTCGCGCCCGAGGACACGAACGCGTCGTCCGACGTGTACGTCGCCGAGCCAGCGACCGGCGACTTCCGGCTCGCGAGCGCCTCGGCCGACGGCACCCCAGCCAACGCGGCGAGCGGCGAGACGGCGATCTCGGCGGACGGTGCCTTCCTCACGTTCGCGTCGAGCGCGAACAACCTCGCCCCGCTCCCGGTTCCAACCGGCCTCCAGCAGATCTACCGCAAGGCCCTCGCGACGAGCGAGGGGGCGGGTTAGGCCCGCGAGCGCCAGCTCAGGTTGGGCGCCGCCGCGGAGCGACCGGGGTTCGGCAGGACCACCTGAACGAACGGGCGCCCCCGAACCCGACCGCCGGAACCTGCACGACGCCGGGCGAACCTCCCCCAACCGCCCCTGGGGCCCCTTTTGGCCTAATTCGCGAGGTTTTCATGGCTCTTCAGCAGCCCTCCTGATCTCGGGGGCCGGCCGACGAGGATCCGCGCCGCCGGCGATCGGACGGGCGTCGACCGCCGCTGGCGCTCCACCCTCGGTGGCATCCCTCGCCTGGCGCTACCCGGCAGTCGTGTTTCCCCTTGGCCCGCCCTATCTTCGGCCAGCGACGCACCACGCTCGCACCCCATCATCCAAGGAGATCCTCATGGCCATCCTGTTCGCCCGACAGTGTCTTCTTGCAGCGGTTCCTGCGCGCCGGGGGCTACTATCGTCATGACATCGATGGGTTGCTCGGGCCGCTCAGCCGGGCTGCGCTCGAGCTCTTCGAAGCCGACGGTGCCAACGTCCGAAGCGAGCTCGGCGCGTTCGACAAGCGCACCGAATCGACCCTCGCCACGATGCTCGTGCCGACGCAGCGCGCCGCGCGCAAGTTCATGGCCGCCACGGGCGGCGCCGGCCTCACCAGCGGCCTGAGCGCTCGGCTGATTTCGGGAACCCGAACCTTCGCCGAGCAGGACCGGCTCTACGCTCAGGGACGGACCGAGCCCGGCAACGTCGTCACCAACGCTCGCGGCGGACAGAGCAACCACAACTACGGCATCGCCTGGGACGTCAGCATCTTCACCACGGCCGGCAAATACATCGACGCCCTCGCCGAGACGGGCCAGATGCAGTCGAAGGACGTCGCGGCGGAGTACGTGAAGCTCGGCCCCGTGGGCCGGGCCATGGGGCTCTTCTGGGGCGGCGACTGGGCCAAGCCCGATCGCCCTCACTTCCAGATGCTCGACAACGACCAGCTTCCGACCGTCCGCGACAAGTTCCTGAACGGCGGCACGATCGTGTGAGCCGCGGGGCGCCGAGGAGTCGGCCGGCGCGTGGACGCCGGCTACGACCTTCGCCGGCGAGGGCTCGGCCCCTCAGCCGCCACCCTCTTCTTCCGCGGCTTCGCCTGCTTGGGGGGCAGCGCGCTCGCGAAGGCGAAGGCGCGCGCGATCCACCCGGCAAGCTCGGCCGGGTCGCGGCGCTCGGGAGCCTCGATCGTCACGTATTCGCGCATGGTGCGCCCGAGCACCACGAACGGCCCCGCGTCCGGCTCGACGAGGAGCCGCTCGCGGTCCTCGGGCGAGAGCCGCATCAGGAAGCGCGTCTCGTGGACCCCGGCGAACATGTTGCCGTTCACGAAGGCACACGGGCACCCGAACATCGCCCGCCGCTCGATCCCGAGCCCGCTCGGCAGGCACGAGTCGAAGAGCGCCACGTGCTCGGGAGTCACCGCCTTCCACTTGGACATGGCCTCGCTCCTCCGATCCGCGCCCTGACCCGCACGCCGCTTTGCGGCAGCTTCGAGGCGGGTGGTACGATTCCCGGGCTGATTCGCGCATTTTCGCGCGATTTTCCACGCGGGCCGAAGCCTCCATGACCCATCGATCCGGTGCGCCTCGCCGTGCCTTCGCTTTCCTCGTCGCGGTGCTCGCCGGCTTCTCGCTGCTGGCCCCGGCCGCCACCCCCGCCGCCACCTGGACGCCGGTCGTCACCGGCGGCTTCGGCGACGTGAACGACGTCTACCCGTTCACCCTCGCTTCGTTCAACGGCTACCTCTACACCGGCGCCTTCAACCAGATCACCGGCGCCGAGCTGTGGCGCAGCGCCGACGGCACCACCTGGAGCCAGGTCAACGCCGACGGCTTCGGCGACCCGTACAACTCGGGCATTTACTCCATGGCGTTCTTCAACGACGCCTTCTACGTGGGCACGCGCAACCTGCTCACCGGCTGCGAGCTGTGGCGCACCACCGACGGCACCACGTTCACGCAGGTGAACGCCGACGGCTTCGGCGACTCGCGGAACGAGCACTGCCTCTCCATGCGGGTCTTCGACCACGCGCTCTTCGTCGCCACCAGCAACTTCACCACGGGCGTCGAGATCTGGAGCAGCCTCGACGGCACCACATGGGCGCAGGTCGCGCCGGACGGGCTCGGCGACACCGCGAACATCGCCGGGCTCACCCTCGACCAGTTCGGCGAGTACCTCTACCTGGGCACGGTGAACTTCGTGGCGGGCGGCGCCGTCTACCGCAGCCTCGACGGTGCCAACTGGACCCCGGTCACCCCCGCCGGGTTCGGCAGCGCCGACAACCAGATGATGCACGGCATGACGCAGCTCGGCGGCCATCTGTACGTCGGCACCGGCAACGAGACGGGCGCCACCGAGATCGGCGCGGAGATCTGGCGTACCGCCGACGGCACCGCCTGGACGCGCGTGGCCCAGGACGGCTTCGGCGACGAGAACAACGTCAAGATGCACGACATGAACGTGGTCTCCGGGAAGCTCTACGTCGGCACCCGCAACAACATCACCGGCGGCGAGGTCTGGACCAGCACCGACGGGGTGACGTTCCAGCAGGAGAGCACCGACGGCTTCGGCGCGGCCCCCAACGTCGGTGCCTACCGCTTCGCGCGCTTCGCCAACCGCCTCTACGCCGGCTTCGCCAACTACGACACGGGTCTCGAGATCTGGCGCAGGCCCCTCGACGACGCCGACGACGACGGCGTCCTCGACGCGAGCGACGACTGCCCGTCGATCGCCAACCCGGCGCAGCGCGACGCGGACGGCGACGGTGTCGGCGATGCCTGTGACAACTGCCCGACCGTCTCGAACACCGATCAGTCCGACCAGGACGGGGACGGTGTCGGCACGCTCTGCGACTCCTGCGTGAGCACCGCCAACCCGACCTTCGCCCAGGTGGGCGCCGACGGGCTCGGCGACGCCTCCAACTGGCTCGTGACGCCGATCCCGAGCTTCGCCAACCAGCTCTACGCCGGCATCTTCGACGTCTTCCATGGCGGCGAGATCTGGCGCTCGGCCGATGGCACCACCTGGAACCAGGTGAGCTCCGGCGGCTTCGGTGACGCCACCAATTGGTACGACATCCCGGCGGTCGAGTTCGGCGGCTATCTCTACGCCGGCAGCTACAACCAGACCACCGGCCCGGTGATCCAGCGCAGTGCCAACGGCACCACCTGGGAACCCGTGTGGAAGTTCTCGGCCGACGCCCGCGAGGCGATCCCGATGCTGGTGTTCGGCGGCGCCCTCTACGTCGACGTGTGGAACAAGGCGACCGGCGCCGAGGTGTGGCGCACCACCGACGGCACCACCTTGACGCAGGTCAACGTGAGCGGCTTCGGCAACCCGCAGAACGAGATGCCGTACCCGATCGTGGAGTTCGGCGGCGCGCTCTACACCGGCACGATCAACCACGCCACCGGCACCGAGATGTGGCGCTCGTCCAACGGCACCACCTGGACCCAGGTCAGCGCGCCGGGCTTCGGTGACGTGAACAACGAAGAGGTGCGCTGGCTCGCCACGCTCGGCACCGCGCTCTACGCGGGCACCCGCAACCTCGTGACGGGCGGGGAGGTGTGGCGCTCGACCGACGGCACGAGCTGGACGCAGGTGAGCGAGGACGGCTTCGGCGATCGCAGGAACTTCGAGGCGCACTTCCTGAAGACCCAGGGCGACACGTTGTGGGTGAGCACCGCCAACGTCGACGCTGGCTCGCAGCTCTGGACCACCAAGGACGGCGTCACCTGGAAGCGCGCCGGCGCGGTGGGCTTCGGCGACCGCTACAACGAATCCACGATCGCGATCGCCTCTTTCGGCAATTCGCTCTACTTCGGCACCTTGAACCGCCGCACCGGCGGCGAGATCTGGCGGCTGCCGCTCTTGACACCGGACACCGACGGCGACGGCGTACCGGACTCGTGCGACGCGTTCCCGACCAACCCGGCGTGCGCCCGCCTCGCCGCGCCGGACGACCCCCGAGGTGCCGGCGCCGCGTGGATCCTGGCGAGCCCGCTCGCCTTCGCGCTGCTGTGGCGGTCGCGGCGGCGCGCCCGCCGCGGCGGCGCACGCGCCGAGTAGTGCATTTCTCCCCGCATCCCGGTCACAATGGACGAGATGCGAAACACCCCAGTCCGGAAATCGCTCGTCTCGATCGCCCTCGCCGGGGTGGCGTCGCTATGCGCGCTCGGCGCGACGTGCACGCCCGGTCCCAGCTCGTTCTGGAACTTCGAGACCCCGACCATCCACCCCCTCGACCTGACGCCCGACCGAAACCGGCTCCTGGTCGTGAACCTGCCGGACGGGCGCCTCGAGGTACTCGACGCGAGCGGCGCCGGACTGCCCGCGAAGCTCGGCAGCGTGCCGGTGGGCGTCGATCCGGTCAGCGTGCGCGCGCGCACCAACACCGAAGCCTGGGTGGTGAATCACGTCTCGGACTCGGTGAGCGTCGTCGACCTGCTCACCATGAACGTCGTGGCGACGATCTTCCCGGGCGACGAGCCCACCGACGTCGTCTTCGCCGGCAACCCGCAGCGCGCCTTCGTCAGCGTGTCGCAGGAAAACAAGGTGATGGTCTACGACCCCGAGAACCTCGGCGCGGCGCCGCTCGCGGTGCCGATCGCGGGCGAGGACCCTCGCGCGCTCGCGACCGACGGCACGCGCGTCTACGCCGCGATCTTCGAGTCGGGGAACGACACCACCGGCATCCCGCCGGAGGTGGTGTCCGATCCATCCGGCCCCTACGGTGGGCTCAACCCGCCGCCGAACACGCCGGGCGGCTTCGTACCGGCGATGGCACCCGACCTCCCGCCGCCGCCGGGCGTGGCCCAGATCGTCGGCAAGGACGCGCTCGGCCGCTGGATCGACAGCGCGGGAAAGAACTGGAGCGCGCTCGTCGGCTGGGACATCCACGACCACGACGTGGCCGTGATCCCGGCGGCGAACCCGGCGCAGGTGAGCTACGTGAGCGGGCTCATGAACCTCGACATGGCGCTCGCCGTGACCAACACCGGCAAGGTCGCGGTGGTCGGCACCGACGCCACCAACGTGATCCGCTTCGAGCCCAACCTGAAGGGCACCTTCGCTCGTCAGGTGATGGCGACCTTCGATCCCGCGGGCGGATCACCCACGATCACCGACCTCAACCCGCACCTCACCTACGCGACCGGCAACGTCGCCCAGTCGGAGCGCAACAAGAGCCTCGCCGAGCCTCGCGCGGTGGCGTGGAGCGCGACCGCCAACCAGGGCTACGTCGCCGGGCTCGGCTCGAACAACGTGCTGCGCGTCGACGGCTCGGGCGCCGTGCTCGCCCGGCTCGCCGTCGGCCAAGGGCCCGCCGGGCTCGTCCTCGACGAGGCACGTCAGCGACTCTTCGTGCTCAACCGGTTCTCGTCGAACGTGTCGGTGGTCAGCACGGCGAGCTTCACCCAGACCGGCACCGTGAGCCTCTACGACCCCACCCCGGCGGCGATCAAGACCGGGCGCCCCTTGCTCTACGACGCCCATCGCACCTCGGGCCTCGGACAGGCGAGCTGCTCGAGCTGCCACAGCGACGCGCGCATGGACCAGATCGCGTGGGACCTCGGCGATCCGTCGGGCACCGTGAAGGCCTTCGACCAGACCTGCATCGTGGAGGGCATGTGCGCGGGCTTCCATCCCATGAAGGGCCCGATGACCACGCAGACGCTGATCGGGATCGTCGGCGTCGAGCCGCTCCACTGGCGCGGTGACCGCAACGACCTGGCCGAGTTCGCGGGTGCCTTCGTCAGCCTGCTCGGTGACGACGCGCAGCCGTCGGCGACCGAGATGCAGCAGTTCGAGGACTTCCTCGCCACCACCCACTTCCCGCCCAACCCGTACCGCAACCTCGACGGCACCACCCGCGACGAGACGCTGTGGAGCGGCGGCAATCCGCGCACCGGTGAGCACATCTACTTCAACGACTTCACCGACGGCACGCGGCGCTGCAACGACTGCCACCTGTTCCCGAACGGCACCAACACCAAGATCATCCCCGCGAGCTTCGACGCGCTGACACCCGGCGTGAAGGTGGCGCACCTCCGCAACCTCTACGAGAAGACCGGGCTCCTCCACGACTCGCTCTCGGCGAACCGCGGCTTCGGCTTCCTCCACGACGGCACCGGCGACAAGGTCGCCGAGAACTTCGCGCGCCCCGGCTTCACGTTCCCGCCCGGGGAGGTCGGCTTCCAGCAGCGCAAGGACGTCGAGGCGTTCGTGTTCAGCTTCGCGACCGACACCCACGCGGCCATCGGCCAGCAGGTCACGCTGGACGCGGCGACGGCCTCCGACACCGCCGTGCTCGCGCGCCTCGACCAGCTCGTCGCGGTGGTGGATGGCGCGCCGTCCCAGCTCGCGCTGGTCGTGAAGGGGCGGATCGACGGCGTGCAGCGCGGCGCGTATTACCTCGGCTCGGGCACCTTCCAGACCGACCTCGCAGGCGAGACGATCGGGCTCGGCCCACTCGAGTCCCTCGCCGGCGCGGGCAGCGAGCTCACGCTGACCGTCGTGCCTTACGCGTCACGCATCCGGATCGGCGTCGATCGAGACGAGGACGGCAAGCTCGATCGCGACGAGATCCTCGCGGGCACGGACCCGGCGAACCCGGCGTCGTGAGTCATCGGGTCACGCAGAGATCCACGGCACCGGCGACGTAACCGCCGACGCGTATCGCCGGGCACGCGACGCGTGCCCCTCCGGACGGAGATCGATCGGCTGGAGCGCGCCTGCTCCGTCGGGCGCCAGGACTCGAGCGCGTTCGAACTCCGATCCACTTCGTCGGCGATGCAGTGACGGCGTCGTAGCGCCGGGCGCCCCGGCGCACCCGCTCAGGGGTGCGGGACCTCGTCGGCGCCGATGTCGACAACGGCGTTGTTGTCGCCGTTGCCGTCCTGGATGCGGGTCTGGCCATCCACGTCCGTGGCGGGCAGCCCAGCGACGCCGTTGGTGCCAGCGTCGATCATCGGCGAGCTCGCCTGCAGGTGGTAGTCGCCGGTCGCCACGTTCACGAACTTGGGGTCCGACGTGACCGTGCCGCCGCCGAGAGCGCAGTTGTACGAGACATCCCCGGTGTTCGAGTAGAAGTCGTTGAACGTGATCGAGGCGCCGGCGCTGTCGCGGCAGCCGATGCCGCCGCCGTGGCGCGTCGAGACGTTGAGGGCGACGATGTTGTTCACGACCGTCGCGGGCGACTGGAACAGGAAGATGCCGCCGCCGTTCGGGCTGCGGTTGCCGACGATCGTGTTGTTGGTGACGACCACGCCGGTCGAGCCGCTGAGGATGATGCCGCCGCCGTTGAGCTCGCCGGCGTTGCTCGAGATCAGGTTGTTCGCGATGAGCCCGCCGGTGGTCGCCTGGAGGCTGACGCCGCCGCCCTGGAAGATGCGGTTGCGGCGGATCGTGTTGCCGACCACCGTCGGCGCCGTGCACGCGAGGCAGCCGAAGCCGCCGCCACCGATCGCGCCCTGGTTGTCCTGGAGGATGTTGCCGCGCACCACCGGTGAGCCGACCGAGCCGCCGATGGCGCCGCCCACCGCGGTGTTGCCGGAGATGGTGTTGTCGGTGATGACCGCGCTGGTGTTCGAGAAGCCGATCCCACCACCGAACGAGTGACCGCCGAAGTTGTCGGTGATGACGTTGTTGGTGATCGTCGGCGACGCGTCGACGATCGCGATCCCGCCGCCGGCGTCGTCGGTGCTCGAGTTGTTCACGTTGCGCGCGAGCCCACGCGTGAGCGTGAAGCCCGAGATCACGCTCGAGGTGGTCTCGCCGCTGATGAACTGAACCACCGGCGAGACCATGCCGCCGTGGACCGTCGTGACGGCCGCGCCGCCCGAGCTGGTGACGGTGATCGCCTTGCCGTTGAAGTTCAGGTTCTCGTAGTAGGTGCCGGGCGCGACCAGCACCGTATCCCCGTTCGTCGCGGCGGTGATCGCGCCCTGGATCGTGGGCTGCTGGGAAGGCACCTGGATGGTCGCCGCGTGCGCCGTGGCGAGCGGCAGCGACGCGCCGAGCACCAGCGCGAGCGGCCGCGCCCGGCTCACGAGCCCGCGGCGGCGGCGGTCATCGCGCCGCCGGCGGGCCGCGAGCCAGATCGCGAACGCCGGCGCCACGCCGTAGAGTGCCAAGTTCATCGAGCGCGCCGCGGACCTGCGCTCGGCGGCGGCGAGGGTGCCGTCGGTGCCGAGCTCCGCGAAGCTGCCGCAGGCGCGCGGCTCGCAGGCGTCGCCATAGCTCGTCAGGTCGAGGTCGGCCTGGTCGGGGTTGGCGACCGATGGGCAGTTGTCGCACGCGTCGCCGACGCCGTCGCCATCCTGATCGGCCTGGTTGAGCGTGGCCTTGGCGGGGCAGTTGTCTGCGCCGTCGACCCACCCGTCGTTGTCGTCGTTGGCGTCGCAGACGTCGAGCTGACCGTCGTTGTCCGAGTCGCGCGGCGAGACCTTGAACACCAGCCCCGGCCAGTATTCGTCGATGTACATGTTGCCGTTCGCGTCGAAGGCCACGTCCATCGGCGTGTCGAGGCGGGTCGCGAAGTGCTGGGTCGACACCACCTGCACCTGGCCGCTCACCGTCTGCACCTTCACGCGCTCGATCTTCCCCTTGAGCTTGGGGTCGGCGAACGCATCCGAGTGGAAGAACGCCATGAACGCGTCGCCTTCGTACCCGCACCACTGGTTGCCGGTGTACGTCGCGATGCCGGTGGGTGCCTCGCCCTTGGGGTAGAGCTGGAGCGGCGACTCCGTGCCGGTGCCCGGAGGAGGCGGTTCGCCCCAGTAATCGGGCCAGCCGTAGTTCGAACCCTGGGTGATCTCGTTGAGCTCGTCGAAGGACTCGGGGCCGTTGTCGGGCGCGAGCCAGCGGCCGTCGAGGGTGCGGGTGATGTCGGTGGGGTTGCGGATGCCGCTCGCCTCGACGCTGATCGCGCCCGCCGAGGTGATGCGCAGGAAGACGTTGTTGTAGACGTCGCCGCCGGCCGCTCCGAGCAGCAAGTCGCCGTTGGCGTCGAACGCCATGCCCTGGATCGAGAACGGGAAGCAGAAGTTGCAGATGCCGCTCACGAACGTCTCGCGCGAGTCGGCGACGCCGTCGTGGTTCGAGTCGGTGAAGCGCTCGATGGTGCCGTCGTTCTCGGACACGTAGAGCTTGCCGTCCGGCCCCCACACCACGCCGTAGGGCTGGTAGAGGTCGTCGGCGAAGGTGGTGATCGTGGCCGGCAGCCCGTGACTGCCGTCGAGGGCGCGCACCCGGCCGGAGTGCTCGGCGACGTAGAGGCGGCCGTCGGGGCCGACCGCCATGTAGACCGGCAGCTCGAGGCCGCTCGCGAAGAGCTCCACCTTGAACTCGCGCGGCACCTGCACCGCGGCGGCGAGATCCTGGCAGAGCGCGTCCGAGCCGTCGCAGTCCGAGTCGCGGTCGTCACCGCAGTAGTCGGTCGCGTTGGGATGGACCTTGCCGTCCTGGTCGTTACAGTCGCCCGCGGCCGGGGTCCAGCCGTCGGCGTCGGCGTCGGCGTTGACGTTGCCGGGCGCTTCGCACTTCCAGCCCGCGTCCGGAGGGCAGTTCGCGTTCGAGTAGCCGGGCCAGGTGAGATTCGCGATTTCCTGGGCGTTGGTCACGCCATCGCCGTCCGAGTCCAGGGACGCAGCGTTCTGGATCGCGCAGGTGGCGTTGCTGCACGGCCCACCGTCGTCGACGAACTGCTCCTCGATCTCGTGGCCGTAGGCGTTGCGCTCGCCGCCCACGTCGAAGCCGTACGAGGTGCGGTGGCACATCCCGCACTGGGTGCGCCCGCTGGCGTCGAAGAGCGTGCCACGCGCCGATGGGTAGACGCCGTTCCACGCCTTGCGGAACCCCGGGAACGCGTGGGCGTGGATCGAGACGAGGCAAAGCGCGAGGGCGAGCAGCCCTGCACGCGGCAGCGAGCGTGTTGGCATGACGGACTCGATTCGGAGGGCGCGCGAGGTCGGAGTCGACGTCGCGCGACGAGCCCCACCATGATGTCACCCCGCTTTCGCGACGTTCAACTCGACCTCGCTCCGCGAAGGCCGCCCGCGATCGTGCGAGAATGCGCGCCCCCTCGCTTTCGCCCCCATGCGCACTCGCCCCACGCCCCTCGGCCCCGTCGAGCTCACCCGGCTCCTGCTCGGCGCGCTGCTCGCGCTGGCGCTGGTGGCGCCGATGCTGCCGGCGGACGCGGTGTGGGGGATCCAGTGGCTCGGCTTCGCGCCGCTCTGGGTGCAGCTCGCCGGCGCGGGGGTGGTCGGGGTCGCGATGTGGCCGGCCGCGAACCGGTGGATCCGCGAGTCCGGCGCGCGGCTCCTCGAGCGCATTCCGCCCGCCGCGCGCGGGCTGCTGACGCTCGCCGGCTTCGCCGCGCTGGTGACGGCCTTCTGGCGGCTGCGCAGCCGCACGCTCTACGGCGACGGCGCCTCGACGATCGACATCCTCACCAGCGGCGGCCCGACCATGAACTGGAAGGAGCCGCTCGATCGCTTCATCACGGCGCACGTGTTCCGGGCGCTGCGCGGACACGGATGGACGGCGGCCGACGCGATCGCGGCGGTGAGCGTGGCCGCGGGCGCCGTGTACCTGGTGGCGGTGTGGGGGCTGGCGCGCTCGCTCGCGGCGACGTCCGGCGCGCGGCGCTGGGTGACGGCGTTCCTCCTCACCACCGGCGCCATGCAGCTCTTCTTCGGCAACGTCGAGAACTACAGCCTGCTCGGCGCGGGCATCGCGCTCTACCTGTGGTCGGGGAACGCCTACCTGCGCGGGCGGGTGCCGTTCGCGCTGCCGTGCTTCGTGCTCGCCTGTACGTCGTGGATCCACCTCTCGGCGCCGTGGCTCGGGCCGACGCTCGCGGTGCTCCTGGTGCTGCGGGTGCTCGGCGAGGAGGCGGCCGACGGCGCGTGGCGAGCGCGGCTGCGCGAGGGCTGGGTGGCGGACGGCCTGCGCCAGGGCCTCGCGGGGACGGTGGCCGCGGCGATCCCGACCGCGTTCGCGGTGTGGCTCGGCTCGCGGGTGATCGGCAGCGAGGGTGGGATCTCGATGGGCCGCTTCGGCGGCGGCGACGGCAAGCTCTGGGTGCCGCTCTTCGAGATCACCAGCCCCTTCGAGAAGTTCACGATGTTTTCGCTCGCGCACTTCGTGGCGGTGGCGAACGAGGTCGCGCTCCTCGCCGGACCCGCGGCGATCGTGTGCCTCGCGTGGGCGACGCTCGGCCGTGTGGGGGGCCGGGGGAGGCGCCGCGAGGTGATCTTCCTCGCCTCGTGCGTGGCGATGACACTCGCCTACGTCTTCTTCTTCAACCCCGACATGGCGGTGCTGAATGTCGGGATCTTGAACGAGTGGGATCTCTTCTCGTTGCCGGCGCCGCCGCTCGCCGCGCTCGCGGCCGTGGTGCTCACCCAGGTGGAGACCGATCCCGAGCGCCGTGGTCAGGCCGGCCTGCCGGCGGTGGTGCTCGCGGCGGTGCTGAGCGCTGCGTGGATCCTCCACAACGCGCGGGTGATCTGAGCGCGCGACGCGCGCCCCTCCCACGGTTGATCCCGAGCACCCCGGCTCGGAGGGCCTGGCGACGGGGGATGGAACCCCCGTCGCTACGAGGTCTTCGCAGCGCGGGGGGCTCCGTCCCCCCGCGCTGCTCCGACCGGGGGCGGACCGCCGGGAGGCGGTCCCTCCGAACCGATGCGGGGAACGACGGAATGGGCGACGCGCGCGCCTCCCACGGCTGGTCCCGAGCGCCCCGGCTCGGAGGGCCCGGCGACGGGGATGGAACCCCCGTCGCCGAGGTCTTCGTAGCGCGGGGCTCCGTCCCCCGCGGTGCTCCGACCGGGGCGGACCGCTGGGAGGCGGTCCTCCGAACCGGTGCGGGGAACGACGGAATGGGCGGCGTCGCGCCTCCCACGGCTGGTCCCGAGCGCCCCGGCTCGGAGGGCCTGGCGACGGGGATGGAACCCCCGTCGCTACGAGGTTTTCGTAGCGCGGGGCTCCGTCCCCCCGCGCTCTCCGACCGGGGCGGACCGCCGGGAGGCGGTCCCTCCGAACGGTGCAGGGAACGACGGAATGGGCGACGCGCGCGCCTCCCACGGCTGGTCCCGAGCACCTCGGCGCGGAGGGCCTGGCGACGGGGGATGGAACCCCCGTCGCTACGAGGTCTTCGTAGCGCGGGGGGCTCCGTCCCCCCGCGCTGCTCCGACCGGGGGCGGACCGCCGGGAGGCGGTCCCTCCGAACCGGTGCGGGGAACGACGAAAGGGGCGGCGCGGGGGCCAGCGCCTATCGCCGGGCGCGCGACGCGTGGCCCTCCCGACGCGGGGATCACCAGTCGAGGGCGCGCGAGATCGACATCACGAGGCTCTCGGCGCCCGGGTTGTGGTCGGAGAGGCCGCCGTTCGAGACGTGGAAGTAGCTCAAGCCCACCCACGCGAGCTCGTGGACCGGATGGCTCACCTCGACGCCGGTGCGGAACACCATGGTCGAGCCCAGGTCCTCGGATGCATCCGGCCGGAAACCCGCGAGCGCGATGCTCGGCGTGACGAAGATCTCGTCGGCGATGATCGGTAGCTCCGCGAGGACCCCGCCGTAGCCGAGCAGCGAGCCGCTGGTGGTCGCGAGGAACCCGAGGAACGGCTTCAGCAGCCACAGCCCGAGCCCCGCGCGGTACTCGGCGGAGAACGCGGCGCGGGTGTCGTGGGTCTCGACCTCGCCACGCTGGAAGTCGAACGCCCCGACGCTCATGACCAGCTCGTCGGGCGCGCCCTCGGCGCGGGCGACGCGAGCGCCCACGGCCAGCATCAAGAAGACCCCGCCGACGACACGGACCATGGCGGGCCGACACGGATGGGTCACGAGAGCTTGGCGGTCCGAACGCGAGGCTGGCGTTCGTACCACGGAGTGCACCCCAAGACCATCGGCCATGCCCCACGCCACGCTCAGCCGAGCCGCACCGGCGGATCCGATGGCGCGTGGGTCGCGATCGTGGACGCGAACGAGCCGTCGATCCGCCACCAGCCGAACCAGGCCCCCGAGGCGCGCGCCACGACGGCGCCGAACCGCTCCCACGACGTCCCTGGCAAGCGCGTCACCGGTGGCGGCTCGACTTCGACGTCCCGCGTGTCGAGCCGCAACCCTTCGCCGAGTGCCTTGAGCACGCTCTCCTTCGCGCTCCACACCAGCGTGACCCACCCCGCGCGCGTGGCCTCGTCCGCTACTCGGTCCACCCAGGCGAGCTCACCTTCGGTGAAGAAGTCGCGCTCGAAAGCCCGTGCTCGCGACTCGATCTTCTCCAGATCGCAGCCCACGGGCCGGCGAAGCGGCGACACCGTACACATCGCACGGCCGCCGGTGTGCGAGAGCGAGATCTCGATGGGTAGCCGCTGGCCACTCGACCAGGCGGTCGGGGCGCCGCTCTTCGCCGGGCGGATCTCGACGTGGCGCGGATCGAGCTTGGGCTCGTCGAGGGCGCTCGCCACCGCCTGCTTGGCGGTGAAACGGCCGAGCCGCCAGTCCTTGATCCGCTTGCGCACCTGGAAGCGCGCGAGCAGCTCACGCTCGCGCGCCGTCAACCATTCGTCGTCCACCGGCACCTCGGTGGCGTCGGCGACCCAGTAGCGCACGGGCGCGGCCCCGGACAGGCTCACGCCGGCGGCGCCTCGAAGCGCCGGATGCCGCGCTCGACCGCCTCGATCAGGTAGGGCCTGAGACGCTCCGGCGCGAGGATGTGGTCCAGCGACCCCACCTCGAGCGCCCGGTGGATGCTGTGGATGGTGTCGAACTCGTCGGCCACCTCGCCGAGCTTCTGCGAGTGCACCGTCCGGTGCATCTCGTCGAATCCGGCTCGCAGCCGCGCCTTCTCGGCGGCTGCCGCCGCCGCGATCCGGTCCTCCATCGCGGTGATGCGAGGGTCGCGGCGGGTGCGCGCCTCGACGTCGCCGGCGAACACCACCGCCGCCGCGGGCGCACCGCCGATCACCGACGCGAACGAGCCTTCCACCGCCGCGATCTCCAGGTTCTCGTTGAGCGTGCCCGAGAACACCACGTAGGCACCCCCGTGGTAGCGCGACACCACGCAGAACACCATCGGGCCGCGGAAGTTGACGACCGCGCGACCGATCTCCGCCCCGTACTCGAGTTGCAGCTCGCGCATCGACTCGGGTGAACCGTCGAAGCCCGACAGGTTGGCGAGGATCACCACGGGCCGGTTGCCGCTGGCGGCGTTGATGGTGCGCGCGATCTTCTTCGACGCGCGCGGAAAGAGCGTCCCGGCCGTCCACTTCTCGGGTCCGTCGGCGGGCAGGAACCCGAACCTCGGCAACGGGTGCGACTCGATGCCGATGAGGCACACCGGGAAGCCGCCGAGGTGAGCGTCCCACACCACGCCGATCTCGGCGTCCCGCATCGCGCTCCAGCGCTCGAGCGGGGGGTGGTCACCGTCGATCACCGCCTGCATCACGCTGCGGATGTCGAACGGCAGCTTGCGATCCGGATTGCGCTCGGCCGAGAAGATCTCCCCCACCTCGGCGAAGATCCCGCCCTCCACCAGGCGGTGCGGGAACGAGCGCACGTCCCGATCGTGCGGGTCGGAGGTGGCGGCGCGACGCGGGAAATGCTCACCGGGAGCGACGTACGTGTGCTCGTAGTGGCGGAACAGGATCTGCGCCGCCTCGCCGACGTCGCGCGCCCAGTACTGCGCCTGTCCGTTCGGCCCCATGATCCTCTCGTAGCCGCCGATGCCGAAGTTGTCCTCGGCCGAGACGCTCCCCGAGTAGTCGAGCGCCTGCTTGCCGGTGAGCACCATCGCGGCCTGCGGAGTCATGATGAGGATTCCGCGGGTGTGGAGGAGCATGGTGGCCTCGGCGTTCCAGTACGGCTGCGCGCCGACGTTGATGCCGTTCACCACCACGTTGACCTCGCCCCCCGCCTGGGTGAACTCGATCAGCCGCCTGAGTGTCAGGGCGATCCAGTCCATGTTCTCGGTGCCGCTCTCCATCGAGATCTTGGCCCCCGCCGAGATCGGGAACCACTCGAAGGGAACGCCGAGCTCGGCGGCCAGCGCGAGCGCCGCGTTGATCCGCCGGCATTCGGGCTCCGCCACCGCGCCCATCGCGTTGCTGGGGTCGCCGAGGGCGATCACGCGGGTCATCCCCTCCGGGTGCTTGGCCGTGAAGTTGCGGATCACGCCCACGACCACGTTCGCGTGGTTCTGGCCGGGGGGGCGGCGGACCTCGACGAGCCGCTCGCCGCTCTCGTCGAGGTCGTGCTCGACGAACTCGCCGGGAGGCACCTCGGCGCGCGCCGAGTCGCGAGGCGGCGTCAGCCTCTCGAGGACCTCGTACGGATACGCCAGTCCCCGCTGGCGCATCCGCACGACCTTGCGTGCGTACTCGCTGAGCGGCTCGAGCGGGCGCGTCGGCACCGCGGCGGTGGTGATGCTGAGCCCGGCACCGCGCGGATTCGAGATCCGGATGACGCGGTCGACGGGGATGGCCGAACCCGGCTCGGGGATCCTCACGCGGACCGCGACCTGTTCGAGCCCGAGCCCCTGTGTGGCGGGGGCGAGCCCGTGGACCACGGTGCTCAGCTCCTCGGCGGGGAGCAGGAGCGGCGGCCACACGTGCAGCAGCACGCGGTTCCAGTTGAGGCGCTCGCGCGGCGGCCTCTTCCACTGGAAGCGGCGGATCGCGGCGAGCGCCTCCATGAGCATCCGCTCCAGATAGGGAAGCTGGGTCACGCGCCCGGACGCGTCGCGGATCGGCGTGAGGTCGCGGACCTCGGCGACGGCGAACAGGCGCTCGTCCTTGGGATTGGAGCGAGCCACGGCGTGGAACAGGTAGACATCGTCCGCGGACGGGGGCCGCTCGCGGTCGAAGTTCTCGAACCGCCACAGGTGCATCCGCTTGCCCATCATCGGGTGCAGACCGCGGTGCAGACGCTCCTCGTGGTAGCCAGCCTCGCCGGGACGGAAGGTGAAGTGCTGGACGCCACCCTCGCCGCGACCGCCGTCGCTCTCGCCCATCGTCACGACGATCCGGCGAATCGGACGCGGCAAGGAGGCGGCGTCGACCCAGCGCTCCAGCTCGGCCGAGGTGGCGTCCGCGCTCGCCGGCCGGTCGCTGCGCCAGCCGAAGAAGTCGATCACCAGGTCCTCGTCGGCGGGGAACCGGCTCACCCGCGGCACCAGTCGCGCGAGGACCTCGCCGAAGGCCGAGTAGTCGGCGTGCGTGGCGAGCACGTGGATGCGCTTGCCCTCGTGCAGGTAGGACGTGGTCGCGAGGCACACGTCACCCTCGTCCTCGCAACCGACCGGCCCGACCTCGCGGATCCGGTAGTAGCGCCGGACCAGCACCTCGAGCATCAGGCGGCGCAGCTCGCGCTCCGCGCTCGCGAGGCGGTGCGCGAACACGCGCACCAGCGGCTGCGGACAATCGACCAGCGCGGCGATGCGCACATCACGGTCCACCGCGCCCGGCTCCGCCACGAGACGAGCGAGGTGGTCCTCCATCTCGGCGTACACCGCGTCGCGGGCACGTTCGAAAAGCGGCTGGTCGAAGAACCGGTAGCGCGCCTCGCGGGCCACGTCCGCGATCGCGGGGAATGCGCTCTGGGTCACCGCGACGAGGTCGTCGAGGATGCGCCGGAAGCCGTCGCCGACGAGCGGTCGCAGCTCGTCGAGGCGGCCGAGGCGCTGCTCCAGGACGTGCAGCACCACCTGCGCCTGCGCCTCGAATCGCTGGTGAGACTTGAAGATCCTGAGCAGCGCTTCCTCGAGCGCCGCGGTGCGCGTGAGCGACTCGACGCCGAAGTGACCCAGGGCCCGCCTCAGCCGGTCCAGGAACGCGTTCGGCAGACCGCGACCCGCATCCTCGAGGGAGCGCATGAACGTGAACAGGTACTCCTCGCTGCGCGGCGCCTCGGCCACGTCCGGGTCGTCGGGCGGCGGCTCGCGGCGGAAGAGCGAGCACAGGTCGGCGAAGATCGCGAGGATCTCGTTCTCGCGAGCGAGGTGGCGCGCCGGACCGCCTTCCAGATCACGGCACACCACCGAGCGCTCCAGCGAGAGGCGCCGGGCCTCCGCGGGATCGACGTCGTAGCCGAGCATCAGGCGACGCGTGTCCTCCAGGTTGCGCACGCAGCGCAGCTCGGCCTCGTCGAGCCCTGGGTCGTGGGTCTCGAGCACCTCCCACGAGATCGGACCGGCGCTCGACTCGTCGTCGCGCGACGCGAGCGGCTCGAGGACCAGGAGCGGCATCCCGGCGCTCACCTGGACGTTGGCGACCACGAGCACCTCGGCGACCCGCCCCGCCATCGGCGCGAGCACCGGCATCTCCATCTTCATCGCCTCGAGCACGGCGAGCTTCTCGCCGGCGCGGACCTCGCGACCGACCTCCACCGCGAGCCCGAGCACCACCGCCGGCGCGGGCGCGCGGACCACGCCCGCGTCGTCGCGGGCGATGCGGTGCGCCGTGCCGCCGATCTCGACCACGACGTCGGTACCGTCCACCATCGACACCACGCGGTGGCGCGCGCGTCCACAGCGAAGCCAGCACTCGTAGGGGCCGGCGCTCTCCACCGCCACCTCGACGCGACGCCCTCCCACCTCGACGGCGAACCGATCCGGGTCGAGCTGATGGACGCCGAGCTTGTAGGCGTGCCCGCGATAGCGCAGGTCGACCACGTGCCCCGGCTGCGCCTGCACCGCGGACGCCCACGCGACGCCGAGCGGAAGAGATCCTTCCGCTCGCGCGCCAGCTCCGTCTCGTGGACCGCCAGCGCCGCCTGCACCATCGCGAGCGCCGCAGGCGGGAGGTGGCTTCAGGAGCTCGTCGACGACGCGATCGACCCAGCGATTGTCCGCGCGCGCGCCTCGCGAAGGTCCGGGTACGGAGCAAGCGCTGCAGGAACGCATGGTTCGTCGCGCCGCCGCGAACCAGCAGCAACGTGTCGGCGAGCGCGCGTTCGATGCGGGCGAACGCCTCCGCCCGGTCGTGCCCCCACGCCACGACCTTGGCGAGCATCGGGTCGAACTCCGCCGCGACCGGATCACCCTCCGCGACGCCGCTGTCGATCCTGAGCCCCGGCCCGGTCGGCACCCGGAACGCCGCGACCGTACCCGGCGCCACCGCGAAGTGGCGCGCCGGGTCCTCGGCGTTGAGCCTCACCTCGACCGCGTGGCCGCTCACCTCGGGCGGCTCCCCGGCGAGCTTCAGGCCGCGCGCGATCTGGACCTGGAGCTTCACCAGGTCGAGCCCGGTGGTGAGCTCCGTCACCGCGTGCTCCACCTGCAGGCGTGCGTTCACCTCGAGGAAGCTCACGCGGTGGGTGGCCGGATCGTAGAGGAACTCGATGCTGCCGACGTTCTGATAGCCCGCCGCGGCGGCGATCCGCTTGGCCATCCCGCGCAGCGCACGGTCCTGCTCCTCCGCGAGCACGGGCGACGGCGCCTCCTCGACGAGCTTCTGGTGGCGGCGCTGGATGGTGCAGTCGCGGGTCCCGACCGCCCAGGTGTGGCCGAAGGTGTCGGCGACGAGCTGGACCTCGACGTGGCGCGCGCCGTCCACGGCTCGCTCCAGGAACACCGAGGCATCGCCGAAGGCCATGGCCGCCTCGCGGCGCACGCGCTCGAACGCGGCGGGCAGCTCGTCGGGAGTCGAGACGAGACGCATCCCGCGTCCCCCGCCGCCGATGCGCGCCTTGAAGAAGAGCGGGAAGCCGAGCCGCTCCGCGTGGACCCGCGCCGCGTCCAGGCTGTCCACCGAGGAGCCACTCCAGGGCACCACCGGGATGCCGCAGCGCTCGGCGAGGCGTTTGGCCTCGACCTTGTCGCCGAGAAGGCGCATGGCGCTGACGGGCGGACCGATGAACACGAGCCCCATGCGCGCGCACAGCTCCGCGAACGCCACCTGCTCGGCGACGAACCCCCACCCAACCCACACCGCCTCCGCGCGCGTCTCGCCGAGCGCGTGCTCGAGCGTGGCGAGGTCGAAGTAGCGGCTCTTCCACTGCCCATCCTTCGGATCGAGGAAGCTCGACGGGCCGAGGTCGAAGCGCTCGTCGGCCTCGCGAACGAAGCGCGCCCCTTGATCGACCGACGTGTGGAGCGCCACCGTGACGAGACGCCGTGCGGGCGGCGACCCGTGCGATAGCTCGCGCGCGGCGTGAATGAAGCGCATCGCCGGCTCGCCGCGGTCGACGATGGCGATACGCGTGAACTCGTGGACCATGGTCCCTCTCCCCATCCGGAGCGCCGGTGACGGCGCTCGGCGGTCACGCCATCGCAGCGCGCAGCGGTGCCAGCGACTCCTCGTCGACCGGGTCGGGCAGCTCGATCGTGCGGTAACCCCGCAAGGTGACGAGCGTCCGTCCGGCGCCGTCGATCACGTAGGCGTCGATGCCGCCGGCGCGCGCCAGGGTGGCCGCGCGCACCTCGCCAGTCGGCTCGGCGGCGCTCGGGTACACGGTCAACGACTCGATCGCGTGCGGCAGCGCCATGCGCCCCTGTGTGCCGAGCTGCCACACGCCGGCGGTCTGAAAGCACAGCTCGACGAGCCGTGGAGCCGCGAACAGCGGCTGGCTCGGTGGCTCGTGATTGGCGGGCAGATCGGTCGCTAGCCGCGCCACGGCGCCGTTCCCGCCGCGCCAGACCTGCTCGAGCACCCGATACGCGGGACCGTGGAAATAGACCCGGTAGACGTCGCTCGCCGTGACGCTCGCCCGCTCGGCATCGGGTCCGGGCGGCTCGGACACGCGCGACGCCCGCGGCGCGCTCTTCGAGAGCCTGAGCCGCGCGGCGAAGTGGGTGGTCGGCTGCGCGCCGACCTGTCCCATCACCGCTCGTGAGGCCACCAACCGGGCATCGGCGAGGAGCTCGTTGCCGTCGCGGCGGAACTGCGCCACCAACCGCAGGGTGCGCGGCTCGTGGCGATAGAACTTGATCGGCGCGAGGAAGCGCACGTCCTCGACCGCGGCCACGTGCCAGCCGGGCAGCACCAGGCGCGCGAGCTCGACGAAGCCCTCGATCCCCATCACGCCCGGCAGTACCGGCGTGCCGTCGATCTGGTGATCGTGCAGGAAGGGCTGGGCGCGGGGATCGAGCGTGACGTCCGCGGCGAGCCCTTCGTGGAGGCGCATGCCGACCACCGAGCCGACCATCGGTCCGGCGTCCCGCGTGACGATCTTCGCCACGTCGAGCCCGCCTTGCTCGTCCCACTCCTCGACCAGCACCCCGAGCCGCTGTCCGATCACGAGCTCGCCGCGCGTGGCGCCGCCGGTGAGCTCCCGGCGGATGATGGGGATCCCCGCCAGCGCCGGCAGCATGTCGATGCCGGCGGCCTCCATCATCTTGGGGATCGAGCCGCGGCTCGCCATGCCGATGCCGCTCCACGCCGTCCAGTCGATGACGATCGCGCGGGTCTCCGGACGGTGGATCCGGAGATTCGAGGTGAGCTTGCAGAGAAGGTCGTTGGCGGCGGCGTAGTCGGCCTGCCCGCCGTTGCCGAAGCGACCGGCCACCGAGCTGAACGCCACGGTCGCGCCGATCGGGGTGTCACCGAGCGCCTTCATCAGGTTGAACCAACCGTCGCTCTTGACGTCGAAGATCAGGTCGAACTCGGTGGGTGACTTGTCGGGAAGGAAGCGGCTCACCTCGAGGCCGCCGGCGTGCAGCAGCACGTCGATCCGCCCGCTGGTGCGCTTCGCCTCCGCGACGGCGGCCTCGACCATCGCCGCGTCCCGCAGATCGACGCGGTGATAGTGGGCGCGGCCACCCGCGCTCTCGACGGCGCGGATCGCCGCGAGCGCCGCCAAGGCGCGCTCGATCCCCGCCAGCTCCTTCTCCACCAGCGCCGGCGTGGCGCGCTCGCCGCGTGCCTTGATTCGCTCGAAGAGGTCGCGCTTCAACCCCTCCTTGTCGGAGGTGAATCGGGTCAGATCGGGATTGCTCGGATCCGGCGCGGCGACCAGGTCGAGGAGGTGGAAGGTGCCTCCCGAGGCCGCGGCGAGATCCGCGACGATCGCCGACGTGATGCCCCCCGCGGCGCCGGTGACCAGGAACACCGACTCGCGGTTCAGCTCGAGGCCGTTGGCGCCGTTGGTCGCCGGTCGCTCCTCGAGCGCCACGCCGAAACGCAGGTCGTCGCACCAGCCGACCTCGACGATGCCCGGGTCGAAGAGGGTCTCGTCGACGAGGCGCTGCGCCACCTCCGAGGGCCGTGCCGCGTCCTCGAAGTCGACGGCCTTGACGAGCGCGGCGGGTCGCTCGCGCTTGACGGTCTTGGTGAAACCGGTGACCGCGCCACCGAGTGGATGCAACGCGCCGATCTCGTCGTAACCGTGGTGCCCACCCAGGCGGGTCGCCGCGACGAGGAAGGTGCCAGGGCTGGCGAGCACCTCGTAGAGCTTGCGGATCGTGGTGTAGAGGAGCTTGACCCGGAGCGCGAGGGCCGCGCGCCACGCCGCGAGATCGAAGCTCGCGAGGTCTCCTTCCGGATCGAGCGCGGGGAGCCAGTAGACGCCGCCGATCGGACCCGCTGCGAGCGCTTCGTCGAGCGTGCGCTCGAGCCCCACCGTCGTCGACGCCGGGTCCAGCTGCAGCACGCGAACGCCACGCTTCTTGAGCTGCCGGACCAGCGCCTTCGCGACACCACTCGCGTCGGGCATGACCACCACGCGCTGCTCGTCGCCGAGGACGACGTGGGTCGGCTTGGTGAGCGCGAGCGCAGGTCGCAGCACGGCGACCGGCACGCGCCGGGGAATGGCGTTCGCGGCGTCGAGGTCGCACAGGAATGCACCGGCCGCTCCAGCCGCAGCCGGGGCCTCGGATGGCCCCGGGGTCGCGGGAGGCGGCGGCGCGCTCGGTTGCGTCGAGACCAGGTCGGGACGGCGATCCTTCACGAACCCGATCACGTGACCGAGCGTCGGGAAGTCGCGCAGCTTGAGCGTCTCCTCGCGCGGGATCGCGAACGTCTCGCGCACCGTCGCGAAGAGCTCCGCCTGCTTCACCGTGTCGATCCCGAGGTCGGCCTCCAGGTCGAGGTCGAGATCGAGCATGTCGCGCGGATAGCCGGTCTTCTCCGCGAACAGCGTCAGCACCTGCTCGGCGACCGGATCGGCGGCGGCGACCGCCGCAGCCGGTGGTGTCGAGACCAGCTCGGGACGGCGATCCTTCACGAACCCGACCACGTGGCCGAGCGTCGGGAAGTCGCGCAGCTTGAGCTTCTCGTCGCGCGGGATCGCGAACGTCTCGCGCACCGTCGCGAACAGCTCCGCCTGTTTCACCGTGTCGATCCCCAGGTCCGCCTCCAGGTCGAGCTCCGGATCGAGCATGTCGCGCGGATAGCCGGTCTTCTCCGCGAACAGCGTCAGCACCTGCTCGGCGACCGGATCGGCGGCGGCGACCGCCGCGGGCACGCCGGGAGCCAACGACGCCGAGCCCACCGGCGGCGACGCGACCGCCGCGGCCGCGGCGACCGGCGCCGCCGGTGGTGTCGAGACCAGATCGGGCCGGCGATCCTTCACGAACCGACCACGTGACCGAGCGTCGGGAAGTCGCGCAGCCTGAGCTTCTCCTCGCGCGGGATCGCGAAGGTCTCGCGCACCGTCGCGAAGAGCTCCGCCTGTTTCACCGTGTCGATCCCGAAGTCGGCCTCCAGGTCGAGGTCGAGATCGAGCATGTCGCGCGGGTAGCCGGTCTTCTCCGCGAACAGCGTCAGCACCTGCTCGGCGACCGGATCGGCGGCGGCGACCGCCGCGGGCACGCCGGGAGCCAACGACGCCGAGCCCACCGGCGGCGACGCGACCGCCGCGGCCGCGGCGACCGGCGCCGCCGGTGGTGTCGAGACCAGATCGGGCCGGCGATCCTTCACGAACCCGATCACGTGACCGAGCGTCGGGAAGTCGCGCAGCTTGAGCTTCTCCTCGCGCGGGATCGCGAAGGTCTCGCGCACCGTCGCGAAGAGCTCCGCCTGCTTCACCGTGTCGATCCCGAGATCGGCCTCCAGGTCGAGGTCGAGATCGAGCATGTCGCGCGGATAGCCGGTCTTCGCCGCGAACAGCGTCAGCACCTGCTCGCCGACCGGATCGGCGGCGGCGCCCGCCACGGGCACGCCGGGAGCCAACGACGCCGAGCCCACCGGCGGCGACGCGACCGCCGCGGCCGCGGCGACCGGCGCCGCCGGTGGTGTCGAGACCAGATCGGGACGGCGATCCTTCACGAACCCGACCACGTGGCCGAGCGTCGGGAAGTCGCGCAGCTTGAGCTTCTCCTCGCGCGGGATCGCGAACGTCTCGCGCACCGTCGCGAAGAGCTCCGCCTGCTTCACCGTGTCGATCCCGAGGTCGGCCTCCAGGTCGAGGTCTTCGGCGAGCATGTCGCGCGGATAGCCGGTCTTCTCCGCGAACAGCGTCAGTACCTGCTCCTTCACCGCATCCGCTGCCGGGGCCGGCGGCGCGGCCGGAGGGGCCGCGACCGGAGCAACCGCCGGCGCCGTGGGGCGGCGCGCTTCCGTGGCGCGTGCCTCCGCCGCCGCGTCGACCACGCGCAGCGTGCGCTTCACCACCTCGAGCTCGGCTCCGGCCTGGCCGGCGATCTGGTCGAGCCACGCGCTGAACGCCGCGGGATCGGCGATGCGGTAGCGATACCCGAGCTGATCCGGGCTCGGCCGGGAGCCGTCGGGGGTGGCCACCCATCGGCACAGCGTCATGCTGATCTGCGAGCCGAAGCCAGCGCCGAGACGGAGCGCGTACCGCACCGGGTACATGCCGCCCTTGGACAGGTTGAGGCGGCCGAGCTCGGGGTCCGCCTCCTTGAAATTGGCGACAGGCGGGATGAGGCCGGTCTCGAGGGCCTTGATCGCCACCACGTCCTCGATGCCCACGCCCATGGCGTGACCGGTGAACCCCTTGGTGTTGGCGATCACGATCCGGTCGGCCGCGGCGCCGAACACCTGCCGCAGCGCGCGTACCTCGGCCGCGGCGCTCCCACCCCGCGCCGGGGTGTACGTCTCGTGCGACACGAACACGGTGTGCGCCGCGATTTCGTCGCGGCGGATACCGTGGCGACGCTCCGCGGTGCTCACCAGCGACTCCATGACGGCGGCGACGTGCTCGACGTCGATGCGCGTGCCGTGGAAGGCGCTGTTCGCGGTGACGGCCTCGAGCACCTCGCAGATCGGCCTGAGCCCACGGGCCCGGACGGCGTCGGGGTGCTCGACCACGAACGCGGCGGCACCCATGCCGAGGATCATCCCGTGGCGGCGGCGGTCGAACGGCACTGCCGCCTCCTCGACCACGTCGTCGGTCGCGGCCGCGCCGGACGCGAGGAAGCCGGAGCCGATCCATTCGAGGAGGTTGTCGCTGGTGACGTCGTCACCCGCGACCACGATCACGCGCCTCGCGCGCCCCTCGCGGATCCAGTCTTCCGCCACCGCGACCGCCTGCGTGGTGCTCGCGCACGCCGCGTTGACGTGTGTGTTCGGGCCGCGCGCGCCGATCAGCTCCGCGAACTGGGAGTGGCCCATGGCCAGGATGCGGAACAGGAAGCGGCGGTCGAACGTGTAGGGATCCTTCTCGATGGCGCGTGCGATCTCGTGGATCTGCTCGTCGAGATCGACCAGGAGCCTGAGCGCGCTGGGGGTCGTCTCGTCGACCCGCGCTCGCAGCCGCTCGAGCAACGCGAGCTTCTCGTGGCGGAGGTGGTCGGCGTGGAAGCGGCCGAGGTCCGCCGCGAACGAGTCGAGCCCAGGGAACGCCGAGGCGAACACCACCGCCGTGTCGTCGCGCAGCGCCTCCGGCAGCATCCAGCGATCCGGCAGGCGCGTCCCCTTGCTGGTCGTCTTGTAGCGCCGCACCAGCGGAATGCCCGCGTCACGCAGCGCATCGAGGCCCGCGCCGATCGCGAGGCGTGTGACGACGTCGAGAGCGGGAAGACGCTCGAGGGCGACGCCGAACTCGTCGGCGAGGTCGAACTGGCCGGCGCGTCCGGCGAGCTTGATCACGTCGCCCGGGCTGTCGATGGTCTCGAAGCTCGCGGCCCCATCGGCCTTCTTGGCGAGGCGCGTGATGTGCTTGTCGAGGATCGCGCGCCGGAAGCGCGTGGGGATGAGGTCGATGAACTGCTGGCCGTGCAGGATCCGGCCGAGGTTGGCGTCGTCGAAGACCCGCTCGGTTCCCGGTAACCCGAGCGCCGCGCCGGTGATCACCACCGGCGCGAGGGCCGCCGCCGGAAGCGTCGTGGGCGTGCCGGCGCCACCGCGATACACCTGCCAGCCGCGCTCGAGCACGTCGGCGAACATGCGGCCGAGGTCTTCGAGGCTCGCGGGGTCGCGAGGCGCAGGCGAATCCCATGCGAGCGCGGGACGAGCTGCGGGCGGAGCCAGGACGGGCTGCGGCGAGCGTGGCTCGGCGGGCGCCCGGTCGAGGATCTCGCCAGCGGCGCGCACGCCGGCGCCGAGACCCGCGGCGTAGAGCCCGCACAGCGCCTGACTGAACGACACCCGATCCCCGACCTTGGGATGATTCGTGTGCAGCGCGACCACGCCGGGCTGACCGCCGAACACGTCGTCGACGAACCCGGCCAGCGCACGCTTGGGTCCGACCTCGACGAACAGCCGCACTCCGGATGCGTAGAGCGTCCGCAGCCCCGCCACGAACTGCACCGGCGACGCGACCTGGCGCGCCAGGAGGTCGAGCATCCGCTCGCGTGCGTCCGGTCCGGTCGGATAGAAGCCGCCGTCGACGTTCGCAACCACCGGGATGCGCGGCGGAGAGAGCCTGAGACGCTCGAGCGTGCGGCGCAGCGGCTCGCTGGCGGGCGCCACGATCTCGGTGTGGAACGCGTGGCTCACGTTGAGCGGCACCGCGCCGAAGCCGGCGTCGCGGAAGCGCTCGATCGCCTCGGCCACCGCCGCGCTCGCGCCACCGATCACCGCCTGCTGGTTGCTGTTGAGGTTGGCGATCACCACGTAGCCGTCGATCGAAGACAGGATCCGCTCGACGTCCTTGAGCGGCGCCATGACCGCAGCCATCCGGCCGTTGTCCGCGACCGAGACGTTGGTCATCTCCCGGCCACGCGCGCTCACGGCCTCCAGCGCGTCTGCGAACGGCAGGGCGCCCGCCGCCACCAGCGCGGCGTATTCGCCCAGACTGTGCCCCATCACGACGTCGGGAACGACACCGTACGCGGCGAGGAGCCTCGTGAGGGCGGTGTCGACGGCCAATACGGCGGGCTGGGTGATGGCCGTCTGCCGGAGATGCTCCTCCGCCTGCGCCACGGCGCTCGCTTCCGTCGCGTCGACGAACACGTAATCGGTGAGGGGCTTGCCGAGCAGCGGCGCCATGACCCGATCGGCCTCGGCGAAGACCTCCTTCACCACGGGCTCGGTGGCGGCCAGATCCTTCAGCATGTTCACGTACTGAGAGCCCTGACCGGTGTAGAGGAACGCGACCTTCGGCGCGGCTCCCTCGCCCAGGAACAGCCCCTGGCCGCGCAGCGCTTTCCACGCGACCGGGTTGTCGCCGGCGAGCGCCTTCTTGGCGCGATCGACCTTGGCGGCGAGCTCCGCGGCGTCGCCATGGTCGATGGCGAGGCGCACCGGTGCACGCAGGTCCGACTCGGCGGGCGGCGCGAACGCGGGGGCGCGTCCGGCGGCGGCCGCGGCGCCGATCGAGGTGAGCCGCGCGAGCAGGTCGGACCGCGACGCGGCGCTGACGACGAGAGCGCCGCGTAGCGGCGCCTTGAGCGCCGACGAGGCCGAGGCGCGCGTCTCGGCGACGAGCGCGTCCGGGACGTCGATCGTTCCCCGATCGCGCCCTCCGCTCAGGCGGCCCGGCACGAACTCCTCGAGCACGAGGTGGAAGTTCGTGCCGCCGAAGCCGAAGGCGCTGAGTCCCGCGCGGCGCACGCCGCACGCGGGCTCGTCCCACGGCCTGAGCTCGCGGTTGACGGCGAACGGCGAGTGCTCGAAGTCGATGTCGGGGTTGGGGCGTTCGAAATTGATGCTGGGCGGCAGCACCTTGTCGCGCAACGCCATCACCACCTTGAGCAGGCCAGCCGCGCCGGCGGCCGCCTTGAGGTGACCGATGTTCGACTTGACGGAGCCGAGCGCGATCGAGCCGCGTGCCACCGGGCTCGCCCCGAAGACCTCGGTGAGGCTCTGGGTCTCGACGACGTCGCCGACCCGCGTGGACGTGCCGTGCCCTTCGACGAGGGTCGCGGTGGCGGGCGACAGCGCCGCGTTCTCCCACGCGCGCGTGATGGCGAGCTTCTGGCCCACGGGGTTGGGCGCGGTGATCCCCTTGCCCTTCCCGTCGCTCGACCCGCCGACGCCGCGGATGACGGCGTGGACACGGTCGCCGTCGCGCTCCGCGTCCGCGAGACGCTTGAGGAGGAACACGGCCGCGCCTTCCCCCATCACGAAGCCGTCGGCGCCCGCCGCGTAGGGACGCGTGCCGGTGGCCGAGAGCGCGCCGATCTTGGAGAACTTCACGTAGGCGCTCGGCCCCATGTTGCGATCGATGCCGCCGGCGATGGCGGTGTCGAAGTCGCGCTCGTCGAGCCCTTCGATCGCGGCGCCGATCGCCGCCATGGCGGACGCGCAAGCCGCGTCGACGACGAAGTTCGGCCCCCGGAAGTTGAAGAGGTTCGCGACGCGGCCCGCGATGCAGTTCGAGAGCTCACCGGGCATGGTGTCCTCGGTGATGTCCGGCAGACGGGCACGCATGGAGCGTTGAAGCTCGGCGGTGATCGCGGCGCGCAGCTCGAGCGGCAGCGTGCCGAAGCTCGGCGCGCTCGCCAGGCTCTCGGCGTACTCCGGGAAGAACACGCGGAGCGCCGTCAGGTAGTGCCTCTCGCCCGCCATCGCGTTGCCGAGGATCACGGCGGTCCGATCGAGGTCGAGCTTGCGACCCGGATAGCCGAAGTCCGCGAGCGCCTCGCGCACGCAGGCGACCGCCCATTTCTGGCCGTCGTCCATCGCCTCCGAGACCGCCGGAAGGATCCGCATCCCCCACGCGAGGGGATCCCAGCGCCAATCGCGGACCCATCCACCGAGCTTCGAGTAGGACTTCTCGGGCGCCTTGGGATCGGGGTCGAAGTAGAGGCGTGGATCCCAGCGGTCGGGCGTCACGTCGGAGATGCTGTAGCGCCCGGCCTGGACGTTGTTCCAGAAGGCGTTGGCGTCGGGCGCGTCCGGGAGGATCGCGCCCACGCCCACGATGGCGATAGCACGGTGTGCGGTGGCTTCCATCGAATCCTCGTCGCCGGCTTCAGGCCGGCTCGGCGCGGCCGTAGACGACGTCGGCCACGCGGTCCATGTCCGCGACCATTCCGAGCTGCGCGCGGTGGATGGCCGCGATGCCGGCGGCGCTCTCGAACGACGCGATGTCGCGCTCCGCCAGGCCGTCGGCGCCCACCACCCAGCGCAACCCTTCGGTGGCCACCTCGAGCGCGGCCTCGCGCGCGAACACCCGGCTCAGCGCGGCGAGCGCCGGGGCGTCGAAGCGCACGTCGGTCTTCGGATGCGCGGTACCCGCGGCGGCGCGAGCCGCGCGGCGAGCCAGGCTCGCCGCGCCTTCGGCCTTGGCGATCAGCGCGCCGAGCCTGAAGAGCACGTGCTGGTGACGCGTGAGCCGGCCCGCGCGGGCACGCTCCAGCACCTCGGCGAGCGCATGGCTCGCGAGCGCCGCGATGTCGGCCCCGAGGCCCGGCCGCTCGGCATGAAGCGATTCGAGCCGCTTCGCCTCGTCATGGTAGTGGGCGCCGCGGGTCTTGAGGTGAAGCTGCCAGCGGTCGCGGCTGATGGTCATCTCCATGATCTCCGAGGTGCCTTCGTAGATCGTGGTGATGCGGACGTCGCGCTTGATCTTCTCGACCAGGTACTCCCTCGTGTACCCGTAACCGCCGAGTGCCTGGATCGCCGCCTCGGCGGCCGCGTTGCCGGACTCGGTCGCGAGCAGCTTGGCGATGGCGCCCTCGGTGTTCAGCATCTCGGCGCCTTCGTCGATCCGTTCGCCGACCTCCTCCATGTACGAGCGCGCCGCCTCGAGGCGTACCACGTGCGGGACGATCAGCTTGTGGGTGTAGCCCTGCTTCTCGGAGAGCGGGCCACCCGCCTGGATGCGGGTGGTCGAGTACGGGATGGCGCGGTCGAGAGCGGCCCAGCCGGCGCCCAGCCCGAAGGCAGCCACCATCAGCCGCGTGTAGCCGAACACGGCCTGGGCCTGGACGAGGCCGCGTCCCTCGACGCCCCCGACCACCCGATCGGCGTCGACGTGGACGTCGTCGAGGGTGAGGGCCGCCGTGTTGCTCGCGCGGATGCCGTGCTTGTCCTCGGGCTTGCCCTTGGCGAAGCCGGGCGCGTCCCGGTCGACGACGAACCAGGTCGGCCCGCCGGGCGCATTGGCGAGCACGGTGTAGAGGTCGGCGACACCGCCGTTCGAGATCCACTGCTTCGCGCCGTTGATGCGGTACGCGACGACCTCGCCGCCCTCCTCCACCGGCGTCGCGGTGGTGCGCAGCGAGCCCAGGTCGCTGCCCGCCTCGGGCTCCGTCGCGCCGTAGGCGAACAGGATCCCTTCCTCGGCGATGCGGCCGATGTAGAGCTTCTTCTGCTCGGGCGTGCCGCCCACCGAGATCGGATCGCTGCCGAGGAAGGTCGCGAGCACGCCCGTCGCGACACCGACGTCGATCCGGCCCATCTGCTCGCAGATCCGATAGAGGTCGAACGCGCCTCCCCCCATGCCGCCGTACTCCTCGGGGATGAAGAAGAGCTGGATACCGAGCTCGGCGCCGCACATCTCGCGCACGATCTCCTCGGGGAACTCGTCCCGCGCATCGAGCTCGAGGAGCTTGACCTCGGGCAGACGACGGGTCGCGAACTGGTGCAGCGACGCGATCGCAGCGTCGAGCATGTCCTTGTCCAATCCGAGCATGGTCGGGCCTCCGAACGAGCACGTCGCGGGTGGGCGCCGACGTGGCGCGCGGTCCGCATGCAGTCGTGGTCGCGCCGCGGCGACCCCGGTCGCCGCACGCGGGTGGTTTCGGTCGGTGAGTCGTCGCGCATCTCGACGTGCGCGCGCCTAGGGGATGCGCGCTACGCGAGATGCGTGCCGCGGCCGCGAGCGTGTCGCGCCGTCGCCTGCGGCCGAGGTCGGGGCGGGTGACGTGGTATCGCGTCCCGCCGCCCGAGGGGGCACGTCGCGAGGCGCGCACGTCCGCTCCGCCGGCGCGTAGCCGCCGGGGAATGCGCTGAAACCATGAAGGAAGGTCACGCGGGCTCGGATTCGGCGCGATCACGCGCGCTGTGACCTGGGTCACTCGGCGTGCAGATTCGCACCCTCACGGGGCCGACCCGGCGCGGCCGCGAGGTGGCACGAGCGCGGAGCGAACACGTCGGCACCCTGGCCCGCGGCGTGACGGATTGGGCCAGGACGGTGACGATCGGGGCCTCATCGGGTTACCAAGTCGGGACGCTGGCCACCGCGCTCGCCGCGTCTGAGTTCAGGGAAAAAACACCGGGCGGATCCGGATCGAGCCCGGACCTGCCCGGTGGCGCCGCGTGACCCCTCCGCCACGCGGCGACTTCGACGGGAGAAGAAGCCGATCAGAAGTTCACGCCGACGTAACCGCCCGCGCTCAGGTAGCTGGTGTCCGTCATCTCCGCTTCACCGAGGCTCCAGGTGTAGCGGACGTCCATGCCGACCGAGAGGAGCTTGTGGATCTTGTAGTCGATGCCGCCGCCGAACACGAGGCCGAGGTCGAGGTAGGTGGTGTTGTTGGTGGGCGGAGACGGCACCAGGAAGGCGAGCCCGATCGGGATGATGAAGGGCTGCAGGTCGCACGACGAGTTGAACTTGACCTTCGGCGACACCGCGACCTCGAGCTGGGTCACGTTCACCACGTGCAGCGCCGGGGCGCCGAGCAGGGCGCTCGCGGTCTGCACGACGCTCTCGTTCGAGAACTTCGAGTACTCGACGAAGATCTCACCGACGATCGTGGCGTCGCCGGGCATCCAGCTCATGTCGGGGCCCGCCCACATCGCCAGGTTGAGCGCCGCCGCCACACCGAACCCGCCCTTGCCGTCGTTCGAGGGACCCGAGCCGAGCCCGGACGCAGCGTCCGTGAAGACCTCGCCGCCGCGGTCACTCGAGAGCGCTGAGTATGCTCCCCGGAAGATCACCGAGCCGTGTCCGGCCCCACCGCGAGAGCCGTGGTCGCATGCTTCACACGGCATGCTTTCCTCCGCGCGCGCCGTACTCCGGGCACCCGCAGCCACCGTCAGCGCGATCGCCGCGCACGTGGCGAGACCCATCACCTTGAAGCTCCGTGACATCATTTCTCCCTCCTGGTGGACTCCGCCGCGGCCGAGCCGCTGCAGTTAGGTTTCGGTTCGATCCGGGTCCCCACGGGGACGACGCGGGCGATCCGCGAATGCCGCCGCGTCTCGCACGCACGAAGCGCGAGACGTCGCACAGCGACGCTCGGCACCGCCGCCGCCCCACTCCGGGGCGGGTTTCGAGTTCACGCCCCGTGCCGGGGCACGAGCTATGTCGAGAAGTCACACAAAAACCGGACGAAACCGATCGGAGAGCGCGATCCCGCGCGACTCACCCGCGCGGATCCCAGACAGGTCACCCCGATTGAGTGCTCTCCGTCACCGTGAGCACCCCGAGTACACGGGCGGACGGGCGTTCCACCCCGCCGAAGGGTCCCTCGTGTTCCATTTCCACCACGCTGCGCATCCGCGACGGTCACGAGCCGTCACCGGGCTGGAACCGCGGACGGCGCGAACGAGCGGCGTCAGCCGAGCGGATCGAGGGCGGAGGTGGGCAATGCCGACATCTCGTGGTGGCACGGCGCCGCTTCGTCGCCGGTGAGGAGCGCGGGCAGCGGCCGGGCCACCAGCATCGCCGCACCCACCGCGAGCACCACCGCCAGCACGCGCGACCACGCGCGCCGGTCCACACCCGCGAGCTGCCGCGTGACCCACGCCGCGCCGAACAACGCGACGCCGCTCAGCGCCGCGAAGGCCACCATCGTCACGAGTCCGCCGAGCGGCGTTCCGGCGGTAGCCGCGAGCCCCACGGCGGCGGCGCGAGCGCGCCACACGGCAGGAGCGCGGTGGCGGCGCCGAAGAGCGCGGGCTCACGGGGCAGGCGCTCGGCGACACGCTCGAACAGGGAGGGCGTGCCTGGTCCGCTCTGGACGGCGGACGCGCGAGCGCCCGCGCGCGGGGGCCGGCTGCGTTGCCACGAGCGGATCGCCGCGACGGCGAGCGCCGCCGCCAGCGACCAGGAGATCAGCGCCGCGCCCCAGCGCCCCGCGATCAAGGTCGCGGCGGATCCACCGATCGCGCCCGCCAGGGCTCCCACCGCGCCGTAGCTCACGAGCCGGCCGAGCTGGTAGCGCCACAGCGCCGTGGTGCCCGGCCTCGGACCGCCCACTCGCGAGCAGGCGAAGCCCGCGAGCGGGCCGCACATCGCGCCGCAGTGCGGGATGCTCGCGAGCCCGGCGGCGGCGCCCGCGAGGAGTGCCTCCGGGATCATGAGCGGTGTCCGCCGGGAGCGTCGCCTGGCTCCCCGTCGTGACGTTCGCCTCCGGCGTGGCGCGGCGCGAGGAACGGCGCCACCAGCTCGCGCTGCTCGCCCTCTACGCCTTCCATGCTGGCCGTGAGCTTGACCCGCGCCTGCTCCCCGACCTTGCCGAGCGGCGCGGTCACGATCACGGGCACGTTGATGCTCGCCAGCGACGCCAGCGGCACCGATGGCACCGGGATGAGGTACTCGAAGCCGTCGCCCCCTTCCGCCCGGAGCACCAGCGTCGCGCGCTGCGGCGACTTGTTGACCAGGTGGATGTTGAACGTGTTGCGGACCACCGCGCCGTCGACGACGAAGGGCGGCCCCTGGGCGCGCAGCAGGTTGGCCTCGAACTGGGTGCGGCTCGCGAACGAGAACGTCGCGACCACCAGCCCGACCAGGCCGAGCACCGCGTAGAGCGCGAGCCGCGGCCGCCAGAACCGGCGCGGCTTGCCGTCGAGCCCGGCCTGCGAGTCGTACCGCACCAGCCCGCGCGGCCGACCGACCTTGTCCATGATCTCGTCGCACGCGTCGATGCACGCAGCGCAACCGACGCACTCGAGCTGTAGCCCGTGGCGGATGTCGATCGCGGTCGGGCACACGACCACGCAGCGCCTGCAGTCGACGCAGTCCCCGGCGCCTTCCTTGCCGACCTTGCCGCGCGGCTCGCCGCGCTTCACGTCGTAACCGATGATGATCGAGTCGCGGTCGGTGAGCACCGACTGGAGCCGGCCGTACGGGCACACGATCAGGCAGAACTGCTCGCGGAACCAGGCGAAGTTCAGGTACATCAGGATCGAGATGCCCGCCATCCAGCCGAACGCCTCGGGATGCTCGGCGGGACTCAAGCGGACCCACTGGAAGAGCTGGTCGAGCGAGGTGAAGTAGCTCAGGAAGATGTGCGCCACGAGCAGCGAGAGCGCCGCGAACATCGCGTGCTTGAGCACCTTCCGCCACACCTTGTCGAAGCTCAGCGGCGCCGCGTTGCGGCGGATGCGCTGCTCGCGCGGTCCTTCGATCCAGCGCTCGACGCGCCGGTAGAAGCCCTCCAGGAACACCGTCTGCGGGCAGGCATAGCCGCACCAGACCCGGCCCCACAGCGCGGTCATGGCGATGAGCGCGAAGCCCACGCCCGACACCAGGAAGAAGACCAGCCACGCGTCCTGCGCGTTGAACGTCTCGCCGAACAGGTAGAAGCGGCGGCGCTGGATGTCGAGGAACACCGCCGGGTGGCCACCGACGGTGATCCACGGCAGCGCGGCGTAGATCGCGATCAGGGCGCCGAAGACCACCCACCTGAGGCGAGTGAACCGTCCCGTGACGTCGGCCGGGTGGACGAACTTCCGGCTGCCGTCCTGCAGCAACGAGCCTTGCTTCTCTTCGGATACCGCCGTCGACTCGGTGGCCATGACACCAGGATCCTTCTCACGGCCCGTGCGTGAGGGGCGGCTGCCGGCCTTCGGCCGGCGAGCCGCGTGTGGCGCGGGGACTACCCGCGCGCCGGAACGAGTGAATGCTCACGTCTACCTACCTCGCATCCTGACCGCGCCACGATCTCCCGTACGATCGGCCGGTGGCAGAGCCACCGCGGCGAGCCGGGCGAGCCGACTCGGGGATGGGACCCGCCGGGACGGGCGGCGAAGGATCGCCGCCCTCCAGGCGGGCGGGGGGCTGGAACAGCCTCCCGAGCAATCAAGGCGGCCACGGATCACCTTGCGGCGCCTTGCCCGGGACGTTGGTGTTGCGCAGCGTCAGGACGTACGCGACCACCTTCTGCACGCCCTGCTTGCCGAGGGGGCCTTCCCACGACGGCATGCCCGCGGTGAGCACGCCCTTGGTCACGGTGTCCAGGAGGTTCGTGGGCGCGCCGCCGTGGATCCAGTACTTGTCGGTGAGGTTGGGGCCGATCTTCCCCTGGCCCTGCGCATCGTGGCACGCCAGGCAGAACGTCGCGTAGGCGGTCTTGCCCGCCTCCACGACGGCGGGGTCCTCCGACATCGCGACGAGCCTGTCGTCGGTGATGGCGGGAGCGGCGCTTTCGGTCGCCTGGATCTTGGCCAGGTCCACCTCGAGCTGCTTGCGCGGCGTCGGGGCGACCTCGAACTCGTGGTAGTAGAACCAGTACCCGATGGCGAACAGGCACGTCGCGAAGAAGATCCCGAGCCACCAGTTCGGCAGCGCGTTGTCCGCTTCCTCGATCCCGTCGTACTCGTGGACGATCTCGCCTTGAATCGCGTCCTTGCGTTTGGTTTCAGTCATCGTCGGCCTCCAGGGGAAGACGCGCCACGGCCTCGAACTGGGCGGGCCGCGTGAAGAGCGTTCGGATGGACACGGCGGCGAACACGGTCATGAAGATCAAGAGCGCCACGATCGCGAAGCTCAGGAACGGGCTCTTCGCGAAGTGCTCGCTGGCCAGCAGGCTCAACATCACCCACCTCCCACCGGCACGACCGGCGTGACGGCCGCGGCCTGCGGCGCCTCCGGCACCCGGCCGAGGCGCTGCAGGTAGGCGATCAACGCGGTCATCTGGCTGTCCGGCGCGACGTCCTGGCCGGTCTCGCGCGCGAGGCCCGCGGCGATCTTCTCGGCCGCCGCCGACGCGGAGTCCTTCGCGCCCGCGACGTCACCGTCGGTGTAAGGCACGCCCAGCGTCTTCATGGCCTTGACCTTGGTGGCGGTCTTGCCGAAGTCCAGCTTGCTCGACGCGAGGAACGCGTAGGGCGGCATGTTGGAGCCCGGCGTGATCGAGCGCGGATCCATCATGTGCTGGTAGTGCCACGCGTTGGAGCGCATCCCACCCTCGTGGGCGAGGTCGGGGCCGGTGCGCTTCGAGCCCCACTGGAACGGATGGTCGAAGATCGAGTCGTCGATCGTGGAGGCCTCGCCGTAACGCTGCACCTCCCACGTGAAGGTCCGCACCATCTGCGAGTGGCAGACGTAGCAGCCTTCCTGGATGAACACGTCGCGTCCCTCGAGCTCGAGGGGGCTGTACGGCTTGTTGGCCGAGGTCGCCAGGCCGGCGTGGCTGGTTAGCACCGTCGGCACGATCTCCGCGATACCACCCGCGACGACCGCGAGCACCACCACCACCGTGAACGGCAGCGCACGGCCTTCGATCACGTGGTGCCAGCTCGCCGCGCCGCCACCGACGCGCGCCTTCTTGAAGCCCATCGCGCCGGCGATCGAGAGGCCGACCGTCACGACGATCACGCCCACGCTCACCGCCGGCGGCAGGAACGCAACCGAGCACGCGAGCACGGTCACCACGACGCTGAGCAGCACCGGCTTGCCGAGCGCCACCGCGACCCAGCTCGGCTCCGCGGCCGCCTTGACCTCGGACGCCACCTCGACGGTGGTCTCGACCGGCGCGCCGTCCTTCGCCGTCATCCAGATGTTCCACGCGCACAGCACGAAGCCGGTCAGGTAGAGCGTGCCGCCGACGATGCGCGTGTAGTACATGGGCCGAAGCGCCATGAGCGTCTCGACGAAGCTCGGGTACTGGAGGGTCCCCTGGTCGGTGACGGCGCACGCCACATGAGGCCCTGCGTGATGCCGCCGACCCACATCGACGTCATGTAGAGCAGGATGCCGAACGTGCCGAGATAGAAGTGCCAGTTCGCCGCCGACACCGAGTGCAGCTTCTTGGTCCCCCACAGCCGCGGCGCCAGCCAGTAGAACATTCCGGCCGCGAGGAAACCGTTCCAGCCGAGCGCGCCGGAGTGGACGTGGCCGATGATCCAGCCGCTGTAGTGGGCGCGGCCGTTGACGCTCTTCACGCTGAGCAGCGGCCCCTCGAACGTCGACATGCCGTAGAACGTGACCGACGCGGCGAAGAACTTCAGCACCGGATCGTTGCGCAGCTTCTCCCAGCCGCCGCGCAGCGTGAGCAGGCCGTTGATCATGCCGCCCCAGCTCGGTGCCCACAGCATGACGCTGAAGATCATGCCCAGCGTCTGCGCCCAGTCCGGCAGCGCGGTGTAGAGCAGGTGGTGCGGACCGGCCCAGATGTAGAGGAAGACCAGCGACCAGAAGTGGATCACCGACAGCCGGTACGAATACACCGGCCGCTCGGCCGCCTTGGGCACGAAGTAGTACATGATGCCGAGCATCGGCGTGGTCAGGAAGAACGCCACCGCGTTGTGTCCGTACCACCACTGCACCAGCGCGTCCTGCACGCCGCCCCAGATCGAGTAGCTCTTGAAGGGGCCGACCGGCAGCTCGAGGCTGTTGACGATGTGCAGCACCGCGATCGTGATGATGGTCGCGATGTAGAACCACAACGCGACGTAGAGGTGCTTCTCGTTGCGCTTGGCCAGCGTCCAGAAGAAGTTGACGGCGAACACCACCCACACCAGCGTGATCGCGAGGTCGATCGGCCACTCGAGCTCCGCGTACTCCTTGCCCTGCGTGAAGCCGAGCGGCAGCGTGATCGCTGCGGCGACGATGATCAGCTGCCAGCCCCAGAAGTGGATCTTGGAGAGCAGATCCGAGCCCATGCGGGCCTTCATGAGGCGCTGCGTGGAGTAGTAGACGCCCGCGAACATCATGTTGCCCACGAACGCGAAGATCACCGCGTTGGTGTGCAGCGGGCGCAGCCGGCCGAAGTTCAGGAACGGCGGGATGTTGACCTGCCAGAACGCGAGCTGGAGCGCGACGAGCACGCCCACCAGCATTCCGACCAGGCCCCACCCGATGGAGGCCGTCATGAACCATCGGACGATCTGATCGTCGTAGGTCACTCTCGTCTTGTTCATGCCTTTCGCCCCTTTCCTCCTTGCGTTCGCATTTCGACTCCGGCCGACATCGAGTGCCTGTCGTTGGCAGTGGCCGCGGCGGGTGCCGCGGATGGTTCGAGGGTCGTGAGCTCGTCGTCCTCGAGCGGCAACAGCGCGAGGCGGTCGGCGTGGTCGAGGGTGCGCTGGCGCACCGTCCACGCGAAGAAGAGCACCGCCCCGAGCGCCATGCTCAGGCTCACGGCGATGAGCAGGATCAAGACCTCCACGTCACGCTCCTCGGCCCCAGCGACGCGGCGGTGGCCGCCACGATCGCGATCGAGCTCAGCGGCATGAGCACCGCCGCCAGCCACGGCTTCATCCATCCCGCCCACGCCAGCGCCACGGCCAGCACGTTGTAGGCCAGCGCCCAGGCCAGGTTGCGGTGCAGCACCTGGCGCAGCCTCGCCGCCGCCAGCAGCGCGCGGCGCAACGGCGCGAGGCCGGCGGTGGTGAAGTAGAAGTCGGAGCGCGCCGCCATGAACGGCCGATCGACCGCCGGCGTGCCCGAGCACCACGCGTTGGCGACCGCGAGGCTGTCGTTGATGCCGTCACCCACCATGAGGGTGTCGCGCCGGTCGTGGGCGGCGAGCCACCCAGCCTTGCCGTCGGGGCTCAGATCGCCGAGCGCGCGCTCGCGCGGGACTCCGAGCGAACGCGCGAGCTCGTCGACGCGCGCCTGCGCGTCGCCGCTCAGGATCCAGGTCTCGAAACCGCCGGCCGTGAAACGCCCGACCTCGACACCGGCGTCGCGGCGCAGCTCCTCGTCGGTGCGGACCGCGGCGCGCGCGCGGCCGTCGATCCCGAGCACCAGGTCGGCGCCCGCGGGCGAGTCGTCGGCTACCCAGCGCGCCGCGCCGAGCCGCACGAGCCGGCCGTCCACGCGCGCTTCGAGGCCGAGCCCCGGGTGCTCGGTGACGTCGAGGCGACGCGCGAGCGCGGCGCCGCGCGTCTCCAGATGGCGGCGAACGGCGGCGCTCTTGGGGTGGCTGCTGGTGGCGACGAGGTCGAAGAGGAGCTGGCGGTCCGCGGCGGAGAGAGCTTCGAGCGCCGCGCCGTCGACCACCTGGAGGTATCCGGTGGTGAGCGTGCCGGTCTTGTCGAACACCACGCGCCGCACGTCGACCGCGCGATCGAGGAAGCTCGACGCGCGCACGAAGAGCCCCGAGCGGCGCAGGCCCGCCTGCACCAGCTCGTAGGCGAGCGGCGACGCGATCCCGAACGCACACGGGCACGTCACCACCAGCACGGCGGTGGTGACCTCGAACGCTCGCAGCGCGTCGTGGGTCAAGCCCCACCAGCCGGCGAGCCCGGCGACGGCGGCGACGAGGACCCCGATCACCCACCCCGACGCCACGCGCTGCCACCACGGCGTCGAGCGCGCCCGGTCGGCGAGGCGCTCGCGCGGCGTCGCGAGCAGCCGCACGATGGGCGACTCCGCGAACGAAGTGGCGGCGCGCATCGACACCGCCGCCGAGCCCGCGTTGAAGCTGCCCGCGGGCGCGAGGGTGCCCTCGGCGAACACCCGCGGCTCGCTCTCGCCGTTGATCCAGTCGAGCGTGAGCGTGGCGGATCCGCCCAGCACCGTGGCGTCGAGCGGCACGAGGTCGCCCGGTGCCACCAGCAACTCGTCGCCCGCCTGCACCGCGCGGCACTCGACCAGCTCGACGCGCCCGTCGCGGACCCGCCGCGTGAGCAGCCCGTCGATGCCGTCGTCGGCCAGGAGCTCGCGGCGGTTGCGCTCGAGCACCCGCTCCTGGAGCCAGCGGCCGAGCACCATCAGCGCGATGAACACCGCCACCGTGTCGAGGTAGTTCGCGGTGCCGCCGGCGAAGAAGTACGACGCCATCGAGCCGGCGTAGGCGAGCACGATGCCGAGCGCGATCGGCGTGTCGAGGTGGAGCACGCCCGCGGCGAGCGCGCGCCACGCCGAGCGGATGAAGACGGTGCCGCCGATCGCGAGCGAGAGTGTCGCGATCACCACGTTGGCGCCGGTGAGCATCGTGTGCACCGGCCCCTCGGTGAGCCCGAGGTGGAGCGCGAACCCGAAGATCATCGCGTTCGCCGCGAGGGCGACGCAGATGCCCGCGCGCACCAGCATCGCGTCCGCGGTGGAGCGGACGTCCTTGAGCGGCGGCCCGAAGCGGTAGCCGAAGCGCTCGATCGCCGCCACCCACTCGCCGAGCCCGAACCCCGGCTCGACCGCGAGGTCGACGCGGCCGAGGGCCGGGTTCACCAGCGCCCGCACGCCGTGCGGCTGGCGCCGGAAGAGCTCCTCGATCAGCCACACACACGCCGAGCAGTGGATGCCCTGGACGTCGAGCGCGATCGAACAGACTCCGGAGGCGCCGGCGAGCCGCTCGGCGAGCGGCTCGAGCCACTTGCGGTCGCGGCCCTCGACCGCCGACTCGGCCACGGGCCACCCTGCGCTGCCGCGCAGCTTGTAGTAGCGCCCCAGCCCTTCGGCGCGGATCAGGCGGTGGACCGCGCGGCAGCCGGCGCAGCAGTAGCCATCGGTGTCGTACACGCCGAGCGGAAGACCGCAATGCAGGCAGCCTTCCACCGCGCCGTCGCGCGCGGGCTCGGCGGGGGCGAGTCGGTCGGCGGCCAGCGCCGCCAGGGGAGTCGATGAAGCGGTCATCGGAGACAGAGCGGGCGTACTTCTGGCGCGCCGAAGGCTAGCCGTAGGGCAAGTGACGTGCCACGGCCCCGCCGCCGCGTCGGGCCGGACACGGTGCCAGTTCGCCGGTGCGCCGAAATGCCGCGACATCGCGTCATTCCGTGGCTCGCGCCGCAGCTCGCGGCGCTCGGATGGCGCGACGGGTGCGTGACATCCGTCACCTGCAGGGGCCTCGAAAACGCGGCCGCGCGGCTCCGCGTTACGAGTGCGTAACTGGAGACGCGCCAGGAGCAGGCCGAGGACCGATCGGCCGTTCAATGGAGCACAACCCTCGCACCGGCCTCACGGGCCAGTGCGAAGCCGCTCGTCGGGGGGATGGCGGGGCTGGCGGCGCGACTTCGTTGCGGATCGCCCGCCACGCGGAGGGGGCCCGGAACGGCCCCATCGAACAGACGCGCCCTACTTGGCGGCCTTGCCGAGCTCGCGGATGTAGGCGACGACGTTGTGGATGTCGGCGTCCGACAGCGCCGCACCCCAGGCGGCCATCAGCGGCGACTTCCCGACCGCCGGGCCGCCCTCCTTGATGACCTTGAAGATGTCGGCGTCCTTGGTGGTCTTCTGCCACTCCTTGTCGGCGTAGTTACGTGGCTTGGGGTTGAGGGCCGCGCCGCCGGGGCCATCGCCCTGGCCGGTCATGCCATGGCACGTCGAGCAGAAGAGGTCGTACTTCGCCTTGCCGGCCGCCGCGTCGCCCGCGGCCAGAGCGGTGGCCGAGCTTCCCAACAGCACTGCACCCGAAACGAACGCCAACACGCGATTCATGATGTCCTCTCCTCGAACGGCAGGTTGTGAAGCCTCTCGAATAACACGCCGGCGCGTGTGCTCCAATCCGCCCACACGGCCCGCGGGTGCGACGTGTGGTCGCGGAGAGCGCATGCGTCGCCGCGGCGTGTGACCCGCATCACCGAGCCGGCGTGACGCCGGGCGGAAGGCCGAGCATCGCGCGACGGATCGCGGGGAACGGCGCGCCGCCGAGGGCCAGGAAGCGGTCGTGGAAATCGCGCAGCCGGAACCGCTCACCCTCGCGCTCGCGCACCTCCTCGCGCAGCTCGAGGATCAGTTGCTTGCCCAGGGTGTACGACAGGTAGGTCGGGTCGTAGGTGCCGCGCACGGCCTCGTCGCGGGCGTTGGCTGCGTCCTGGTACGCGACCTCGCGCATCGCCGCGGCGCATTCGTCGACGGTCATGCCGCGTGCGTGGATGCCGATCGCGCACAACAGCCGCTGATCTCGGATCAGCGACTCGAAGAGCTGCGCCACATGGAAGCGTGGGTCGCGCCGCGCGAACCCTTCCTCCCACATGAGCTGCTCGGTGTAGTGCGCCCAGCCCTCGCCCACGAGCTGGTGCCAGAAGCTCTTCAGCACCCGCGAAGGGATCGTCCGGCGGTGGAGCTCGTCGACGAAGTGGCCGGGGTAGAGCTCGTGGGTGGTGATGACCATCAGGTCCCAGGTGCTCGGGACGTACGCGGCTTGCTCGGCGGGAGGAAGGCGGGAATCGGGCGGCGAGATCAGGTAGAAGCTCGGCATCGTCTCGGGCTCGAACGGCCCGGCGCCATCGAGCATCGCCGACGCGGTGCGCGCGTAGGGCGGGGTCTCGCGGACCTCGGCCACCGCCTTGCCCGGCAGCCTCATGAGGTCGCGCTCGAGGATGAAGCGGCGCGCCTCGGCCGACTGACGGCGTGCCTCGACGAGGACGTCGAGCGGCTTCACCGCGAGCACCTCGCGCACCACATCGGCGGCCGGCCGCTCCGGATCGATGGCCCGCGCGGCGAGCGCAAGCCGCTCGGTGTCGCGCGCGACCGCGTCGCGCCCGAGCCGCTCGAGCTCGTCGACGTCGCCGTCCACCGCCTGGTACGCCTCGACGTCCCGCTCGAGCGCGGCGGCACCGAGCACGTGGCTCTGGTCAGAATGCTCCTGCCGCGCGACGAGGAACGCGCGGTGGTCCTCGAGGGCGCGGGCCAGCGTCGCGAGCGCGTCGTCGACGTCGGCGCGCAGCCGCGGATCGGTGAGCGGCGCGAGCGCCTCGCGCACGTCGGCGCGCAGGAACTCGAGCTGTCCCTCGACCTCGAAGATCGCGATCGTGAGCCACGGCGCGGCGAGGCGCCCTCGAGGTTGGCGCGGAGCCGCGGCGAGGCGCGCGGGCGCGCCGCGCGCGAGCGCCACGATCGCGCGGGCGCGCTGCCCGAGCGGCGCGTACTCGCGCGCGAGGTAGCGATCGAGCTCGAGCGCGCCGTTGTAGTGCATCGGGTTGCGCCACGGGGCGCGCAGCCCGGTGAGGGTGCACAGGTCGCCGCGGATGGCGAGCAGCAGCGTTTCGCGCTCGAGCTGGTGGAGCGTGGAGAGCTGCGGGGATCGAACGCCTCGAACGTCGCCAGCGCGGCGCGTAGACGGTCGATCTCGCGCGCGAGACCCGCCGCCGAGACGTCGTCGAGCTTGCCGTCATGGTCGTGATACCCGAGCGAAACGGCGAACGAGGGGTTGGCGTCGAGATAGGCACCGAGGAAGCCCTCGGCGGCCCGCGTGAAGCGCGCATCGGCGGCGCCCTCGCCCGCCGAGGGCGCCCCGCCGGACACCCCCGAACAGCCCGCCACCAACGCCGCGAGGAGCGCGATCCGACGCAGGTTTCTCGACACCGGGCGCGTGCTCGGGCGCGCCGCGGCTGGACGAGCGTCGGTCGGGGCGGTGGCGCGAAAAGGGTCAGCTTCGGGAGTGGGCACGGTTCTGGCTCTTGAGGAGGTCGGCTGAAGGTGGAGGTCCGCGAGCCGGGTTGTCGCTGCGAAGACCCGCCCCGCGGCGCGTGGAAAGGGGGGACGGGCGATCGGCTCCACCCTACGACGCCCTTCCGGCGCTGGGGAAGGCATCGCCGTCCGGGAAACGACCGGGTGCAGCTGCCGGCGGGAAGGAGGACCGCGATGAAACGCGATTTCAAGGAGGCGATGGGCGGTCTGGAAGAGCGCGTGCGGGAAGGTCTCCACGAGCTCGAGGGCCGGGGCGAGAAAGCCCGCAAGGCGGTCGAGCGTTTCGTCGGCAAGGCGAGACGCGAGGTGAAGCGGGAGGTCAAGTCGAGCCGGCGCACCCTCGAAGGTGAGCTGCACAAGACCACCGCGTACGTGCGCGACCTGGTCGACGAGGCCGTGAAGGGCTCGCTCGAGAAGATCTGGGAGCCCACCAAGCGCGCCCTCGACGAGAGCCAGAAGCGCCTCGACCGGCTCGAGAAGAAGATGGAGAAGATGGCGCGTCCGGCGCCCCCCAAGCGGGCCGCCGCGAAGCCACGGGCGCGGGCCATGAAGCGCCCCGCCACGCGCCGCTGAGAAGCGAAACTGGCGCGAGCCCCGCGACGGGGGATGGCACCCCCGTCGCGATGGGCGGCCTTCGTCACACTCGGGCGGGCGTCCAGCCCGCCCGTACGTGCAGCCTGACCCGCGAACGGCGCAGGGCCCGCCCCTACCGGCAGGTCTTCTTGCCGTTCTTGCTCTGGCAGGTGCCCGAGCAGCACTCGCTCATGCTGGTGCAGGCGGCTCCCGACTTCCCGAGCGTGCACGCCTCCTGCTTCCCGTCGCAGTCGAGCTTCTCGAGCGCGGCGGCGTAGTCGACGAGCCCGTAGCCGGTGTTCACGTCTCGTCCCGGGGAGTCGATGTCGTGGGCCGTGAAGGCGAGCAGGGCGCGGATGTCGCGCGCCTTGCAGCTCGGGTCGTGGCTCCACACCGCGGCGGCCACGCCCGAGACGTGCGGGGTCGCCATCGAGGTGCCGTCGAGGAACTCGTAGTTGCCGTTGCGCAGAACGCGCACCTGGAACTCGGTGCCGGCGGCGCCCTCGAGGTAGGCGGCCTGGTTCCCCGCGACCGAGACCGCCGGGATCTTGATGGTGACGCCCTGCCCCTCGAGCGTGCCGGTGAAGAGCGCGTCGCTCGAGTTGAAGATCACCGCCGCGACACCGCCCTTGCGCTGGCACTCCTGGACCTTGAACGCGAACGAGATCTCGCCGCGCTCGATGAGGCAGAGCTTCCCCTCGGCGCCCGCGCAGTCGCCGGGGCTGCCGAGGCCGTCGACCGCGTTGCAGCGGAACATCGGTGCGGTCACGTCGCCCTCGGCGCTGCCCACGAACGGCGCGGCCTCGAGGTGGTAGGCGTCGTCGATGTCCTCGAGCTCGACCTCGGTGCCCTTGCCCTTGATGTAGGTCGAGCGCACCGCCACGCCGGGGCCGGCGATCTCGACGTCGTCGTTGAATTGCGAGAACTCGGCGTGGTCGAGCGCCGAGTCGACCGCTGCCACCGACATCACCGAGTCGTAGGCCGCCGGGTAGGACTTCTTGGAGTTGCCGTCGTTCCCGGCCGCCGCGATCGAGAGCACGCCCTTCTCGAGCGCCTGGTCGAGGGCCTTCTTCTCGACCTGGCTCGGCGTGCCGCCGCCCAGGCTCATGCTGATGATGCGCGCGTGTCCCTCGGTGACGCACTTGCCCACCGCGGCGGCGAGGTCGCTCGAGTAGGCGTACGCGCAGTCGTCGCCGAACACCTTGACGATGTGCATCGGCACCTCGCCGTTGCCGTTCACGCCCACCACGCCGATCTGGTCGTCGAACGCCGAGATCGTTCCGGCCACGTGGGTGCCGTGGCCGCAGGCGTCGGTCCAGGGCGAGCCGGTGCCCGGGTCCGGAGAGGCGGTGACGTGCTTGGTCTGGAGATCCTCGTGGGGCTTCGCGTAGCCCGAGTCGATGATGCAGATCGGGACCTCGGTGTCACCGTGGAACGGGTCGGCGTTGACCGCGAGCGTCCCCCACGGACGGACCTGCGAGCCGGTCGGCGAAGGTGCCTGGATCGAGAGCGGATAGCGTGGCGCGTCCGCTTCCACGAGGGCGATCGACGCATCCGCGCGCAGCCTGGCGAGCGCCCGGGCGGGCACCTTGACCGCGAACGCGTCGAGCTCGCCGAGCTCGCGGATCACCTTGCCGCCCGCGGCCTCGATCGTCTTCCGAGCGCGCGCGGCGTCCTTGTAGACGACGATCTGGCGCTCGGGATCGGGGGAGCCCGCCGTCGCGAGCGACGCCAGGCCGAGCGAGCCGATCAGCACCGCCAACACCACACGATTCCGGTTCATCGATCCTCCACCATCGAGAAAGGGACTTCGGGGTCTCGTTACCATCGCGGGCCCGACGGTATCGCCTCAGGCCCGCACGAGTCCACCGAAACGGACCGGCCGCGTCAGCCCCGTCCATGCGCGCGCCATCGTGGGTCTCGGGCGACCTGACGGTCGCCCCTACCCTCCCACGAGGCTCGGACAGGTAGGGGAGGGCGCGAGCCCTCCCGGAACCTGGCCCACCCCGGATAGACGACGGGGCGGCCCGCCTCCCGGCGAACCGCCCCGTGGTGCTGCCGTCCCGCCGTTCGGGGGCGGGCGCAGGGCCCGCCCCTACCGGCAGGCCTTCTTGCCGTTCTTGGTCTCGCAGGTGCCCGAGCAGCACTCGCTCATGCTCGTGCACGCCGCGCCCGACTTCTTGAGCGTGCAGTTTTCCTGCTTGCCGTCGCAGTCGAGGTTCGCCAGCGCCGCGCCGTAATCCACCACGCCGTAGCCGGTGTTCACGTCGCGGCCCGAGGCGTCCACGTCCTGCGCCGTGTAGTCGAGCAGCACGCGGATGTCGCGCGCCTTGCACTTCGGGTTCTGGCTCCACACCGCCGCCGCCACGCCCGACACGTGCGGAGTCGCCATCGAAGTGCCGTCGTAGAAGTCGTAGTTGCCCTTCGACACGAACACGCCGAGGCCTTCGCCGACCAAGCTCTCGAGCGTGGCGCCATCGATCCCCGAGACCGCGACCGCGGGGATCTTGATCTGCACGCCGGTGCCCTCCACCGTGCCCGTGAAGAGCGCGTCGGAGTTGTTGTAGATGACCGCCGCGAAGCCGCCGCGGCGCTGGCACTCCTGGACCTTCTCGGCGAACGAGATCGAGCCGCGCTGGATCAGGCACACCTGGCCCGAGGCGCCGTCACAGTCGCCCGGGCTGCCGAGGCCATCGACCGCGTTGCAGCGATAGAGGGTCCCCTCGACGTTGCCGAGCGCGGAACCGAGGAACGCGGCCGCCTCGAAGTTGCTCTGCCCCCTCTGGCCGCTCAGCTTGTCGGTGAGCGTGACCTGGACCTCGGTGCCCTGGCCGTTGGGCACCGTCGAACGCACCGCCACGCCCGGACCCGCGATCTCCACGTCGTCGTTCCACTGCGAGAAGTCCGCGTGCGACAGCACCGAGTCCACCGCCGCCACCGACATCACCGAGTCGTACGCCGCCGGGTACGACTTGCGGTTGTTGCCGTCGTTCCCCGCCGCCGCGATCGGCAGCACGTTGTTGGCCAGCGCGTTGTCCATCGCGGCCTTCTCGGTCTGCGTCGGCGTCCCGCCGCCCAGGCTCATGCTGATGATGCGCGCCTTGCCTTCGTCGATGCACTTGCCCACCGCCGCCGCCAGGTCGCTCGAATACGCGTACTCGCCGTCGTCGCCGAAGAGCTTCACGATGTGGATCGGCAGCTTGCCGTTGCCGTTCACGCCCACCACGCCGATCGCGTTGTCGAGCGCCGAGATCGTGCCCGCCACGTGCGTGCCGTGGTGGCTACCGTCGAAGAAGGGGTCGCCCGTGCCCCCGGCTGCTTCTCGAGGTCCTCGTGGCCGCGCGAGTAGCCCGAGTCGATGATGCAGATCTTCACCCCACCCGCGTACGCCTGCGGGTCGGCGTTCACCGCCGTGATCCCCCATGGCGCGAGCTGCGGCCCGGTGGGCGACGGCGCATTGATCGAGAGCGGGTAGCGCGGCGCGTCGGCCTCGACGAACTCGACCGCGGCGTTGCCGCGCAACTTGGCGAGGCCCGCGTCGGAGAGCTTGGCCGCGATCGCGCGCAGCGCCGGTAGCTCGCGCACGACCTTGCCGCCCGCCGCCTCGATCGCCTTCTTCGCCTTCGCCGCGTCCTTGTAGACGACGATGCGCCGCTCCGGGTCGGGGCTGCCCGCCCGGGCCGGCGACACTGCCGCCAGCATCGCCAGCACGCAGCCGGCGGTCACGGTGATCCGTTGAATCGCTCGCATGGGGTGTCTCCTCTATCGGCTCGCGTCCGTCGCGACCTCCCGATCGCGGCGCCCGAGCGTCGATCCGGGGAACGTACGCCTCCGCCCCCACGGTGTCCATCACCTCGGGCAAGACGGCGCCGGACGGGCGTCCGTGCGACGTCGCCGCCGATCACGGTTCGATCGGCCTCTCCAACGACGACGGGGCGGCCCGCCTCCCGGCGAACCGCCCCGTGGTGCTGCCGTCCCGCCGTTCGGGGGCGGGCGCAGGGCCCGCCCCTACCGGCAGGCCTTCTTGCCGTTCTTGGTCTCGCAGGTGCCCGAGCAGCACTCGCTCATGCTCGTGCACGCCGCGCCCGACTTCTTGAGCGTGCAGTTTTCCTGCTTGCCGTCGCAGTCGAGGTTCGCCAGCGCCGCGCCGTAGTCCACCACGCCGTAGCCGGTGTTCACGTCGCGGCCCGAGGCGTCCACGTCCTGCGCCGTGTAGTCGAGCAGCACGCGGATGTCGCGCGCCTTGCACTTCGGGTTCTGGCTCCACACCGCCGCCGCCACGCCCGACACGTGCGGGGTGGCCATGGACGTGCCGTCGTAGAAGTCGTAGTTGCCACGGGTCACGACGACATTGAACTCGCTGCCGACCTCGCTCTCGAGCGTCGCGCCGTCGAGCCCCGAGACCGCCACCGCCGGCACCTTGATCGTCGAGCCCTCGACCGTGCCCGTGAAGAGCGCGTCGCTCGAGTTGAAGATCACCGCCGCCAGGCCGCCGCGGCGCTGGCACTCCTGGACCTTCTCGGCGAACGAGATCGAGCCGCGCTGGATCAGGCACACCTGGCCCGAGGCGCCGCTGCAGTCACCCGGGCTGCCGAGACCGTCGACCGCGTTGCAGCGGTAGAGGTTGCCGGTCACGTCCCCTTCCGCGCTGCCCAGGAACGCCGCCGCCTCGAAGCCCGACTGGACGAACGCGCCGTTCAGGCACCGCCCGCCCAGACACTCGGTGCGGGTGAGCTGGACCTCGGTGCCCTGGCCGTTGGGCACCGTCGAGCGCACCGCCACACCCGGACCCGCGATCTCCACGTCGTCGTTCCACTGCGAGAAGTCCGCGTGCGACAGCACCGAGTCCACCGCCGCCACCGACATCACCGAGTCGTACGCCGCCGGGTACGACTTGCGGTTGTTGCCGTCGTTCCCCGCCGCCGCGATCGGCAGCACGTTGTTGGCCAGCGCGTTGTCCATCGCGGCCTTCTCGGTCTGCGTCGGCGTCCCGCCGCCCAGGCTCATGCTGATGATGCGCGCCTTGCCTTCGTCGATGCACTTTGCCCACCGCCGCCGCCAGGTCGCTCGAATACGCGTACTCGCCGTCGTCGCCGAAGAGCTTCACGATGTGGATCGGCAGCTTGCCGTTGCCGTTCACGCCCACCACGCCGATCGCGTTGTCGAGCGCCGAGATCGTGCCCGCCACGTGCGTGCCGTGGTGGCTACCGTCGAAGAAGGGGTCGCCCGTGCCCGGGTCGGCCGACGCCGTCACCGGCTGCTTCTCGAGGTCCTCGTGGCCGCGCGAGTAGCCCGAGTCGATGATGCAGATCTTCACCCCACCCGCGTACGCCTGCGGGTCGGCGTTCACCGCCGTGATCCCCCACGGCGTCCCCTGCGGACCGGTGGGCGACGGCGCGTTGATCGAGAGCGGATAGCGCGGCGCGTCGAGCTCGACGAGCGAGATCGACGCATCCCCACGCAGCTTGGCGAGCGCACCCGCCGGCACCTTCACGGCGAGCGCCTTGAGCGCCCCCATCTCCCGGATCACCTTACCGCCGAGCGCGGTGACGGCCTTCTTGGCCTTCGCCGCGTCCTTGTAGACGACGATCTGCCGCTCCGGATCCGGCGTCCCGGCGTGAGCCGGGTGCGTCGCCGCGAGCGTCAACGCGATGCTCGTCATCATGACGAGCCCACTACGGAACCCCTTCATCGATCCCTCCTCCGCGATCCCCCGATCGCTGCGCGTGTAGCTGGAATCTCGAAGCTACTCCCCCGTCGGGCATCAAGTCCACGGCCGAACGCGCGCGAACGGCGCATTGCCCGGCCGCACGTGGCTTGCCGCGCGAGCGCCCGGATCTATGATGCGCCTCGCCTCCGAGTCATCGCGCGCGCGCAACTCCCATGAACGGCAAGGCATCCACGCCCACCCGGGTTTTCGGCGGCTTACGCGGGATCGACGCCGAGCGGCGCAAGCGGCTCGAGGCGATCAAGTCGGGCTTCGCCAGCCCGGGTGAAATGCCCGACGAGGATCGCGCGGCGCTGGAGCTCGATCAGCTCCGCCCCGGGCTCGTGATCGAGCACCACGTCGGCGAGGGCGGCAGCGCCGCCGTGTACGCGGCCCTGGACCACGGGCTCGAGCGCCGCGTCGCGGTGAAGATCATCCACCCGTCCCCCGAGCCCGACGAGCGCGCCGAGGCGCGCTTCGTCGAAGAGGCGCAGCTCACCGGCCAGCTCGAGCACCCCAACATCGTGCCGATCCACGAGATCGGCGCGACCGTCGAGGGACGGCTCTACTTCGGCATGAAGCTGGTGAGCGGGCGCGCGCTCTCCGAGCTGCTCGCGGAGCGCCCGCCCGGCGCCCGCGACGAGCGCGACCTGCGCGAGCGGGTCAAGATCCTGGTGAAAGTCTGCGACGCGCTCGCCTTCGCCCACGCCCACGGCGTGGTGCACCGCGACCTCAAGCCCGAGAACATCCTGGTCGGCGAGTTCGGCGAGGTCTACGTCATGGACTGGGGGATCGCGCTGCGGGTGCCGAGCGCGGCCAGCGCGGCCAGCCCGGCGAGCGGATCGGGTCGGTTCGCTGCGACACAGCCGCTCGACCGCCTCGGCACGATCATCGGCACGCCCGAGTACATGGCGCCCGAGCAAGCGCTCGGCGACACCCACCGCATCGAGCCGCGCACCGACGTGTTCGGGCTCGGCGCGATGCTCTACGCGCTGCTCACGGGATGCCCGCCGCATCGCGAGAAGGACGACGACGCCACCATCCTCGCCGCGCAAGACGGCGTGGTGGTCGACCCCCGCGAGCGCTGCCCCGAGCTCGCGCTGCCGCCCGCGCTCGCGGCGATCGCGATGCGGGCACTCTCCGCGGAGATCGCCGATCGCCACCCGTCTGCGCGTGCGTTCCAGGACGACCTCGAGCGCTACCTTCGCGGAGGTGACCTCTTCCCCGAGCGCACCTTCGCCGCCGGCGAGTGGATCGTCCGCGAGGGCGACGAGGCCGACTGCGCGTTCGTGATCGTGAGCGGTGCGTGCGAGGCGGGCCGCGTCGAGGACACCGGCTGGGTGGTGCTGCGGCGCATGGAGGCGGGCGAGGTGTTCGGCGAGACCGCGATCTTCGCCGAGAGCCGGCGGAGCGCGAGCGTGCGCGCCGCCGCCGCCACGCGGGTCACGGTGGTGCCACGCGACGCGCTCCTCGGCAACCTCGAGGGCGGCTCGTGGACCACGCCGTTCGTGCGCACGCTGGCGCAGCGCTTCGCCGAGCAATCGCGCGAGGTGAGCGAGCTCCATCACCGCACCGCGGTCGCCGAGGTGGGCCTGCTCGCGGTCCACGAGATCGCGGCTCGCGCCACAGCGGGCGGGCTCGAGGCCGACCTCGCCGGGGTGATCGAGGCGCTCACCGCGCGCACACCCTTCGACGCCGGGCGGCTGCGCGTGCTGCTCGGCGAGAGCGCCGCGGTGGTGATCGAGGGCGCGCGCATCCGCGTTCGCGTGTCCCCCCACGTGGGCTGATCGCCGCCGACGCGACCCGCCGAGCCCGGGGGAGGGGCACGCGTCGCGTGCCCGGCGATACGATCCGCCGTACACACCGATCCCGCCGTCGATCCCTGTACGACCCCGACACGGCCGCTCGGCGCACCGCGGAGGCGCCTTGCGGGTGGGGCGTGAACGGGACACTATCGCTTCCGCTCCGCGCGCCCCCCGTACGAGCGCCACCCGGGTCCGCTTGCCTCACCTGCCGCGTCTCGACCGCCGCGCGCTCAGCCTCGCGCCGCCCGTGCTGCTCGCGAGCGCGGCGTGGCTCTACGCGGTCGCGATCGCCTCGAACGCGGTGTTGCCGCCGCTGCGCTCGAGCGACGGCCGCCTCGAGCACGTGATCGCGACGACGCGCTCGCTGTCCCAGAACCACGCGCGGCTCATCGACCGCGTGGCCGAGAGCTGGGGCGAGCTCGAGCTCGCGGTCCGTCCCGAGCCCGGCGAGGCGGTGAGCGTGATCGTGCGGCGGCGCGGTGAGCGCGCCTCGGTGCTGCGCGTGAGCCGCTTCGACGCCCTCGCCTCGGGGGTGATCGAGCTCGAGTCGGGGCGCGCGGTCGCGCACGCGACACCGCCCGAGGTCAGCGCGGCGCTCGAGGACGCGAGCTCGATCCGGCTCGTGGCCCGCGACGGCGCGGTGCGCGCGAGCTTCGGCGCCGCCGGCCCGTCGCTCACGATCCCCGCGGTCACCGGCGAGGTCGAGGTGGTGCTCTTCCCTCCCGCGAGCCCCGAGCTCTACGAGCGCGTGACGCTCACTCGTGCCGTGGCCCTCGACGGTCGCGAGATCCCGACGCCGCCCTGGATGTGGGGAAGCTGGTTCGATGTCCCCGCGCTCGCCGCGTGCGTGGCGCTCGCGGCGCTCGCCGGCCGGCGCAGGCTCGCGCGCGCCGTCGAGCGGCTCTTCCCTGGCGCGCTCCCCGAGCGGCCGCTCGCGGCGGTGGTGGCGCTGGTCCTCGTCAACGCGCTCGCGCTCGGCTGGGTCGCCTCGGCCACTTCCAGATCCTGCGCGACTTCACCGCCGACGAGCGCGCGGTGTTCCGCGCCTTCGTCACCGGCTCGATGGTGCTGGCGCTCGCGCTGGCCGCATGGCTGCACCGCCGCGCGCGCGCCGCCGACGCCGGCGTGGCACCGCGCGCGCCCCGCCTGCGCGCCGCGGCACGGCTGGGCGCGGCAGTCTCGGTGACCCTCGCCGCGATCGTGCTGAGCGCGTTCGCGTTCAGCCGCTGGGTGGTGCGCGCCCGCGGCGTCGAGGTTCCATCAGCTCCGGGCGCACGCGCGGCGCCGGCGACGCCGGAGCCCGAGCTCGTCGCGATCTACGGCGGCTCGGCGACGCGCGGCTATCCGTTCCCGGGCACGTGGCGCGCGAGCTACCCGGCGGTGCTCGAGGCGCTGCTCCACGCGCGTGGTCTCGGCGCGGCGCGCGTGCTCAACCTCGCGTTCGACTCGGCCGTGGTCGCCGACATCGTCACGGCGATGGAGCGTGACCTGCCGCGACTGCGCCCGGCGCGGGTGGTGATCGACGCGGTGTGCAACGACTGGCTGAGCCGCTCGCGCGACTACCGCGCCAACCTCGGTCGCGCGCTCGCCGTGGCGCGCGCTCACGGCGCGACACTCACGCTCGTGAAGGAGCCGATGCTGCTCGCGGTCTACGGGCGCGGCGACTTCCGCTTCAACGCCAACGAGGGCGCCAACTACGCCGTGCTCACGAGCTTCGCGAGCGAGAACGGCGTCGAGCTGGTCGACCCGGCGCCGCTCCTGATCGCGCACCGCGACGAGTTCCTGTTCATGGACGACGTGCACCTCACCGCGCGCGGCCACGAGGTGATGGCGGAGGCGCTCGCCGCCGCGCTGGCTCCCGCGCTCGCCGCCGGCGCCGCCGACGGCGCACCGCCGTGAGCGCGATAGACCGCGCTCCGTGGCTGCGGCGCGCCGTGCGCCGCGCACGCGCGGGCGGCGCGGTAGTCCTCGGCGTCCTGGCGCTGCTCACCGCGTGCTACGTGCTCGGAGCACCGACCTTGCCCAGCTGGGTGGCGGCGGTGTTCGTGCTCTTCCCGCTGACGCCGGTGGTGTTCGCGGGTGGGCCGATCGGCGCGATCGCGGGTGTGGCGGCGAGCGCCCTCGCCTGGGGCTGGCTGCTCGAGTCGCTGCGCGCGCGCCGGCGCGGCGCCCTGATCGGCGCGTGGCTGGTGCTCGCGGCGGCCAGCAGCGCCTACCTCGCGCCGCGCCTCGCGCGCGGCACCGACGACCACCGCGATACCCGCTGCGACGAGCTCTACGCGATCACCGCCGAGCGCGCGCGCGAGGTGCTCGCGGGGCTCGGCGGCGGCGTGCCGGTCGACGGCTGCGCGGCGCGCGACGCGAGCGCCGCCGTGAGCTGCGTGGTCGAGCGCGTCGAGCGCTCGAACCCCCACTTCTTCCTCGAGAGCGGCGCCACGATCGGCGAGCCGCGGCTCTGTCGCGTGTCGCTCGCCGCCGACGGGCCGCGCGCGCTGGTGCTGACCCAGCAGCCGCGCCGCGACGCGCCGCTCCGGACCACCTCGGTGCGGCTCGAGCCGGGCTCCTAGAGCGTGGCGTCGAGGGACGCGATCTTCACGATCGGCACCCCCTCCGGCTCGGCGCCGGTCAGGTCGCGCACCAGCTCGGGCGCGAGGCGTCGGTAGTTCCACGCGAGCGAGACCGCGAGCGCGCCGGCGCCGGTGTCCGCGGGCAGCTCGAGCTCGTCGATGCGCGCCTCCCGCGCCGGGATGCGGCCGCGCTCCTCGACGCGCTCGACCGCCCACAGGCGGTGGTCGGTGATCGGCGCACCGGCGGCGTCGAAGAGCCGCGTGCCGAGGTGCACCGCGTCCTCGGGCCCGGCGACTCCGCTCGACGAGCACGCGCCCTTCGGCGCTCGCGATCCGCACCGCCAGCCAGGTCTGCGTGAGATCGGTCGGCCCCTCGGCGAAGGCGTGGCCCACGCGCCCGCTGTTGCGGGTCTCGATCACGAGCACGCGCTTGCCGTCGCCACGCACCTCGAGCCTCGCGGCGATCGTGAGCAGCGGCTCGACCTCGGTTCGCCAGCCCACCGCGGTGCGCGCACCCGCGGGTGCCGGCGCGCCGCCCTGCAGGTGGGTCACCACGTCGCGCTCGCCGCTGGCGCCGCCCGCGACCCGCGCCACGTACGTACCGCCGCCCAGGAAACGGTGATCGCGCACCGTGTAGCCCTCCGACGACTCGAAGCTCGGCATGTGGCAGGCCGCGCACTCGATGCGGTCGCGCGCCGCCGCCGAGCCCTCCCAGCTCCCGTACTGGTCCTGGACCACGTGGTCGAGCCGCCCGCCGGTGGCCTCGGCGAGGGTCTGGCGATGACACGGGCGGCAGCTCGCGGGCGCCGCCAGCGCCGGCCGGAACTGCGCGCGGTGGAGCGAGATGCGGCCCGCGAAGAGGGCACTCGCGAGGTTGGGAGGCGAGCGCCGGATGCCGCTCGCGAGCTCGCCGGTGTGCTCGCTCAGGAAGAGGAACGTGTCGTTGGCGAGGGGCGTCACCGCGATCGGCAGCCCGCCCGGGTTCGGCCCGGCCTCCATGCGGTGGCAGGTGACGCACTGGACGCCCGCCGCGTAGCCGTCGCTCGCCAGCACCGCCTCGAGCTCCGCCCGGCGCGGGTCGGGCGCGTGGGGGGCGTGGCACTGGAGACAGCCCGCCACCGCGGCGGCGCCGCGCGCCTCGGCGAGGCGCCGCACCAGCGCCGTGAACACGGGGTTGCGCGCCGCGAACGCGTGGGTCGAGATCCGCCAGGTGGCCGACACCGACACGTGGCAGCCCTCGCACGCGGCCGGCACGAGCGTCGCCACGTCGCGATCCACGGGCACCAGCGCCTCACGGTCGACCGTGAGCGGTTCGACCCGCGGCAGCCCGTACGCGAGCATCCACACCGTCACCGCGAGCGCGCCGAGCGCCGCCGGCACCCCCGCGCGCAGCAGCGGAGCGCGCCACGCGAAGCGCCGCTCCACCGCCGCGAGCCCGCGTGCGCGGCGTCGCCGCGCCCCCAGCGCGTGGACCGCGCCCACCAGCGCGAGCCCCACGGCGCTCGCGACGTGCGCGCGCCACAGGTTGGGCGCCGCGATCCCCCCGATGGTGAGGAAGCCGCTCACCGTCATCACCACCGCCACCACCGCCAGCAAGAGCCCGGACGGCGCCGACGCCTGCATGCCGCGGCGCACCGCGCGAAACGCCACCCACGCGACGTAGGCGACCAGCACGAAGCTCGCGAGCTGGCCGCGCTGGTTCGCCACCGCGCGCTGCTCGCCGTCGAGCACCGACACCGGCGAGCCGCCCGGGTGGGCCAGCACCACCACGAACACCAGCCCCGCGATCAGGATCCACGGCACGTTGCGCGCGCCGCGCAGCCCGACGCCGAAGACGTGGAGCACGTGCGCGATCACGAACACCGCACCGAGCGGCACCAGCAGCGCGCCGATCAGCCCGTGCGCGAGCTGCACGAGCTGCACCCACGGCGCCGGCTCGCGCGCCACGATCGTGAGCCCGGTGGAGTGCCACCACCGCCGCCCACCCGGCGGTGATGCCGCGCAGCCGCTCTTCCCAGGTCAGGCGCCGCGCGGGCGCCGAGGCCGGCTCGGGCGCCGGGCGGCGCGGCTCCGTCATTGCCGGAACGGGCCGATCGTCTTGCGGAGCAGGATCTCCGACCGGCCCGCCACGATGAGGTCCCGCAGCACGCCGACCTCCTCGTAGCCCAGACGCGCGTAGAACGCGCGCGCGGCTCGGTTGAAGTCGGAGACGCAGATGAAGAGGTTCTTGGCGCGCGCGAACGCCACCTGCTCGACGTGCTCGATCAAGAGCCGGCCGAGCCCGCGGCCGCGCTCTCCGGCGGCGACGGCGAGCAGGTTGAGGTAGTCGCCGAGCATGTAAGACGGCCGCACCACCGCGATCCCGGCGGCCAGGCCGCCCACGTCCGCGACGTAGACCTCGCGGTCGAGGAGCACCGGGTCGAAGGCGGCGAGCCAGTCGGCGCGGGTGAAGCCGAGGGTGAGCCACGGATCGGAGGTGGAGAGCAGCTCGACGATCGCGTCGCGGTCGCGCGCCTCCATCGGGCGTACGCGCGGTGTAGCGGCGGCGGAGGCGGGTGTGGTCATGGCGCGGCCGCGGGCTCGCAGCCCGCCACGACCTCGGAGACCGTCACGAGCTCCCAGCCGCGCCGCGGCACGAGCTCGGTCACGACGCGCTCGGCGACCTCGAGGGTGTGATGGCCATTCCCGTTGGCGTGGAAGATCACGATGCTGCCCGGCTCCGCTTGCGACTCCACCGTGGCCCACATGTGCCGCGCGCTGAGGTCGGGCGACGGATCCCCCGACACCACGTCCCACATCACCACGCGCTGCCCGAGGCTCTCGGCGAGACCGAGCGTGGTGCGATCGTACTCCCCGTAGGGCGGCCGAAACAGCGTCGGGCGGCGGCCGGTGCGGCTCGCGAGCGCCTCGATCGCCCCGCTCAGCTCGGCGCGCTGCGCCTCTTCGCCGAGCGTCGGCAGATGGAGGTGGCGAGCGCCGTGGGTGCCGAGCTCGAAGAACGGCACCGCCGCCAGCTCGGCGAGCGGCTCGGGGTGACGCGCGATCCATCGCCCCGAGGCGAAGAACGTGGCGGGCACCCGGTGCTCGATCAGCCAGCGCACCAGCGCCGCGTCGAAGCCGGGCTCGTGGCTCGCCGGACAGAGGTCGAAGGTGAGCGCGATCCGCGGGCACTCGCGTGGCCCCGCGGTGAGGATCGGCGCGAGCTGGCCGCCGAGGCTGGCGGAGGACGCGGCGCCCGCGGCGCCGGCCGCGAGCGCGAATGCGAGTGCGAGCGGAACCGCGCACGCGAGCCAGCGTGCCGGCGTGCGCTTGCCTCGTACGTGAAGTGTGCGAACGGTCACACAGCGATCCGGACGGCTCTGGTTAATTGAGGCATCGAAGAGTGGCATGGGCCGTCGGCGGCGAGGAACGGCGCGACGGAAGGGGCGAGTCCGCGTCACGGATTCGGGCTAGGCTCCGCGATCGGCCCATCGGCATCCACGTCCTTCCGCAACGGAGAATCGGACCCATGAAATTCGAGTGCGTGAGCTTCACCGACGGCGGCGTGATCCCGGATCGCTACGCGTTCTGCAAGCCGGACCCGGCGAGCAAGATCACCCTCAGTGAGAACTTCAACCCGGGCTTTCGGTGGTCGGAGCTGCCGGCTGGCACCAAGACGCTGGCGCTCATCTGCCACGACTCGGACGTGCCGACCGACCCCTGCCGGGTGAACCAGGAAGGGAAGACGATCCCCGCCTCGCTCCCGCGCGCCGACTTCTTCCACTGGGCGCTGATCGAGATGCCGACCAACCGCACCCGCCTCGAGGAAGGCGACCTCTCGCGCCAGGTGGTGACCGGCGGCAAGTCGGACTCGTACACCAACCAGGGCGCGCGCCAGGGCATCAACGACTACACCGGCTGGTTCGCCGGTGACGACGCCATGAAGGGCGACTACCACGGCTACGACGGCCCGTGCCCGCCGTGGAACGACGAGCTCGTCCATCACTACCACTTCACGCTCTACGCCCTCGACGTGAGCGAGCTCTCGGTGGACGATCGCTTCACCGGGCCGGAGGCGCTCGCGGCGATGGAGGGCCACGTCCTCGCCAGCGCGCGGATCACCGGCACCTACACGCTGAACCCCAAGCTGCGCGCCGGCTGAAGCTTCAGGGCGGCCGCTTCGTCGGCCGCCCCAGCGCTACGCCTTCGGTCGTCGACGAAGCGACGACCCTCCAGCCGGCCAGCGGCCGCGGGAGTTGCGCGCGGGCCGCGCGCCGCTGCACTGTGGGCCGATGCGAGCGCTCGGGAGGATCCTGGCCGGGGTCGCCCTCACCGCGCTCACGCTGGTCGCGGCCGCGATCCTCTTCGACTGGCTGCGCTACGCCGGGCTCGCGATCGCGACGGCCGCGGCCGCCGCCACACTCGCCCGCAAGCTGCCGGCGCGCGTGCTCGTGGCGGCGGCGCTCGCCATCCCCGCCGCCGTGCTGCTCGGCGGGTGGTGGCCGCGCCTCTTCGCGCCGTACGGGCTCGACGACGCGGTGATCGAGGACCTCCCGCTCGGCGTCTCCGCCACCGGCCGGCCACTGCGGCCGTTCCTCTTCTCCTGGAACCCGGCCACGCGCCACCTCCTCGTCACCCACGCCCACGGCGACGACGGCGGCAGCGGCGTGACGCTCGTCGACCTCTCCGAGATCACGCCCCGCACCGACTACTTCCCCGGCCCGGAAGAACACGCCCACAGCGCCACCGAGCTCGCCGCGCAGGCAACGGTCGCCGTGCACGTCAGCAGCGAGGCGGTACCGCGAACCTTCCTCTACCCGCTGGCGGGCGATGCGCCGCCGATCGAGCGCTTCGAGACCCGCTTCGCGGAGCTCGAAGCCTCGGTCCTCGACGCACGCGTGGACACCCTCTTCCTCTCAGACCTGAGGCGCCAGATGCTGGGCGCCATCTCGCCCGCGAGCTTCGTCACCGGCGACTTCAGCGCCCTCGCCGAGTGGCGGGCGCCGTTCCAGAACGTGAAGCAGCTCGTCCTCGACCCCGAGCGGGGCGGGGTCGTGGTCGGCCGCTCCGACCTGCCGGGGCGAGTGCTGCGGCTCGACGCGGCGAGCGGCGCGATCACCACGCGCTCGCTCGGCCTCTACTGCCCGGCGATCGCGATCGAGGGGCGCCGCCACGAGCTCTACGCGACCCAGACCTACCGCAACTCGATCGCGGTGCTCGACGCGTCCACGCTGCGTGTGCTGCGCCGCCGCGTGATCGGCGGCTGGCCTTACGACGCCGAGCCGATCACGACGCGGGGCTGGATCGCCGTCGGCAGCTTCATCGGCAACCGCGTGCTCTTCCTCGACGCCGAGACCCTCGCGCTCCGCGCCAGCCTGGGCGCGTGCGCCAAGGTCCGTAGCCTCTTCTTCGACGAGCGCGACGCCTTCCTCTACTTCGGCGACGCTTGCGGGCTGCACCGGGTGCGGCTGGCGCCGCCCCGGTCGTAGCGCGTGCGGCGATACGCGACGGCGTTGCATCGACGCTCGCGCGGATCCCGGTACACACAGCGAGCCTGTGAAGAAATCGAGCGAGAGCGAAGCGCCGCGGGGGGACGGAGCCCCCCGCGCTACGAAAAGCATCGTAGCGACGGGGGTTCCATCCCCCGTCGCCGGGCCTACGCGGCCTCGGTGAGCGACCCGGAGGGAAAGATTCACGGCCTCAGCGATCGACGATCCGGTGGATGTCCACGCCGGATCGTGTCGCCGGGCACGCGACGCGTGCCCCTCCCCTGTTCGGAGCCAGCGGTCGGCGCTCGCTCAGTCGTCGTCGGGGTCACTCGAGAAGCGCGCGCTCTTGGGCGGCCAGGGCTCGCGGCGCGCCAGGTTCCAGAGGACGCGGTTGAGCGCCATGTCCGGGATGCGATCCGGCTTCGAGAAGTCCATCTTCATGGACTCGGCCGCGCCCGGCGTGTCGGCGCCGTTCATCGTCAGCGGCACGCCGATCGGCAGTGCCTCGTAAGGCGTGGTGTCGGGCGTGGCCGTGAACACGCTGCGCATCGGCGCGGCCATTGCGTCGAAGCGGCTCATCGGCGGCAACCCGAGCAGCATCTCCATGGTGCGGATCATGCGCGGCATGTCGAAGCGCTCGTGGGTCACGAGCCCGCGCTTCACGTGCGGACCGATCACCAGCCCGACGGTGCGGTGGCTGTCGACGTGGTCGGCGCCCGACTGGGGATCGTCCTCGATCAGGAAGATGAGGGTCTTCTCCCAGTACGGGCTGTGGCTGATCGTCTCGACGAGCTTGCCGGTGTAGTAGTCGTTCTCGGCGACCATGTAGTCGGGTGACGGGTAGCCCGGGCTCGCGCCCGCGGTGTGGTCGTTGGGGAAGTAGACGAACTCGAAGCGTGGGAAGATCCCGGCGTCGAACTCGCGTTTCCACTCGTCGAAGCGGGTCTTCTCCGGCACCGCGAGGTCCCACGCGACGTACGCGCGGTCGGTGTTCGCCAGCCAGCTCTCGACGAACGTGCCGTCGGGGTTCTCGCGCAGGAAGCCGCCGTAGCTGCGGTAGGGCAGCCCGTGGGCGAGGCAGTTGTCGAACAGGTAGCCGCTCTCGGGGTACACGATGGGCTTGACCGGCGGATCGGCGGCGTCGTCGGGGCGGTTGCGCAGCCCGCTGGTGGCGCTCGGCCAGGTCTTCTCGACGTAGTCGGGGTCGATCGCCGCGTTCACCCACTGGTGGCCGGGGCGGCTGTTCTCGCTGTCGGCGTAGAGCTGGTCCATGAGCACGAACTGCTCGGCCAGGGCGTGGGCGTTGGGCGTGATCTTGCGCCCGTAGAGCGTGAGGGAAGGATCGCCCTCGCCCTGCGGCAGGTCGCCGAAGAGCTGGTCGTAGGTCTTGTTCTCGCGCAGCACGAACACCACGTGCTCGATCGGCGTCGCGCCACCTTCCTCGCACGGCACCACCGAGCAGTCGAGGTCGGCGCCCGCCACCGCCTGCGCGTCGCCGGGACGGAGCCGTTCGTTCCAGCCGTTGTTGGCGGCGACGGTGTGGCTGAGCGCGCCGAGCTCGCGATCGCCAGGCGATGGAATGATCGAGAGCGTGCCGGGCACCAGGTAGCCGCCGCCGAGCTGGTTGATGAGGTAGTCGGGGAACTGGCTCTCCTTGGTGCGCGGGAACGAGCGCGCGCCCTTCAGGTTGGTGACGTAGATCGTGCGCGAGTCGGGCGACACCGCGACCGACGACGGATACCAGCCGGTGGGGATGTGGCCGAGGAGCCGCCCGCGGGTGGGGTCGATCACCGCGAGCGCGTTGTCCCAGCCGAGGGCCAGAGCCGGCGCCCGTCGGGCGCCATGGCGAGGCCGTTCGGGCTGCTTCCGGAGCTTGGCGTCGGCGAAGGGCAAAGAGGCTCACCTCGGCGGGCGTCTCGAGGCTCTCGGCGTCGAGGAGCGAGAGCGTGTCCGAGTTGGTGTTCGCGACCGCGAGGCGGCGCCCGTCGGGAGTCAGCGCGAGCGCGGTCGGGTGGGCGCCGGTGCGGACACTCTTCACCACCGTGAAGCTCGCGGTGTCGACCTGCGCGACCGTGCCCGCGCCGCGCACCGACACGTACACCCAGCGCCCGCTCGGGTGGACGGCGACGTCCCACGGCTGCTCGCCCAGCGCCAGCGTCTTCTCGATCTTCTTCGCGCCGACGTCGACGCGCGCGAGCGTGCCGGCGAGGTTGAGCGCGACGTAGAGCTTGGTCTCGTCGGGCGAGAGCACGAGCCCGATCGGGAAGCCCCTGGCCGGGATGGTGGGCGCACTCGTGGAGAGCGTGCCCGCGCCCAGCGCCAGGTCGAAGATTACCTCGATCCCGCCGCCCGACGCGAAGGCGCGCTTGCCGTCCTTGGTGATCGCGAGCCCCTGGAAGAGACCGTTCGGGAGCACACCCTGGGTGATCGTCTTGAGATCGACCGGCACCAGCTCGGCGGTCTTGGCGCGCGCGGCGGTGTCGACGAGCGTGAGCCGCTGCAGCGCGGTGCCGCTCGCGGTCACGAGCGCTCGCGCTCCGTCCGGCGTGATCGCGACGCCGAGCGGGGTGGGACCCACGTCCACCTGCGCGCCGGCGGGCGAGAGGATCTGCGAGGTGGGCAGGAGCACCGGCTCGGCGAGCGGGATCTCGCTCGCGCCGCCGTCCTTGCCGGAGTGGCACGCCGCGCTCGCGACGAAGAGCGCGGCGCACGAAATCCAGCGGAGCCCGTAGCGCATGGGCGGCGATTCTACGCGCCCCCGTCACATAGACGGAACGAAAACGTCACCATGGATCGAACGGCCTGGAGGGTCGTCGCTTCGTCGACGACCCCAGGCTGGGTGGGGGCGACCGACGAAGCGGTCGCCCTCCACCGTTCGTGCTTGCGAACGCCGCCCTCGCTTCCTTACGCTCACTCCCCGTCCCTCCCCCGCACGGAGAAAGATCGGGACCTCATGCAACCCAGCAAGCTCGCGATGGGAGTGATCAACGTGCTCGGCGGGATCGCCGTGCTCGGCAGCTACGCCCTCGAGATCGCCCGCCATCCCGGCCAGGGCGACGCGTTGTGGGGCAACATCCCCGAGTGGGTGCGCCCCTACTACTCGAGCTGGATGCCGGTCGCCGCGGTCGGCTACCTGACGTTCACGTACTTCTGGTTCTTCAAGGCCGATCCCGAGCGCACCCGCGTCGCGAGTCGCTACGGGCTCTCGCTGGTCAACTGGATCTACCTCTTGATCCTGATCCCCTCGGCGCTGTGGATGCCGCTCACCTTCGGCTACCTCGCGGCGCCGAGCCGGCTCGGATGGATCGCGGTGCGGCTCGACCTCTTCGCCGTGGCGCTCGGAGCCCTCGCCATGATCGCCGCCCTCGCCCGCGTCGAGCCGGCCGAGCCGCGCAAGGCCCACCGCGCCGCGCGTCGGGCGCGATCGCCTTCGCGGTCCAGTGCGCGGTCCTCGACCCGCTCATCTGGCCCGCGTTCTTCCCCGACCTCCACGGCGGGTGAGCGGCGCGGCGACGGCCGCGAGAAGCGCTGCTCTCAGCGCGGAGCGCGGCGCACGCCGGGGCGCTCCATCGCCACGTTCGAGTGCCGGAAGCCGAGCTTCTCGTAGAAGCCGGCGACGCCGTGCATCCCAGCGCGGAGCACCCAGGTGATCGCGGGGTCGTCGCCCATCGCGGCCTCCACCAGCGCGCGGCCGACGCCGCGCCCGCGGTGCGCCTCGGTGACCACCAGCATCGAGATGTAGCCGTTGGTGAGACCGTCGGTGAGCGCGCGCAGGAAGCCGATCACCTCACCCGCCTCGACCGCGACCAGCGCGAGCTGCGAGCGCGACACCAGCTCGCCGAGCTCGGCCGCGGTCGCCACGTGACGATCCCAGCCCGCCGCGACCAGCAACCGCCGCGCGGCCTCGTGCTCGGAGCGTTGGATCGGGCGGATCTCCACGGCGTCACTCGCGAGCGGGGCGCCCGAATCTACGCGCGACGGGATCGGGCCCGCAAGCGGGTGCGGCGTCGCCGCAGCTTGGCGCGGGGCTCGCACTCAAGAGTGGGTGCAACTCAAGGAGGCCGGGATCATGGGCCTCTCCTGTCTCGCTCGTCACCTGCTCGTACCGCGCGGCTCGCCGCGCCGGTCCGCCCCGTGTGCTCGCCGTCACGGCGGCGAGAAGGGAGGAGCTTCGATGAAACGCACTGGCTCGGCTGCTCCGACGCACGATCGCCGCTCACCGCGGCGTCTCGGTCTCGCGCTGGCCCTGGCCACCGCGGCCCACGGCGCCTGCACCTTACCAGGTCGGGCAACGACTTCGTCCTCACCGGCTGCAACCTCGTCATCAAGAACGCGCGGGCTCGACCACCACCAACGGCCTCGGCAACATCATCGTCGGCTACAACGAGAGCCGCGGCGGCGGCGCCGACGCGCGCACCGGCTCGCACAACATCGTCGTCGGCGCGAAGAACAACTTCACGCGCTTCGGCGGGATCGTCGCCGGCTACCAGAACGCGATCCAGGGCGACTATGCGTGCGTGAACGGCGGCTCGGAGAACATCTTCGCCGGGGTCCTACTCGGCGATCAACGGCGGGCGCGTGAACGCCTCGGTCGGCGCCTACAGCGCGATCACCGGCGGCCAGTACGCGACGACTGGGGCGGCCCGCTCGTGGTGGGCGGCTGGGCCAACACTGCGGGTGCGAACTTCGCGACCGTCGTCGGCGGGCGCGACAACAAAGCCACCAGCGAGACACCCGCCGATCCCTACACGGTCGCGTACACCACGGTCGTGGGCGGCCAGGACAACGAGGCGAGCGGCTCCTACGCGTGCACCGTCGGCGGCGCCCACAACTTCGCGACCGGTGACAACGCCCTCGCCGCGGGTGGCGAGGACAACACCTCCGAGGGCCTCTCCACCACGATCGCCGGCGGCGAGCTCAACGTCGCCAGCACCCAGTGCGCGGCGATCTCGGGTGGCTACCAGAACACCGCCGTCGGCATGTGGTCGAGCGTGAGCGGCGGCTTCCAGAACCAGGCGAGCGCGAGCTACGCGCACGTCGCGGGCGGGGAGGGCAACGTCGCCAGCGGCCTGAGCGCCGCGGTGTGCGGCGGCGGACAGAACAACGCCACCTACACCCGCTCGACGGTCTCGGGCGGCTACGACAACACCGCGAGCGGACCGAGCGCCACGGTCTCGGGCGGCCACCTGCGCAGCGCGGCCGGCGAATACGACTGGGTCGCCGGAGCGAACTGGCAGGATCAGTAACGCCGAGGAGGGCGTTTCGCGCAGCGTTCGAGAGCGGCGCGGTCGTTACGAAACGGTGTCGAGGGCTGCGGACCGATTTCCAATCGTTACCGCGCGCGGCGGCTGAACTTCGGCCGCGCTCGGCGCCGCTCGCGGCCGCCGTCCGCTCGCGCGCTGCGCCGAGCCCCAATCCGTGGTGGCACGGCGCTCCAACGGTGTCCGGCGCGGGCACCCGTTGCCGAGTGAATTCGCGGCGATGACGCACGGCATCGATTGGCGATGGCGTCGACGCCACCCCCAGCTCCGTCGTCCCGTCTCGGGGGAGACGCAACCATGCGCACGCTCAAACCGCACTCGTGGGCGGCCGCCCTGCTGGCACTCCTCCTCGCCAGCAGCGCGACCGCCGCCACCGCTTCCAAGCCCGCCGCCGCTCCCGCGCCGGCGCCGGCCGCCGTCGCCAAGGCCGAGCCGGCCGCGGCCGCCGCCGAAGAAGCGACGCCCGCCGAAGATCTCCCCACCAACGAGGACTGCCTCGGCTGCCACGACGACGAGACGCTCACGGAGACGCTGCCCGACGGCAAGGAGATCTCCGTCTACACCGACCCCAAGAAGTTCGACGCCTCGGTGCACGGCTCGCTCGCGTGCGTCGACTGCCACTCGACGCTCGAGGAGGTCCCCCACGACGACGTGCTGCCCAAGGTCGACTGCGCGAGCTGCCACGAAGACGAGGCCAAGGACTACGCCACCAGCATCCACGGCATGAGCAAGTCGATGGGTGCCTCGGCCGCCGCGGGCTGCGCGGACTGCCACGGCAAGCACGACATCCTCGCCGCCGACGACACCGAGTCGCGCGTCTACAAGATGAACCTCCCCAAGACCTGCGCGAGCTGCCACTCGAGCCCGGGCCTCACCAAGGAGTACCGGATGCGCTACCCGGAGGCTCCCGACCAGTACTCGGAGAGCATCCACGGCCACGCGCTGCTCAAGATGGGCTTGATCGTCGCGCCGTCCTGCAACGACTGCCACGGCGTCCACAACATCCGCCGCGCGGTCGACCGCAGCTCACCGATCAACCACGCGAACATCGCGAAGACCTGCGGCAAGTGCCACGTCACGGTCGAGAAGACCTACGAGGGCAGCATCCACGGCCAGCTCCTCGCCAAGGGCGACCCGCGCGGCCCGGTGTGCAGCGACTGCCACAGCGCCCACGAGATCACCTCGCCCGAGGCCGGCGGCAACTTCAAGAAGCTCGTGAGCGACGAGCGCTGCGGCGGCTGCCACGTCGACCGCCTGACCCACTACCGCGAGACCTACCACGGCAAGGCGATGGCGCTCGGGCAGCCCAACCGCGCGTCGGCGGTGGCGGCGTGCTTCGACTGCCACGGCTACCACGACGTCCGCAAGCAGGACGATCCGGCGTCGCACCTGTCGCCGGCCAACATCCTCGGCACCTGCCAGGAAGTGCCACCCGGGCGCGACCGCGGGCTTCACCGAATACATCCCGCACGCGAACCACATGGACAGCAAGAACTACCCGGCGCTGCACGTGACGTTCGTGTTCATGACCTCGCTCTTGGTCGGCACCTTCGGGTTCTTCGGGCTGCACACGCTGTTCTGGCTGTTCCGCTCCGGCTACCTCTTCCTCACGGACTCGAAGACCTTCCGCGAGGCCAAGGTGCAGGCGCAGATCGGCGACGAGTGGTTCACGCGCTTCCTGCCGCTCGAGCGCATGCTCCACTTCATGCTGGTGTCGAGCTTCCTTCTTGCTCGTGATCACCGGCATGCCGCTGAAGTTCTATTACGCGGGGTGGGCGCAGACGATCTTCCGGCTCTTCGGCGGGGCACCGGTCGCGCGCACCATGCACCACTTCGCCGCGTTCATCATGTTCGTGACGTTCACGGTGCACGTGATCGAGATCGTGGCGACGCTGCTCCGCCACGGGGGTGACCTGCGCGATCCCGAGAGCGGCAAGATCGAGCTGAGCCGGATGTGGGGCGTGGTCTTCGGGCCGGACTCGATGATGCTCACGGGCCAGGACTGGCACGACTTCGTCGCGCACCAGAAGTGGTTCTTCGGCAAGGGCCCGCGGCCCCAGTTCGACCGCTGGACCTACTGGGAGAAGTTCGACTACTTCGGCGTGTTCTGGGGCGTCGCGGTGATCGGGCTCTCCGGCCTGATCATGTGGTTCCCGGTGTTCTTCACCAAGTTCCTGCCGGGCTGGATCATCAACCTGGCGCTGGTGGTGCACTCCGACGAGGCGCTGCTCGCCGCCGGCTTCATCTTCACGTTCCACTTCTTCAACACCCACTTCCGCCTCGAGAAGTTCCCGATGGACACGGTGATCTTCTCGGGCCGCATCTCGAAGACCGAGCTACTCCACGAGCGCAAGCGCTGGTACGACCGGCTGGTCGCCGAGAAGCGTCTCGACGACTACCGGGTGAAGGACGACTGGCAGGGCTGGAAGAACATCCACCGCTCGTTCGGCTACACGTTCTTCGGCGTCGGCGTGGTGCTGCTCGCGCTCATCATCTACGCGATGGCGTCGCGGCTCGGCTCCGCCGAGAACGGCCCGACGCCCGAAGGCGTGACGCCGAGCACGACCGTGAGCCAGCCGGTCGCCCCGGCGGCGGCGCACCCGGCGAGCGAGAAGGCCGAGTGAGCCGGTAGGCAGGCGCGAGATGTGCCGAAAGAGGCCCCTGGGGGCCTCTTTCGGCGTTTCTAGGGCCTATTTTGTGGGAATCCGGGGAAAATTGTAAGCAGATTGTTACGATTTCTGCTGGCAACTATTTGCGAATTCCTGCTGGCAGTTGCCAGCAGGAATTCGCTCCGGCAATCACGGCGATCCGCGACCTCGGCGAGGTGCGCGCCGGCGCGTATCGCCGGGCACGCGACGCGTGCCCCTCCACCGTCGACGCGGGCGACCTTGCTGGAGCGCGGCTGCTCCGCAGACTGCCGACGCCCCGGCCCGCCGGAGGCGGGCCCTCCAGACCTGCGGGGAACGACGCCGTCGACGATGCGTGTGACGAGGCGTATCGCCGGGCACGCGACGCGTGCCCCTCCACCGTCGACGCGGGAGACCTGGCCCCCGGCCAGCGCTCTCGACGTAGGGGCGGGGCCTGTCCCCGCCCGGGAGACGGCGACGGGTCAGGCTTCCCAGCCCTGCGCGCCGATCAGGGGGACGAACGCGACGCCGCCGAGGTCGTCCTCCTCGAAGCGATCGTCGAAGGTCCGCACCACCCGTACCAGCGTCTGCGCGTTCTTCATGGCGCCGACCGGCATCACCAGCCGCCCACCCACGGCGAGCTGGGCGAGCAGCGCGCGCGGCACCGTGGGGCCGCCCGCCGTCGCCACGATCGCGTCGAACGGTGCCGCCTCGGGCCAGCCGAGTGTGCCGTCGCCGACCCGCACGCGCACATTCGCGTAGCCGAGCTCGGCGAGCCGCGCCCGCGCCGACGCGGCGAGCCCCTCGTGGCGCTCGATCGTGTCCACCTCGCGCGCGCACTCGGCGAGCACCGCCGCGGCGTAGCCCGAGCCGGTGCCGATCTCGAGCACGCGGTCGCCGGGCCCGAGCTCGAGGGCCTCGGTCATGAGCGCCACCACGTAGGGCTGCGAGATCGTCTGGCCGTGACCGATCGGAAGCGGCCGATCGTCGTACGCGAAGTCCACCGAGTCGGGCGGCACGAAGCGCTCGCGCGGCACCCGGCTCATGGCGCGCAGCACGTTCGGATCGCGCACCCCGCGGCGCGCGATCTGATCCGTCACCATCGCGCGGCGAGCGCGCTCGAAGCGCGTCTCGTGGTCCTGCCCGTTCCCGCGACTCATCGCTCCCCCCGCAACGAAGGGTGGCTGATCGACGAGGATGGCGGCAGCACCGCCCGCGTCACCCGCCGGGAGGGACGAGGTCGATCCGGAACACCTGGAGCGCGAGGCGGCGGCGGTCCGAGGACGCCGGGTCGTGCTCGGCGGGGACGAAGGCCCGGCTCGCCGCGAGCGTCACCGGCGCCACCGACTGGGCGAGGCAGTCGGCGGGTAGCGGCACGCGAAGCGTGGCGCGTACGCCCGGCGAGAGCGGGGTGGGCGCGAGCAGCGCGTCGCACGCGATCACCACCAGCGTCGGCGCTTCGCCGGCGCCGCCGATCGCGGGCGCGGCCGCGTCGATCGCGAGCTCGGTGCGCGCCGACGCGGAGTCGCCGCCGCGTACGATCTGCAGCGCGGCGCGATCCTCCATCCACCGCCAGCGCGCCTCCCCGCGCTGCTCGAGCGGCTGCCAGCCCGAGCCGAGGAAGACCACCGCCTCGCTCACGAAAACCTCCGGCGGATCGATCGTCACCAGCCGCGCGAGCCCCTCCTCCATCGTGAAGCGCACGAGCGGCTCGCCCACCACGTCCCGCCACGCGCTGAGCGTGAGGTTGCGCTTCCCCGGCACCGGCTGCACCACGCCCTCCAGGCTCCGCGTCCGCCACGACGGCGCGAGGTAGCGCAGCGGGATGCGGAAGTCGTCGTCGCGGTGAATCACCGCGCGCCCGCGCTCGACCCGCGGCTCGAGCCAGCGCACCGCCTGGACGAGCGGGATGTCGTTCGCACGGAGATCGCGGGCGCGGGGCCAGGTCCACGCGCCGAGGATCAGCACGAGGGCAAGCAAGATCCGCCGCCCCCACCGCTCCTCGAGCACGTGAGCGAAGGCGCTCGGCGCCGCGGCTGCGCAGGTCGCGACCAGCGGCACCAGGTACACGTGGTAGCGGTAGCGGGTGGTCGAGAGATTGACCGCGTCCACGAACGCGTAAGGCAGGAAGAAGGTCGCGAGGATCAGCGCCGCGCGCGGGCGCGAGCGCGGGCGCGAGCGCGCGAGCGACGCCAGGCCGATCACGGCCAGCGCCACGATCCCCCATCCCACCGCAGGGATCCCCCACGGCGCGACCCACACGTCGCGCAGCACGCTCGCGAGCTTGGCGAGCGAGGGGTCCGACGCGAGCACGCGGTCGTGCTCGTAGATCGAGGCGGCGAGGGCGTGCATCGCGGTGAGCAGCGGTGCCAGCCCGCCGGTGTCCACGATCAGCGGCACCAGCCACGCGAGGTTGCCGACCGTGAACGCGACCAGGATCGCGAGCGCGGCGCTCCACTCGCGACGCCAGAGCCGCGGCAGCGTCACCCACGCCAAGGCCGGCAGTACCACGAAGCACGACGCCGAGCGGATCCCCACCGCCGCGGCGCCCACCAGCGCGCCCGCCACCAGTCGCGCCGTCGAGCGGCGCTCGGTGCCGCCGAGGAAGAGCACCACCGCGGCGAGGGTCGCGCACACGCCGGTGAGCTCGGTGAGCGCGCGCAGCGAGGTGATCCACACCACCGGGTTGGCGGCGAAGAGCAGCGCGGCGAGGTAGCTCTCGCGCTCACCCACGTAGCGCCGCGCGAGGCGCGCCACCAAGAGCGTCGCCCCCACGCACGCGAGCGCGCTCAGCGCGGTGAGCGAGCGCACCGGGTCGTGGAGTACCAGGCGCACGATCCGCCCCAGCACGATGAACACGGGGTAGCCGGGCGGGTGCGGCCGGTCGACGCGGACGTCGAAGTCGTCGAGCGCCGCGCCGAACTGGTACTCGTCCACCTCCGTGTAGGCGTGGGCGAGGTAGGGCAGGCGGGTCGCGAGCACCGCCGCCGCGAGCGCCCACGGCACCCAGCGCGGCGCCGGCTCGGCCGCTCCGTCGCCCGGTCCGCGTAGCGCGGGGGCTCGTCCCCCGCCAGCTCCCTCGCTCACGCCGCCGCGCTGGCGCGGGCAGCGGAAACCTTGACCGGGATGCCCGTCATCACGTGCTGGCCCGAGAGCCACTCGATGGCGTCCGGCCCGCTCGGGATGAGCGCGTTGACGTTGGCGCCCGGCAGCCCGTGCGGGATCACGATCGTGCCGAGGGCGAGGCCGTCCGCGGCGCGCGCCTCGAGCGTGAGCCGGCCCGCGGCGGTCTCGACCACGACACTCTCGCCCTCGGTGACCCCGAGCTCCGCCAGGTCGTCGACGCCGAGCCACGCCACCCGCTCGGGCTCGCCGTCGTGGGTGGCGCCGTGGATCCAGCTGTTGTGGCCGAGGCGGCGGCGGCGCGTGAGCAGCACGAACTCGCCCTTGGCCGGCATCCCGGTGCTCTGCTCGAGGCGCTCGAGGTCGTCGGTGAAGCTCGGGTCCCAGAAGCGCATCTGGTGGCCGGGCGTGAGCGGACCGCGGCCCAGGTACTTGCCGGGCTTGGGTCTCAGGCCGCGCAGCCCGTAGCGCGGCTTGGGCAGGAGCCGGCTCTCGGCGAGGCGCGCGGGCCAGCTCGTCTTGGAGGTGAGGCCCATGGCGCGCGCGAGATCGGAGAGGACCACCGCGTCGTGGCGCGCCTCGCCGGGCGGCTCCATGGCGGCGCCTGCGACCTGCACCAGCGGCGTCGTCTGGAAAGGCACCGTGGTGGTCGCGAAGTCCCAGCGCTCGAGCCACGTCGAGGACGGCAGCAGCACGTCGGCGAGGCGGCCGGTGTCGTTCTCGAAGTGATCGACGCACACCAGGTAGTCGAGCTGCTTGAAGGCCTGCAGCAGCCGCTCGCCGCCCGGGATGGAGGTGACCGGGTTGCCGGCGATCACGATCAGGGCGCGGATCTGCTCGGGGCCGACGGTGAGGATCTCGTCGGCGAGGATGCCGCCGGGCAGCGTGCCCATCACGCTCGGGAAGCGGCCGATGCGGCTCCACAGCTCGCGATCGAGGCCCGCCGAGCGGTAGGCCTTCGCCATCATCAGCGCCGCCGGGTGGAAGAGCGAGCCGCCGGTGGCGTCGAGGTTGCCGGTCACGAACGAGAGCGCCTGGAGCGCCGTGCACGCCAGCGTGCCGAAGCCGCTCTGGTTGACGCCCACCGAGAGGTGGAAGGCGACACTCTTGGCGCTCGCGATGCGGTCGACGAGCGCCAAGATGCGCTCGGCCGGGCTGCCGGTGCGCGCGGCGGCGCGCGCGATCGACACGTCGGCCGCTGCCGCGAGGAGCTCGTCGAGGCCGGTCACGCGGCGATCGAGGAGGCGATTCGCAGGCGCCGTCTGCGCGAGCTGGTGGAGGAGCGCCAGGATGAGCCACAGATCGGTGCCGGGGCGGATCGGCAGGTGCTGGCCGCAGCGCTCGGCACTCTCGCTCCTGCGCGGGTCGATCCAGATCACGTCGCCGCCGCGCTTGACCAGCTCGTCGAACACCAGCGAGCCGCCCTCGAGATGCACGAAGCTCGCCTGGCTCACCAGCGGGTTCGAGCCGAACATCACCGCGAGCTCGGTGTTCGCGAAGTCCGGCACCGGATGGATCATCGGGCTGCCGTGGATCACCTTCGCGGCGGCGAACTTGTTGTTGCAGTCCTGGCTTCCGGCGCTGAAGACGTTGCGCGAGTCGAGTGCCGTGAGGAAGCCGAGCAGCCCGAAGCTGCCGAGGGCGTTGAACGCGAGCGGATTGCCGAAGTAGACGCCGATCGAGTTGGGGCCGTGGTGCTCGAGGATCGGCTTCAAGCCGCGGGCGGCGGCGGCGAGGGCGTCGCTCCAGGTCGCGGGCGAGAGCGTGCCGTCGGGGCTGCGGAGCAGCGGGTGACGCAGCCGCTCCGGGTGGGTCGCGAGCTCGAGGAAGCGGGTGCCCTTCGCGCACGCGAAGCCGCGGCTCGTCGGGTGCTCCTTGTCGGGACGGATCTTGATCGGCGTGCCGCGCTCGTCGCTCTCGACGACGAGCCCGCACGCGGCTTCGCAGATCCGGCAGTACGTCCGAGCGGTTTTCATGGGCGGATCCCGAGCCGTGCCAGCGGCGACAGAGTACGGAGTGACGCCGTGGGTGTCGACCGAGCGAGACGTACGGGAATCGACTGGATCGCCGATGCCGGCGCCATCCCGTATCGCCGGGCACGCGACGCGTGCCCCTCCACCGATCGGCGCGACTCGCGTGCCCGCCACGCGTTCGCCTGGAACCGTAGGGGCGGGGCCTGTCCCCGCCCGCGGCGCCGATTCAGCCTTGGCCGAGGCCGGACTCGATCGCGTCCGTGCCCGGGGCCAATCCCCGGCCCGCCGGAGGCGGGCCCTCCAGACCGAGACTGAGCGGGGTCGATCGCAGGAATCGAGCGGGATCGCCGATGCCCGCGCCGTCGCGTATCGCCGGGCACGCGACGCGTGCCCCTCCCGTTTTTCGATCGGATCGATCCTCGCGCGCCCCTCCACGGTCTAGAGGGACCGCCCCCGGCGGCTCGCCGATCCGCGACCACGTCGCGGCGCCGGTGGCGTGGATCGCTGGACCGCGGCGACAGGTACCGCGATCGGCGTCGTGGGCACGCGACGCGTGCCCGCCACGCGTTCGCCTGGAACCGTAGGGGCGGGGCCAGTCCCCGCCCGCGGCGCCGATTCAGCCTTGGCCGAGCGCCGCCTCGATCGTGGCGAGGAGCTCGGCGCCGTAGCGCTCCACCTTCGCCGGCCCGATGCCGTGCGCGAGCTCGAGGTCGCTCAGCCGGCGCGGCTTGATGAGCGCGAGGTCGCGCAAGCTGCGATCGCTCGCGATCACGTAGGGCGGCACTCCGCTCGCCTTCGCGGCACTCATCCGGTACGCGCGCAGCGCCTCGAAGATCCGCACCGACTCGCCGTCGAGCTGCCCCTCGTCGGCGGTGGTGCGGCGCGCTCCACGTCCGCCGCTCGCGCCACCCGCGAGCGAGCGCCCCGCCTCGGCGCGCCGGGCGCGCCCGTCCGGCGGCAAGAGCAGCCGCGCCGGACGCTCGGCCTTCATCACCGCGCGCCCGTCGGCGGTGAGGTACGCGATCGGCCGCTCGCCGCCCGAGAGATCCACCCACCCCGCCACGACACAGCGCCGGAGCAGCGCCGTGAGCCACGGCTCGGCGCGCTCGCGCAGGATCCCGAAGGTGGGCGTCTTGTCGAGCCCCGCGCCCGCGAGCCGCGGGTCCTCCTCGCCGCGCAGGAGCTTCGCCGCGGCGGTGAGGCCGAAGCGGCCGTGGATGCGCGCCACCGCCGAGAGCGCCTTCCGCACCAGCAGCGTCACCTCCTCGCTGCTCGCCTCCTCGCCGCCGTCGGCCATCGCGCGGCACACGTCGCAGCGCCCGCAGCCGTCGAGGGTCTCGGCCTCGTCGCCGAAGTAGCGCAGGATCGCGTCGTGGCGGCAGGTGCCGCCCTGCGCCCAGCGCATCAGCTCGAGGAAGAGGTTCCACTTGTGGGCGAGCACGGCGGGCTCGACGCCGCGGCCGTCGGAGGGCTGCTCGAGGATGCGGCGCCGCGTCGGCACGTCACCCGGCATCACCACCAGCAGCCCGAACGCGGTGGTGCCGTCGCGACCGGCGCGGCCGACCTCCTGGTAATACGCCTCGATCGAGCTCGGCGGACCCAGGTGAACGACCGCGCGCACGTCGTGCCGGTCGATCCCCATGCCGAACGCGTTGGTCGCGACCACCACCTCGAGCTGGCCATCGGCGAACGCCTGGTGGACCGTGGCGCGGCCGTCGGCGTCGAGCCCGGCGTGGTAGTAGCGCGCGCGCCAGCCGCGCCCGGCGAGGCGGCCCGCCTCCTCTTCGGCGCCGCGGCGGGTCGGCGAGTAGACGATCGCCGTACCGCGCGAGTTCGAGCTCGCGCCGCGTGGGTTGCCGAGCGCCTCCTCGAGCTGACGATCGATCGCGCGCTCGCGCTCCTTCCGGCTCTCGACCTCCGCGACACGCAGCACCAGGTTCGGGCGCGCGAAACCCTGCACGAGCTGGGGAGTCGTGGCGTCGAGATTGAGGCGCGCGAGGATCTCGTCGCGCACCACGGGTGTGGCGGTGGCGGTGCACGCGAGCACCCGCGCGCGCGGCACCTCGGCCAAGAGCTCGCCGATCTGCGCGTATTCGGGCCGGAAGTCGTGGCCCCACTCGCTGATGCAGTGGGCCTCGTCGATGGCGACGAGCGGCGGTGCCAGCTCCTTCACCAGCCCGCGGAAGCCCGGGAACGTGAGCCGCTCGGGCGACACGTAGACGAGCTTCATCTCGCCGCCCGCCACCTTCGCCATGCGCCTCCGCACCTCGTCGGTGTCCAGCGTCGACGCGAGGAACGTGGCCGCGATGCCGCGCTCCTCGAGCGCCCGCACCTGGTCGTGCATGAGCGCGATGAGCGGCGAGATCACCAGCGTGGTGCCGGGCAGCAGCACCGCGGGGAGCTGGTAGGCGAGGCTCTTCCCGCCGCCGGTCGGCGCCACCAAGAGCACCCGCCCCACGCGCAGCAGGGTCTCGATCGCCTCGCGCTGCCCGGGGCGAAACTGCGCGTAGCCGAGCCGCGCGAGCCCCTGCAGCAGCGGATCGGACGTCCGCGACGAAGCGGAGGGTGACTCGACGGAGGGCTCGACCACGATCCGGCGAGCATAAGCCAGCCGCGCGGGGCGCGGCGCGGCTGCGATCGATCCATCCATGGGCATCACTCCGAAGCCGAGCGCGTGGCGGGCGCCGTGAGCGCCGTGGCGAGGTGGAGGGCGTCCAGCGTGCGGATCGGCTCGACCCGGAACGGTCGGCGTGCTCGCGCAAGCACCGCCTCGGACACCTGGAAGAGCGTCCAGTGGGCCTGCGCCCGCTCGAGCATCGCGCGCAGCCTGGTTGGGAGGGTTGGATCGACACCGGCCGATCGTGCGCCTCCGCGGAGCGCCGACCCAATCGATGGGTACCGTCGCCGGCCGCGCGTGCGTTGACTGTCGACATCGCGCTGGGGCCAAATACGCAAAACCCCTCCCCACTCGCGCTGCCGAGGACGTGAGCGCCGCCATGACCAAGCCCCCCGCCAGCCCTCCCGCGATCCACCCGATCGAGCAGTACGGCCTCGACCTGCGCGGCGCCTTCACCCGCGAGCGGGGCGCGGTGCACGTCGCGAGCGGTGCCGAGAACCGCCACGTCGAGACGCTGGTGCGCTTCTACGCCGCGGTGGCGGCACGGCGCATGGACGAGGTCGAGTCGCTGCTCTGCGATGACGCCCGCTTCACGATCCACGGACCCGGGCGGTTGCCGGTTCGAGGCGCGACCGGCCGCGGACCGACCCTCGACGGGATCGCCCGGAACTTCGCGCGCTTCGTCTCGGACGGACCGACGATCGAACGCGTCGCCGCGCAGGGCGACGTGGTGATGGTGGTCGCGCACGAGACCGGCCGCTACGCCGACAGCCACGAGCGCTACGACCACCACTTCGTCCAGGAGTTCACGTTCCGCGACGGGCGCATGTTCGACTACCGGCTGTTCGTCTGCGCATGAGCCGGACGGCCGCGGCGGCGCCGACCCCGATCGCGCGCGCGACGCTGACCGTGGCGGCGCTGGGGGTGCTGCTCGCGGCGCAGGAGATCGCAGGCGCGCGCCTCGACGTCGGGACGGACGGTTGGCTGGCGCCGGCGACGCGCGAGTGGCCGATCGATGAGGTGGTCGATCGCCTCAGTTACGTCACGACGGGCTGGCTCCTCGTGGCGACGCTCGCCTGGCTCGTGCTGCGGGTGGCGCGGCGGCGGGTGAGCTGGGAGGACGTCGCGGCGGCGATCGGTGCCGCGCTGTGGCCCACGGCGATCGCGGCCGGCGCGCTTCTCGTGACCACGCTCGTCGAGGGGCCCGCCACGCCATTCGTGGCGTTCTTCTGGGCGAGCGCGCTCGTGAGCGCTGGAGCGTTCGCGCGAGCGCTCGCTCGGCTGCGGCCGGTTGGCGTGCGCGGGGCCGCGGCTGTGATCGTGACGGTGCTAGGGCCGCTCGCGGTCGCGACGTGGTGGTTCGGACGATTCTGGCTCCTCGAGTATCGCGAGCTCGCGGCGTTCGGAGTGCCGTCGTGAGCCGGCGGACGCTCATCTGGATCGGCGGATGGGTGGCCGCGGTGGTGCTGATCGAGGGAGCCGCGTTCATCGTGGATCGTCGGGGGCCCGACGTCGACGTCTCCGGCATGGTCACGGACGCATACGTGGGCGAGCCGATTCGGCTGATGGGGCTGAACGTGTCGAACCGGAGCAAGCGGCCCATCGAGCTGCGCTCCGTCACCGTCGAGTGGCTCGGGTCGAAGCGGGTGGTGACGCTCGGCCGCACGATCGCCGCGGCGCAGATCGTGGCGATCGAGGGCGACGTGGCCGCGGTGCTGGAACGTCCCGCGGAGCCCGGCACGTATCCGATCGCGATCACGGCTGTCGACGCGGCGTACTCCTCGCCGGGTGGTGCGGAGACGGTGCCGCAGCTCTCGGCGCTGCCGCTCAGGACCACGCTTGCCGTGATGAGCGACGGCGGACCCGGGAATGGCTTCCGCGACTTCCTCGCCGCGGCCCGGGTGTGCGAGCCCGCACCCGCGCCGAGCGCCGCGCTCGGAAGGGTTCCCGAGCCCGAACGTGACGTCATCGCCGCGCGCCTGCGACAGAACGACGGCTGTACTGCTCTTGCCCGCTCGGCCGCGCACGCGCCGACGTTCATTGCGCCCGAGCCGCGCCGCTACACCGAGCCGAGCTTCGACTACCTGCGGTGGCAGAACCCCGGGCACTGGCTCGTCCTGGCCGGCGCCGAAGCCGAGTGGCGTGGCGACCTCGACGGGGCTTGGACGAGCAACCTCGAGAGCTTGCTGCTCGCGCTCCGGATGGAGGCAGCCACGTGGCAGCATGACTCGACCAGTTCCATCGTGACGATCCGGCAGGCCGCGCCACCGCGGCGCGAGCTCGTTCGCCTGCTCGATGGCGGGCGGGCCCCACCGCCGGACCTCGTGCGTCCCTACCTCGAGGCGTTCGTCCCGCTCCTCGCCGAGCTCGACCGCGCGACCGGACCCGAAGCGCTCGCCGTGGACGTACCCGAAGCGGTCCTGCGTCCGTTCCGCTATTCGCCGTTGGCGCCGCTCCTCAGTATCCCGCTCCGGGGAATGTCGCTCCACAACCAAACGAGGATGGTCCAGAAGCGCTTCGCCCACCTCGTCCGCACCAAGGCGCTGGTGCGGCGGCTGGAGGAGGCGCTCGGCGGTGCGAGGTCGTCGCGTATCGCGGGCGGGGACGGGCCCCGCCCCTACGAGGTCGATCCGTAGGGGCGGCGCCTGCGCCTGTCGCCGCCCGCCGTGCGGCTCGACGACGTACATCCCGCTCCCCGGGAGGGCTGACGCCCTCCCCTACTCCCGAATCGATGACTCATCCCCATGAGTCAAGTAGACTCGGACCATGATCAAGCGGCTCCAGGTGCTCATGGACGAGCGCGAGCTTCGCGAGATCCGCCACGCCGCGAAGGCGAGCCGTGTGCCCGTCGCGGAATGGGTGCGCCGGGCGCTTCGCGACGCGCGGCGGCGCGAGTCGTCCGGCGATCCCGCAGCGAAGCTCGACCTGATCCGGAAGAGCGCCGCGGCGGACTTTCCGACCGGTGACATCGATCAGATGCTCGCGGAGATCGAGCGCGGCTACACGAAAGACTTTGCCGGGTGATCTTCGTCGACTCGAACGTACCCATGTACCTGGTGGGCGCCGTTCATCCCCACAAGATCGACGCGCAGCAGGCACTCGAGCGCCTGACGACGGCGCGCGAGCGTCTCGTCACCGACGCGGAGGTGCTGCAGGAGATCCTGCACCGCTACGCGGCGATCCGCCGCCTCGACGCGATCCAGCCCGCATTCGACGTGTTGCTCGGTGTGGTCGACGAGGTGTTCCCGATCGAGTCGGCGGACGTCGAGCGGGCGCGCGAGGTGCTGCTGGCGCGACCGGCGCTGTCCGCCCGCGACGCGCTTCACGTCGCCGTCATGAAACGCCACCGGGTGAGCCGGATCCTGAGCTTCGATGCCGGGTTCGACACGGTCCCCGGTCTCACCCGCCTGACTCGCTAGCCGGTCGTGCGGCGCGCGACCCTCCCGGGCGGGTCGATGCGCACCTCCTCGCGGATCGGCGGACCGAGTTGCGCGCGGGACGATCGATCCCGATCTAGCCAGCCCGGAGGGGCACGCGTCGCGTGCCCGGCGATACGACCGAGACGATGCGCCGGCTCGGGCGTCGATCCCTGAACCGCACAGCGATCCACGCGCTCGTCGCCGCGACGTCGTCGCGGATCGCCGGTCGCGCGACGCGCGACCCTCCCACCCGGGTCGATGCGCGCGTTCTCGCGGATCGGCGGACCGAGTTGCGCGCGGGACGATCGATCCCGATCCAGCCAGCCCGGAGGGGCACGCGTCGCGTGCCTGGCGATACGACCGAGACGATACGCCGGCTCGGGCGTCGATCCCTCTACCGCACATCGATCCACGCCCCGGGCGCCGCGCCGTCGTCGCGGATCGCCGGTCGCGCGACGCGCGACCCTCCCACCCGGGTCGATCGCGCGTCCTCGCGTAACCCGGGTGGGCGTGAAGCCCACGTCCACCGAACCGCCTCGTAGGGGCGGGGCCTGTCCCCGCCCGGGGTGTCCTCGCGGCACGTCACGACGCCGATCGCCTTGCGGCTCGACGACGTCCATCCCGCTCCGGGAGGGCTGACGCCCTCCCCTACGCTCCCGCGGCTTCGCCTCGTCCAGGAGGGGCACGCGTTGCGTGCCCGACCGAGACGATGCGCCGGCTCGGGCGTCGATCCCTGTATCGCACAGCAATCCACGCGCTCGTCGCCGCGACGTCGTCGCGGATCGCCGGTCGCGCGACGCGCGACCCTCCCACCCGGGTCGATGCGCGCGTCCTCGCGTAACCCGGGTGGGCGTGAAGCCCACGTCCACCGAACCGCCTCGTAGGGGCGGGGCCTGTCCCCGCCCGGGGTGTCCTCGCGGCACGTCACGACGCCGATCGCCTTGCGGCTCGACGACGTCCATCCCGCTCCGGGAGGGCTGACGCCCTCCCCTACGCTCCCGCGGCTTCGCCTCGTCCAGGAGGGGCACGCGTTGCGTGCCCGACCGAGACGATGCGCCGGCTCGGGCGTCGATCCCTGTACCCCACAGCGATCCACGCCCCGGGCGACGCGGCGTCGTCGCGTATCGCCGGTCGCGCGACGCGCGACCCTCCATGGCGTCGTCGGCGGTGCGGGCGTCGTCGCTTGTCGCGGGCGACCTCACGGTCGCCCCTACACACCCGTGCGGCGTCCGCGACGAATCAGAACAAGGGCTCGTACGGGAAGATGTCGGAGCTGACCTGGTTGGGGACGAAGCTCGCCTTGAAGGCGGCGGGCACCACGTCCGCGACGCTCTGCGGGGTCCAGCCGCCTTCCTTGTGGACGGCGCGGATCGGGCGCGGCAGCGAGAAGAGGACGATCTCGCCGGCGCGCACACAGAACACCTGGCCGTTCACCTCGGCGGCCGCGTCGCTCGCCAGGAACGTGACGAGCGGCGCGATCTGCTCGGGCTTCATCTTCTTCAGGTTCTCGACGCGCCGCTTCTCCGCGTCGGTGCGGCCCTCGGGGATCGTGGCGGTGAGGCGCGTCCACGCGAACGGCGCCACCGCGTTGCAGCGCACGTGGAAGCGGCTCATGTCGAGCGCGATCGAGCGCGTGAGCCCGACGATCCCGAGCTTCGCGGCGGCGTAGTTCGACTGGCCGTAGTTCCCGATCAGGCCCGACGTGGAGGTGAAGTTCACGATCGAGCCGCCGCCCTGCGCGCGGAAGCGCTCGGCCGCGGCGCGCGACACGTTGAACGTGCCCTTCAGGTGCACCGCGATCACCGCGTCCCAGTCGGCCTCGGTCATCTTGTGGAAGATCACGTCGCGCAGGATGCCGGCGTTGTTGACCACGAAGTCGAGGCGCCCGAAGCGATCCACCGCCTGCGCCACCATCGCGTGGGCACCGTCCCAGCTCGCCACCGAGTCGAAGTTCGCGACCGCCTGCCCCTTCTCCTTCGCGATCGCCGCGACCACCTCGTCGGCGGGGCGCTCGCCCGTGTCGCTGCCGTCGGCCGCGGCGCCCACGTCGTTCACCACCACCGCCGCACCCTCGCGCGCCATCATGAGCGCGATCTCGCGGCCGATGCCGCGCCCGGCGCCGGTGACGATCCCCACCTTCCCTTCGAGCATCCGCGTGGTCGATTCCATCGATCCTCTCCTCCTCGGCGACGAGGTTCGTCCACGCGTCCTGCGGGGGACAAGCCCCCGCGCTACGAGGCCGCCGTCTTCGCTTCGAGGGTGCGGCGCGCTTTCTTCAGGGCTTGCTCGAGGCCGATCGTGGCGGTGGCGCGCGCGGCCTTCGCGACCATGCCGACCGGCATCAGCCGCGGCACCTCGGCGCGCGGCGAGACCCAGAGCTTCACGGTCACGCGCGTGCGCGAGGCGCCGGCCGCGTCGAGCAGGAGCGTGACCCGCATGTCGGTGTTGCCGGTGCCCGGCACCGACTCGAAGACGAGCTCGGCGGGTGCGCGCTTCGTCACGTCCATCTCGGCGCGCACCTCCATCGCGAGGTCCTTGATCCCGAACGGCCCGAGCACCAGCTCGTAGCGCTCGTCCGGCACGATCTCGATCGCGTCGTTGATGAGCGGGAAGGCACGCAGCGAGTCGGGCAGCTTCGACATCCAGCTCCACACCAGCCCGCGCTCGCGCGCGACGACCGTGTGCGCCTCGGCCTCGAAGTGGAAGCGCGCCATCGCTCGTGCCGCCGCCCGCCGCCGCGCCGACCGCTCACAGCGTGAGCGTGAACCCGATCGTGAACTGGATCAGCTCGCCGCCGCTCGTGTACCCGGGCCAGCCCAGCACGCGGGTCTCGGCGGTGCCGTCGCGGTCGAGGTCCGCGAACTCGGCGTCCTTGCGCACGGTGCGTTCGGCGAGGATGGACTGCTGGAACGCGGCGTTCATGCCGAAGGTCTTGTCGCTGCCGAACGGGTGCGGCAGGTCGACGCCGAAGCCCACCGACCACACGTAGCGGTCGTTGTCGACGAGGTTCGAGACACCGCTCTGATCGCCGATCGGCGACGCTTCCCAGAAAAACCCCGCGCGCAGGCTCGGCAGCGCCCGCACCACGCTCTCGCCGTCGCCGAACGTGAAGTCGCCGAGCTGGTACTCGACACCCACCCGCGGCGTCCACGTGTCGTGGGTCGAGTAAGGCAGCGCGATGGTCTCGGCGATCGGGATCGGCACCTCCGGCAACGGCGGAATGACCACTCCGCCGGACGCCCGCACGATCAGCGTCGGGTCCTCGTAGGCGGCCCAGTTCGACCAGGTCACGTCGAGCTCGGCGCGCCACGACTCGTCGGGCGTCCACGCGAGCCCCAGCGTGGCCTGCTGCGGCGTGAACACGTTGACGTTGAAGATGTCGACCACGAAGCCGTAGGTGATGCCGGCGCCCACCGAACCGCCGGGCGTGACGTGGAAGTCCTCGAAGTCGGCGCGGCTCTCGCCGCGATAGCTGGCGCCGAACGTGAGCCCGCCCAGGAACGGCCCGAGCTGCACTCCGGCGGTGGGCGCGAACTGCCACGGCGCCGAGAGCGAGAGCTCGCCCTGGGACGGCGTGCCGTCGAGGTTGAGGTCGAACACGATCTCACCGGCGGTCGTGTAGTACATCTGCATGCCGGCGCCCGCCTTGAGCCACGGTGCCAGCTCGGCGCCGAAGCCGAAGTAGATGTACATGAGGTCGAGCATGTGCCGGTACCGCGTGTAGCCGGGCTCGGCCGCGTCGCGGCTGGTCATCGTGAACGCGTGGTCGGTGGGCAGCACGAAGAGCGCGCCACCGGCGACCTTCGTGTCCAGCACCGTCATCGGCAGCGCGATCGAGCCGACCGCCGAGACCTGCTTCTCGACGCGCGGATCGACGTCGCCGTGGATCGGCTCGCCGTCCGCGTCCTCGCCGACCACGCCGCCCTTCAGCGGATCGAGCTGTGGGTCGATCGTGAAGAGGCCGAGCTCGACGGTCGGCCCCGTGAGCGAGGCGAGCCCGGCCGGGTTGTAGAAGATCGCGTAGGTGTCGTCGGTCGACGCGACGTAGGCGCCGCCGAGGGCGACGCCGCGCGGGCCGATGCCGAGCAAGCCGGGGACCGTGCCGCGCGCCGACGACGCGCTCGCCGCGATCACGCCGAACGCGGCGAGCACCGCGAGGGCCGGGGTCCGCGCGCGACGCCGCTCAGCGATCTTCACACCGCACCCCGCCCTCGTCCTGGCCGTAGAGACACAGACCGCCGTCTGGAGTGACGCGGATGCGGAGGGTCGCGCCGTCCACGTCGACCCGGAACCCGACCGTCGAGAGCAACGTGGTGCGACCGGAGGCATCGGTGTCGTGGAGCCCGACGACGTGACGGCCGAGGTCGGTGACGAACGCCGCCCCCGCGCCGGGTGTCAGCGTCGCGACCTGCGTCCCCGGGTCGAGGAGCGCGGGGCCGAGCACGGACGGCTCGAGGAGCACCGCGATCGAGGCGTCCGCGCCGTAGAGCCGCACGTCGGCGGCGTCGTTGGTCAGCTCCACCACGACCTTGGGCGACACCACGCCGCTCGAGCTGCAGCCGGGCCCCGCCAGCGAAAGCGCGAGCGCCACTGTTCCGAGCGGCCTCGCAGTCCGCCCCGGTCGGGGGGCGCGCCTCCACCCGCGCCTGTCCTCGCGTCGCGTCACCGCTCGCTCTCTCCCCGCCCCGCGCGCCTTGCTAACAGCGTTAACATGGTGTTACGAACGCGCCGGCCGAGTCAACGACTTCGATTCTCGATTTCGCCGACGCACACGTGAGACCGCCTCCTCCACGGCTACGCCCGCGTCCTCGCTCGCGCGACGCTCGGGCCTGGCTGGTGGCGGCGAGCCTCGCGAGCGCGGTCATCGCGACCGGCCCGAGCGCCGCCCGCGCCGGCCTGGGGCGCAGTCTCGATCGTCCGATCGACCCGGTGGCGGTCGATGGCGCGCACCTGCCGGAGGTCCTCGGCCGGCCCGTCGCGTCGCTCAGGGTCGAGGTGTGGCGAGACGGCGCCTTCGCGCCGATCCCGTTCCAGATCGACGAGCGCAACGCCGCCGGCGGCTGGGTGTACCCGAGCGGGCCGGAAGCGAACGCCGACGAAGACGCCGGCCGCTTCGACGCCAACGACGTGCTGTTCGTGATGGCGCGCGACCTCGCCGGAGCGCGGCCCGCGGGCGCGCCCCCTCCCGCCGCGGACGGCGCCGCGCCCGCGGTGCTGCGCGAGCTGACCTTTCGCGATCCGCTGGACGGACGCACGGCGTACGCCTACCTGACGGCGTGGGACGACGCCGCGCCGCCGCCCAGCCCGGTCGACTACGTCCGCTACGTGCCCGAGACCGACGACGTCCGCGCCGCCAACTTCTCGGCGGGCTTCAGCGCGCGGGTGCCGTTCGCGATCGACCGCATGAGCCTGAAGCTCGCCGACGGCACCTGGGCACCGAGCCACGTCGACATCCTCAAGATCCGGCTGCGCTCGACGATCTGGAGCGTCTACGACTTCGACCGCGACCAGGACGACTTCGAGAGCGTGACGGCGGCGTGGATCGACGGCCCGGTGCGGGTCGTGCTGCACAAGGGCATGAGCGTGAGCATGATCCTCGGCATCCAGACGCCGAAGCTCTGGAACGACACGATCTTCCTGCCCTACTCGTTCCAGTACTCGGTGGACATCGCGCTGCCGTTCTCGATCACCGCGATCTTCTCGAAGTTCGACCTCATGAGCGGGGTCGACTTCGACGGTCTGAGCGGCGCCAAGCTCTACGTGAAGGGAGTGCCCGAGCCGGTCGCCGTGGCCGGCGAGCCGCCGCGCGCGGCGCTCGCCGCCTTGCGCGCGAGCGGCGCCGAGCAGCGCGTCACCGCGCTCGAGTGGAACGGCGTCTTCTCGCTGACCCGCATCCACATCGACCGGTCGGTGCCGCTCGAGGTGAAGGTGCGGTGGGTCGACGACCCCGCGGTGGAGGATCCGCCCGAGCGCAAGCGCGGCGCGACACCCGGGCTCTACTTCGACTTCGAGAACTGGCTCGGCATGGAGCAGAAGAACGTGACGATCGGCACCGGCATCTATCTGCCGCCGGGCTTCCAGCACGGCGACGAGGAGACCTTCGAGCGGCGCCTGGATCACCCGGTGGAGCTGGTCGCGCCGGCGCCGGCGCGCTGATCGCGGCTCCGGTCGGAGGGACGGCCTCCCGGCCGTCCGACAACACCAGGAGCGGACCGACAGCGATCCGCGCCGCGGCGACGCCACGCTCACGGCGTATCGCCGGGCACGCGACGCGTGCCCCTCCGGACCGCGATCGATCGCCGGCCCGCCGGGAGGCGGGCCCTCCGAACCAGTGTGCCAGAGGCCAGCCCCCCCCGCGGCGCGCGCCGCACCCGAGAGCGTCACGGACGCGCGATCGTCTCGGAGCGAAGGCCTCCCGGCCGTCCGACAACACCAGGAGCGGACCGACAGCGATCCGCGCCGCGGCGACGCCACGCTCACGGCGTATCGCCGGGCACGCGACGCGTGCCCCTCCGGACCGCGATCGATCGCCGGCCCGCCGGGAGGCGGGCCCTCCGAAACCGGTGTGCCAGAGGCCAGCACCCCCGCGGCGCGCGCCGCACCCGAGAGCGTCACGGACGCGCGATCGTCTCGGAGCGAAGGCCTCCCGGCCGTCCGAATAGCTCCGGCCCGCCGGTCAGAGCTTCGAGAGCGCCTTCTTCGCGAGCTCGACGGCGCCGTCCTTGGGGGCGGGTCGCTTCATCGCCGAGGCTGCCGAGGTGAGGTCGATCGCGAGGACCTCGTTGTCACGGGTGAGCACGAGCAGCGTCGAGTAGTGGGTGAGCCACACCGCCTCGTCGCCCACCCCGAACACGGTCGGACCGTCGGAGCGCTTCTGCAGGAACGCGGGTCTCGCGCCGGTCCCGGTGCGTAGCTCCACCCTCACCGCGCGCCCCGAGCCGTCGGCGAGGTTGAAGTTGCAGGAGAAGGCGCCGCGGCCGCTCTGCGCCTGGGGCTCACCGACGGTGAGCTTGAGCGACGACGCGATGTCGCTGGCGGTCACGAGCTCGCACGCGCGCGGGTTCTGATGCTTCGAGTCCGGCCCCTTGGGCGGCGCACCCGCGACCGCGGGGCGGACGGAGGCGACGGCGAGGATCCCCGCCAGGGCGAGCGCGGCGGACGGCGACGAGACGGATCGGGTCATGGCGCTCCCTCGGCCGCGGCGGGTCCACGCGAGCGAGCGCGGTGCCGCGGACGGCTGCGACGGCGGCTGAGCTTAACGCGGCGCCCCCCGCGCGCGCCTCGTGGGTTGGCTCAGAACGTCACGCTGCCGATCAGCGTCATCACCGCGGGGCGGTCGAAGCTCGTCGCGACGCCGCCCGCGTCCACGACCAGCATGCGGTCGCCGCGGCTCGCCTGGCCGAGCAGCCAGGTCGTCGGTGGCTCGCCCTTGTTGGTGGGCTCGCGGTGGCCGACCTGCACCACCACCTGCGCGCCGCCCGCCGTGGTGGTGCGGAAGGTCTCGTCGAACTTGACCTCGAGGTCGGCCCGCCGCGCCGCGAAGCAGCTCTCGACGAACCGACCGAGCTCGGAGGACGGTCCGTGCAGCACGAGCGCCGACGTCGTGCCCTGCGGCGCCGTGACGCGCGCCGCGGCGGTCGACGCGGCCGGCAGCGCGCGGCACCAGCCGCGCTCGTTGGGCTCCTGCTTACCGGCGATCGGATCGGTCACGGTCCAGCTCGGCGGCGCCGTGAACCCGCGCCCTTCGGCCACGAACCTGGCCCACGTGCCGCGGCTCGGAGCGCTCGCGGTCTGGGACGAGCCGCCCTTCGAGCAGGCGCCGGCGGCGACCACGACGGCGAGCAGCGACGAGAGCGCGACGCGCGCGTACGGCCGGGTGACGGTCATGGGCGAACCTCCGAGGCGGGACGAGACGAGCGATGGCGAGCCTTCTACTTCGCCGGGCTCGGGCTGCAAAGGGCCGCCGAGCCGGGCCCTCCGAACCGTGGCCGAACGTGCACCCCTCGGCGGGACGGCCTCCCGGCCCGCCGCCAGATCGGAGCGGGCTCGGACCGACCCCGATCCGCGCTGATCGCCACGGCGCCTGCTAACATGCGGCGCGCGCCGGCCGGACACGGTCCGATCGTCCGCGCCGCGTCACTCTCCATGACCGTCTCCGAGCTGCGGCGCCAGGAGTTGCTGGTTCGTCTGCCTCACGCGGTGCTCGCCGTGCTCGCGGTGGCCGGCGCTGCGGTCCTGGCGCGCGCGTTCGCGCAGCCCGGGATCCTGGCGATGCCCGACCTCGTGGCGCCGAGCGACGGGCCGAACTGGGCCGCGCGCTTCCTGCTGCCGGCGGCGGCGCCGCTCGCGCTCGAGCTGGTGCTGGGCGGTGCGCTGGCGCTGGTGAGCGGGGTGCGGCGCTCGTTCACGCTCGAGCTCACGCGACGCTCGGAGCATCTGGTGGCGAGCGAAGCCACGGCCGCGGTCGAGCAGGTGCTCGCGCGGCTGACGCGGCTCGGCTTCGACGGGCGCGTCGAGCAGACGCACGGCAAGACCGTGATCGCGGTGGCGCGGCCGCGCTCGCATCCGTTCCGTGGCTTCGACGGGCTGCCGCTCGAAGGCACGGTCACGGTCGAGGAGATCGCCGGTGTATCGCACGTGTGCGCGAGTCTCTCGATCGCGACGTTCATCGTCCGGGACACCGGCGAGGCGCTCTATCTGACCCAGCTCGCCGAGTTCCTGGCGGGGCACGCCGACACGCTCCATCCGGTGCGGGGGCCGGCGGTCGGCATGAACTTCGCGGTCGGCTACGCGGCGCTGGGGGTCGCGCTCGCCGCGATCGCGGTGCAGACCGGCTCGCTCAGCCTCGCGGTATACGCCGACTCGAGCTCGATGCTCGGGCTGGCGATGGGCGGGATCACGTCGTTCGCGATCGTGTTCCAGTGGCGAACGGTGGTGGGTCTTCCCGAGACGATCGCGGCGATCGCCGCGGCCTTGGTCACGCGCCTGGTGCTGGTGGGCGTGTCGCCGGGCCTGTGAACCCGAAGCTCGCAGCTCGAGGCATCGAATGGACGACACGACCGCGCCGCTCACCCCGGGGCGCTTCGCGAGCGCGATGCTCGCGGTGGTTGCCGTGGGGCTGGTGATCTCGGGGATCGGCCCCAGGGACCGCTTCACGTGGCTGCTGGAGGTCGCGCCGGTGCTGATCGGCGCGCCGATCTTCCTCGCCACCTTCCGGCGCTTCCCCTTCACGCCGCTCGTCTACGCGCTGCTCGCGGTGCACGCGTACGTGCTGATGATCGGCGGGCACTGGACCTACGCCGAGGTGCCGTTCGGCTTCTGGTTGCAGAAGGTCCTTCACTTCGCGCGCAACCCGTACGATCGCATCGGGCACTTCGCGCAGGGTTTCATCCCCGCGATCGTGGGACGCGAGATCCTGCTGCGGTGCTCGCCGCTGCGTGGCAGCCGCTGGCTGCCGGTGCTGGTCTTCACCTGCTGCATGACGCTGAGCGTGACCTACGAGTTCATCGAGTGGTGGACCGCGCTCGCGACCGGCATCGCCGCGGAGGCGTTCCTCGGCACGCAGGGCGATCCGTGGGACACGCAGTGGGACATGTTCCTGTGCGGAGTCGGCGCGATCACCGCGCTGGTGACGCTATCGCGGCTCCAGGATCGGCAGCTCGCGCGGATCGAAGCGGCGCGCTGACGGGCGAAGTGGGCGGGGGGCTCGAAGAGCCCCCCCGAGGAATCCGATTCACCAGCCGCGCATGCGGCCGATGGCGCGGCGGTCGCGCTTGGTGGGGCGCCCGGCGCCGCGATCACGGATCACGAACGGACCCTCGGGGCGCGGCGGGGCGGCGGCGAGTGGTCCACGTAGAGCTGACGCGCCGCGGGCGCCGGGCCGCGGCGCTCGGCGACACCGGCGACCTCGAGGATCAGGCGTCGCTCGTCGCGCCGGATCTCGAGGCGGTCGCCGACCCGCACCACCTTGGCCGGCTGCGCGCCGTGGCCGTTCACCGTGACGTGACCGCCACGGCAGGCCTCCTGGGCGAGGGCGCGGGTCTTGTAGATCCGCGCCGCCCACAGCCACTTGTCGACGCGCACCGGCTCGGGCGCGGGCGCGGGCGGATCGACGGGAGCGTTCATGAGGCGCGACCGAGAGGCGTCGCGAGAATGTAGCGCGAGGGAGCGCGCGCGCGGGCCAACAGGACTCCACGAACGGGAGTCGCCACGCTCTCGTGTGTCGCGACGCGGGGGACGGAGCCCCCCGCGCTACGAAAACCACCGTAGCGACGGGGGTTCCATCCCCCGTCGCCAGGTCCACGCGGCTTCCACGAGCGACAGCGCCTCGGGTGGGCCCTACTGGGATCGACCGTGTCGCGGTGTCGCGTCGTCACGTATCGCCGGGCACGCAACGCGTGCCCCTCCGGCGGCCGCGCCCAGTCGGATCGGGACGCAACCCCGAGCGGGATCCCGGATCGCGGACCGACCAGACTCGCCAAGGGGCGCGTCGCAGCGCGACGCCGCGAGCGACAGCGACTCGGGTGGGCCCTACTGGGATCGACCGTGTCGCGGTGTCGCGTCGTCACGTATCGCCGGGCACGCAACGCGTGCCACTCCGGCGCCCAGTCGGATCGGGACGCAGGCCCGAGCGGGATCCCGGATCGCGGAACGACCAGACTCGCCAGGGGCGTCGCAGCGCGACGCCGCGAGCGACAGCGACTGGTGGGCCCTACTGGGGATCGACCGTGTCGCGGGTCGCGTCGTCACGTCGCGGGCACGCACGGCCGGTGCGGGGGGACTCTAGTGGCCGGTCGAGGCGACCGCACGAGCGAGGACTTGGGGGGACCCGGCGATTCACTTGCGGGCGGGGGGCTGGAACAGCCCCCCGTTCAATGCGTCCAGCCCCGCGAGCCGGTCGGCTCCTCGTCGTCCTCGTAGCCGTGCGAGAGCACGAACTGCCAGGACGCGACGCGCTCGCGCTCGTCCTCGGAGATCAGCTCGAAGAGGAACTCCTCCTCGTCGCGCTGCTCGACCTGCACGTAGGCAACGTCCGCCGGATGCAGGAAGATTTCCGCCATCACCCGCTTGCCGCGGAACACCTGAACCAGCAAGGTCTCTTCGTCCTCGACGGCCAGGTGCCAGTGAAGGTCCTCGTCGTCGTAGACCACCGACTCGGGAGTACCGGCGCGCACGATGCAATTGGCGTGGCGCTGCAACCAGGTCCAGAACTGCTCGAACGGCAGCGTGGTGGACGAGCTCTTGGCGGTCTTCTTCGAGTCCATGGGCGGAATCACCTCCGTCGGAAACCCGGGGGCTGGCAAGTGAGCGAGTCTAGCAGGCGCTTTTGGAGGCCGTCTTCCGCACGCTCCGTTCCCTGCCCGCCCGCCACCGCGAAGCCCTGCTAAGATCGGTCGCTTTGCCCAACGCTCACGCCATGACCGTCCATCTCGACAACCTGAACATCGCCGAAGCGCGCGGCGTGCCGAGCCCCCGCGAGGTCCGCGACCGCCTGCCGCTCACCGACGCCGCCGCCAGCACCGTGGCGGCGGGCCGCGCATCCGTCGAGGCGATCCTCGACGGCCTCGACAAGCGCGTGTTCGTGGTGGTGGGGCCGTGCTCGATCCACGACACCCGCGCCGCCCTCGAGTACGCCCAGCGCCTGCGCGCCCTCTCCGACGAGGTCGCGGACACGATGCTGGTGGTGATGCGCGTCTATTTCGAGAAGCCGCGCACCACGGTGGGCTGGAAGGGCCTGATCAACGATCCCAATCTCGACGGCAGCTTCCGCATCAACGAGGGCCTCGCGAAGGCGCGCGAGCTCCTTCTCGCGATCAACCGCCTCGGCCTGCCCGCCGGCACCGAGGCGCTCGATCCGGTGGCGCCCCAGTACACGTCCGACCTCATCTCCTGGTACGCGATCGGCGCGCGCACCACCGAGTCGCAGACCCACCGCGAGCTCGCGTCCGGCCTCTCGGCGCCGGTCGGCTTCAAGAACTCGACCGACGGCTCGGTCCAGACCGCGGTCAACGCGCTGCAGTCGGCGGCGCGTCCACACCATTTCCTGGGCCTCACCCTCGACGGCCGCATCGCGGTCTTCGAGACCCGTGGCAACCGCTACGGCCACGTGATCCTGCGCGGCGGCGAGGGCGGCGGTCCCAACTACGACCGCGCCAGCGTGCGACGCGCCGAGCAGGCGCTCGCCAAGGCCGCGCTGCGGGGCGGGCTGGTGGTGGACTGCAGCCACGCCAACTCGGCCAAGGACCCCACACGCCAGGTGGGCGTGCTCGACGACTGCATCGACCAGATCCACGAGGGCAACCGCTCGATCGTGGGCTTCATGCTGGAGAGCCACCTGTTCGGCGGGAATCAGCCGATCCCCAAGGACCTCGCGCAGCTCCGATACGGTGTGTCGATCACCGACGCGTGCCTGGACTGGGCGTCCACCGAGCAGGCGCTCAAGCGCGCGCACCAGCGCCTCGCTGGCGTGCTCGAGCGGCGCCTCGCGGGCGACGACGGGTGATCGAAGTTCCCCGGCCGGCGTGCCCGCCGCGAGGGAGGTAGCAGCGTGAGTGAGCGGGTCACGAACACCACTCTCGAGCCGCAGTTCGTCGAGCGCATCGCCCGCGAGGTGCGCTGCCGGCCGCAGCAGGTGCAGGCCGCGTCGCAGCTCTTCGCGGAGGGCGCGACGGTGCCGTTCGTGGCGCGCTACCGCAAGGAGGCGACCGGCGGCCTCGACGACGCCTCGCTCGAGACGATCGCGCGCGGTCGCGAGTACTACCTCGAGCTCAGCGCGCGCCGCGACGCGATCCTCGGCATCCTCGCCAAGCACGGCAAGCTGACCCCCGAGCTCGAGGCGTCGCTGCGCGCGGCGGTGACCAAGCAGGTCCTCGAGGACCTCTACCTGCCCTACAAGCCGAAGCGCAAGACGCGCGCCGCCCAGGCGATCGAGCGCGGCCTGGAGCCGCTCGCCGAGCTCTTGGTCGCGAACGCCGGCGACCGCTCGGCCGACCCGGAGGCGCTCGCCGCGCCCTACGCCGACCCACTCAAGGGGGTCCCCGACGTCGCCGCGGCCCTCGCCGGCGCCCGCGACGTGCTCGCCGAGCGCCTCGCCGAGACGTCCGCCAATCGCGCGCGGCTGCGCGAGGTGATGGCCCGCGAGGCGGTGCTGCGCACCGAGGTCGTGGAGGGCAAGAGCGCCGAGGGCACCGTCTACCGGGACTACTACGACCACCGCGAGCCCGCGGCGCGGGTCCCCTCGCACCGCTACCTCGCGATGCTGCGCGGCGAGCACGCCAAGCTGCTCTCGGTCTCGATCGAGATCGACGACGAGGACCAGGCGAAGCGCCTCGGCGCCTCTCTCGGCGTGCCGCTCGACACTCCGTGCGGCCGCCAGCTCGCGGACGCCGCCACCGACGGCTACAAGCGCCTGCTCAGACCGGCGATCACCAACGAGCTGCGCGCGGACCTCGAGAAGAACGCCGAGCGCGAGGCGATCACGGTGTTCCGCGCCAACCTCGAGGCGCTGCTCATGCAGTCGCCGTACGGCAACCGCGCCGTCATCGGCCTCGATCCGGGCCAGCGCACCGGCTGCAAGGTGGCGGTGGTGGACGCGACCGGGAAGGTCGTCGGCCACGACGTGATCCGCCCGCTGCCACCGAGCGCCGACGAGGCGGGCGCCGCCGAGGTGCTGCTGGCGCTGGTGCGCAAGCACGACGCGAGCGCCATCGCCGTGGGAAACGGCACCGGCGGGCGCGAGACCGAGCTCTTCGCGCGCAAGGTGATCCGCGACGCCGGGCTCGGCGCCGCGGCGCCGCTGGTGGTGATCGTGCCCGAGACCGGGGCCTCCGTGTACTCGGCGTCGGCCGTGGCGCGCGAGGAGCTCAAGGGGCTCGACGTGGTGGTGCGCGGCGCGGTGTCGATCGCGCGCCGCCTCCAGGACCCGCTCGCCGAGCTGGTAAAGATCGAGCCCAAGTCGCTGGGCGTCGGCCAGTACCAGCACGACGTGAACCAGAAGGCGCTGGCGCGCGAGCTCGACGTCGCGGTGGAGTCGGTGGTGAACGCGGTCGGCGTGGAGCTCAACTCGGCGTCACCCGCGCTGCTCGGGCGGGTGTCCGGCCTCAACGAGAAGATCGCGCGCGCCATCGTCGCGCGCCGCGACACCGCCGGCGCGTTCGCGGCGCGCGAGGAGCTGCTCGCGGTGCCCGGCATCGGCATGAAGACCTTCGAGCTCGCGGCGGGCTTCCTGCGCATCCGCGACGCCTCCAACCCGCTCGACGCCACCGCCGTCCACCCCGAGCGCTACCCGGTGGTGGAGGGCATGGCCGCCGAGCTGGGAGTCGAGATCGGCGAGCTGCTCGGGAACCCGGCGCTGGTGAGCCGGCTCGACCTCGCGCGCTACGAGGACGAGTCGCAGGCGCTCGGCGCCTTCACGCTGCGCGACATCGCCGCCGAGCTCGAGCGTCCGGGGCGCGACCCGCGCCCCGACTTCAAGGCGCCAGCGTGGCGCGAGGACGTCCAGAGCCTCGAGGACCTGAAGCCGGGGATGGAACTCGAGGGGCGGGTCTCGAACGTCACCAACTTCGGCGCGTTCGTGGACGTCGGCGTCAAGCGCGACGGGCTCGTCCACCTCTCCGAGCTCAGCCACCGCCGCGTCGCCGATCCGCGCGAGCGCGTGAAGGTCGGCGACGTGGTGCGGGTCAAGGTCCTCGAGGTCGACCACGAGCGCGGTCGCGCGTCGTTCTCGATGAAGGCCCTCGAGCCCGCGCCCGCACAGCAGCAACGGCCTCCTCGGGGCGAGCGCGCGCCCGCGCCTCGCGAGCCTTCGCGCGGCGGTGGTGGTGGCCGCGGCGGCGCGCCCCAGCCCGGGCGCGGCGACGGCGGACGAGGGGCTGACCGCGATCGCCGCGGCGGACCGCGCCGCGACGCCCGCCCCGAGACGCCCCGCGTCGACCCCAAGCCGCCGCAGCGCAACGATCGCAAGCCCAAGCGCGAGTCCGCGCCCGAGCAGCACTTCACCGTCGACGACCTGCTCAAGCGCTTCAAGAGCTCATGACGCCGGCTCAGCCTTCGCCGCCCGTCCCGGTGCCGCAGGCCAGCGCCGCCGGCGCGGAGGAGCGCGTGCGGCAGCAGGAGCGCTTCTACACGGCGCTCCTCGAGAGCTCGTTCGACGGCGTGGCCGTGCTCGGCGGCGACGGCCGCGTCGCGTGGGTGATGCCGGGACCGGAGCGCTTCCTGGGCTACGGCTCGGAGGAGCTGCTGAGCTCCGGTGCTTTCGACCTGGTCCACCCCGACGACATCGGCGCGGCGATGGACGCGCTCGGCGAGGTGCTGCTCAGACCCGGCGGGGTGGTCGAGACCGAGGCTCGCTTCCGCCACAAGGACGGCTCGTGGCGGCGGCTCCAGGTGCGCGCCACCAACCGCCTCGACGACCCCGCGGTGCGCGGCATCGTCCTCAGCCACCGCGAGGTGCCCGAGCACCAGCAGGCGCTGCGAGCCCTGCGCAGCAGCGAGACCCGCTACCACTCGCTGATCCAGGCGATGGGCGAAGGCGTCGTGGTGATGGAGGAGCCCGGTACCATCCGCTCCGCCAACCCGGCCGCGGAGCGGATCCTCGGGCTCACGCTCGACGAGCTCCAGGGACGCACCTCGTTCGACCCGCGCTGGCGCGCGATCCGCGAGGACGGCAGCGACTTCCCGGGCGAGGAGCACCCCGCGATCGTGGCGCTGCGCACCGGCGTGCCGAGCACGGAAGCCATCATGGGCGTGCACAAGCCCGATGGCGCGCTGACCTGGATCAGCATCAACGCGCGGCTGCTGCCCGACCCCAGCGGTAGCGCCCCGCGCGCCGTCGTGGTCACGTTCGCGGACATCACCGCGCGGGTGCAGGCCAAGGACCAGCTCGAGGAAGCGCTGGCGCAGCTCCGCCGCCTGACCGACACCGTGCCCGGCGTGGTGTTCGAGTACCTCCTCGCTCCCGACGGCACGCAGCGGTTCCCGTTCATCAGCCACCGCGCCGCCGAGCTCGTCGGCGTCGAGAGCGCGGCCATCCAGCGCGACGCGCGGCTCGCGTTCCGATCGGTGCTCCCCGAGGACCTGAGCGAGATGACGGCGCGCGGGCGCGCCGCGGTCGAGCAGCGCTCGTCGTGGAGCCACGAGTGGCGGATCCGGCGCGACGACGGCCAGATCCACTGGCTGAGCGGGCACGCGTTGCCGGAACCGCGCGCCGACGGCTCGGTGGTGTGGACCGGCTTCGTGATCGACGTGACCCACGAGAAGCGCCTCGAGCTGCGCCTCAGCCAGGCGCAGCGCATGGAGAGCGTCGGACGGCTCGCGGGGGGAGTCGCCCACGACTTCAACAACCTGCTCACCGTGGTCAGCGGCAACCTCGAGCTGCTCGCGGCGCGCGCCGGATGGCCGTCGGCGCTCGAGCCGTACGCGAACGCGATCCGCTCGGCCGCCGAGCGCGGGACGGCGTTCACGCGCCAGCTCCTCACGTTCACTCGCGACCACGCCACCACGCCACGGCTCGTCGACCTGAACGAGCTGGTGGAGCGGATGCTGCCGCTGCTCGACCGGCTGGTCGAGGAGCGCATCGAGATCAGCGCGTCGCTCGCGCCGTCCGCGGGCTGGGTGCGCGGCGACCCGGCGCAGCTCGAGCAGCTCCTCCTCAACCTGGTCGTGAACGCCCGCGATGCGATCGAGAGCGTGGGCCACATCACGGTCGAGACCGCCGACGTCGCCATCACCGCGCAGCAGGCGGAGGACGGCGAGGTCCCCGAGGGCGAGTGGAGCATGCTCGCGGTGCGCGACACCGGCTGCGGCATCCCGCCCGAGATCCGCGAGCAGATCTTCGAGCCGTTCTTCAGCACCAAGCCGGCGGGCCAGGGCACGGGGCTCGGGCTCGCGACCTGCTACGGCGTGGTGGCGCGCGCCGAAGGGCGGATCACGGTGGAGAGCGAGGTGGGCCGCGGCTCGGTGTTCCGCGCCTACCTGCCGCGGATCGGCGGCGCCGCGGCGGCCGCGAGCGCGGCGGCGCCGGAGCCGGCGGTGGTGAGCGGCCGCGGCGCGGTGCTGGTGGTGGAGGACGACGCCGCGGTGCGCGCCGTTGCGCGCTACACCCTGCAGCGCGCGGGCTATCCGGTGCTCGAGGCCGCCGACGGCGACGAAGCGCTGGAGGTGGCGCGCCGTCACGGCGGAGAGATCGAGGTGCTGCTCACCGACCTCGTGATGCAGCGCATGGGCGGGCTCGAGCTCGCCGAGCGGCTGCGCGCCGAGCGCCCCGACATCGCCGTGCTGGTGATGTCGGGCCACGCGATCGACGGCGCCACGTCGGCCCGGATCGCGGCGCTCGGCGCGGAGTTCCTGCCCAAGCCCTTCAAGCCGCTCGATCTGCTGCACCGCATCGGCCCGCTCGCCGGCACCAGCCGGCGGTAGCGGCGGGCGGCCGCGAAGGATCGCGGCCCTCCAGGCCAGTCGGTGGAGGGCTGCGGTCCCTCGCAGCCGCAGCGCTCGAGTCCGAGCCAACCCCGCGGCCGCGAAGGATCGCGGCCCTCCAGCCGCTCGGTGGAGGGCGGCGGTCCCTCACCGCCGCAGCGCTCGAGTCCGAGCCAACCCCGCGGCCGCGAAGGATCCCCTGGTGGAGGGCGGCGGCTAGCGGCCAACCCCGCGGCCGCGAAGGATCGCGGCCCTCCAGGCCAGTCGGTGGAGGGCTGCGGTCCCTCACCGCCGCAGCGCTCGAGTCCGAGCCAACCCCGCGGCCGCGAAGGATCGCGGCCCTCCAGGCCAGTCGGTGGAGGGCTGCGGTCCTCACGGGCGGCGCGGCCGGGGGAGGGCGGCGGCTGCCGCAGCGCTGGTCCGAGCCAACCCCGCGGCCGCGAAGGATCGCGGCCCCCTCAGGCCAGTCGGTGGAGGGCGCGGTCCCTCACCGCCGCAGCGCTCGAGTCCGAGCCAACCCCGCGGCCGCGAAGGATCGCGGCCCTCCAGCCGCTCGGTGGAGGGCGGCGGTCCCTCACCGCAGGGCGGGGGGCGGCGGTGGAGGGGGCGGTCCTCACCGCCGCAGCTGAGTCGAGCCAACCCCGCGGCCGCGAAGGATCGCGGCCCTCAGGCCAGTCGGTGGAGGGCTGCGGTCCTCACCGCCGCAGCTGAGTCGAGCCAACCCCGCGGCGCGAAGGATCGCGGCCCTCCAGGCCCAGTCGGTGGAGGGCTGCGGTCCCTCACCGCCGCGGCGCTCGAGTCCGAGCCAACCCCGCGGCCGCGAAGGATCGCGGCCCTCCAGGCCAGTCGGTGGAGGGCTGCGGTCCCTCGCAGCCGCAGCGCTCGAGTCCGAGCCAACCCCGCGGCCGCGAAGGATCGCGGCCCTCCAGGCCAGTCGGTGGAGGGCTGCGGTCCCTCGCAGCCGCGGCGCTCGAGTCCGAGCCAACCCCGCGGCCGCGAGGGATCGCGGCCCTCAGGCCAGTCGGTGGAGGGCTGCGGTCCTCGCAGCCGCAGCGCTCGAGTCCGAGCCAACCCCGCGGCCGCGAAGGATCGCGGCCCTCCAGCCCGGCGATGGAGGGCTGCGGTCCCTCGCAGCCGAGGGACCGATCGGCGTCAGCACCCGATCCCATCGAGCGCGCGGGCCAGCGCCACCGGCGCCATCGCGACACACGGTCGTTTGCCCGCCGGCATGCCGCCGAGCTTGCGGGCGAGCGCCGCCCCGTCGATGGCGCGCGCGGCGGCCTCGTCGAGACCCTCCTCGTTCACCCACGCGGTGAGCAGCGAGGCCGCCGCGATGCACGCCGAGCACGCCTGCGCCCGGAACCCCGTCACCAGGGCGCCGCTCGCCTCGCGCCGCACGGTGATCTCGAGGAGGTCCTGGCACACCGTGCTCTTGACCCGTCCCAGCCCCTGGAAGTCCGGCACTTGGCCCACGTTCCGCGGGTGCAGGAAGTGGTCGAGCGCCAGCTCCGAGTAGAGCGGCGAATGCATCGGCCGATCGGGCTCGCTCACGTCCACCCCCGCGCCGCGGCCGCCCAGCGGGCCACGTACGTCACGTCGCCGCTCGCGGCGCCGGCCCACGGCGGGCAGGTCGCGAGTGCCTCGGGAGCGAGCGGCTCCCAGCGCCCGTCGCGGACCACACCGGGCTCGCTCGGGTTCGCGACGCCGCGCGCGGCGGCGATCCGCGGCACGGGCTCGCGCTCGACATTGCCAGCGCGCGCCAAGGCATCGCCCTCCCCGAAGAGCCGCGCATCCGGGAAGCGGGCCCGCCACGCGGCGAGGCTGGCGAGCGCGGCGGGCACGCGGTCCAGGTCGGCGCCGCCGTCGCGAGCGCGCCCGTCGAGCGCATCGAAGCGCCGTCCCCCGGCCACGACCTCGAAGCCCGCGGCGAGCGGCACGCTCGGCCGGAGCGGCAGCGCGGTGCGAAGCAGCGCGATCGAGCGCGCCAGCGCGCAGTGCGCGACCACCAGCCCGCCCACGCGCGCGACGCGGCGGCGCGCCAGCGCCGCGAGCACCACGGCGTCGCCCCCGGGCAGCACCACGACCCTCGCGCTCGCCGGGTAGCGGCGCTCGCGTTCGCGCGCCACCGGGCCGAGCTCGCGGGCGGGCGCGAGCGCGAGCCACTGCCGCGCGTACGCCCAGGTGATCGCGCCGAGCACGATCACCACCGGCCAGCCGGCGCGGCCCGCGCCCCCGTGGGGCCCGCCGCGGGTAAGGATCGCGGGCGCCGCGAAGACCAGCGCGAGTGCCAGCCCGGCGCGCCGCGGCGCGCGCATCCACGGCTCGAGCGCCGCCACACCGCCCCACGCGTACACGTAGTAGAGCGCGACCCACGCCAGCGCGAGCGCGGCACCCAGCCAGGCGAAGACGAGCATCGTGGGTTCGGAGGGCGGATCCGGCGGCACGCGGCGGGGGAACCCTGCCCTACCAGCTTGGCGCGCCCGCTCGCAAGTGCGGCCTCGCGGAGCCGCGCCCGAAACGGCGCTCCTCCTCGACACGCGGAGGAGCTAGAGGATAGGCATGACCATCGACGCCCGCGACCGCCTCATCCTCGCCCTCGACTTTCCGAACGACCCCGCGAACCCGGACCGGCTCATGGAGCCGGACGACGCGTTCCGCCTGATCGACGCCGTCGGCGACGACCTGCGGATCGTGAAGGTGGGCTGGCCGCTCTACCTCTCGGGAGGGACGCCGCTGGTGCGCGAGCTGATCGCGCGCGGGGTCGGTGTCTTCCTCGACCTCAAGTTCGGCGACATCGCCGAGACGGTGCGGCGGCTCGTGGAGGTGGCGGTACGCGAGAAGGTCGCGATGCTGACCCTCAACTCGGACTTCGCGGCGGTGCGCGCGGCGGCCGCGGCGCGCGGCGCGAGCAGGCTTCAGGTGCTCACGGTCACGCTGCTCACCAGCCTCGCCGAGCAGGACCTGCGCGACATGGGGATCGGGCTCTCGGTCGAGGAGTACGTGCTGCACCGCGCCAGGGGCGCGCTCGCGGCGGGATCGAACGGGCTGATCGCCTCGGGGCGCGAGGCCCGCAAGCTGCGCGAGACCTTCGGCCGCGACTTCACCATCGTGATGCCCGGCATCCGCCCGAGCGGCGCGGCCGCCGACGACCAGCGCCGCACGGCGACGCCCGCCGAGGCCATCGAGGCGGGAGCCGACTACCTCGTGGTGGGCCGGCCGATCTGCAAGGCCGCATCGCCCCGCGCCGCGGCGCGCGCGATCCTCGACGAGATGCAGCGCGCCTTCGACCAGCCGTGAACGTCTGACTCCGCCCCGGCCCGCCAGGAGGCGGGCCCTCCGAAACCGGTGAGCCGGGGTCGAACGATCGAGGCGATGCCCGCGCAGGCGCGTATCGCCGGGCACGCGACGCGTGCCCCTCCCGGGACGGCCTCCCGGCCGTCCGCCAGCGCGGCGGCGGATCAGGGCGCCGGGGCGGCGCGGTTCTTGGCGCGGTAGAGCTCGATCGTGGGCGACAGGAAGTAGCCCTCGAACATCGGGTCGAGCTTCACGTACCAGTCCTTGTGGACGAAGCGGGACTCGAAGCGCGCCACTCGCTCGAACGGCCCCTGCGGGTCCCGTAGCCGATCGTACGCGACCACGAGCTCCTGATTTCCGCTTCGGTAGTAGCGGTTGTAGAGCTGCGAGCTGATCTCGATGAGATCGTACGGCGCGTCCGCCGGGAGGTTCGCGATCGCTTGGTCGGTCGAGAACTGGATCTGGAACCTGGTGCGATCGCGAGGGATCGCCATGTGTGGCTTGGAGCCGCACAGCAAGAGCGACGTGCCGGGTGCGGAGGTGCGCTCGATCCAGCGCGCGGCTACGAGCCGCGTCTCGTTCGCATACCGAGCGGTGGTCTGCACCGTGAAGAGCCCGGTGTAGGCGGCGGTCACCAGCACCACGGCCCACGCGGCGCCGCGCTTCCAGCGCTCCGCGGACGCGAGCCACGCCCCCTGCCACAGACCCGTGAACGTCACCGCGACCACCAGCAGCGGAAGCGAGTAACGCAGCGGCACGAACACCCAGCGAGCGGTGACCGCGAAGAAGAGCGCCGTCGAGCCGAGGACGATGAGGGCCCGCCGATCGAGGTGCCGCACGGCCCACACGGCGCCCGCGGCGCAGCTCGCGTAGAGCGCGAACCCGAGGCTGAACGGCCAGCCCGCGAGGAGCTGGTAGAGCCCGCGGCGGTACTGAGGTCCGTCACCCACCGCGCTGAAGCCGGGATGCCCGGTCGTGACGTGGGCGTGCTCGAACGCCATCGCGTCGAGCAGCGCATCGAAACGAAGGAAGCTGTAGGGCGTCACGACGAAGCAGCAAGCCAGCGAGACGGCGGCGCACAGGGCGAGGCGCTTCACGGACTCGCGAAGCGGCCGCCGCGAGAGCAGCGCGGCGAGCACGATCGCCACCGTGAAGATGGCCGCCGTGTACTTGCTGCCCACGGAGAAGCCGAGCGCCGCGCCGGCCAGCGCGTAGGCACCCCACCCTCCCACGCGCAGCAACCGAACCGCCGCCCACAACGTCACCACGATCCAGAACGTCATCGGGACGTCGGTGACCGCGACGTGGCTCTCCCAGACGTGCAGCGGCAGCAGCGCCATCCACAGCGCAGCGATCAGCGCGCCGCTTCCGCGCGCGCCCAGCTCACGCGCCAGCCCGTAGACCGCCGGTACGGTCGCGGCGCCGAACACGGCCACGATGGTCCGCCCCAGCACGAACGAGTGCCACTTCTGGTCGAGGTCGACCCCGCCGATCACGACCGTGCCGAACGCGACCAGGTACTTGAGGAAGCCGGGATAGTTCAGGAACACCGGATCGAGCGTCGCGTTGTCGAAACTGCCGAAGTCGGCGAGCACTCCCTGGATTCGCCCGGCCATGGCGAGCGCGTGCGTGAGGACGTAGTCGAACTCGTCGGGGTGCAGGTCGATCCGCTCCGGCGCTCCCCACCGGATCCCCCACATCCGCAGCGCGGCTCCCACCGCCGTGATCCCGGCGAGCAGGCCGACGTGGAGCCGGGGCGCCCTCCGCTGCTCGAACCGATCCGCCGGCGCGCTCGCCGGCTCGCGGGAGTCCACGGGGTTCGGCATGCGGGGTCTCGCGCGGCCTCGAGGCGTCGGCGGGGACCCGGCGTCGCAAGACCGGGACGCTGCGACCCTGCACCATGCGTCGGCGCGGGGTCCGGCTGACACGCATCGGTGTACAGTCAGACTGGACAGGTGTAAAGAACGGCCACTCGGACGCGGCGTCGGAGCGAGGGCTGCCGACCAGACACCGCGTGACACGGGCTTCACGGCGAGGGCATTCTCGGGCTTGCGCCGCTCTACGCGAGAGGTCCGGCGCGGGAGACTCGATGGACCGAACCAAGCTGGCCGCTCGCGTGCAACGACCGACCACGGCGACGCCCCCGCGACCCGCTGCGCGCCCGTGTCGAGGTGTCGCCGGACGTCGCCGGCCCGGTGCTCGCCCCGATCCGCGTCGGCCCGCGGCTGCGCGGCGCGCGCCGGCAGCTCCGCCTCTCGCTCCGTGCGCTGGCGAAGCTGACCGGGTTCTCGGCGAGCTTCCTCTCCCAGGCCGAGCGCGACGAGGTCTCGCCTTCGCTTGGCTCGCTGCAACGGATCTGCGCGGCGCTCGCGATCGACCTGCCCGATCTGCTCCGAGAACCCGCGCGCGCGGGCCGCGGGCCGATCGTCCGCCGCACGGAGCGCGGCGCGCTCCGCAGCGAATGGTCGAAGGCCTCGGCCTAGCCGATCGTCACGGCGGACCCGGCGCGCCCGATCACGGCCACGCTCCTGACCCTCGATCGCGGCGGCCGCACCGGGGCGATCCTGCGTCCGGCGGGGAGCTCAGGGTTCGCGTACTGCCTGCACGGCTCGGTGACCGTCACCCTCGACGGCACCGCGCACCGGATCACCGCCGGCGACTGCGTGCTCCTCGACGACACGTCCGGCGCGGCGTGGGAGAACGCGGGACGATCGAAGGCGCAGGTGTTGTGGGTCTCGACCCGCCTGCCGTGACCGTCCGCTGAGCGCCGTCCGCCAGACCGGACCGAATGGCTGGAGCGCGCCCGCTCCGTCGGGCGCCCGGAATCGAGCGCGGACCAACCGGGGTCCACACCCCGGCCCGCCGGGAGGCCTGCCCTCCGAAAGCGGTGTGCCGGGATCGAACGATCGAGGCGACGCAGGCGCCAGCGCGTTTCGCCGGGCACGCGACGCGTGCCCCTCCCGGACGGGGCGCACGGACGAACCCGGGGGACGGCCTTCCCGGCCGTCCGCCCGACCGGACCGAATGGCTGGAGCGCGCCCGCTCCGTCGGGCGCCCGGAATCGAGCGCGGACCAACCGGGATCCACGCGCCGGCCCGCCGGGAGGCGGGCCCTCCGGAGCGGGTGTACCGGGATCGAACGATCGAGGCGACGCAGGCGCCAGCGCGTTTCGCCGGGCACGCGACGCGTGCCCCTCCCGGACGGGGCGCACGGACGAACCCGGGGGACGGCCTTCCCGGCGCGTCCGCACAACAGGACCGAATGTCTGGAGCGCGCCCGCTCCGTCGGGCGCCCGGGAATCGAGCGCGGACCAACCGGGGTCACACCACCCCGGCCCGCCGGGAGGCGGGCCCTCCGAAAGCGGTGTGCCGGGATCGAACGATCGAGGCGACGCAGGCGCCAGCGCCTTTCGCCGGGCACGCGACGCGTGCCCCTCCCGGACGGGGCGCACGGACGAACCCGGGGGACGGCCTTCCCGGCCGTCCGCCAGCCCCGCCTGTAAAGCACTTGCTATACAGAATCGTCCGGCACGAGCTTTACAAAATCGTAAAGCTTAAGCTCCACAGCGCCGCCGACGTGGCGAATCCCTCGAAATAGGCCGCTTTCGAGCCTCTCAGGCCGGAATTTTGCGCGGTTCTGGCGCAAAATCGCGGGCCGGATGGGACGAAAATCCGAAGCGGACCGGGGTCGGATTCCGAGCAGCTCGCCGACACCGCGAGCGCGTCGGCGGTGAAGCGCGAGCAACGGGTGTGAGACCGAGCTGGGTCGGCGACGGAGCAGCTGCGAGGCCGCGTGACGCTCCAGGCCGGCGATCCGGTTCGGACGCTGCCGTGGCGCCGGCCCGCCGGGAGGGGGGCCCTCCGAAACCGGCTGTACCGGGATCGAACCCTTCGAGGCGCCGCCCTCGGAGGGACGGCCTCCTGGCCGTCCGACGATGGGCGTCAGATCCGGAGCAGCGCGCCGACCACCGCGCGGGCGTCGGCGGTGAAGCCGCGCAGGAATCCGGAGCGGCGTGTGCGCAAGCACGGAAGGCCCAGGTACGCGACGCTCGGGAGATCGGAGGAGAGCCCGCCGCGGTGGAGCGGCAGTCCGTCGCCGTCGAGACGCACGGCTCCACCCAGGAACTCGAGGTCGCGGCGAAAGCCGGTGGCGAGGACGACGCGGTCGGCGGCGCACACCTCCCCCGAGGCGAGCCGCACCACCCGGCTCTCGATCGCGAGCGCGCGCCCGGCGACCCGCACGCGCCCGTGGCGCGCCGCATCCCAGAACGCCGGGTTGGCGCTCGGCACCCTCGCGCTGCAGCCGAGGCGCCCGGGCAGGCCGCCGACCGGAACCCCGGACGCGAGCCACGCCATCGCGCGGGCGAGCGGGCCGCGCGGCTCCCACGGCGGCGGCGCGAGCGGCTCGCTCGCGCACACGGTCACGCGCGCGCCGTGCTCGAGCGCGGAGACCGCGACCTCGGCCCCCGAGTTGCCGGCGCCGATCACCACTACCCGCTCGCCTGGCATGAGCTCGGCGGCGCGGAACTCGGACGAGTGGAGGATCGGCCCCTCGAAGCCGATCGGCAGCGTGCGCGGGATGCGCGGCGCGCCGTACTCGCCGGTGGCGACCACGAGCTTGCCGGCGGTGATCTCGCCCGTCGTGGTGCGAAGGCGCATGGTGCCGCCGTCGCGCTCGGCCGCCATCACGCGCACGCCGAGCTCGCAGCGAAAGCGCGCGCGCTCGGCGTAGGCCTGGATCGCGTCGAGGACGTGGGCCGCCGTGGCGCGTTCGCGCAGGCCGCCCGGATACGAGCCGTCGGGCAAGCGGTCACGGATCCGCGGCGACAGGCACACCATGCTCGGCGGCATGTGGTTCCAGGCGCCGCCGACCTCGGATCCGGCGTCGAGGACCAGCGGGTCGAGGTCGCGCTCACGCGCCGCGCTCGCGGCGCTGAGGCCCGCGAAGCCCGCGCCCACGATGACCAGCGGCTCGAAGCGCGGCGGCGGCGGCCGCGGGCGCTCGAGCTTGGCGGTGCGATCGTCGGCGAGCGGCATGGCGGCGTGGCGGCGGCGTGGAGTGGCGGCTCGGGTCGGTCGTCGAGGCGGGGCGGCGAGTCACTTCCTCGCACGGTTCGCGGCGTTTGGCCAAGTGCCCGCCGGGTAGCGCTCGACGCCGCCGAGCGTGAGCGCCGCGCCGCGGCCGGTGAAGGTCGCTCGCTCGCCGCGGGCGAGTCGCACGGCGACCGGCGCGCTCGTGCCTCCGGCGCCGTCGTCGTCCCGCGCGGCGCCGCACAGCCGCTCGAAGTCGATGGTGCGCCCGGGATGCCACGACGCAGGCGGCACCGGCATCCACTCCATGCCCTCGTGGATCGGGATCACGAAGCGAGCGCCGAGCGCGCGCGCCGCGGTCAGCGCGTCGGCGGGGTCCATGGTGGTGCGGGTGCCGAAGATGCGCGTGCCGCCGATCGGCAGCGCGGCCACGTCCACGCGGCCCGTGCGACCCACCTCGGCGAACGCGTCCGAGAGCCGCGCATCTCCGCCGAAGAAGAACGTCGTCTCCTCCCAGCGCACCACGAAGTTCACCTCCTCGGGAGGCGGACCGGTGTGACGACAGCGCACCGCGGTGATCGCGAGCGGACCCAGCTCGTGGGTCCGTCCCACGGCGAGCTCGGTCACCGGCACGCCGGCGCGCGCGAACGTGGGCCCCGAGCCGGGGCAGCTCACGGCGACCACGCGCGGGTTGGCGGCGCGGACGGCGCGCGCCGCGTCGAGCGAGAAGTGGTCGGCGTGGAGGTGCGAGACGAGCAGCAGGTCGATCGGCGGGAGCTCCTCGAGCGCGACACCCGGCGCCGCGAACACCGGCACGATCCGCATGACCCGCCCGAACCACGGATCGGTGAGCACGCGGAACTCGCCGCACTCGACGAGCAGCGTCGAGGTGCGGATCCAGGTGACGCGGAGCGGCGCTTCAGGCACCGCGGGCGTGCTCGCGCGCCGCGGCGGTGACCGCGAGCTCGTCGCTCGCGAGCGCCTCGGGCAGCAGCGTGTCGTCGCCCCAGTCGCTGCCGAAGGCGGCGTCGCCGCCGGTGGCGTCACGGTGGCTGGGCGGCGCGAGCGGACACGCGGCGTCGTGTCCATCGCCGTGGAAGACGATCCCCTCGCGGCGCACGATGGCGCGCTCCCAGTCGGCGGAGAGAAGTCCCCAGAAGCGCGCGATCGGCGCGAAGCGCGGGCTCACCCGCGCCGCCAGCCCGAGCCCGGCGGCGAGCGTCACGCGGATCCCGAAGAAGATCACGCGCCCCACGGCGAACTGCAGCCGCGAGATCGGCTTGCCGCCCTTCTTGCCGCCGCAGCAGGGCATGTCAGCCAGCCGCCTCGGCGGCGCGCTCGGGCACCGCGCGCCCGCGCGCCTCGAACCAGCGCGTGACGATGGCGTGGGCGATGGTGCTCTTGTCGCGGATGAAGCGCGCCACGTTCGCCTCCTCGTGGTCGGGCGCCTTGTGGAAGAGCAGGTACGGCGCGTAGTAGGTGAGCCCGGCGTAGCACTGCGGCTGGATGCCGACGTTCCGTCCCAGGATCTGCACACCCATGCGGAAGCCGCGGCGGCGCAGCTCGGCCTGCTCGTCCTCGCGCGGGATGTCGTACACCGGGGTGAAGAACTCGATCCCGTAGCTCGCGTAGAAGAGCCGGATCAGGGACAGGCTCACCACCATCTGCTCGACCATCTCCTGGGTCGACCCGGACGAGCCGTCGGCCATGTGGCGGATGCCGTTCTCGAGGCAGTAGATCGCCGAGCGCGCGTGCATGGCGAGCTTGCAGCCCATGCACCAGATGAAGCCCGAGCGGTACTCGCGGTAGTTCTCGACGAGGTCGCGGGTCACGACCTCCTGCATGAACGACTGGGTGCTGTCGAGGGTGTGGGTGAAGCGCTCGGCGCCGTAGCGCGCGCGCAGCTCCTCGACGCGCTTCGCCGAGCGGCCCATCCACGCGGTGCCGTGGCCGTTGTGGTAGGTCAGCAGGTGGACGCGCTCGAAGCGCTCCGCGAGGAGCGCCGCGGCCATCGTCGAGTCGACGCCACCGCTGAACATCAACGCGACTTCGGGCATGGGCGCTCGGGGACCGCGAAACCAGGGGCGATCGGCATCATACACGCCGGGTGCGCGGCCCCGTCAGCGCCTGGGCTTGCGCTTCGCGGCGGTGGCGGCGCCTTCGGGCGACGAGGCCCGGCGCGCCGCCGCGGCGGCGCGCCGCAGCACCTGGTCGGGAGTCGCATCGTCGGCGAGCACCGAGTCGTCGTCGATCACGCTCGTGAGCATCGCCATGCCGCGGTCGATCTGCTCGCTCATCGAGTCGAGGCGCTCGGTGAACACCTGCATCTGGGTCAGCAGGTCGCCGAGCCCGCGGTCCATGGTGGTGCGCATGTGACGGATCTCGGTGAGGATCTCGCGCAGACCGGTGACGATCTCGGTCCCCATCTTGAAGAGCGCGCCCGGCGTGATCATGCGATGTCCTTTCGGCGGAGGTGGCGACGCGCGCCATCGGAGCGCGAGCGCACGCGAGCCGTCAAGGCGGCGAGCGCGAGAGCGCCCGGCCCGCCGGGAGGCGGGCCCTCCGAAGCATGCGCGGCCCGTCGCAGCGCGACGGCGGCGAGCGTGGGCGAGCCGGCTTGGGGATGGCCTGCGTACAGCGATCGACCTGACCGGCGATGCAACGCCGGAGCGTATCGCCGGCGCGGCGGAGCCGCGCCCCTCCAGGCCGCTCGGGGGGCCGGAACCGGCCCCCGAGCGGCCTACGCGATCGGGTCGTCGCTGGGGCCGAGGCGCGTGAGTGCCATCGCCTGGATCGTGAAGAGCGTCGCCCAGCTCGAGCGCTCGTCGTTCGAGGCGGCGTAGCGGACCGCGCCGCTCGGCTCCGTCAGGCTTTCGAGGAAGCCGAGCGCGCGCTCGATCGGCGCGGCGAAGCGGTCGCGATCGAGCACCGCCCACAGCCGCACCGCCTGAGCGGTCGCGTCGGCCGCGAGGAGCGCCGGCTCGTCGGCGTCGCCGTGCCACGTCGGGATCGCGCCGCTCGGATCCTGCACGGCCGCGAGCCAGTGCGCGCCGGCGCGCGAGAGCAGAGCACCGCCCTCGACGTCGACCCCGTCGCGGCGGCACGAACGTAGCCCTTCGAGCGCGTAGCAGTGCGCGTGGGCGTAGCTCGCGCAGCGCCCGGGGTGCCAGTGGAAGTGGCCGTCGTGCCAGTGACCCAGGCACCCCGCGCGAGCCCACTCGCGGACCGCCGCGCTCGCGCCCGCGACGAGCCCGAGCCGCTCCGCCCCGATCAGCGCGTGCACCGCCTTGAGCTGGTGCGGACCGAACGCCACCGACCAGCGCTGTGCCGCCAGCCGCTCCCCGCTCGCGGCGTCGTGGGCGGCGCGCCGCGCGCGCAGCGCATCCACGAGGAAGAGCGCCGTGGCCCGCGCCGCCTCGGCGATACGCGGATGGGCGCCGGGCGGATCGAGCGCGAGCAGCCGTGTCCACGCCGCGAGGCACACTCCGGAGTCGAACGCGTAGAGCACGCCGTCGCGGCCGAACCCTCCCGTGCCGTGCGCTTCCCCGACCAGCGCCGCCGCCGAGCGCCGCGCCTCGTGGAGCAGCTCGGTGGCGCCGGTGCGGCGGTGCAGGTCGAGGAGCACCGCCACCAGGAAGCCGGTCGCCTCGGGGTACCGGAAGCCGGGCCGCGCGCCGCCCGACCAGCTCCGGAGCACGCCGTCCGCGTCGCGCACCGCGGCGCCGAGCACCCACTCGACCGCGCGCTCGATCGGCGCCGGAAGGCGCGCGCGGCGATCGCGGCGGGCGGGTGCGGCGCCAGTGGCCCGCGCGGACGGGAACGAGGAGTGCATTCGACGCGGCCCCCGACGAGTGATACCGGACCGGGCCGGATGCTGCAATTCGTTGCGTCCGCGCGCGCTTTCGCGCGACAATCGCCGCCCTCGATCCTCGGGCGCGCGCGGCCCCTCTCCGCGCTCTCCGGGGCGGCGTGAGGCGACGATGAGCATGCCCCTCGGCCAATACCTGGTGACGCAAGGCGCCATCAATCCGTCCCAGCTCCAGCTCGCGCTCGAGGCGCAGATCCTGTTCGGCGGGCGGCTCGGCTACAACCTCGTCGACCTCGGGTTCATGAACCCGGTCACGCTCACCCAGCACCTCTCGGACTACTTCGGGGTGCCGCCCGCGGACCCCAAGCAGATCGGCCACGTCCGTCCCGACGCGCTGCGCGCGGTGCCACGTGACGTCGCGGTGCGCTACGGGGTGTTGCCGCTCTCGGTGGATCGCGCCGGCGTGACCGTCGCGATGAGCGACCCCAACGACTTCAAGGCGATCGACGAGCTGGCGTTTCGCACCGGGCGCTCGATCAAGGTCCGCACCATGCCGGACTTCCTGATCAAGAAGGGGCTCGAGGCGCACTACGACGTCCCCACGTTCGCGGAGTTCTATCGCCCCGCGGGCGTCGAGAAGCTCGCGCGCATCCGCGCTGGCGTCGAGGCGGAGAACGCCAACCCCACCATGGAACGGCCGCAGGACGTCGACTTCGGCGACCTCGGCGCGGACCCCGCGCTGATGCCCGAGTTCTCCGACCTGTCGGTGGCGGTGCCGACCGCGACCGCCTCCGCGCCCCGCACCGCGTCCGACCACAAGAGCGCGTTCGCGAGGCGCGTGGCGGCGGCCGCCGACCGGCGTGAGGTCGGCGAGGCGCTGCTCGCCTACGGCCGCACCTGGTTCGAGCGCGTGGCGCTCCTGCGCCTCCACGGCGGCGTGCTGCGCGGCTGGATGGCGGACGGTGCCGGGCTCGGCGACGCCGCGATCCGCTCCACGCGGATTCCCGTCGACGGCGGCCTTTTCGAGCAGGCACTGACCGAGCACGCCCTGATCCACGAGCCGCTGCGCGATCACCCCGCCGACCGCAAGCTCCTCGAGGCGCTCGGCGGCGCACGCCCGACCACGGCCCTGGTAGCACCGATTTTCCCGCGCCGCGGCGGGGTTACCGTGCTCTACGCCGACAACGGCCCCGAGCGTCCCGCGCTCCGGCCGGATCACGCCGGCCGCATCCGTCAGCTCGAGCGCGTGCTGCGCAAGGCCGAAGTTGCGCTCGAGCTGGTCGTGGTACGACGCTGGCTGCTCTGGTCCTGACCCGCCCCACCCCTCCCATCCGTCGTCGAATCGAGGCCAGCATGAAGGCGCTGCTGTTCCGCTACTCGATGCCCAGGCTCGCCGCGGCGAAGATCACGAGCCTCGTGAGCGCGAAAGGCTTCGTCGGTCCGTGGGCGCCGCTTCAGCTCGAGGAGGTCCCGGAGCCGAGGCTGATGGCCGACGACTGGGTGCTGGTGAAGAACCGCCTCACCGGCATCTGCGGCAGCGACGCCAAGCAGGTGTTCCTCAAGGGCTCGTTCGACAACCCGATGACCGCGGTGATCTCGTTCCCGCACATCCTGGGCCACGAGACCGTCGGCACGATCGAGAAGGTCGGTCCTGCCGTGAAGGGGCTTTCGGTCGGCCAGCGGGTGGTGCTCAACCCGTGGCTCTCGTGCGGGCCGCGCGGCATCCAGCCGCCGTGCGCGGCGTGCGCGGTGGGCGACTTCTCGATGTGCGAGAACTTCACCAGCGGGCGGCTGCCCGCCGGCATCCACATGGGCAACTGCCAGGCGGTCGGCGGCGCCTTCGCGCCTTACTACTCGGCGCACGAGTCGCAGCTCATCCCGGTGTCCGACGGCATCACCGACACCCAGGCGGTGCTCTCGGATCCGTTCTCGGTGCAGCTCCACGCGATCCTGCGCCACCCGCCGCAGACCGACCTGCCGGCGGTGGTGTACGGCTGCGGGACGCTCGGCCTCATGAACATCGCGGCGCTGCGCACGCTCTACCCGGAGCTGCCGGTGTGGGCGATCGCGCGCCACCCGCACCAGGCGCAGCGCGCGCGCGAGCTCGGCGCCTCGGAGATCCTGCCGACCCGGCCGCTCGAGCTCATCGAGCGCGTGGCAAAGCTCCTCGGCGTGACTCCCTACAAGCCGTGGAAGGGCTTGCCGTGGCTGGTGAAGGGCTCGGGCACCGTCTACGACACCGTCGGCTCGCCGGGCTCGGTGGAGACCGCGTTCCGCTTCGCCAACTCGCGGGCCAAGATCGTGGTCACGGGTGTCGAGGCGCCGGCGCGCTTCGAGTGGACGCCCTGCTACTTCAAGGAGCTCGAGCTGATCGGAGGCAACGCGTTCGCCGTCGAGGAGTTCGAGGGCCAGCGCATGCACGCGATGGAGATCTACCTCGAGCTGGTGCGGCGCGGCCTCGACCTCTCGGCGATGGTCCCGCACCGCTCCAAGCTCGAGGCGTGGGGCAAGGCGTTCGTCGCCATCCACGACAAGAACGGCTCGCACCTCGTGAAGGCGAGCTTCACGTTCGACTGAGGCGCGTGAGGCGGGTCGCAAGCGCTCTCGGGCTGGCCCTCGGGCTGGCTCTCCTCCTCGGCGCGCCGGCGGACGCGAGCGCGGCGAAGGTGGACGCGGCGCTCGTCGGCTCGTGGCGCCTCGACGAGCCCGCCACGCCCTTCAACCAGGGCTCGCGCCAGATCCTCGAGATCCTCGCCGACGGGACCTACACGCTCTTCAGCCCGGCGAAGGGCCACGCGGGCGCGTTCGAGGGCGCCGGCGGCCAGTGGTCGCTCGCGTCGCGCACCAGCACCTGGAAGGACGGCGGCCGCTACGAGGTGAAGGGCAGGACGACCCTCGCGCTCACGGGTGTGTTCGGACCGAGCACCTGGCAGCGCTTCAGCGAGCCGCCCAACTTCGCGACCACGCCGATCGGCGGCCAGCCGATCCCGGCCTACGTCCCGCAGGCCGTCGCGCGTACCTGGGTGGACGCGGCGATCCCGTGGCAGCCGGACGCGATCCCCGTGGATCTCGAGATCACGCTCTGGGAGCGCACCGGTGAGTTCCAGATGCGGATCCGCTACCTCTCGCCGGGCAAGCGCGCGGGCCTGGTGGTAGACAGCTTCCGCTACGAGCGGCGCGTGACCGAGCAAGCCAACGTGTCGTGGCCGTCGAAGGCGATGCCGCTCGGCTTCGTCGACCTGCCGCGCGCCGTCGCGCTCTTCACCCAGGAAGGACGGCCCGGGTCCGTACAAACGCTTCACCTTCACCGGCGATCATCCCGGCTGGGGCTGGGGCGCGGTCAGCGCAAAACGCGGCCAAAGCGCCATCGTGTGGATCACCGAGGACGGGCGCGTGAGCCACGAGCCCAACTGGGCGCGGATCGCCGAATACAACCACGCCTGGGAAGAGGCGCTCGCGCCGCTCAGGAAGCTGTTCGGCAGCGCCTCGAGCGGCGGCGAGTGGGTGGACGGCTTCTGGCGCGACATGTGCCAGCGCCAGTGGGCCGGCTACGGCGGCGGCACCTGGCAGAGCGGCAACTGCTACTGAAGACCCGCTGGACCTCGGTCGCGACGTTGCCGAGACGTCTCGGTACCCGAACCTGCACGTGACCCAGACGCCGGAGGTGGGTGCGAGCGCGGCCGATCCGTCCCGATCGCGGGCGGCCTCACGCGCGCCCCGACGAGCGCTGCGGCTGCGAGGGACCGCAGCCCTCCACCGAGCGGCTGGAGGGCCGCGATCCTTCGCGGCCGGCGGTCCGCGACGGCGCGTTCAGCGGAACGCGCGTGCAGGCGGGGGAGGTTGCGGCGGCGACGGAGCAGGGGCCAAAGGCCCCGTGCCCTCCAGGCCGGAATGGGAACGACGGGATCGGCGGTGCGGCGACGGGGCGTATCGCCGGGCACGCGGCGCGTGCCCCTCCGGACCGGGATCGATCGGCTGGAGGGCTGCGTCTGCTCGCGGCCGGCCGCCCCACGAGAGAACCGGCGGGTGCGTGGCGTGGTAGGTAATCGGGCGAGAGCGGTCGGCGTCGATCGACGCGAGAGACGGAGGCGAGCGTGAATCCAGGGAGCTGTCTGTGTGGCGCGGTCCGGTACGAGATGGACGGGCCGTATGCGTTCATGTCGCATTGCCACTGCTCGATGTGCCGCAAGCACCACGGCTCGCCGTTCGCGACGTTCGTGGCGGGCCCGATCGCGGGCTTCCGCTTCACCGCCGGCGAGGACCGCGTGGCGAGCTACGCGTCGTCCGCCCAGGGCAAGCGCTCGTTCTGCTCGGTGTGCGGCTCGGTCACGCCGATCGTCGCCGCCGAGATGGGCCTGGCGTTCGCGCCCGCGGGCAACCTCGAGGGCGAGCTCGGCATCCGCCCGCAGAACCACATCTTCGTGGGCTCCAAGGCGCCCTGGTACACGATCACCGACTCGATCCCCCAGCACGAGAAGTTCCCGCCGCCGTTCGAGGCGCCGGGCGTGACGCGCCCAGAGGTTCTCCCCAAGTCCGGCGTGGCGCAGGGGAGCTGCCTGTGTGGCGACGTCGCCTACGAATACGCGGGGACGCCGGTGTTGATGCAGAACTGCCACTGCTCGCGCTGCCGTCGCTCGCGCGGCGCCGCGCACGCCACCAACGCGTTCGTGCGCGCCGAGCAGTTCCGGTGGGTGCTCGGTGCCGACGAGACCACGCGCTTCGATCTCCCCGAGGCCAAGTACTTCGGCACCACGTTCTGCAGGCGCTGCGGCTCGCTGGCGCCGCACCAGGTGACGGGGACCCCGAACTACCTGATCCCGGCGGGCAGCCTCGACACCGACCCCGGCGCGCGCCCGGCGGGCCACGTGTTCGTGAGCAACAAGGCCGCGTGGTTCGAGATCACCGACGACCTCCCGCAACACGCCGAGCTGCCGCCGCGCAAGAAGTGAGGTCCGGAATCGAGCGGCTGGAGCGCGCCCGCTCCGTCGGGCGCCAGGAATCGATCGCGGTCTCGCAGGGATCGACGCCATTTCCGCCGCGCCGCCTCGTCGGATCGCCGGGCACGCGGCGCGTGCCCCTCCCTAGCCGCGCGTTCCCCAGGCGTTCCACGAGGTGCGCTCGCGCACCGGGATGCGCTCGGCGGGCTTGAACCCCGTGCCCGTGTAATACGCGACCGGGATCAGCGCCGCCTGGGTGAAGCGCTCCGGGATGCCGAGCAGCGCCGCGATCTCCTTCTCGTACGCGAGGTGCAGCGTGGTCCACGCCGAGCCGACACCGCGGGCGCGGAGCGCCAGCATGAACGACCACGCCGCCGGGATGATCGAGCCGTAGAGCGAGGCCTGGAAGAGCGGCGGCCCGCTTTCGACCCGGCCCTCGACGCACGGGATCACGTGCACCGGCACTTCGAAGAGGTGGTCGGCCAGGTACGACGCGGACGAGTAGACGCGCGGCATCTGCGCGGCGCGTGGGTCGTCTTCGGCGATCTTCTGCGACGCCATGCGCTTCTCGTAGTCGCGAAACGACTTCTGGTAGAGCTCGCCGATCACGCGGCGCTTCTCGGCGTCGGTCACCACCACGAAGTGCCAGCCCTGGGCGTTCGAGCCGGTCGGCGCCTGCACCGCGATCTCGAGGGCGCGTTCGATCACCTCGCGCTCCACCGGCCGGGTGAGGTCGAGGCGCTTGCGCACGCTGCGCGTGGTGGTGAGCAGCTCGTCGACGGTCGCGAGATCCATGGAAGCCTCCGGGGCGGTGTGCGAGGTCGGTGGGGACCCGGATAGCGTGCCGGATCGTCGTCGCGAAGGCACGCCGCCCGCCCGGAGCCCCCTCACCCACACCCGGGCGCGGCGGCGTCCGGTAGGGCAACGAAGGCGTACGAGGTGGGCGGCAGCGTCACGAGCGGCGCGCCGGCGCGCACGCGCGCACGGCTCGGCGCGATGGGCGGCGGGGCGCCGTCGGCGGCGGCGCGCAGCTCGCGGCCGTTGAGCCGCACGTCCTTGCCGTAGAGGTCGGGCGCCGTCGCGACGTACGTCTCGGCCGCGGCGCTCGCAGCACCCTCGACCTCGACCGCCACGCTGCGCTCGAGGTCGAGGTTGATCGCGAGCACCACGACACCACCCGGCACACCGCGCTGGCAGGCGGCGTAGGTCATCACCGGCGGCGCCGCGGCGGCGTCGGCCGGCGCCCCGCTCACCTCCGCGGCGAGGATCGACGTCCCCACCAGCCGTCGCCACAAGAGCGACGCCCAGTAGTCGGGGTTGGGCTCGAGGGTGGCGTCGTCGAGGAGGCCGTAGTCGGAGCCCGAGAGGGTCTGGCGCACCACGATCGGCTGGCCGCGGCGCGCCATCCTCCCCAGCTCGTCCAGCCACCACAGCGAGCCGACGAAGCGGTCCGACACGCCGGGCTCGCCGCCGCACTGGGCGTTGCCGGTCTCGCCGAGCCACACCTCGGCCCGCGGCGCGTCGGAGCGCACTTGCGCCTCGATCCGGTCGGCCCAGCGATCCACGGCGGCGAGGTTGTCCGGCTCGAGCATCACCGTCGGCCCGGCGCGGCGCGTGGCGATCGGGCAGCGCTTCGACTGCTGCGGGTAGAAGTGCCAGGTCACCACGTCGACGAGCTCGCCGCCCGCGGCGAGAAACTCCGGCATCACCGGGAACGCCTCGCCGACCGGCGGCCAGTAGGCACTCGACGGGCCGGCGAGCCTGGCACCCGGCGCGTGCTCGTCGACCAGCGCGCGCGCCACCGCCATGTCGCGCGCGTACTGCGCGCCGTCGATGCGGATGAAGTGCGCGATCGGGAAGCCGTTGATCTCGTTGCCGAGCTCCCACACCGTGACCGGATCGCCGCGCCCGACCACGTGGTCGACGAAGGTGCGCGCGTTGTCGGCGGTCCACGCGAGCGCCGCGTCCCGCGCGCCGGGTCCGGCGCTGAGCGTGAACAGGATCTCGAGGTCGAGGTCGCGGGCGAAGCGCGCGATGCCGTCCCAGATCGCGCGCGTCATCACCAGCTCGAACGGCGCGGGCGGCGCCGCGACCGGCGCCTCGCTCACGTCGTAGAGGACGTAGTCGGCGGCCGTCCCGCCGATCCGGAGCATCGCCGGCGCGAGCTCGCTCGTGAGCCGCCTGAGCCGCGTCCGCCCGAAGTCGTACACCTCGACCGGCACCTCTTCCCCGCTCCCCGCCGGATCCCAGAACACCCCGCCGAGCGCCTGCGCGGTGTCGACGGAGAAGGACAGGAACCGCTCGCTGACGCGAGCGGCCGGTGCCGCGGCCTCGACCCGCACCGAGACGGTCGCATCGGCGGGCACGACGCCGCCGCCCGAGCCGCCGCACCCGAGCAGCTTCGCCGCCGCCAGGATGGCGGCCGCCCGCGCCCAGCGCAGCCGGCGCACCCGTCTCACCACTCCGCCCTCACGAGCGCCGCCGGATCAGCCCTTCTTGCGCCACCGACGCCACCAGCACGCCGCTCTCGGTGTAGATGGAGCCGCGGTTGAGTCCGCGCGCGTGGGAGGCGCTCGGGCTGTCCATGACGTGGAGCAGCCACTGGTCCATGCGGAAGTCGCGGTGGAACCACATGGCGTGGTCGATGCTGGCGATCTGCATGTGCGGGTCCCAGAAGCTGAGTCCGTGGGGCAGCATGCTGGTGCCGACGAAGCCGAAGTCGGACGCGTAGGCGAGCAGGTACTTGTGGACGGCGGGATCGTCGGGCAACTCGCCCGCGGCGCGCAGCCACTGGTACTTGCGCGGCTCGCGCGGCCTGGGCGCGAAGGGATTCACGGGGTCGACCTGGCGGATCTCGATCGGCTTGTCGCACACGAACTTGGTGCGCAGCGGCTCGGGGATGCGCTCGGCGACGGCGCGCGCCAGCTCGAGGTCGGAGGGCAGCCCCTCCGGCCCGGGCACGTCCGGTGGCATCGTGGCCTGGTGCTCGACACCCTCTTCCGGCGCCTGGAACGACGCCGACATCGAGAAGATCGCCTTGCCGTGCTGGACCGCCACCACCCGCCGGGTGGTGAACGTGCCGCCGTCGCGGATCGGGTCGACCGTGTAGACGATCGGATGGGTCGCGTCGCCGGGCCGCAGGAAGTAGGCCTGCAGGCTGTGCGCGGAGCGATCGTCGGGCACGGTGCGCGAGGCGGCGCTCAGCGCCTGCCCGAGCACCTGGCCGCCGAAGACCGCCGGGAAGCCCAGGTCCTGGCTGCGACCGCGGAAGATGTTCTCTTCGATCTTCTCGAGCTCGAGGAGCTCGAGCAGCTCACGAAGCACGGCGCTCATGGTCGGTCCCCTCGCGCGACCCGCTCGGACGCGGACCGCCGCCAACCTAGATGACCGCCCGCGAATTGGCGCGCCCCGCCGTTCTCGCGACCGTAGCGCGGGGGCTCGTCCCCCGCTGCGGGCCGTGCGGGAGACAGGCCCCCGCTCTACCAGGACGCGTCCAGCGCGATACGCCCACCTCGCGAGTCGGGGCCCCGCCTTGCGGCTCGGAGAGCGCGCGTGTGAAGCTGGATGAATGCGCGCGGCTCCCGCGCGCGGAGGTTCGAGCGGATGAAGATGCATTCCCTGGTGGTATTCGTGTGCGCAGCGGTCGTGTGGCTCGGAGGCTGCCTGACCGCCTCGTCCGTCTCTCCCAACCCGGCCGCGCCGGGCGACGACGTCACCATCGCCGGCTCGGGCTTCGGCACCCGTTCGGGCACCGACGCCGTGCTCTACGACGGCGCCGAGCTGGCGATCGTGTCGTGGGCCGACACCGCCATCGTCGCGACCCTGCCCGCCAGCAAGGCGAACGGCACCTACACCGTGCAGGTGCGCAAGAGCGGCAGCCTGTCGGGGCCCCTCACCCACCGGGTCGAGAACACGCTCTCGCTCTCGAACGTCAGCCTGGTCTCGAACCCGCAGAGCGTGCTGAGCGCCTGGGTGGAGTTCGACAGCTCGCTCACCGCCACCCCGCAGGTCGAGGTGAACGGTCCGGGCGGCTCGTGGATCGTGCCGGTCTCGGGGACCGTCAGCACGTCGCCCGGGTTCCATCACAAGGTGATGATCCTCGGCCTCAAGCTCGGCCAGAACTACACGTTCACGGCGCGCGCGACCCGCAACGCCACCACCGTCAGCAACTCCTCGTTGAGCCTCACCCCCGGCCCGCTGCCCGCCAACATGCCGGCGCCGCCGATCACGATCGTCACCAGCAACCCGGCGGCGATGCAGCCCGGCTTCACGATGTTCGCCGACAACCGCGGCACCGGCCCGATCGGCGTGCTCATCACCTCGACGATCTACGCCGTCGACGCGGCCGGCGACGTGGTCTGGTACTACCGCCCCAGCATCCAGGGAGTCGCCGACGTGCACCGCCTCGCCAACGGCCACTTCGCGTACGTCGCGGGCGGCTCGGTGGTGGAGATCGACATGATGGGCACCACGGTCGCGGGCTGGACCGGCGGGCCGATGGGCGTCACCGGCTTCCACCACTTCATGACCGAGCTGCCGAACGGCAACCTCGCCTCCCTCGGCTCCGAGCTGCGCTACATCGGCCCCTACCCCGACGGGAACACCTACCCCGTCGTGGGCGACATCGTCACCGAGTTCACGCGCACCGGACAGGTGGTGCGCAAGCACAAGCTCCTCGACATCCTCGACCCCTACCGCATCGCCGACGCGGGCTCCTTCAACACGCCGAGCTACGACGACATCTACAACGTCGACGGCACCAAGGACTGGACCCACGCCAACGCGCTCGCCTACGACGCGAGCGACGACAGCTTCGTGGTGTCGGCGAACCACCAGGACCTCGTCTTCAAGATCGACCGCGTGAGCGGCGCCCTGAAGTGGGTGCTCGGCGCCGACCTGCCCACCACCAGCGGCGACGACGCGTGGCCCTTCCTGACGCCGATCGGTCCCGTCCAGCTCCCCAACCACCAGCACTCGGTGCGGGTGCTCGCGGACGGACACCTCGCGATCTACGACAACGGCAACACCCGCCCGCCCCCGGAGAAGAGGAGCCGCGCGGTGGAGTACGTGATCGACGGCGCGAACCTCACGGTGAGCCAGGTCTGGGACTGGTTCGATCCCGACTACAGCCCGTCGCTCCTCAACGTGATCGGCGGTGACGCCTCGCCGCAGCCGAACGGCACGGTGGTGGTCGCCAACAGCGGCCAGTGGACGAGCTACCCGGTGGGCGTGCGCTGGGCGCAATACGCCGAGGTCCGCAAGTCCGACAACGTGAAGGTATGGGAGATGCTGTTGAAGGACCCCGCCGAGGGCGAGTCCCACACCGGCTTCAACCTCAACCGCATCGCCACCCTCTACCCCAGCCCGTGAGGTCCTCGATGACCGTTTTCTCGGGGGCGCGAGCGCGCCTCGCCTCGCTGGTGTGCGCGGCGGCGCTCCTCGCCGGGTGCGTGACCTTCAACTCGGTGTCGCCCAACCCGGCGGTGCCGGGGGCCACGATCACGCTCACCGGCTCCGGCTTCGGCGCCACCAAGGACGCGAACGACGCGGTGCTCTTCGACGGCGCCGAGCTCACGATCACGACGTGGTCGGACACCACCATCAAGGCGGTGCTGCCGAGCGTGAACCCGAGCGGCACCTACCCGGTCGCGGTGAAGGTCGACGGCGCGCTCTCGTCGTCGCTGCCGCTCACCATCGACGCTCAGCTTCCGATCTCGAACGTCACCATCACCGAGGGCCCGAACAGCATCCTGGCCGCCGTGGTGGAGTTCGACACCCTCGCGAGCACCACGCCCACGCTCCAGGTGTCGAGCTCGAGCGGTGCGTGGTGGGTGCCGGCGAGCGGCATCCTGAGCACGCACCCCGGGACGCACCACAAGATGATGGTGCTCGGCCTCAAGGCGGCGAGCACCTACAACTTCACCATCCAGATCAACGACAACGGCACGCCGCGCTGGCAGTCGTTCCTGTGGAACACGCGGCCGCTGCAGCCCGGCATCCAGGCGCTGCCGGTCACGATCACCACCGCGCAGCCGGGGCTGATGCAGCCGGGCTACACGCTCTTGTGCGGCAACTTCGGCGGCACGCCCACCGGCGGGCTCTACGTGGTCGACGCCGAGGGCAACCTGGTGTGGTACCTGCAAGAAGCGGCGGGCGTGCAGATCTCCGCGTTCATGCGGCGGGCGAACGGCAACATCATCTACCTCGCCGACCGCATCAAAGAGGTGGATCCGCTCGGCAACGTGGTGCGGATGTGGACCTCGAACTCGCTCGGCACCGGCGAGTCCCACCACGAGATCATCGAGCTGCCGAACGGCAACTTCGTGACGCTCGGGATCGACATGCGCGAGATCTCGGGCTACCCGCCCGGCAACGTCAGCTACAAGGTCGTCGGCGACGAGATCGTCGAGTTCACGCCCGCCGGCCAGGTGGTGTCGCGGATCAACATGTTCGACGTGCTGGACCCGTACCGGATCCCGTACTGGCCGTCCTTCGACTTCGGCCAGTGGGACACGGTGTACGGTTTCCACACCCAGGACTGGAGCCACCTGAACGCGGTGGTCTACGACCCGAGCGACGGCAACTTCATCGTCTCGTCGCGGAACCAGGACGTCGTGTTCAAGATCGACCGCCAGACCCACGAGCTGATGTGGGTGATCGGCGAAGACCAGCCCGACACCACGGGCGACGACGACTGGCCGTTCCTGACGCTCGAAGGGGGCGGGTTGCTGCCCAGCCACCAGCACGCGCCGCAGCTCCTGCCCGACGGGCGCATCGTGCTCTACGACAACGACACCTCGCGGCCCCGCCTGCCGCACGAGAGCCGCCCGGTGATCTACTCGATCGACACCAACGCCATGACCGTCCACGAGGACTGGGCGTGGGTCGATCCCGACTGGGATCCGCCCATCTTCAGCTACTTCTCGGGCGACGCGAACTGGCTGCCCAACGGCAACGTGCTGGTCGACGACGCCGGCGCCTGGGACGCCATCCCGCTCGGCCTGCGCTGGATCCGGGTCGCCGAGGTCCGTCCCTCCGACAACCTCAAGGTGTGGGAGATGACGATCCGCCAGGACTTCCCGACCATGCCCTGGACCGGCTACCGCGCCGAGCGGATCGCGAGCCTCTACGGGCCGTGAGGGCCCGGCGCGCCAGGAGGCGCGCCCCTCCGAGATCAGCGGAGCGTTGACCGCAGGTGTAGCGGCGGGCGCGAGCCCGCCGAGCAGCGGACATGAGCGTTTCCGTGCGCTCAAGATCCCGGGCGGCCTGGCGGCCGCCCCTACACTCCCGATCGACGGGAGCGAACGGTCACCAGAGCCAGCGCCACGAGCACACCCACCGCGTCCGCCATCCCGTCTGCCGCGGGCGCGCCCGCAACGGTGCCGCAGCCGCTCGCCTTCTTCATGACGTAGACGTGCGGCCGCCACGCCTCGAAGGGGCACGTGTCGGGCGCGAGCGCGGTCGTCGGTAGGTCCTCGACCGCGCGATCGCCCCACACCAGCGAGCCCTCGCGGCCGATCACCGGCGCGCTCCAGTCGACCGCGTCCGAGAGCACGTAGCGCCACCGCTCCTGGCCCTGCGCGGTGAGCGCCACGATCCACCCCACCAGCCCGGGCACGCCGCGCACGCCGAAGTAGAGCGTGCCGTCGGCGCCGATGGTGGCGTCGCCCACCTGGCCCTGCATGGCGTGGTCGAGGTTCCGCCACCGCCACGCGACGGCGCCGATCGAAGCGGTGATCGCGTTGAGCGCGCCGCCGTCGATCGAGTTGTTGCCCTGGCCGGCGTAGAGCGTCTGCGGGACGCCGGAGGCCTGACGCAGCGACAGCCCGAGCACCAGACGGCCGTCGGTCGCCTGCGACGGCAGCTCGACCGCCGCGCTCCACGCGGGCTCGCCGGTCGCGGTGAGCCGCAGCACCACGGGGGTGGGGTTCGTGAACGGCGTGCCGGGCGGCACGTTGGTGTCGACGCGCACGCCTCCCAGGAAGAGGTGGCCGTCGCCGCCAGCGACCAGTCGCTGCACGAGGATCGTGGAGCTCGGCCGCGCCGGGTCGGCGGTCGGTCGGACGAACGCGACGCGCTCGCTCTCCGGCGCCGTCACGGGCACCGTGTGGAACGCGTAGAGGTGCTTGATCGTGGTCGCGGCGTCGACGAAGTCGTCGAACGAGCCGAAGTAGACCGTGCCGCCGTCGGGAGAGAGCACCGGCGCCGCCACGAACGGCTCGCCCGCGAGGCTCGGCGCGGCGCTCGGGTAGCGCCAGTACGAGGCCCCCTGGCTCGCGATGTCCACGCCGTAGATCGCGTTGGTCTCCCACGCTGAGTTGTCGAGGTCGCTCGGCGCCCAGGTGGCGAAGTAGGCGACGCCGTCGTGCACCAGGGGCGGCATGATGATCTGGCCGCCGCCCTCGGGATCGGCCGGATCGAGCGGGTTGAAGGTGCGGAACGACCACAACACCTGGCCCGCCACCGGATCGATCGCGTAGAGGCGGCCGTCGCCGCGGCCGACGTAGAGGACACCGTCGGGACCGAGCGCGGGCGCACCCTCGACGGTGCCGTTCAGACCGTTGACGTGCTGACCGGGCGGGCACTCGCCGTCCTCGCGGCCGTCGTACGCGTAGCAGAGCGGCACCGGTCCCGGTTCGATCGGCGGCCAGAGCGGCGCGGCGAGGTCCCAGCCGAAGCCGTGCAGGCGGCCGTCGAACTTGGTCCAGGCGGCGGGGTCGGTCGGCACCGCACCGTCGCTGCGAATCGTGCCCCAGGTCCCGAAGAACAGGTTGCCAGCCGCGTCGATGGTGGCGGGTGTGCTCACGTCGAGCTCGCAGCCGAGCTCCAGCCGCGTCACGTTCGCCGCGGTGGGCGCGGTGGTGGGACCGGTGAGCGTGCTCTGGTGGGTGCGCTGGGGATCCACGCCCCACATCGGTGAGTACGCCGCCGCGGGCGCGACGGACGCGAGCATCGCCAACATCGTCCACGTTCCGATCGAGTGCCTTCGGCCGACCATGTTTCCCCCTGCGTGAGGTCGAGTTGCTCGCGACCTCTAGGCAAGAGCGGGGCCGACCGACGGACGCACGACGAACTCGCCGACGATGAGGCAGAAATCTCGTCGAGCCCTGCGGCGGGCTGGCGAAACGAGGAAAGCGAGTTTCCGGCAGGGTCGGGCGCGGAAGGCTGGAGCACCCCACGGCGGAAAGTTTGTTGCCGGGCACCGTGGACGCGGATGAATCGCTTAGGTTCAGTCCGACATGCCCGTGTCGCTTCCGCTCTCGCAGGCAGCCTTTGCCGACGCACTCCGCAAGGGGCTCGGCCGCGCGTTCCTGCAGCTCTCGCAGCACGGCGCGGCCGGCCTCGAGGAGACCCTCCTCGACGCGTGCAGGACCAGTTGGGTCTACGACGCACAGTGCGAGGGCACCCGCGGTGCTTGGCTGTGGGAGCTCGCGAGCGAGGCCGGCCTGCAGGAGCCGGTGCGCGCGATCGTGGTCGAGGCGCTGACGAGCGACGCGCCATCCGCCGATTGCTGGACGGAGCTCCAGCTCGGCGAGATCGCAGGGGCGCTGTTCCGAGGCGGCGACCAGGCGATGCGGCGCCTCTACTACCACGCTGCGGCGAGGTCGAGACGCGCCGCGACGGTCGAAAAACCCGATGGCACGGTCGGATCGGCGATCGTCGGTCCCGGTCTGGAGCTCGCCCCGATCTTCGAGATCGACGGGCTCGCGGGGTTTCTCGAGCTGGCGCGCACGCTCGGCGGCGAGGCGGGGCCATGGTCGACCGAGATCGCCGAGGAGGCGCGCGAGGCGTTCGGCGAGGCAGCCGTCGGCCAGACGCTGAGGGAAGCGGCGTTTGGCGACCCTCGGGTCCGTGCCTTCCTGCGTCATCTCGACGACGACCGTCCGCTGATCCGCCAAGACGGCACGATCGACCGACTCGCGCGGCGGCCGATCTCACGCGACGAGCGGTCCGCTACGGAGCTGCTCGACGCGATCCGCGCAGCAGCACAGTCGATCGACCTCGCCGCCGACTATTGGCCGAGCGGGGTGCGCTCGGATGGGGCCTTCGCGCGCCGGCGCAGGAACGCCGCGCGCTGGCCGAGGCGCTGTGGATCGAGACCGACCCGCGCGTGGTGAACGCCTCGTTGTGCGCGTTCCAGCGGCATGGCCTGCCCGCTTTCGACGCTCGACTGCTCGAGCTGTCTCGCTCCGCGGAGCCGCACGTCCGCGACCGCGCACGACGAGTGCTCGCCAACCACCCGTGTGGAGCCGCGCGTGCCCTGGCTGTCGAGGAGCACCTCGCGAGCCGCGCGGACGAGCGCACGATCGATCTCTTCGTGGCGAACTGGCGCGCGGGTGACGAAGCCATCTTGCGGTCGATCGCGGAGTCGTTCCGCGGACGCGCGCTCGACGAGCTTCACGGGGTGGTGTTTTCGCTGGCGAGCTCGTTTCGCGCCGCGGGCGAGCGCGCCGCGGGCTGTGCCGACCTGGCGCTCTTCGTCTGGGACGAGAGCCCGTGCAGCAACTGCCGCGTCCACGCGGCCGAGCTGCTCGCCGCGATGGGCGCCGTCCCGGATTGGGTCGCACGCGAAGCCGCACACGACGCGAGGACCGAGATCCGCGCTGCGTTCGCGCGAAAGCCCTGATCGGTCGCGAGTCCGGTTTCCGTCACACCACTCGCAGCACGTCGGTGGCGGCGAAGTCACTTCCTTTGAAGAGTAGCGGTTCGCCCGTCGTGACCGCGAGCGCGTAGGCGAAGCAATCGCCGAAGTTCAGTCCGGGCGGGTGGCGGCCCTTGCCGAAGCGGCGGAAGGCCTGGCGAGCGGCGGCGACCTGCGCGGAATCCACGGGGACGACCTCGAGCTCGGCGACCTGGATCAGGAGATCGAGCTCGCGGCCACCTTGCTCTCCGAGCCTCGTCTCGATGACCATCGCGCTCTCGAGAAGGTTGGCCGCGGAAACAAGGCGAACGACGTCGGCCTCGAGCGCCGCGCGGAACGTGGGGGCCTCGCGCTCGCCGAGGAGCAACGCGATCAGCGCCGACGTGTCGAGGACCATCAGCCAGGAATCCCGTGGTCGTCGTAGCCGAGGATCTCGTCCGCGGCTCGACCATCGAGAACCGGAAGGGCCGCGCAGCGGGCGGCGATCGCCACCAGCTCGTCGCCCAGGTCCGTTCCTCGCCTTCGCCGGCGCTCGCGCTGCAGTCGTTCGCGGAGCGCGACGACCACGGCTTGGGTGAGGCTCTCGCCGGTCTGGCGTGCCAGCTCGCGGGCAAGCCGATCGGCTTCCGGGTCCTTGATACTGAGCGCCATGCAGCCCTCGATCTAGAAATCCTGCCTCGAGTCTATACAACGCGAATGGATCTCCGCAATGCGGGGTGAGCACTTCGTCACAATGTCGTCGATTGGAGTCATAAATGCACACAAACCGTCGCACCCATGACGATCAGCAACCTTTTCTCAATTATTTCGTTGATGGCACTGCGACAGCCGTGACGATCTTCGTCACCTACCCGACATTTTCCCGACGATCGGAACCATTCGAGCCCGCACGCAAGCCGCCCCTCAACCTCCACCTCCCCACGGACGAGGAGAGCCCATGGCATCGGTGAACGAACAGGTTGCGCACGTCTGGCGTCGCCTCGGGTTCGGGCCCAACCAGGCCGACATGACGACCGGGATCAACCTCGGTCCCCAGGGTCTGATCACCAACCTCCTCAACCGGTCCTCACCACCAACAGCTACTGGCAGCTCCCGAACATGAACACCTGGGAGGAGTCGGTGACGTTCCTCAACCGGCTCTGGACGCTCATGTCCACCAGCACCAACCCGCTCCAGGAGCGAATGGCCTGGTCGATGATGGGGACGCTGGTCGTCGCCTACACCGACACCGTCCACGGACCGGAGATGGCGGAGCACGTGAAGCGGCTGCGCGGCGGCTGCCTCGGCAACTACCACGCCCTGCTCTCGTCGGTGGTCCAGTCGACGCCCATGCAGCTCTACCTGAGCAACGTGTTCTCGACCGCCGAGCACCCCAACGAGAACCTCGCGCGCGAGCTGTGCGAGCTCTTCTCGCTCGGCGTGACGCATCCCAAGACCGGCGCGCCGAACTACATCGAGGGCGACGTGAAGGAGATCGCGCGCGCGATCACCGGCTACGACTTCGACTGGAACACCGGCCAGGCCTACTTCGAACCGGACTACTGGGACCCCGGCAACAAGACGGTGTTCGGCGTGAACCGCGGCGCCGCCAAGTTCACCGAGGTGCTGGAGGCGGTGCGCACCCATCCCTCGTTCGCCTACTACGTGCCGCGCCGCATCTACCGCATCCTCACCGGGCTCGAGCCCAACGCGGCGACCCTCGACCAGCTCGCCTCCGCGTGGGGGCCGAACGGCGACCTCAAGGCGCTGGTCACGCACATCGCGAACCGCGCCGAGTTCCTCTCGGACTCCGCGATCCGCAGCCGCGTGAAGAGCCCGCTCGAGCTCGTGATCGGCGCGGTGCGCGTGCTCGGCCTCCAGAGCCTCGAGCGCTTCTACTTCGACTGGCCGCTCACGCTCATGCGCCAGCATCCCTTCCAGGCGCCCAACGTGAACGGCTGGCCCGACGGCCCCGCGTGGCTCTACGCGGGCCAGGTGATGGAGTGGTCGGGGACGATCAACAGCCTGTGCTTCTCCGACGACGGCAGCAGCGGGGTGCCCACCGCCGAGCGCAGCCCGACGGTGCGCCAGCTCTTCCAGCAGGGCACCCGCACCACCGGCGGCGACCTCGCCCTCCAGCTCGCGTGCCTCTACGACGTCTCGACCGAGACCCGCGAGGCGCTGCGCGACTACGCCAACGCCGGTCCGTGGGAGATCTGGCGCGCCTGCGGCCTCATGCAGCTCGCCCTCTCGTGCCCCGAGTTCCTCCTCAACTGACGCCCCCACCGAAGGAGCCCACGATGAAGCCCCTCGATCGTCGATCGTTCCTCAAGTCGGCCGGAAGCGTGGTGGTGGGAACCGCCGCGGGCCCGATCCTCCTCGACGTCATGAGCCGCGGCGGCCTGACCGCGGCGATGGCCGCCGACCAGATGCGGGCACCGCTGCCCGCGGGCTCGCCGATCTGCGTGCTCATCACGCTCGACGGCGGCAACGACGGCCTCAACACGCTCGTGCCGGTCACCAACTCCTGGTACTACGACACGAGCTACGGCCACGGGGCGCTGGCCCTCTCACCGGCGCAGACGCTCGCGCTCTCCGGCCTCACCGACTACCGCCTCCACCCCAACCTGAGCTGGCTGGCGAACCGCTGGAACAGCCAGGGCGACGTCGCGTTCATCCAGGGGATCGGCGAGGTCACCAAGGCGGACTTCAGCCACTTCAACGCCATGAAGTACTGGCAGACCGCCGACCTCTCGCTGCTCGAGCCGACCGGCTGGATGGGCCGCTACAACGACGCGATGCACCCGGGGAACCCGCTCTCGACGGTGTCGCTCTACGACCTGCGCCTCGAGGCGGTCGGCAGCACCAGCCCCACGCTCGTGCTCTACGACACCGCGAACTTCAGCTACTCGCTGCCCTGGTACGACACCGACGCGCGGCGCGCGCGGCCCTCGAGAAGATGGCCACCCACGTGGGCGGCGGCTTCCACGAGCAGGCCGCCAAGCTCATCTCGAGCACCTTCGACGTGTCGGCGCAGGTCACCGCCGCCAACGACCCGGCGATCGACGACGGCGAGTACTCGTACATCACCGAGCAGTTGCTGCAGGTGGCGATGCTGATCCGCGCCGGGATCCCGAGCCAGACCTACGCCACCGCGTTCAGCACCTTCGACCACCACTCGGGGCTGCTCGAGAACCAGGGCGCGTGCTTCACCGACTTGAACGAGGCGCTCACCAAGTTCTTCGCGGCGCTCGCCGGCCACCCGCGCGAGCACGACGTGTTCGTGGTGATCGCGTCCGAGTTCGGGCGCCAGGTGACGGCCAACGAGAACGGCGGCGTGGACCACGGCCAGGGCGGCCTGGCGATGGTCATCGGCGGCGGCGTGGTGGGCGGCCTCTACGGCGACCCGCCCACCCTCGATCCCGGCGGCGAGGATCGCCCCAACCGCATCTGGGACGCGCTCGTGCCGACCACCGACTTCCGGCGCCTGTGGGCCACCGTGATCAACCGCCTAGCCGGCACCAGCGGCGTCGACGACGTGGTGCTCCGGTCGCACTTCGCCGATCTCGGCGTGTTCCAGCCCACGCTGGTGTGCGGCCGCCTCGGCTCCGCCGAGCGCGGGGTCGACGTTGGCGCGGCGTGGCGCGGGATGCTGCCGCTCATGGCGCCGGTCGCCGCCGGCGCGCTGCTCAAGCGCTTCCGCGAGCGCACCCTGCCGAAGCCCGAGATCCCCGTCGCACCTGCCTGCGCCTGCGACGTCGGGCACGAATCGTAGGGGCGGGGCCAGTCCCCGCCCGCTTTCGCCTCGACGACGCCGAGCTCGCAAGGATTCCACCCCATGGCCTCCACCGAAGAACAAGTCGCTCACGTGTGGCGCCGTCTGGGCTTCGGGCCCAGCCCCGCCGACATGACCTATGGCCTGTCGATCGGCCCGCAAGCGCTGATCGAGGACCTCACCAGCCGCGCCCTCACCAGCTCGAGCTACTGGGCGCTGCCCCCGATCTCGGGCTGGGACGACCCCGCCGCCTACATGGACCGGCTCTTCGAGCTCATGCAGACCAGCACCAATCCGCTCCAAGAGCGGATGGCGTGGATGATGATGGGGCTCCTGGTGGTCGGGTACTCGGACGGCGGCCAGAACGAGGAGCTCGACACCTGGGTGCGCTCGTGCCGCTCGGGCTGCCTGGGCAACTACTTCTCGCTGCTCTCCACCGTCGCGCCGGGCTGGCCGATGCAGTGGTACCTGAGCAACGTGTTCTCGGAGAAAGGCCACGCCAACGAGAACCTCGCCCGCGAGCTGTGCGAGCTCTTCGCGCTCGGCACCAAGCACCCGGTGACCGGCCAGCCCAACTACACCGAGGACGACATCAAGGAGATCGCCCGCGCGCTCACCGGCTACGACTACGACTGGGACCGCGACAAGGCGTTCTTCAACCCCTTCAACTGGGACCCGGGCTCGAAGACGATCTTCGGCGTGAACCGCGGCGCCGCGAAGTTCCCCGAGGTGCTCGCCGCGATCAAGGCGCACCCCTCGTTCGGCTACTTCGTGCCGAAGCGGATCTATCGCGAGCTGATGGGCTTCGAGCCCTCGACGCAGGCGCTCGAGGACATGCACGCCGCGTGGGGCTCCGAGGGCGACATCCCCGCCCTCGTCCAGCACGTCGCCAACCGTCCCGAGTTCCTCTCCGACACCGCCATCCACGGCCGCGTGAAGAGCCCCATGGAGCTCATGATCGGCAGCCTGCGCGTGCTCGGCCTCAAGCACCTGTCGCGCTTCTATCTCCAGTGGCAGCTCTACGACATGCGCCAGTACCCGTTCCAGGCGCCCAACGTGAACGGCTGGCCGTCGGGCTCGGCGTGGCTGCACGCGAGCCAGCTCGTGAGCTGGTCGAGCTTCATCTCTTGGGCGTGCTTCGAGGACGACGGCACCGCCGCCACCCCGAGCCAGGACCGCAGCCCGACGATCCGCACCCTCAAGCAGCAAGGCACCAACGCCAGCGGCGGTGACCTCGCGTTGCAGATGGCCGGGCTCTACGACGTCTCGACCGAGACCCGCGAGGCGATGCGCGACTTCGCCGCCGCCGGCCGCTGGGAGCACTGGCGCGCCTGCGGACTCATGCAGCTCGCCCTCTCGTGCCCCGAATACCTGCTGAACTGAAGCGCCTGCCGACGAAGCACGACGTCTTCGGCGTCCGCTTTCCAGCGCGGACGTGGATTCGGTCGGCTGGAGGGCCGCGCTCCGTCGCGGCCGCGATCAGCCTCCTCGGAGGGCCGGCTCCTGCCGGGCCGCAAGCCCGGGACAGCCAGACAGCACGCTCAGGGGGCCCGGGAAGCGCCTTTCACGCTATTTTCAGGGCATTCCGACGATGTCATGTAAGCAGTTAGTTACCATTTTCGCTGCCAACTATTTTGCATTTTCTGCTGGCAGTTGCCAGCAGCCCCGGACGCGCGGGCGACCCGGCACGGGAGGCGGCGGACGCCCGCACCCCTGGAGGCGCGTGGCGCGATCGGCGATCCTTGCGCCCGCCATGGATGCCTTGATCGTTCGTCACGGGCTGGTGATCCCGGAGGCCGAGCTGAGCGTCGCGTTCTCGCGCTCGGGCGGGCCGGGCGGCCAGAACGTGAACAAGGTCGAGACGCGGGTCGAGATCCGCTACGCGCTCGACCGCAGCGAGGCGCTCGCGCCTGCGGCGAAGGCGCGCCTGCGAGCGCTCGCCGCCAACCGGATCACCAAGGAAGGCGAGCTGGTGATCGTGAGCCAGCGCTACCGCTCCCAGCCGCGCAACCTCGACGACGCGCGCGAGCTGCTCCGCGAGCTGATCCTCGAGGCGCTGCGTCCGCCGCCCAGGCCGCGCCGCCCCACCAAGCCGTCGCGCGGCTCGAAGGAGCGGCGCCTCAAGGAGAAGGCGCTCCACTCGGCCAAGAAACAGTTTCGCCGCGCCGGCGGCGACGACTGACCCGCCTGCGACGCGCTGCGATACCGTCGGAGCGTGAAATCCACGTCGCCTCCCCACGTGGCCCCCGAGCCCGGCACCCGTCCGGCCACCTCGGATGCCGACGGTGTGGATCTCACGATGATCCGCTGGATGTTGACGCTCTCCCCCGCCGAGCGTCTCGGCGTGCTCGCCGACCAGATCCGGACCATCGAACAGCTTCGAGCCCGTGCCACCCACGACTGATCTACGGCGGTTGCTGGGCACGCTCGCGCGCGGCGGCGTCGAGTTCGTGATCGTCGGAGGCGTCGCAGCGGTGGTCCAGGGTGCGCCGATCGCGACGTTCGACGTCGACATCGTTCCAGCGCGGGATCCCGCGAACCTGGCGCGATTGGCCGCCGTGCTCGAGGACCTGGACGCGGTGTACCGCGAGCACCTGCCGCGCCGGCTGGCGGCGACCGCCGAGCAGCTCGCCGGCCCGGGCCGTCACCTCCTGATGACCGCCGCCGGCCCCCTCGACGTGCTCGGCAGCGTCGGTGCCGGGCTGAGCTTTCTCGACCTGGCCGAGCGCTCGATCGAGATCGAGCTCGACGGTCTGGCCCTTGGCGTCGCCACGCTCGAGACCCTGATCCGCCTCAAGGAGCATGCGAACCGGCCCAAAGACCGCGCGGTGCTATCGATCCTGCGCGCGACGCTGGCCGAATCGCGGCGCGGCGAGGACTGAGCTGCGGACCGACCCTGGGGTCGTCGACGAAGCGACGACCCTCCAGCCCGCGGCCCCGCTGCCTTGACGGTGTGACCGGGATCACTCTAGGTTAAGCGATCGTTTGAATCGGTCGATTCAAGCGATCGCATCCATCACCGCCCCGGAGAGCCCCGCATGGCCGTTCGCGCCCTCGCCCGCCGCACCTCTCCACTCGACGCGGAGGCCGCCGAGAACGCCGGCACCCGCGCGCATCCTGGAGGCCGCCCTCGACGTGTTCGCCGAATACGGCTTCGACGGCACCTCCACCCGCGAGATCTGCAAGCGCGCCGACGTCAACGTCGCCGCCCTCAACTACCACTGGGGCTCGAAGGAGAGCCTGTGGCTCGCGGTGTGCGACGCGGTGGCGCGCCAGGTCATGCGCGTCACCCGCGACTGCCTCGAGACCGCGCAGCCGGTCGAGGTGGCGGTGCCGCGCCTCATCGGCACGCTCTTCGACGCCATGGTCGCCGACCCGCGGCCGGTGCGGATCGGCCAGTGGGCGTCGCTGCAGGCCGAGTCGATGGACTTCCCGTCGGTGTTCGAGACCTTCGAGCCGTGGTTCCGGCTCGCGGTCCAGTACTTCACGCACCTCGAGGACGAGGGGCGCATCCGCGACCTCGACGTCGAGGTGCTGCTCAGCACGTTCTACGGCCAGTTCGCGCAGGCGCTCATCGACCAGCCCAGCCAGCGCCAGTACTTCGGCCACGACCTGCGCGACCCCGCCCACGCCGCGCGCGTCCGCAAGTGCCTGATCGACACCGCGTTGACCCTGCTCGGGCTGGAGCTGCCATCCCAGCAGCCGGCGGCGCGAGTCGCGCCCTCCAGACCGCCCCGCCGCACGAGCCGCGCTCGAAGCCGTCGAGCCGGAAGGAGCGCAAGTCATGAAGCTCGCTCGCCGTCTCGCCGAGGTCGCGTGGATCGCGGCCAAGTACCGCACGCTGACTTTCCTCGACGCGCAGGGCGTCACCGCCGCGCGCCGCTGGGCGGGCGCCGACCCGTCTCGCCCGCTCACCGCGCCGGTCGCCACGCGCCTCGCCTTCACCGAGCTCGGCACCACGTTCATCAAGCTCGGCCAGGTGATCGCCTCCGGCGAGGGGCTCTTCCCCCAGCCCTACGTCGACGAGCTGCAGTCGCTCCTCGACCAGGTGCCGCCCTTCTCGAGCGCCGAGGCGAAGCGCCTCGTCGAGCGCGCCATCGACGGGCGCGTCGAGGACCACTTCGCCGAGTTCGCCGTCGACCCGATGGCGGCTGCGTCGGTGGCGCAGGTCCACCCCGCGCGCCTCAAGACCGGCGAGGAGGTGGTGGTCAAGGTCCAGCGCCCAGGGATCGGTACCAAGATCGACATGGACCTCAAGATCTTGGCCGGCGCGGCGTGGTTCGCCGACCGGTTCCTGAAGAGCGCCCAGCTCCTGAATCCGGTGGCGGTGGTCGAGGACTTCGCGAGCACCATCCACGAGGAGCTCGACTTCGAGCGCGAGGCGCGGAACATGGAGGAGTTCAACCGCGCCATGACCGAGGCCGGCCTCACCGACTGCGTCGCGCCGCGCGTCTACTGGACCTTCACCCGCAAGAACGTGCTGGTGATGGAGCGCTTCCACGGGCTCAAGCTCACCGACACCGACGCCCTCCTGCCCTACATGGACGACGCCGAGCGCTTCCTGATCCGCGGCATGCGCGCGTGGATGGAGTGCCTGGTGGTGCACGGCTTCTTCCACGGCGACGTCCACGCCGGGAACTTCCTCTACCTCACCGACGGGCGGATCGGGTTCCTCGACTTCGGCATCGTGGGGCGCTTCCGCGGCTGGACCCACAAGCTCATGAGCCGCTACCTGGTCGCCTTCAACACCGGCAACTTCCAGCGCCTCGCCGAGTGCATGGTGCTGCTCGGGGCCCCGAAGCACGCGATCGACCTCGACGCCTTCGCCAAGGACCTCGAGGAGGCGTACGGCCCGCTGATCTTCAAGACCTTCAAGGACATCGACTACGGCGAGATCCTCCCCAAGATGAACTGGATCGCGCGCAAGCACGGGCTCCGGCTCTTGCGCGAGGAGATCCTCACCACCAAGCAGTTCATCTACTTCGATCGCTACGCCAAGGTCATCGCCCCCAACCTCAACATGTTCACCGACCGGCGCCTCATGCCCGAGGTGATGAAGTCGGCGCGCCGCCACGAGGGGCGCGACGTCGCGGTCGACAGCGCCATGGCGGAGAAGATCCAGGATCACTACTTCTCGGGCCAGATCGACGAGATCCTCGCCACCGAGCGCGGCGGCGACGAGGACGTGTCGCTGGTGGTGCCGCCGTGGCAGGCGAGGAGCACGGCGCCCGCCGAGGACGACGACGAGACCGCCGTGGGCGCCGGCCCGCAGCGCCGCGCCAAGCGCGCCGCCATCCGTCCCAACAGCCTCATGGACGCCGAGGTGCTGATGTGGGAGGGCGCCGCCGGCCACTTCATGGGGCCGGTCTACGCGCAGGCATTCGATCGCCCCGACGAGGACCTCTACCGCCTCTACGAGAAGGCCAAGCACGAGCAGTGGAACGCCTCCACCGACGTCGACTGGTCGGCGCTCTCGGCGATGCGCGCGCTGCCGCCGATCGTGCGCCAGGCCACCGCCAACGTGCAGACCCAGCTCCACTACGGCGAGCTCGGGGCGCTCATGGTGACGTCCAAGATCGTCGCCAAGGCGCCCGACCTGATCGCCACCTACTACGGCTCCACGCAGGTGATGGACGAGGCGCGCCACGTCGAGTTCTTCTCGCGGGTCATCCGTGGCCTCGGCGTCACGGGCCAGGTCTCGCCACACCTCGAGCGGCTCTGCAAGGAGGTCTTCGAGAGCGACACCGCCGAGGAGCTGCTCCTCGGCATGCAGGTCATCATCGAGGGGCTCGCCCAGACCACGTTCGTCGAGGGCGCGGCGCTGGCCCGCAAGATGGACCTCGAGGCCTCCGGCATCGAAGAGCTCAAGGCGATGAACCTGCTCTTCGCCGACTACCTGATGCGCTACGTCGGCCACGACGAGTCACGCCACGTCGCCTTCGGCGTCTACTACCTGGCGCAGCGCTTCCCCGAGCTCTCCAAGGCGCGCAAGGACGAGCTGCAGAAGAAGAGCGACCACTGGTCGTCGCTGGTCGACGCGACCATCGCCAGCACCCGCGACGACATGGCGATGGTCGGGATCGACGTCGACCACCTCGCCATGCGCTGCACCCGCGACCGCCAGCACCGCCTGGCGCGGATCGGGCTGCTCACGAGCTGAGGCCTCGGCCCGGCGGTTTGTGCCCCGGCCCGCCGGGTGCGTAGCATCGTCGCTGGCGGCGCGGCCGCCGGGGGGGGACGACGATGCGGATCGAGCGTGCACGGATCGGCCTCGGGCTGATCGGATTCCTCGGCGCCCTCGGCGGCGCCCTGATCGCTGGCGCGAGCCCCGCGCTCGCCACCGTCTACGAGGTCCACGCCACCGCCGACGACGCGGGCCTCGGGCCAAACGGGACCTGCACGCTGCGCGAGGCGATCCTCGCCGCGAACGGTGACGCGCCGGTCGACGGCTGCGCCGCTGGCTCGGCGGGCGAGGACACCATCCTCCTCGACGCCGCGACCTACGCGCTCACCGTCGCAGGCGCGTGTGAGGACGCGGGCGCCACCGGCGACCTCGACGCCTCCGCCGACCTCGTCCGGGCCGGGCGGGGCGCCGCGATGACCACCGTCTCGGCGGCGGGCCTCGGCGACCGCGTCCTCCAGGTCGCGGCGGGCGCGGCGGTGCGGGTGCAGGACCTCACGCTCGCTGGCGGCACCGTGCTCGGCGCGCCGAGCGAGGCGGTGGCGGGCGGCGGCATCTATAACGACGGCCAGCTCACACTGCGGCGCGCGGCGGTGAGCGGCAACGCTGCACTCGGCGGTGGAGTACGCGACGGCGGCGGCGCCACCGGTGGCGGCGTCTTCAGCTCGGCCACGGCGACGCTCGCCCTCGACGGGTGCGAGGTCACCGGCAACCAGGCGAAGGGCGGTGACGGCTCGGGGTACTGCTGCACCGACGAGAACCCGTGCCACTGCTTCCGCGTCGGCAACGGCGGGCCGGCGAGCGGCGGCGGCATTGCGAGCGCCGGCGCGCTCGAGGTGGAGCGCTCGGTGGTCACCGCGAACGCCGCGACGGGCGGCAACGGGGCCGACTACCTGGGGCTGGACTTCGGCTTTGCGGGCGGCGCCGACGGCGGCGGGCTCGCGGTTCTCGGCGGGGCGGCCAGCGTGGCGGACGTAGCGCTCGCCGAGAACCGCGCCACCGGCGGCCACGGTGGCCGGCGCCACGGCGCGCGGCGGCGCCCTCTACGCGGCGGCTGGCGACACCACGGTCGAACGCGCGCTCGTCACCGAGAACGTCACCACCGGTGGGAACGGGCTGGCGGGCGCGCTGTCCGGCGCGAACGGCGGCGCGGCGCTCGGCGCCGGCGTGTACGTGGCGAACGGCGCGGCGGCGCGGCTCACCAACGCAACGGTCGTCACCAACGCCGCGGACGGCGGGGACGGCCAGGACGGCGTCTTCACCGTCAACCGCGGCGGCGACGCCCAGGGCGGCGGGCTCTACGCGGGCGGCGCCACCGCCGTCGAGCACGCCACCATCGCCGACAACCTCGTGGTCTCCGGGGACCAGCGAGGCCGTCGGCGCCGCGGAAGGCGCCGACCTCCATTCGACCGGCGCCACCACCGTGGTCAACACCATCCTCGCCGCGGCCTACGCGATCGCCCCTCCCGCGGCGCCCACCCTCAGCGTGTGCGGCGGCACGAGCCCCGCCACGTCGCTCGGCGGCAACGTCGAGAGCCCGCTCGCCACCTGCGGCTTCGCCGCGGCAGGCGACCAGGGGTCGGTGAGCGTGGCCGGGTTGGCCCTCGAGCCGCTCGCGATGAACGGCGGCCTCACCGAGACCCGCGCGCTGGGCGCGGCCAGCGTCGCGGTCGGCGCCGGCTCCGCGGCCGCCTGCGCCGAGCGCGATCAGCGGAACTTCGCGCGCGGCGGCCCGCCGTGCGACGCCGGTGCGTTCGAGGCGAACGCCTCGCCCTGCACCGACGCCGATCACGACGGCGCGGCCCTCGAAGGCGGGCCTGCGGTCCAGCCGACTGCGACGACGCGAACCCCAACGCCCGTCCCGGCAACGTCAGATCCCCGGCAACGGCGTCGACGACGACTGCTCCGAGACGACCCCGGCGCCTCACGCCGGAGCTGGCCGAGGCGAGCACCGGGCGAGCGGCCCCGCGCGGCGCCTGGGCGCCGCCGCTCGCCGCGACGCTGGTGACGTTCGCCGGCATGCGCGCGCTGCGCGGCATGCGCCGACGCCTATACTCGCGCGAATGACGCGGGCGGCCAGCAGTCTGGCGAACCTCGACCCTCGCTCGGTGCCGCTCCCGCACGGCACCGAGGTGGAGCTGCACCGACCGGATCCTCGACGAGCGCACGATCCCGCGCGGAACCGTGGGGCGCGTTACCGGTTCCCGGTGACGACCTGGTCGAGATCACGATCGTCGGCGTCGGCACGCTCCACTGCGCTCGCGAAGACCTCGTGCCGCGGAGAGTCGGCCAGACCCTGTTCGCGGTCCGCCGCGACGCGAAAGCTGGTCCGCGCTCGCGCCGTGCCTGGTGCTGGAGACGATCGTGGGTTCGCGAGCCTGGGGCTCGCCGACGAGAGCTCGGACGTCGACACCCGCGGCGTGTTCGCTTTGCCGCTCTCCTGGACCGCTGGTCTCGTCGATCCCCGCACGATCTCGTCAGCCCGGACGGCTCGATGGCCTACTGGTCCGTCACGAAGGCCTTGCGTCAGGCGCTGCGCGCGGACCGGAACACGCCTCGAGATGCTGTTCGTGCCCGGGGGCACGGCGCGGGACGAGATCGGCGAGGGATCGTCGCGGAGCGCGAGGCCTTCGTGTCGAGCGAGATCCACGGGTCGTTCGGCCGCTACGCGATCGCGCAGCTTCGCCGCCTCGAACAGGGTGCACGCCTCGCCGAGCACCGCGGCGCAGGTCTCGCCTGGCTCCGCGACGAGCCCGGGTTGTCGCTCGATCAGGTGGCGGGCGCTTTGGCCGATCGCACCCCGCCGCGAAGTGACCACGGCCAGGCGCGGCATCGCCCCCAGGCCAAGGTGGGGTCAAGCAGCTCTACCGATCTCTCCACGATCAAGGACTGCTCCTGCGAACGACTTCGGCGCCCCTGGTCCGGTTCGCCATGGCGGAGCGCAGCCACGACCTCGAGCTTCCGCGCGAGCTTCGGCCCAAGAACGCCTACAACTTGATGCGGCTCATCTGGACGGCGACCGAGTGGCTCCGAGCGGGTCGGCCGACCTTCCGGGCCACGGGCGTGCTCCACGACCGCCTCGTCGCGATCAAGAAGGGAGGTGCCGCTCGCCGACGTGGTCGCCGAGGCGGAGGCGCTGATCCCCGCGCGCTCGACGCTGCGCGGGCCGAAACTCAACTCCCGGACCGCGCCGACCTGCCGCGCGCCGACGCGCTCGCTCGGCGCATCCACGAGGAGGTCGCCCGGCGCTTCGCCGCGAACCGCCCGGGGCCGTGGGGCCGAGACGCACCGCCGACGTTTTCGGTGGAGTGGTCGTCGTGAGTATCGAAGACCTGCTGACGCCCCACCAGCTCGGAGTCGCGAGCCAGGTGCTGGCAGAGGAATCCGCGCGACGAGCGCACCTCGTCGTGCACCTGAGCGGAGCCCACGCCTACGGATTTCCTTCGCCCGACAGCGACCTCGACCTGAAGGCCGTCCACGTCGCGGCGACCCGTTCGCTGCTGGGTCTCCACCCACCGCGGCCGACGTTCGATCGCGCCGAGATCGTCGACGGAGTCGAGATCGACTACACGTCGAACGAGATCGGTCACGTGCTCGCGGGTGCTGCGAGGCAACGGCAATTTTCTCGAACGAATCCTGGGGACGACGACGGCGTGCTCCGCTCCCCCACTGAAGGGCTGCAGCCGATCGTCCGCCGTGCGCTCCACCGCCGATTCCACGCGCACTACCGCGGCTTCGCGGTCAGCAACGCGCGAACCTGATCCAGAGCCGACGGTAAAGCGTCTGCTCTACGTATTGCGAACCACCTCGACGGGGATCCACCTGCTGCGGGCGGGCGAGCTGGTGATCGATCTGACGCAGCTCGCCGACGAGATGCGACTTCGGGACGTCGACGAGCTCGTGGAGCGCAAGCGCGCCGGCGAGCAAGCATCCGTCACCGCCGAGCTCGTCTCGGCCTGGTCCCCTCGTATCGACCGCCTCTTCGAGGATCTCGACGCGGCGCGGGACGCTTCCCCTACCGGACGAGGCCCCAACGAAGGCGAGCTCGACTCCTGGCTGGTCGAGCTCAGGCGAGGCTCAGCTCGGGTGACCCGCGCCGTCGCTCACGGCCTGAGGCGTGCCCGAGCAGGCCGGATCGGAGCGCAGCGCGCTCGCGGGCGATGGTCCGCGCCTGGTGGAGGGTCCCAGGTGAGCTGGCCATGCAGCCAGAACTCCGGCGTCGTGCCGGGAGCAGGGCCAGACGTAGCGCGGTGTCCGCGGTCACTCCTCGCTTGCCGTTGATCAGGAGGGTTGACCCGCTGGACGGGCACGGCCAGGCGGCGCGAGCTCGACCTGGGACAGCCCGAGTGGACGCATGAACTCCTCGGCCAGCATCCGTCCCGGATGAGTGGGCGCCCGATCCGTCGGCACCCGGCGCGGCGGGGCTCGGGGTGAGGTCACCGGTGGTAGTCGACGACCTCGACCTCGGCCGGCCCGCCGACGTCGCAGACGAAACAGATCCGGAACCGCTGGTTGACGCGGATGCTGTACAGGCCACGGCGGTCTCCTCGCAGGGCTTCGAGCCGGTTTCCGGGCGGGGCAACGAGATCCCTGAGCTCGTGCGCCTGATTGGAGCTGATCGAGCTTGCGCCACCACCAGCCACAGCGCCACGGGACTGCGCCGGATCGCCGCTCCGGTGACGCGGCCATCGAAGAGGTCGGCCGTGGCCGCGTCGCGGAAAGACTGGATCAACGGCGCACCTCATACCGTCATACGGTATGACGGTATTGTCAACCCGGTGGCACCGCCGGCAGCCACGCCGCCAGCGCGATCGCGGCGCGCAGGGCGGCGACCACGACCGCGCCGATCACCAACCCCAGGGCGACCGGCCGCGCGAGCGAGCGGCGCGCTCGCCGAGCGCGCTCCGCGAGACGGCTCGGGGGCGGCTCGTATTGGCCGCGCGCCGCACGCGCGATCGAGATCGCCACCAGCCCGCCGACCGAGGCCCAGAGCGTCGCCGGCGGCACCGTCGCGACCAGCCACTCCGGGCGAAACGCGTAGCTACCCGCTGCTGCACTGCCAGCGCCCCGAGCAGCGCGCCGGCCAGCATCCCCGAGCCCGCCGGCGCGCCAGTCGCGGCGCTCGTCATCGGACTCGCGGTGATCCACGCGGGCGCGCCCATGAGATCGCTCCTCGCCGATCGAGAAGCGCGCGCGGCCCGCGCCGAGCGCCATGTCCGCGCCGCTGGCCGCCGCGGACGCACGCGCGGCGGCTCGTGTGCGCCGCCCGACCCGAGCGGCGCCCCGTGCGTCGCGTGGAGCCCGCGGTGCAATAGCGCTCGTGTCGCGATCGAGGGCCGGGCGATGGAAGTCGGCCCTGGGAGGACGCCACTCGCCCAGAGGGAAGGGATCCGGTTCGACAGGACGATGACGCTCGCTCGGTGCACGGCCGCGCTCCTTCTCGACTGCGGGTGTGGCAGCCGCGAATGAAGAGCGCCGTGCCGGCGGGGCGCGCCGCAAGCTCGCGGAATCCTTCCATCGTGCAGGCGCGCGCCGTCTCGATCGGCTCACCGCCGAGACACTTCCCCGGACGCGTGAGACGTGCGATCCTGGCGCGATGGGACGGCGATCACCAGGCGCGCGAGCGCCACCGCCGCCTTGGGCCTGACGCTCGCGAGCGCGTGCGCGGCGCGCGAGCCTCGGCAAGGCCCCGACCCGGTGGTGAGCGCGCGCCCGATCGCGGTGCTCCTGGAGGCCGATCCAGAGCGCCGCGATTCTGGAGGGCTGCGAGCTGCGCCCGGAGCGGATCCCGGCCGTCGGATCCGTGTCCAGATCGCGGCGGTGGGGATCGCGTGAGGCGAGCGACTGCTGGCTCGGCACCAGCACGCGCTTCGAGACCCAGATCGTGGTGCGCGCCTACGACCTCGGAGGCGCCAGGACGCCAGTGGTTCGTGGTCACGCCCGCTCGACCTGCCGGGCGATGCCTGCATCGATCGCAAGGTCGGCTGGATCCTCGATCGCGTGCGCCCAGGAGTGGCGGTGCTTGCGGCGAAGTGATCGCCGCTCAGGGCTCAGATCCGTCCGGCGACGGCGAGCTGGGCGCGGACCTCGGCGGCGATCGCGAGACACGCGGTCAGCCCGGGCGACTCGATCCCTATCAGGTTCACCAACCCGGGGAGGCCGCGCACCTCCTCGTGCGCCACCACGAAGTCCTCGCGCGCGATCGAGGAAGGAGAGTCGCCGCGGATCGGATGGAGCCGGTAGCCGGCGGCGTCGACGATCATCCGCGCGAGCGCCGCGATGCAGTCTGGCTCGCGAGGCCCGCCGCGTTCACGACGATCCGGCTCTCGTGTGCGGGGATCCACCGCCCTGGGTCGCGAGGTCACGCGCCAGCCACCGGCGATCCAGTCGAGCCCGACGACCTCGGTCCCGAGCACCACCTCGGCGCCGCCGTCTTGCGCCTCGCGCCGGAGATGCGCGGCGACCAGCGCGCAACTCGTCGACGATCGTGTCCGGCGAGTGGAGCGCCGCGAGCCCGCGCTGCTTTGGGCTCCGAGCGCGACGACGCCGCGCGCATGGCCGAGCACGCGTCGAGCCGCTCGACGCCGTTCGCCCGCGCGCGCTGGATCGCCTCAGCCGCAGCGCCTCCTCTCGTCCGCCGCGACGATGAGCGCCGAGCCGACGGTGCGGCACGCCGCGCTCCTCGCAGAAGCGGAAGAGCGCGCGGCGCTCCTCCACGCAGAGCCGCGCCTTGAGCGAGCCCGGCGCGTAGTAGAGCCGGCGTGGATGACGCCGCTGTTCCGGCTCGTGGTCTCAGCCCCGAGCCGCGCGTTGCGCTCGACTTCAGCAAGACGACGCTGTTCGGGCCGCTACGCGAGCGCCGCCGCCACCGCGACGCCCACCACGCCACCGCCCACGATCGTGACGTCGATGTCCACTCGAGTCGAACCTCAACCGTGACGGAGCCGGCGCAGGGCCTTCGAATGAATCGCGAACACGACCGAGAGGGCCGCGAAGGGCAGCACCATCGAGCCAAGCCGCATCCAGGGCCGCGGCTCCCCGAGTGCTCGCGACAACCGGTACACGCAGACGTACTGAGCCACGCCGAAACCAATCACGGCGAGATAGCCGACGCCTTCATGAGCGCCGGCCCCCACTTCCTCGAGCCGCTCCTCGCGAGCGCCGTGAGCAACATCAGTACGACCGGCCGAGGACCATGAAAACACAGCCAGCCGTGGGGCACGGTGCACTCGTCTCACGAGCGTCGCGGGCATCGGCGCGCGCACGCATCACACGCGCGCCGCGTCGAGGGCCGGCGGCCGATCCGGTGCGCGGTACGCTTGCCTCAGTACCCCGTGAACTCGTCCTTCTTGGAGGCGAGCCAGGTCGACACCCGCGACGGTCAGCGCTTCGGTCACCACGACGATGATGCGGTGAGGACCGCGAATACATCGGCGCCTGCAGGTCCCGACGCACCCGCGCAGCAGGTCGAGGATGGATGCGCTCGGTGAGCCCGTCCCAGCCGCGCGCCGAGGTCTCGGGCTGGGTCAACGTCAGCATGAGCTCAGGTTGGGCAGGCCGTCGCGAGCGAGCTCGGCGAGCTCGTCCAAGAAAGCCGCCTGCTCGGTTGCGTGGTTCCAGTAGAGCAGCGTGATCGGGTGGGTGAGCCCGCGCGCGTGACGTCGCCCAGCATGCTGCGAAACGGCGTGATGCCATGCCCCCCGCGACCAGCACCGCCGGCACGGTGGGATCGTCGTGGAGCGCGAAAGTGCCGATCGGACCACCACCTTCGTAGGTGCCTCCCGAGCGGCGCCGCGGCCAGGATCGACTTGAAGGCGCTGTCGCTGGTCCGCCACGCGAACTCGAGGACGTCGTCGTTCGGCGACCCGGACGCGAGGTCGGCGGCCGTCGCGGCCCTTTCTTGTCGCGATACGGCGGATCCGGGATGCCGAGCGACACGTATTGACCGGCCTTGAAGGTGAGCTCCGGCGGTTTCGTGAATCGGTAGCGGAGCGTCCCCTGGGCGATCTCGTCACGCGAGGAGCTGGACGGGCATCTTCGGCATGGATCCTCCTCGCGCAAGAGTCCAGATCACGGGCCGAGAATCGGCGCCACCCGCCGCCAGCGGTCGACCACATGGTTGCGGTCGATCCGACGATGCTGGCTCGCAAACGGGCGTTCATCGTTTCCGTTATCCACGGAAAAGCATGACCTGAGGAGGGGATATTCATGGCACTCGCTCGACGATGCGCGGCCGAGACGATCGGCACGTTCTGGCTGACTTTCGGCTGCGGCAGCGCGTCCTGGCGGCGGCGTTCCCGAGGTGGGGATCGGCCTGCTGGGGGTTTCCCTGGCCTTCGGTCTGACCGTCATGACCATGGCGTACGCCATCGGCCACATCTCGGGCTGCCACCTGAACCCGGCGGTCTCGCTCGGGCTGGTCGTGGGCAGCGCTTCCCGCCTGCGAGCTGCGGGCCGTACATGATCGCGCAGGTCGGCGGCGCGGTGCTCGGCGCGGGTGTCCTCTACGTGATCGCGAGGGGCAAGCCCGGCTTCTCGCTGACCGGTGGCTTCGCGTCCAACGGCTTCGGGGAGCACTCGCCGGGGCACTACTGGATGGTCGCCGCGTTGGTCGCCGAGATCGTGCTCACCTTCATGTTCCTGATGATCATCATGGGGTCCACGGACAAGCGCGCCCCCGCGGGCTTCGCGCCCATCGCCATCGGCCTCGGGCTCACGCTCATCCACCTGATTGGCATCCCCGTCACCAACCTCTCGGTGAACCCGGCGCGCAGCACCGGCCCGGCGATCTTCGCCGGGGGATGGGCGCTGCAGCAGCTCTGGCTCTTCTGGGTGGCGCCGATCGTGGGTGCGGCGCTCGCCGGCGTGGTCTATCCGCTGATCTCGTCCGACTCGGACTGACGAGGCCCGCGGGCGGGGACCGGCGGCCGCCCGCGGTCCGCCGCGCTCACCACAAGCTCTTGCGGCGGCGGCGCGAGGGCGTGCCGAAGAGCGCGCCCATCACGCCGCGCACGACGGTGGTGGCGACGGCCTTCGCCACCGGCGACTCGCCGATCTGCTGATCCCTCCAATGTGGGTCAGCGCGACCCTGATGTGGCTCCCGCTTGGACTGGACAGGGACTAGTCTCCGAGTCCAGGGGTGACGAGCAATGGAGACGGATCTCCAACGGTGGACCGCCCGGCGGAAGGCCGAGCTGATCCTGGCCCGGATCAATGGCGAGCCGATGCTGGCCGATGCCTTCCCGTGAGTACGACATCAAGCCGTCCGATGTCGAGGAGTGGACCGCGACGTACCTGAAGGCCGGCGAGCGTGGCCTCAAGATCAACGCGGACGAGGAGCAAGCCGAGCACGAGCGCGACCGCGAGCGCGAGCCCGGAGAGCTTCGGGCCAACGTGAGCGAGGCTCGTCTTGGAGCTCGACGCCCGAAGAAATTGGCACCCTCTGACCGACCCGACCCGGACGGCCTCCTGACGGTCCAGAGCCAAATGCGCGAGGAAGGCCACGCGGCCTCGATCACCCGGCTCTGCCGGTAGTTCGGCGTTCCGCGGTCGAGTTCCTACTACGAGCGGACCCAGCGTAGGCCGATGATCGTCGACCAGGCGCTGGTGGTCGAGATCCGCGACGTGATCGACGCCTACCCGACGTACGGGGTGCGTCGCATCACCGCGACGATCCGACGGCTGTTGAAGGGGGCGCGGTCAACCGCGAGCGGCTGCACCGTAAGCGTTCGACGAACCACACCCCGGAGGCGTCAGGACCTGGCGCCGACGAGTTCGGGATTCTCGGCCGCCCAGGGAGCGGGTAGCAGCTCATCGATGCGGCGTGCGGGCCAGCCGGCGGCGATCTTGGCGAGGACGTCGCGCAGGTAGGACCAGGGCTCGACGCCCTGGAGCTGACAGGTGGCGAGGACCGAGTAGGCGATCGCCGCACGCTGCGCCCCGGCGTCCGAGCCCGCGAAGAGCCAGTTCTTCCGGCCCACCGCGATCCGGCGCAGCGCGCGCGCTCGGCGGCATTGTTGGTCATCGGGACGCGCCCGTCTTCGAGAAACGCAAGAGTGCGGGCCAGCGTCCCAGCGTGTAGCCCACCGCCTGCCGCAGCGGGCTCTTCGGCTCGACCGACTCGTCGTTCGCCGTCGCGGCCAGCCACTGTCCGAGTCCGTGGATCAGCGGCACGCTCTCGCTGCGCCGCAACGCGAGGCAGTCGTCGGCGTTGAGCCCGTCATCCGAGGCGCGTCGCTCCACCGCGAAAAGCGCCTGCATCCATCGCAACGCGAGCGAAGCGCGGGCGTCGCCCGATTCGAGCGCCTCCACAAAGTACCGGCGCGCATGGGCCCAGCAGCCCGCCGCGCGCACCTCCGGGCGCTCGAAGACCTCGTCGAAACCGGCGTACCCATCCGCGACCAACCAACCGCGGCGCTCCGCCAAGAACCGCACCGGCCCGGCCTTCGTCCAGTTCGGCGTGTAGTCGTAGACCGCCCCCCTCGTCGCCGAGGTACCCAGAGGTGACCGCGCTTCCGAACCCTTCGGGTGGTCGCGGTCGAGGACACAGATCCCGGTGTCGTCGCAGTGCAACACGTGCGCGCTCAACGCGCGCACGCGGGATGCGCTCCACCACTGGCGCGAGTAGCTCCGCCGTCGCCTCCACCCAGCCCGCGGTGGTCGAGCGCGGCAGCCGGTGGCCGGCGAGCTCCCAGATCGCTTCCTGACGGTTCAGCGGCAGGCCGTGGCCGTACTTGGAGAGCGTCACGGCTGCGAGCAATCCCGGGCCTGGCAGTCCCTTGTCGATCACCTTCGGCGGCGCCGGCGCCACGACCACCTCGCCCTGGCACGGCCGGCACGCGTACTTGGCGCGCTTGTGCACGATCACCTTGAGCGTCGCCGGCACGTACTCGAGCTCCTCGCTCGTCTCGTAGCCGATCGCGCTCTTCGCCACGCCGCACACCGCGCACTGGCACTCGGCCGCCGCCGGCTCGTACACCCGCTCCTCGCGCGGCAGATCGGCGGGCAGCTCACGGCGCCCCGTGGAGCCGCGTCGCTTCGTCGGAGGCGCGACCGGAGCGTCGCTCTCGGGCGGCGGCGCCGGAGGTGCCGGTTCCGTCGGGCGAGCTTCGAGCGCCGCCTGGACGAAGAGCGCGAGCTGGTCGACGGAGATCTTCTCGGAGAGACGGCCGTAGCGCGCCTTGCGCAGCTTCTGGTTCTCGAGCTTGAGCCGGTCGACGTGCTCGAGCACCTCGCGCAGCACGTGCTCGACCGAGGCGAGCGCCTCGTCGGATCGGCCCTCGGAGATCAGTTGGCCCGCGAAGCGGACGACGCTCTTGGCTTGCTCGGAGGGTCGCGCGGTGGCCACGCGCCGAACGGTGTCACGAGGTGCAAACGTTGTCTACGGTGAAGCGAAACGTTTTTGCGTCGTAGCGGAGTTTTTCCGGTGGCGACACCGTGCGGCGCGGAAGCTGCCGTGGATCGGCGCCGTCGAGCAGCAACGCGAGCTCGACCGTGGTCATCTCGAGCCGGCTTCCCGGCGCTGCGCGAGGGATACGGAAGGTGCCCTTGGCGAGCTGCTTGTAGACGATCACGTACCCGGTGCGCTCCCAATACAGGCACTTGAGGAGGTCGCGACGACGGTTGGCGAAGACGTACAGATCACCGCTCTGCGGGTTGCCCGACCACTCCTCGCGCACGATCGCTGCGAGTCCGGGAAGCCCTTGCGCATGTCCGTCGGAGCCGTCCACAGGAAGACGCGGGTCCGGCCAGCTCAGCACCGCCCACCCAGAACGGACACGACCCGTGCGAGGGTGTCGGCGTCGAAGCCCGGGCCGACGTGGATGCGGTGACCGGCCGGCGTCTCCACGACCACGCCATCGCCACAGTCCGGCGCCTGCTCGTGTACCTCGTCGCCCTCGACCACATGCACCGCAACAAACCCGGCCTCCGCAGCGACGGTGGCCGACGCGAGACGGCGGCGCCACCAGTACAGGCGCTGCGGGTCAAGACCGTGCTCGCGGGCGAGGTGATGCAGCGCCGCGCCCTCCGCTTCCGCCAGACCGATCACCCACCGGGCGTCGGCCTCGTCCACCGCGTGCCACGAAGCCGCTGCAGCCGAGCTCGATCTCGTCCGTCCACGCCACCCTCCTCGCCAGGGGGCAGCGAGTGTCACGCGCGCGGGCCGGACTGAAGATGCGGTTCGTCGAACGCTTACGTTGTCTGGTTTCGCCGTGGGTTCGTCTCGCTTATGGCGTGCTGATGAGTGTATCCAGTGGTGTGTGGGCGCGCGCGAGTTCTACGCAGATATGGACATTCGCTTTGTTCAAGTGGTCGGCGGCGATCAATTGATCCGCGCCAGCCGGTGCTCGAAGGCGCTGTCGACACGCCCGGCCTCGTCAACGACGTGGCGCTCTGGCGCGGGCAGATCCTCGCCGCCGACTGCCTGGGCGGGATCCAGGTGATCGGCCGAGACGAGAGGGGCGCCTGGAAGGTGCTCTCGTTCTTCAACATCGAGAACCACCCGTGGGCGGTCGATACCGACGACAGCCACCTCTACATCGCCAACGCTCACCACGGCTTCATGCAGTTCGACATCGCGGGTGACGCACCGCGCATCACCGCCGACGACCAGTCGATCGGCGGCTACTCGGTGGGGATCACCAAGGTCGGTAACCGCGCGGTGCTGAGCAACCTCGTGAAGGGCATGGCGCTCTTCGACGTCACCGATCCCACGCACCCGGTGCTCACCGCCACGTACCCCGCGAACAGCACCGCGCCCGCGCAACTGCTGCTCGGGCTGCCCACCGTGATCCGCTCCAAGATCCGCGGCGACCGCGCGTTCCTCGCCGGCTACGCACGCGGGCTACAGATCGTCGACATCAGCGACCCGAGCCTGCTCGCGCGCGTCGGTGAGGCGCGCACCGGCGGGTACATCTACGGCGTCGACCTGGTCGCCGACACCGCCTACCTCGCCGACTACGAGGGCCGGCTCCTCGAGGTCGACATCCGCGACCTCGCGAGTCCCGAGGTGAAGCGCAAGATCCGCATGCCCCGCGGCGAGGCGTGGGACGTCGCCGTGCGCGACCGCACCGCCTACGTCGGCCTCGGCACCGCCGGCCTCGGCATCACCGACCTCGACACCGGCCAGACCTGGGTCCTCGACAACGTCCTCCCTGAGCGCGCCCTCGCCACCGTCCCCGTGCCGTTCTGAGTGTCCGATGGCACGCCCGGCGCGCGATCGAGAGGTCGGAGGCCGCCCGCTTCGTCGGTCGCCCGATCCACCCGACCACCATCTCGTGCACCGGATCGGCGACGGAGCGCCGACGCGCCAGGACCCACTGGAGCGCTGCCGCTCCTCGTCCGCCCCCCTCTCGACTCATCTGTCGCCACCGCACCGATACCGGATCCTGAAGGATGGGCAAAACTCTTCCGGAACCTTTGCGGGTACGACTGGGGCCCGATGGCGGTTGAGTAGCAGTACGACGTGAGATCGCCGTTGCGTCGCCTCGATCGTTCTCACTCCACCGCCACGCTCGCGTGAGCTTCGTCGAGGGTCTCTGTTGGCAGGAGCGCGGCGCTCTCGCCGAGCATCCAGGCGGCCAGTCCGGGCTCGATGCGGCGGTAGCGCCAGCGCGCGGTGATGGTGAGGGGGCCGCGGGCGTCGGCGGGGATGGGGACCGAGAACGCGTCCGTCACGTCCCCGTCGGGTGGCAGGAAGCGGGCGTTCTCGACGCGCGCGGCGCGCCAGATGCGGTGCTGGCGGATGGGCTGGCCCGCGGCGTCGACGAGGGTGCCGCCGAGGCGCCGCGCCCCGGGCTCGACGCGGCCGTCGGGGAGCAGTGCGCCGCTCGTCAGCAGCACGGCGCCGCCGGCGTCGGTGACGGTCGCTTCGAGCCAGAGCTCGTTCATGTCGAGCGGGCCGGACGGCAGGGGATGGGCGTGAGTACCGTTGGTGGTCCGCACGGTGAGCGCGAGCGCCGCGCCGGGGTGCACAGCGCGGGGCACCTCGAGCGCCACGGTGAGGGCCTTCTTCCCGTGGAGGAACCGGCGGTGCGCCTTGCTCTTCTGGCTCTGGATCGACGCCAGGTAGACCTGCTCGTAGGTCGAGACGGGTAGGTTCCCGACCGACCAGCGCGCGATGTCGCTCTCGAAGCGCGCCACCAGCGGCGAGGTCTCGAACCACGCGGGCAGCACCGGCGTCAGCGCGCGCAGGGTGCCGAAGGTGCGGTGGTCGGGGCGCGCGTGGATCGGGTCGTCGAACACGTTGAGCTGCATGTGGCAGCCGGTGCAGCCCACGTCCTCGCGCGCCGACGAGGTCTCGCGCCACGGCGTGAAGAGGTCCTCCTGCACGAAGTCGACCCCGCCGTTCAGCGCGTGCGGCGTGGTGATGCGGTGGCAGCCCGCGCAGAACTCGGAGTCGAAGTAACTCTCGTGCTTGTAGTCCTCGGCGTGGCCGACGAGCCCGTCGGAGAGGAATCGCGCTTCGTCCTCCTTGCGCGGCGCCCACAGTCCGAGCGCGAACGCGGGCCGGTAGCGGCGCTCGAAGGTGATCGTGACCTCGCCGTTGCCGGTCACGGGATCGGTTCGGGTGATGATGTGGCAGTACTGGCAGGTGATGCCGACCCGACTGACGCTCTCGAACATCGGGTCCGTGCTGCCCTCGGACAGTCCGAGCACGGCGGCGAGCGGGTTGTGGCAGCGCGCGCAGAACGCGGTGGCCGCGTCGCCCTCCTCCTCGGCGAGTTTCGCCACCGCGCGCGCGTACGGCCGGTTGGTGGCCGCGAAGCGGTGCGGCGACACCAGCCACTGGTCGTAGATCTCGCCGTGGCAGCGCCCGCACACCGCGGGGTCGACGATGCGGGTGAAGTCCACGCCGTGTCCGCTGCCGGCGGGGATGCTGGTGAGCTCGACCACGCGCTGGCCGCCAGGCAGTCCCTCGCCGGGGGTGGCGAAGCGGATCTGTGAGCGCGCGTCGCGGCTCATCCAGCCGGCGAGCACGATCAGCACCGCCAGGGTGCACCCGATGGTGAACGCGGTGCGCCCCCACCCCGCGGTGGGCCGGTATCCGCGGCCGTAGTAGCGCGCGAGTCCGTGCCAGAGCAGCAGGCTCGCCGTCGGGATGCCCAGCCACGCGTGCACCAGCCACATCCGCCGCCGCCCGAGCAGGTCGCCGGACATGGCGGTGGGGTCGAACACGCCCAGGAAGACACCCGAGGTCAGCACCACGTGGGTGAGAGCGAGGGTCACCACGCCGGCCACGATCACCCAGCGGTGACCGGAGCGGTGGATGCGCATGTACACGAACGTGAGCGGCACCAGCGGCACGAGCCCGATCCCCATCGCGAAGGACGGCGGCACGTGCGCCCAGAACACCGTGACCGGCGAGAGCAAGCACAGAAGCGTGGCAGTGGCGGCGGTGCGCCCGGCGATTCGCGCCACGTGGCGCGCGACCAGCACGAGGAAGAGCGGGTAGAGCGCGATGCCCGCCGCGACGTGGCCGCGCGGACTGACCAGGAACGGCACGTCGAGCTGGTGCTGCGCGACGAGCACCACCGCGAGCGCGGTGGTCGCGAGCAGGGCGCCCAGGAACCACGCGAAGAGCGCACCGTCGCGCGCCCAGGCGCGTTCGCTCTTGAGATCGCTGCCAGGAGCGCTTGTCATTTCGTCGCGATCGCGGCGGGGGCGATCTGGATGATAATGCCGCGCCCCGCGTCGGGACACTGATGGTGCTCTCGAGCCTGCGCGAGCGCGGCCCCCGCATCACGCGGCTCTTCTTCGCATGGGGCTTCGGGTTCTTCTTTCTGAAGGGCTACATCGACACCACGCGCCCCTTCGACGAGATGCCGTTCCTGATGCACGTGCGCTTCCTCGATCCCAACGGTCGCAATCACGGCATGCACCTACTGGTCATGCCGTGCCTGCGCGTCGCGGTGGCGTATGTGGCGACGTGCGTGGCCGAGGCGATCGCCACGCGCCTCCGCGGTCTCCCGCTCGGGCTCTTTCGGATGTGCGGTCTCTCGCTCCTCGGCTTCGCGCTCGCGGGGCTCGGGATCGAGATCGCCAACGAAACGATCGGATGGTGGACCTGGAAGCCCGAGGTCCATGCAGGTCCCCAGCACTATTTCTTCAACTGGCTGATCTGGGGCGGCGGCTTCTTCGAGGCGCTCCACGCCAACTGGACCGCGTGGAGGAACGTACGGCGCCCATGGCGGCTCGCCCTCGCCTACGTGCTCGGCTACTACGTTCTGATCTCGATCCTGGGCCGGATCGCGCCGTTCCTGCGGCAGGCTGTGCTGATCCCGTTCAACATGCTGGTGATCGCGGCTGCCGTGATACGGCGTGGACCGCACCTGCTGCCGATCCGTCGAGGCCCGCTCACGAGCGTGGGTGACTTCCAGCTACCGTAGTAGAGTCGCTCGCGCCCCCCGGCGGACCCTTCACCCCCGCACGGCTTCATCCCAGCAAGGTGGCGATCCCTTCGATGAGTGGATGTCGCCGGTTCGCGCGGGGCTCGTGTTCGCGCCGGGGTCCCTCGTGCCGTCTGCCAGCGAAGTCACGCTGACCCGGGCGTTCGTCCGGTTGCACGGCCTGCGTGGTCGCGCGGTCCTGTACGCGGTTCCCTCGCCGAGCACCTTCGAGGCGAGGCTGCTCGCCGCCGTGGCTTTTCTCGAAGCGAGGTGGCACGACTCCGCCCGCACGGCGGTCCCCGTCGGTCCTATCGATCGCGGCATCGACGTCGGGTGTCCGCCTGCTGCCGGTGCCGCCGCTCCGTGACGCCTCGTCGGTCGAACGATGGCCGCGGCCTGTGGGTCGCCTTGCTCGTCGCCGGCGGGCTCGGTGGACTGGCGCACTTGGGGTGGGTCATGGGCCGGCATCATCGACTGACCCATCCCCTGCCGAAGCAGGCCTGGCAGCTTCCCGATCCGCACCCCGATTCATTTCGGGATCCGCGCCGGTATTTCGATGACATCACCGAGCGAAGCGGGTTAGGGCTGGCTACCCCGCTACCGCGGCGGTTGGACCCCTTCGCCGACTGGACCGCAGGGGGTGGCGTGGCGATCGCCGATTTCGACGGCCAAGGCCTCCCCGACGTCTTCGTGACGTCGCCTGGCGGCGCCAACGGGCTCTTTCTGAATCGCGGTGGTTTGCGGTTCGAGAACGCCGCCGCCGCGTGGGGCGCGGCTCTGCCTGGCATGGGCACGTTGGGTGCGAGTGCCGCGGATGTGGACGGGGACGGCGATCCCGACCTGCTGGTCGCCGGTCGCGGCTTCCTCGACCTGCTTCGCAACGATGGTGACCGATTCACGCCGGTCGGTGCGGCCGCCGGGTTCGTGGCTCCGCGCGCGAGCCGGAACACGAACGTCGCGCTCGCCGACTACGACCGGGACGGTTGGCTCGACGCCTACGTGACCTCCTGGTTCGTCGTTCGCGACGTCGCCAGGACGCCTGGCCGCGGCGACCCACTGCCGGCGCGCGCACCGCACCTGCTGCTTCGTGGGCGCGCCGATGGCACGTTCGCCGACATGAGCGAGCTCCTGCCCCTCGATGCTCGCGCCAGCGCCTCGTTCGGCGCCACGTGGTCGGACTTCGACCAGGACGGGGACGCCGACCTCTACGTCTCGAACGACTTCGGGCACGAGACGGTGCCGAGCCAGCTCTACCGCAACGACGGATCCGCTTCGGACGGGCGCTGGCGCTTCACACCCATCGGCGACGAATGCGGGTGCCGGCTCCGGATCTCGGGGATGAGCGGCGCCCTCGCCGATTTCGACCGGGACGGCTTCCAGGATCTGTACCAGACCAACATCCTGTTTCATCTCGACGGGGGCCAGGACGGCGAGCACCTGCTGCGCAACCTCGGCGGGCTCGTGTTCGAGGACGCGACGGCGCGCTTCGTGGCGCGCGCCGCGAGCTTCGCCAACCGGCGCGCGATCTCGTGGGGCGCTGAGGCGATCGACGTGGACAACGACGGGTGGGTCGATCTGTTCGTACCGTTCGGCCATTTCCCGCCGAGCGACACGCCGGACATCGAGCGCCAGCCCAACGCGCTGCTGCTGAACCAGGAGGGCCGTCGGTTCCTGCTCGCAGGCGCCAGCGGGGTCGAGGATGACGGGTGGGGGCGTGGGGCTGGCGTGGTCGACCTGGATCTCGATGGCTGCCTCGACTTGGTGGTCGCCAACATGGGTGGGACCGCGCGTGCCTTCCGTAACCGCTGCGAGTGGGGGAGCCATTGGGTGCAGCTCATGCTGGTGGGAACGCGCTCCAACCACGATGCGGTGGGTGCGGTGGCACGGGTGTGGGCCGGGGGCGCAGTGTGGCGGGACGAGGTGGTGGCAGGTTCGACGTCGGTGCACTCGTCGCGGTGGAAGGCCCTCCCCTTCGGCCTGGGCCGCGCGGCTGCCATCGAAAGGTTGGAGGTGGAGTGGCCAAGCGGGGCTGTTCGAGCGGTTTGATGACGTCGCGATCGACCGGCTCAACACGCTCACCGAGGGTAGCGGTGTCGTGCTCGCCACGATTCCAGGCTCGCCCACCGCGCCGCCGTCCCACCAACCGAGACCCGCGCCGTGAAACTTCGATCGAACGGTCGCCGCCTCGGGTGCATCGTCGCTCTGGCGCTGCTGGCGGGGGTCGTCTGGGTTGGCTATCCGTTCGCCATCCCCCTCCTCAACCCGATCGCCGAAGAGACGCGCGCGCGCCAGGTGTTTCGTGAAGCGAAGGTCCGCAACGCCTGGCGGCTGCTCAGGACCGGGATGAGCGGCGAGGTGGGCAACGAGACGTGGAACGAGACGCGCTCCGAGTTCCACAGAGATCACACGCTCGCCGAAGCCTGCGTGGAGGCGACGCGCTGGGCGGATGCTCGCATCAACCGCGCCCGGGGAATGCTCCAGGACGTGTTGAGCGGCTCGCGTCCCGACGCCGAACCGGTGGTGGCCGCGGCGCGCGTGCTGCTGGAGAACGAGCTCGCCGACGAGGCCAAGCAGCTCCTCGAGCGGCGCATCGAGGGCTACCTGGCGCAGGGCGGCAGCGACCTCGGGCCGGTCCCCGACATGGTGCTCAGGACGCTCGCCGAGGTGGATCTGCGCGACGGTGAGCTCGTCAACTGCCTGCGACTCCACAACCCCGACCGGTGCCTCTACCCGCTCGCCGGCGACGCAGCTCACGAGATGGCCGGGCCGGTGAAGGCCGCGGCGGGCCTCTTCGGCGTGTTGCTGGCGCGAGATCGCGGCGACCCTGCGGCGCGCTGGCGGGCAGGCTTGAGCGCTGCGCTCGCCGGCCAGCGCACCGATTTGCCGATCGCGCCGGCACCGCGCTGGAACCCCCAGCCGCCGCCGCTTCCGCCGTTTCCGGAGATCTCCACCGAGGTCGGCCTCCGGCGGCTCCGCGCCGCGGGCGGCACCGTCCTCGACGATTTCGATGAGGATGGCGATCTCGACATCCTCCTCCTGAGCTACTTGCCCTGCGATCCGGCGCTCTTCATGCTCAACCGCGGCGACGGTTCCTTCGCCGACGCGACTGCCGGCTCGGGTCTCGAAAGCGAGCTCGGCGGTTTCAACGCCGCGCAAGCCGACGTGAACAACGATGGCCACCTCGACGTGGTGATCGCGCGGTCAGGGTGGGGCGGAACGGGGCGCAACAGCCTCCTCCTCGGTGATGGTCACGGGCACTTCGAGGATGTGACGCGGAGAGCCGGCTTGGACGCCGACAACGACGCCACCATGTCGGCGCAGTTCACCGACTACGACGGCGACGGCTGGATCGACCTCTTTCTCGCGAACCTCAGTCTCGAGAACGCGTCGGGTAGCCGCAGCCGCCTCTACCGCAATCGCGGCGACGGCACTTTCGAGGATGCGACGTTCGCTGCGGGTTTGCCCTCGATCCGATTCGCGACCGGCGTGGCGTGGGGCGACTACGACGATGACGGACGCCCCGATCTCTACGTGTCGGTGGTGCTCGGCCCCAACTTGCTGTTCCGCAACGAAGGTGGTGGGCGCTTCGCCGATGTCACCGCGAAGGCCGGCGTGCTCGCGCCGCTGGTGAGCTTCGCCACGTGGTTCTTCGACTACGACAACGACGGCCACCTCGATCTATGGGCGGACTCGTATTGGGTCGTGTTGCGCGACGGCGTGGAGAGCCTCGTCGACGGACGCGATGCCGACCCCGCCAGCATTCCGCGGCTCTACCGCAACCGCGGCGACGGCACCTTCGAGGACCGCACGCGGGCCCTCGGCGTGGACGCGGTCATGTCAGCGATGGGCGCCAACTTCGGCGACCTCGACGGCGATGGCTGGCTCGACATCTACGTCGGCACCGGCACACCGTCGCTCTCGCACCTGGTGCCGAACCGCCTCTTCCACAACGTACGCGGCGAGCGCTTCGAGGACGCGACCGTCGCGGCGCGGGTCGGTCACCTCCAGAAGGGCCACGGCGTGGCGTTCGGTGACGTCGACGGCGACCGCAATGTCGACCTGCTCGTGAATCTGGGCGGTGCGATCCCGATCGACCGCTACGGTCCTGCTCTCTTCCACAACCCGCTGCTCGGCCATCACGTCACCGAGGTCGAGCTGCGTGGTACCCGCAGCAACGCCGCGGCGCTCGGCGCGCGAATCACGGCTTGGCTCGCCGATGGCCGGCGGGTGGAGCGCGTGGTGGGCAGTGGCGGTTCGTTCGGTGCGTCGCCGCTACGCCAGTCGATTGGTCTCGGTGACGCCGCAGGGATCGATCGTCTCGAGATCCGCTGGCCGTCAGGCTCGCGTGAGAGCGTGTCCGGCCTGGCCGGTGGGGCGCGTTACCGAATCGTGGAGGGCGAGGGGCATGCCGTGCAGATGCCCGCGCCGCCTCCACGAAGGGAGGCGCCGGTCCAGCCATGAATCGATGCGGGCTCGTTCTTGAGTGGCTGGCGCTCGCACTCGCTGCCGCCACAGTTGGGTGCCGGTCTCAGCAGGTTCCCGACGCTGAGGTGCTGGCGCAGCGTGATCGCGCGCTCGCCTTCCTCGAGAGCGATCGCCCCGACTCGGCGGCGGCTTCCTTCCGCGCGCTGGAGAGGGATGTCAGGGACCCGCTCGGCGCGGCCAACCTTGCGGTGGCGGAGCTGCGCCGAGGACGTCCTCGGGAGGCGATCGAGGCGATCGACCGCGCACTCCGCCTGGCACCCGGACGACCGGACCTGCTGCAGATCCGACGGGCCGCGCTCGAGAGTGGTGGCCCCACCCCAGGGGCGCTCGACGCAGCCGAAGAGGCGAGGCGCGCCGCACCCGATGATCCCCGAGCCGCATACGCGGTGTTTCGGCTGGCAGGGGCGGTCGATTCCCCCGAGGCATCCGAGCGACTCGTCCAGGCGATCGAGGCGCTGCGGCGTCTCCGCCCGGAGAACCTCGTGGTCTTGACCGCGAGCGCCAAACGAGCGCTCGAGGCCGGGGACTCGACCCGGGCCACCGATGCCGTGTTGCGCCTCGGCGAGCTGGCCATCGATTGGCCCGACAGCGCGACCCGCGCGCTCGCCGAGGCGAAGGGAGCCCTCGAGCGTGGCGATCTCGCGGCGGCGCGGTTGCCGGTCCAGCGGATCGCCAACGTGCTCGTGGGCACACCAGCGCACCGCGCCAGCTTGGCCGAGCTGTCGTTTGGCATCGACGCGGTACCCGTCGAGCGCTTCACCGACGAGCCGAGCGTCGCGGCGTGCCCAGCCACGCCCGCCCCGTCGTTCGCTTCTCTCCCGGTCGGGAAACACGCCGGGCCGGGTGGGGCGGTGGCGCTCGCCCAGCTCGACGGCGACGATCTGGCCGACATCGCGCGCCTCGAGGGCCGAGAGGGCGCGGACCAGAAGCTGGTGGTGCGTGGCGCGGCGAGCGAGTGGTCGGTCGGGTGGAGTGCGTCCGCGCCGTCGGACGCGAAGGCGCTGTTGGTGGCGGACCTCGATGACGACGCCCGTCGCGATCTGCTGGTGCTCGCGTCGAGCGGGATTGCTGCCTGGCGCAACCTGGGAGACGGGCGCTTCGAGGATGGGACCGGCACGCGAGGGCTCGCGGGGGTGGGTGCGCGCGCTGGCGTCGCCTCCGACCTCGACCTCGACGGCGATCTCGACCTGGCGCTGGTCGGCCCCAGGGGGGACTCCCTCATGGTGCTGCGCAACCCGGGAGTGGGCAGCTTCGTGAACGTGACCCAGCGGGTCTTGCCGCCGGTGCCGCTCACCGACGCCGGCGTGATGATCGCCACCGACTCCGACCGCGACGGCGACCCGGATCTGGTGGTTGGCCACGCCCACGGCGTCACGGTGCTCGAGAACCGCTTGCAGGCAGGGTTCGTCTCGCGTGCGGTCGATGGCCTGCCCGACGAACCGGTGACGGCGCTCGGATCGGGCGACCTCGACGGCGACGGCTGGTTCGATCTGGTGGCGGGCGGTGCTAGCTCACTCGCATTCTTTGCGGGCACCGCGAAGGGTTACCAGCGCGCGACGGCGGTTGGCTGGCCGCCGGAGCTCGGCCACGGCGCGACCGCGCTGGCGCTCGCCGATCTCGACGATGATGGGATCCTCGACGTCGCAGCGCGGGACGCGCGAGGCGCCTTCGCGATCCGTTCGCGAGCGCCAACCGCCCCGCTCACCTTCGGTTTCGAGCAGTCGCTGCTCGGAACCGGCTCTGCCGCCGCGGCGACTCACCTCGCGATCGCCGACCTCGACGGCGACGGTGACCTGGACGGAGTGACGAGCGGGATTGCCGGTCTCGACCGGTTCGAGAACCGGCCTGCCGCGCCGACGCACTGGGTCGCGGTGCGGCTGCGTGGCCTTCGACAGGGCAGCGCCAAAAACAACGTGTTCGGTGTCGGTGCGATCGTCGAGGTGCGCGCGGAGGGCGTTCGCCAGATTCGCGAGGCCGACGGCAACGTGGTGCACTTCGGGCTCGGCTGCCGCGCGCGGCCCGACGTGCTGCGGGTGGTGTGGACCAACGGCGTGCCGCAGAGCCGGCTCGCGCCCGAGGGCGATCAGCTCGTCGTGGAGGAGCAGCTGCTCAAAGGGAGCTGCCCGTTCCTCTACGCCTGGAACGGACGAGAGGTCGCGTTCGTGACGGACCTGCTGTGGGGTGCGCCGCTCGGACTACCGATCGGGGCCGGACGGTACGCGCCCTCCGATCCCGACGAGCTCGTCGAGGTGCCTGGCGCGGTGCCGCGCGACGGTGGTTACGATCTCCGCATCACCGAGGAACTTTGGGAGGCTGCCTGGTTCGACCGGTCGCGGCTGTGGGTGGTCGATCATCCGGCCGATGTCGAGGTGGCGAGCTCGCTAGGCGTCGGCCCCGGCTCCGATCCTGCCGGTCCGGACCGGTTGATCGCCTCGCGCGGGTTGCGATCCATGGCGAGTGTGACTGGTGACCGGGGTGAGGACCTGACGGAGCTGGTTCGCGATCGGGACGAGCGTTATGCGAGCAGCTACACGCCAGGGCCGTACCAAGGTGTGGCGGAAGGGCCTTGGACGCTGACGATGGATCTCGGCTCGGCACCCGCGGCGCCGCTGCGTCTGCACCTCTCGGGCTGGATCTTCCCTGCTGACGCGAGCCTCAACCTGGCGATCGACCAGCGCCCCGACTTGGTGATCGCGCCTCCCCGCCTCGAGGTCGAGACCGAAGACGGCTGGAAACCGCTCGTCGACCCGATGCCGAGCCCCGCGGGCAAGACCAAGGCACGGGTGGTGGTGACCCCGACGCTGCCCGCGAACGCCCACCGGCTCAGGATCGTCGGCACGTCGTGGCTCGCGTGGGACCGGATGGCCTGGTCCACCGAACCCGCCGACGACCGTGTAGCGATCCGCGCCCAGCTCGCGCCGGCGAGCGCGGAGCTGCGCGCGCGTGGGTTCTCGCGGATGGTACGCCGCGCGCCCAATGCGCCGCACGGTTACCTCTTCGCTGACCCCATCGCAGCGTCGCCGTGGCTCCCGATGCCCGGTGCCTATACCCGCTACGGCGACGTCCGCGAGCTGCTCGACTCCGCCGACGATCGCTACGTGATCCTTGCTTCGGGTGACGAGCTGGCGTTGCGCTTCGACGCCCGCCAGTTGCCGCGGCTCCCGGCGGACGCCGTCCGCAGCGTGTTTCTCCAGAGTTTTGGCTGGGACAAGGACGCCGACCGAAACGTCTTCGAGGCTCGCCGTTTGGAGCCGCTGCCGTTCAGGGCGATGAAGGGCTATCCGTTCACGGCCGACGATCGCCCGCCGGAGACGCCCGAATGGCACGCCTTCCGCGAGCGCTGGCTCACCCGAGTCGTGCGCGGGGAGCCCGCCAGCTGAACCGGTATCGCGGCCGTCCGACCGGGCCGACTCCCGCTCGGCTGCGCGAACGCAGTCCCGCTGTGGACGTGCGGAGCGCCGCGAGGGCCTCGGTGGGGGGGGTGGCTCGGCCTGCCGGCTGGTGACGTGGCGAGGGTTTCGAAGCCAGCGCTCGAGGGGCTACAATCCACCCGGCGATCCGGCACCCCCGGCCGCGGAGCTCGCCTCGAGGAACGGGTCATGTCGATGGTGGATCAGGTGGGGGAGTTCTCGGTCCGGCCAAGCGAGTCGTCCATGGGCCGTTCGGTGGCCATGCTGGTAGCCGGGTTGGGCGCGCTGATCGGAGGCGGCGGGCTGGTCGTTGGCGATGTCGAGTGGTGGTCTCCGTACGCGCTGGCAGCGTTGCTCATGCTCCCTGCGCTCGTGGCGCTCAGGCGGGCGCGTCCCGCGGGCGGGGGGCGTCGCTACGCCCTGGCGATCGTGAGTTTCCTGGTCGCAATGGGGCTGGTGGGGTGGTGGCTCGATCCGCGCCATCCTGCAGGCGCCTTCTACTTGCTCTACGGCACGTTCGTGCTCACGGGTGTGGCGCTGATGCGTGAGTTCCGCGCCCAGGTCGCCACCTCGGTGGGCGTGCGTGCAGGTGCGGTGGTGGTGGCGGCGCTCGGCGCACTGATCGCGGGTGGAGGGATGCTGCAGGGCAGCGTCAACTGGTGGGCGCCGTACTTGCTGGCATCGCTGCTGTTGGTGCCGTCGCTGGTGGTGCTGTATTGGATCCGGCCGGTGTCCGGCACCCGCCGCTACGCAGTCGCGGTGGGAACGTGCCTCGGGTCCATGGCGCTCGTGGGCTGGCTCGCGGATCCGCTCCGGCCCGCGGCCTCGTCCTACATCCTGTTCTGGCCGCTGGTGTGCATCGGCGTCGTCCTCGCCTGGCGCTCGCTGCTCTCCGCCCTCTCCGGATGACCGACGGCGCGAGCGGCGCGGCCGCCGTGGCGCACGAGGCGGGGCGCACGCCGCGATCGCGGCGCGTGGCCTGGGTGGCGTCGGCGTTGGTGGTGTTCCTGTACCTGCTGCTCACGGTCTCGCCGGTGGTGTTGCCACGGCTCGTGTCGCCACGCGGTCGGCTGCTTCACGTGGCGGCCGGTCTCGACTCGCTCGCGACCAACCACGTGCGGCTCGACACGCCGCCTGCGCGCCCTTGGCGGAACGTGGAGCTCGACTACCGCATCCGGCCCAACGAGGCGCTGACGTTCGTCCTCGATCGGGCCGGCGACGACTACGCGCTGGTGCGCCTCAGCCGTCTGCCAGGGCTCGACTCGATCGTGGCCGAGGTGCACGGCAACGCCATCGTGGCGAAGCGCGCGCTCGGCTTCGAGCCGGGCGAGAGCGGGCACCTGCGCTTCCAGCGCCTCGCCGGCGCGATCGCCGTGATCTGCGACCAGCGTGCCCGGGAGGAAGTGGCGTCGGCGCGTGACGGCGGCACCTTCGAGGTCACGATGTTTCCGCCCTCGAGCCCGGATCTTCACCGCCGCGTGAGCCTCGGCGAGGTGATGCTCGAGGGGGGAATCGCGCTGCCGCCGCTGGTGGCGATGGAGCGCATCACCTCGCCGGTGACGCTGGCACTGGTGGCGGGGCTCGCGGTGTGGCTCGGCCGGGGCCGGCTGCGGGCGGCCGCGGCGCGCGCGCTGCCTCACCAGCACTCCGCCGAGGTGGGCGCGATCGCGACCGTGCTGGTGTGCCTGGCGATCCTCCTCGGCGCGATGACCGTGATCCCGCGGGTACAGCTCCTCATGAGCTTCACCAAGGAGGAGCGGCTCGTGTACCGGACCTTCGCGAGCGTGGTGGTGGCGCTCTCGTTCGCGTTTTTGGCGCTGCGCGACGCGGTGCTCGGGCGCTGGCCGAGACTGCGCCGCAAGGGCCTCCTGCGCGGGTTCATGGTGCCGCCGCTCTACGTGGTGTTCATCGGGGTGTGCTTCGTGCTGCTGGTGATCCTCTTCGACCGTGTGCAGATCCGCACCGAGCCCACGTACGAGCTGGCGCGGCTCGCCGACGGCCGCTCGCCGCGCATCGCGGTCCTCGGCGGCTCGAGCACCCGCGGCTATCCGTTCCCGCCGCTGTGGGGCGCCTCGTATCCGATGGTGCTGGAGCGGCTGCTCGTGGCCGGAGGAGCGAACGCGATCGCGTGGAACCTGGGTGTGGAGTCGGCGACGCTCTCGTATCTGACCGAGCGCTACGACCGCTGGGTGACACCCCTCGCGCCCACCCTCGTGGTGATCAACAACGTCGCCAACAACGCGTTCGGTGATCCGGGCCCGTTCCGCGATGGGCTGGCCGAGCTCGTCGAGAAGGCCCTCGGCCACGCCCAGCACGTGATCCTGGTCAAGGAGCCGATGCTCGAGGTCGTCTATCACGCGGGGCGCTGGGCCAGCGTCGGCCCCTTCTACCCGATGCTCGACGAGGTCGCGAAGCACCCCGGCGTCACGGTGCTCGACCCGGTGCCGATGCTCACCGAGCAACGCGATGAGCTGCTCTTCATGGACGACGTGCACCTGACGCCGCAGGGTCACCGGCGCATGGCCGAGGCGCTCGCGCGCGCCATCCGCGAGCTCGACGGCGCGCCGGCCATGGCGCCCGCCGCCGCGGGCGGGCCTGCCGCGCCCGCTCCCGGCGCGCCCTGATGGCGGGCGTGGGGAGCGCCCCGGCGAGCGACGGCGCGGCTCTCGCGGCGCCGCGCTGGCGGCGGCTGCGCGCGCGGCTCACGCGGGTGCTGCCGAGCCGCACGGGGCTCGCGCGCGGGCTCAGGATCGTGGGGATCGTGCTGATCGTGGTGGGCGCCGACTTCGCGGCCGAGGCGCTCTGGCCGTATCCGCTCCACCACTGGATCGACGAGGCCTCGCCGCGGATCTCGCCTTCGTACCGGCGCTTCGCCGAGCCCACCGACGGGCTGGCGCGGGTCGCGTTCCACCTCCGACCCACCGCGCGCACCCGCGCGGTGACGCTCTACTTCGGGCTCGACGGCGAGCTGATCGAGAGCTCGTTCGAGAGCCTGTTCCTGAGCGCCATCCCGGGCATGCCGAGCGCCTATCAGCGGTTCCGCGACGGCCAGCTCGTGGAGCGCGTCGAGCTCGGTGACGCGCCGGGGGCTGCGGCGCCGGTGCGCTTCCAGGTGCGCTTCGAGGGTGAGCGGCTGGTGGTGGTGCGCGACGGCGTCGTGCTGCCGGCGGTGCCGTTCACGCTCGGCGCCCGCAGCCTGGGGTTCGCGCTCTACCCGTCCTATCCGGCGGCGCGCTACCGCGCCGACTACGACCGCATCGAGAAACTGCGCTTCGTGCTCGAGCGCGGCGGCGAGCGCTCGGTGGTGCGCGGGTGGGGTCCCTGGACCGGGTGGTGGGGGCGGCCGTTCTTCCTGGCGGCGATCGCGATCGGACTGTGGTGGAAGTCGAACCGGTCACGGGCCGCGCGCGTGGCGCTCGTCGCGCTGCCGTCGACGTTGCTCGCGTTGCCGACGGTGCTGGTGCTGATGACCGCGATCCGCGGGCCGTGGGCGGCCAAGGACGAGCGCTTCTTCGACGCGAACGGGTTTCGCCTCGAGCGCTATCTGGCGTCGCGGGGGCACGCGCAGCCGCTACCCGCGGACGCGATCGTGGTCGCGTCGTTCGGCGGCTCGAGCACCGAAGGCGATCCCTACGATCGCCCCACCGACACCTACGACTATCCGAGCCGGTTGCAGGCGCTGCTCAGGGGCACCGACGGCTACCGCGACCGCGAGGTCGAGGTCCTCAACATGGGGAAGGTCGGCGTGTCGTTCGACTCGATCATCCAGATCATGGACGACGTGCTGCCGCGGGTGCGGCCGCGGGTGATCACGCTCTCGTCGGTCTACAACAATGCGTTCGGCTTCAAGGTGACGAGCATCTTCGCCCACGTCACCGGGCATCCGGGTGCCGACGCCTCGGGATTCGGACCCAACTTCGAGTCGTTCGAGCACGCGCTCGGCTGCATCGCCGACCTCACGCGCGGGAACGGCGCCACGCCGCTCTGGATCGAGGAGTTCGTGGATCGGCGCTACTTCCTCGATCGCGACCTGCTCGGCGAGTACCAGGCGCTCCTCGCGCGGGTCGCGAGCGAGCGGGGCGTCGATCTGGTGCGTTTCCAGGACGACGTCGACCGCGAGCCGAACCGGCTCCTCTTCTTCGAGTACGTCCACCCCACGAGCCTGGGCTACGACTGGATGGCGCGCCGGCTCGGCGAGTGGTTCGTGGCGAATCGCGAGAAGGTGCTTGCGCCGCTGCCCGATCCGCCGCCGACCCGCCGCGCGAGCGAGATCGAGCTCTGCCGCGAGTTCCTGCGGTAGCCACCGCGGGCGACCTGACGCTCGCCCCTGAGCTCCCACGAAACGGGGTTTGGATCGTGGGTGTGTAGGGGAGGGCGCGAGCCCTCCCGATTTCTCGCGGGGCGATCGTGGTTCGCGGCCGCAGCAGCGGGACCGCCTGGGGCCTACGGCGCGACGGGTAGCGACACCACGCCGGCTTCGCCGGCGGCGACCAGCAGCCGGTCTTGGTAGCGCACCGTGCTCATCGCCCAGCCGGGTGTCTCGTAGCGCCGGCCGATCGTGGGCGGCGACGAGCTCTCGTCGAGGTGCGCCACACCGGCCGGCCCGGTGCTCACCCAAAGGCCGTCCTGCTCGCGGGTCACCTGGTACACGTAGCCGCCGACGTGCTGCGTCCACCTGAGCGGTGGGTCGGTCGGCGACGCCGCGAGGTCGAAGGCGCGCACGTCACCTTGCGGCGTGCCGGCGTAGAGCGTGTCACCGTCCACGGTGATCGCGGTCGCGACCGGTCCGATCTTGAGCGGTCCGAGGGTCGCCCACTTGAGCACGCCCACGCGCCGCGGCGGGTCTTCGTCGGCGCGGAAGATCGCGACGCCTTCGCCGACTGTGCCGACGTACGCGTACGGTCCGCGCCCTGCGACTTCGAGGGTGTAGCCGCCGGAGAACGTCTCGCCGAGCATCTCGAAGCCCGCCGAGGTGCGCTTGAGGACGCCGAAGCCCACCTGCGAGTTCGCGAGGTAGACGTACTTCCCGACCACCGCCACGTCCCACGCGTGGCCGCCGCGGTCGGCGACCTCGATCCGCTCGGGCAGCCCGCCCTCGACTGGCCGCGTGATCAGCAGCCAGCCCAGCACGTCGCCGATCCACAGCTCGTCGTCCACCACGAGCAGTCCGCGCGCGAGCCCCTCGGTCTTGAGCACGCCGATCTCGGCGGGCTTGGTGCGATCGGCGAGCGAGAACACGTGCAGCCCGTGCGCGCCGGCGGTCGAGTAGGCCTGGTCACCGACCACCTTGATGCGGTGGAAGAAGGGGGGTGGCTGGAACGCATACGCGACCGGCGGAACGCCCGGCTGGCGGACGTCGAGGGCGTAGACGCCTCGCGGCCCGAATGCGAACGGCAGGAGCGACGGATCGGCGAACGGTAGTGCCGGCTGCGGTGGAGCGGGCGCCGCGGCGAGGTCGAGGTGGTCGATCCAGTGTGGATGCGCGGGGTCGCTGACGTCGGCGACGCGCACCGGCGTTCCCTCGGAGGCCGCGTACGCGCGGTCGCCCTGGACCGCGACCCAGTCGCAGAAGTCGATGTCCGCCCACTTTCCCACCAGCTTGGGGTGGCGCGGATCGCTCACGTCCGCGGTGAGCAGCCCGCGCGCTCCGTGCGACAGGTACGCAAAGCTGCCCTTGATCGCGACGTGGCGCGGCATGGGGTCGGTGGGCTTGGGGCGCACGTCGTAGGGCACATCGAGCACGCCGAGGAGTGCCGGGTTCGACGGGTCGACGAGGTCGAAGATCATGAGCTTCTCGCTACCGACCGCGTACGCGCGGTCGCCCTCGACCACGATCTGCGCGTAGCTCTCGCCCGACGCAATCTGCCGCACCAGCTCGGGCGGCCCGGGCTCGCGCATCCTGTACACGGCGAGCCCGCCGTGCTCTTTGAACGCGAGGTAGAGGTAGCCCTTGCCCATCGCGATCGAGAGCGCGTAGCCGAGCCCACGGTGGCGGGCGATCTCCTTCATCTGGCCGGGCTCGGAGGCGTCGATCGTGATGAGCCCTTCGTATCCCGCCGCGGCGTACACGCGGTCGCCGTGGGAGAGACCTGCGTGGGTCGAGTTGCCGACGTTGATCGTGGACGCGATCTCGAGGTGGCCGTCGGGCTTGGGGCGCAGCTCGACGATCGAGAACCCGACCCCCGCCGCGAAGCCGCCCGGCACCGGCGTCGCGAAGCGGCAGATCGAGCCCCACAACACCGAGATCCGCTCCTGCTGCGTCACCCAGTTCCACGCCTTCTGGAAGTTCCGCTGCATCCACACGAAGCCGTGGCTCTCGCCGGAACGCCTGTCCTCGGCGTGCGCGAGCTGCGCCGTGACGAGTGGCCCCGCGATCGACGCGAGAGCAAGCGTGACCGCGAGCGAAAGCGCTCGTGAGCGGTGACTTCGCATCGAGATCCGGGCCAGCGGTGGCTGCGGTCGCGAGCGCCACGCGGGGATCTGCAGCATGCCAGAGCGGATGACCGATCGCCCAGCTTGCGCCACGAATGGACTCGTCAAGATGCGCGCGCCAGCGGCACGCCGCGAGCGAAGCGAGTGGCTTGGGGGTGGGGCCCCGCCGAGACCGCGATCTTGGCGGGGCGGGGGTCTGGAACAGGCCCCCGCAGCGACTCGTCGCGAGCGACTATAGTGGCCGCCTCCCCGCACCTTCAACCGAAGCCGCAGGATCCCTCGCGCTCGTGCTGGAACGCTCAGGTTCCGACGTCTGGTTGCTGGTCCCGACCGCCGCGGCGTGCGCGCTGTGTGTCACGCACAGCCTGCGGGTCCGCGGACGCGCCGCCACCGCGCGCATCTTCGGCGTGTGCGTGGCGTTCGTGATGGCGAAGGGCGCGATCGACGTGCCGCGGCTCGTCGACGAGATGCCGTACCGGATGCACCTCTCGATCTTCCAGGTCGGGCGCTACAACCTCGGCGTGTTCCTGGGCCTTTGGCCGCTGATCCGGCTGGTGTCGCTCTACGTGGGGCTCGTCGGCGCCGAACTCTTGCTCTCGCGAACCTCGCGGCGCGATCGCTTCTGGTCGCTCAACGGGCTGGCGCTCTTTCTCTACTGCATGGCGGGCGAAGCCGTGGAGCACGCCAACCTGGCGCTCGGCTGGTGGACGTGGCAGCCGTGGATGCGGCTCGGCACCGACGTGCCGGCCCCCCTCCACTTCTTCTTCACCTGGATCGAGGTGGCGGTGGGCTGCTACCCGTCGATCCTGATCTGCTTCCTGGTGGCCAAGCGTCCCGAGACGCGGGTTCGGAAGGCGTTCACACACCTCGCCGCATATTACGTGTTCCTGATCGTCATCTCGGGCGTGGCGCCGATGCTCCGCAACCCGATCCTGATCCCTGTCGCGGTGCTGCTCATGCTGATCGGGCTCTTCCCGGTGGGTCCTCGCATCGTGCCGGGTGAGCTTCGCCGTGCGCTCGCCGACCCCCGCACCCGCGCCGCGCACGGCGCCGGCCCTCGAGCCGTGAGCGGCGAGGCACGTCCGCGTCCGCGCGGTCCGTGGCTGCTCGCGGCGGTGGTGTGGATGGCCGCGCTGAGCGGCGGCGTGAACCTCGCGACCCAATCGTGGAGCCCATTCTTCCGCCTCAACCTGTTGCTCCATCCGGCGCTCGCGGTGGTGGCGCTGGGGCTCGTGCTGCGCGAGGCGCTGAAGCGGCTTCGGGCCGGCGGAACGCGTACGCCGTGGACGTTCCGCATCGGGCTCGTGCTGCTCTTCGCGATCCTGCCGGTGCGCTCGTACGTGCTCGCCAACGTGCCGTCGATCCCGCCGGACGCCGTCGACGGCCGGATGGTGTTGCCGGGGGTGGTGGTGGGGCTGGCGCTGGTGCTTGCCGGGCTGGTGAGGCCGGCGCGCTCGCCGGGCGGTCCACGCAACGTGCTCGCGGCGATCGCTGTGACGCTGCCGTGGCTGATGGCGACGGCGATGGGCGCGGTGATCCTGCTGCGGTCGGGCGGCGGCCACGATCGGCGGCTCTTCAACGTCCACGCGCTCTGGGGCGGGCTCGCGGCCCTGACGGGGTGGCTCGCGGCGGCGGCGCTCGACGACCGCGGACGGCGCCTCGGTGGCTGGGCTCGCGGCCTGGTGGTGGGGGGCGGGGCGCTGGTGGGGCTGGCGCTCGCCGCCAACGCCGCGCTCGGGGTGTGGGGCTCGCCGCAACTCGTCGAGGTTCGCACCGATCCGCGTCCGGGCTCGCCGGCGTCGCGCGTGCCCACCTTCGGCACACCGCTCGAGGCGCGCTGGCTCGCGATCTCCGATGGCTGCGGGGGGGCCGACGGCTGCCACGCCGAGATCGTCACAGAGGTGCGCCACTCGCTCCACGGCGCGGCGTTCGCGGCGCGGCTCTCCGCCGGTGGTGACGGCGCGAGCGCCTTCGGTCCCGGCTGCCTCGGCTGCCACGTGCCGAGCGCGCTCGCGGGTTTCCGCGAGGGAGCCGCGCCGATGCCTGTCGCCGCGCCCGAGGGGGACGCGGTCGGCTGCATCCTCTGCCACTCGGTCGAGCAGGCGTCGGTCGATCCCCCGTGGGGGGCGAGCTACCGGCTGCGCCTCGACGGTGACCTTCTGGCGCCGTTCCTGAGTGGCGCGCTCGGTGGCGGCTGGCGCGGCGTGGGTGAGCGCTACGCGATCGGCCTCAACGCCCGCGCCCACGGCCGCGCGTTCGGCGGACCGGTCCTCTCCGACGAGCAGCTCTGCCACACCTGTCACCACCTCCAGATCCGCACCATCACCGTCGGCATCCCGTGCGCCGACTGCCACATGCCACGCGCCACCAAGCTGGGCGAGACCGGCGAGCACAGGAGCCACCGCTTCCTGGGCGCGAACGCGGCGATGGCGCAGGCCACCGGGGACGCGGGCCGCGCCGAGCTTCTGGCCAGCCGGGCGCTCGCCGCGTGCCTGGTCGACACGCCGCCGTCGCGCGACGAGGAGCGCGACGCGACCCGTCCGCCGGTTGCGCCGGAGGCGTTCGAGGTGCCGTGTCTGCCGATCGCGCTGCGGCTGGTTGCGAGCGGCTCGGGCACCGCGGTTGCGCCCGCCGCCCCGCGGCTCGAGGTGCGGACCTCGAACCCGTGGATGACCCACGGCTTTCCCTCGGGCTCGCTCGGCGCCGTCGAGGTCTGGCTCGAGGTAACGGTGCGCGATGCATCCGGCGGGGAGGTCCTCGCGGTCGGCGGCGTCGATGAGCGCGGCGCGGTGACCGCGGACGCGCCGCGCCTCGGCGACCCGTCGCCTCCCGCGCCACGGGCGCCGGGCTCGTGGCACGAGCCGCCGTCGCGCGCCGCGCGCCAGCTCCTTCCCGGCGATGATCGCGTCGACGTGTTCGAGCTGCCCGCGGGTGCTGCCTCAGTGGCGGCGCTCGACGTGTCGGCCTAGTGGAAGTATCGCAAGGTGTCGGCGGCGGCCTGGGCCATGAGTGGCGGCGCCGGCGCCGCGCCCACACTCACGGTCGCTCGCCGTACCGAGCGCCTCACCCCCCTGGCTCGCTGAGGAAACGTGACCGCGATCGACTCCGAGCACGCCGCGTTCGCGCCCGAGGGCGCGCCCACGACGGCCCCGCAGCCGCCCATCGTCGGCTCGCGCGCCCGCACCGTGGTGCTCCTGCTCCTCGACGCGGCGCTCTTCGTGGTGCTCGCCTACAAGGGCATCGAGTACGCCCTGCTCGGCCTCGACGGCGTGGTGCCGCTCGGCATCGGGCTCGCGGTGCTCGGTGCCGCTGCGGGGACGCTGCTCGGCTTCTTCGCGCTCACCCACGAGCGGCTCGGCGTCGAGTCCCGCGAGCGCTGGTGGGACCAGCTCCTCGGCATGGTGATCGTGTGCGGCGGGCCGCTGGCACTGGTGCTGAGCGCCGTGACCAAGGGCTACACGAACGTGTGGATCCCGCTCGAGTGGCACAAGATCGCGCTCAACGTGCTGCTCATGGCGCGCATCGCCCCGAGCGGGGTTGTGGTGGCGATCGGAGTGGCGGTGACGCTCGCGGTCGCGCTGGCGCGCCGCAGGCGGGCCTCGGTGGCGGCGGCGATCGCGTTGCTGCTCGGCTGGGCGAGCCTGAGCGGCTGGTTCATCCTCTACGACCTCGGCTCGAGCAAGATGAAGGCGTACGTGATCGCCTTCGTGTTGCCGCTCGTCCTGGGGGCGGTGGCGGTCGGGCTCGGCTACGTGCGGTGGGCGATGCGGGCCGCGTTCGCGACCGCGCTCTCGTCACAGATCCTGTGGATCTACGTGGGCTTCCTGCCATGGGAGCGGCTCCCGGATCCGTCCACCATGGGTCCCGCGATCACCCGCATCTATCCACGCCCCGGCGAGGCGCCCGGCTTCGACCTCCAGTACATGCGCGAGTTCGTTCTCTCGCACGACCGGCGCTTCCTCTTCACGTGTTACGGACCGAGCTCGGGCCTGGTGCGGATCGACCTCGCCACCCACGAGGGCCAGGTGGTCGAGTTCCCCGGACTCGCGCGCTACCTGTGGTCGAACCCCGAGCGCGACCAGATCCTGAGCATGGACTGGGACAAGGGGAACTTCCTGACCTTCCGCGGCGACCCGTTCGGGCTGGTGCGGCAGGTCAACATCCTCGAGCAGAACCGCATCGCGCCGTGGTCGTTCGCGGTGACGCCGGATCGCATCTTCATCACCTTCCACGAGCAGCCGATCCTCGCCGAGTACGAACGAGAGACGCAGGCCTTCGTGCGCCAGCTTGCGATGCGCGACTTGGGCCTCACGCGCTTCCGCAGCGGGCTGCTCAAGGTGCTCGCCGATCCCACCACCGGGCACCTCTTCGCCGAGCTCGGCATGACTGACCGCCGCGACCACTTCCTGCTGCTCGAGGTCGACCCGGTGTCGTTCACGATCGTCGACAAGCAGGTGCTGCCCGAGGGTGGGCTCGACTTCATCACGATCCCGGGGAAGAGCACCCTGTTGGCGGCGAGCTTCTTCTCGAACCGGTTCTACGAGTACTCGCTCGCGCCGCTGCGTCCGAAGCGGGTCTTCGAGGGGCCGCTCAACTCGCGCAACGTGCTCTATGACCCGAAGCGCGACCTCTTCTACGCGCTCGCGTTTCTGCCCGGTGAGCTGTGGGCGTTCCGCTACGACGACCCGACCCAGATCGTGAAGCGGGTGCCGATCGGCAAGAAGGCGCAGTCGCTGATGCTCGACCCGGTCGACGACGTGTTGTGGGCGGGCAGCCAGGAGGGAGTGTTCCGGATCGAGCTCGCCAAGTGGCTCGCGCCGTGACGTCGCGCCCATGAGCCTCTGGCCCACCCGCATGAACCGCCACCGGCTGTTCTGGCTGGTGGTGAGCTTCGGTCTCCTGATGGCGACCGAGGCGGGCTTGCAGAAGGTCTTCTCGCTCCTGGTCGGCTACGACTTCGAGAAGCACCCGCTGGGCGTCGTCTACACCCAGTTCGTGCGGGTGGTGAACGTCGCGTTCGTGGCGCTGGTGGTGTTCGCGGTGTTCCGCAAGCTGCGCCGCTTCCTGCCCAAGCTCTACGTGCTCATGGCGGGGCTCCTGCTCGCCACGGTGTGGACGGGGGTGCTCCTCGAGGTGCTACCGCGCTCGTCGCTGTGGTCGTTCCGGGCGTCGATGTGGCACATGGCGGCGGGTCAGCTCGCCACGCCCATCCTGTGCGCCTACGTGTTCCACCACGTGCTCGTGTACTTCCGCGGCGCCACGGTGGGGGAGCGTCGCGGCGGCTTCCGGCTCGCGGCGTTCACGGTGATCGTGCTCCTCATCGGTGCATTCTTCAGCGTGGTCGGGGGACCCGAGCTGCTACCGTTCCTGCGCGTCCACGGGGTGGGGGCCTGGCTGGTGCCGCCGCTGGTGGCGTGGCACATCCACTCGCGGCGTGCCCGCAAGCGCACGGATCCGGAGGCACTTGCGAGCACCGCCACGGTGCTGGGCAACCGCGGCATCCGGGTGGCACTGGTGATCTCGGTCGTGGCGCCGGCCGTGTTCCTCGGCATCTCCGAGAACTGGATCCCGCAGCCGGTGCCGCGCTTCAGCCGCTTCTTCGAGCCGCTGCCGAAGGACCACCTGCGGCCGGTGCCGTTGCCCGAGGGCTACGAGGCGATCGCGCCCGGCGCGGGTCCGTTCGCGCCGTCGCGGATGACCACCGCGAGCGGGCTCTCGGTGCCCGTGCGCTTCCTCGCCACCGCCAACGGTTGCTCGTTCGAGGGCTGCCACACGGACATCGGCAAGCACTGGGCGGTCTCGGCGCACCGCCACTCCCGCAACCCGTTCGTGGACAAGGTGATGGGCGAACTCGAGCGCGAGCAGGGAGTGGCGGCGACGCGATTCTGCGCCGGCTGCCACGATCCGGTGAGCCTTCTCTCGGGCGAAATACGGGCGGGCGGCGCGCCGGTGCTCGGGCCCGCCAACGAGGGAGTCACCTGCCTGATGTGCCACGCGGTGCCGAACATGGCCGAGCATCCCTCGAACGGCAGCCTGGTGCTCGCCGAGACCCGCGGCTTCTTCGATCGCGCGCTCGAGCGCAACAAGTACCTGATGACCGTGCTCTTCCTCGGCGAGCACCAGCGGGAGCTCTACCATCCGGCGACGCTGCGCGCGCCCGAGCTCTGCGCGGGCTGCCACGTGCAGGAGGTGGTCCACGACGGCGGCGCGGCACCACTCGTGATCGGCGACAAGCTGGGCGACTGGCGCGCGAGCATCCACTCACGGCCGGACGGGCCGCAGGGGGTGCGGCTGTGCGTCGACTGCCACATGCCGCCGGTGATGGAGTCGTACCAGGGGCGCTCGGTGCGCTCGCACCGGTTCCTGTCCTCGAACACGGCGCTACCCGCGCTCTACGCCGACGACGAGCGCTACGAGAGCTACTCGAAACGGTACCTGGCGGCGGTGCAGCAGGCGGCGTTCACCCACCGCGAGAACCTCGACCTCACCCGGCAGCACCTCGAGCAGGCGGTGACGCTCGCGGTGCGGGTGACCGAGGTGTCGCAAGGGGGTGAGGGCGGCGCGGGGGTTCGCGTGGGGCTGGTGACGACCGTGACCAACGATCGCGTCGGCCACAAGTTCCCGGCCGGGGCGAGCGACCTCATCGACGCCTGGCTCGAGCTCGAGGCGCGCGATGCCGCGGGCCGCGTGCTGTGGACTCAGGGTGCGCCCGCGCCCGACGGCCGCTTGCCGGCTGGCGCGATCCGTTTCGGCTCCGAGTGGTACGACGCCGCCGGCGAGCGGCTCGTCCATCACGAACTCTGGAAGCTCGCCGAGATCCGCAACGACCGCCGCATCGCGAGCGGCACCACCGACGAGCGCGCGGTGAGCTTCGCGGTGCCAGGCGATGTGGCGTGGCCGCTCACGGTACGGGTGCGACTGCGTCACCGGCGCTTCAACCCCGACTTCGCGCGCTGGGTGCTCGGTGACGAGGATGCCGCCCGCCTGCCGATCACCGACGTGCAGGATCGCAGTGTGACCGTGAACCCCCCCCGCACCGAGGGCGGCGCATGATGGTGGATCTCGAGACCACCCCCGACGCGCTGGTGTTGCTGGGAGTCGTGGCGCTGCTCTTCGTCGTGGATCTCACACACTCGCTCGTCGCCCGCGGCGGCTTCGTCACGCGGCGCTTCTTCGGGTTCGCGCTCACGTTCTTCCTGCTCAAAGGTCTGGTCGACGTGCCCCGCACCGTGGACGAGACGCCGTTCGTCATGAACTTCGGGCTCCTGGCGCACGGTCGATTCAACCTGGGCGTGCACTTGCTGCTCCTGCCGCTGCTTCGCTGCTCGCTTGCCTACCTGGGCTTCGGCGCGGCCTCCGCGTTCCTGCGCTGGAAGCGGCGTGGCGACGTACGGTTCTTCCGCCTGAACGGGTTCTCGATGCTCGCGTACTGCTCGCTCGGCGTGGTCGTGGAGGGCCTGAACACCCACTTCCACTGGTGGACGTGGAAGATGGACGTCGGCGGCCAGGCGCCGGGCGGCGCTGCGGTGGGCTGGTTCGCGTTGTGGATGGTGTGGGGGATCGGCTGCTTTCCGTCGGTGCTCCTCAACTTCCTCGACGTGAAGCCCCGCGGCAGCCGCCCGCCCCGAACCTGGCGTTTCGGGCTCGCCTACCTGCTCGGCTACTGGGTGCTGGTGATCGGGGTCTCGGCGGTGGCGCCGATGCTGCGGAACCCGGTGATCTTCCTGCTCGCGCTCTTCGAGCTCGGCAGCGCATTCGTCCCCGGCGGGCCGCGGGTGATCCCGCTGCTGCGCCAGCCGGCGGAGCCGGGCCTTCCACTCCATCGTAGTGACACGCGTCGCATACCCGGCGATCGCCGATGACGCGTGCATCGACGGCACCGGCGTTCGCCGCAGGTTCGGAGGGACCGCCTCCCGGCGGTCCGACGAGGATCGGACACGGCGCGCCGGAGGCGCGCCCTCCGAAGGAAGGCGTGCGTTCGGCCCGCGCGAGCGCGGTTAGGGCGCGTTCCATTCCCGAACGTGGCGCAGGCCCTGCGCGATCGGTACAGTCGACCGATGGCGCAGCGTGCGCCCAACGGGAGATCGGGATGAGCGTGTTTGCATCGGAGGACCGCCGTCGCATGGCGCGCCCAGTCGCGACGTCTGCTTTGGCGCTCGGGATCGTGCTCGCGGCGAGCGTGGCCTCGGCCACCACCTACACCGTGAGTCTCACCGCCGACGACGCGAACCTCGGCGCCACCGGCAACTGCACGCTGCGCGAGGCGATCCTGGCGGCGAACACCAACGCGGCGGTAGACGCGTGCGCGGCCGGCTCGGTGGGCCAGGACACGATCATCCTGGCGGCGGGCACGTACGCGCTCACGATCGGCGGCAAGGGCGAGGACTTGAGCGCTACCGGCGACCTCGACGTCCGCGAGGCGCTGGTCCTCCAGGGCGCCTCCGCCGCGTCCACGACGATCGACGGCTCGGCGCTGGGCGATCGTTTGCTCCAGGTCGCCGCGGGCGTGACCGCGCGGGTGAGCGACCTCACGCTCTCCGGCGGGCGTCTCTCCGGCGGTAACGCCGAGTCGGTGGCGGGCGGCGGCGTCTGGAACGACGGCGCCCTCACGCTGACGCGGGTGCGGGTCACCGACAACCGCGCCACCGGCGGAAACAGCGCCAACGCCTCGGCGAACGGCGGCAGCGGCTCCGCCGCGGGCATCCTAAACTCGAGCACCGGCGCGCTGGTCCTCGACACCGTCGAGGTCAGCTCGAACGTCGCGGCCGGCGGTAACGGTGGCCTGAGCTGCTGCTCGATGTCGTGCTCGTGCATGCAGGGCTCGTCGGGCGGTGGAGCGTCGGCGGGCGGCATCCTCAACCAGGGCGTCTTCTCGATCCGCAAGTCGACGATCCAGGACAACTCGGCGGCCGGCGGCAACGGCTCTTACTTCGCCACGGCGGGGGCGGCGTCCGGAGGCGGACTGCTCACCGTTGGTGCCACGGCCTCGGTCCTCGACACGCTCTTCGCTCGCAACCACGCCACCGCGGGCAGCGCGCTCGGGACCAACTCGGCGTTCGGGGGTGCCCTCTACGTCGGCGGCGGCGTCGCGACGATCGAGCAGAGCCTCCTCGCCGAGAACACGGTCCAGGCCACTCCCTCGAGCCTGGTCAACAACGGCAGCCCGGCGGGTGGCGCGGGCGCCTTCGTGGCCACCGGCGCGACCCTCCACGTCAAGAGCTCCACCTTGGCCAAGAACGTGGCGACGGCCAGCCCCGCGCCCACGATCGGCAGCTACGTCGGCGGCGCGGCGTCGGGCGGCGCGATCGACTCCGACGGTACCGTGGTCCTCGAAGGCGTCACCCTCGCCGAGAACCAGGCGATCGCCGGTGCTGCCGGCACAGGCACCGCGGGCGCGGCGCAGGAGGCGCGCTCCACTCCGACGGTACGATCTCGATCGTGAACTCCGTGTTCGCTGCGAACGTCGCGGCGGTGTCCGGTGGCTCGAGCAGCAGCGAGGCCTGCGAGGTCACGGTGCCGGTCACGTCGCTGGGCGGGAACCTCGAGAGCCCGGCCAACACCTGCGGGCTCGGCGCCAGCGGCGACCTGAACTCGGTGACCCCGGCAGCCCTCGCGCTGCAGGCGCTCGCCAACAACGGCGGCGCGACGTGGACGTATGCTCTCGGCGCTGGCAGCGTCGCGATCAACACCGGCGCGTCAGGGGCGTGCTCGACCTACGACCAGCGCCACTACACGCGCAGCGGCGTGTGCGATCGCGGCGCCTACGAGGCGAACGGCACGCCGTGCACCGACGCCGACTACGACGGGTACTCGCTCGAGGGCGGGGCGTGCGGCGCCGTTGACTGAAACGACGCCAGCGCGGTGGTCAATCCGGGCGCGGTCGAGATCCCGGGGAACGGCATGGACGACGACTGCAACGCCAGCACGCCGGGGTGCGCCTCCCCACAGCTCGCCGAAGCGGCGGCGGGCAGCGGCACCCCGGGCACGACCGGACTCGGCGGGACGCTGAGCGCCGCGGCGTTCCTGTTCGTCGCGATCCGCTCGATGCGCCGGAGGAGCTGAGCGAACGCACGCGCCCTCCAACGATCCGATCGCGATCGATCGATCTGGAGGGCGCGCCTCCGGCGCGCCGCGGCCGCGAAGGATCGCGGCCCTCCATCGGCCGCGCCAGGGTCACGCTGGGGGCGTCGACGAAGCGACGCCCCTCCAGCCGATCCGGCGGGTCAGTTCGCGCTGAGGCCCGCGTAGAGGGTCGGGATTCGCTTGCCGTTGTAGCCGGTCCACGCGACGCCCGTGGTCGTGCCCTTGACCTGCACCTCCCACACCTTGTGGTTGTCGGACTTCCGCACCTCCGCGAAGCGAATCCAGCGCAGCCCGAGCGGGTAGCTGTCCCAGAGACCGGTGTCGCTCACCAGCACGTTGCCGTTGGGGAGTAGGTCCGCGTCGCCGGTGAAGATCGAGAACAGCGGCGGGTTGTAGGCGGGGTCCTCCCACGTCCAGACCTGGGCCACGGTGCCGTTGGCGCCGTCGGTCGCGTACTCGACCGGGCGGCTGTACTCGGGGAGCTGCCGCGAGTTGCCGTTGTCGTAGAGCATGAGGTGGCCGTTGGGCAGCAGGTCGGGGGCGTGCTGATGGAGCGGTAGCAGCCCCGGTCCGACCAGCGTCAGGAACGGCCAGGCGTCATCGCCGGTGCTCCCGACCAGTTGGATCCGAGCACCCAGATCAGCTCGCCGGTGGCGCGGCTCACCTTGAAGACCGCGTCCTGCTGGCGCATCGAGACCAGGAACGAGTCGTCGCTCGCGTCGTAGACCACGCCGTTGGCGCCGGTGAGCGTGCGCGAGTCGGCGCCGAAGAGGTCGGGCCACACCGGGATGATCCAGCCCAACCCGTCGATCACCCGGTACGGATCGAGCACGTTCCAGAGCGAATAGAGCCGCACCGGCTGGCCGTCGCGGGTGAACTCGGCGATGCCGTCGGCCACTACCTTGTACGTGAGGTTCCCCGGATAGCCGCCGACCTCGCGCATCTCAGGGTAGAGCGTCACGAGGTTGCCGTTGGGCAGCTCGGTGACCATGTGGTGGAGCGCCGGCACGCCGATCTGCGCCGCGGTGTAGCGGCGGATCTCGTTCCCGAGCATGTCGATCTCGACGATCGTGCCGTTCGAGGCGTAGAGCACGTGGCCGTTCGACAGGTACTCGACGTCGTCGATCTTGGCCTGCACCACGTGGTACCAGACCAGCTTCCCGCCCGCGTCGAGCGCGTAGATGTTGCCGACGGGGTGGTTTAGATCGTTGCCGGTGTGCGCGGGGAAGAGCGTGTAGCCCGGCTGCATCGCCGCCGGCTCGCTCACGAGTGTGGTGAGCGGCGGCATGAAGTCGACGGGCAGCGGCGCGGGGTGGATCGGCACCGTGGCGGTGATGGACGAGGAGCCGTCGTCGGCGCTGAAGTGGACCACGTGGTCGGTGTCCACGCGCAGTCCGAGCAGCGTCACACGGTGATGGCCGCCACCGCTCGTGGACGCGATCCCCTGCGACGGGATCGGGATGGATCCGGCCGCGCTGGTCACCCACGCGGTCACGGTGGAAGCGTGCGCGGTGTCGAAGTCGATGAACCAGCACAGGTGGTTGTGCGGGTTCGGCGTCATCGCCAGATTCACCATGAAGTTCGCGGTCCCGGACGCGACGGCGACGTTGATCGGCTTCGAGTCCTCGTTGAGCCGCCGCACCACCAGCGGGTAGGTGCCGTTGAGCTTCCCGTACGGCAGACGAGCCTGGATCTCGGCGTCGGCCCAGCTCACGACCTCGAGGACCTGGCCATCGAACGTGACCTGGTCACCGGTCTGGGGAGCCGCGCCGAAGCCGCTGCCGTGGATCTTCACGACCTGCTGTGGTGCGGCGGGGTTGGGTTCCACCGCTGTCACCTGGTGACAGCCGGCCAGGAGGATCGGAAGCGCCGCGCGGACGGCCTCATCGAAGTCGGGATCCGAGGGTGCGCGACCCCCGCTGGCCGAAACGGAACACGTCGTTGGATCGCATGCACACCTCTCCCTGGGCGCGCAAACGCACCCCCGGATGACTTTCGCAAGTTCCACCCACTGTGAGCAAGGTCACTGCGATCGGTGGCGCGCGCTGGCGCGCGGAGGCGCCGGGGAGCTACGATCGACTACTGACTTTTTCGGATGGCGCCTTCCTCCGCGGTGGCCGCGCGGCGCTCTCGGAGCTTCGATGGTCCACGGCCCTGGCTCGCGGCGGCACCTCGAAAACGACCTTCGACATCGACAACCCTGGTTCCGAACCGCCGCCCTCGGCGCCGGCCTCGCCGCGCTGACGGCTGGATGGCTCGATCCGGCGAGCGCGGCCCCTATCGCCCCGTGGGCCGAGCTGCACGGCGAGCCGGCGGCCTACGGCGATATGTAGGGGCAGTCCGTCTACATCGACAAGGACGGCAACACCGTCGTAGTCGGGGCGATCGCGTCGTCGCAGATCGCCGGCGGAAACGGAGTGGGTGAGGCGTTCGTCTACGAGCGCAGCGGTAACGCCTGGACCCAGACGGCTCGGCTCACGCCGTCGGATCCGCAGCCCGACTACTGGTTCGGCGCTGCCGTGGCGGTCGACGGCGGCACGATCGCGGTCGGCGCGAGCGGCCCGGTGCTGCCCAACCCCCCGACAAGCTACGCGGGCGCCGTCTACCTCTACGAGAAGGTCGCCGGACAGTGGGCGCAGACCGCCAAGATCGTCCCCAGCGATCCCTTGCCGAGCAACTACTTCGGCTACGCGCTGGCGCTCCACGGCGACACGCTCGTGATCGGGGCGTTCTGGTTCCACAAGGCCTGCGTGTTCCAGCGAATCAGCGGGGTGTGGACCCAGACCCAGGTGCTCGCCGGCGGGGCCACCGGCGAGTGGCACTTCGGCGAGACGATCGACATCGACAGTTCGGGCACACGCATGGCGATCGGCGCCCACCTCGCGGACGGTACGATCGCCAATCAGGGCTCGGTGCTCGTCTACGAGAAGAGCGGCAACACCTGGGTCAAGACGGCGCGGTTCGTCGCCAACGATCCGGAGACCGAGTCGCGCTTCGGTCAGTTCGTGGCGATCGAGGGCGACACGGTGTTGGTGGGCGCGCGCCTCAAGGACGACTTCGCCATCGACGCGGGCGCGGCCTACGTGTTCGGTCGTCAGCCCGACGGCTCGTGGTCCCAGACCCAGAAGCTCAACGCGAGCGACCCGGCCGCGGGGGACGTGTTCGGCATCTACGGCGGGCTGCTCGGCAACAAGCTCTTCGTAGGTGCTCCCGGCCACGCCGTTGGTGGAACCCTGGCCGGCGCGGTCTACGAGTTCGATCGGTCCGGGACGAGCTGGGTCCAGACCAAGCGCATCGATGGCACCACCCTCGACAGCCTGGGCTTCTGTCTCGCGGTCGCCCACGGCTACGTGGCGGTGACCGCGCCACGCTCCGACACCTACGCGACCAAGGGCGGTCGGGCCTTTCTCGTCGCGGTCACGGACGCCGACGCCGACACCGTGCCGGACGAATACGACAACTGCCCGACGGTCGCGAACGCCAACCAGGCGGACGCGGATCACGACAACATCGGGGACCTGTGCGAGCCGGTGGGTTGCCCGAGCGCGATCCAGCGCGGTACCGGCGGTTCGAGTGCCAACCTCGCGCCGACCGCGCTCGCGCTCGCCGCGCTCTTCGCCGCGCGGTCCCTACGCGGCGCGCGTCGCCGCCCGCGCTGAGCCGGCCGCGAAGGATCGCGGCCCTCCGGAGGGTGACCGACTGGCTGGAGGGCGGCCGCTTCGTCGGCCTCCCCAACCCATCCTGGTTCCGGCGTCCGGTCAGCCTCGCGACTTGCGCCGGCCGCCGAGCACCATCGCCAGCGGTAGCAACATCACCGCCGGGCTTCCGGCGCCGCAGCCGGTGCTTGGCACCAACTCGTAAGCACCCGTGTCGCACTTCCCGCCCGCGGGTTGCGGCCGCGCCGTGCCACGCTGATCGACGGCAGGGCAGCCGGCACCCAGCCCCTTGTCGATGGCCGGGCTGCCGGTGAGCAGCGCGTGGGTCGGGGTGGGCCCGCCGTTGGCCGCGAGCGCGCCGAGCTTGGGATCGGCGACGCTCACGAGGTCGGTGCCGGCGCCGAAGCCGCAGCCGTTCGCGGGGCTCTCGAGGTTGCCGCCCTGGCTGTTCATCACGCCGCTACCGAGGAAGCGGCAGCTCCCTTGGACCAGGGTGTTGGAGAGGGTGATGGAGCCGGTGTTCACCAGCAGCGCCGTGCCGCTCGCGGCCTGGTTTGCTGCCACCGTCGAGTTGATCATCACGAGGACCGCACCCGAGGTGTCGCCGCCGGTGATGATGCCGCCGCCGGAGCTGGGCACCGTGAACGAGTTGGCGACGTTGCCGCTGATCGTGCTGTTCTCGATGGTGAGCGGACCGTCGTTGAGAATGCCCGCGCCGCCGCCGGTGGGCGGCCACGGAAAGCCGCTCGCCGCGGCACCCAGCGCCGTGTTGGCGCTGATGGTCGAGCCGGTGATCGTCATCGAGCCGCCGAGGCCGAAGAACGCGTTGCTGACGCCGGCGCCGCCGAGCTGGGCGGTGTTCTGGGTGATGGTCGAGTCGGTGACGCTGACGACGGCGGTGGGGCCGTCGTTGCCGATGCCACCCGAGAAGCCGCTCTCGAAGTTGAGGAACGTGAGGTCGAGGGCTGCGAAGTTGCCACTCAGCGTCGAGCGCACCAGGTGCACGTGGCCGCCCAGGTTCTGGATGGCGCCGCCGTTGAGGGCGGTGTTGTCGCGGATGGTGACATCGGTGAACGTGACGTCGGCGTTCTGCTCGACCATCACGCCGCCGCCCATCGGCGTCTGCGACTCGCCGGCCTCGGGCTCGTGGAGCACCGCGGTGCCACCCGTGAGCGTCAGCTTCGAGATGCCGATGGTCGCGCCCCGGAGGTGCATCACCCGGTCGATGTCGCCGGCGTCGATCACCGTGGTCGCTGCGCCGGCTCCGTCGATCTGGACGTTGTCCAGTACGTCGAGGTCGCCGGTCAGCCCGAGATCCTCGTAACGGCCGCCGGCCGTGAGGAGGTAGTTGCCAGCCGGTACCACGATGCTGTCGAAGGCTACGGCCCCCGGCGTTCCGGCCGGGCACGCATCCACCGCCACGTTGAAGTTGGCGGCGCGGAGCGCCTCGCGGAGGGTGCAGTTGCCGTTCGGGCCGGCGCCCAGATCGTCCGCAGTCGAGTCGACGGTGATGGTCGTGGCCGCGGCGGTCGCGGCGCCGCCGGTGATCGCCACGAACGCCGCGATGGCGAGAGAGTGAGTCCGGTTCCGCACGCAAAACCCCCTCGGCGCCCGTGCCGGGCGCCACCTGTACTGGTCCGTGCGGGCGCACGAACCCTTTCGAGGTTACGCAGGTTGTGACCTCGGTCACAACCCGGTCGGCCCGGTTCCTCCGCCGGACCGCGGGCGACCCTCAGGGTGCTGTTGCGCGCGGCTCGCGGAACGTGGGAACCTCGATGCTCACCGTGATCTGGCTCACGCATGGGACGGGTTCGACCTCGCGTCGGCCCGCGGTGGGCCGTTGCGTCGAAAGGACGGGATGAGGAGTGCTTCCAGTCGGGACGTCCCCGAGCTCGCCGGACCGTCGAGACCGCGCCGCTCGACCCGGGTGCGCCTGGGGCTGACCTTGCTCGCCGCAGTGGCCGTCGGGCTCATGTTCTCGAACGGTGGTACCGCGGGTAACCGCGCGGGCAACACGGTCGTCTCCACCGACTTGATGATGCCGGGCACCCAGCAGGGCGAGGTCTTCCCGAGCAACACCACCGAGCCGGTCGGCCTCTGCAAGCAGTGCCACGGCGGTTGGGACAAGACCGTCGAGCCGTACTACCTCGCGGCCGGCAGCATGATGATGCACTCGGGCCGCGACCCTGTGTTCTGGGGGCAGCTCGCGATCGCCGAGCAGGACTTCCCGGGCTACGGCAACGTGTGCATGCGCTGCCACATGCCCTCGGGCTGGGCCGAGAACCGCGCCATCCCGACCAACGGCTCGGCACTCACCGACCTCGACGATGGCTTCGGCGTGGAGTGCGACATTTGCCACAAGCTGGTCAATCCCGACGAGTCGGAGAACCAGGGCATCCAGAACCCGCCCTTCGTCGCCAACGACGGCGGCAACCCGCCCAACGGCTATTACGGCGCCGCGCAGATGTCGCTGGTCGCGTCCTTCAACCGCCAGGGGCCCTACACGCCGCCCGATTGCGCGCACGGCGCCGAGAAGTCGAAGTTCATCCGCACCGCGGAGATGTGCGGCACCTGCCACGACGTCTCGAACCCGATGGTCGGCGACCTGGCGCCCAACAACGGCGCCCAGCTCCCGCTCGACCCTGGCGCTTTCAGCGGCGTGCCGGGTGCGCCTGTGCAGACGAAGGCCGCGCTCAACAACTTCCCGTTCCAGTACGGCATCGTCGAGCGCACCTTCTCCGAGTGGAAGTCGAGCGCGCTCTCGACCCTGCGCGTCACCGACTATCCCACGCTGCCCGCCGAGCTCCAGCAGGGCGCGATCAAGCGCGCCTACGATCAGTCGGGCGGCGATTACGCCGACGGCCAGCCGCGCTACTACATCTGCCAGACGTGCCACATGCGGCCGCTCAAGAGCCCGGGCTGCGTGCTCCCCGGCCACACGCCGCACGACGACATGCCGCGCCACGACCTGACCGGCGGTAACTTCTGGGTGCCCGACGCGATCGCCTACATGAAGAACAAAGGCACGCTCCGGATAGGCGCCGCGGAGCTCGGCCAGGAGGAGCTCGACGCGCTCGTGGACGGCAAGACGCGCGTCTACGCGAACCTCGCCAACGCTGGCGCACTGACCGTCGACAACGCCAACGCGCGGGTGCGCCTCGTCAATCTCACCGGCCACAAGCTGATCTCGGGCTACCCCGAGGGACGGCGCATGTGGCTCGACGTGAAGTGGTTCGACGGCTCCGGCGGGCTGGTCCGCGAGGACGGCAAGTACGGTGCGCTCGACACGATCATCGGCGGGCAGCACGTGCAGGTACAGACGATCCTCGACCTCGACGGCACCAACACCCGGATCTACGAGACCCAGATGGCGATGTCGCAGGAGTGGGCGGCCAAGCTGCTCACGATGGGCTACTCGCCGTCCCACGTGCTGGGCTTCGATCGCAGCACCGGCCAGGTGAACTACACCCTCGGTGATCTCGCCGCGCAGGCGCCGGGCACCAACTACGTGACCTTCCACTTCGCGCTCAACAACGTCGTGGCGAAGGACAACCGCATCCCGCCCTACGGCATGAGCTACGACATGGCGCGCGAGCGCAACGCGCTGCCGGTGCCGGCGAGCCAGTTCGGAGCTCCGGGACCCGGCGGCGCCTATGAGCACTGGGACACGGTGCAGCTCAACCCGCCCGCGAATGCGGTCACCGCGACGATCCAGCTCCTCTACCAGCCGGTGAGCTGGGAATACATCCAGTTCGTGAGCTTCGCGAACAACCGCACCGATCCGTTCCTCGCCAACGTCGGGGTGAACCTCCTCGACGCGTGGCTCAATACCGGGATGGCGACGCCGGCGGTGATGGCGTCGGCGCCGTGGGTGAAGCCATGAGCGCGATCGTGGCCAAGAGCGAGAGAGGGCGGCGCGCGGCGCGCTTCGCAGGCGCGCTGGCGATCGTGGCGCTGGTCCCGGCGCTGATGGCGGCGCGCACGCGCCTGGGCGTCACCGCCACCGCGCCCAAGTTCCAGTGGTACGGCGGCGCCGAATACGACTACATGGGCGGTGCGGTGGGCGGCGCCGGCGACGTCGACAAGGACGGCACGCCGGACGTGATCATCGGCGCGCCATGGGCGAACCCCGGCGGTCGCGAGGACGCCGGATCGGTCTACGTTTACTCGGGGAAGACCGGCGCGCTCCTGCGCCAGCTCGACGGTGCCCACGCCGGTGACCACTTCGGCTACTCGGTGGCGGGTGCGGGTGACACCAACGGCGACGGCTACGCCGACTTCGTGATCGGCGCGCGCGACGAGTGGCTGGGCTCGATCAACCGCGTCGGTGCCGCCTACGTGTACTCGGGTCAGAGCGGCGCGCTGCTGTGGCAGCTCCACGGCACCTGGCAGGGCGACCTGCTGGGCTGGGCGGTGGCGGGCGTGGGCGACGTGAACAAGGACGGCTTCGCGGACGTCGCGATCACCGCGCCCTACTACGACCCCAACGGCCGTCCGGACGCCGGCTCGGTGTTCGTGCGCTCGGGGGTGGACGGCAGCCAGCTCTACCGCTTCGACGGCGAGAACACGTTCAACCCCAGCGACAGCCTCGGCATCTCGGTGGCCGCGGCGGGAGACGTCGACCGCGACACCTACCCCGACATCATCGTCGGAGTGCCGCACTGGGATCCGCAGAACAACTACAACGCCGGCGGCGCGTGGCTCTACTCGGGGCACACCGGCGCGATCCTCCACAATTGGGAGGGGGTCCACTACCTCGACTACACGGGCTGGTCGGTCGCGGGTGTCGGGGACGTGAACAAGGACGGCGTCCCCGACATCGCGGTAGGCGCCAACGTGTTGCACGCCGGGACCGCGGGGAAGCCCAACACCTGGAAGACCTACGGCGGCTTCTACGTGTTCTCGGGCGCCGATTACAGCCAGATCGTCCGCGTGGTGGGGAGCGAGGAGTACCAGTATCTAGGTAACACCATCTCGACGATCGGCGACTGGAACAAGGACGGCGCCGCGGACATCCTCGTCGGCGCGCCCAACGCCAACCCGAACGGCGTGTTCAACGCCGGCTCGACGTTCGTCTACTCCGGGGCGGGCGCGGTGCTGGCGCGCTTCGACGGCGTCAACCGCGGCGATCTGATGGGCTGGAACGTGGCCGGGCTCGGCGACATCAACGGCGACGGCGTCGGCGACCTGGTCACGGGGATCTCGAATCTGCCGGTGAGCAACGCGCCGCGCGCGGGCTCCGGCGTGGTCTATGCGTCGGCGTCGGGCTGCGGCTCGATCGCGGTCGAGACCGACGGACGTGGCCACCTGACGGGTGTCGATCTCGGTGTGCTGGCGATCCCGGTGGTGATCGTCGGTCTCGCGGGAGCACGGCGTCGGCGGGCGGGCGTGAAGCCCGCCCCTGCGGTGTGAACCAGGCTCGATCGCCTGGAGCGCGGCCGCTCCGTCGGCCGCCAGCGACCGATCGAGGCGGTGGACCGAACGGTTCGCCGAAAGGCGAGTCGCAGCGCGACGGCACGTGCGGAGCGCTGCGGGGGACGGAGCCCCCCTCGCTGCGAAGACCCTCGTAGCGACGGGGGTTCCATCCCCCGTCGCTGGGCCCACGCGTCTTCCGTGAGCGACCCAGATGGAAAGAGTCGCAGGCTCAGCGCGGCGCCACGTGCGGAGCGCCGCGAGGGACGGAGCCCCCTTCGAAGGATCAAGGGCCGGCGCGCTGCTCGATCTCGGCGCGGGGCCAGCCCGTGAGCCCCGCTAGTGCGTCGACCGCGCTCTGGTGCTGGCGAGCGAGGCGGGCTCGGTAGGTCTCGCCGTCGGCGCACGCGATCGGCCCCGCCGTGTACGGGCGGCGCACGACGAAGCGCACCTGGAAGTCGCGGCGGTCGGGGGTCTCGCGGAGCTCGAGCGGTGGCCAGGTGTGCTCACTCGCGCCGAGCGCCAGCCGGAAGCGGGTCACGAAGACGTTGCGCGCGCCGCCCTGGTGATCCTGAGGCGCGGCCGCGGACTGCATCGGGTTCGCCTTCGGCGGAGGGTCGGCCGCCCACGTAGCGCCGAGCTGGTGGAGCTCGGCGATCGGCAGTGGATCCGCGACGCACGGATCGCAGAAACCGAGGTCACCCGTGTATTCGACGAGCGCGGCGCCGGGCTCGGTGCGGGCGAGCATGTTGGCCGTCGCCGCCGCGTAGAAGCGCCCGAAATCGTCCTTCACGAAGAGAGGCAGCACTGCGCCCGAAGCGACCGGTACGCTCTCGCGCCCCACCACCTGCGCCCGGCCGGTGCGGGTGAGGACGAAGATCACGAGCTCGCGGGCGGGTGTCTCGGCCGCTAGCTCCACCCGCGCGCCCCTGAGCGCGAGCGTCTTCGCCTCCCCACCGGATCCTGGCGCCGGCGTGGCGCCGCGCTCCACCGCCGCGCTCGCCACCACGGCGCCGTTCCGCGCCGCCGGCGGCGGTGCCACGCGAAGCTCGAAGTCGACGGGGGGTGTGCACGGGTTGGGGTCCGTGTACCCGGCGAGGCGTGGCGCGGTGTAGGCGTCGAGATGGTCGATCGGCGCAGGGCCGCCGCCTGGCGGTGCGATCGTCACGACCCCGTTCGAGCCGTCGAGGGCCACGACCACCCGCCGCGCGCCGGGCGCCGGCTGCGCGGCTTGCGCCACGCTCGCACCGGGCGCGCCCTGCATCAGCACCGTGGCGACCACCGCGGCGGTCACCACGGCCCGGCACCGATCGCTTCGCCACGGCCGCATCGCACCCGCCTCCGATCGTGCCGCCATCGGTCCTCCTCGCGGGCCTGCCCGGCTACACTGCCCGCCCGCCGCGCACCGATCCTACACGGGAGGAAGCCGATGGACTCGCCGACCACCACCGAGCCGCACGAGCCGTGGGGAGATTCGGGCGCCTGGAACCGCCACCTCGGGCTCAGGATGATCGAGCTCTCGGGTGAACGCGTCACCGGCGAGTGGGACGTGGACCCGCGCCACTTCCAGCCCTACGGCATCGTCCACGGCGGCGTGTATTGCAGCGTGATCGAGACCGTGTGCTCGGTGGGCGCGGCGCTGAGCGTGATCGGCGAGGGCCTCTCGGTGGTCGGCCTCGACAACCACACCAGCTTCATCCGCGCGGTGCGCGGCGGGCGGCTCACCGTGGTCGCGACACCGATCACCCGCGGCCGCCGCACGCAGCTCTGGGAAGCCGAGATCAAGAACGAGGCGGGGCAGATCGTGGCCACCGGCCGCGTTCGTTGCCTGTGCCTCGCACCCGGCACCGAGCTCGCCGGCAAGGCGGTCGGCACCACCGAGCCCTGAAGGCGAGGTCCCCATGCCCGCGTCCGGCGACTGGTTCTGGTGGGCAGTCTTCTCGGCGGTGTTCGCGGCGGTGACCGCGATCCTCGCCAAGCTCGGCCTCACGGGGATCGACTCCGACTTCGCGACGCTGGTGCGCACCACCGTCATCCTGGTGGTGCTCGGGCTCTTCGTCGGACTCACTGGCAAGTGGCAGAACCCCCTCGAGCTGCGCGGCCGCTCGGTGCTCTTCCTGGTGCTCTCGGGTCTCGCCACCGGAGCTTCGTGGGTGTGCTACTTCCGCGCGCTCAAGGCCGGTGAGGCCGCCAAGGTGGCGCCGGTCGACAAGCTGAGCGTCGTGCTGGTGGCGATCTTCGCGACGATCTTCCTGGGCGAGCGCCCGGTGGCGCGCGAGTGGTTCGGCATCGCGCTCGTGGGCCTCGGCGTGGTGGTGCTCGCGCTCAAGCGCTGACGCACGCGCGCCGCGAGCCGGATCGCAGGCGAGTCGCGCGGGTATCGGTGTGGCGTGGTCTTCCGGTACGATCGCGCGCTTGCGCGCTTCCGTCCCACCGGAGATCTCGATGCCGCCCACTCGCTCGTCCAGCTTTTCGTCCGTCGTCTCGCTGCTCCTGTTCGCCCTCGGCGGCTCGTGGCTCGCTCGCCCCGAGCTCGCCTCCGCATCCACCCTCTCGCACCCGGCGATCGCGTTCGCAGAGGACTTCCCGGATCCCGCCGTCGCCTACGATCCGGCGAATCATCGCTTCTGCGCGTTCGCCACCGCCGGCAACGGCGCGGCGATCCAGCGCCGCTGCTCGTGGGATCGGATCTCCTGGTCGGCCACCGCGAGTGCCTTCTGTGACGGCGGCGGCTGCGTGACACCGGAGCCGGGTGGCGGCTGGGCACCCGCGGTCGCGTACCTGGGCGGAGCGTGGCGGCTCTACTGGGCGGATCCGAGCGCGATGCCGGGCCGCAAGTGCATCCGCGTCGCGAGCTCGCCCACCCTCGACGGACGCTTCGAGCCCGAGCCCGCCGGCGCGATCGACTGCCACGCGGCCGATGGCGGCGGCATCGACCCGGTCGTGTTCGTGGACGACGGCGGCGATCCCTACCTGCTGTGGAAGCTCGAAGGCGACGTGGTCGGCGGCGTGTCGCGCATCGTGGCGCAGGGGTTGCGTCCCGACGGCCTCGGCTTCGCGACGGGCTCGAGCTACGTGGAGCTGCTCAGGGGCAGCGTCGAGTGGGAGCGGCGGAGCAACGCGGGCCACTCGGATCTCTACGTCGAGAACCCCGCGCTCGTCGTGGACAACGGCACCTACTACCTCTTCTACTCGGCGAGCGACTGGGACTCGAACCGCTACGCGACCGGCCTCGCGACCTGCACGGGCCCGCTCGGTCCGTGCACCAAGAAGAGCACCGCCGCGCCGTGGATGGGACCGGTCGGGTCGGTGTGGGGCCCGGGGGGAGCTAGCACGTTCGTCGACGCCAGCGGCGAACCGTGGCTCGCCTACCACGCGTGGACGGCGCCGTGTCAGGGCTACACGAGCGGCTGCGTGCGCCAGACCCGGCTCCAGAACCTGCTGCTCTCGAACGGCACCGCGCAGGCGCGGGTGAACCCGGGCACCATGGCGCTGGTCGACCACGGCTTCCCGAGCGAGCCGGTCGGCGGGGGGCATGTGGGCTGGTTCAATCTCGACGCGCGGCTCTCGCTCGACACCTCGAGCAACCTCGCCGCCGATGCGCGCTGGGGCATGCGCTTCCAGCTCGGCGGCGCGGGTGACGCCGGTCAGGGCTTCGTCGGCATCGACCCGCTCGCCGAGGTCGGCGACTACGGGCTGGTCGGGCCCCAGTCCCTGCAGCGCGCGATGCTGTTCTCGATCCGCGGTGCCACCGGCTACTCGGCCGAGTACGCGGGCAACTACTACAACGTGAAGTGCGACGTGACGACCGGCGACGGCGGCGGCGTGAGCTGCGCCGCGCAGCTCGACTGGGTGGCGGGGCGGACGTATACGTTGCGGGTGTGGGAGGTGTGCTGCGCGGGCCAGCCCGGCGACGCCGAGTGGTGGGGAGCCTGGGTGATCGACGAGGACGCGGGCGTCGAGCACTTCATCGCCCAGATCGAGGTGCCAGCCGGCTGGGACTGGATCCAGAGCCACGCGCAGTTCGAGGTGGCGTACGACGGCACGGTGAACGACTGCAACGGCATCGTCCGCTCGGAGGTCACGATCGCGACCATCGAGGCCAACGGCGGCACGCAGTCGCCCGACACGCGCTTCCCCCTGGTGGGCGGCGCGTGCCCGAGCGCGACGCAGATCACGCCCGCGGGCGACGGCTACACGATCGTGGCGGGCACCGCGTCGGGCGGCTCGTGCGGCATCGGGATCGAGCTGGTGTTCCTGCCCTCGCTCGCGTGGCTGGTGCGCGAAGGCGCGCGCCGGCGCCGCGCGGGGGGGACGAGGCGAAGCTGAAGCCGGCGCTCGATCCGTCCGCTCGTCACTTGGTGCACTGGCAGGTGTTCATCTTGGTGAACTGACCGGCCTCGCACTTGCCGGCGCTGCACACCGCCTTGCCCTGATCCGGCAGGCAGCTCGCGGTGCAGCCCACGTTGGTCTGTGGCGCGGTCGCGGGCGCGGTGGTCTTGCACACCAGGTCGGGGAGCGAGCAGGTCGAGGGCTTGGGGGCGGCCGGCTCGCTCGCGTTCGCCGCGGAGGGCTTGGCGGCGGGGCTCGCGGCGAGCGCAGGCGCCACGGCGGTGAGCGAGGTGGCGGCGGCGACGAGAAGGGCAACGAGGGTCGGGGTGCGCATGAGGAGCTCCGGCGGTCGGGCGCGGGGGAGGGGCTTCGAGTTGGACGCGAGTGGCGCGGGGGAATTCGATTCACCGCGCCCAACCTAACGGGCCCGTCCGCCGCGCTCCTGCGCGTTTCGCCTCAGCCGCTCGCGTCGGTGGGCACGGGCACCTCGGCGCTCGCCTCGGCGATCGCGAGGGTGGGTGCTCGGCTCCCACTTCCCCACAGCCACTCGGTGAACTCGGGGTCGTAGCGCCGGTAGTGCCAGCGCGCGGTGACCTTCAGCCACCCGGCGGTGCCGCCGCCCGGGATCCGGTACTCGTCGTCGATCGCCTGCCCCGGGTACACGAAGCGCTCGTCGCGCATTTCGCTCGCCACCCAGATGCGATGCAGCTTCACCGCCTGGCCGTCCTTGTCGAGGATGCGCGCGCCGAGGCGGTGGGCGTCCTCGGGGACACGCCCGTCGCCGTCGAGCGCGCCGGAGGCGTAGACGACCTGGCCGTCGGGGTCGGTGACCGTGACCTCGAGCCACACCTCGCTCAGGTCGACGAGCGAGACCGGGAAGCGGTGCCCGATGCGCTGGTTGGTGGTGCGCACCGTGAGCACCGCGGCGTCGCCGTCGCGGCGCGCGTCGAAGGCGAGCCCGAGGATCTCCTTGCCCGAGAACACCCGGTACGCGTGCGAGCGCGGATCGCCGGTGTAGAAGAGGAAAGTCTGCTCGAACTTGCTGACCTGAAGCTGCCCGGCGAGCCAGCCCTTGGTGGCGTCACGGAAGCCGGTCCAGCGCGGCGGCGCGACGTCGTTCTTGGGCAGCGTGTCGCCGAGGTAGGCGTGAATGCCGAAGAAGCGGTGATCGGGGCGCGCGTGGTAGTCGCGCTCGGAGGAGTCGGGGTCGGGGAACTGGAAGAGCTGGAGATGGCACGCGTTGCAGGTGACACCGGTCGCCGCGTAGCTCGAGTTCCGCCACGACGGGGTGGGGCCGTCGAACACGAACGAGCCGACGCCGTTGGTCTCGGCGGTGACCTCGATGCGGTGGCAGGTCTCGCAGAACTCGGGCTGCTTCTGGATCGAGCGCGCGAAGTTGGCGCGGTGGTCGCGGGCCTCGAGCGGCACGAAGTCGAGGTACGCCCCGAGCATCGTCGAGTTCGAGAGGTCGTGGCCGGGGAGATACAGGGTCTCCTGAGCGAAGCCGTATTCACCGTTCCACGCCGGCTGCTCGACGTGGTCGATCAGGTGGCAGGCGCGGCAGGTGACGCCTGGCTCCTGCACCGTCCTGGCGAGTAGCCCGGGCTCGTGGCCGGTGCGCAGCGGCGAGATCGGGACGCGCGGCTCGTGGCACCCCTTGCAGGTCTCGCGGCCCGCGGCGCCGCGCTCGGCCTCCATGAGCTCGGCGACGCGCACGTAGGGGATGTTGGTCGCCGAGAAGCGGTGCGACGAGGTTTGCCACTCCTTGGTGATCTCCGAGTGGCAGCGCGCGGTGCCGCAGGTTGCCTCGTCGGTGACGACGTGGTCCTTGATCCCTTCTTCGCGTGCCGTCGCCGCCGCCGCGCGCATGGTGCGCTCGGGGTTGAGGTGCGCGCCGCCGAGCGTCGCGACCAGCGCCACCACGAGCCCGACCAGCGCGAGCCGGGTGCGCGGGTGGGTGCGCCACTCGAAGCCGCGAAAGAGGTGGAAGAGCACCAGCGGCGGCGCCAGCCAGCCGAGCACGTCGTGGATGTGCGCGGCCATGTTGGAGCGCTGCTGGCGCGACCACCCGGCGATCGACCAGCCCGTGCCGTAGAGCACCGTCATCACGCAGAACGCGGCGACGCCCACCCACAGCGCCGTGGCCTTGGTCTTGCGCGCGGGCAGCAGGTAGCGCCAGGTACCGAACACCAGGATCGCGAACGGCACGAAGAACCGCTCCGCCGGACCGAGGTCGGTGAGCGTCATGCCGAAGAAGAACAGGAACGTGACCAGCACCAAGTTGCGCGCTTGCTTGCCGTAAAGCGCGTTGAGGTGCACTGCGCTCAGGATGCAGAGCAGCACCAGGCCTGCGTTGCCGATGCCGACGTGCGCTTGCAGCAGGAAGTAGTAGTCGAGGTCGAGGTCGGGCCACGCCCAGATCACGTAGCCGCTCACCGCCGACACCACGAACAGCACCGCGAACGCGAGCGTCGGCAGCGTCCAGCGCGAGTGGAAGAGCTTGGGGCTCTTCTCCTCGTCGCCGAACAGACGGCGCAGCATCGGTGGCAGGCGCGGGAGCTTCATCGCTGGGCCGACAGGTATGTGAGCAGGTCGCTCAGGTCGGCCACCGTGAGCCGGCTCGCGAAACCAGCCGGCATGAGGCTCTCGGCGCGGGGGGTGCGCGCGACGATGGCCGCCTTGGCCACGGTCTGGCGGGCATCTCCGCCGCTGGCAACGGTCAGCGAGGCGTCGTCTTCCGCGATGACGCGGCCGAGCAGCGTGGCGCCGTCCTGGGTGCGGATCTCGGTGACCTCGTAGCCGGAGGCGATCCGCGCGGACGGCTCGAGGATCGACTCGACGAGCAGCGCGCCGCTCGAGACGCCGCCGACGTGGGTGAGCTCGGGGCCGATCGTGCCGCCGCGCTCGCCGACCTTGTGGCACGCGGAACAGCCCGGCCCGGCGGGATCGAAGAAGAGCCGCTCGCCGCGCGCCACGTCGCCCGCGAGGTAGGGGTTCCAGTCGTCGGCGGACACTTGCGCCGCGTCGCAGCCCGAGGCTGGCGACGGCACCTCCATCGCGCCCAGGTCCACGCTGCCGCCGAGGCTCTGCAGGTAGACGACGATCGCTCGCACCTCGTCGGCGGAGAGCTTGAGCGGCGCCTTCATGACGGCGGGCATCTCGGGCTTGAAGCCGTCGACCACGTAGGCGCTCGGGTCGAGCAGGGACTCGACGAGGTAGGCCGTGGCCGAGAGGGCACGGCCCTGCTTGGCGGTCACGTCCGCGGCGCGGCTCGCGGCGCGCGCGCCGATCGCGGACAGGCCGCCCTGCGCGCCGAGGTTCGGGCAGCGGCGCTCGCCCCCGCGGTCGCCCACCGAGTGGCAGGTGAAGCAGCGGCCCTTGCCCCAGAAGAGCGCCTCGCCGGCGGCGGGAGTGGGATCGGCTCCGGCCGGTACGGCCGTCGCCGCGGGCACGCTGCTCGGAGACGGCACCACCGACGGACCGATCGTCCAGATCAGGAAGCCGGCGAAGAGCGCCAGCAGCAGCGCGCGGATGGCGAGCTTCATCGGATCACTCGGCGAGCGTTTGAAGCCGGAACTCGTTCGCCGGCGACGACTCGGCAGGCGGTGTGACGCGACGGGGCAACGGATCCACCTCGAGGAACCCGTTTGCGGAGGTGAGCACCAGCCGCTCGATCTGCGGCACCCAGGTGATCTGTCGGATCAGCCGGCCCACGAAGATGCGGTGGATCTCTTTCCGTGCGCGCACGTCCACCACCGAGACCTCGCCGGTCAGGAAGTTCGCCGCGAAGAGCAGCTTCCGCGCCGGATCGTAGGCGAGCTCGCGCAGGCCGGTCCGTAACGGGATCACGGTCTTCTTGGTCACCGTGTCCACGTCGAACACACCGACGTCGCCGCTGAAGGTGTAGGCGATGTAGAGCTCGCGGGTCTCGGCGTCGAGCTGAAGGCCCACCGAGGTGCCCATGTGGCCGAGCCAGTCGGGGATGGTGTCGACGAAGGACTCGAAGCGGTAGTCGGGGCCGGTCGCGTACTTGAGCGAGGTGCGCGAGTGCATCTCGCCGGTCACGAAAACGCGGTCGCGCACCGGATCGTAGGCCGCCGAGGACGCCGGGCTGCGCAGCGGCTCGAGTGCCGTGTGATCGTCGAAGGCCAGCGTGCGCGCATCGAGGAACGCGAGCTGCACGCCCAGGGCACCGGTGAGCACGAGCCTCCCGCGCACCGGATCGACGGTGAGGAAGCGCGGCTTGAAGGGCGCGCGCAGCGCGTCGGTGAACTCGGTGGTCGACGGATCGAGGACGTGGATCGCCGACTCCCACGGCTGGCTGCCGAAGCACCGTCCGCTGCCCGGTACGCACGCCATGTCGAAGAGGGTGCGGTGGGCCTCGGCGCGGGCGATCGCGCCGCTCGCCCGGTCGATCACGAAGAACGGCCACGGCTCGGGCTCGTCCTCGTAGCCGACGCCGAGGAACGCGAAGCGGCCGTCCTCCGAGACCGCGATCGAGCGCGACTCGCGGGCGTGGATCTCGGCGTCGGCGCCCAGCACGGCGTGGAACTTCGCCTCCCAGCCCGGATCGCAATACGAGAGCAGGAACCGCACCCGCGGCTCGGCCTCGGCGCGCGGACAGTCGTGGGTCTGGTTGTACGAGGCGGCGATGTTGCCGAACGGCAGCAGCGCGAGCAGGAGCGTCGCCGCGACCGCGCCGCGGTAGAGCCGCGAGGGCACGGCGCGCTTGCCGCGTCCCCGCCACAGCGCGAGCGGGAACGGCACCGCGAGCAGTACCAACTGCCACTTCGCGAGAACCCACGTCGAGTAGAAAAACGGCCGGAGCGCGAACAGCGGCGCCGCGATCGCCACCGCCCGGAACAGCCAGGCGATCCCCGGCCAGCGCCGCGCTAGCCGCGCGCCGATCAGGCAGGCGAGCGTCGCGAGCGGCGGACCGAGCAGCACCAGCAGGTGCATGCGGCCCTCGGTGCGCACCGAGAACCACTCGACCCGATAGGAGAGCTGGGTGAGCCAGTCCGCGCCTGGCGGGATCGGGTGGTAGACGGGGCCGTCGAGCGTGTTCAAGGAGCGGGCGGACCGGTCGAGGCGAGGCGAAGCGACGCGGGGATGCGATCAGGCGGAGCCGGGGCTGAGCGCCGGCAGCGTGGCGGAGTCGCGATCGTGCGGGCGCGCCGCGGGCAGCAGCCCGATCCACAGCGTGCGCACGATCATGTAAACGGCGTACCAGCCACGGGTCACAAGCCAGCGCGGGTTGTGGCGCAGCACATAGAGGAAGAGACGGAGCGTGCGCCGCGGGTCGCGGTAGAACTCGAGCTCCGAGCGCCTGCACTCGCGCACCAGCTCTTCCCAGGTGAAACCCGGTAGCTCGCGCTCGCCGCGCTCGAGCTTGCGCTCCAGCGTGGAGCCGGCGAACACCTTGAGCGGCAAGAAGAGAGCGTAGTCGGGCGACATGTCCTTCACGAATGCGCGGCTCTCGGCGAAGCCCTCGCGGGTGTCGCCGGGCAAGCCATGGATGAACGTGGTGAAGCTCAGGATCCCGCGCGCGCGCGCCAGCTCGACGATGCGCCGGTGGTGCTTGAGCTCGCCGGGGAAGCGCCCGCTGATGCGCAGCACGTCCTCGCTCGCCGACTGCACGCCGAGGTGGAAGGTGCGGCAGCCCGAGCGCGCCAGCAGGTCCATGCGCTCCTCGGCGTGCTGGCCGTAGACCAGCGGGTGGATCAGGCAGAAGTAGCCGAGGTCGTAGCGGCGAGCCGCGAGCGCCTCGCAGAACTCCTTCTGCCACTCGAACGAGATGCCGAAGATGTCGTCGGAGAAGAGCAGGTAGCGGACGCCATTCTCGGTGACCAGCGCGTCGATCTCCGCGAGCACATTGGCGGGTGAGCGCTGGCGCACGCGGCGCTGCCACAGGCTCGGCGAGTCGCAGAACTCACACCCATACGGACATCCGCGCGACGTGATGAGCGTCGCGAACGGCTTACGCATGTTGAAGTCCATGTAGTCGTGCCACACCGTGATCGGGTAGTGGCTGCGATCCGGGAAGGGCAGCGAGTCGATGTCGGTGATGAACGGGCGATCGGCGTTGCGCACCAGCTCGCCGCCCACCAGCCGCGAGAGCCCGAGGACGTCGTCGAGCGGGGCCCCGCGCTCGAGGCGCTCGACCAGCTCGAGCAACGTGAGCTCGCCCTCGCCTCGCACCACCAGGTCGACGCCCGCACGCAGGTAGGCCTCGTCGTTGAAGCAATCCGGTCCGCCCACCACCACCGGCACGCCGACGGCGCGGCGGATCTCGCCCACGCACGCGAGGAGCTGCTCGCGGTTGACGTAGATCGCGAAGAAGCCGACCAGCCCGTAGCCACCGGCGCGGGCGCGCGCGGCCAGCTCGCGGGGAGGCAGGTCCTCGACCTGGCAGTCGATCAGGTCGACGTCGTGGCCGTGCTGCTTGAGATAGGCCGACAGGTACTGGAGGCCGAGGTAGGGGCGCCGGTAGATGCTCCGCCAGACCCGACCCTTGTCGATGAAGTCGGTGTCACCGGCGGCGAGATTGACCAGCAGTACGCGCATCCCCAGGAGCTCGGCTTCGAGTCGACGATTCGGAAATCACGCACCATTCCACGCGCTTGGCGCGTGGGTCGGTGCTGGTCCGGGCGCAGGGGAGGGACGGCTGGACGCGGGCACCTTCGGGCGCGGTCGAGTCTAGCAGGCCGCGCGGGATCGCGCAGCCGGGCGGTGTCGGCGGCGGGTTCGGGTCCGACTCCGCGCGCGCCCACCTCAGCGAGCCGCGCGGTAGCGCGGCCAGGATCTCGGCGGGAGACCCTCTCGATGCAACACGACCAGCCAGGGCAGCACCACGAGCGCGAGGAGGGGCGAGAGGCCGCGAACGGACGGCGCCGCGCCTGCCAGCGACGACACGAATCCGAGGGGCACGATCGGCCAGAGCCTCAGGTTCTCACGCGGGCGGTCATTGACCGCCAGCCCGCCGCCGCAGAACCGGCACACGAGCACGGCGCTCGCCTGGAGCCAGGTTCGCGTGCCGATCGACCGGCGCGCACGGAGGTATCGCCAGCGCAACGACTTCCCGCAATGCGACATCCCTAGTTCATGGCGCCCTCGACAACTCTGCCTCGCCGCACCGTCCGCCGCAACGCTGCACCTCGGCGCCATGCGGCCCGCCCGTCCCCCGGTGCGGCGCGTGGGTCGGCGCCCCCAGGCGCATGGAGATCCAGGCTTCGGCGGTCACAGCCGCAGCCAGTCCGGCGTGACGGCGCCCGCGTGGATGCGGGTGCACGACAGGCGGAACGCTCGGCCCGTGCGGTCGAAGCGCAGCGCGTAGCCCACGAAGTGGGACGAGGTTCGCGAGAACGCGGTCAGCCACTCGACGTCGGACGACGACACCATCCGGCCCCGGGTCTTCCACTCCAGGATCGCGATCGGGCGTCGGGTCGGTCGTCCGGGCTGGTCCCAGCACGTCATCGCTGGGAGCGGCCACAACACGAGGTCCTTGCACACCTGCCGCTTGGCCCGTGCGCCGGGATGCTGGGGAACCGCCACCTCGATCCCGATCTGGGTCGGGCTTTCGAGGAGGTTGCCCGGGCCGCAACGGGGTACCAGGTGGCCGAACGCAAAGAGGCTCACCGCTTCGCGCTCACGGCCGCGCCACCCCGAGGCAGACACCGATTCCACGAACTCCGTCAGGGAATCGCGGATCAGGTCATCGAGGAGACGTCGCTGGCGCGGGGTCATGCGGGGATCGTCGGCTTGGCGGGAGCGGCTGGACCGAGCAGACCCACCCTCAGTCCCGCCGCCTTGCACGCGCGGGTCGCCATCGCGCTCAGGCTGAGGAGGGCCAGGAACCCGACCGAGCTCGCGAGCTGAATCCAGTGGTCGGATCCATCCGACGCGCCGCCCGGCACAAGAGCGTTCGCGAGGGCGACCGGGTATGGCAGCGCGATCAGCACCACGCACAGCCAGCCCACGAACGAGCCCAGCACCTTCGCCGTCCGGAAGGCGTAGTAAGCGATGCAGGCGGCGCTCGCCCAGACCGACACGGTGAACAGGATCGCGAGCGCTCGCCCCAGCGTCGGGTGCGACCGCGCCGCATCGCCGAGCGGGACCACGACGAGCGCCATCGCGACGAGCTGGAGGCCGAACGAGCCCACCATCCGCCGATAGGCCCTGGCCAGCGCGTCGAGGCGCTCGGCGGCGAGAGGCGCGTGCGACCTCATGCGCGGACACTAGCACCGCCGGCTCGCCGTGCGCGTTGACGGTGCGTGGCGCGGTTCTCAGAATGGGCCGCTCGCGTCCCCTCGCGCAGCCGTCGAACCCGCGTGCCCCGTGCGGCGGTCTCGAGGCCTCCGACCTTCATGAGCGAGCCCTTTCCGGTGCTCAGTCGCCGTCAGCGGGTCGCGGCGGTGCTCGGCGTCATGCTCGCCGGTCTCGCCGCGGCGCTGGTGGTGAGCGGTACCGCGATGCGCGTGCGCGGCGCGCTCGATCTGGCACTCCTCGGCGCGCTACGCGTCCACATCCGCGCCGGGATCGTGGCGCTGCTCTCGTTCGTTGCGCTCACGATCGTGGGTGGGCTCGGCTGGACCCACGGGCTGTTCGTGGCGATGGGGGTGGTGCTCGCGCTCGCGACCGTGCCGTTCCTGATCTTCAGCGCGGGCTACGTGCCGATGGAAACGGCGGTGGTGGCGTGGCTCGCGCTGGTGATCCCGCTCGCGCTCTTCTTCCGCGCGCGGCAGGCGCGGCGCTCGCCCGGTTGGCTCGCCACCACGGTGGCGATCGCCTGGCCGGCCGCGCTGTTCGCGCTCTCGAGCGGCTTTTACCTCGGGGTCTTCAAGTCGCTCGGTACGATCTCGAACATCCTGAATCACGTCCACGTCGTCTCGGCGGCGCTGCTGGTGGTGCTCGCGCTCGCGACCGCGCGGCGCTGGGCAGCGGCGCTCGCGTGTGCGCCGGTGTTCGCGTTCCAGCTCGCGCTGGCGGTGGCGATCCCGCTCGGGCTCACGGCGCTCGGCGCGCGCCTGCTGCCCGAGCGCACGCTCACCACGCAGGGAGGCGCCGACCCGTCCGCGACGTCCGCCCGTGAGCACCCGCTCACGATCCCGTCGGCGAGCTGCGGCCTGCCCGAGTGCCACCTCGAGAGCTATCAGGAGTGGGCGGTCTCGGCGCACCGCTACTCGGCCACCAACGCACCTTACCGCTACGCGATCGAGCGCCTCACCGCGCGCGCCGACACGGCAACCCTCGCGCGCTGCACGCGCTGCCACGAGCCGGTGGCCGCCGCGCTGGGCGGCGGCGCGGCCCACGGCGGTCCGAGCGCCGCCACCGCCGAGCGCCTGCGCGACGAAGGCGTGAGCTGTGTCGGCTGCCACGCCCTCGAGCCCGCCAAGCCACCCAGCGACGGCGCCTACGAGCTGCTCACTCCTGAGGTCTATCTCGCCGAGCTGCCCGGGCCGGGCGATCTCACTCATCCGCTCGAGATCGACCTGGTGTATCGCTGGGTCGTGCCGCACCGCGCGAGCTACATGCGCCCGCCTCGCAAGAAGGCCGAGCTCTGCGCACCGTGCCACCAGGAGCGTCCCGGTGGCGTGCACGGCATGGCCACCTACGCGAGCTGGCAGGCGAGCGGCCTCGGCGCCGAAGGGATCGGCTGCCGCGAGTGCCACATGCACATGTTCGAGCTCGACTGGGCGCATCCGCCGTGGGACCACCACACGCTGGGTCGCAGCACCGCGTTGCCGAGGCTGGTGCCAGCGGAGAGCGCCGACGGCCCCGCGCTGGCGCGTGCCGCCGAGGCCGCGAAGGGCTGGCTCGACGGTACCCTCGCGGTGCGGCCGAGCCTGATCACGTACCTGCGCTTCATGCGCGATCCGCAGGTGCGTGCCTACGAGCGCCACTATCGGGATCTGCCGCTCCTCGACGTCCGCATCGAGGGCGCCGATCGCCTCGCGCCTGGCGCGCCCGCCGACCTCGCCGTGGTGACGGGCTCGCGGCGCCTAGGCCACGCGCTGCCTGCGATGACCGGCACCTCGGCCGAGACCTGGCTCGAGCTGGCGGTGGTCGACGCCGACGGCCGCACCGTGTTCCAGAGCGGAGCGCTCGCCGAGAGCGACGAGCTCCCCGCCGACGTGCTGCACCTCGGACCCACCCGCTCTCGCCCCGCCGATCCGCTCGAGGTGTGGCTCGTGGCCCCGCCGGGCAGCGGCTGCGGCGCGGCTGCGGCGACCGGCCCGCGGATCGAGCCGGGACGCGAGCTCACCGAGCGCTACTCGATCATGGTCCCGCCCGGCGCCAAGGCGCCGTTCGTGGTACGGGCGCGCTGGCGCCACCGCGCGCTGGCGCCGTGGCTCGCCCGCGAGGTGCTCGGCCGCGACGCCGCGCCGATGCCGATCGAGACCCTCGCGAGTGTGGAAGCACGGAGCCCCCCATGAGCGAGAGCGGCAGCAGCACCGCACGCCCGTCGCGAGCGCGGCGCGTGGCGCGCATCGCGCTGCGCGTGCTCGGCGTGGTGGCGCTGCTGTTCGCGGGCGCCACCCTCGCGGACCTGGTCCCCAACGTGTGGCGCCATCTCCACTTCCACGACGTGGTGCGCGAGCCGTGGGACGAGATCACCACCGACGCCGTCGTCCTCGACGAGCACCGCGCGATGGCGTTCCAGGGCACGACGCTGTCGGTCTTCGAGCTCGATCCGCCGGGCGCTTATCGGCCGGTCTACTCGACGGTTCTCGCCCAGTTCTTGCACCGCCTCATCGTGCGGCCGCGGTGGGGATTCACCACCGCGGGCGACAAGGGGCTCGGCGTCCTCGACCTCGCCCAGGTCACGCGCCCCAAGGTCCACGCGTACCTCTCGCCCAAGAGCGAGCCCGGCCACCTGGTCTACGGCTACGACATGGCGGTGCACGGCGATCGCGCGCTGGTGGCCGCGCGCGCCGGTGGGTTCTTCGTCGCGGACGTGAGCGACCCGCCGCACCCCAAGCTGATCGGCAGCCACGTCACACCCGGCGTGGGCCAGGGGGCCGCGATCGACGATCGCTCGGGGTGGGTGAGCGTCGGCGGCTACGGCGTGATCCAGATCGACCTCGCGAGCGGGGCCGCCGTCACGAACACCCGCATCGCCGAGGTGCCGCCCGGAGCGGTGGGCCTGCCCGAGCCGCCGCCCTTCGACGTCGCCGTGCACCGGCCGTACGTCTACTTCTGGCATGGGGAACCTCGGCCTGGGGATCGCGCGCACCGACGGCGCCGCGGTGCTGCCCAACCTGGTGCCGCTCCCGGCGGGCGTGCACATCCGTGGCGTGAGCGTGGACCCGGCGCTCAACCTCCTGTGCGTCGCCGACTATGCGAGCGGGGTCTTCCTGGTCGATGTCACCACGCCGGAAGCGCCCGCGGTGATCGGCCACGTCGACGTGGCGGGGACGCCGGTTCACGTGTCGTGCGCCGAGAAGCGCATGGTCGTCACGCGCGGCGCGCGCGGGTTCGCGGTCTACGACCTCACCGATCGCGCCCAGCCGCGCCTCACCGGCGAGTTCGCGCCGACGGGCTTCTCGCACTTCGTCGAGCTCTTCCCCGGCCACGCGGCGGTCGCGAAGGGCAGCGGCGGCGTCGACCTCTACGAAGTGGCGGCCGACGGCACGCCCACGCGGGTGGCGAACATCCCCACCCGCGGCACCGCCCAGCACGTGATGGTCCGCGATGGCCGTGCCTACGTCTCCGAGGTGACCGGCGGCCTCACCGAGTGGGACGTGAGCGACGTGCGCGCGCCGAAGCTCGTCCAGAACTTCGAGATCGAGCAGCACGTGCGCCGCACCGAGACGCTCGGCGATCGCGTGATCACGGTCGGCGGTGAGGGGCCGGTCTCGGTGCTCCGGCGCGCCGACGACGGCCTTCACCTCGAGCGCACCCACTACTTCAACCGGCCCGGATATGCGTGGCGCGCGATCCGCGCCGGTGATGGGGTGTGGGTGGCGGCACTCCACCACGGGCTGGGTTACGTGCGCTTCAACGCCGCAGGGCGGCCCGAGTGGCACGACCTGGGCCAGCTCAAGGACGGCGTCGACGAGCCGCTCGGCTTCGCCGCCGATGACGGCGTGGGTGCCAACGCGGGCCACCCCGTGCTCTACGTCGCCGATCTCGGCGCGGTCGCGGCCCTCGACGTCTCCGATCCGAGCGATCCGCGGGTGATGGGCCGCCGGCTGCGGCTCGGCATCAGCTACCCGGTGGGTCTGGCGGTGGACGGTGATCGCCTCTACGTGGCGAACCACGAGAAGGGGCTGTGGGTGGTCGAGCTGGTGGATCGCGCGCCCAAGCGCGTGCTCGCGCGCTGTGCCACGGCCGCGCCGCTGATGGCGGTGGCGGCGCGCGGCGGCCAGGTGTGGATCGCGCCGGGGAGCGAGCCGCTCCGGCTCATCGACGCCCGTCCGGGAGCGCCCGGGTGCTCGTGAGCGCGCTTCGCCTCTTCGGGTGGCTCGTCTTCTGGGTGCTGCCCCAGGAGATCATCCGCTTTCCCATCGAGATCTACGGCTTCGGACGCGCGCTCGTGGCGCTCGCGATCCTCGCCGCGGTGGCGGTGGCGCTGGCGGCGCTGGCGCGGCTCGAGCGCGTGAAGCGGCTTCGCGAAGCACGCGCCTGGCGGTGGAGCGCGCGGCTCGTCGCGCCGCTCGTGAAGCTCGGCCTGATCGTGCCGACGGTCTTCTACTGGATCTGGTTCTACGCCTACACGCGCCACGGCGTGATCGGCGCCGCCGCGGGGATGGCCGTGCTCGTCGTCCTCGGTACGTGGCGGAAGAGCTGGTTCGGGATGATGTCGGGTCTCATGGGCTTTTCGTGGATCGCGTTCGCGGTGGTGATGCTGATGCGCTTTCCGCCGCGCCCGGCGAGCTGTCCCGGCGCGGGCACCCACCCGACCACGCGCGTGGTGCTGTCGCGCGAGACGATCGACCGCCTGCCTGGCTTGCGCTGGAGCAACCCGTTCGACGTCGCCCGCGATCCCCGCGACGGGCGGCTCTTCGTGTCGCACCAGAGTGCGTTCTGGACCACCCACCTCGGCGGCCAGCTCACCGCGATCGCGACCGACGGCACGATCGAGAGCGCGGCCTTTCCCGCGGAAGAGATGTGCACGCTCTATCCCGACCGCCTCGCCCTCGACACCGCCGGCAACCGGCTCTTCGCGGTCACCTCGGGGAACGGGGTCTACTGCCTCGCCGAGTTCGACGTGTCGCAAGGGCTGCGCTTCACGCGCCTCGCGCGCCTCGGCGGCGAGGCGCACGGGATCGTCTACGACCGCGGCCGGCTGTTCGTGACCTTCTGGCCGGTGGCCGACGGCGCGGCGCTCTACACCGACGTGGTGATCGAGGTCCTCGACGCCGCGGACTTCCACTCGCTGGCGCGCTTCTCGGGGCACGCCGAGGAGGAGGGGAAGACCGTCGCGACGGGCCGCCGCGTGGGCGCGCCGTTCGTGAGCGAGGACGGCCGACGGCTCTGGGCCGCGGCGCTCGAGGGCTACCTGGTGTCGCTCGACCTTGACACGCTGGAATTCCGCGAGACGAAGGTGCCGTTCACACTCGCCTCGGCCGTGGTGGTCGACGCCGCGCACGACGTCGCCTACCTGCTCTCGCCGATCCGCTGGCGGATGGAGCGGCTGGTGCTCTCGAGCGGCGAGCACACCACCGCGATGGCGTTCCACGCCATGCCGCAGCTCATGCTGGTGAACCCATTCGATCAGCGCTGGTACACGCTCTCGTTCACGACCGGGGCGCTGGTGGCGTGGTTCGGCGCCGAGGACTGGTCGAACCCGCCTGTGGCGCACGTGGGCCGGCTGGCGCGGGCCGCGATCGTCGACCCCGCCTCGGGACACGTGTGGGTGGCGTCGGGCTGCGGGATCTACGAGGTCGAGCCGCCGCCGTGGAAGAGCCCGTGAGCACGCCGCGCGAAGCGTCGCCGGCGCGGCTCTTCGCGGTGTTGTTGGCCGACGGCGTCGCCTTCACGACGCTGGGCTATGTCGCGATCCAGACCGTGCTCGTCGGCCTCGACGGTGGCTTCGAGGCGGGCGACTTCCGGGGACGGATGCTCGCGATGGCGGCGCTCTTGGTGCTGCTCGAAGCGGCGTGGCTCGTCGGCCGCCGCTCGCAGCCGCTCAGGCGCCGGGTCGTGAGCAGCGCCCTCACGCTGGGAGCGGCGGTGAGCGCCTGGTGGCTCATCCCGGGGCTCGCGTTCCACCTCGAGCCGACCAAGGAGCGCTCGTTTCGGTGGTTGCCTCTCGACTGGACGCGGCTCCCCAAGCTCCTCGAGTTCCTGGTGCGGATCGATCCGGTGTTCGTGGGCGGCGTGGCGGCGATCGTGGTGGCGCTGATCGCGAGCGCCACGTGGCCGCGCACGCGCCGCGCGACCTCGCGCGCGATCGTGGGTGTCTCGGTGGCGTACGTCGTCGCCTTGAGCATCAACCTTGCCCACGTCCCCAACCTGGGGCCGCTGCCGCTCATGGCGGGCTGGCTGGTGGCGCTACCGCTCGTGGGGGTCACGCGCGGCTTCGCCCGCTCGCTCGCGGGCCTCGCGCCGCTGCTCCTCCTCACGCTCTCCTTCCCCGCCCTCTATCCGGGCAATCGCGGTGCGCGCGAGGTGCTCACCGGGCTCGACTGGGTGCGGCGGCTCTACCCGGCGAGCGAGGGACAAGCCGCGTACGACCGGCTCTTCCCGCGCCAGCTCGTCCACGACCCGGCGCAGAATGCCCTGTTCCTGGGCTTCGGGCCGACCTCGGGCTGGGCGTCCGGCGTGCTGCGGCTGCCGCTCGACGGGAGCGGCCCCGCCGAGGTGCTCGCGGTCGAGGGCGGGATGCGCTCGACCGAGCTCGATCCCGTGACCGGGATGCTGCTCGGCGTGGACGCGCCGCGCGCCGAGGTGAACCTCTTCGCCTCGCACCCGTTCCGCCTCGAGCAGCGGGTGGATCTGTTCGGCCGAGGGCCGGTGGGCGACGCGATCTCGTTCTGGATCGACGCGCCGCGGGAGCGCTTCTACGTGATCGCCTACGAGCGCGCCGTGATCACCGAGTGGGACCGGCGCACCTGGACGCTCACGCGCAGCCTCGATCTCCACGAGGCCGGCGTCACGCGCCTCCACGGTGGCGGGCTGAAGCTCCTCTTCGATGCGCGTCGCGATCGCATCGTGGCGTTGCTCGGGCCGGTCGACGCCGGCGACCACTACGCCCTCGCCGACATCGACCCGGCGACGCTCACGGTGGTGCGGAGCCTGATCCTGCCGATGGGTTCGACCGACATGACCCTCGACGCCGAGCTCGGCGTGGTGCTCGTCCCCGAGGGTTACGGCGACGTGGTCCACGAGGTCGACGCCACCACCTGGCAGGTGCGGCGGGTGCTGGCGGGTCCGCGCGCCGGCTCGCGGAACATCGCCTTCGACCCGCGGCGGAAGATCGTCTACGGGCTCGGTTGGGGAACCGGCGTGCTGGAGGCGACCGACTACGCGACCGGACGCGTCGTGGCCCGCTTACCCGTGGGCAAGAAGCCGGGATCGCTCGCCCTTTCACCCGAAGGCGAGCGGATCTGGGTGGGCTCGGCGCTCGGCATCCTCGAGATCGACGCCGAGCGGTTCCTCGAGGTGGGTGGCAGGTCGTCGATCTCGGCAGGCGCCGAGCGACCGATGAACTGCACCTCGAGGGGGCGCTGCCCGACAGTGGTTGTGTTGACCCCTAGCCATCCGCTTGGCCGCGGGTTCGCTCGAGTCAGCCTGTCGCCATCTCCTTCTTACGACAGCCGAGTCCGAGAACGGACCCCCGGGCCGAGCCAGATCGGCACTCGCTGCCTCCCGACGACGGGCCGCGATAGAAGTGCCGGGCGAGATCAGTATAAACGCTTGAAGCACTTGAAATAATCGTGTATCGATGGGCAAATGCGAAGGCCGGTTCGGTTGATGACGCGCCTCACTGCCGTCTTCGTGTCGGTCGTGGTGTGTGGAGAAGGGGTCGCACGGATTGTCGACCACCGAAACCACTACGATCCGAACGTCTTTGCCCGATTGAAGCAGTACGTGCCGGTGTGGCGAGGGTACGGCGAGCCACTCTACGAAAAGGGATCGATACGTGACTGTTATGGCGGGCTTCACTCCCGCGTCCCCAATCCCTCCCAGGTTCGTGTCCTTTGCCTGGGTGGCTCTACGACCCAAGGCCAATTCGAGAACAACTACCCAGCCAAGCTTCAGAATCAGCTCGGCTCACTCTGGGATGTGATCAATCAGGGCGTAGCGGGTTATTCGACAGCCCATTCGATCAGCCTTCTCGCATTCGATGGGCTCTCGTGGGGTGCTCGATACGTGATCCAGCATGAGGTGATCAACGACCTCACTGCAGCCTACTTCCCCGGGTTCCTACCGAACTACGAGCACAAGTATGGGCAGCACTATGGCTTGCAGGCTTTCGCTCACGTGGTCGGTACACCAATGAATGCCCTCTTCCAGTACAGCCACTTCTACTGGTGGGCTAAGCGCGTGCCACGCCGGGTCGAGCTCTGGTGGCGGTTCTCGGGAGGTCTACGCGGGTCGCACGTGCTGAACGCGGTGGACAACCTGCGCGAGAGCTCCTACGGGCCGGTACCTCCGGAAGAGCCCATCGCGACGTTCCGCCGGAATCTGGAGACGCTCGCGCAGATATCGGCAGGGCGAACCCAGCTACTGCTGGTCACGCAGCCGATCAACCGCACATCGTCTTTGACGACCTGCTACGGGTGGAAGCTCTACAACGAGGCCGTGTCGTACCCACCATGGTCGGACTTCCTCGCGCATCATGGCCGGTACAATGACGTCATTCGAGACGTCGCGGTGCGGAAAGGGGTCCCGCTGTTGGACGCCGCGGCGGTCATCGTCGACCCAAAGAGTTTCACCGACTGTGTGCACCTCACACCGTTCGGAAACGAGGCGCTTGCTGACCTTGTCGCGGGCGAACTCGAGAGGTTCGAAATGATTGGCGGCTCCGTCGGCTCGAAGGGAGCTGCGTTTTCGTCGCACCACGGCTGATCGCGCGACCGGACGCGTCGTGGCCCGCCTGCCCGTGGGCAAGAAGCCGGGATCGCTCGCCCTTTCGCCCGAGGGCGAGCGGATCTGGGTGGGCTCGGCGCTCGGCATCCTCGAGATCGACGGCGAGCGGTTCCTCGAGGTGGGTGGCACCGTTTCGGGGCGTTGAGGCCCGCCTGGGGGGACCTGGGGGGCTCGGGTGGCCGGATTCGAGCCTGGAATAGCTGGTCAATTGCGGCCGCGCGGCCACTGCCGCGCGCGGTCACGACGCCGTGCTGGCGATGCAGGCAGAGAAAGCCTCCGCGAGCGCAGGCTCGTCGAGGCTGTCGGCCGCGCCGATCACGACGATCCGCGAGCGTGGCGGGCGCGTTCCCCACTCGCCCTGCGCCGCGAGGCTCACCCGCCGGCCGACCACCTGCAGCACCGCCGGCCGCGCGGGATCGTCCACCGAGTGGATGACACCCTTGGCCCGGTAGATGTTCCCCGGGAGCAGGCGAACCGCCTCGCGCACTGCGTCGAGGGACAACGGGCGATCGGTCTCGTAGCTCCAGGTGCTGAAGGCCTGGGCGTGGTCGTGGCCGTGGTGGTCGCCGTGACAGCTCGGATCGGCGCATGCGCCCGCGCTCGCCGCCGCCGGGCTCTCGAGGGCACCGCGCGCCGGGTCGAAGCGGCCGACCGCGAGCAGGATCTCGAGCGGCACGTCGCAGTGGGTGGCCTCGACGATGCGGAGCCGGGGGAAGCTCTGGTCGAGCCAGTCGCGGACGTTCGCGGTCTCGTCCGGGCCTGCGAGGTCGACCTTGTTGAGGATCAGGAGGTCCGAGTAGCCGATCTGGTTGAGCTTGAGGAGCATGAGCTCGCGCCGGGTGCGGTGCGCGAAGAGCTGATCGGCGTCGAGCACGCAGGTGACGCTGTCGAGGCGGATCCGGTCCGCGAGCTTGGGATCGAGGAACGTCGTGACCAGGCCCGTCGGATCCGAGACCCCGCTCGCTTCGAGGAGGATGTATTCGGGCGCCTCGGGGCGCGCGAGCACCGCCTCGACGGTCTCGACGAGGTCGTCGCGGATCGTGCAGCAGACACAGCCGTTGGCGAGGCTGACGACGTCGTCCTGGACGCCGATCACCAGCTCCGCGTCGATGTTGATGGCGCCGAAGTCGTTGACCAGCACCGCCACCCGGAGCCCGTGGTCTCCCTTCAGGATGCGGTTGAGAAGCGTCGTCTTCCCCGCGCCCAGGAAGCCGGTGAGCAGCGTGAGCGGGACGGGGTTCGGGGAAGCTGGCGTTTCCATGGCGCTGGTTTCTCGGGGGGGAGCGGCGATCGCGCATCGGCGGTGCGCGTCGGCACCCCCGAAGATGGCGAGCGCCGGCCCACGTGTCACGGGTGAAGGCCAAGCGTGCCCTCCACCGTGGCGCGGGGCTCGTCCCCGCCACGATGCCTGGGGCCTGTGCGCTACCTGACTGCGGATCAGGGCCCCGACAGGTCGAGCATGAAGCCCCGCCACGAGCCACCCCGCACGCCCAGCCCGACGATCTGGTTCGAGTCGTTCACGTCGTTGGCCTCCACCAGCTGCCACCCCGAGTCGGGCGGCAGGAAGTCGTCGAGCGCGCGCATCCCGATCGAGGCGTGAAAGACGAACGCGTGATAGCCGCCGTCGGCTCGGTCGGTCGTGCCCACCACCACACCTCGTTCGTTGAGCGCCCTGGCCTCGCTGTAGGCGTACAGGGTGCCGAGGTCGTGCATCGAGCCATCGGCACCCTGGTGGAACGCGTGCACCGTCTCGTCCGCGCGATCGGCGCCGCCAACCACGCGCCCTTCCTCGTCGATGTCCGCTGGATAGGACTGGTTTCCGCCGAACGTCGGGATGCGGCGGATGGCGTCCCCCTCTAGCCGGATCCCTCGGTCGTCCGTTCTCCAGTCGTCTTCCAGGACGCCGACGATCTCGCCGCGGTTGTTGATGGCGGTCGCATGAACGGAGTCCGGCAGCATCTCGATCGTGCCGTCGTCCCACGTCCAGCAGCGCCCACGCGATTTCGCGGGGATCGGCTCACAGCACACGACCTGGCCGAGATCGTTCACGGCCCGAGCAAAGCCAAAGCGGTCGCCCAGGCGGATCGGCTCGCGCCCGCGCAGCAGCACGGGAAAGGGCTCGTACGGGACGAGGCCCTCATGCTCACCCACGACGTCTCCCGTCTCGCTGAGGCCGTACGGGAAGGTGATGGCATCGCTGATGTCCTCGAGTCCCCCTTCGAGCGTCCAGCGGAACGGCCGTGTGTAGGGGCTGGTGAGCGGCGGGGCGGACGAGCCGATCACCTCACCGGAGTTGTTCACGAACCTGCCGACGCTTTGCCCATCGACTCCATCCAGAGAGCCGAGATCGGTGATGACGCCGGGCTGCGCGAACGTGACCGATGCCGGCGAGCCGCCGCACCCGGCCGCGAGGAGCACCACGACGAGACCAGCGAGCCACCAGAGCGCGTTCATCGGACCTCCACGAAATGCTCGAAACGTGCAGGCCGAGCCGAGAGGTCTCAGCGGAACGACACGATCGTCACGACGAAACCCTAGCATTCGAGCCGGTGGTCAGCCACGGCGACCCGGCGGCTGGCGCCTGCCGCTAAGGCCGGGCGGCGGACGCCGCGGCGGTGGGCGGGCGGAGGAGCAAGAGCACGAGCGCCAGCGCGAGGACAGCGGCGCACCAGCCCTGGGCGATGACGTGGAAGCCGGTGCGGATGAGGAGCTGCTGGTAGATCACCAGGCCGAGGGCGGCGGTCATCAGATAGGAGGCCGCGCGGGCGCGATCGGTCGCGAGCGCGAAGCTCGTCCCGGCCAGCGCGCCGGTGGCGAGCCCGAGTGCCGTCGCGCCAGCGACGATCAGCGCCGTCGGCGGCTCGACCTGAGCCGCGAGCCCGAGCACCGCGCCGCCCGCCGCGATCGCGCCGACGAGCGCGGCCCACCGGGGCAGCCGCGCGCTCGCCGCGAGCGCGGCTCCGAGCCCCGCGAGCCACGTGCCGCAGATCAAGAGCGCCCCGAGTGCGGCGCCGGAGGGGAGCGCGATCCGCGCGTGCCGCGAGGTGAGCCACGCGAGACCCACGGTGGTGAGCAACCCCGCAGCCACGATCGCGCCCGAGGCCCCGGCACTCACCAGCCCCTTGCGCCGCGAGCGCGTGGCGAGCGTCAGCACGCAACCGGCCACCGCGAAGGCGAGCGGGAACCCGAGCACCAGCCCGTCGCGGTAGACCATGCGCTGCACGAGCGGCGAGTCGTCGGTGAACTTGTAGGCCGAGAGGTCGGCGGGGATCGGCACTTCCTTGAAGGGCGGGACACCGTCGAGGGCGGCGCGCAGCGCCTCGATCCGGGCGTGGTCGCGCGACGCGGCGATCAGGAAGAGCGGCAGCCCCGAGAACGGGTACTCCGAGAAGGTCACCCAGAACGCGGCCTTCGCGACGTCGGGCGGGAAGTTCGCGACCAGCGGATAGACCTCGTTCTCGCGGGTGCTGCCCCAGTTGATGACCAGCACGCCGTCCTTCTCGAGGCGGCGGTCGAACATGGTGCGGAAGGACTCGCGGGTGAAGAGCCAGCCCTCGTGGGGGAAGTTCGTGAGCGGGATCGTGTAGAGCGCGATCCCGAGCCCATCCAGCGCCAGCACGTCGTAGCGCTGGTCGTCGTGCTCGAGGAAGGTGCGCCAGTCGGCGGAGACGATGCGGTGCTGGGGCTGGTGGGCGAGTCCGCCGTTGTACTTGGCGAGCGCGCCGTTGAGCCGGTCCGCCACCACCGGGTCGACCTCGACCAGCGTCACCCGCTCGAGCGGCTTCTCGGGCGGCGCCACCGTGAGCGCGGTGGTGCCGTCGACCCGCCCGATGCCGAGCATCGAGCGCTTCCCTCCCGAGCGTCCCGTGGAAGTAGCGGAACTCGCGCTGCAAGAGCGACGGGTCGTCGCACACCTGCCACAGCATCAGGTAGCTGTAGATCCCGCCCAGGCAGCGGTCGTCCTGGAGCGCGATGAAGTTGAGGAAGTAGTACGGCGTCCAGCGCTGCTCGAGAAGCTTGTAGTCCTGCGGCAGCGCACGCCAGGTGAGGAACGAGTAGGGGGCGCGGGCGCTGAGCAGCAAGAGCGCGGCCCCCGCGATCGGCACTGCGAGGGCGACCACCTGGCGCAGCCCGAGCGCCACCGCGAGCGCCACCGCACCGACCAGCACCGGCTGGGCCCCCACCGCGAAGATCGAGTAGGCGGCGGCGCCCACACCGAGGGCCGCGCCGACGAAGCCGAGCCCCACCGCCGCCGCGCGATCGACCACGCCGCGCCAGCGATGCCCGAGCCACGCGAAGAGGCCGATCTCCGCCAGCCACGAGACGCCGAATGCGAGCAACCGCCACCACGCGTACTTGGGTTTGGGGTAGGGGTAGTAGGCCTCGCTCACGAAGTAGTGGAGCGAGATGCCGCGGTTCATCGCCATGGCGCCCAGGAACACGATCGCGATCCCAAGCACCCGGCGGGTCTCGCGCGGCGCCGCGAACCAGCGCTCGCCACGGATCAGCCCCAGCGCCAGCCCGAAGAGCGGCAGCACGATCATCTCGACCGTGAGCATGTCGAGCGGGAACTGCGAGCTCTGGATGCGGTGCGCCGCGTAGCCGATCGCGGCGCTCGATGCGCCCAGGGCGAGCGGCTCCAGGCGAGCGAGGGCAGGTCGGTCGGAGGCGTCCATCGGCGGGAGCGTCATGGTACGTCCGATCGGCACGCGCGGGGTGCGTGCGAGAATCGACCGCCGCGCGTCCGCCGGCAAGCCTCCGACGCGGCGCTCGTGCGAGGCTGGCGCGCCGAGATCGCCCATGACTGCAGCAGCCAGCTCCCCGCCGTTCTCGCCGCTCGCCCGCGCCGTGGCGCTGGTGCGCGCGTTCCCTGCGCTGCTCAGCCACCTCTTCACGTGCATCACGGACACGGTCGCGATCGGCACGTTCATGTTCGCGATCACGCTCTCGGCGAGCGGGCTCCTCTACACGGCGCTCGCGATCGTGATGACGATCACGCTGCCGGCGCCGTCGCGGTGGCGGGCTCGCGCGACGCTCCGAAGCGACGACTTCCGGGTCTTTGCCGCCGCGTGCGCGGTGGCGCTCGGTTGCGCGTTGCAGCCCGCCGCGGGGGAGCACGTCTCAGCGCTGCCCTTCACGCTCGGCGCGGGGCTCGCGATGCGCGCCACCCGGGCTTATCGCTTCGGCGTGACCGGCGTACGCGAGTCCGCCGCCGCGCCGCTAGCGTGGCTGGTGTTCGCGTCGGTGGGCTCGTTCATGTCCACCAGCAACTTCCTGTTCCTGGTGCTGGTGGCGCTCGCGGTCCATCACCGCGGCGTGCTGCGCGCGCTGGTCGCGCGCGGGCGCCCGGGCTGGATCCACACCGCCGTCGCGGCGGTGGTGGTGGTGGCGTTCGTCCTCCATGCCCGCGACGTTCCACCCGGTGCCCGCCGAGTGCCTCGACTCGACGCGCACCGCGCGTCCCGCGAGCACCGAGGACGAGGGTGTGGTGACCGTCGCGCTCCTCGGCGACTCGTCGACGCAGGGGATCTTGCTCCCACCCACGATGACCTACGCGGCGCGCCTCGAGCGACTGCTCAACGGCGCGGCGCCGCCGCGGCCGTACCGGGTGGTGAACTGCTCGTTCAGCGGCGCCGGCACGTTCCACCTCCCCGAGCAGCTCGGGCACGCGTTCGCCTACGAGCCGGCGGTCGTGGTCGTCTACATGGGCGACAACGACGAGTGGATCCACGGCAGCTACGAACCCACGCTGCTGCGCCCGCGTTACACGGCGCGCCTCGGTGACGTCGTCGAGCGATGCCGCGCGCGCGGCGTCCGGCCGATCCTCCTCACGCCGCCCTCGGGCCGGCCGTGGGGGTTCGAGTGGGCGCAGGACATGCAGATCCTCACCTCCGAGGTGGGCTACACGAAGGGCGCCGAGGTGATCGACGTCGAGGGCTGGATACGCGACCAGGTCGTGCCGGCCTACTACTTCGTCGCCGACCTCGCGCACCCCAACTCGCCCGGCCACGCGCTGATCGCGACGATGCTCGCGGAGCGGATCCTGCGTGGCGCGCCTGTCGAGCCATCGGCGGACGGCACCGAGGTCAGCGCGGCGTCGTCTCCCCCGGGGTGAGGAGCGGCGCGAGCGCGCTGGCGAGGGCCCCGGCCATCACGCGGTGGCCGTGGGGCGTGAAGTGGACGTCGTCGAGGAACAGGAACTCCTCGCGGTGCGCAACGAGGGTCGGCACCGGATCGATCACCGGCACGCCGGCCTGGGCGGCGAGCTCGTCGAGGACTGGATAGAGCCGGGCGATGCTCGGCCAGCGCGAGTGGCCGTAGACGGGTTCCAGGTCGGGCTCTTTCACCATCACGAGCCTGGCTTCGCCGCCGCGGGTGGCGTCGAGGAAGCGCGCCAGCGACGCGCGGTAGGTCTCCGCGTTGCCGCCGGGAGCGGAGTTCACGATGGAGTCGACGAGCAGGTGGGTGGGGTGCGCCGCGGCGATGCGCGCCGGCAGGTGCTCGACGATGTGGTCGAGCCCGGCCGAGTCCACCCCGAAGTTCCACACCGCGACCGGCTGGGCCAGCGCTCGCGACAGCGCCGGCTCGAGGAGGCTCGGGAAGGCCCCTGGCCAGCCCTTCGGGTACGGGTAGCCGCGCGTCTGTGAGCCGCCGAGCGCCGCGATGCGCATGCGGGCGTCGCCCGCGCCAGGTGGCGCCTCTTCGGCGGGCTCGAAGCGCGCGAAGGAGAACTGGAGCGCCACGAACACCACCAACACCGCCGCGGTGGTGAGCACGAGCTGGAGCGGCACGAACGCGGGCCGGAAGAAGCGGCTCGCCCGGGCGCGGGCGAAGCGCCGCACCACCGCTTCCCGGAGCCGCGCGAAGAGCCAGCAGGCCCCCACGGCAACGCCGAGCAGCACCCGGTAGAGGAGCCGCTCCTTGGCGCGGAAGCTCGGTAGCAGCTCGTAGCGCGGGATCAGCATCACCAGCGCCACGAGCGCGATCGCGCACACCAAGCACACGGTGAGCGCGTGGGGCGCGTGGCCGAGCTGGGCTGGGAAGCGGCGCCCGAGCCAGCGTTCGAGGTGGGTGCGAGCCGCGAGGCCGGCGAGCGCCACGAGGCCGCCGAGGAAGAACGGCGAGCCCAGCACCTCGCGCGCATAGGTCGGCGCGAGCGCCATGCCGTCGTCGAGGGCGATCGCGCCGAGGGCCAGGCGATCGTGGAGCCTCGGGCTCGATGGCGGGAAGAGGGTTGCCTCGAACGAGGCCGCGTCCGCCGGAGCGGCGACGGTGACCGGCGGCCCCCCGTCGATCGAGACCACGAGGCCACTCGACGTTCGCTCGAGCTGGACGGATCCGGCGCCACCCGTTGCATCGAGCGGCCGCCGCTCGACCACCCTGTCGCCGCTGATTCGCAGCACCCCGCTCGCGAGCGACTCGAGCGCGCTGAGCCGCACCACGGTGTAGTCGGAGCTTTCGCTGCCGCGGCCGATCACCAGGCTGAGCGCCTCGTTCGGCGCCACGTGGAAGCGCGCCTCGACGCGGCTCCAGCCCTGGCCCGCCGACAGCACCAGGCGCGACTGGTTGGTCGAGATCGCGCGATCGTCGATCTCCTCGTGGACGAGGCGGCCGCAGCGAGAGACGAGGCGCGGCAGCACGTCGTTCGAGAAGGCGGCGATCGCGATCCCGGCGAGCAGCACCACGAGCAGCGCGACCTGGATCGACGGCGCGCGGCGTGGCACCCCGGCCTCGCTCACGAGCCGGTCCCGATCCGCTCGACCGTCACCGTCGAGCCCGCGCGCGTGAGCCGTATCGCGCGGCCCTCGGCGCTCGCCGTCTCGCCGACGGCGAGATCGAGGCTCACGAGCGCGGGCCAGCGCCGCCCGTGCCACGGGCACACCAAGGCGCCGTCACACACCGTGGCGTCGTCGAGGGAAGCGCCGTCGTGGAGGCAAAGGCGCGGATAGCCGCGGATCGTGTTGCCGTCGCGGATCGCCCGCACGCCACGCTCGTCGTCGCTGCCGAGCCGCCACTCGCGCCGGCCGCTCTCACCCACGTCGAGCGTGCCGAGCCTGCTCGTCGCGTCGTCGCCCGCGTCGCCGCGCGCCGGTGGCACCACGTTGTCGCGGCCGATCTGAAGCGACGCCGCATAGCTCGCGCCCTCGACGTCCTGCCGGAACGTGAATCCGCGCCGCCGCAACTCGGCGCGGCGCAGCTTGAGCGGTTCGTCGTCGACGGCGAGGCGGTCGTGATTGCGGCGCACGAGCCACGCGGCGAGCGGCGTGAGCCAGCGCCAGCACCGCGGCGCGCCGATCGCGAAGCGCGCTCGCGCGCGGCTGGTTCCGCCACTCACGTCCTCGACCCTCGCCTCGATCACCAGCGCGAGCGGGCCCATGGTCGTGACCGACACCCGCGCCTCGCCCGGTACCACGTAATGGGCGGTGGTGAGCGGCACCCGCAACCCGAACGGCCTGAGCACGAACACCTCGACGGCGACGTCGTCGGAGAGGATCGGCGCGAGGGTCTCGAACGAGCCGTGGACGCTCTCGACGTGCGCCACGTCGGACTGGTTCCAGCGTACGTCGGCTGCCGGATAGGCGCCGTCCTCGATCCGCTCGAACGAGGTGAAGCGAAGCCCCTGTGCCTCGAGGCCCGCGATCAGCTCGGCCGCGCCCTGCTTCACGGCGGATCCAGTACCACCACACCGCAAGCACTCGCGGTGAGCAGGCGGCCATCGCCGAGGACGCGCATCTGTCGCATCCGCACGCCGACGCGGCGCTCGCCGAGGACCGCCCCGCTCGTGGCGTCGATCCGCCGCAGACGCCCGCCGAGACCGTCGCCCACGTAGAGCGCGCCCCGCGCGGCGTCGATCGCAACGGCGTGCGCGCCATGCGCGACGAGCGTGCGGCGGTAGCCGAGATCGTCGAGGCCACGCACCTGCACGAGCCCCACCGGGTGTGTGGCGTAGAGCTCGCGCCTCACGGGATCGACCGCCACTCCACCCACGCCAGGAAGATACGTCATCGCCGCGCTGGAGGTGCCGGTCGCGAGGTCGACCGTGGCGATCGTGGGGAAGGCGTCGCTGGAGACGATCACGCGCCGCTCGCCGGGCACCGGCACGATCTCGCTGGCGCCAGCCAAGTAGGGGAGCGGGACGCGCGCGCCGCGCCGCGACGGGTCGTCGAGCGACAGCGCGAGTAGACCGGCGGCGCGCTCGTCGGGCGTCGGGGCGTCGCGGCGCTCGGTGCGGTCCGCCACGAGCACCTGGCGCGCCTCGGCGTCGAAACCCACTCCCATCGGTTCGTCCGAGCCGAGCTCGAGCCGCGCGAGAACGCCGAACGGCGCGCCACCGAGCACGTAGAGCTGGCGGTCCACATGATCGGCGACGAAGAGCCGCTCGCCGTCCGGCTCGACGCGCGGGAACAGGAAGCCGCCCGATCCGGTTTCGACGATCTCGATCGCCCCGGCGCCCGCCTGCAGCGGCAGCCGCGCGATGCCTTGGGGATGCCCGCCGTGGGCATAGCTCGCGAAGGCGAATCTCTCGCTCGCGTCCACGCCGATCTCGCCGCGCTGCATTCCGGAGAAGAGCGAGCGTTCGATGCGGGCGTCACGATCGAGACGGGTGGCACCCGCCTGCGCCCACACCGCGCCGCAGCCCGGCGAGAACGCGTGCAGCGCCCATGTGTGTGCCCAGCCGTGGACGGCGGCGAGCGCCACCACGGCGAGCACGGCCGCGGCGACCGAGCCGCGCCGCCACAGCACCCCCCCAGCCACCCCTGCGGCGAGCAGCGCGCAAGCGAGCCACGACCCGATCGGAAGCGCGAGCAGCGTCGGCACCGTGAAGGCGAGAGGCGGCAGCGCCAGCACCCCCGCGAGCACCCTCCGCGCCCGCACCAAGCGCGACGAGCCTCCCTCGCCCCGCAGCAGCCGGTGGATGACCACCAGCGGCGCGAGGCCCGCGAGCACGAGCTGAGCAGGCGACGGCATCTTCGAGGGTCCTGGCGGCTCGCGATCCTAGCCCGGATCCTTCCCGAGGGGGGGAGCGCGAGCCATGCGCGTGCGCCGGATGCAGCGCTCGCCGGGGAACCGAATCGGCACGGCGCCCCGTCGACACGCCGATCGGTCGAGACCTCGCCGTGGGCGCCGTGTCGTGAACCCATACCCGACCGATGGACGGGCGCGCTCCCGCCGTGAGACAAGCAAGGGGTTGGAAAAACGTGGCAGCGGTAAGGTGTGTCTCGTGCGGCCGCCGATGGTGGACGTCCGCTACATGTACAACACCATCGTCTGCCCGCCGGTGGGGCTGGCGTACGTTGCCGCGGCTGCTCGTGATGCGGGGCACGACGTCGAGGTGATCGACGCGGTGGGGGAGGCGCCGAACCGGGTGCGGCCCCTCGACGACCCGAGCTACCTCCTTCGTGGCCTGTCGGTCGACGAGGTGGCCGCTCGGGTATCTCCGCACGCCGACGTGGTCGGCGTGTCGTGCATGTTCTCGCAGGACTGGCCCCATCTGCGCGGCCTCCTCGACGCGCTGCGTCGCCGGGCTCCGGGTGCGGTGATCGTCGCCGGCGGAGAGCACGTGACCGCGCTCCCCGAGCACGTCCTCGCCGACGGTCCGGTCGACCACTGTGTGCTCGGCGAGGGTGAGGAGACCTTCGTGGATCTCCTCGACGCGCTAGCGGGGTCGCGCCCGGTCGAGTCGGTGCCCGGGCTGGCGAGCCGCGCCGGGGGTGGGATCCGGACCGCACCGCGCGCGCGCATCCGCGCGATCGATTCGATCGCGCCGCCCGCGTGGGACCTCTTCCCCATCGACCGCTACCTCGCGGGCGGGCACGGCTTCGGAGTCCACCGCGGCCGCAGCATGCCGATCGTCGCGACGCGCGGCTGTCCGTACCGCTGTACGTTCTGTTCGAGCCCGGACATGTGGACCACGCGCTGGAGCGCCCGCGATCCCGACGCGGTGCTCCGTGAGATGTTCGGCTACGTGGAGCGCTACGGCGCCCGCAACTTCGACTTCTACGACCTCACCGCGATCGTGAAGCGCGACTGGATCGTGCGCTTCTGCCGGAGCTTGATCGAGCGCCGGCTCGACGTCACGTGGCAGTTGCCGACCGGTACGCGCTCCGAGGCGATCGACGAGGAGGTGGCGGAGCTGCTCGCGCGGGCGGGTTGCCGCAACATCACGTACGCGCCCGAGAGCGGTTCTCCGAGCGAGCTCGAGCGGATCGGCAAGCGCATCCGCCTCGATCGGATGAAGCGCTCGATCGCGGCGTGCGTGCGCCGCGGGCTCTACGTGAAGGTCAACATCGTGATCGGCTTTCGCGGCCAGACCGCCCGCGAGTTGCTCGAGACCCTGGTATTCCTCGCGGAGCTGGCGGTGGTCGGCGCGCGCGACGTGATCATCAGCATCTTCTCGCCGTATCCCGGCTCGCACATGTATCGCGAGCTACGCGCCGCCGGACGGATCGGACCGCCCGACGACCGTTACTTCCTCGAGCTCAGCACGATCCAGGACCTGAGCCGATCGGTGTCGTGGGCCGAGGCGCTGAGCGCGCGCCAGCTCGGCGCCGCCCGCTGGCTCGGCAATCTGCTCTTCTACGGCGTGAGCTTCGCGCTACGACCGTCGCGGCCGGTCGCGACACTCGTGAACGTGGTACGCGGCCGGGAAGAGGCGAACCTGGACCGCGCGCTCGTGGACCTGGCGCGCCGGGCGTTCCCGGGCCTGCGGCGGGTGCTCGCGTCGCTGGTATGGGCGCTCGAGGCCAACCCGCAAGCCTTCCGGCCCATGGCACGCGCTCACGGCGGCTGAATCACGACCACGCCGCAGGCGCTGGTGGTGAGCAGGCGGCCGTCCCTCAGCACTTTCATCTGCCGCATCCTCGGTCCCATTCGCACCCGCCCCAGCACCTTTCCCGACGCAGGCTCGATGCGCTTGATGAAGCCGTTGAAGAAGTCGCTGACGTAGACCGCGTCACGCGCGGCGTCGTACGCCACCGCGCGGACGCCGCGCGAGTACAGGCTGCGGCGGTAGGAGCCGTCGTCGGCGTCACGCACGTGCAGCCAGCCGATCGGGTGGGTCAGGTAGAGATCGCGCCGCCTCGTATCGACGGCGCCGCCGCCGCTGCCGGGCAAGCCGGTGACGATCGAGCGGGTCCCGAGGGTGGCGAAGTCGATCAGCCCCAGGGTGATGAACCCCTCGCTGGTGATGAACGCACGGCGCTCGCCGGGCACGCGGATGAACTCGTTGGCGCCGGGGAGCTTGGGGAGAGCAAGGCGGCCCAGAGCCTCGCCCGGATCGTCGAGATCGAAGATCAGGAGCCCCAGGTCCTTGCGGTCCACGCTCTCGGGACGCTCGGAGCGGTCGATGACGTAGGCGCGGCGGCTCGGCACGTCGAAGGCGACGTCCATCGGTTCGTCGGAGCCGGTCGCGATGATGCGCTCGAGCGCCAGCGGCTCGGTGGCGAGCACGTACACGTTCTTGTCGTAGTGGTCGACGGCCCAGATGCGGCGATGGAGCGGCTCGAAGCGCGCGTGCAGGATCCCGCCCGCGCCCAGGCCGATGCGGGTGGTGACCGAGCCGTCGAGGGAGAGGCGTGCGACGCCGCGCAGCGAGCCGCCGTGCGAGTAGCTCACGTACGCGAAGCGCTCCTCGGGGTCGACGTCGACCGAGTACTCGCCGCGCGAGCGCAGCCAGCGATCGCCGTCGTCGAAGACCGAGCCCGTATCGAGGCGCAGCGTACCGGGCTGGGCGAGGACCTGGCCGCAGCCGTTGGCGAGCCCCCAGAAGAGCCAGGTGGTCCCCGAGGTGTAGGCGATCGTTGCCGCGCCGAGGAGCACGCCGGGATGGAGCCGGCGCGGCAGGCGCCGCTTCCAGGAAAGCAGCGCGATCGTCAGCGCGAGAGCGATCCAGCCGACCTCGGCCCAGTAGGGCAGCGTGAGCAGGGTGGTGGTGGAGAAACCGCGGGCCCCCCGGCGAGAACGAGGATCGCGAGGCGCCGCGCGATCACGAGCCACGGCCGCTCGGGATGCAGGTAGAGCAGGAGCTGGACGGCGACCAGCGGCCACAGCCCCGCGCTCGTCAGGTGCGTGAAGAAGAGACGGTTCACGAGCGCGAGCTCGGAACGAACCTCGCGGCGGGCATCACGCGAAGGGCCGGCGGGCGAGGCGCGCGCCGCGCCGGCGCGCCGAGCGGAGCTGGCGGCTGGCGGCGCGGATCGCGCGCGGGTCGAGGCCGAAGATCAGGTCGCTCTCGACCAGCGGAGTCACGCTGCAGCCCGGGCCGCTCGCCGGGTGCGGCATGTCGAGGAAGGCGCGCGCGAAGCCGACCTGGCGGCCGTTGAGGTAGCTGCCGTCCGAGGTCAGATGGCACGGCACCACGCGCCCGTCGGGGAGCACGGTGCCGAAGTAACGGCCGGCGTTGCAGGTGCCGCAGTCGGAGAAGGTCGGCGCGCGCGTGAGCCGCTCCAGGTAGCCGGGCGACGAGCCGAGCGGCGCTCCCCGCGAGCGCGCCGCCTCGAGGCGCGCGGCGATCGAGTCGAGGGTCGCCGTGTCGAGGGCGGGATGGAGACCGGCGTCGCGGTGGAAGGCGTCGTTGCATGCCGGCTGGAAGTAGGCGAAGAACCCCACTCGCGCGGCCTGCTCGAGCACCCACTCGATCCAGTCGAGGTTCCACGGGCCGAGCGTGGTGATCGTGGCGATCGCCACTCCCGAGCCGGCGAAGCGCTCGAGGGCGCCCATCACCCGCCTGAATGAGCCGGCGCGGCGGCGCACACCGTCGTGGACGTCCTCGGGGCCGTCGAGGGACGTCACGACCATGTCGAGGTGTGGGATCAGCGCGTCGATCTGGGCGTCGCTCAGCCACGCGTTGGTGTTCATCGAGGTGAAGAGCCCGAGGCCCCTGGCGTGGCGCAACAGCGACTCGCAGTCGGGGCTGATCGTCACTTCCCCGCCGCTGAACCCGGCGCGCGACATGCCGAGCGCGGCGAGCTCATCGATGGCGGTGCGGAACTCGACCTCGCTCAGCTCGTCCGAGACCTGCGCCGGGATGTTGCAATAGCTGCACTGGAAGTTGCAGCGGTTGGTGAGAATGAAGCCCATCGAGAAGGGGAGCTTGCGGCGCGTCGCGATCGCGAGGCCGAGGCGCGCGACGGATGTGAGCGAGCGAGCGCGTGAGCTCATGGGATGGGCGCCACGGCGTCCGAGACGGCGAGCGCGAACAGCATCGCACCCGCGGCGAGCGACAGGCGCCGGTGGGCGTGGCGGACCTCGCTCGCTCGCTCCGGGCTCGCGCGCCCGATGAGCGCGCCGCCGAGGATCGTGGCGGCGCTCGCGATCACCGGCATCCGCGCGAGCCCGAACCCCGCGACGAAGGAGAACGCGCCGACGTAGCCGAGGATGCGTGCGGCGTTCATCGCCGCCCGCGGTCCGAAGATCACGGCCGAGCTCGAGATGCCCGAGCTCTCGTCCTCGGCGAGGTCGCCCGCCTCGTGGACGAGCTGGGTCTGGGTCTGGAGCACGACGAAGGCACAGAGCAGCAGCGCCATGTGGGGTGGGCTTGCGCCTTCGAGGCGCACCACGAGCGCCAGCGGCGCGAAGATCACCGCGTTGGTGAGGGTGCCCACCACCGGGAGGCTCTTGACCCGTGGGCCGACGCTGTAGAGCGTCCCCGCGACCAATGAGATCGCCGTGCAGTCGAGGCGCAGCCACGGCGCGCCGAGCGCCGCCACCGCGAGCGCAAGCGCCGCGCAACCGAGCACCGCCCACCACGCCAGCGCCGGCGCCTGGGCGAGCCCGGCGAGCGGGTTCTTGGCGACGTCGCGGTCCCCGTGTCGGTCGGCGATTGCGTTGATGCCGTACGCGAACGCGAGGCTGAGCGCAGCGACCACCGCGCCGGGCGCGAAGCGAGCCAGCGCCTCGAGAGGGGCGGTGCGGAGGAGCGCGTAGAGTGGCAGCGCGGGCAGCACCGCGAAGTGGAGCCACTGTGGCGCGCGTAGCGTGCGCCACGCGAGCACCACGTCGGTGGGCCTGGCGACCGTGGCCGCCCCGGCCGAGAGCGCCGAAATCGACATGCAGATGGGGACCGGTGCGGGGAGCGATGCCGCGTCGGGGGGCGGGCGCCTCGAATACCGCCCAGCGACTCTACGGGCCGTCGGAGAAGGGTGTCAACGCGGTTCGCCGGACAGGTACCGCGAGGCGGATCGCGCGGCGGGTCAACCCGCGACGGGGATCCAGCCCAGCACTACGCGTGCCAGCACCACCGCGAAGAGGCCGAGCAGCACCAGCCCATAGGCGCGGCCGAACACCGCGAGCTCGCGGTCCGGGAGCGGTGGCTCGCGCTTCAGCACCCGCCGCAGCGCCTTCCCGTTGCCGATCAGGATCAGTGCCGCGAGGGCGAAGTAGCCGGCGGTGGCGACCGGTCCCAGCGCGGCGAACACGCCGCCGCGCAACGACGGCCACGCTCCGGAAAAACCGTGGGTGTCGAAGCGCAACATGCGCACCTCGGCGCTCACGCAGTTGCCGAGGAACCACACGATGTTGACGGCGGTCAGGATCGCCACGATCCAGGTGCCGAGGCGGATCCCGAGGTCGACGAAGCGGCGCACGAATCTAGCCATCGCCGCCTCCGTCGCTCTGGCCGCGTGCACCTTCGCCGCTCGCTGCTGCGCGGCGATGGAACGAGACCACCAGCGCAGCGAGCGCGAGCGCGAGGAACGGGCCGAGCACCGCGACCCGTGTCACGTTGGTGAGCTGGCCACGGAAGAACACCAGCTTGGTGGGCGAGTGCTCGAGGAGGTACGGCAGCCACGCGAGCTCGTAGTACCAGTCCTGGTGGCTCACCACCCGCAGCGCCTCGAGGACCACGAGGAGATTCAGTACGGGGCGGTTGCGACCGAACCAGGCGCCAAGCGTGCGCACCCGTCGGAGCGGATCGTCGGCGACGAGCAGCGCCGCGACGAGCGCGATCTCCCAGGTCGCCGAGCAGATCGCGATGTGCTCGAAGTGGCGGTCCTGAGCGAAGTTGCTGGGCGGCCACGTCACCACCCGCCCCAGCACGTCGAGCATGAGCGCGGCGCTCACCGCCTTGGTGAGCGGCGTGGGGGGCGAGCCAGACGGCGCGTTCGCGGTCTCACGCCCTCCTCGCGCGGAGCCGCTCGCGGTGTCGAGCACGATGTAGGCGACGATCGCGGCGATCCCGACCGTGGTGCCACTCAGCCAGTCGCGGACCCCGAGCGCGCCCGCGTAGAGCCCCTCGCCGAAGTGCTCGTCGAAGAGGTCGAGCTCGGCGAGGTCGCGAACCGCGCCGAGCAGCGCGAGCGCGAGGACGAACGGCGCCGCGCGCGAGCTGTGGGCGCGCAGCGCCTCGCCGAGGGCGCGCGGGCGCTCGGCGGGCGCCACCTGTCGCACCGGCAGAAGCCCGTGCAGGAACGTGATCAGCACCACGCCCCACGACGTCATGCGCAGGATGTGGTCGAGGACGTAGGCGAGGCTGCCGAGCGTCACGTGGGGTGCCCGCACCAGCGGCGAGCGGTACTGGATCTCGAACGCATAGAGCACGAACGCACAACCCATCGCGAACAGGAAGAGCCAGGTGAGCGTCCACACCCGGTAGAGCCAGCGCTCGGCGCGCGAGACCGCGGGCACCGCGGCGATGCTGGGCGCGGCGTCGTTCGTCGTCCGCGGCTCGGCGCTCATGGTGGATTCCCCGTGAGTGGCCAGCGGGTGAGCGGGGCGCCGGCGTCGTGAGTGCCGATCGCGACGAGCGCGCCGCGCCCGAGCTCGGCTACCCACAGCCGCTGGTGATCGGGGGCGAGGGCAAGTGCCGTGGGCTCGGCGAGCGCACCCACCCGCCGCGATTCGGTGAGCTCCGGTACGTCGAGACGCACGACCGCGGCGTCGTGCTGGCACGCGACCCACAACGCGCTGTCGGCGGCGTCGAGCGCCAGCGAGGTCGGACCCGCGCACACCGACACCTGGCGTTCGAGGGAGAAGCTCTCCAGGTCGAGACTGCTCACGGCGCCGAGCTTCTTGTCCGCGAGGTAGAGGCGTCCGCTCGCGTCGTCGAGCGCGGCGGCGAACGGGTAGCGGCCGACCAACAGCTCGCGGCGCAGCGCGAGGTCCTCGCCGATCTCGAACACCCGCCCCGTCCCCGGCTCGGCCAGGTAGAGAGTCCGGCGTGCGGTGCTCGCCACCAGCGGCCACGCGCCGCGCTGATAGCCGTGCTCCACGGGGATCGGCGCGGACACCGCCTCGATCGACCAGTACGGGTTGCGGCGGGCGCGAACCAGCGTGACCGACTCGATCATGGTGCGGACCTGCGCCATCACCAGCACCACGGTGCCGTCGAGCCCGTCCGCGTACGCGACCAGGCTCGCGCGGTCGAAGTCGCCCGAGTCGGTGTCGGACGGCAGCGCGCCGGTTTCGGGCTCGAAGTAGTGCACGATCGGCGGCGTGGCATCGAAGTCGAGCTGGAGCTGGCTGCCCCAGCGGTGGCACGCGAGCACCGGTCCGCCGAGGACCGTCGACCAGTCGAGGGCGATCGGGACCAGGCCGTACTTGGGCTCGAGGTCGGGGATCGGGACGCGCGCGCCCACGGCGCCGCTCGTCGTGTCGAGCTGCCAGACCTCGCGGGCGTTGAACTGGGCGACGTAGACGCTCGCGCCGTCGGGATCGGCGGCGACTCCCACGGGGCCCGGGCCGAGGCCCAGGTAGGTGTCGTCGGTGCTGCGCAGCCGATCCGCGCTCCAGATCACCACGCAGCACGCCGCGACCAGGGCGACGCGAAGCGGAAGCGGCACGCGGTCGAGCATCGCTGGTGGGGCTAGCGCAGGACCGCCGCCGCGGTCAACGGCGCGGGCGCCCGGGGCGGCGCCGCCGTGATAGGTTGAGCGGCCCTCCGGCGCGATCCGCTCTGGATCGCGAGCCTCGATGCGCCCGCTCTTCTTCGTCCTTCTGGCGCTGGCGTCGGTCACCGGCTTCTACGTCGAGCTCTCGCCCACCTGGACGTGGTGGTTCCGCGCCCACCTGATCCTCCATCCGCTGCTCGGTCTGTTCGCGGCGGGGCTGTCGTTCGCGTACGTCCGCGATCACGTCCGCGACAAGGGGTGGAGCACCGCGAAGGTCGGTGCGCTGCTCGGCGCGGTGGTAACCGCGGTGTGGGCCGCCTGCGTGGTGAGCGGGCTGCCGCCGCTCGGGCTCTTCCGCGTGAACCGCAACCTGCTCGACCTCCACGGCACGATCGGCTGGATGCTCGTGCCCGCGTTCGGCCTGCACGTGCTGAGGCGCACCTGGCTTGTGCTGCGCGAGCGCTCTCGTTGGGGCGCGTGGCGCGAGCGGTTGAGCGTGCCGCACCCGGCGCGGATCGGCGTGACGGTGGTGCTGGTGTGGACGGCGTCGCTCTTCATCGATCACTGGGACGGCGAGCGCGTGACGGTCCACTTCGACGAGTTCCTCGATGGCCACGAGCGCCCCGCGCTCACGGCGCTGAGTCCCGAGGCCGTCGGACGGGCGCTGTCGATGAGCAAGACGTGTGGAGTGGGCACGGCCTGCCACCACGAGCTCACCGAGGAGTTCGAGCGCAGCGCCCACCGTCGCTCGCCCGAGAGCACCCACTTCCAGAAGATCTCGGCACTGCTGGCGAGCGAGCGCGGCGCGCCCGCCTCGCGGTTCTGCGTGAGCTGTCACGCCACCGGGGTCGCAGTGGCGGTCGATCTCACGGTCGCGCAGCCCGACCCCGCGAGCGGCGCGCCGCACGGCTTCGGCTGCCTGGTCTGTCACTCGATGGAGAGCGCCTCGCTCGCGGAGCACCCGGGCAAGCGATACGCCGGCGACACGCCCGAGGGGTTCTCGGTGATGTTGCAGCGCGATCACCTGTCCCTCTTCCCGGCCAGTGGTGACGCGGGCGCCGAGGGCTTCGAGAAATCGCTTTCGGCGTTCTTCATTCGGCTCGATCCATCGGCGCACGCGCGGGTCATGGACCCGCCCATCGTGAGCACCGACGCCGTGTGCCTCGGCTGCCATCAGGAGCACATCCCGCGCCGCGATCCCACCGGCTTCGCGCAGGTCCGGTGCGTCGACTGTCACATGACGATGCAGCGGCCGTTCTCGGAGACCCACCAGCGCAAGCCGCACTACCTGGTGGGCGCGAACGTGGTGCTGCCGCGGCTCCTCGGCGACGCGGGGATGGAAGAGAAGGTCACGAGTTGGCTCACCGGGCGCTTCGAGACCCGCGCCCTCGATGCCTTCTGGGAGCTGCGCCAGCCCGAGCAGAAGAACCAGTCGAAGGCGGTGTGGCTCTTCATGGCAGTCGAGCCGCTCGCGCCTGCGCACGCGGGTCAGGACCTCGGCTTGCGCGTGGCGACCTCGAACGTCGGGATCGGCCACCCATTCCCGAGCGGCGTGATCGATCTCTACGACGTTTGGCTCGAGGTGGTCGTGCTCGACGCCGGGGGCGCCGAGGTGTGGCGGACCGGCAAGCCCGGCGGCGTGGCGTCGAAAGACGACGGCGTGATCCGGCTCGGCGGCTTCGTCAGCGACCGCGACGGTCACCCGATCGACCGCCACCGGGTGTGGGAGCAGGCCGAGCGCCACATCCAGGCGATCGACCCCAATCGCACGCTGACCCACGAGCTGAAGGTGCCGATCCCGGCGGGCGCCCAGGGGCCGCTCAGGGTCGAGGCGCGCTGGAACTACGATCGCCTCAACGCGCCGTTCGTGGCGTGGGCGTACGCGGGGCAGACCCTCGATCTACCGCGGGTCGTGATCGCGTCGGTCGAGCAGAAGATCCCGCTCGTTCCGTAGCCGGCGGGCGAGAGCCAGCGGGCGGCCGACGGAGCGGCCGCGCTCCAGCGGCTCTCGCCGCTCAGCGCGGCGGGTGATCGGGGAGCCACTCGGGCAGCGCGATCTTGTAGCCGCCCTGCGCGCTACCGAAGTAGAGCTCGTCCTTCTCGGCGTCGAGCATCAGCGACTGCGCCTTGGCGCCGATGTCGTGGCGGCGCAGCACCGTCCCGCTCGCGTAGTCGAAGGCCCACAGCTCCCCGGGCATGAACGCGAGCGAGTAGAAGAGATCGCGCCGCGCGTCGAAGACCACGTTCCGTGAGTTGAGCGGGCCCCTCATCCGCCGCACCAGCTCGAGCGGCTCGGTCGAGTATTCGTAGAAGTTGTCGGAGAAGAAGCTCGCCGCGACGATCCGGTTCTTGGACGGGATGATGACGAAGTCGAGCCCGCCCTCGGGCAGCACGGCCTTCTGCCGGACGGTCATGGTCGCGGGATCGACCTGGACCAGCGCGAACTGGTTGCCGGCGTCGGTCATGCCGAGCTCGGCGTAGAGCATCCCGCTCGAGTCGTCGTACGCGACCTTCAAGAGCCCGGCGTGGAACTTCGTGAAGCCTTGCTCGTCGAAGCGCAGCTCGCGGAGAAGCTTGATCGTGGTGCGGTCGAACTCGGCGAGCACCGGGTGCTCGTGGAACGTCACGTACACGCGGTCGCCCGTGACCGCGAAGTCCCACGGCGCGATGCGCGGGTTCTCGAGGATGTTGACCTGCTGAGTGATCGCGAACGGCTCGGTGGAGAACTTGAGGAAGTCGCCGCTGTCCCAGTCCATGGTGAGGATCTCGCGGCCGCTCGGATCGAGCCACAGGTAGCGGGCGAGCCCGTGGACCTCGATGACCTTGGCCTCGCCGGTGGCGAGCTCGATCCGCGACAGGCCGGACGCCGGGCCGTAGCACGTGAACAGGTAACGCCGGTCGGGCGTGATCACGTAGTCGCGCATGTGCGAGAGCGGGAACGCCGGCGGCACGCCGTCGTGGGGATAGAAGCGCGTGAACCCGGCGGGCACCGGTTCCATCGTGGGGGCGGCGCGGCGGCAGCACGCCGACGTAATGCCAGAAGATCAGGCTGCCGCTGGCACCCACCGCGGCGAGCCGCGCTCCCAGCGCCTGAGCCCGACCAGCGCGAGACCGGCGCCGAGCGCACACCGGAACACGAACGCGATGCGGTAGGCCGCGGCCTTGTTCGAGCCCAGGCTGTGATCGACGTGGTAGGCGTTGAAGGCCGCCCACGCCGCGAGCGCCGCGATGAACACCGCCGAGCCGAGCCTGGAGCGCGCCGCGAGCGCGTAGCCGAGCACCACCAGCGCGACGACCCCGATCACCGTCTCGGGCAGCGAGATCCGGGCCATGAGTAGCAGGTTGGGCGGAACCTTGTGCCACTCGAGCGGTAGCCACGCGTTCGAGAACCCCTTCGAGGTGGGGCTGAGTGCCAGGATCACCGGGGGGAGCGTGCACAGGAACAGTCCGAGGATCTGGTCGAGGAGGCGCTCGCGCGATGGCGCCAGTCCGAAACGCCGCTGGAGGCGAAAGAGCGTGGGCGGCACGAAGTAGAGCAGCGCCGCCACCGGGTACGCGAAGGCGCGCGAGATCACGCCCTCGTTCCCGAGCAGGAGCAGCTCGGTGATCTTGTACGCGACTGCGGCGAAGAGCGCCGCGTCGACCACCAGCGTGACGGCGGACGCGTGGATGGAGCGCTGCGGAGCGGGAATGACGGCGGGATCGGCCAGGCTCATGAGCGCGCCAACATAGGGACCGTCCGGCCGACCGGGCAACCGTCGCGCCGGGTGTCGCGGACGCCGAGCGCCGGCGCGAGGGCTCCTTGCACGGCGGCTGGCGCGGGACTCAGCAGCGCGTCCTCACGTTCGCCCTGCACCCGTCGGCAGACGCGACGAGGGGGAGGGCGCGCGAGCCAGAGGGGCCAGGCTCTCGCGTGGCGCCGTGACGCGAGAGGACGAGGTCGGGTTCATGACACGGTCTCCTTGCCGCCGGGGTCGAGCGGAGCTCGGCCCGTACCGAGATCAAGGCCCGTGCCCGCCTCCGACGGCGAGCCGATCTTTTCGGAATCCGGCAGGTTGCCCGGGCCCATCGATGCCATTGGTGCGACGATCGACTGCTCGATCATCCGATAGAAAGACGATCGAGTGAGAGAAGCAGACCCCGAGTCAGGTGCCCCGTTCGATCGCGTTGTAGCCGCACGCCAGCGAATAGCCGGTGTCGGTCATGTACGCCTTGTCGCAGTTCGAGGCCTCGTGCAGATCGATGGTCTGGCGGTCGAGGAAGTCCTCGACCACGACGAAGCTCACGTGCGGCATGTAGGTCATGCGATCCGGCCTCGCGAACGAGCGGATCAGCGGCCAGGTTCGCGGGATCGCGCGCCAGTGGCGCGCCAGCGTGAGCGGATTGAAGAGCCGGTTGAGCGGCACCAGCGTCTTGCCGTCGTGGTAGTAGGCGAGGTGGAGGATGCACGAACGCGGGCGGTAGTCGGGGTTGCCGGTGAGCCTGTAGAGGAGCCGGAACACCCGCAGGAACCACAGGAAGTCGCGTCGCGCGATCTGCCCGCCGGTGGTGCGCTCGATCTCCGCCACCACGTCGCTGGCGCCGATCTTGTCGGTCTCGCGGGTGAGCTCGTTGCGGCCGAGGCGCGACGACGGCAACAGCGACACCGTGGACACGTGGGGTGTGCGGCGCGCGAACTCGAGGAGCTCGCCGATCTGGCCGTCGTTCTCGCCACGCTCGATCATGCACGCGAGCAGTACCTTGAACTCGAAGCGGATGCAGTTCTCGAGGGCGCGGCGGCGGACGTCGAGCATCGGCCGCGCACGCAGCTTCTCGAGCGTGGGCTCGTGCAAGCTGTCCCACTGCAGGTACACCCACTCGAGGCCGGCTTCCTTGAGCTCTCGGCAGTAGTCCTCGTCGACGAGGCGGATGCCGTTGGTCTCGAGCTTGACGATGAAGCCCTCGCGAATGAGCGTCGCGAGGAACGGCACCAGATCCTTGCGCAGCGTGGGCTCGCCACCGATCAGGTACACGACCGGCTTGCGCCCCGGGATGGCGCGCAGGCGTTCGGCGAGTGCCTCGAGGTCGGGCTCGCGCGTGGGCTTGAAACGGGCGTCGGTGAAGCAGTTCGGGCACGCCATGTTGCAGGCGTCGGTCACGTCGATCCAGATCGAGCGGACGTAGCCGAAGTCCTCGAAGCGGGTCTTCCTGAGCGGTGCTCCCTCGGGTGTGCGCGTCAGCGAGCGCACACCATCCACGAAGGCGTGATCGTGCGCGAAGAAGAGGTCGAACGCGCCGTGCTCGGGGCACTCCTTGAGCATGTAGAGGTCGCCGCGGCGCACCACCAGCCGAGCGTCGAGGACGCGCGGGCAGCGCGGGCACAAGCTCTTCGTGACCTCGGCCTCGAGGTCGAACGGGCGAACCGTGGCCTTGGCGACCGGCTCGACGGTGAACGCGGTGCCCGGCTTGAACGCGAGCGCCGAGAGCGGCGCCAGCGGACGAGCCGCGCTTGGACGCGGCGCGGGCGCGGCGTGGTCGAGTGCCGAACTGCTGGAGCTCACGTGGAGAGTCTCGGGGCGCGCGGCTCTCGCCAGGCACGCAGGGGGGCGCGCGTAGAGCGGGACGAGAGGCGCGAGTCAGGCTACGGTCGCGTGCTCCGGGGAGTCAAGGAGGCGAGGGGCGCCCGCGGCAGGTCCCATGGATGCGCGACGTCGCGGCTCCGTCGAAGGTACACGCTCGCTCGAGCGCGTAGTCGTTCGCGGACCTGACGACAGAGCGTCGCGCTCCGGCGGACGGGGGGCCCGACCCGAGGCGACATGAGGCTCGGGGCATCGCGCGAAACGCGGTGCCCTGCTAGAATCGCGCGCACTCCCCCGAGGAACCGAAGCCCGCCTTCCTTCCACACTCGTGACCGTCATCATCACCGGCGGAGCCGGCTTCATCGGCTCGAACGCCGTCGCTCGGTTCTTGGCACTCGGGCACCGCGTCGCGGTCCTCGACAACTTGAGCCGCTCCGGAGCCGAGGAGAACCTCGCCTGGCTGCGCGAGCGCGGCCTGGTGGACTTCGCCCGCCTCGACGTTCGCGATGCGGCGGCGGTGCACGGCTTCGTGTCCCAGCACCGGGACGCGACGCTGCTGCTCCACCTCGCGTCGCAGGTCGCGGTGACGCGGGCCATCGAGGACCCCCGCGAGGACTTCGAGACCAACGTCGGCGGCACCGTGAACGTGCTCGAGGCTGTTCGCGCCGCGTGGCCCGACGCCTCGCAGGCGCCGCTGATCGTCTACTCGTCCACGAACAAGGTCTACGGCAGCTTGCCGGAGACGGTGACGAGCGAGACCGCGCGGCGCTTCGTCGCGGCGAACGGCTGGCGTGGCGTCGGCGAGGAGCACGAGCTTCGCCCCGAGACTCCCCACGCGGTGTCCAAGGCGTCGGCAGAGGCGTACCTGCGCGCGTATGCCTACTCGTACGGTATCCCCACCGTGACGTTTCGCCAGTCGTGCATCTACGGCCCTCGGCAACTCGGTGCGGAGGAACAGGGCTGGGTGGCATGGTTGGCGCTGTGCGCCGCGCGCCGGCAGGCGGTGCGGCTCTACGGCGACGGGCGGCAGGTGCGTGACCTCTTGCACGTCGACGATCTCGTCGAGGCCTTCATCGCCGCCTGGAAGCGGCGCGAGAGCTTGCGCGGTGACGCATTCAACCTGGGCGGTGGTCCCGGTCTGACCCTGTCGCTGCGCGAGCTGATCGACGATCTCGAGCGTCGTACTGGCCGGCCGGTCACGACCGAGACCCACCCGTGGCGGGTCGGCGACCAGAAGATCTACGTGAGCTGCATCGACAAGGCCGAGCGGGCCCTCGACTGGAGGCCGCGGATCGGTCTCGAGCCCGGACTCGAAGACCTGTGGTGCTGGGTCCGCAGCCGCGTGTGACCGAACGCCCCGGGCGCTTCCGATCACGAAGGGCGCGTTCAGAGCCGCGGCGGGTGCGCGGCCACGAGCCGCGCCAGCTCGCGGACGTGAGGCAGCACGCGCAGCTTGCTGGCACCGGTCTTCTCTCCGTAGCGGTAGTGCTGAGGCACCTCCACGATGCGCGCACCCAAACGGGCCAGTCCGACGAGGAGCTCGGTGTTGGTCGTGAACCCGCCGGTCGCCAGCCCGCTCGGCAGCGCCGCCACCAGCTGCCGCAGCGCGCCCACGCGATACGCCCGGTAGAACATGGTCCAGTCCCGGATGCGACGCGCGTATAGCGTCCTCACGAGCGAATTCGTGAGCCAGCTCGTGAGCTGCTTGCGGGCCGGGAAGCCGCTGATGCGGCCGCCGGGGACGTAACGGGACGCGACCGCTACGTCGGCGCCTCCGCGGATGGCGCCCACGAGCGCCGCCAGGACATCGAGGTCGCTGGTGGCGTCACCCTCGAGGATCGCGAGGACGTCGTCATCCGCGGCGTCCGCGATCGGCGCTTCCAGGCACCAGCGGAAGAAACGCCCAACGCCCCCGTTCACGGCCCGGTGGTGGATCGTGAGCGCTGGACGGGAAGCCGCGATCTCGTCGAGCCCACCGAGTCCGTAGGTGCTGCCGTCGTCGTAGACCCAGATCCGGTACGACTGGCCGAGCGCGTCGGCGACGGCGCCCAGGCGCTCGACGCCGCGCCGGGCGGCCTCTCCCTCGTTGTAGACGGGAAGTGCGAAGCGTAGCGGGACGCGGCTCACCAGAGGATGTTCCAGGCGCGGAACAGTAGGTTCTTGACCTGATCGAGCGAGTGGATCTCGCGCATCAGCCCCCACAGGATCTTGGGGCGCAGGTAGAACCTGCAATAGGCGTTCTGGAGCAGCCGCTTGAGGCGGTCCTTGGTCATGCCGGGCGGAGCGTAGGTGACCGAGTAGATGAGGTTGCGGTCCGACTCCTGAGGACCGAGATCGCCGCTCTCCTTCAGGTGGTAGTAGAGCGGTCCGCCCGGGAACGGCGTGTAGTTGAAGAAGTTCGCCCGATCGATCGGCAGGCTGCAGGCGAGGTCGATCGTCGACTTCATCTCGGCTTCGGTCTCGCCGGGGAAGCCGATCATGAAGAACCCGGTGATCTTGATGCGCGTGGTGCGTTTGATGAGCTCGACCTTGTCGTGGACCAGGCTCAGGTCGAGACGCTTGTCCATGAGGTCGAGAACGCGCTGCGAGCCGGACTCGATCCCGACCGCGAACGACCAGCACCCGGCGCGCTCGAGGAGCCGGAGCAGCTCCTCGTCGAGCGAGTCGAGGCGGATCCCGTTCGGCAGCATCCAGCGTGGCATGCGCTTCATGCGCAGGAACGCCTCGCACACCGCGACGCAGTTGGCGCGTTTGGTCGTGAACACGTCGTCCATGACGTGCAGCTCCTCGACCCCATAGTCGGTCATGAGGAGCTCGGCTTCGGCGGCGACGTTCTCGGCGTCGCGGGTGCGGATCGCCTTGCCTGCCTTGGTCGGTGCGCCGCAGAACTTGCACGGATACGGACAGCCGCGCGTCAACATCACCGGCGCGATCCGGTCCGCGCCGGAGAAGACGCCATTGGGCACCAGCGGGTAGCGGTCGGGACGCATCAGGTCCCAGGCCGGCATCGGGATGCGGTTGATGTCCTCGATCCAGCGCGCCGCGGTGCGGCGGATGGTGCCGTTCTCGCGCCACGCGAGGTTCGGCACCGACTCGAAGTGGCGGCCGTTCGAGAGCTCGGACAGGAGCCGGGGGAACGCCTCCTCGCCTTCGCCGGTCATCGCGAAGTCCATCCACGGCGCCGACTGGAGAGTCTCCTCGGGCTCGAAGATGGGATGCGGCCCCCCGACAACCAGCGGAGTCGACGGAAACTTCTCGCGGGCCATGCGGCTGAACGCGAGCACGTTGGCGCGCATGGGCGAGAAGTAGGAGAAGCCCATCACGTCGTAGGAGGCGCCCTTCTGGTCGAGGAGGGCCGCGAACTCGGCCGGCCCCATGTCGTCCTTGATGGCATCGACGACGTCGATGGTGTGACCTTCGCGGCGCGCCGCCTCGGCGATGTAGCCGAGGTTGAGTGGCGGCAGCACCACGTAGTGCTTGCCGACGACATGGCTCGTGTTGACCAGCAAGACGTGCATGCGGGCGTGGCGGATGCGATCGAGGCGCGCGAGCGGCGCGAGATGGAGATCAACCGCTCGGGACTCGGAGGCGGCCTCAAGCTTGCGCGAGGGGAGGGAGCGTCAGACTAAGCCTCGGCCTCCGGGGGCGTCAAACGCGTGTCTCAGGTGTGGCTGCACCGCCACCTCACGCCGCGTCGGCTACCCTTCGGTGTGGAGCGCGCGGCGGTGGTGCCGCGGCCGCGCGAAAGGAGCAGCCGTCGTGTCGATCCCGCGAACCCGTCGATCCCGAACGTTCTTCCCGCTGATCCTCGCGGGCTCGCTCGCCGCGCTGCCGTGCCGGGCGAGTGCCCAGGAGGACGACGGCACCGACAGCGGCGCCGACACCGCCGCGCGCTTCGAAGCCCTCGACGCCAACCATGACGGCTGGATCACCAAGGCCGAGGCGGCGAAGGACCCGAGCGTCGCGTACGACGACTTGCTGCGGGTGGGCGACGCCAACCACGACGGCCGGCTGAGCCGCGGCGAGTTCGAGAGCGCCAACAACGAGATCCTCGCCAACGGCCCGGGGTTCGCTCGCGGTGACGACCAGCCGGAGGCGCTGTTCGTTCAGTGGGACGAGAACCGCGACGATCGCCTCGGCCCAAGCCGACCCTGCAGCGCATCCTCGACTCGCTCGGCCGCAAGGATGGCCCGCTCACCTTCGAGGAGTTCGTGGGCGGCTACGCCAAGGCGAGGAACCCCGCGCCGGCCACCGGCTCGAGTGCACCCGCGGGCAATTGATTCACCCCCGAAAAGCACGAGGGCCAGCGGGAATCCCCGCTGGCCCTCGTGCTCACTCCGCCGCTCAGGTCAGCGGCGTGACGCGGTCGTGACGATCACTCGTCGGTAAGCGCACCGCCACAGCCACCGCCACCGCCGCAGGCGCACGCGTCGCCGATGCCGTCAGCGTTGGCGTCGGCTTGCGTCGCGTTGGCGACGTACGGGCAGTTGTCGTTCAGGTCCGGATCGCCATCGCCGTCGCGGTCCGGCGCCACGGTCACCGCGTTGGTGACGGCCTTGTAGGCGTTCAGGCGCATGCCGGTCGCGGTGGTGCCGTCCATCGATGTGATTGGATCACCGTTGCGGAGGATCTGCTCGCGGAGCTGGAGCATCGACAGGCCAGGGTTCGCGGCGAGCACGAGGCCGGCCACGCCCGAGACGTGCGGAGTGGCCATCGAGGTGCCGCTGAACGAGCTGTAACCGCCGATCACGGTGCTCAGGATGCCGACGCCAGGGCGCCGATGTCCACGGTGGACTTGCCGTACTGCGAGAAGCTCGCCATCGCGTCCGACGAGTCCGTGGCCGCCACCGCGATCATGTTGGAGGTCGTGTAGTTCGACGGGTACGAGGCCGTGCAGTCGTTGTTCGCGCCGCTGTTGCCTGCGGCGTTGACCCACAGAATGCCGGCGTCACCGGCCGCCTGGATGGCGTTCTTCATGGCCGTCGACGAACCACCGCCGCCCCACGAGTTGCTCGAAACTCGGATGTCGGCACCGCTGGCGGGGTTGTTCTTGGTCGCGATGATGTAGTTGACGCACTCGATCGCATCGAGAGTCGAGCCCGAGCCGGAGGCGCTCAGGAACTTGCACGGGAGGATGCTCGCGTTCCAGTTGGTGCCCGCGACGCCGAGTGCGTTGTTGGGCACGGCGCCGATGGTGCCACCGCAGTGGGTGCCATGATCGTTGTCGTCTTGGGGGTTCCCTGTGCTGCTGATCGCGTTCCAGCCGTGGACGTCGTCGACGTAGCCGTTGCCATCGTCATCGAGACCGTTGCCAGCCGTCTCACCCGCGTTCGTCCAGATGTTGGCCGCGAGGTCGGGGTGGGTCAGGTCGGCGCCGGTGTCGATCACGTTGATGACGATCGACGCGTTGCCGGTCGTAACGTTCCACGCCGCAGGCGCTGAGATCTTGTTCCATCCCCACTGCGAGCTGTACTGCGGGTCGTTCGGGGTCGCGTCCGCGTAGTAGATGTAGTTCGGCTCGGCGATCTCGATCGCGGGATTCGCGGCGAGCGCCGCGGCGGCGTCCTCGACCGAGAGCCCGGGGCGAAGCCTGAGCTGGTGGTAGGCGCCCGTGTGCTTGCCCAGCGTTCCCTGCGCGGATACGGCGGCGTTCGAGGCGCGGCCCTTGAACTTCACGATCAGCTCGCCCGGAACGTAATCGGCCGCCGAGGCGGCTCCCACCGCCGCGAGGCCTGCCGCTGCAAGCCCCAACAACCAACCCTTCGTTCGCATGTGTGCCCTTTCTCCCCCGGCCCAATCGTGGAGCCGTGGCTGTTGTGTACGGATCGTGAGGTGGATCGAGAACCGGTACGACGTCTCTCGATTGTGCCGGAAAGATGCTGCGGGGCGCAATGACTGCAACGCGTGCCGTTGGTGAGCCGCACCTCACGAAATGTCAGCGTGACGAGAGCTCGAGCAGCGTGACGCTGTGAGGCGGCTGGTCGAGCGAGAGTCCCGCGGCCGGCAACGTGGATTCCACGCCGCCAAACACCTCGCGGACGGCGTAGGCCCGGTCGTCGAGCGTCAGCTCGGTCCGGCTCCAGGCGCGCGCCCGCCGAACGTCCTCCCAGTTGAAGATCCCGAGCACGATCGTTCCACCCGGTCGGTCGAGCTTCCAGAGCGAGGGCGTCTCGATCTGGCTGAGCGCGTCCACGCCGACGAGGCGCGCCAGATAGAGCTGGATCGGTGCCGTGTAGGCCTTGGACGCGGCTGCGTCGAGAAGATCGAGCGGCGTCGCGGCGCGGCCTTCCTGGACGATCGCGAGGAGGTCGGGGTGGGTGAGGAGCGCGAGGCGTTCGTGCGGTAGTCGCGTGAGGGCGTCGCCCGCGAACCACAGGCCGCCCGAGAGCGCCACGTAAGAGGCGACCGCGCGCGCTTCATCGAAATTCAGCGCCGGCTCGACGATCACGTGGTCCGGATCGGATCGGAAGAAGCGCTCGTGGGTGTGCGAGCGAGCGGACGTGCCGAGCGCCTCGGCTTCGTAGAACGGCCAGGAGGGGCCGGGGAACTGAAGCTCGACATCGTTGCTCTGGCGGTAGTAGTCGAGGGCACCGGCGCTCGCGAGCCACGGGCCGGCGATTCCGATGATGGTGACGTCGGGGCCGAGCGTCTCTCGAATGAGCCGAAGGCCGCGCCGGTACGCGTCGAGGCCGGTCGCGGACGCGTCGAAGTGGCGGCCTTCGTAGCTTGCGCCGAACAGGAAGTCCGCCTTGACGAGGCCGAAGCCGGCGTCGCGGATGCGCGCCAGGTTGGAGCGCACGAATTCCGCGGCCGCCGGGTGGGTCACGTCGATCACGCGCCGCGAGAACCCGAACAGCGCCGAGCCGTAGATCACCGGCGAGCCGTCGTCGCGGGTCACGAACCAGTCGGGATGCTGGGCGACGATCGGCAGCGCATCGTCGACCAAGAACGGCGCGATCCAGATGCCTGGGACGAGGCCGAGGTCGCGAATCTGCTTCGCGACGCCCTCGTATCCTGACGGGAACTTCTCGTTCATGCGCCAGTCGCCCCACGCGGTCTGGTAGCCGTCGTCGAGCTGGACGGCCTGGTAGCCGAGCAGCGCGAGGTGCTCGGCCATGAAACGGGCTTCGCCCAGCAGCGACGGCTCGTCGATGGCCGCGTAGAAGTCCGACCAGCTGGACCAGCCGAGGCGAATTTTGGGCGTGGTGTCCGAGCGCGGCAGCACCTCCATTCGCTCACTGGCGAGCGCCGCGTGGGCGGCCAGCGCTTCGAGGCCCGAGGGGTAGCTCGCGAGCACGAGCTCTTCCGACTCGAGCGCGGATCCGGGGGCGAGCGGGACGTGATCGCCGGTGACGCCCGAGACCAAGCGCAGCGCCGTGAAGGCGCCGGTGGCCTCGGCGGGGAGCCCGGCGCCGAGCGCGGGGTCGAAACCCGCGAGCACCGAGGTCTTGAAGCGCTCCGCGGTGAGCGCGCCCGCCAGCAATGCGCCGCCGCGAGCCGGCGCCTCGATTGCGACGTTCCACCACGAGAGCGGGATGCCGTCTCGCCCGCGCAGCAGGGTCTCGAGGGTCTGCGCTTCGGTGGCCGTGTTGTTGTTGAGCTGGAAGAGCTCGTCGTCCGGCACGATCCGCCCGGCGGCGTCGGCGCCCGTCTGGCCGGGGTTCACGGTGACCGTGCCGGCGAAGCTCCACGAGCTCTGGCCCTGGATCCACATCGTGGAGGTGGCCGGATCGCCGCCTATCCTGACCCATCCGCCGTCCCCGGGCCGGGCGCCGAGCTCGAAGCCCTCGATCGTGACCGTCGTGCCCGTTCGGTTGCGTGCGACGAGGCGCGTCACGACCCCGCGCCGGTCGTCGGTGGCGCGCAGCGTGGTGACCAGGTCGGGTGCGCCCGCCGCGCCGGCGAAGGTCAGGGTCCACTCGGGTGCGCCGTCCGCGCTCGTGCCGCGCGTGGTGAGGTGCTCGGGGTAGCCGTCCGGGCCCAGCCAGCGGCCGTCGACGTGCAGCCGGGGCACGAGCGCACGAGCCTCGATCGGGGTGCCGTCCGGTGAGCGCGGCAGAACGATGGAGATGCGGCCGTTCGGCTCGTCGAGCCGCACCGTCTCGGAAGCGTTCGGAGGCGGGGATCCCGAGCACGCCGCCATCGCACAAGCGAGAGTCGCCCAGGCCGCCCACCAGGGCTCGGCTCGCGGGCGATCTACGCGTGGCGGCATCGCGCCAGTATTCTAGCCGCCTCATGGCGAACTTCCGCTCCGACAACAACGCCGGGCTCGTGCCCGAGGCGCTCGACGCGATGGTGCGCGCGGGGGACGGCGGGCACGCGATCGGCTACGGCGACGACCTCGACACGGCGCGGGCCGTGGCCGCGTTCCAGGCCCTCTTCGGCGCCGAGTCGGCGGCCTTCTTCGTCGCCACCGGTACGGCGGCGAACACCCTCGCCGTGGCGAGCCTGACCCGCTCGTACCAGCGCGTGCTCTGCCACGAGCACGCGCACTGGTGCCGCGACGAGTCCACCGCTCCCGAACGCATCACCGGCTGTCGCACCCACCCCATCCCGTCGCCCCGTCCCAAGCTCACGCCGGACGACGTGCGCCGCGCCGCCGACACCGGACGCGGGGACGTGCACGAGCCGCAGCCAGGCGCGCTCACGATCTCGAATCCCACCGAGCTCGGGGTCGTTTACACGCCCGAGGAGACGGCCGCCCTCGCGGCCACCGCTCACGACCTGGGTTACCGCGTCCACGTCGATGGCGCGCGCTTCGCGAGCGCGGTGGCCTTCCTGGGCGTGCATCCGCGGGCGCTCACCACCGACGCGGGGATCGATGCGCTGAGCTTCGGTGGGACCAAGAACGGGCTCGCCTTCGGCGAGGCCGTGATCTTCTTCCCGCAGGGCGACGGCCACGCGTTCCGGAGCGCCGTCCACGACTTCCCGTACCACCGCAAGGCGAGCGGGCACCTGCTGAGCAAGCACCGCTTCGTGAGCGCGCCCTTCGACGCAGTGCTGGCCGACGGCGCGTGGCTACGTCATGCCCGGCACGCCAACGCGATGGCGCGGCGTCTCGGCGACGGGCTCACGTCCCTCGGCCACCCCCCCGCGCTTCCGATCGAGAGCAACGGCGTGTTTCTCGCCTTGCCCGCGAACGTGATCGAGCACCTACGATCGCGCGGTCACGAGTTCTACGGTTTCGGCGATCCGGCCTGGAACATGGTCCGGCTCATGGCCGCCTTCGACACCCGCCCGGAGGACGTCGACGCATTGATCGCCGACGTGCGGGCCTCCAGCACGGCGAGCGATTGACCGATGGACTGGAAGGAGCTGCTGCCGATCGCGATCTCGCTGGGCACGGCCTTCACCGTGATGCTGGTGCTGCGCGCGGTGTTCAAGACCGCGATCACCCTGCTCCGGCTACTGTTCTTCCTCGTGGTCGCCGCGGCCATCTACGTGTTCCTCTTCGCGCCCGACTCCGACCCCGCCTTGCTGCTCAAGTCCGCGTTTCAAGTGATCAGCGGCAAGTGAAGTGACGTGAGCGATCTCGACCCCTCGCCCGCCCCAGGGGCGGACCTCGACGCCGACGAGCGCGCCACGCGCGAGCGACTCTATGCTCGCTACCGGCCGACCCGCGTGGTCGTCGCGCGCCCGAGGAGAGCCGATGCGAGCGTGTGGACGGTGCGCGTCGCGCTGCTCGCGGTGGTCGTGATGGTGGTCGGCTTGCGCTGGTGGGCGACACGAGCCGTACCGCGCAAGATCGACCGCGCGCCCATCGACATCGCCGGCGAGCCGCACCAAGAGGAGGTGAACGACCGCGAGCCGATCCAGTGGCGCCACGAGAACGACGTCGTGACGATCAAGCCGCTCGCCCGGTACAGGATCGCCGGTCGGGTGGTGGGGACGAGCCGTTACCGTTTCGGTTGGCAGGGCGCGCTGGTCCCGTGGGACGTGGGCCTGGTCTGGGGAAAGATGACCTCCGACGAGGTGCTCGAGCACATCCACTTCCAGCAGTCCGGCCGGTTCCTCCACTACCTGTACAGCGCCAAGCTGCCCGTGGACGAGGGTTACGTGATCAATCACGCGGCCAACAACCACTGGATCCCCGCCAGCCAGAACGTCCGCCGCGCCATCGGCCAGCTCGACGAAGGCGACCTGCTCGAGGCGGAGGGTTACCTGGTGCGGGCCGAGCGCGCCGGCGGGGGCGACTGGAGCTCGAGCCTGACCCGCAGCGACACCGGGGATGGGGCCTGTGAGCTCATGTACGTGACACGGCTCAAGGTCGGCGCTCGCGTCTACGAGTGAGAGCTGGCCGGCTTTCGGCCCGGCGCGGCTTCTTGTAGAAGGGCGCACCCACGCCCTTCGTCCATGCCGCGCACCGGTCACGCCCCCACGCTCACGACACTCGTCGCCACGAGCGTCGCCGCAGCCGCCATGCCGGCTCTCGCCGCATCGGCGCGCGCGCCCGGAATCGCCATACCCGAGTGGGTGACGGTCGCGTCGTTGGCGTTGCCCTTCGCGATCGCATGGATGCGGCGCGCGAAGCCGGTCGGTGGGTGGCTCTTCGTCTATCTCTGGGAGGGGCTCGCGCGCGCGGTGCTGGCGGTGGCAGCCGGGCTCGCCGCCAACTGGGACCGGTTCGCGGCGGCGTCCTGGCATGGCGATCACCGACGCCATCTCGCGTTCGTTGTGGCTGTGGTACCGCCGATCCTGCTGGCGGCGCTCGAGATGGCGGTGGCGATCCTCGCGTTGCGGCCGTCCGGCCGGACCGCCGGCGCGCTGCGCCGGCTGCGAGCGGTCCTGGGCGCGGAGGTCGGCGCGGGGCTGCTCGCCGTGGTGCTCGACTCGCTCTACTGGCCGCAGAATCTCGTGTTCAGCGGACCCGGGCTGGTGTGGCCGTTGCTCTGGAGCGCGTATTTCCACGGATCGAAGCGGGTAGCGTCGATGGTCCGGTCGCGCCCCTGACGCGACGGCGCCGTGGGACCAGCGCGACGCGAGGTGGTCGTGTCGCACCAGCGTCGTTTCACCCGCGCTTCACTGGACCCGCGCGAGTGCCTCGGGCTAAACCTGAGCTTCGTCGCTCGGATCGGCGTCGAGCGTCGTCCGAGCTGAAAATCCCCACCCGTTCCGAGCGAGGCCCGAGCGTGAGCGACCTGAGCTACGCCGTCGACAATCCTGCCACCGGGGAGACCTACTGCACGCGGACGCTCGCCACGGTGGACGAGGCGAGCGCGCTGGTGAAAGCGTCATCGGCGGCTCAGCGTCGCTGGGCGCGAACCACGATCGCCGAGCGTGTCGCGCTGGTCGAGCGTTTCGCCGACGCGACGATCGCCCGCCTCGAAGAGATGGCCCGCGACATCACGGGCCAGATGGGCAAGCCGATCCAGGAGGCGCGCGGCGAGGTGCGGACCATGGCGGACCGCGCGCGCAAGAGCGCGGCGCTCGCCGAGAGCGCGCTCGCGGCGCAGGAGCTGCCACCCAAGGAGGGTTTCTTGCGCCGCATCGTGCGCGAGCCCGTCGGCGTGGTGCTCGACATCCCCGCCTGGAACTACCCGCTGCTCACCGCGGTCAACGTGATCGTGCCGGCGCTCCTCGCCGGTAACTCGGTCATCGTCAAGCACTCGCGACGCACGCCGCTGTGTGGCGTGCACTTCGAGAGCGCGTTCCGCGAGGCCGGAGCGCCCGACGACCTGGTTCGCGCTCTCGACGCCGACCACGCGGTGACGGCTTCGATGCTCGCCGCGCCCGAGCTCGGCTACGTGGTCTTCACGGGCAGCGTCTCCGGCGGTCGCGAGATCTACAAGGCGGTCGCCGGGAAGCGCTTCATCGACTGCGGGCTCGAGCTCGGCGGCAAGGATCCCGCATACGTGCGCGCCGACGCGGATCTGGACTTCGCGGTGCCGAACCTGGCCGAAGGTGCGTTCTACAACACCGGTCAATCGTGCTGCGCGATCGAGCGCATCTACGTCCACGAGAGCCGCTATCGCGACTTCGTGGAGGCGTTCGTCGAGAACACCAAGGCGACGTACAGGCCCGGTGATCCGATGGCCGATGCCACCACGCTCGGCGCCATGGCGCAGGCGTCGGCGGTGAGGACGCTCACCGCGCAGATCGAGGACGCGGTCGCCAAGGGAGCGCGGCTCCTGCTCGGCGGGAAGCCCGCGACCGTGAACGGCCGGGGGCGATTCTTCGAGGCCACGGTCGTCGCCGACGCGACGAACCCGATGGAGATCATGGCCGAAGAGTCGTTCGGGCCGGTGATCGGGATCGCGTCCGTGAAGGACGACGAGGACGCGGTCGCGAAGATGAACGACAACCTCTACGGTCTGACCGCGAGCATCTGGTCGCGTGACGTGGACAGGTCGATGGAGCTGGCCTCGCGGATCGACGCCGGGACGCTCTTCCTCAACCGCTGCGACTACCTCGAGCCCGAGCTGCCGTGGACCGGCTACAAGGACAGCGGCAAGGGCTCGACGCTCTCGGCGATCGGCATCGTCGCGTTCACCCGTCCCAAGTCGATCCACTTCCGTCTGCCCAAGCCCTGAGCGGAGCACCGCTGCACCGCGCCTTTTTCCCCACCGCCCACCGAAGGAGAACGACACCCGATGGACGCCACCCAGGTCGCGAAGGATCTCGAGGAGCGCGGCATCAAGCGCATCAAGGTGGGCGGTTTCGACGTCGACGGCGTGTTGCGCGGCAAGTACATCAGCGCCGCGAAGTTCGAGTCGGCGCTCAAGAACGGACTCGGCTTCTGCGACGTGATCTTCGGTTGGGACTCGAACGACGTCCTCTACGACAACGTCCAGGTCACCGGCTGGCACACCGGCTACCCCGACACGCTGGCCAAGATCGAGCTCGATAGCTACCGCGTCGTGCCGTGGGAGGAGTCGACGGCCTTCTTCCTGTTGGATTTCTACGGCAAGGACGGAAAGCCGCTCGCCATCTCGCCGCTCCAGGTGCTCAAGCGCGTCGTGAAGCGGGTCGAGAGCATGGGCTACTGCCCGCTGACATCGGCGGAGTACGAGTACTTCTTCTTCAACGAGACGCCAGCCTCGGCGCGAAAGAAGAACTGGATCGACCTCGAGCCGCTCTCGCCCGGCATGTTCGGCTACAGCGTGCTGCGTGCCAGCACCTACAGCGAGTTGGTGACGAGCATCATCGAGGGCATGAACGCCTACGACGTGCCGATCGAGGGCATGCACACCGAGACCGGCCGGGTGTCTACGAGACCGCCATCGCCTACGACCACGCGGTGAAGTCGGCGATCCGCGCCGCTCTGTTCAAGACCGGCGTAAAGGAGATCGCCTCGCGTCGCAACTTGCTCGCGACGTTCATGGCCAAGGTCAACAAGAACCTGCCGGGCTGCGGCGGCCACGTCCACCAGAGCTTGTGGAGCGCGGATCGCGGCGAAAACCTGTTCGCCAAGGGCGCCGACTCGATGGGCATGAGCAAGCTCTTCCGCCACTACATGGGCGGGTTGGTTCGCACGCTGCCCGGGTTCACGCTCATGTATTGCCCGACCATCAACTCCTACAAGCGCCTCGTCGAGAACACCTGGGCTCCGACGAAGGCGACGTGGGGAATGGAGAACCGAACCACCGCCACCCGTGTCATCACCGGCCCCGGCGCCAAGGCGACGCGGGTCGAGATGCGCCTCGCCGGCGCAGACTGCAACCCGTTCCTGGCCATGGCGGCGTGCCTCGCGGCGGGCGCTCACGGCATCGAGAAGGGGCTCAAGATCCCCGACCTGTGCACCGGAAACGCCTACGAGGCGAAGGCCGGGAAGTACGAGGACCTGCCGCGCTCGCTGGGCGAGGCCACCGACAAGTTCGAGCAGAACGGCGTCGCTCGCGACTGGTTCGGCGACGCCTTCGTCGATCACTACGTCGCGACGCGGCGGTGGGAAGTGCGCCAGTACCAGCTCGCCGTGACCAACTGGGAGCTCGACCGCTATCTCGAGCTCGTGTGAGGGGGCGCCCGCCGGCGCTGCCTCGTTTCTCGCTCGCTGCTGCTCCGAGGAAGCCATGAGTGACATCCATTCCCTTCGCCTTCCCCACCCAGATCCGCTTCGGCGTCGGCGCCGTGAAGGTGCTGCCCGACGTCGCCAAGAACGTGATGAAGCGGCCGCTCTTGCTCACGGACCCGGGAGTCGCGCGAACTCCCGTGCTGCCGCGGATCCGCGAGGTGCTCGCGAGCGGCGGGCTCGAGGTCGCGGTGTTCGATGGCGTGCAGGGCAATCCCACCGTTGGCGACGTGGACGGTGCGCTCGCCGTCTACCGCGAAGGGAAAGTGCGACGGCGTCATCGGCGTGGGCGGCGGCTCACCGCTCGACGTGGCGAAGGCCGTGGCGCTGATGGCCACCCACTCGGGATCGATCTTCGAATACGACGACGCCCTCGACGGGTGGCAGAAGGTCCGCGCGGACGTTCCGCCCGTGATCACGGTGCCGACCACGGCGGGTACCGGCAGCGAGGTCGGTCGAAGCACGGTCATCACCAACACCGAGATCGAGAAGAAGGTGGTGATCTTCAGCCCGCACCTGATGCCCAAGTTCGCGGTCATCGACCCCGAGCTCGCGGTCGGGCTGCCGCCCGCGGTGACCGCGGCGACCGGCATGGACGCGCTCACCCACAACGTCGAGGCGTTCCTGGCGACCGGCTACCACCCGATGTGCGACGGCATCGCCCTCGAGGGGATCCGCCAGTGCAGCCTCTACCTGCGCCGCGCCGTCGAGAACGGCCAGGACCTCGAGGCGCGCGCGGGGATGGCGATGGCCTCGATGATGGGTGCCGTGGCGTTCCAGAAGGGGCTCGGCGCAACCCACTCGCTCGCGCATCCGCTCTCGGCCGTCTGCCACCTCCACCACGGGCTCGCCAACGGCATCCTCGTGGCGCGCGTCATGGAGTGGAACGCGGACGTGAGCCGCGACCGGCTGGCGCGGATCGGCATGGTGGTCGGCGGCCACGGCACCGACGCCGAGCTGGCGCGTGGTGCCGTGCGCTTCGTGCGTGAGCTCGCCGCCGTGATCGGCATCCCGCAGTCGCTCGGAGCCGCGGGCGTCGAGGTGAGCCAGGTGGATCACCTCGCGGACCTCGCGGCCGAGGACTCCTGCCACCGCTCCAACCCCAAGCCCTGCACGCGCAACGACTTCAAGGCGCTCTACAGCGCGGCGCTGTGAACGGCCCGCGGCCAGCGAGTCACGCGGACATGGCCACGCGGAAGCGGCGCTCGCTCTTCGTCGCGGTGTCGGTCAACTTCATGGCCGCGTCGCGAGACCGGCCGTTCTACATCGGTAAGCCGCTCCAGTACTCGGAGGCGTCGCTGCTCGAGTGGATCCGCTCGGGTGGAGCCCTGCCTTTCCTGGTCCCCGACCTGCGCGATCGCGATGCCCTCGACGAGACCGCCGAGCACTTCGATGGGCTGGTGCTCTCGGGCGGCGCGGACGTGTCGCCCACCAGCTACCGGGAGGAGCCGATCCGCCCCGAGTGGAGCGGCGACGCCAGCCGCGATGCGTACGAGATCGCGCTGCTCGACGCGTTCCGGCGCCACGACAAGCCCGTGCTCGGGGTGTGCCGGGGCCACCAGCTCCTCAACGTGGCGCTCGGGGGAACGCTCTATCAGGACCTGGTGCAGCAGGGCGTCGCGGTCAGACCGCACCGGGACGCCGAGATCTACGACGAGCTCAACCACGGCCTGCGCATCCAGCCGGGCTCGTGGCTCCACGAGCTCTATGGCGTCGAGAACGCGATCACGAACAGCATCCACCACCAGGGCGTGAAGGATCTGGCGCCGGGGCTCGAGCCGGCCGCATGGTCGGAAGAGGGGATCGTGGAGGCGATTCGTGATCCGAAGGCGCGCTTCACCGTCGGGGTCCAGTGGCACCCCGAGTGGATGAAGAAGGACGCCCAGGGCCACCTCGACTCGGCGCCGCTGCTGCAGGCCTTTCTCGCCGCGTGCCGCGAGAGTGCCAGTCCCGCCGAGTGAGCGGGCGATGCGCTGAGGTGCCGTTCGAACCGGCACATCCCGAGCGCTCTCGGGAGCGGTGAGGGCTCGGGTGGTTTCGTACTCCTTGGGGTGCGGGATCTTCCGGTTTCCCTTGGCTCCGGGCCGTCTGTTCGTCGCAGCCCTCGTCGGGCGCCGCTTTCGGCTGTGAATTCGTCACGGGAGCACGGCGCTCCAACCTGCGGGCCGGAAAACGCAGGGACGAGGGCCACCTCGGACACGCCCATCGAATCCGTGGAGGTGGCCGGTGGAGACTGATGCCTGGCGAAAGGCTCGGCCGACGGCCTTTCCGCGGCCGCCGCCCGCCGACTAGACTCGCGGGTTTTCGATCATTTCCGCCGCCCGAGGTGGAGGGAGAGAGAGCCCATGGCTGAGCAGAAGGCGACCAACATCACCTGGCACGACCACGCCGTTCCCCGCGCCGACCGCGAGAAGCTCAACGGTCACAAGGGTCTGGTGATCTGGTTCACGGGTCTTTCGGCGTGCGGCAAGAGCACGATCGCGAACGAGCTCGACTACAAGCTCTACGCGGCTGGCCGGCGCACGTATCTCCTCGACGGTGACAATGTCCGTCACGGCTTGAACAAGAACCTCGGCTTCTCGGCGGAGGACCGCGCCGAGAACATCCGCCGCATCGGCGAGGTGGCGAAGCTCTTCACGGAGGCGGGCTCGATCGCGATCACCGCGTTCATCTCGCCGTACCGAAAGGACCGCGACGCAGTGCGCGCGATCCTCGAGCCGGGGCGCTTCGTCGAGATCTTCGTCGACACGCCGATCGAGGTGTGCGAGAAGCGCGACCCGAAGGGCCTCTACGCCAAGGCACGCGCCGGCCAGATCAAGGGCTTCACGGGCATCGACGACCCGTACGAGGCGCCGGAGAAGGCCGAGCTGGTGCTCGACAACTCGGGTGCGAAGACCCCGGGTCAGCTCGCCGACGACGTGATCGCGTACCTCGAGAAGTCGGGCGCGTTCTCGATCTGAATCCGTACACCCGGCTCGGGCGGGACGCCGCCCGAACCGGACGCAGAAGGCCCGCGGGATCCCTCCCGCGGGCCTTCGCGTCTCCGGGCTGGAGAGCGCCGCCGATCACCCGGTGGCGACCTCGCGCGATCGAATCAGGCCGACAGCGCGGCGAACACCTTGCTGCCCGCCTCGCCGGCGTTGCCGAGGGTGACGGCGCCCTCGAGATCCATGATCTGGTCGAGCTTCTCGCGCACCCCTTCGATCGAGACGTCGCCCTTGATGGTGGCTCCCTTGGCCTCGACCATCTGGGCGACCGCGAAGTGACCGGCGCCGGCCGAGATGATCTTGCCGTTGACCGTGGACTCCTCGGAGCACAGGTAGGCGACCATCGGCGACACCGCCTCCGGCTTGAGCATGTCGAGCATCGGCTGCGGCATGACCGTGGCGGTGAGCCGGGTGCCCGCGATCGGCGCGATGGCGTTCGAGTAGATGTTGTACTTGGCGCCCTCGAGCTTGAGCGTGTTGACGAGCCCGACGATCCCCATCTTGGCGGCCGAGTAGTTCGTCTGTCCGAAATTCCCGTAGAGGCCCGCCGCGGAGGTCGTGAAGATCACGCGCCCGAAGTTGTTGGCGCGCAGATGCTCCCACGCCGCCTTGGTCACGAAGTACGAGCCGTCGAGGTGGACCTGGATGACCTTCCGCCAGTCCTCCTCCTCCATCTTGACGATGCTCTTGTCGCGCAGGATGCCCGCGTTGTTGATGACGATGTCGAGCTTGCCGAACGTGTCGAGAGCGGTCTTCACGATACCAGCTGCGCCGTCGGGGGTGGAGACGCTGTTGTAGTCGGGCACCGCCTCGCCGCCTGCGGCCTTGATCTCGTCGCACACCTTCTGAGCCATCGTTGTGCTGCCCGAGCCGCTGCCGTCGAAGGCGCCGCCGAGGTCGTTCACCACGACCTTCGCGCCACGGCTCGCGAGCAGCAGGGCATGCGAGCGGCCCAAGCCACCGCCCGCGCCGGTCACGATCGCCACGCGCCCATCGAATCGAACGTCCGCCATGGTCGAGATCCCCCTTGGGCCCCGCCATCGGCAGGGTGCCCTGGATGCCCACCCGCCCTCGGGGCGGCGTGGATCGTTGTCGAGTCGTCAGCTCAGGTCAGGTCAGCCGCTCGCGCTCGAGCCGCACCACCTGCAGCAGGTTGATGTCGGTCGTGCCCGCGCCGAGCTCCAGCATCTTGGCATCGCGCGCCAGCTTCTCCACGTGGTATTCGCGCATGTAGCCGTAGCCGCCGTGGATCTGGATCGAATCCATGGCGACCTCCACGGCGGCCTTGGCGCAATAGACCTTCTGGGCGCAGGTGAAGGCGAGATCCGGCTTGCCTTCGCGGGCGGCCCACGCGAGGCGCATCACCCCGTTCCACACGTTCTGGTAGTGGATGTACATGTTGGCGAGCTTGAGCTGCACGGCCTGGAAGTCGAGGATCGGGCGGCCGAACTGGACGCGCTCCTTGGCGTACTTCATCGAGAGCTCGTAGCAGCGCTCGATGATGCCGAGGCACATGGCGGGTATGCCGCTGCGCTCGTGGCCGAGGTTCTGGCGCGTGTCGTCGCGCGCCGCGTCCGGGTCCTTCTCGCGCTCCCCGAGAAGGTTCTCCGCGGGGATGTGTACGTCCTCGAGGAACACCTCGCTGGTGGGCGAGTCCTGCATGCCCATCTTGTCGAACGGCTGGCCCGTCGAGAGGCCGGTCATGCCGCGCTCGAGGATGAACGCGTGCACGGCCTTGTTGGGGTTGCCGTCGCCCTTGTCGAGCTTCGCGTAGAGCACGAAGACGTCGGCGAACGGGCCGTTGGTGATGAAGGTCTTGGTGCCGTTCAGCACGTAGCCGCCGTCGGCGGACTTCTTGGCGGTGGTGCGCATGCTTCCGAATGCGTCCGAGCCCGAGCCCGGCTCCGAGAGGCACCAGGAACCGACCTTGTCGAGCGTCACCAATGGGATCCCGTACTTCTCGATCTGCCTCTTGGTCCCCTTCGCCATGACGTTGAAGCCGGCGAGGCCCGTGGAGACGCCGAAGCTCGTGGCGTATCCCGGCGAGATCCGCGACATCTCCTTGACGAGCAAGAAGGAGATCAGCGGATCGCGCATCGCCGACTCCAGCTCGTCACCCTCTTTGCCCTTGGCGTCGCCGCTCGCCAGCGGTTTGCCGTCGTCGCCCATCTTGGAGAGGCGCTTCTTCAGCGACGCGCGCAGCGCGTCGCGCATCCCGAACGCGTCGAGCATCTGCCGCATCAGGTCGTAGGGCGGCTCGCCCTTCTCCAGACTCGGCACCTTCGGCAAGAGCTCCCGCTCACACCACTGCCGGAACATGTCCTGGACCATGCGGTGCTGATCGCCGAGCTCGAACATGGGACGACCTCCGGGTGCGCGAAGAGAGATCCAGCCTACCGAGCGGTAGGCTGGGGCGAGGGAGCAAAGCCGCGCGGCGCGGGGGCGTCAAGGTGGGGATCGCGTGGCTTAGGCGGTCCGAGGGGATCCCGCGCGCCCGCCGCCCCTGCGGAGGAGCCCTCTCTTCGTCAGCCATTGCGCCCGGCGTCGCGCGGCGGCCGGGAGCGCCGCTGCGATCTCGGCCGGGCTGGGGTACTCGAGCGGGGGGCCGTCCGCCGCCAGCTTCGGGACCAGGCTCAGGAGCTTCGCGGCGCTGCGTGCTCGATTGTTTTGCAACAACGCGGCCATGGCGTAATCCCGAGCGCCGACGAGCTCCCGGAGCCAGCGTCGCTTTAGACGGTCGACAGGGCCGCGCTCCTCGAGGTGGACCCGAACGCCTTCGAGGATCAGCTCGCGTGTCAGATGGAAGGCCGGTGGCAGCGTGCGCCGCGTATGTCTCAGCATCTCGATCTGGAGATCCCAGGAATGCCAAACCACTCCCGGCACTTGATACACGTGGCCCGTGACCCCGGCGAGCGCCACGAGGAGGATTCCACGCGCGGCGACATCGCCTGGCAGGACGTTGGTCGGAAACGAGATCAGCGGGACGGCGCCGACGCACTCGTGGTGCGCTCGGACCCACAAGTCCTCCGCACCCTTGTCACCCCACCAGCTCACGGTGCCGGTCGGGGCCGCGGTCACCAGGTCGAGGCCCGTTCGGACCGCTTCACGCGCGGCGAGAGCCATCCCCACCTTGGCGACGAAGTACGGAACCCGCCAACACAGGTCCCGCTTGGCGAGTTCGGCAACTTCCTGGAGGCGAATCGCGTCCTCCTCGAAGCCATCGCCGCGCGAGCCCATCAGCGCGAAGGGAAGCTCGGCAGCGGGCGATCCGATCCGGACGACTCGTAGGGGCGGTAGACCGGCTGAAAGGCGCGCCTCGCTCGCGGCGGCAGCCGTCTCCAAGCGCGCGCGAGCCTCGTCGATCGACGACCGTTCGTCCCCGGGTTCGACGCGCCACGGCTCGCAAGCGAGGATCACGATGTCGTGTTCCGCCATCAGCTCCTTTAGAGCCGCCGATGTTGCCCCGTTCGGCTCGGCGATTCGTTCCCATCGGACGCGATGCGGGCCGAAGAGGCTCTGCTCGAGGAGCGGCTGGGGTGGCCGCCGGCTCGCGGCGGCGACGCGAAGCCCCAGCTCGATCGATTCCGCGACCACGCTGGCCCCGACCTCGCCGGTGCCCCCGAGCACCAGGATGGTCGGGCGCTCGCGCCGCCGGTCTGGAACGGTCATTTGATCGGGCCGAGAGGGGCCGGCATCGAGCTTCCCGGCGCGGCAAGATTCTCGTCAGCGCTACGTTGCTCGACCTCGATCGTTCCATCAAGCGCCGAGAACCACGTAGAATTCGCGAGTGCGTGCCTCGAAATCACGGTGACGGCCAATGGAACTCTCGACGGAGCCGGCAATCTCTTCGCGGGCAATTATCGAGTCATCCGAAAGCTCGGTGATGGCGCCTTCGGCCGTGTGTTTCAGGCCGAGCAGCGCTCCACCGGCCAGATGGTCGCCATCAAGGTTCTTCATCACCCGTCGCAGCTCGCGCCCGAGGAGGTCGGAAGGCGACGAGATCGCCTGCGACGTGAGGCCAGCCTCTACGCTCGGCTCTGGCATCCCTCACGTCGTTCGCCTCGTCGACGCCGGGGAGACCGATCTCGGCGAGTTCTACGCGGTGCTCGAGTACGTCCCTGGCGTGACGCTGGCTACGCAGATCGCCGAGCGCGGCGCCCTTCCCGCCGGTGAGGCCGTGCGGCTCATGACCGAGGTGCTCGACGCGCTCGCGTGCGCGCACGCCTCCCACGTCGTGCATCGCGACCTCAAGCCCGAGAACATCCTGCTGTGCAAGACGGGGCTGCAGGCGCATGCGATGGTCGTGGACTTCGGGCTCGGTGGGTTCGCCAATGGAGCCGACCGGATGGGCCTGCCCGAGCTGACCGCATCCCAGGAGATGATCGGAACGCCCCGTTACGCCGCTCCCGAGCAGCTCCGATCGGCGCCACCGAGCATCCAGTCCGATCTCTACTCTTGGGGTCTCATTCTCCTCGAGTGCCTGACCGGTGAGCACGCCGTTCCGGGTGAGACCTGGCACGAAGTGCTCGCGAATCAGCTCGGCGTGCGTCCGATACCGATCCCCGAGTGGCTGGCCCACCAGCCCTTGGGGCAACTTCTCCGCATTGTCACGGACAAGACCCCTGAAAATCGGAACGTGAGCATCCCCCAGCTTCTCGAGGTGCTGGATGCCTCGCGCCAATACCGGCTCGACTGTCCGCGAGCCACGCCAGCGTCCGAGGTGATCGCGGAGGACGGTGAGCGGCGCCACGTCACGGTTCTCTGCGCGCGGTGGATCGTGACCCAAGGACCGAACACGGATCCTGATCCCGAGGTCGTGAAGGGGGTCTTGCAACTCGTCGAGAGTGAGATCCGCGCGTTGGTCGGACGGCAGGGCGGGCACTTGGTGGGCGTCCTGGGCGATCGAGCCATGGTCGCGTTCGGCCATGCCGAGACCCGTGAGCACGAGGCGCGTAGGGCCGCCCGGATCGCCCTCGGCATCGTGGCTCAGGTAGACGTGGCGAATCGACGGTTGGCCGACGCGACCGGATGCACGGTCCAAGTCGGGGTCGGCATTCACGCGGGGCTCGTGGTGGTGCGGAAATCTCGCATCGCGAGGCTCGACCCCGCCGATTTCCTCGGCGTGACCCCTCAGGTCGCGTCGCAGCTCGCCGAACGGGCCGCGAACTCGGAAATCCTCATCAGCGGCGAGTGCCGGCGGTCGTTGCGCGGGTCGCCGATGCGCATCGAGGACCGTGCTCCCGTCCTGCTGCCGGGTCTCTCGGCCGAGCTGGAGGTGTCCTGGCTCGTGTCGGAGGAGGTCGAGCCGAGCATCGCGTCGGTTGACGAGACGCCACTCGTCGGGAGGGCTCACGAGCTTGGCTTCCTGGTGGAGTCACTGTTGCGGGCCCGGAGCGGCGAGCCGTGCGCCGTGTTGATCTCGGGAGAGCCCGGCATCGGGAAGTCGCGTCTGGTACGAGAGCTGCGTCGAGCAGGCAACGACGTCACGTGGATCGAGTGCCGGTGCTCACCGGAGACCACGCTCGCGGTGCTGCGCCCGGTGATCGACGGGCTTCGAAGCTCGAGCGTGCCAGTCGACAAGCTCCTCGCGTACGTCCCGGCCGACGCCGCTGGAGTGCGGGACGTGCTCGCGCGCTTGTTGCTTGCCCCGGGCGAGCACACCGGCGAAGGGGGCAAGCTGTCCCCCCCGGACGGGAACGAGAGCTGACTCTCCGCGCGCTGCTCGATCTGCTCGTCGCGCTCGGCGGCGGAGGGGCGGTCGGGCTGGTCGTGGAGGACCTGCACTGGACCGATCCCAGCACGCTCGAACTGCTCGACGGGCTCGTGCGTGAGCTTCGCCATGCGGACCAACCCGGATCTTCGTCGGTTCCGCGGATCTGCGTGGTGCTCACTGCGCGTCCCGAGTTCGCATCGCCATGGAGCCCGGACGACGTCCGTTCGATTCAGATCGGCCGGCTTCCCAGGAAGGCAGTGGCGGAGCTGGTCCGGTGCGCGATCGGGCCGGGAGAGTCGCCGTCGGAGTCCGTCGTCGAGGCCTTGATCGCGCGCTCCGAGGGCGTCCCGTTGTTCGTCGAGGAGGTCGCCCGCGACCTGGTGGCGAGGCGCCATCGTGATGGCGAAGCCGCGGCATCCAGTGCCGACATCCCATCGTCACTGCGGGAGCTTCTTCTCGCCAGGATCGACGGCCTCCGGGCGCGCGCGAGAGGTCCTCCAGATCGCATCGGTGATCGGACGCGAGATTCCTCTCGACTGGCTGACCGCGAGCACCGCCGGGTCGCCGGCAACGCTGCGTGCCGCCGTCGACGAGCTCGCCGCGATCGGCGTGCTGTTCAGGCGGGCCCGAACCGCTGCCGAGACGTACGCGTTCAAGCATGCACTCGTTCGGGACGTCGCGTACGAGGCCATCCGCCGCCCCGTGCGTCGGGACCTCCACCTGCTCGTTGCTCGCGTACTGCGCGAAGCGGTTCGCGAACGTGGCGCGGGACAGGCCCGAGTTGGTCGCGCACCACTTGGCGCTCGGGGCTGAGCCGGGCTCAGCCGCCGTGTACTTCAACCTCGCAGGAACCAGCGCCCTTCGCCGGGGCGCGCTCCAAGAGGCCCTCGAACAAGCTCGCAAGGGGCTGGAGCTCTTGGGGCCGGTGGTTCCTTCACCGGAGCGGATCAAGCGTGAGGTCGAGCTTCTGGTCACGCTCGGCACCGCGCAGTTCTCGACGCTCGGCTACGCCCATCCGGACGTTCGGGCCACGTTCTCTCGCGCGTGGCGATTGTGTGAACAGCTCGACGAGGACCTGCCGCTGGAAGTCCTGAACGGGGTTTCGGCCGCGACGCTCGCGAGCGTCGACCGGGAAGGTGCGACCGCTCTCCGCCCACGATTCGAGAAGCTCGCTCGCCGGCCGGATCCGGTGTCGCGATTCACGGGGCACAGCGTACTCGGCGTCTACGACTTCTATCTCGGCCGTTACGTCGATGCGGCGCATCGCCTCGGCCAGGCGCGTGAGACGCTGCGAAGCGACGACGTGAAGACGTTCGTCGAGGGCTACGGCTACGACGGTCGTCTCTATTGCTACGTGTACGAGCTCTCGAGTCTCTGGCACCTTGGCCAGCTCGAGCGGGCCGCGGCCCTGTGCGATGAAATGCAGCGGCTGGCGGAGTCGTTCGGGGACCCCTACGTGCTCTGTCTCGCACTTTGCGCCACCGCGACTCACCTGATCGAACGCGGCGACGCCCGCGAGGCGCTGCCGGTGGTGGATCGGATCGCGCCTCTCGCGATGGAGCAGCGGCTCTACATGTGGTCGGCGTACGCCGAAGCCACGCGAGGGACCGCGCTGGTGCTTCTGGGGGCCGCCGAGGAGGGCCTCCAGGCGCTCGATTTCGGACAGCTCCAGCTCGAGGCGATGGGGCTCGCCGCGAGCCATGTGTACTTCCGTCAGTACGTCGCGCGGGCCCACATGGATCTCGGCCGCGTCGCCGATGCTCGCGACGAGATCGAGGCTGGGCTCGGTGTCTGCCGCGCGACGCTCTACACCTCGCTCGAGCCGAACTTCGTCATTCTGGATGGCGATCTCGCGCGGCTCGACGGGAACGACGTCGCGGCGGAGTCCTTGTATCGGCGCGCACGGGCGTTGGCGCGAGCTCACGGCAGTCGCCTCATGGAGCTGCGCGCGACGGTCGCTCTGGCGCGACTGGTCGCAAAGCCCAAGCCGCCGGCCGAGGTCCTTGCGTACCTGCGCGAGTCGTACGAGTCCTTCGCCGAGGGCCGAAGCTACGCGGACTTGCGCGCCGCTCGCTCCTTGATCGCCGAGCTGAGCTGACGTCCTACCAGAACGCATGTCTCGCGCGCCGCGGCGAGGCTGGCGGGTGTTTCCGGGTTCAGGTCCGCGAGAGGACCCATCGGACGACGCCGCTCACGAATCGCCGATCGCGGGTCTCGGGAAGCGCACCATAGATCTGATCGAACTCGTGCAACGCCGCGCCCGCCAGTGAGTGGGCGGTGTGTCGAGCGTCGGCGATGCAGCCATGGTGATCCATGCGTTCTCGGATCCAACGGACCTGTGATTCCGTGTGATCGGCGCGTGGCGCGGCGAGGTACTCCGCGATCTGTCGCCGTTCTGCCTCGCTAGCGCGGTTGAGCAGATGGATGAGCATGAGCGTGCGCTTGCCTTCGCGGATGTCGCCGTCGAGCTCCTTCCCGTAACGGGCTTCGTCCCCGACCAAATTGAGCAGGTCATCTTGGATCTGGAACGCGGCGCCGAGAAAGAACCCGAAGCGATCGAAGCGATCGAGGCTCCTGGCGTTGCGAGTCCGGATCAGCGCGCCGACTCGGCTCGGAAATATGGTCGTGTACCAACAGGTCTTCTTGAAGACCATCTCGAGGTAGTCGTCTTCCGCCAACTCGAGCGCGTTGTCGCGGCGCCAGCCGAGCTCGATCGCCTGTCCCTCGATCGATTCTCGAGCCATTCGTTCCGCTTCCTCGAGAACGAGCAGCGTGAGGCGCGGACCGAGCTGGCGTTGGTTGTCGATCAGCGCGCGCAGGCCGATCAGGAGCAAGGCATCGCCGACGTTCACCGCCATCGGCACGCCGTGGAGGCGGTGCAGGGTGGGCCGTCCCCGGCGCGCCTCGCTCTCGTCTTCCACGTCGTCGTGAACGAGGAACGCGTTGTGCAGCAACTCCAGGGCGGCGGCGGTGCTGACGGCCTCGTCCCGGCCGGCGCCGAACGCGCGTGCAGTCGCGATGCAGAGGCTCGGCCTGAGCTTGCGTCCGCCCCGACGCGGATAGTCGGCGACCAGATCGTAGAGATGGCGTCGCGGCTCGCGCGGCGCGAGATGGCGCTCGACCGCCTCGAGTGAGCGCGCCGTACTCCTCGAGCGTGCTCCGGACCAGGTGGTCCGCGCTGTCGGTGTCGTGAGCCGTGGTGCCGCTGCCCGAGTCCAAGGCGTGATTCTCAGGTCGGCTCGACCGTCACGGCGAGCGTTCCCGCAGCGACCGGCGCACGTCCGCCGACATCGACCCGAACCACCACGCCGAAATAGGTGCCTGCAGGGCATTCGTTCGGCACCACCAGGTCGAGGAGTAGGCTGCCGTCCTCGGCCGCTTCGAGTCGCGGCGTCGGCAACACGTCCCCGGTAGGAGTGCGCAGCGTGAGGACCTCGTGCGGTGGCTGCGACTCGGGCGCGACGTCAAGCAGCACCGAGGTGGGTCGGCTCGATGCGACCCGGACGCGAAGCTTGCGCGCCTCCGCCGTCGTGGCCGGGGGGGGTGCGTGCCTCCTGGGGGGAGGGGGGGGCGATGGCGAGTCGCCGGGCGAGGCGCCTCGGCGCCCGGGCTGCTCGACGGCGGCGCCAACGGCGACCTGCATCATCTCGAGCCACACACCCGTGAGATCGGAGGCGTACTGCACCCAGCGCATCGCCAGATCCTGAAGGTCCGTCTGGATCGCCGTCGGCCCGTAGTCTCGCCGGCCGATCCGCGCCGCGGCCTCCCTGACCCTTCCGGATCTGGTCGTCGAAGACACGGTAACCCAGCTCGACTGCACGCTGCACGGTGTCACCGAGGCGGGCCCGGCCGTCGGCGTCCGGTCCCGGCTCACGATCGAGTACGCCGCGTCCACTCGCGGCGCCATCTTCGGGGGGCAGGCCGAACAACGTCGGCCAGCGGCGGATGGGCGCCGTCCGCTCGAGGTTGGGACGCTTCACGCGTTCGTCGGCGCTCATCAGATCCTCACGGGTGGTCGTAGCCGATGATGTCGGACAGCGCGGGGGCACGGGAGATGGCGTGCGCGGCGAGCCGTCCGGAGATGACCGCCGCTTCCACGCATCCAGCGTTGAAGCCGGCGTCGGTCCAGTCCCCGCAGATCGAGAGATTGTCGTACGTCGGATCGAGCGGGGAGATCCGGTACTTGGAGGTTCCGGGCAAGGATAGCGTGTAGCGATCGGACGGGTTCACGTTGGCCGTCCAGAATTGCGTGTCGAACCGTTCCGGCCCCGCGGGACCGGAACACCGTTCGCTGCCCTCGATGGCGGACGCCAGCAGATCCCAGCGGAACCGGTTCGAGCCGTCGAGGACCTTGGGCCACAGGTGCTTGAGGTCGTGCTCGAGGAATCGAACCGAGTTGCTTCGGACCTGAGCCCGCTTGCGGCCCTCATACCCTGGCTCGGCACGGATCTCGCTCAAGCGCGCCGCGGTCGCGGCTGGATCCTCCCGAAGCCGCCTCGCCTCGTTCGGATCCAGGTGTTCCCAGTCGATCTCGGGAAGGACGTTGCAGAAATACCCGAGCCCGCGGGGTGGGTGTGCCCAGCGCTCCATGGGCAGCAGATGGCGCATGTCCGCCCAGGTGTCGAAGGGCTCGACGAAGCCCGACAAGTTGATCGCGCGATCATCCGGCCAGCCGAGGTCGTGAGGACTGGCGTGCAGCCACACCTGAAAGGCCTGTGTCGCGACTCCCTTCACGTTCGACACCATGTCGCGCCAGCGAGCGTCGCGCTCGACGAAGTCCGCGCACACGTGAGGAACGGCGCCGAGACCGATGCCGAGCACCACGAAGTCGAAGTCCTCGCCGACCCGAAGCTCCCGCTTGGCGACGCATCGGGTGTCGGAGTGAGACTCGAACTGCCGGCCTTCGGCCTTCAGCGTCGCGCCGTCCTCCAACTGCTCCCAGAGCGGCGTGGCGGGCCAACACGGGAGCCCACCCACGTCGATCAACGGCCGGTAGCCCGATGGGTCTTTGAGCCGGGCCTGAACGTCGAACTCCAGCGCCTCGACGTACGGCGACTCTCCGACGCCGAGCTTGGACGGAGCGGGAAGGCGAGCTCTGGTCAGGCGATGGAAGAACTCGAAGTGGACCCCCCTGCGGCGCAGTACTTCGTACAAGGGGCCGAAGACGACGTCGCCCATGCCTGCTTGCATCGCCCAGAAGAACGAGCCCCGGTAGGTGAAGAACGATCTCACCGTCCCGCGCAGCGCCTGCGCGGCGGAGATGCGCATGCGCGACGGATCGCCGTCCTCGTAAGCGAACCCCAGGTCGTAGAGCGCGCGGATGAAGCCGCTGTTCAGAGAGCTTTCGGATGCACCGTTGAGACGTAGCCACTCGCGGCAATCGTAGTCGTCGATCGCATCGAATCCGCGTTCGTCGAAGGGTATTCCGTGGCGGATCTCACCCTTGAGCGTGGCGAGCACCAGGTCCACCACCTCCCAGACTCGTCGCAGGGTCGTCTCGCCCTCGAGCTTCGAGTCGAGCTGCGCCTTCGCGCTGGTTCTCACCGACTCGAGCGCGCGCAAGAGGAGGTTCTCGGGAAAGCGGCCGACGGACTCGACCGCCAAGTCGAGCACCGCGAGCGCCTCGCTGACGGCCGCTAGAGTCGCCATCTCTCCGACGCCGAAAACTCGCGCGAGCATTCCTCTCGCCGCCTCCGCCGACATCCTCGGCCGCGTCGCGGAGCGCGTGGGCTCACCCGCGCGCAACGACCCCGCCCCTCCCAGCAGAGTGCCGAGTAGGGCCTGGACCAGCAGCGCCGATCGACGCATGTACTCGGCCACGGAAAACCGCTGACCGGGCGGGAATCCGTCTCCAGGCAATCCGTCCATTGGAGGCAACACCGTCCCCCAGGCGAGCCAATCGCCGGCGGGGTGTGGTCGGCGATGCCCACCAGCGGTGCTGGCTTGAAGGCGTCTTGCCAGGTTGCGAGTGGACAACTGGCTGGGTCGCGACCCAGCTCCTCGTAGCAGTCGCGCATCAGCCTGAACGCATTTTCGTAAAAGCCCATCCACAGGTGCAGCCCGTGCTCCTCGATGCGTGCGGACGGGCCACGTCCGGAGGCGCCCTTTCCGCCGAGGCGCCAGCCGACCTGGTAAACGGTCACCTCGTAGCGGCCTTGGTGGCGAGGCTGCGTCAGCTCGAATGCCGTGGTCAGAGCAGCACAACCGCCACCCACCACGGCGACTCGGATCGGCTTGGATCCCATCGATGAACCTCAAGGCGAAGGCCGGGGGAGATCAGTCGAGATCCTCACGGATCACGCCAGGGAATTGCAGAGCGAAGTCCGGGCCGAAAATACGGCCGGGGGTTTGGAAGCCACGCACCCAGTCGCCGTCGAGGACCCGTGCCGCTACCGCGATCGCTGTCAGAGCGGTGAACCGGTACGCCTCGGGTCCGGTCAGTCGGGATGTTGCCCTGGAGCCGGCGCCATCCTCCGCCGTCGCCACGATCACCGTTTCGAGCAGCTCCCGCTCCTCGAGCGAGGGGCCGTCCGGCAACCGATCGGTCATCCACGCGAGCCACCCTCGTAGCGCCGGCGTCGCCAGGACCCGCCCGTAGAGTCGGTTGCACAGCGACATCATCCGATGCTCGGCCGTCGCCTCGAAGTAGACTTGGATTTCGGGGATTCCGGTTGTGTACCACGCGCTCGCGACGTCTCCCAGCTCACGAGGACCCCTTCGCGAGGCCCGTATCCGAAGTCGAAGCGATGGACCTCGGTTGGATCGGGTGCCTTCCGGACGTGGCCGCCACGTCGGACCAGGATCGGGGTTCCCGCATTCGCTATGAGCGTCTTGACCGAGCCCCGCGATGCGGCCACGAGCCCGGACACTCCGAGGCGCAGGCGTCTGGCTCGAGGCAGTCGCCGGTGTACGTGGGCGGCCAATCCGTCAGAGGGAACCACGTCGAAGCCGACCGCCGGCATGATCATCACGCCCGCCGTCCGAGCGTCGCGGTCGCGGCAGGCAGCGGCCTCGATCGTCTCGATTTCGCCGCTGACATCGAGGTAGTGGGTTCGGGTCGCGAGGCAGGCCTCGATCATCGGAGTCGAAGTCGCTGCGAACGGGCCGGCGGCGTGCAACACGACATCGATGTCCGTGAGGGCCGAACGGAGGCCGATCGGATCGTCGAGCTGCGCGACTCGACACTCCAGGCCCAACGCAGCGGCGATCGGTTCGAGGCGAGTCGAGCTCCGCCCGCCGAGGACGGGCCGCAGCCCCTGAGCGCACGCGCTATCGACGATCAGCCTTCCAGTGTAGCCCGTAGCCCCGTATACCCTCAGCGGCGACACGGACACCTCTCGGGATCGCCCAGTCGGGGACGACGAGCGTGCGAAAGGTTAACATCGGGCCCGACGTGGAAGTACTACCGAGACGATTCGACTTCGTGGAGCGCGGGCTCTCCCGCGTGGACGCGGGCGTCGGTGTCGTCGGCCAAGCGGTGTTCCACGGCTGTATCGTGACGCTCTCCTGGCCGCGCGCCTGGGCCGAGCGCTTGCTGCCGGATGGGTTGGCGCTCGCGACGCCGGGTGGGAGCGACCGCCCACCCAATCATCCGGTTGTCGCCATCTTCGGCGAGCAGACGCAGGGCGCCACGGTTTTTGGTGGCGTCCCGTTGCCGATGAACATCCGCTATCCGGAGTTCGCGATCGCGATCCCGTTCGTCCAACGCCCCGGTTCACACCGGATCCAGACGTTCGTGCCCGCTATGGGCTCGGGCTATTTCCCGGCCATCTGGCATGGGAACCAGTTCTACGGCTTCTCGAAGGCGCGGATCACGATCGAGCGTCGAGGTTCGCTGGTCTGGATGAGCGGGCCGACCGGCGGCTTGTGGATGCATGCCGCGGTCGCAGCCGAGACTCGATGGAGCCGCAGGCGAGAACTCGAGGGGACCGCGCTCGACGAGATCGAGGCGGCCCTGCGGTTGCCCATCCTCGGCCAGCGCGCTGATGGATCGCTGGTGCAGTCCTGGTGGGACCTCGCGTTCCGTCATTCATTGGTCCGCGTCTGTAGCGCCTGGGTGGCGTTCGAGAAGGCGTTCGTCGCCGGCCTGCCCGTCGGGGTTCACCAAGCCGAGCCGCTGCACTCCGTCGAGGTGCGCGGGATGTTGTGGCAGCTCTCGTGGCCGACGCGGTTCGACCGGGAGGCCTGACGCGCATGTAACGCGCATCCGGCTCTCGGGCGGGGCGTCGTTCTACGGTGGTGGCGATTGTCTCGACGCCGTCAGGTGAAATTGGTATGAATCCATACTGGATCCCGCAGCGAGGACGAATCGGAGGAAAGGCGGCATGGCGGCACCCGACCCCATCCGAAGGGCGCTCTGGAGCAGCTATTTCCCGTCGTGGGGTGGGACCTTGCGGCCGGGCGCGCGCGGCACCCGGGAAGACTGTCTGCCGTTGCGACTGGGTGAGGTGTTGGATCTCCTCGTCTCCGAGCGGCACCGTCAGTTGCGAGCGAATGTCCCGCGGGCTGTGTTAGGGGCCGCACTGTGGAACCTGCTCGGGCGGGCCGATGAGATGGACTCGAACCTGAAACCGCTGTTCGAGTTCGCGGTTAAGGATTCGCTGGGCTTCGAAAGCCTCGATCTCGCCAGGCGGTCCTTCGGGGACCGGACGAATGGCGCGGTGCCCCCACTCGGCACAGGCGCTCTAAAGAAGGTTCTTGAATCGTCACTGCTCGTGACCGACGACGGATTGACCTGCACCGCGACTGCGGAGCTCCTCGTGGATCGAAAGTTCGAGGAGATCAAGGTGGTCGCGACGGACCTGGACGAGGCCGCCGGGCGCGCGAGGCTGTTTTGGGAGTTCGCCGATTCGCCGGACGAACGATCGGCGAGCCAGGTCCAGGCCGTTCGATCAAGATCCATCTGCCGAACCGGTCGCCCGCTGTCGTGGCGATGCGTGTTGGGATCGGATTCACTCAGTCCAGTGCCCGCGCGGACCTCGAACTGGATCCGGATCCGGCCAGCCGGCGGGACTCACCGTTCTCCGCGTACAGCGGCCTGATCGAGGCTTCGAAGGAGCCCGGTCGCCCGGGCGTAACCCGGCTCCGTCAAGAACGCTCGGTTCGATTCGATCCTTGGCACCTCAGCGCTTTCCGCGTGCAGACGCTCATGTACCTGCTCACCGGCGAATCGTTGGCGCTGGCGCTCGGGCCGGTCTGATCCCGATGAAGGCACCGATCCGCGAATGGGATGGTGTCTGGCCCGAAACGGTCACGCATCTGCGCGCAGCGGTGCTGGCCGCGGACTACTATGGGCGGTTCGGGCTCGGTTCAGCGTCGCCGATCGGCGCGAGGTCTCCCGTGCATCCCGATCACGCGATCGGGATTTTCAATTCGTTGCGCCGGTCCTTCGGCATCCGGTGGGGATCCCCGTTCCCGACTCCGGCTCAGGTGCCTGGCCCCGTCGCGTACGCGAGCGAGTATCTGGACAAGGTGACACAGCGTTCGCTCAGGAAGCTGATTCGGGTCGGCTTTCGGCCCGCCCCGGTGAACGAGCCTAGACTTGAACGGATGATCCCGCGGAGCGGACTGACCCTTGGCACGGGCCGCGATCCGCATGTGAGCCAACTGCTCGCGGCGCCAGCTCGCCTCGCGGCGCGCTCCTCGCTGCCGCCTCCGGCCGGCGGCTCGAGGGAAATCGATGGGCGACTACCGAACCCGAACGAATCGACTGATACGACGGTGGTTCGGCCGCGTCATTCCGAGGCCCCGACCCGAGCGCCGACGCGTTCGTGGAAGCCGACGCGCGTCACATTGGAGCAACGAGCGATCACGGCGACGAAGGAGCTGTGGGTCCACGGCCGGTGGAAGAAGTCATGACGGCGCTCGATCCGAGGAGCTGGCCAGCGCGAAGCGTGTTCTTCGAAAGCATCGAAGTTCTGAATGCGAACACTTCGCGCCTGCCCGAGCTGGGGCGATCATGGTCCGGGAACATCCTGGAGACGTTCGTGGTGAACTGGAATACCGTCGAGTTCACGCGCTTTTGTACCGAGCTGGCCGTCGACGTGACGGTCGACGGCTCGGAAGGCAGAATGGATTACGGGCTCGTGTACGAGCGCAGCGGTGCGCTGATTCGTGACGACGGGTATCTTGAGATCCGCAGCGTTCCGGGTAAGCCCGGCTGGACGCACTATTTCGTTTCGAAGACGGTCTGGTTCGCCTCGGACGTTCTGAACTTGCTGACACCTGCGGTGCTGACGCTGCGTGCGAACGAGCAGGCCGCCGCGTTTCTTTCCCCGATCCCACTCATGTGAACCACGGGAGGCACGGTGAGGACAGACCCACCGACTTCGGTCAACGAAGCTCGCAGTCATCTGGAGCGCTGCTCGAGCAAAGTTCGATCGGTTGCTGGAGATCCAGCACCGCGGGCTCGATGCTTACGCGACCTTCGCGACGGCGATCATCCGGGATGCGAAGAACGGCGAGTTCGCGCCCAAGAGGTTCATCAGTGCCTGGTGCGATCTGTCGGAGGCTTGGATCAGGAACGGCTTTGCCTTGCTCGACGTCTTCATGCCGTCGCCGGCGCGCGTTGCACCCATGGCCTCCCCCGCGGGTGGCGATGGAACCACGGAAAAGCCGTCGGCCAGCGCACTGAGCTCGGTCGTCGCGGCGGAAGCGTCCTCGGAAAAGTGACCAGAAAGCCAGCTCGTACACGCTCCACGCCGAATCATGCCGGATGAACCGACGATGCCCAAGGTCACGGGCCGAGGCACCATGTCGAACGAAGAAGCGGAATCGCAGCGCGACGAAGCTCGCATCCCGCCGCCAGATACGCGGCCCACGCTCGAACGAGCACTCGTCGGGGCGGTTCGCCTCGGTGAAAACATCGTGGGTCGTTGGGAGGACTACTCGTCCGACTTGCTCAGAAGGCTGGCGAACAAGAACGTGCTCGACCCAACCGGCTGGGTGTCGAGCTACGTCGAGCTTTCGAAGGGTGTTCTTTCGGACTTCGGGCTCTTCCTTCGAGAAGTCTCCGGGCAGCGGGGGCGCCCGACGGAGGACTTCGTTCGGCGCTACGTGGTGCACGTCCCGGCCGGCCAGGCCCGGACGCAGCTCGAGATCGAGCTACCGTTCGAGCCTCCAACTGGTGCGGTCGTCGATCCCGCGGGAGTCGCGACTCCGGCGGTGCTGGGGTGCGACTCGTTCCGCTGGAGCGACGGAAGCGGGTCGTTGGGTCTCCCGGGGTCGACGGTCGACTTCCGCTTCAGTCCCGCCGAGGAGCGCCCATGGACGGCCACGATGGTGCTGAGCGGCTTACCGGACCCCGCGAAGGATTCGAGAGTTCAACCGGGTGTGTACCGCGCGCGCGTGTTTCACTTGACGCCTCCGCCGGGAAGCGGTGCCGAGGCGGATCCCCGGTCGCGTTCGTGTTGGGGCGACACGATCGCGGTGGTCGACCTCGTGTTGGGAGTTCCGTCCACTACGGCTTAGGGCGCACGCACGACGGCGTGCGGTGCTCGCGCAAGAACCGCCCTTGGCGCGGTCCACGCCCCTGGCTAGCCTTCTCCACTCCGTCGGGCTCGGATGCCCGACCGAGCACCGAAGCTGTTTGCGGTTTCCCGGGGAAGGAGAACGAGAACCATGAGCCCAGTCGCGACAGGTACAAAGACCCTCGGTCCGAACTCAGGGACCGTCACCGTGAAGACCTTCAAGGAAGGCCTTCTGAGCAAGATGGGGCATGACCTGGTGATCGAGGCGCGCCAGTGGTCCGCGAAGATCCAGCTCGACTCGGCCGAACCGCCGGCGGGCTCGGTGGAGGTCGACCTCGACCCCAAGTCCCTGACGATCGTCGGCCCCGGCGATCTCAACGACAAGGACAAGGCCGAGATCCGCGGCAACATCGAGAAGGACGTGATCCAGTGGGCGAAGTTCCCCGAGATCAGGTTCAAGTCCAGCGCGGTCGAGAACGTGAAGAGCGCGGGCGGGAAGGGCACCGCGACCGTGAAGGGCCAGCTCACCCTGCACGGCCAGACGCAGCCGGTGGACTTGCCGGTGAGCTTCGAGGCGACCGCCAATGGCGTGCGCGTGACCGGAGAGGTGACGCTCGCTCAGACCCGCTTCGGCATCAAGCCGTACAAGGCTCCTCTCGGCGTGATCAAGGTGAAAGACGAGCTCAAGGTGCTGTGGGACTTCGTGGTCGGCTGATCCCTGGGGTACAGACGGGGTTGCGATCGGTCGCGACCCAGGTCCCGATTGCTCGAGCCTTCCGTGCGCGCGCCGCGGGGCACCGCGGCGGCGCCGCTCGAGGGCGCCGGCGACCACCGGCAACGGACGCGGGTGTCGCTCTCGACGGAGGTGCCCGTGGCCCGAACCCCGCTCTTCGATCGTTTCCGACGCGCCGAACAACTGCGCCGAGCCTCTCGCCGGACGGGGATTCCGGCGACGGAGCTGGCGGCCCAGCGCAGAGAGCGAGTGCCGATCTCGCGGCGTGGGTTCCTGAAGTCGACCGCGGTCGCAGGAGTAGCCTCGTTCGCCGCGGCCTGCGGCAACGACCAGGACGCGACGCCCGAGAGCGGGAGCGTCGTCATCGTGGGCGGTGGGATCGCCGGGCTCCACTGCGCCTACCGGTTACGTCAGGCCGGGCTGAATCCGTACCTGTTCGACGCCCGGTCCCGGCTCGGGGGTCGGGTCCTCACGGACCGCACGAGTTTTCCGGGCGGTCAGCACGCCGATCTATATGCAACGTCACGATTCGTAGCGACCGGTCTCGGCGTCCCATCGGCTTCGGCGGCGACGAAGCGCCGCCCTCCAGCCCGTTCGGCGCAAGGGCGATCCAAATCGTGGTGGCCCATTTAGGCGGCGAACGAATCGACAGCAACCACGTCACGATGCTCGACCTGGCGGAGGAGCTCGACCTCGAGCTCGTCGACTACGACACCGTGGATCCCGCCCTCAGCCGCTTCACGGCGTTCTTCGACGGACGTTTTCTCTCCGAGAGCGAGATCCTGGACGGCTACGCGCCGATCGGAGATGCGATCGAGGGCGCGCTGTCCACCCTCGAGGATCCCGTCGCCCAGATCTCCTATCGGAATCCGAATGGGGCGGAGCCGCTCGATGCGCTCTCGATCCGGGGCTGGCTCGATTCGGTCGAGGCCGCGGGTCCGGTCCGCGAGCTGCTTGAGGTGGCCTACGTGGCCGAATTTGGCCTGGACACCGACGTGAGCAACGCGCTCAACCTGCTCGCCACGATATCGACCGGATCCACGGTGTTCGACCTCTTCGGCGACTCGGATCGGCGCTTCCACGTCGCGACCGGCACCGACTCCTTCATCAGCCGCCTTTCCGCGCCGCTCGATCCTGCCCGCACGTACGTGGAGCGAGAGCTCGTGGCGATTCGTCGGCTCGACGACAGCCGCTACGAGGCGTTCTTCGATGGCGTCGGCGGTACGGTCGCCGCGCGTGCCGACCACGTCGTGCTAGCGCTGCCGTTCAGCGTGCTGCGAGGGGTGGACCTCCAGATCCCGCTTCCCGCCGTCAAGCGCAGGGCCATCGACGAGCTCGGCTACGGCGCATCGACCAAGCTCGCCTGCGGCTTCGACTCACGCTACTGGCAGTCGCTCGGCTCGGACGGCTCGACGTACACGGACCTTGGCTATGCGAGCTCGTGGGACACGAGCCGTCCCCAGGTCGGCGACCCCGGCATCCTGTCGAGTGCGCGGGGTGGCGCCGCCGCGCTCGCGGCGGAGTCCGGCACCCCGGAGACGGAGAGCGCTCGGTTCCTCGATCAACTCGAAGTGGTCTTCCCCGGTGCGCGTTCGCGCGCGAACGGAGTCGCGCGACAGTCCGGGTGGAACGCGGACGTGTTCGCCCGAGGGGGGCTGCCGCGTACCGCGTCGGTCAGTACACCACCATCGCCGGCGCCGAGATCGAACGGGTCGACCGCCTGCACTTCTGCGGCGAGCACACCAGCCTCGGCTTCCAGCGCACGCTGGAGGGGGCGGCGCTCACAGGCGCGATGGCGGCCGACGAGATCGCCGAGGATCTCGGGCTCAAGTCCCGCGCGCGCAGGCTCGTCCCGGCTGCCCGGCGAGTGATGGCACGCGCCCGCGCCACTCGTCGCGCGAGACCGTGACTCAGATCGGGGTGGCGAACTCGCGCTTGTAGATGCGAAGTGCAGCCTGCAGCACCGCAACGAAGACCGGCCCGAAGACGAGACCCGCCGGGCCCATCGCCGTCGCTCCGCCGAGCAGCGACAGCATCAGCAGCAGCGGGTGGATGTTCACCCGACCGCGCATCAGGAGCGGCTTCACCACGTTGTCGGTCTGGGCGATCACCACCAGGCCGAAGATCGTGATACCGAGCGCCCAACCCGAGTGGCCGGTGGCGAGCAGGTAGAGGGCGCCGGTGATCCAGACCGCCGCCGCGCCGAGCGCAGGCACGAACGACATCCCGAACGCCACCACCGCCCACAGTCCGGCGGGCTCGAGCGGGGATGCCCAGAAGATCCCGCCGAGGAGCACGCCGTTGAGGGCGGCGGTCGCCGCGATCGCCACGAAGTTCGCGACGATCATCTCGCGGACCTCCTGCGCGATCGCGAGCTCGTGGGCCGAGGCGAGCGGCGAGATCACCATCACGAACTCGAAGAGACGCTTGCCCTCCACGAACAGCACGAACACGAACAACAGCCAGACGGTGACGGCGATTCCCACGTTTGCGGTGGAGGCGATCGCTTGGGGCGCGAAGCGCGCCAGGGTCGCGCCGACCTGGCTGCCGGCCGAGACCAGTGGTCCCTTGAGGTCGATCTGCGAGGCGTCGAAGCCGGTCAGGTCGCCAGGCACGAGGTTGTCGAGGCGTACCACCACCTGAGTCACCCAGGTGGTGAGCTGGTCGAGCGCCCCCGAGAGCTGGCCGTTCTGGAGCTGCTCGACCAGGCCCTGGGAGAAGCGGATCACCTGGGTCAGGATGATGCTGACCAACCCGCCGAGGGGCAGCAGTACGAACGTCGCGAGCGCGAGCACCGAGAGGCCCGCGGCCAGGTAAGCGCGCCCGCGGCACCGCGCGAGCATCCAGACGTAGATCGGAGAGCACAACACCACGGTGACCGCGGCGAGGCCGGCGGGCACCCAGAACGCGCGCATCATCTGCGCGAACAGCACCAGCAGCGTTCCCAGGAACACCAGGAACGAGATGCGCTCGCTCTTGCGCCGGGCCTCGGGAGGCGGGGTGGTCATCGATGGCGAGCCCGAGGGGGCACCTCGGGCTCGGTGTGGACTCGGTGGATCAGACCGGGACCTCGGCGTTCTTGATCGTGGTGCGCTGCTTGCGTGCGAGCTCCTTGAGCTGCCGCTCCATCGCGTTGAACGCGTCGCGGATCGCGACATGGATGTCGGCATGCGCCCCGTGCTCGCCCGGCTCGCGGTTCACGACGAGCTCGCTGCCGGGAACGCTGACGTCGATCCGGATCTGGAAGACCTTGCGCTCCTTCTGCGAGTGACGGTTGGGGGCCTCGATCACGACCCGGCAGTTCTGGATCCGTTCGTAGAAGTGAGCGAGCTTCTGCGTGCGCTCCTGCAGCACGGTTTCGATCGCATCCGAGCTCTCGAGCTCGTGGAACGTGATCTGGAGCGGAATCTCCATGGTGATGCCTCGCTGAAGCCGCGGCCGGCACGGGCCCGCGGGCTGAGGGTATCGAACGATATGTCGACAGGGACGACTGGAGATGGAGCTGGGCCGTCCAGTGGGAGGCGCGGGCTCGAGGTGGACCGGAACACGCTCAGGTGGTGCTGCTCGCGGGCGCGGCCGAGAGCATGGGGGACATCTCTGCGCCCGGTTTGTCCGGGTAACGCGTGAAGAGCTGCCCCCAGTGGGTCTCGCGGCACCACTTCTCGAAGGTCGGCTTGTCTTTCATCGGCCAGCGGTAGTAGTCGTGATACGCCTCGCTGCCGAACACGAAGGCCCACACGAGCGGGGTGTGAAAGAAGAGCTTCTGCGCCCACTTGAGCGGGCCGAACCACATCAGGTCGCCGACCATGCTTGCGCCGTTGTCGCCCACGACGAAGCCCCAGCTCTCCTTCGAGATGTCGGCGCCGATCACTTCGATCTCGTCGAACTTCCCGACCCCGAGTCCGGCCTCGTGGGCGAGGCGGATGTACTCGATCTTCATCGGGTCGAAGCCCATCATCTTGGCGGCGACCGCGTCGATCGCAACCTGGTCTTCGGACGCGAGGATGTAGTCCTTGATCACCGGGATCATGGTGCGCGGGCCCGGCCCGTTACCGGCCGTGGTGCCATCCATGACCGCGAACAGCCCGCTGTGGATCTGTTGCTGGATGGCCAGCAGGTCCACCAGGGTCTTGTGGATCCACGAGTGGGTGTAGTGGCGGTGGTTGTGAAGTAGCCCGCCGAACGCGTTCTTCATCGCACCGGTAGTCTCGGTGTAGATGTGGCACTTCACCGTCGGCAGGTGGACGATGTTCTTGCCGAAGAAGTAGTCCGGGATTCGAATTCCGTCAGGGTAGATGCGGTGCAGGACCCGGGTCTCCTTCTCGGGCTTCACCACGACCCACTTCATGTCCTCTTCCTTGAAGTTGAAGAGCACCGGGATCTCGTACTTCCTGAACAAGGGCACGTACTTGTTGAGGTCCTCGCCCTTGAAGGCGTCTGTCACCACGGTCTTGTTCTGGACACAGGTGAGGTCGCGATAGCCGGCCGCGCGCAGTGCCAGGATCGTTCCCTCGAGCTGCCAGGGCGTGGTGTTGGCCCCCGGGAACGGAAAGTGCCACGAGATGTTGTCCTTCAGGATGGTGGTGGCGTCGGGCTTGAGCGCCTGGCGGTAGCCGCCGAGCTCCATCACCTTCTGCGTGTCGTCGAGCACCGACTCGGGCCGCGTCTTGACGACGGCCACGACTCCCCTGGGCATGATCGGATCTCCTCGGTTGAGGCTCGCGCGGGCTCGGGAAGCGCCGGCGTCGAACCGCAGCCGCCGGCGGGTGATCCCTGCCGGCAGCTTTCAGTTCGAGAATATCGTGCGCGGCACCGGGTGTCTCGGCGCTGGGCCGATCGCCGAAACTGCCGGGCGGCGATCCGGGGACGACCGTGCCAGCGGACCTAGCGGTGGTGGGTTCGTTCCGGCCCCCGCGTCAGTAACGCTCCTTCACGAAGCGCCGACCGGCGATCGAGGCCTGGTCGTCGTAGGCGCCCCTCTTGGAGCGATTCGGCAGCTTCACCTTCGCCCGGGGGACCTCTCTGTAGGGGATCACGCTCAGCAGGTGGGCGATGGTGTTCAGCCGAGCCCGGGGCTTGTCGTCGGAGGGGACGATGTACCAGGGCGCGTGCGACGTGTCGGTGGCCTCCAGCATCAAGTCGCGTGCGCGCGAGTACTGGTACCACTTCTCCCGCGACGGCAGATCCATGGGGCTCAGCTTCCACTGACGGAGCGGGTCGTCGATGCGTGCCTCGAACCGCTTCTTCTGCTGCTCGTTGCTCACCTCCAGCCAGAACTTCACGAGGATGATGCCGGCTTCGGCGATGTACTTCTCGATCTCCGGGGCGAGCTCGAGGAATCGATCGTGCTGCTGCTTCGTGCAGAAGCCCATCACATACTCGACGCCGGCGCGGTTGTACCAGCTGCGGTCGAAGATCACGATCTCGCCCGCGGCCGGGAAGTGCGCCATGTAGCGCTGGATGTACATCTGCGACTTCTCGCGGT
>JADJOY010000011.1 GCA_016713535.1 Deltaproteobacteria bacterium
TCGCACAGGGCTTCGGCGTGTTCGCGATCAACCCCAAGCAGGTCGATCGTTTCCGCGACCGCCTGAGCGTCGGCGGTGCGAAGGACGACCGACGGGACGGGTATGTGATCGGCGATGCGTTGCGGACCGATCGACGCCGCTTTCGGCAACTAGTGGCAGAAGACCCGCTGGTCACCGAGCTTCGCGAGGCGTCGCGTCTGCACGACGAGCTCACTGAACAGCTCGTGCGGATGAGCAACCAGCTTCGTGACGAGCTCAACGGCTACTACCCGCAGGCGCTGGTGCATTGCCCGGCGGCGAATGAGCCGTGGCTTTGGGCATTGCTGGAGCGCGTACCGACGCCGCAGGCCGGTCGGCGCTTTGCGTTGGCCCGGCTGGAGGGGGTGTTGAAGGACCATCGGATCCGGCGCGTGACGTGCGAGGAGCTCGCGGCTGCGTTGCGTGCGCCTGGGCTCGGTGTGAGTGCTGGGACGGTGCGTGCGGGTGAGCTGCACGTGCGGGTATTGGTTGCGCAGCTGAAGATGGCTCACCGGCTGCGGCGCGAGGTCGATGAACGGGTGACGGCGATCCTCGAGGAGATGACCGAGGACGACTCGACCGAGCCGCCCGACGGATCAGCGCCAGGATCTCCGCGCCGGCCGAGCGATCTGGCGGTGATCCGGTCCCTGCCCGGCGCAGGGGACAAGGTGGTGAGCTGCGTAGTGGGCGAGGCGTATGAGCTGCTGCGTCGGCGGGACGAGGAGCAGCTACGGCTGCTCTCGGGGGCGGCACCCGTGACCCGCCAGAGCGGCAAACGCCGGATCGTGGTGATGAGACGGGCGTGCAGTGAACGGCTGCGTACCGCGATGCACTACTGGGCAGGGGTGTACGCCCAGCACGATCCAAAGGGTCAGGCGCTCTACCGAGCGGTGAAGGCCCGCGGGAAGACCCACGGACACGCCTGTCGCATCGTCGCCGACCGCCTCTTCACGGTGCTCTTCGCCATGCTCCGCACTGGCACGCTGTACGACCCGACACGGAGGGAGGCGGTCATCGCCCTCACTTAACTCGCCGTTGACACGAGGTGGGAAGTCCTACACTCCCGGGGCCGCCGGGAGGGGCACGCGTCGCGTGCCCGGCGATACGAGGGCGGCGCCTGCGTCGCCGACGAACGCGTGGATCGCTGGATCCGGCCCGCGGCCAACCGGGATCGACGCGCCTGCCGACGCGACGCCCTCGCGTATCGCCGGTCGCGCAACGCGCGACCCTCCAACCGGTCTCGTTCGATCAGCCCCACCCCGGGAGGGGCACGCGTCGCGTGGCTGTGTAGGGGCGAGCGTGAGCTCGCCCGCAGCGTCACATCGGCACCGCGCTCGCTCGGCGGTTCCACGCCCCCCCTACGGGCCGGCGCTCAGCGCGGACGCACGATCGCGGCGCTGTTGGCCGGTAGCTCGAGGGTGGCGCTCGCGATCGGCTGCCACGTGATCGATCCGGGGCTCGGGTAGGTGCCGCCGCCGCTCAGCACCATCTGCTCCCACGCTCCGCGCCCAGGTCGTAGGACTTCGCGGTGAGGTTGGGGTTCGCCACGATCTTCCCCCCCGAGTAGAGCCCTTCGGTGAGGCCGTCGAGGCGTGCCACCGGTAGCCCGAGCGACGTGCCGAGGTCGAGCTGGTCCTCGGGGTACTGCTGGAGGTCGGCCTGCACGTTGGTGCCGGCGATGCGGTGGTAGGAGTGCTGCGAGTTCACCAGCAGGTACGACGCGAGCGACCACATCCGCCGCTGCAGGTCGCCCACCTGCATGTAGTCCATGGCGATGGTGAGCTTCCCCTGCGCCACGACGTAGGCGAAGTCGCCGAGCTGCTGGAGCCAGCGCCCGGCGTCCATGAACTTGGTCGAGGCCTTCATGCTGAAGGCCTCGAAGCTCATGCCGTCGGTGTAAGGCAGGTACTCGAGCCCGCGCAGCCCGGCGGGCTGCCCACCGGTGTAGGAGTTGATGAGGAACTTGACGCCGGGCAACGCGGCGCGCATCCCGGCGAGGACGGCACCGACGTCGGCGTAGTAGCTGGCGTCGGTGTAGTCGGCCGGGAACTCGTTGATGAGGCTCGGGTCGATGATGCCGACGTTGTCGAAGTAGATGCCGTCGTAGCCGATGGCCAGGTACTCGTTCAGGGTCTCGACGAGGATCGCGACCCAGGCGGCCTGCTTCTCGGGCGTGGTGATGTCGAGCCAGTACCAGCCGAACTGGGTCTGGGTGACGGGCTGGCCGCTCGGCCCGGGCCACAGCAGGTCGGCGGCGAGGACCTCGTCCCAGTGGGGATCGGTGGGTGCCGCGCCGGCGATCTTGGAGTAGCGATAGACGTTGTGGCTTGCCGGGTTGGCGGCGTGGATCTGGGCGACCTTGGAGGCCCCCGGAGCTGGTGATCTGGAGGTCGGCGACGTTGGCGACGTAGTCGATCTGGTCGGGTGTGCTCGAGAACGCCCCCGCGAACACCGACCGCAGCCCGGCGGCCTCGCTCGGCGGCGGGACCGGCCGAGGTGGACCCTGGACCGTGGCGCGGATGATCGCGGCGCTGTTGGGCGCGATCGGGAGCTTCGCCCCGGCGATCGGCTGCCACGTGAGCGAACCCGGGCTCGGGTAGGTGCCGCCGCCCGTGAGCACGAGCTCTTCCCACGCGCCGCCGTTCAGGTCGTAGTCGACCGTGCTCGCGTGCGGGTTCGCGAGCACCTTGCCGCCGCTGTAGCTGCGCTCCGCCACCCCGCCCACGTGGACCACCGCTTCGCCCAGCGCGGTGCCGAGGTCGAGCTGGTCCTCGGGGTACTGCTGGAGGTCGGCCTGCACGTTGGTGCCGGCGATGCGGTGGTAGGAGTGCTGCGAGTTCACCAGCAGGTACGACGCGAGCGACCACATCCGCCGCTGCAGGTCGCCCACCTGCATGTAGTCCATGGCGATGGTGAGCTTCCCCTGCGCCACGACGTAGGCGAAGTCACCGAGCTGCTGGAGCCAGCGCCCGGCGTCCATGAACTTGGTCGACGCCTTCATGCTGAAGGCCTCGAAGCTCATGCCGTCGGTGTAAGGCAGGTACTCGAGCCCGCGCAGCCCGGCGGGCTGCCCACCGGGTGTAGGAGTTGATGAGGAACTTGACGCCGGGCAACGCGGCGCGCATCCCGGCGAGGACGGCACCGACGTCGGCGTAGTAGCCGGCGTCGGTGTAGTCGGCGGGGAACTCGTTGATGAGGCTCGGGTCGATGATGCCGACGTTGTCGAAGTAGATGCCGTCGTAGCCGATGGCCAGGTACTCGTTCAGGGTCTCGACGAGGATCGCGACCCAGGCGGCCTGTTTCTCGGGCGTGGTGATGTCGAGCCAGTACCAGCCGAACTGGGTCTGGGTGACGGGCTGGCCGCTCGGCCCGGGCCACAGCAGGTCGGCGGCGAGGACCTCGTCCCAGTGGGGATCGGTGGGTGCCGCGCCGGCGATCTTGGAGTAGCGATAGACGTTGTGGCTCGCCGGGTTGGCGGCGTGGATCTGGGCGACCTTGGAGGCCCCCGAGCTGGTGATCTGGAGGTCGGCGACGTTGGCGACGTAGTCGATCTGGTCGGGTGTGCTCGAGAACGCCCCCGCGAACACCGAGCGCAGCCCGGACGTGGGTTCGTCCGCCGCGCCGGCGCCCGAGCCGGGTCCGCTGCCGGAGGCGAGCGGTAGGTCCATCACCAGGAGGTCGAGGTCACTCGAGTCCGCGGCGCTGGTGGTGCTGTAGCGGACCTGGAGCTGGCCAGCGCCGCTCACCAGCCGGCTCGCGTCCCCGGCGATCGGAAACGAGAGCGGCGTCCACACCCGCGCCGTTGCCCCTTCGTTCCCTCCCACGGCGATCCAGCGCCGCGCCACCCAGTCGCGCACCTCGAACGTCCACCGCTGGGTGCTCGCCGGCTGTCCGTGGAAGCTGGTGCGGAGGGTCGCGCCGGCGCCGCGCTGCACCCTGGCGTTGGCGGGCATCCGGAACGTGAAGACGCCCTGGTAACCGCGCTTGGCGGGTGTAGCGCTGCGCACGGGTGAGGTCGGTCGACGAGCCGGCCAGATCCTGGCTCGCCAGGACCGCGATCGGCTGCGCGCCGCTGGTGCCGCGCAGCGTGGCGAGCGCGGCCGGTGCGAGCGTGGACGACGCCCCGTTCGCGGCGCTCGCGCCGGTGGCGAAGAAGACCGAGAGCGCGACCGCGAGCCGGCGGGCGACGCGGGCGCCGGACCCGACCGCACCGGCGATCCGTTGCCACGCGCTCACGCCGCGGGTGGTGAGGGGCAACTTCTCGACTCCGTCCGTGGCTCGTCGCATCCAGGGCACTCCGCGGGTCGAGCCGCGGGGCGGCCCGAGGGTGGCGATGCACTAAGCGCGCCCGCCAGGCGACGCATCGCTCCGGTCCTCTCTCTCGCGCGTCCTTCGGCGCGGTTCGCGCTTTGCACCGCGAGCGCTCCGCTCGCTCACCTTCGAACCGCGATCGGACCCGCGCGGTCCGGCGCCTCGGACACGACCATGACCGACGACGAGATCACCACCCGGGTCCTCGACCTGATCTGCGATCACCTCGGCTCCGAGCCCGACGAGGTGGTCGGGCACGCGCGCTTCGCGGAGGATCTCGGCGCGGATTCGCTCGATCTCGTCGAGCTCGTCTCGGCGTTCGAAGAGTCGTTCGAGGCCACGATTCCGGACGAGGACGTGAGCTGGCTCCAGACCGTCGACGACGCGATCCGCTGCATCCGGCTCGCGCTCGCCCCGCTGTCGGAGGCCCCTGCTCCCGCCACGGCCGCCATCCGCTGATGAAGCCGATCGGCGTCGAACCGGGCCGCCACGCGGCGCTGTTTGCGCGTCGTTTCTACAAAGGCGCTCGAGCCGAGATCGGCATTCCGAGCCGGACCGCCGTGGAGCCGAGCACGGGGCGGGTGCGCGCGACGATCGGACCCCCCGTGACGACTCCGTCCCGCCGGCCCCCGGTCGCGATCCTGGGCGCGGGGTTCGCCGGGCTCGTCGTGGCGAACGAGCTGGTACGGCGCGGGATCGACGTCGTCGTGCTCGAGGCGGGCGCGCGCGTCGCTGGCCTGGCGACCAGCCATCGCGACCGCGACGGGTTTCACCACGACGTCGGCGCGCACTTCATCACCAACCGGCTCGCCAGCGAGATCGGCATCGGCGCCGAGTGCCGGACTCTCGCCCGCTACGGCGAGGCGGTGATCACCGGCGGGCGAGCCTACGGCTACCCGTACGGGCTGCTGCGCGTGCCGCGCTTCCTGCGCGGCGCGCTCGCGTCGCGGCTCGGTGGCGGCGCCGACTCGCCGGAGACGGCTGCCGAGTGGTTCCGCGCCCAGTACGGGAGCGCCGCTCGCCGACGAGATCGCGCTGCCGCTCGTCGAGGCCTGGTCGGGGATGCCGGCGAGCCAGCTCTCGCGCGCCGTCGGCGACAAGCTCTCGTCGAGCATCGCGCGGACACTCGCGCTCACGCTGGTGAGCGCCGTCAGCGGACGGCCAGTGGCGCTCGGCTACTCGGTCGAGAAACCGGAGCACGCCAGGCTGTTGCTCGTCTATCCCGAGCGCGGCGTCGGCGCGCTGTGCGAGACCCTCGCGCAGCGGGTGTGGGGGAAGATCCGGCTCGGCTCGCCGGTCGAGCGGCTCTACGTCGAGGACGGCCGCGTGGCGGGAGTGCGGGTGACCGGCCTCGATCTCGCCGTGTCGGCGGTGGCGTCGACGTTGCCGGTCAACGTGCTACCGCGGCTCGCGCCAGGGGTGGCTGCGCTCGAGCGGTTCCGTGACTTCCGTTTCCGCCCGATGATCTTCGTGAGCCTCAGGCTCGTGGGGCGCGGGTTCTTGCCCGCGATCATCAACTGGACGCCGGAGCGCGAGTTTCCGTTCTTCCGCCTCGTCGAGGCGCCCGTGGCCGCGCCGTGGCTCGCCCCCGAGGGCAAGACGCTGGTGATGGCGGACCTCGGCGCCGAGGTCGGCGACGCGATGTGGAACATGGACGACGAGGCCCTCGGCGAGCTCTGCGTCGAGCGCCTCGCGGCCATCGTTCCGGACGCGCGGCGGCGCTACCTGGGCTGCACCGTGACGCGCACCCCGCTCGCGTATCCGGTGTTCCACCTCGGCTACGAGGAGGCGCGGCTCGCCCTCGCCCACTCGACCGGGGTCGAGGGACTGTGGAGCACGGGCCGAAACGGTGGCTTCGCGCACATCCTGATGGAGGACGTCTACTGGCGCGCCTGCGCCGTCGCCGCGCAGATCGCGCGCGCGCTCGGCGGCGGGAGCGCGGCGAGCGCGCGGCGCCTGACCGCCCCGGGTGAGCCGGCGCCTCGCCTGCGACGCCCGGGCGAGGAGCGTCAGCGCACGTAACCCAGCGACTGCATGACCTCGTGTGCGACGGGGTCGACGGGGATCCGCGCGGACACCGCCACCGGCTCTGGCGCGCGCCTCGAAGCGTGAGCGTCGAGGAGTCCGCTCAGCCCCTCGACCACCTCGGGGCGCTCACGCGCCAGGTCGCGGGTCTCGCCCGGGTCGACCTCGATCTGGAAGAGCTGGCGCGAGCCGTCCGAGCCGCGGATCAGCTTGTAGCCGTCGAGCCGGACCGACTCGAGGTGCTCGGGAAAGCGCGTGTAGGCGGCCGCCACGAACTCGGAGTCGAGGGCGCGCCGCACCTCGAAGAGCGGCACGCGCGAGGTCTCCGCGAAGAGCGCGGCGCGCCGCGGCTCGCGCAAGAGCGAGCGCGCCGTGGCGCCGGGCTCGACCACGTCGAGGATCGTGTCCGCGAGGTCGAGGGTCGAGACGGGCTGCGCCACCCGGGTGCCGGGCGCCACCCGCGCCGGGTAGCGCACCAGCAGCGGCACGTGCAGCAGGCTGTCGTAGATGCAGTACTGGTGCTCGAGGAAGCCGTGATCACCGAAGTTCTCGCCGTGATCGGCGGTGACGACCAGCAGCGTGCGGTCGAGGTGTCCGGACCGCCGCAGCCACTCGACGAGCCTGCCGACGGCGCCGTCGAGGTGGTGGAGGTCGCCGTCGTAGAAGTGCTCGAGCAGCGCGAGCTGGCGCGCGTCGAGCTCCTTGCCGTCGATGAAGAAGCGGTCGGGTAGGCGCCCCATCTCGTCGAGCTCGGCGAGGTCGTCGGCGTCGTAGCTGGCGCCCGGCCACTCGGCGCGCGGGTAGTTGGGCAGGTGCGCCGCCATCAGGTTCACGAACGCGAACACCGGCTGCCCGCGTCCGCGATGCGCCGCCAGCCACCCGGTGAGCGTCTCGAGCGAGGCCTCGGTGTGGCCGTCGGTCTCGTGGCGTCCCTCGAGCTTGCGCGCCACCTGCTCGGCGAGGCGCGTGGTCACAGTCCGCCGTCCATAGCCGTACATCTCGAAGAACGCATCGAAGCCGCGTGCGAAGCCGGTGCTCGCGCCGATGAACGGGTTCTCGGACACCGCCACGGTCGCGTAGCCGAGCGCGTGGAGGCGGGTGGCGATGGTCGCGAAGCGATCGTCGAGCCGGCGGTGCTCCCAGGTGGCGCCGTGGGTCGCGACGTCGAGCCCGGTGAAGAGCGACGCGTGCGAGGGCAAGGTCCACGGCGCCGCGGCGTACGCGCGCTCGAAGAGCGCCCCCTCCGCCGCGAGCCGGTCGAGCCTCGGGGTGGTGGGGAGGGCGTAGCCGTAGCTGCCGAGGTGATCCGCACGGGTGGTGTCGAGCACCACCAGGAGGACGTCGGGCCGCTCCCGGGCGACGGCGGTGCCCGGCGGGGGCTCGAGCGCGCCGTGGATCACTCGCCACGCGACCGGCGCGATGGCGGCGGCAGCGGCGAGGGTCACCAGCGCCCCCGAGCTCAGCGCTGGCGCGAGCCGCCGACGCGCGATCCCGCGCGCCGCGACGTTGCTGGCCACCGCTGCACACAGCGCCACCACCAGCGCGCGCGCCACCACCTCGTCGACGGCCGCGCGCGCCGCGATCGCGAGCACCACGGCCGCCGCCGCGACCAGCCACGGGGTCAGCCAGCGCGGGTCGCGATCGATCCTCTGGCGGGCCCGAGCGCCGCCTTCAGCCGCAGCGCGAGCGCGACGCCGAGGCCGACCGCCGCGCCAGCGCAGGCGTCGATGGCGACGAGCTGTGCCAGCGACGACAGGTCGAGCGGCTCGACCGGCACCAGCACCAGCTCGTAGAGCCGCAGGCGCTGCCCGCCGAGCGGCGCGGCCAGCTCCGCCGCGACTCCGAACAGCACGCCGAGCCACGCCCCCCATGTGGCCTCGGCGAGGAGGGGGCGTGGCTCGCCGTGCGTGGTCTCGCGCGCGGCGCTCGCCTCGTGCCGAGCCGTCCACCGAGCTCGCGCCACCGCCGCACCTCAGTTCACGCCGAGGTGCAGCTCGTTCGGCGAGTCATGCGTCCAGTAGACGAGGTCCAGGTTCCACGGCTCGGCGTGGAAGAACTGGGACCAGCGCGTCGAGATCGAGGAGTCGTAGTGGCCCGCGACGTAGAGCGTCCAGGACTCGTCCCACGCGCCGCCGCGCGGCCGGTGGATCGAGAAGATGTCGACCCCCTCGCCGGCTGGATCGCTCGGCGGCGGCGGGCCGTGGGCGTAGATCTTCACGCCGCCGGCGCCGTCCGGACCGATGCCGGGGTCGTGGGTGGCCATCGGCGAGGGCTGGCGGTCACCCTTCCAGCCGAGGCCGTCGTGGTAGTAGTAGCGCGCGATGTAGTCGAAGTTCACGAACGTGATGTGGGCGACGCCATCGCCGGTGACGATCATCGCCGGGCCGTCGTCGAGGCCGCCGAGCGAGTGCTCCTCGATGCGCGCCGACGGCAGCCAGTTGCCGGCCGCGGTGCGCATGCGGGTGCGGATCCAGCCGTCGCGCTCGTAGTGGAACGAGCTCGTCTCCCACGCCAGGAAGAGGTCGCCGTTGGGACGGAACGCGATCGTCGGGTGCCAGGCGCCGCAGTCGGCCGTCGCCGGCTCGCAGTCGACGACGTCCGCGACGTCGATCGGATTCTCCCAGCCGCCCTGCAGGCGGCGCGCGAAGCGGGTCCTGAGCGCCAGCGGCGAGCCCTGCGCGGGCCGGTAGCTCCACGCGGCGTACGGGGTCGCGTTCGCGTCGAGCGCGAGCGCCACGCCCTGGTCGCCCTGGGAGAAGTCCGTCCAGTTGGTGCTGTCGACCGCCTCGATGCTGCCCCACGAGTCGGTGGCGGTGTCGAAGATGCCGTAGCGCACGAAGCCATCGCGCTGCGTCCACAGCGCGTGGATGCGGTCCTGACCGTCGATCGCGATCGCGACCGCGCCGATCTGCACGCCGACGTCGGCGGAATTCCCGACCGCCGTGAACGCCGTCGGAGTGCCGATCTGGTCCGCCTTGTGGACCAGGATCGTGTTGGTCGAGCCGCACGTCGGGAAGAACTTGCAGGTCGCCGTCACCGTGTAGAGCAAGCCGGCGCTGGTGCGGACCACCTGGTGCGGACCGACGTCCGAGAAGCCCGGGCCGACGGTGATGTCGTGGTTCGTGGGAGCGATCAGATGACAGTCGGCGCCGATGCCGAGCGCCGCGAGCACCGTCATCACGACGGCGGTGCGAGCCGCCCGGAGCCACGTTTCACGCGCCATACGACCTCCTGGGAGCAGGCGTGCGCGAGTGGCGCGCGCCCTGGATGGGTGATGCGCTCCGGTCCCCGTGGGCCATCGCGCCGAGCTGCAACGTCGAGCTGACCGTTTGAAGAAAGTTCACGTCGCGGCGTCGGGCGGATCTCGGATTTGGCGAGGCGTGATGGTTCACGTTCGGGATCCGCGCAGGAGCAGCGACACGCCGTAGCAACGTCGGGGCCACCGGAAAAAGCGCAGCCACGACGCTCCTCGCCGCGGTTGACCGGCCATCCATCCGCGTGCGCCGGCCCGCGGTCAGTCCGAATACGTCGTTCTCGTCGGGACCTGCCGCGAGCGCTTCGGCCACACGCGGCGCGCGGCGCCGCGTTTGCTACCCGTGGCGCAACGCAACCCCGTCACGACGCACGACTGCGTCGCGGAGGACTTCATGTCGGTCGACAGCGGTCATCGCGTCCGTGCCGTGCTCGTGCTCGTCGTCGCGCTCACCGGATTCACGGTGCCGCGGGCGCGGGCGTCTCTCCTCTTCGATCGGCTGTCGCCGACGAACGGGACCAACACGGTGTCGGTGACCGTGACGCTGCAGGGGCAGCCCAACAGTCAGACCTCGCAGATCCTGGGCGCGAGCACCATCGACGTCGACTACGACACCAGCAGCCACGAGCTACGGGTCGTCGACGCCGAGCTGCTCGGCTCGAACGTCACGTTCCAGCTCCCCAACGTCGAGCTCCAGGCCACGAACCTCCGCGTCAGCTTCGCGCCGGACATCGCTGTGGCGCCGAACCCGGTCGCGACCGTGAACGCCGGTAACGGCACGTTCACTGACCTCCAGGTGCCGGTGCGGTTCACCGGCACCGTGTCCGTGAACGGTGGCGCCTCGAGCGGCGCGGTCGGCGAGACCATCATCATCCTCGCCGGCACCTTCCACCTCGACCCCACGGACGGCTCGTTCGCGCTCACGAGCGTGTCGGGAGCCTACGGTCCGCTCACCCTCCAGCTCACCCAGAACGCGTCGGTGCAGATCAGCGGCACCACCGCGGTGAACTTCGCCGCGGACGCCCCGCTCGACGAGATTCCGGGTGCCGCGCGCGTCGGCGCCGACGTCATCCTGACCGGGCGCGGGCTCACCGCCGGCAGCTTGCTCAAGCTCTTCGTCGCGACCTCGAGCGGCACCGTCGACGTGCTGCCCAACGGGCTGGCGCCCAAGTCGGTGGCCGCGGACGGAACGTCGGGCACCTGGACGCTGCCCTGGCACTGGCCGGTGAACCCGCCCGACGACGTGCTGCTCGGGGCCGGCTTCGCGGCGGCGTCGGTGGTGCGCTCCGACCTCGGCTTCAGCGTCTCGAACTCGCAGGGAGTGGTGCTGCTCGGCAATCCGACCTTGAGCCCGCCGGTGCCGAGCATCACGGGGATCGGCGGTGTGCTCCTCAGCCCGACGAGCTCCGAGGAGAGCATCGCGACGGCCAACGTCGAGGGGCTGATCCAGCCGGGATCGGCGGCCACGATCCAGGGCGACGGGTTCGTGAACCCGGTCGTGAACATCTTCTCGGCGTCGGGGAACTGCGCGCCGCAAGGCGGGATCGTCCCGTCGAGCTCGTCGTCCACCAACCTCACCATCACGGTCCCCGCCGGGTGTCCGGTGGGGCCGGGGTCGCTGCAGGTCATCAACGCGAGCGGCGCCTTCCTGGGCTCGAACGCGGTGTCGATCCCGATCGGTGAGCAGATCACCGTGACGGGGGTGTCGGTGAACGGCTCGACCGTCACCGTGGACGGCTCCGGCTTCAACACGCTCACGGTCATCAACCTGTTCGCGTCGAGTGGCGGTCAGCTCGTCAACGCGGGCGGGCTCGACGGCGATGGCTCGCCCAAGATCCCGCTCACGATCGTCAGCTCGCAGCAGTTCACGTTCACCCGCCCGGGTGGGCTCTCCGCGGGAATGGCCTACGTCCAGGCCATCAACCCGCCCTTCATCCCCTTCACGAACTCGGGCTCGAGCCCGGCGGGAAGCTTCACCCTGCCGTGACGCTGCACGCGCCACGAACCAGGAGGTCCTCGATGGCCTCGTTCACCGGTCGCACGGTCCAGCGCTCGCGTGCGCCGCTACGCGGGCTTCTCTCGAGCTTCTTCGCGGTCGTGGTGTGCGGGTGCACCGTGCCGACGAGCGGTGACGTCGTCTACATCGACCCGCACGACCCCCTCGGCAGCTTCCGCACCGCGTTCAAGGGGACGATCAACGACATGGCGGACGAAGCGCACTTCGTTGCGAGCTTCGACCTGCCGGTGGTGGTGAATCACGACCGCGTCGGGTTGGCGGAGATCCACGACATCAACCCGTACGCCGTCGTGTACACGTACCACAAGATCGCGGGCCTCCATTTCCCCGACGCGGTGGCTCCCGCGGGCGATCCTGGCTGGACCGACGTCGACCGCGAGGGGCTGCTCTGGTACGGGCCGAGCGGCCAGCCGGCGACCAACACCCAGTTCGGCTGGGTCCACGTCGACATCCTCGACCCGGTGAAGCGCGCGGCGTGGGTGAGGATCCTCCTCGCCAACATCCAGGCGGACCTCGACGCCGGCTACGACGCCATCTTCCTCGACAACGCCGGGATCATCCACTCGGACCTCATCACCGAGCTGCCCGCGGCCTACACGCCCGACGGCTACTACCGAGCCGCCGGCGAGGTCCTCGCGGCGGTGCGCGCCGCGCTGCCAGGCACGCCCATCGTCATCAACTCGTACACGGGCGTCGCCGAGCCCGGGAACCGCGGGCTCGAGCTCCTCGACTACGCCGACGGCCTCTACTTCGAGGGCTTCAGCATGAAGGTGTCGGGGCTGCCGGCCACCGACGACGATCGCTACCAGCAGCAGCTCGACGACTTCAAGGCGGTGCTGGACATGGGTAAGGCGGCGATCGGCCTCGACTACGGCTCGCAGCACGACGTCGACCGGCGGCTCTTCTCGGTGGCGAGCCTGCTGATGGTCGTCGACACCCACGCCTACCATCAGTACGCCGCGACGGATGCCGGCTCCGACGTCCAGCAGTTCCCGGAGGACGTGCTCGACGTGGGCACGCCGGTCGGCAAGCGCCAGCACGTCGGCGTCGGGCTCTATCTGCGTGAGTTCACCGCCGGGACCGTCCTCACCAACCGATGGCCGACGCCTCCGCTTACGAGCTCGGAGCGGGACCGTGGAGCGCGTCGAGCTCTCCGGGCGGCGGCGGCGTATCCGAACCCGGGCTCGCTGAGCTGGGTGCCGCTCGCCGGGACGTCGGTGCGCCTGAAGCCGGCGACGGCGGCGGTCGTCCGCCATCCGAGCGGCTGAGCGCCGTCTGGGGCGCAGCCTGGCCGCTCCCCTGAGGACCGATCGCTCGCTGGGTCGGCGACGGAGCGCCGACGCTCGAGCCGAGGGAGCACGCCCGCTCGTCGGCCGCCAGGGTCGCGCGCACCGGGCTCGCGTTGCACCGCAGGAGGGCGAGCGCTATGCCGGCGCGGGATGAGTCGCGTCGGTCCTCTCTGCCTGGCGCTCGCGTTGCTGGTGCTCGCGGCGTCGTGCGCCGGTGACGGCAGCGAGGCCTCGCCAGCACGGCCAGTCGGCTACCACCTGCGCGACGGCCTCCTCCGCGATCCCGCGGGCCGGGCACTGATCCTGCGCGGCATCAACATCCCCAACGACTACGACCAGCGCGGCGCGGAGAAAGAGATCCGTCCGCCGGCCGAGGTGTTCCGCCACATCGCCGACTCGGGCTTCGACGCCGTGCGGCTGGTGATCGAGTGGTACCAGGTCGAGGCCGAGCGCGGGGTCTACGACGAGGACTACCTCGAGCTCGTCCGCCAGCACGTCCAGTGGGCCGACGAGGCGGGACTCTACGTGTTCGTGGACATGCACCAGGACATGTTCGGGCGTGGGTTCGGCGGCGACGGCGCGCCGCTCTGGGCCTGCGACGCGTCCTTCTACGAGAGCTACGACCCGCTCCCCAGCTTCTTCTTCAACTACTTCTCGCCCCAGGTGCGCGCGTGCTTCCAGTCGTTCTGGACGACGCCCGAGCTGCGCCGCGCCCAAGAGGACGTGGCGCGGGCGGTGGCCGACCGCATCGAGGCCTACGAGCACGTCCTCGGCTTCGACCCGGTCAACGAGCCGTCCTTCGGGACCGGCGCGATCTCGACCTTCGAGCGCGAGCTGCTGATGCCGTTCCACGCCGAGTTCGCGAGTCGCGTCGGCGAGGTGCTACCTGGGCGTGCCTTCTTCTTCGAGCCGACGCCGATGTTCTCGTTCGTCGGGGCCACGTCCTTCGCCGAGCCGGTGACCGGCTTCGTGGGCGTCTTCGCGCCGCACTACTACAACGTGAGCGTCGAGCTCGCGAAGCGCTGGGACGGCAACACGCGCCAGGTGAGGAACGTGGTCGGCGCGGCCGCCGACACCGCCGCGCGCCTCGGCGTGCCGTGGGTGTACGGCGAGATGGGCGGCGACAAGTCGACGCCCAACCTGGGCGACTACCTGCTGGCGCTCTACGGGGAGCTCGACGCGCGCATGGCCGGCTCGTTCCTGTGGCTCTACGAGAAGGGCGAGAGCGGCTTCGGCCTGATCGACACCGCCACCAACGACTGGACGCCACACGCCCGCGCGTTCCTGCGGCCGGCTCCCGCCGCGGTGGCGGGCACGCCGCTCTCGTTCGAGTGGACGCCGTCGGCGCGGCGCTTCGTGATGACGTGGGAGGCCGACCCGGGAGCGGGCGAGACCGAGGTCATCCTGCCCGCGTGGGTGGCCGCCGCAGGCTTCGACGCGAGCCTCGACGGCCTGCCGATCACGCCCGCGCGCAACGCCGCGGGCAACCGCCTGGTGCTCCGCGGACAGGCGCGCGGCCAGCACGTCTTCGAGCTGGTCACGCGCGGCGATTATCCGGGATAGGCCGTCGGGTGGGAGGCGGCGGAAGCCGGGCCGGCGACGGGGTGGAACCCCCGACCCGGCCGTCGGGCGGGTCGGTGACCAACGCTGCCCCCTGGGATTCATTCGGCGACCGGGATGGTCCCTCGGGAGCGCCTCGAACGGGCCCGATCCCTTCACCGCCTCCCTGTCGCACGCTGACGCGGGGGCGGCGGCGGAGCCACGCGGCGGTCCGTCTGTAAAGCACTTGCTCTACAAAATCGTAAAGCACATGCTTTACAGATTTTGTAAAGCTAAAGCTCCACAGAGCGATTTCCGCAGATTTCCGGCGAAAAAGCGCCACCAGGGGCCCATTTCAGGGCCCGTGGGGGCAGGTTTCCGGGGTCTGTGAGGGACAGAATCGGCGCGCGAAGCGGGGAGAAAATTCAGCGCCAATGGTCGACGAACATCGGGCCGTGACCCTCGGGGCCACCGATCCTCCACGCGAGAACGGCGCGGTCGCGGGCGTCGAAGCCGAGGGCACAGACGCCGGGCGCGGCCGACTGCGGCGAGAGCTCCTCCTCCGGGCCCCACGCGGCGCCGGGTTCGCGGCGGAGCCAGGTCAAGCGGCCGAACCGGTGGGTGTCGCAGGCGATGGCGGCCGCTCGCCCGCCGCTGTCCACCGCGACCAGATCCGTCGGCATCGTGGTCGACAGCTCGGTGCGGGTGGGTCCGCTCGCCTGCCAGCTCGCGGCGCGCGAGTCGTACACGTCGGAGTCGAAGTAGAAGCCGCCGTCGTTCCACAGCGCGAGGGCGTCGCCGTGCGAGTCCATCGCCACGCCGAAGTGGCCGTCGCGGCCGTGGAAGAAGGGCGCGCTCCAGGTGCGGGCGGCGGAGTCGTAGCGCGCGGTCCAGAGCCCCGAGTAGTCCTCGCCGTCCAGCTCGGACCACGCGACGATCGCGTTGCCGGCGCGGTCGATGGCGAGGTGCGGCTCGGCGGGCGACGCCGAGCCGCCGGTGGGGAGCAGATCCGTGAGGCCCGAGACGCGAACCGGGGCACCCCACGAGCCGGTGGCCGGGTCGTAGCGCAGCGCCTCGGCGATGAGCGCGAGCCCCGCGGACGCATCTTCCGGGTCCACGGGGACGCCGCGCCGCCACGACGCGATCGCGTGACCGCTGGCGTTCGCCGCGAGGCGGACCTCCGAATTGCCGGGGACGCGAAGCGTCGGCGCCCACACGCCGAGAGCCGCGTCGAAGCGTGCGATCGCCACGCCCTGATCCGTCCACGCCGCGAGGACGTCGCCGAGGCCGTCCATCGCGAGCACCGCGTTCGACGCGTGAGGAGCCGACGACTCGACCAGCGTCGTCGCGCGCTCCCACTCACCGCCGCGTCGCGCCGCGAGGACGAAGAGAGCGCCCTGCCGGTCCTGGCTCGGTCCCACGAGCACGTAGCCCGTGCCGTCGCCGCCGAGGGCGGCACCGGCCGGGATCGAGCCGGACCGGGCCGCTGGATCGATCACCGGCGCCTGCGCCGACCAGGTCTCCGTCGCGGCGTCGTAGCGGCTGAACCACGCCGCGGCGGCCGGTACTGCGGCCGAGAGCACGTCGCTCCACACCAGCAACGCATCGCCGTGGGAGGTGACGGAGAGAAAAGGCCCTGCGGACCTCGTGGCGTCGAGCACGACGGGATCGGCGCCCACCTTCGCCGCGCCGGCGAGGCGCCCATCGCGGGTCTCGAGCTCGATCGGGTCGACGGGCTCGAGCGGGTTGCCGGCTCGATCGCGAACCGCGCTCGTCACGTCCACCCGATAGCGGGCGCGGAGTGCCAGCCCCGGATCGGCGGCGAACGTCACGGTGTAGGTAGCTGCGTCGTAGGTGAGGGCGCCGGCGACCGGCTCGAGGAGGACGTCGTCCCACCCGCGAGCCAACGACGGCACCCGCCGACGGACCGTGATCGTGTCCGGCGTGACGGATTCGCGCGCGAGAGCCTCGCTGAACCTCAGGACGAGGTGCGCCTCGACGTCGACCTCCGTCGCCCCGGGCGCAGGCGTCGCCGCGACGAGCGACGGCGGCACGAGATCGGCCGCGCCGCCGCCACCACAGGCGAGCGGCGCGAGCGCGAGCACCGAGGCCACGGCGAGGGCGTGGCGACTCGACGCGCGACAGGCCTCACGGATTGGATTCATGGCCGACCCTGCGCCGAGGGTGCCCGGGGTGGGACTCGAACCCACACGGAGATTGCTCCCGGGGATTTTAAGTCCCCTGCGTCTGCCATTCCGCCACCCGGGCCGAGTTGGACTCTACCGCGCGAAGCGATCGGAATCAGAGGGTGTGTCGGCACGAATCGGCCTCTGTCTCGAGGTGTCCGAAACCGGCAATCAGGGCGACTGTCATAAAACTGTGATGCTTCGCGGCTTCCTCTCGGCCTCACGACCCACCCGGGGAGGGCCTCCACGCCGACGCGACGGGGGCGCATGCGATCGAGTCCAGGGTGTGGCCCGCTACGCTGCGGGTGGCACGCACGTTCGTCTCATGTATGAGCGAAGTCCGCCCGTGCCTCGGCGAGGACGCGGTGAGCGCGCGGGTAACGCCTGACGAACTCGTCTCGCGAGAAGCCGCAGCCGTTGAGCGCGTTCGGTTTGGTTGAATACCAAAATAGGGTGGAATCCGAAAAGCCTGCGCTGTGGCGGCTTCCACCGCCCGATGGGCGCGCCGGGTTCCATCTTTCGATCCGCTCCTCACGTTCGTCTATCTCTTGACCATGAGAATTGTCATGGTCAAGATAGATGGGTGAATGCCACCGAAGAAGCAACAGAAGAAGCAACAGAAGCCGGCGCGGACCACCTCTTCGCGACGGTCGAGGCCCTGCTCACGAGGCTCGGCCTCCGCGTAGGCAGGGCGACCGACGCGACCCGGTCGAGAAGCAGTCGCGACCTGGACCTCCTGGGCCACCTCGACGATGGGCGCTCGTTCGTCGTCGTGGTCAAACGGCTGGGCACCGTGCGCCATGAGGATCTCGTCGGTCGGCTGGCCGTTGCGCTCCTGCAAGCGCGCGAGCACTCCGGGGTGACCGGCGCGATTCCCTTGGTTCTGGTCGCGCTCCCTCAGCTGACATCGTCCGCCGTGAGCTCGGCGACCGCCTTCATGAACCGCCATGCGCCCGAAGTGCAGTGGGGGCTCGTGTCGTTCGAGCACGGTGCCTACATCCATGCACCCCGCCTCGGTGTCGAGTATTCGGACTACCAGCGCGCGCGGCGTCACCGCGGTACGCCGGGACCCCGAGCGGGGCAACGGCTCTTCACCGACCTCAATTGCTGGATGCTCAAGGTGCTGCTGCTCCGCGATGTGGAGCCCAACTGGTGGGCCGGTCCGGCCGCGTCCGTGTCGTCGATTCCTGCGCTTGCGCAGGCCGCGAACGTGTCGATGCCGCACGCCTATCGCTTCGCCCAGACCTTTCAGCGGGCTGATTTTCTCCGCGTCACGCCCGACGGACTGACCGTCGTCAGGCGCGAGCCGTTGCTGCGCGCGTGGATGGAGCATCACCGGCTGCAACCACGCACCGTGATGAGCGCGCGATGGACCTTCGGGCGGCCAGCCTCTCTGAGCGATGCGTTCCCGGTTGCGAATGCGGGGGAAGGGCTGCTTCCGCCGCGCATCGCGGTCGCGGGTTTCGAGGCGTGTCGCGCTCACGGAGTCCTGCACACGACCGTGCCCGGACTCGAAGTGCACGTGGAAGCGTCGTCGGCCAAGGCGACCTTCGGCCGTGATCTCGAGCCGTGTGCCACCCGCGATGCGGACGTCACCCTGATCGTGTCGAGGCAGGTGCAGTCGGTGTTTCGCGGCGCCGTCGTGCGCAACGACGTGCGCTACGTCGACATCCTGCAGGCGGCGTTGGACGTATCCGTGCATCCGGCCCGCGGTGCCGAACAGGCCGAATACGTCCTGGGAGACGTGCTGGGGTGGTTCGGCCGTGACGGGTGAGGATCCGCTCCGCAGGGTCCTCCGAGAGCTCGGACGCGCGTTGCGGGCGTGCAGGCCCTACGTTCCTCGGGTGATCGTGATCGGTGGCATCGTGCCGGTTCTGTATCGGCACCACGAGTGGTTCGGCGCGTCACGGGTTCCCGCATTGACCACTACGGAAGGCGATCTGGCCGTCCCGACCAAGCTCGAGATCTTGGATGGGCAAACCGTTCTGGGTCTGCTCGATTCCGCCGGCTTCGTGATCTACGAGGTGCCAGGCTTCGAGAACCAACCAGGCACGCAGCGAATCCAAGATCGCGAAGCTGGTGCGAAGAAGCCGGCGCCCACGTACCTGGAGTTCTTGGCGCCCATGTTCGGGAAGCCCGAACCGGCCCTGGTCGAGCTGCAGCCGGGACTGCGCGCGCAGCGGCTTCGGCATCTCGATCTACTGGCCCACGAAACGCTCTCGATCGATGCCCGCCGCGTGCCGGATCTCGGCATCGAGGAAGCGCTGGAGGTACGGATTCCGAATCCGGCGACCTACCAGCTCCAGAAGGTTCTCGCGCGGAAGGAGCGCGTGCCTGCCAAGCGTCCCAAGGACATGGCCTACGCCTTCGACGTGGCGATGTTGTCGCGCCCCATTTGGGGGACATTGGCTGGAGTGCTCCAGCGGGCGGGAGAATCGGACCCGAGCTGGAAGGCGTCGGTCGCGAAGGCTCGCGAGCGAATCCGGACGCTGTTCGAGAACGAGCACAGTGAGGGCGTGGTCGAGGCTGCGCTCGTCTATCGTGACTTCTGCGGAGACGCGGCGCCTTCGGAGCGGACGATCCACGAGGTGATGCGACGGTTCATCGATCAGCTCGGATAGTGGGGGTGGCGATAGGCGAGCCGCCTCGTCGAAACCTACGTCCAGGTGCGCAGCAGCGATCGACCCCTTCGACCAGGCGGTCGAGGATCTCACCCTCGTGGCGAGCTCGGCTGACACGATGACACTACGAGGGCGCGGAGCCGGCCCCCTGCGTCGGGGCGCTTCTGTCGACCGCCCCTGGGGACCGACACGTGCGAGCCGGCGAGACGATCGCGAGATCCGAGGAGGCCAGGATGACACGTGCACTCGCGGCGGTGGCCCTCGTGCTGCTCGCTTCGCCGGGCGGCTGTGTCCGCTCCACCGGGTCGGCGGCGGACCTCGAGGCTCGGTACTACCTGAGCGAGGACGTCAACAAGTACTCCTCCGAGTCCTTCACCGGCTTCGTCTCCGCATGGCTCACCGGGCCCGAGAAGGTCGAGACGATCTGTCCGGCGTCGATCCCGGTCGCGGGCTCGACGGTGCTCGAGAAGGGGAGCCCGGTGAGGATCCTCGAGATCCTCGAGGTCAGCGGCGTCGACGCCTCCCACAGCGAGGCCAAGCTCCAGATCGCCGATGTGAAGTCGGGTGCTTCGTACGTCGTCTACGTCCGATGGCCCGGGTCGAAGCCGCTGCTCACCACCGAGCCGCCGAGCGCCCACCCGCAACCGGTGGTGCGGTAGCCGCTCGGCGCGGCGCCGAGGCATCGATCACCAGCACGCCCTCGGCGCTGTGCTCGCTCGACTGGGCGCAGTTCGGACCCGCCTGGCTCGCTGCGTGCAATGCCGGAGCCTCGACGGAGGTCGAGCGCGTTGAGACGACGGTGGCTGATCGCGGCGGTGCTGGAGGGTTGCTCGACCCACGAGCGGCACACGCCGAGCGCGGAGCCGGTGGCGCTGTGGGAAGCCGACCGGGCGCGGATCTTCACGGCGGCGGAAGAGGCGATGCGGTTGCACGCCGTGATCGGCGTCTCGGACGAGCGCAGCCGCCTGCTGCGCGGTCACATGGGGCCCTACGCCGTGAAGATCGAGGTTCCCGTCGATGTGGCGCGCGCGGAGATCCGTTGCAGCCGCGAGGGCGAGTGGAGCGCCGCCGCGATCCGTCGCGAGGCACTCGAAGGCGACGCCGCCGCGGCGGCCGACGGCCCGCTCACCGCCGCCGCCTGCGTGACCACTCTGAAGCGCGCGATCGAGTCCCGGCTCGAGGATCCGCCGGCGCCGTGAGCGGGCCAGCAGCGAGCGAGCGGCGCTCCCGCTCGCTCGCTCGCTCGCTCGCGAGCCGGCGAGCGCGTGCTCGCCGACTCGCGTTTGTTCACTTGCCGCTGCGCGAGCTCGACGACTTGCCCGCGCTCTTACCGCGCGAGCCGGAAGACGCGCTCTTGCCGCGCGGGCTGGCCGCGCCCTTGCTCGCCTTGGCTCGGCCAGCACCGGTCTTGCCGCTCGCCGCCGCGACGCGGCCCCGGGCGCCGCTGGCGGCTCGCTTCGGGGAGCTCCCTGCCGTTCGAGGACCGGCTGGCCGCGGGCGAGCTCGTGGAGGTCGACGCACCGCGCTCCGCGCGTGCGTCGTTCATCACCTTCGCGGCCTCGCGGCGGCGCTTGTCCTTGGCCGCCATTCGCGCGCGGCCCTTCTCGGGCGCGATCACCAGCCGGGCGATGTCCTTGGTCGTGTCGAGGACCTTCGCCAGCAGACCGCCGAAGAGGCTCTGGGGGGGCGTATCGGGCGCCATCGGGTGCGGATGGTTCGGCACCAGCTCCTTCAGGCGTGGGAGCGCCTCGGCGATGCGCGCCCGCTCCGTGTCGGTGGTGAGGCGCTCGAGCTTCGGCAGCAGGTCACGCTCCTCCTCCTCGATGTGGTGACGGACGGATTCCGCCAGCACCGTCATCTTGGCGTCGTAGCGCTCGTCCTCCACCGCCATCTCGTCGAGCTCGGCGAGGGTGGTCTTGGCGAGGTGATGCTCCTCGAGCGCCTCGAGGACCGCGTCCTCGGCGCCTTTGTCGCGCATGCGGATGAGCGGGTAGATGAGCTGCTCCTCGACGCTCGCGTGCAGCGAGAGCTCCTCGATGATCTGCTCGGCGATGCGCTGCTTGTCCCGGTTGCCGTGCCCCTGCTCGAACTTCTCGAACAGCGCCTCGACCTTGCGGTGGTCGTCCTTGATCTGGGTCACGATGTCGATCACGTAATGCCTCCTCGGTGGTGGTGCCCGGCGTGCGCCGGGCGAACGCGGACGCGGCGCGCTTCAGCGCGTGACGTGCCCGCCGTGGATCTCGCCTCGCCACGCGCCCGTCTCGCGCTGGCGTCCCTCGATGAACTTCTTGAAGCGCTGCAGGTCGCCGCTGATCCGCATCGACACCACGCCGATCGCGGCGCCGGCCTTCTCGGTGAGCCCCTGCGGCTCGTATTCGGCGCGCAAGAGCACGCGCGTGCGGTCGGGCCCGAGCTCCTCGAAGCGCACCTCGCCGGCGTTGGTGGCGCCGCTCGACGAGCGCCACGCGATGCAGCGGTCCGGCTCCTGACGGTTGATGGTCGAGTCCCACTCGACCGTGTGGCCGCCGATCTCGGCGACCCAGTGGAGCGCCGTGTCGGAGAGCTGCCGCACCTCCTGCACGCCCTCCATGAACTGCGGGAACGACTCGAACTGCGTCCACTGGTTGTAGACGGTGGAGATCGGGGCCTCGACCTCGATGTCCTTCTCCACGTGAGCCATGACTCGTTCTCCTTCGTGATGAGTTGGAATGGTGAGACGACGGCGCGAGCGCGTGGCGCTCGCGTGACTCGGGGGACTCGGCTTGCGCAAGGGCCGTGCCACGCGCCTCCACCGTCCTGGATCGCGAATCCGGCGGCGGCGGGTGGGGCGTGACGCGTCGCGTCTCCGGGGGAGCGGGTGCGCGCGAGTAGTCGATCGTAGAAAGGGCGCGTCGGATGGCGCCGGATTCAGCCGGGCAGGGGTGTGTCGCGCCACGGCCAGCTACACTCGCGCGCCGTGGCCGTCGTCCGGCGGCGCAGACGACGAGCGACGCGTGAGCGAACCGACCTACACCTGGGTAGATACGCCGGAGGCGCTCGCGCGCCTGGTCGAGCGGCTCGCGGACGTCGACGAGGTCGCGCTCGACACCGAGTTCGTGTTCGAGCGCACCTACTGGCCGCGCCCGGGCGTGGTGCAGCTCGCGGCGGACGGCGAGATCGCGCTCGTCGACGCGGTGGGGCTCGACCTCGTCTCGCTCGCGGAGGTGGTCGGCTCGTCCACGGTGCGCAAGCTCATCCACGCCGGCAGCGGCGACGCGGTGGTGCTCGAGCGCACCACCGGGGTGCGGCCGGCGGGGGTCTTCGATACCCAGATCGCGGCCGCGTTCGCCGGGCTCGGCGCGGGCATCTCGTACGAGGCGCTGGTACGGACGCTGCTCGGCGTGTCGCTCGGCAAGCACCACACCCGCACCGACTGGACCCGCCGCCCGCTCTCCACCGAGCAGCTCCACTACGCGGCCGAGGACGTCCTCCACCTGGGCACCGTGGCGGCGGAGCTGCGCGCTCGTCTCGTGGCGCTCGGCCGGCTCGCGTGGGCCGAGGAGGACTCGGTGGCGTCGATGGCCGTGGATCCCGGCGCCGACGATCCCCGAGCAAGCCTGGACGCGAATCCGGGGCGCGGAGCGCTTGCCGCCCGTGGTGCGGGCGCGCGCGCAGGCGCTGGCCGCGTGGCGCGACCGCGAGGCGCGCGGGCGCGACCTGCCCAAGACCTTCCTGCTGCGCGACGAGTCGCTGCTCGAGCTCGCGTGGCGGCCGGTCCTCGATCCCGAGGCGCTCGGCGCGGTGCGTGGCTTCGAGGCGCGCCGCCACGGCCCGTTCGCGCCGGCGGTGGTCGCCGTGCTCGAGCGGGTGGCGGCGGCGCCGGCCGCGGACGGAGACGAGGTCGCCGCGGGCGCCGTCGGGCTCGCTCGATCGCGCCGTCGCGGGCGCGGTGGAGAAGGTCGCCGCCGAGCTCGCGCTGCCGCCCGAGCTCTTGCTGTCGCGGCGGGGCCGCACCCGGCTCCTCACCGGCCTCGCAGCGGGCGAATCGCCGGCGAGCCGGCTCGTCGGATGGCGGCGCGACCTGCTGGGGCCGGCGATCGACCGCGCGCTCGGCGGCTGACCGCGCCCGCACGGGGTGCCGAGCGCGCGGAAGTGGCGTGTCGCCACCGATTGGATATGGCTATCGAAAGAGTCCGATCTTTCTATTGGACCTATCGCCGTCCAGGCGCCACCTTGCTCCTCGCGAGCCGGACCGAATCAGCGTCCGCGCCCGAAACCCCAACGAGGAGCCCGACCCATGAAGACCGTCCGAGACCGCTTCCCCGAGTTCTCCCTCCAGGCCGTCGTCGCTTCCGATCCCGGCAAGGAGTTCACGCCCGTGACCGACCAGAGCCACCCCGGAACATGCAAGGTGGTGTTCTTCTGGCCGATGGACTTCACCTTCGTGTGCCCGACCGAGATCGCGGCGTTCGGCGCCCGCGAGCGGGACTTCCGCGACCGTGACGCGCAGGTGCTCGGCGTGAGCACCGACACCCACTTCGTCCACCTCGCGTGGCGCCGGCAGCACCCCGACCTCCGGAACCTGCCGTTCCCGATGGTCGCCGACACCAAGCGCGAGCTCGCGACCGCGCTCGGCATCCTCCACGCGGACGAGGGTGTCGCGCTGCGCGCCACCTTCATCGTCGATCCCGAAGGCGTGATCCGCCACGTCAGCGTCAACGACCTCTCGGTGGGCCGCAACGTGGACGAGGTGCTGCGCGTCCTCGACGCGCTGCAGACCGACGAGCTCTGCCCGTGCAACTGGCAGAAGGGCGAGAAGACCCTGGAGGTGGCGTGACATGAGCGCGATCGAAGACGTGCGGGCGAAGCTCCCCCCGGCCGCGCGCGACCTCTCGCTCAACCTCGCCTCGGTGCTGGGCGGCGAGAGCGTGCTGAGCGCGGCGCAGCGCTGGGGCGTGGCGGTGGCGGCGGCGATCGCGTCGCGCGAGCCCGGGCTGCGCGACGCGGTCATCGAGGAGGCGCGCACGGTGGCGCCCGAGAGCGCGATCGAGGACGCCGTCGCGGGAGCGGCGCTGATGGGCATGAACAACGTGCTCTACCGCTTCCGCCACTTCCTCGCCGACCAGGGCCGCCAGAGCTACGACGCGCACCCGGCGCGGCTCAGGATGCAGCGCCTGGTGCGGCCCGCGGGCGCGAAGGTCGACTTCGAACTGGTGTGCCTCGCGGTGAGCGCGATCCACGGCTGCGAGCGGTGCGTGGTCGCCCACGAGCGGGCGGTGATCGAGGGCGGGCTCGGGCCCGAGCACGTATTCGAGGCGGTGCGGATCGCGGCGACGATCCACGGCGCGGCGGTGGCGCTCGAGTCCGCGTCGATCGCCGCGCCGGTGTCCGCCGCGGCGTGAGGCCGCGCGAGATCGGCCCGGACCTGAAGCGAAGGCCGCCACACAGCGCCGGGCGGCGCCCCCCCGAGCACGCATCTGGCCCGCCGTCCGCGCAAGAGCGATGATGACGGCTTTCGAAGCGGGGGTGCGAGCGGATGCTCATCGGGTGGGCGCGGGCTGAGCGGAAGGCGTTCGTGGGTCGCGTGACGGTGCTGGCGCTGGCCCTGGTCTGCGGCGGTGCCGCGTGGGCAAAGGCGGGGACGGTCTCCACCGCAGCGGACCGCGTGCTCGCGCAGCCCAACCTCACCTCCAACGTCCTCAACCAGCCCACCGTGAAGAGTCTCTTCCTGCCGAGCGACGTCACCCGTGACGGCACGGTCGGCAACACCCGCTTCTTCGTCGCCGACACCTTCAACAGCCGCGTGCTCGGCTTAGAGTGCGCGGGCAGCAACTGCGTGCTGCCGGGCTTCGCGACGGCGAGCAAGGTCTTCGGCCAGCCCGACTTCGCGAGCTACGCCTCGAACGGCGCGGGCGTCACGGCCACCAGCCTCGCCTTCCCACGCGGCGTCGCCGTCGATGCGAGCGGCCGGCTCTTCGTCGCCGACACCGACAACAACCGCGTGCTCGTCTACAACGGCCCGTGGAGCGACGCGACCGCCGACCTCGTGATCGGCCAGACCTCGCTCACCGCCAACGGCGCCGGTAGCACCCTCGCCAAGCTGCGCGCGCCGGAGGGTGTCCACGTCGACGGCTCGGGTGCGTTGTGGGTCGCGGACACCGGCAACAACCGCGTCCTCAAGTTCACCAGCATCGCGACCGGCGCCACCGCCGCGCTCGCGATCGGCGGGAGTGGCGCCGCGAGCGCCGCCACCATGAGCGCGCCGCGCGGCGTGGTCACCGACTCTTCGGGCTGGCTCTACGTGGCGGACACCGGGTTCAGCCGGGTGCTGGGCTTCACCGCGCCGGTCGCGAACGGCGACTCCGCGGACGTCGTGTTCGGCCACGGCGGGAGCTTCACCAACGGCAACGCCAACCAGGGCGGAGTGAGCGCCGCGAGCCTCGCGCTCCCCGAGAAGGTCGCCACCGACGGCAGCGGTCGGCTGTGGATCGCCGACACCGGCAACCAGCGGGTGCTGGAGGTGGACTCGCCGCACGCGAGCGGCTCGGCCGACCGGGTCTACGGGCAGGTGGACGCGTCGCAGAACGCGGTCTTCACCACCAACGTCGCCAACGCGCCCGACGGCTTCGTCAACGCCGCCGGTCTCGATGGCCCGCGCGGGCTCGTCCTCGACGGCAACGGCACGCTGTGGGTGTGCGACCGCGAGCAGAGCCGCATCCTCGCCTTCGACTCGCCGCTCGCCGCCGGCACCGCGCCACGCGTCGCCGACCGCGCCCTCGGCAAGCAGCTCTTCGTGGACGCGTCGGCCAACGAGCCGAGCGCCACGCGCATGAACAACCCTAACGGTGTCGCGGTGGACACGAGCGTCACGCCCAACCGGCTGTGGGTGAACGACCTCGGCAACAACCGCGTGCTCGGCTTCGACGACACCGCCTCGCTGGCGAACGGCGACGCCGCCACCGCGGTGCTAGGCCAGAGCAACTTCTCGAGCGGCGCCACCAACGCCGGCATCAACCCGGCGCTCCAGAACGCGTCCACCGCGGTGGCGAGCGCGAGCTCGTTCTTCTTCCCGGAGGGCGTCGCCGTGGATGGCTTCGGCACGGTCTACGTCGCCGACACCTCGAACAGCCGCGTCGTCGCGTTCGAGGACCCGTTCAGCGACACCACCGCCGATCAGGTGTTCGGCCAGGGTGACTTCACCGCGCGCAACCCGAGCTTCCCGTACGGCACCGCGTCGAGCCTGGTGGCGCCGCAAGGCGTGGCGCTCGGCCCGACCAACGACCTGTGGGTCGCCGACACCCTCGACCACCGCGTGGTGCGGTTCTCGAACGCGCCCTCGCAGCCCGCCACCTCCGCCAGCGCCGATCTGGTGCTCGGCCAGAGCGGCTTCGTGTCGAGCGTGAGCTTCCCGCCCTACACGTCGGGCTGCGCCGCCAACCGCATGAACGCTCCCGAGGGCGTGACGCTGGGGCCGAGCGGCCGGCTCTACGTCGCCGACACCCAGAACCACCGGGTGCTGGTGTTCGCGCCACCGTTCGCGAGCGGCATGAACGCCGACGCGGTGCTCGGCCAGGCGAACCTCACGAGCTGCGCCGCCAACCGCGGCGGTGCGGCGGGTGCCTCGACGCTCGCCTCGCCGCGAGGCGTCCTCGAGGACGAGCTGCGCAACCTCTACGTCGCCGACTACGGCAACAACCGGGCGCTGGTGTTCCACGCGCCCTTCGACGGCGGCGACACCACCGCCGACGAGGTGATCGGGCAGGCGAGCTTCACCGCCACCGGCGTCGTGCCGCCCACCGCGAGCACGCTGTTCAGCCCCGAGGCCGTCGCGCTCGACGGTGACGGGCGACTCTTCATCGCCGACCGCGAGAACTCGCGCGTCACGCGCTACGCCACCAGCAACGGCGGGGCGGTGATCCTCGACACCCCGGCTGCGCCGGTGGTGGTCGGCACGCTGCTCACGCTCACCGGGACGGGCTTCTCGCCGGGCTCGGTGATCAAGGTCTTCGTGGCCACGGCGTCGGGGCCGGTGGCGTTCGGGCCGTTCACGCCCGCCACCCAGGAGCCGGGCAGGCTCACGTGGACGGTGGATCCGTCCATCCCGCTCGGCAACGGCTTCGTCGCGATCCAGGTCATCAACACCGATCAGGGCTTCCTCTCGTCGAACCTGGTGAGCGCTCTGCTCTACGGTTCGGCCGGTCTGAACATCCCCACCGTCACCGCGGTGAACGGCGTGGCGCTCGCGCCCGCCGACCCGTCGATCGCCACCGCGAACGTCGAGACCACGGTGGCGCAGGGCTCGACCGTGACGCTCACCGGGACGGGCTTCTCGAACGCGCTCGTGAACCTCTTCACCGCGACAGGCAACGCGGGTCCGCTCACGCCGCTCGGGGGCGCCTCGGCGACGCAGCTCCAAGTCGTGATCCCGAACGGCACGCCCACCGGGCCGGGTTCGATCCAGGTGGTGAACTCGCCTTACACGGGCAACGTGAAGTCGAACGCGGTGTCGGTGCCGATCGGGCCCGCGATCTCGATCTCGTCGGTGTCGGCGGCGGGGAGCCTGGTGACGGTGAACGGCGCCGGCTTCTCGGTGCTCACCGTCATCAACCTCTTCAACGCGACTCCCGGCGGCGTCGTGAACCTGGGCGGCTTGCTCGGCAACGGCAGCGGGGTGATCCCGCTCACGTTCGTGAGCGAGAGCCAGTTCGAGTTCACGATCCCGGGTGGCGCCACGCCGGGTCCAGCGTACGTGCAGGCGCTCAACCCACCGTTCATCCCGTTCAGCTCGACGGGCAACGACCCGGACGGAGCATTCACGGTCCCGCCATGAGCTTACAGGTCCCCGAATTCCTGGCTTGGTCCAAGGGCTCGAGTCACTGGGCCGAGGGCGTCGAGGTCGAGCACCCGGGAAGGGTCTCGGCCAGCTTCGCGGAGAAGGTGCGCCGATTCCTCGCGCCGGTGGTGAAGGTGTCGCACCGCCCGACGCTCGAGGGGCTCGAGAACCTGCCGATCGATCGACCCTACATGCTGGTGGCCAACCACTCGGCGGGGCTCGGCATCGCCGAGATCCTGTCGTTCCTGGTGCTCTACCTGGAGAAGGTCGGGATCGCCCGCCCGCTCGCCGGCTTCGCGCTGCCGCTCGGGTTCCGCGTGCCGGGGCTGCGCTGGGTGCTGCGCGAGGTCGGCGCGATCCCGTCGACCTACGCCGCCGCCGAGCGCGCGCTCGGTGCGGGGGTGCCGCTCCTGGTGTTCCCGGGCGGCGACCACGAGACGCTCCGCCCGGTGTGGATGGCGCACCAGGTGGACTTCGGTGGGCGCACCGGCTTCCTGCGCGCGGCGCGCCGCGCGCACGTGCCGATCGTGCCGATGGGGATCCGGGGCAGCCACTTCACCGCGCCGGTGCTGTGGCGCTCGGAGTTGCTCGCGACGCTGCTGGTGTTCCCGCGCTTGATCGGCCAGAAGCGCTGGGGGCTCTCGGTGCTCGGGGTGATCGTGAGCGCGCTGATCGTGGCGTTCGTGCCGGGACCGTGGCCGCTGCGTGCGCTGCTGGTGTGGCTCTGGCTCGGCTCGCCACTGGTGTTCCAGGCGTGGGTGCCGTGGACGATCCGGTTCCGGATCGGCAGGCCGATCGAGCCGGCTGAGCTCTTCCCCGACGACGCCACCCAGGGCACCGACCCCGCGCTCTGGAACGCGCTGCCGAAGGTCGAGAGCGCCGTGCAGGCGCTCGTCGACGCGTGAGCGGCGGCGGTCGGCGCGATGACGTCGAGCGCGGGCGATCTCGTCATCCGTCCCGCGGCGCCCGCGGATCGCGCGGGTTTCCTCGACGCGGCGCTGCGGTCGTGGCTCGACGCATACGCGGAGCTCTTGCCGCGCGAGCAGGTCGAGTCCGCGCCCGCGATGCTCGAGCGCGCGTTCGAGAAGCGCGCCGGCGAGCTCAGGGTTGCGATCGTCGACGGCGGGATCGTGGGCTTCTACTCGCTCGGACCGGTCGACGATCCCGAGCAGCGCAACTACCTGTGGCACGTGTACGTCGACCCGCGGGCGCAGCGGCGTGGGGTGGGGCGGGCGCTCACCGAGGCGGCGCTCGCCGAGCTCGCGGCGCGAGGGGAGACCCGCGCGTGGCTCGACGTCCTCGCCGGCAACGCCAAGGCGCGGGCCTTCTACGCCGCGCTCGGCTGGAGCGAGATCGGGCGCGACGCCTCGGGCGAATACGAGCTGGTGATCCTGGAGCGCGAGCTGCGCTGAGGTCTTCGCACAGCGATCGATGGCCGCGTCGCGGCGAGGTGGTGAGGCGATCGAGCGAGAGCGAAGCGCCGCGATGGGACGGAGCCCCCCGCGCTACGAAAGCATCGTAGCGACGGGGGTTCCATCCCCCGTCGCCGGGCCGACGCGTGTCCGCGCCGGATTCGGGGTGGGCCCCCGTACTGGGATCGATTGCAGGGGCGACGCCACGACCTCGCGTATCGCCGGCGCGGCAGGCGCCGCGCCCTCCGACGGGGCGGGGTCTTGGAAAGACCCCGAAGAAACACAGTGCGGGGGGCTGGAACGTGCTCGAGCCCATGGCCACTCGGCCGGCTCGCGCCACGCGGGGACCCGTCGCACGGCGCGTCGCAGCGCGACGCCACGAGCGAAGCGAGTGCCTCGAGAGTGGGGCCCCGCCGGGATTCACTCCCGGCGGGCGGGGGGCTGGAACAGCCCCCCGAAAACCTCGTCAGGGCCGCTTGGTGCCGATCCAGGTGCCGTCGTAGCTGCCGGTGTAGGCGATGTCCGCGAACGAGCCCGCGACGTCGCCGGTCGCCGTGCCGCTCAAGGTGTTCCCGGCCAGCGTGATCGATCCCTCGATCGTGGCGGTCTTGAAGGTGTCTTCGCCGAAGAGCGTGGTGCAGCTCTGGTCGGGATCGAGCACCGCCGTGAGGTCGCTGGTGCGGTGCAAGCTCAGCGTGCACGAGAGCCCGGAGCGGACGGAGACCGCGGTCAGCTCGACGGCGCCGTTGGCGCCATCCTCGATCGTGAAGAGCGCGGCGGTCGTGAAGCTCTGATCCGGTGTCTCGGGGGGCGCGCTGAACGTGACCGTGGCCTGGAAGGTCATGTCGTAAGCGCCCGCGAGCGCACCGGCCCCGGCGAGCGGGTCGAAGCCCGAGCTGCCGCTGTCGCTGCCGCAGCCGAGCGGTGCGAGTCCTGCGCCGAGCACGAATCCGATCGTGGCCAGCCGACGAACCAAGCTCTTCATCGCGCTCCTCCTCGGCGGCCGCACGCGCGGCCGCGCTGCGGCGAGTCTAGCAACTGCTGGCGCTGGCGGCTCCCGCCTCAGCGCGGACCGAGTCGTTCGCGGAAAGCGCTGCTCTGCCGTTGACAGCGCTTTTGACGCGCTGCGCATAATCGTCCTTTCACTCGACTCTTGCCGCGCGATGCCGTCGGTCCGAGGCACGCGCGTTCGAAGGCCACCTGGGAGTGGCCAAGGGGGAAGGTGTGAGCTTGGGGGGAACCGATCGATCCAGCCGGCCCGCGGGCGGCTGCCGCGCGGCGCTGCTCGTCGCGCTGCTGGCGGCGTTGGCCGCGACGTCGCCACCCGCGCGCGCGCAGTCGTGCGACCCCGCCACCGGTAGCCCGCCGGGCGAGGTCTTCCTGGGGCCGAACGGTGAGCAATTCCACCCGCAGAACACGAGCTGCCCGGACCAGTTCGTGGCGCCGGCGTGCAAGAACGGCACGAAGCTCACCTACGTCGACCCCGACGATCCCAACGGGCTGCGGCGCTACGCGTGCGTGTCGTCGCCCGCCGGTGCCACGAACCTGCCGCTGGTGGTGTTCCTCCATCCGTCGCGGATCCGCACCATCGACTCCCAGTTCGGCGGCCAGGGGCCGGTCGCGCCGTCGACGCTCCTCCAGCAGTACCAGGCGAGCGCGGATCTCGGCGGCGCGACGCCCGGCTACGTGCTGCTCATGCCGCAGGGGCGTTGCCTCAAGGCGCCGCCGACGTCGTCGGGAGACGGCACGCGCTTCGACGTCTTCTACAAGGACCCGGCCCACAACCTCGACGTGCGCGCGGTGCGGGCCTTCATCCAGCAGCTCGCCGATCGCACCACCTTCGACGAGAACGGCGGCTCCGTGGCGCTGCCGTCGACGCTCGCCACCGTCGACTCGAAACGCGTCTACCTCATGGACTGGTCGAACGGCGGCTACATGGCGCACATGCTGGCGCTCTACCACCCCGAGCAGTTCGCGGCGGTGGCGAGCTTCGCCAACGGCGATCCCTTCGATCGTGGGCCGTGTCCGGTGCCGCTTCCCGCGGTGAGCCGCCGGCCCGGGATGATGGTCGTCCACGCCGAGTGTGACCCGCTCGTGCAGTGCAGCGAGGTGGCGAGCTGGATGGGGGCCTTGCGCAACGCCGGATGGGCCGCCGAGGACACCGTCGACGTGGTCACGGACAGCACCAAGGTGCAGGTCCTCGCCCAATGCAACCAGCTCTCCGAGGCGGCGCAGCGCCAGTGCCCGACCTCCGCGCACAACACCTACGCGAACCCGCAGCTCCCCACGATGTTCGCGTTCCTCAAGAGGTACCGGCTGCCATGAGCGCGAGGACGGCGATGAATACGTTTCGATGGAGGGTGGTGGCCGGGCTCGTGGCGTGCGCGGCGGCGGGCTGCGAGTCGCCGCAGAGTGGGGAGGTCTTCGACGCGGCGCTGCTCTCGGACGGTCGCGTCGCGGCGGTGGGCTACATCGGCCTCGACTCGCTCGAGCGGCCGGCGCTCACCGTGCTCGGCGCCGACGGCGCGGAGCAGTGGGTGCGCTACCTGGGCTCGAGCGGGATCGGTGGCCTGGAGGTCGGCACCGCGAACCGCGTCACGGTCGACGATCAAGACCGCATCGTCGTGGCCGGTTTCGTGCGCGCCGAGGGCGGCGGCGACGCGGGCGTCGTCGCGGCCTACGGCGAGGACGGTGGCTTCCTGTGGCAGGCGCGACCCTTCGAGGGTGGCGAGAGCGAGATCCGCGGCGTGACGACCCGAGGTGGGGACGTGGTCGTCACGGGATTCGCGCGGGTCGCCGGCGCGAGTGGCGAAGCCGATACCCAGGGTGTCCTGACGGCGAAGCTGCGCGGCTCGGACGGCGCGCTGCTGTGGAGCGACGTGCTCGCGGCTGGGCCCGACCGGCTCCACGTGACCAGTGGGCTCGCGATCGACGTGAGCGCGAGCGGCGACGTCGGCGTGACCGGCTGTGCGACGGCCGCCGACGGGCACAGTGACTGGCTCGCGGCGTCGTGGAGCGCCGCGGGCAGCCGCAACTGGGTGTCACGGCGGCGGGGCGGAGGCGACCTCGGGCAGGACGCCGGTGACCTGAGCGTGGCGGTGAAGGGCGGCTTCGACGTCGACGGTTCCTTCTACGCCGCCGGCACGCTCTTCGAGGGGCTCGAAGGCTCCAACGCCGAGCTCGCCAAGTACACGCCCGGGGGCGCGATCGAGTGGACCCGCTCGACGGGCGTCACGCTGCCGGACGGCTTGCCGAGCTACGACCGCGCCGGTGCGCTGGCGATCGGCGACGGCCGCGTCCACTACGGCGGCGCGGTGGCGACGAGCGTCGGCGGTTGGCTGCTCGACGAGAGCTTCGTCGCAGCGGTGAGCGCGGCGGGCGACACGGCGTGGACGAGCGGCTTCCCGGGGGTGGCGCTGAGCGGCGAGGAAGTGTTCGACATCGCCGCCGCCGGGAACGGCGCGGTCTACGTCGCGGGCACAGCGTCCATCCACGGCTACGGGCGAGACCTGGCGGTGATGAAGCTCACCGAGGCCGGCGACGTGGTCTGGTCGGAGTCGCTCGACGGCGTGGCGAGCATCCTCGATCTCGACCGGATCGAGCGGATCGTGGCGCGCGAGGACGGCTTGATCGCGGTCGGCAAGATCGACTGGGGCTTCGGCGCCCACGTCGCGGCCGTGGTGAAGCTCGACCCGGTCGACGGCGCGCTGCTCTGGGCGTATCCCGAGACGCTCCAGGGCAACCAGAAGATCCACGTCGTGCGGTGAGCGCGGCCGGGGCGTGAGCACGCCGAGTGGTCGTCGGCCTTCGAGAGGTCGGGCACGCCCTCGGCGGGCGGCCGGAGCGGCCTACGCCTTGGTGAGCGTGTAGCCGAGCTCGCTGCCCTCGATCTTGGCCGTCGCGGCGCCCGCGCCTGGAACGAGCTCGACCGCGAGCACCTCGCGCGCGATCGCGTCGTGGTGCGCCTCGATCGCCGCGGCGAGCTCGCGGTCGTCGGTCGCCCAGCTCACGCGGATCCGGTCCGACACCTCGAGTCCCGCGTCCTTGCGCGCGGCCTGCCACGCGCTCACCACCTCGCGGGCGAGGCCCTCACGCCTGAGCGCCGCGTCCACGGCGGTGTCGAGCACCACCGTGATGTGGCCGTTGGTCGCGGCCGCCGCGCCCTCTCGCGTGCTGCGCTGCAGCAGCACGTCCTCGAGCGCCAGCTTCTCGCCCTCGACGGTGATGCACTCGCCGCCCTCGAGGCGCGCGACCTCCTCGAAGCTCCAGGTCGCGAGGGTGGCGCCGATCGCCTTGAGCTTGGGACCGCAGCGCTTGCCCAGGGTCTTGAAGTTGGGCTTCACGGTGACGGTGGCGAAAGCACTCTCGTCGGCGTCCACCGCCACCACCTTCACGTTGACCTCGTCCTGGATCAGCGCGGCGAGCGCCATCACCCGCTCGCGCAGCGCCGCGTCGCGGTGCACCACCGTGAGCCGCGCGAGCGGGCTGGCGCACCTTGAGGCGGTGGTCCTCGCGGATCTTGCGCGCCAGCGACGCCACCTCGCGCGCCACCGCCATGCGCTCCTCGAGCGCCACGTCCACCCGCGCCGCGTCGGCGAGCGGATAGTCGCAGAAGTGGACACTCTCGGGAGCCGCCGGGTCCACCGCGCGCACCAGCCGCTGGTGGATGGTCTCGGTGAGGAACGGCATGAACGGCGCGAGCAGCCTCGCGAACGTCACCAGCACCTCGTAGAGCGTGGCGTAGGCGGCGTTCTTGTCGGCGGGGTCGTCGTTCTTCCAGAACCGCGGGCGCGAGCGGCGGATGTACCAGTTGGTGAGGTCGTCGATGAACGCGACCAGGCGCGGCACCACCGCGTAGAGCCGGTAGCCCTCCATCTCGCGGTTCACGTCGCGCGCCAGGCTCTGCAGCACCGAGAGCACCCAGCGGTCGATGTCGGGCCGCTCGCTCGGCGCAGGGGCCTCCGCCGCGCGCGGGTCCCAGCCGTCGACACTCGCGTACGTGGTGAAGAACGTGAGCGCGTGCCAGGTGGGCAGCACCACGCCGCGCACGATCGCCTCGAGCCCGCGTTCCGAGAAGCGCAGCGGCTCGCCGCGCACCACCGGTGAATCGATCAGGTAAGCGCGCAGCGCGTCCGCGCCGAAGCGGTCGAGGACGTCGTTCGGGTCGGGGTAGTTCTTCTTGCGCTTGCTCATCTTCTGGCCGTCTTCGGCCAGGATGAGCCCGTTCACCACCACGTTGCGGTACGGCGACTTGCCGAACAGCGACACGCCGAGGACCAGCAGCGTGTAGAACCAGCCGCGGGTCTGGTCGAGCCCCTCGGCGATGAAGTGCGCCGGGAAGAAGTCGTCGAAGCGCTCGCCGTTCTCGAACGGGTAGTGCTGCTGGGCGTACGGCATGGCCCCCGACTCGAACCAGCAGTCGAGGACCTCGGGCGTGCGCCGGTAGGTCTTGCCGTCGCGGCGGATCACGATCGGGTCGACGACGTGCTTGTGGAGGTCGGCGACGCGCACGCCGGAGAGCTGCTCGAGCTCGTCGATGCCGCCGACGCAGATCACGTCGCCGGGGTCGTCCTCGTTGACCCACAGCGGGATGCACGAGCCCCAGAAGCGGTTGCGGCTGATGTTCCAGTCGTTCGCCTCGCGCAGCCAGTTGCCGAAGCGCGCGGCCCCCACCGCCTCGGGGATCCAGTGGATGTCGTCGTTGGCGGCGACCAGGGCGTCGCGCTGCTCGGCGACCTTCACGTACCAGGCGTCGATGGCGCGGTAGATGAGCGGCGTCTCGGTGCGGTAGCAGAACGGGTAGCTGTGGACGAGGGTCTCCTGGCGGATGATCTTTCCCTCGTCCTTGAGGCGCCGGATGAGGCCCTTGTCGGCGTCCTTGCAGTGCTGCCCGGCGAGGTCGGGCGTGGCGGCGGTGAAGCGCGCCTCCGCGTCGAGCGGGTCGACCAGCGCGATCCCCGCCGCCTTGCCCACCCGGAAGTCGTCCTCGCCGTAAGCCGGCGCGATGTGGACGATGCCGGTGCCGTCCTCGGTCGACACGAAGTCGTCGACCACCACCACGAACGAGTTGGGATGGTTCGTGAAGTACGGGAAGAGCGGCTCGTAGGTGATCCCGGCGAGCTTGCGCCCCGGCATCCGCGCCACCACCTCGGCGCCCTGGCCGCCCGGGTAGTAGGCGGCGAGCCGCGCCTCGGCGAGCAGGTAGTGGTCGCCCGAGGCGGCGTCGCGCACCGCCACGTATTCGATCGCCGGCCCGACACAGAGCGCGAGGTTGGCGGGCAGCGTCCACGGCGTGGTCGTCCACGCCAGCAGGTAGAGGTCCTCGGGCAGCCCCAGCGCCTCGTGCCCGCCGGCGGCGCGGAAGCGCAGCGTGATCGCCGGGTCCTGGACGTCCTTGTAGTTGCTGCCCGCCTCGAAGTTGCTGAGCGGAGTCGTGAGCTTCCAGCTGTAGGGCATGATGCGGTGCGAGCGGTACACGCGGCCGCGCTCCCAGAGCTGCTTGAAGACCCACCACACCGACTCCATGAACGCGGGGTCCATGGTCTTGTAGTCGTCGTCGAAGTCGACCCACCGCCCCATGCGGGTCACGGTCTTGCGCCACTCCTCGACGTAGGTCTGCACCATCGTCCGGCACGTCTCGTTGAAGACGTCGACGCCGGTGGCGAGGATGTCGGCGCTGCCCGCGAGCCCGAGGGCCTCCTGCGCGAGCGCCTCGATGGGGAGGCCGTGGCAGTCCCACCCGAAGCGCCGCTCGACGCGGTAGCCGCGCATGCACCAGTAGCGCGGCACGATGTCCTTGATGGTGCCGGCGAGGAGGTGGCCGTAGTGGGGTGCGCCGGTGGCGAACGGTGGGCCGTCGTAGAACACGAACTCGGGGCCGCCCTCGCGGCGGCGGTTCGACTCACGGAACGCGTCGAGGCGCTCCCACAGCGCGAGGATCTCCTGCTCGAGCGCGGGGAAGCTCGGATCCGAAGGCAGCTTGCTGAAGGGGCCGGTCATGGTCGCCGTGCGCCGAAGGAGCGGCCGTCCGCGCCGTCCATCGCGAAGAGAAGGGCGCCGCTCGTCGCGACGCCCGGTGGTTCTCGCCGGGAAAAGATCGCCCGGAAGGCTTGTCCGCGACGCGCTCCAAGGCAAGCGAGCGCGGCCATCGGTGCGGCCTGCGGGGCCTGTCTGACCGACCACGAAGCGGCGCGCCCGGCCGGGCTCCGCACCGCAGCGACCGTAGCGCGGGGGCTCGTCCCCCGCGGCCGGCTCTGCGGGGGACGAGGCCCCCGCGCTACGAAGGCGATCCGATCCGTGTGCGCTCATCCGGGTGAGCGTCCGCACACCACGACCCCGCAAGAAAAGGCCGTCGCCGCATTGCGCGCGAGGTGAGCGCAGGCGCATGATCGACCGGTGACGATCCCGCGGTTGTATATTTCGCAATCATCTAATCGTTTCTTCTTGCCCGCCGTGGCGGTCGCGCTGCTCGCGCTGGCCGCCGCGCCGGGGTTCGCCCGCGCCGCCACGCCGTGGGCGCAGTTCGAGGCCGACCACCCCTCCGCGAGCGGTGCTTATGGTGCGTCCGTCGCCATGGAGGGATCGATCCTCGTCGTCGGGCAGATCGAGGACCAGTCGCCCGGCAGCTTCGTCACGGTCGGTCCAGGGCGCGCGTTCGTCTACGAGTTCCGGGGCGGAAGCTGGCACCAAGAGCAGGTGTTGACCGGCTCGGACGCGGTGCCGGGCAGCCGCTTCGGGGCCGCGATCGCGCTCCGCGGCGACTGGCTGCTGATCGGTGCGAGCGGGCAGATCCGCGTCGACGGCTCGTCGACGGTCCAGGGCGCGGTCTACGTCTTCCGCCGCGGGCCGAGCGGCTGGACCGAGGTCCAGAAGCTCGTCGCGGCGGATGGTGAGGTCGGTGACCTGTTCGGGTACGCGATCGCCGTCCAGGGAAACGTCGCGGTGGTCGCCGCATTCCTCGAGGACATCGAGTTCATTCCGGTCGTGGTCGACACGGGAGCGGTCTATCTCTTCGAGCTCGGCGGCAACGTCTGGACGCAGACCCAGCGCCTGCTCACCATCGGCGTCACGACGAACGCGCACTTCGGCGAGACCGTCGCCATCGACGGCGGCACCATCCTCGTCGGCGCGCACCTCGCCGACGTGGGCGCGGAGGCCTACGCCGGCGAGGCGTTCGTGTTCGAGCGCAACCCGGACGGGAGCTGGCCCGGGCTGCAGTCGCAGAACCTCGTGGCGAGCGATGCGGCCAGCGGCGATCGCTTCGGGCAATACGTCGCGATCCAGGGCGACGAGATGATCATCGGCGCGCGCCGCGACGAGGACCACGGCGTCAACTCGGGCTCCGCGTACGTGTTCCGGCGCGCCGCGCCGGGGAGCCCGTGGGTTCAGACCCAGAAGCTGCTCGCCTCCGACGGCGAGGCGGGTCAGGTGTTCGGGCATGCGGTGGCGATCCACGACGACCGGATCATGGTCGGCGCGCCGGCCGCGACCGACGCGAACCAGCGGCCCGGCGACGTGTACGTGTTCGAGCGCGCCTTGCCCGCGAACACGTGGGTCGAGCGGGAGCGGGTCGTGCCCGCCGACGGCGCTGCCGGCGATGGATTCGGCTCGGCGATCGCCCTTCTCGGCACCACGCTCGCCGTGGGCTCGATGCTCCACGACCATGGCGCGACCGACGCGGGGAAGGTCTACGTGTACTCGCCGGACGATCCCGACCACGACGGCGTGCCTGCGCCCTACGACGTCTGCCCGCTCGATCCGGATCCGGCCCAGCTCGACGCCGACGGCGATGGAGTGGGTGACGTGTGTGATGCCTGCGAGGATCGGGACGGCGACGGCTACGGCTTGCCGCCCGCGCCCGGCTGCGCGGGGTCCGGGCTCGACTGCGACGACGGCGACGCCGCGGTCCACCCCGGCGCGGTCGAGGTCCCGACCAACGGCGTCGACGAGGACTGCAATCCCGCGACACCGGGTGGCTGCAGCTCCCAGCTCGCCTCGGCGTCGGTCGGTGCCGGCAGCGGCGGGAGCGGATTCCCTGCCGCCGACCTCGGCGTCTACGCCGCCGCCGCGTTCCTGGTGGTGCGCCGGAAGCGCCGGCCGGCCAGTCGCAGCAGGTGCGCGGGCTGACGGGTGAGGGGCAGCTCGCGCGGCGCGGCCGGGAAGGCCTGCGCGCAGTAGTCGAGGAAGCCGACCAGGCTGTAGTGCTCGGGGGCGAGCGGCGAGCCCGCCTCCTCGGGGGTGGGGTAGTCGAGGCGCTCGGCGCGCGCCACCCAGCCCTGGGCGCCCAGGAACTCGCGGTAGTAGTCGGCGGCGCGCGGCAGGATCCACGCCACCAGCGCGTTGAGGCGCCGCGCCCGCGGGCTGGTGCCCTCGATCAACTCCTCGGTGCGGGCGCGGAAGCGAGCCAGGCCGTCGGGGTGCGTCTGGATCACCTGCAGGTCGAAGACCGGCATCCCCTGGTGGTAGGTGAGGTGGAGGTGCTTGCACACCGAGCCGAAGCGCGCGGCGAGCGCGGGTCCGGTGCGCAGATGATCGAGCCCCACCGCGCCGAGGATCAGCGGCTGGCGCAGCACCGGGTGGCCGAGCGGCGCGCCCACGTAGCGCCGCTCGGCGGTGGCGTCCGAGCTGAGCACGAACGGCGTCATCTCGATCGTGCCCTGCACGAGCTGCCAGCGGGTGGGCAGCCGCGTGAGCAGCCCGGCGTCGGTGAAGACGCGCAGGCGGTCGGCGAAGGGCGCGCGCGGGTCGGTCGCGGAGGGGTCGGTCATCGTCACGCCCGCCGTGGGGTGCGACCGGCCGGGTTGGGCGGTCGCGCGCGGCGGGCGTGACGATTCTATATGCAACGTCACGATTCGTAGCGACCGGTCTCGGCGTCCCATCGGCTTCGGCGGCGACGAAGCGCCGCCCTCCAGCCCGTTCGGCGCAAGGGCGATCCAAATCGTGGTGGCCCATTTAGCCAACGAACGCGTCGAGCGCGCGCCCGGTCGGGTGCGCGCCGCTCACGTGCGCGCGGCGCCGAGGCTCGCGCCGATCTGCTCGATGGCGGCGCGCTCGGCGCGCGAGATGGCGCCGAGCCCGAGCAACCCACCCGCGGCGTTCGCGACCGCCTCGGCGTCCTGGAGCAGTCGCCAACGCTCGTCGGGCGCGATGCCGTGGAGGCGGTACTCGGCGGTGAGGGCGTGCCAGGCCCGCGACCAATCGGGCTCGGGGCGCCGCTCGAGCCAGCTCTCGAGGAGGTTCTGCGCCGCAGCGCCGGGGACCAGCCCGAGGCCCTTTGCGCCGTCCATGAGCCGCGCGCGCTCCTCGGGCGCCACCGAGCCGTCCGCCCACGCCACCTCCACGAGGGGGAGCAGGTGGAACGCCGTGGCGTTGTCGACGGTGAGGCCGAGCGAGAGCAGCCTCGGCATCCACTCCGAGTTGGGGCGGCCGAGCGCCTCCGCGAGGCGACTCGCCGCGAGGGCACGGTCGGCCTCCAAGCGGCGCTCCGCGAGGCGCTCGGAGTCGAGCTGGCGGAAGTGCTCGTCTTCGAGGTTGCGTGGGCCGTGGGACTGGGCTTTGGGTTCCATCGCGGTGCTCCTCCGTGAGCGGTACGAGGTTCGTTCGCTCGTGAACGTAAGGGCCGGTCGCCGCGCTGAAAAATAGAAACTTCGATGTCGATGGATCGGCTATGCCGATGAGCCTTGCCGGCTCGGTTGCGTTCCGCACGCCACCGCTCGCCGAGCCATCCGGGTTAGCCTCGCGCGGCTCGTGTGTCGGCGCTCACGGACACGCGGGACGCGATCCAACCACGATCCTGCGCTCGCGGTCACCGGAAGAGCACGAACCATGAACACGATCCCGAGCTCGTTCCCCGCCGTGATCTTCGATCGCCTGCTCGACTCGTTCCAGGCGATCGGCGAGATGATGATCCAGCTCGAGCTCCACCTGCGATCGCGGGTGGACGCGGAGCGGCTCGGGCGTGCCCTCGACCTCGCCTACGACGCCGAGCCCGTGCTCGGCTGCCGCTACGTCGCGGGCGCCTGGCGCTCGCGCTGGGAGCGGCTCGCGCCGGGCGAGCGGGCGGGGCTGCGCGTGGTGCAAGACCCCGCGGCGTTCGAGGGGTTCAAGCACGAGCCGATCCGGAGCGAGCGCGGGCCGCAGCTCCTCGCGTGCCTGTGGCGGCGCGACGGCGGCGATCGCGTGCTGTTCAAGATCGGCCATCGCGTGGGGGACACCGGCGCGCTCAAGGAGGCGGCCGCGATCGTCGCGGACCTCTACGCCAAGCTCGGCCAGGATCCCGCGCACGTCCCGGCGCCGAACCTGGCAGGCGAGCGGGGAGTGGGGCAGATCGCGCGCCGTGTGCCCTTCCGGGCGTGGCCGCGGATCTACCTCAACTCGCTCCGCGAGACGCGCTCGAACGGGGTGCCGCTCAGGACGCGAGCGCTGGTGCTGAGCGGACCCCACGAGCCGTACGCTTATGTCTGCCGGCACCTCGATCGCGAGCACGTCGCGCGAGTGGTGACGTTCGCGCGTGCCCGCGGCGGCACGATCAACGACGTGGTGATCGCGGCGTTCCTGCGCGCCATCGGGGCGCTCACGCCGCCCGACCCGAAGGCGCGTTTCCGGCTCATGACCACCGTCGACCTGCGGCGCTGGTACCTGCCGAGCGGGCGCGGCGGCGCGGTTTGCAACCTGAGCGCCTTCGAGTTCCCCAACGTGGGTGTGGACGTCGGCGCCGGGCTCGCCGAGACGCTGGCTCGCGTGACCGCGTTCTCGCGGGCGCGCAAGGCGAGCTGGATCGGGCTCAACGGGGTTGCCGGCACCTTGCCGGGCTTGATCTTCCTGCCGCCGGCGTGGCTCAACGCGCTGATGCGCGCGATCTCGCGGTTCACGCTCGGCACGGGGAACGCGCCCAACACCCTCACCAACCTGGGACCGATCGAGCCCGAGGCGGTGCGCTTCGACACCGTGCCCGAGCGCGCCTTCTTGCTCGCGCCGCCGATGTACGCGCCGATCCTCGGCGTGGGGCTGAGCGGCTACCAGGGCGAGCTCAGCCTCTCGGCCGCCGTGTCGATCGAGAGCGTCGCGACGGTCGAGCGCTTCTTCGAGCCGGTCGTGCGCGAGCTCGACGCCGCCTGAGATCGCCGTACGCGGCGGTCGCATCCTCGGAGGGCCCGCCTCCGGCGGGCCGGGGCGTCACGTCGGGCACGGACGCGAGCGAGTCGTGCGATCGATCGCTTCGGCCGCGACGGAGCGCGGCCCTCCAGCCGCTCGATCCCGCTCGGGAGGGGCACGCGTCGCGTGCCCGGCGATACGACGGAGCGCGCGCATCCCCGCACGCGTCGATCGCCGTATCGCTCTGGAGGGCCCGCCTCCGGCGGGCCGGGGCTGCGGCCGGTTCAGCCGAGCGCTGCTCGAGGAATCGGGAGGGCTTGCGCCCTCCCCTACACCCACCGCGGCGGGGTGGAGGTGGGCGATCAGCCCGGAGGGGCACGCGTCGCGTGCCCGGCGATACGGCGGAGCGCGCGCATTCCGGCACGCGTCGATCGCTGTATCGCTCTGGAGGGCCCGCCTCCGGCGGGCCGGGGCTGCGGCCGGTTCAGCCGAGCGCTGCTCGAGGAATCGGGAGGGCTTGCGCCCTCCCCTACACCCACCGCGGCGGGGTGGAGGTGGGCGATCAGCCCGGAGGGGCACGCGTCGCGTGCCCGGCGATACGACGGAGCGCGCGCATCCCCGCACGCGTCGATCGCAGTATCGCTCTGGAAGGCCCGCCTCCGGCGGGCCGGGGCTGCGTCCGGTTCAGCCGAGCGCTGCTCGAAAAGTCGGGAGGGCTTGCGCCCTCCCCTACACCGACCGCGGCGGGGTGGAGGTGGGCGATCAGCCCGGAGGGGCACGCGTCGCGTGCCCGGCGATACGACGAGATCGCCTGCGTCGCCGCAACGTCGATTGCTGTACGACCCCGATCGATCCCTGGCGCCCGGCGGAGCGGGCGCGCTCCAGCCGTTCGATCGCGGTGTGGAGGGCCCGCCTCCGGCGGGCCGGGGCGTCACGTCGGACCGCGGCGCGGTCAGGGATCGAGCACGGCCGCGGTGAGATCGAACATGTGGCTGGGGTCGTCGATGGTGAGCTGGAAGCGTGGCGCGAAGGTGAGCGTCAGCACGAAGGAGTTGATGCCGCTCGGCTCGGTGTACTGGACCGCGAATCGGTCTTCGTCGAGCCACCGGCCGGTTGCGGCGGGCCGGTTGCCGGTTGGCCCGGCGTCGCCGAGACGCGGGACGCCGTCGAGACCGATCGGCACGATCCACGCACTGCCGCGGGTCACGAGCTCGAGCGAAGCCTGCGGGCCGCCGGGGAAGCTGGCCACGACGCTCTCCAGGCCGAACCGATTCGGTTCGAGTGCGTAGCGCCTTCCCGAGCTCGTGCGAGCCGCCTCGGGCGGCGTCGCCACGGGCCGTGCCGCGGGCGCCGCGCGCGCCGCTTCCAGCGCACGCGCAAGGCGCGCTTCGCCCTCCGGGTCGGCAGGCAGCGCGCGGTCCGAGCGCAACGCCCGCAGCAGCAACTGCACGACCTCGTCTTCGGGGTAGCCGGCGCCGGTGAGCACCGCGACGAGGTTGCGCGCCGGCCACACGGTGATGTGCTGGCCGCCGCGCCCGCGGGCCTCGAAGACACCCGCGAAGTCACCGCGCGGCAGCCACCAGCCGTAGCCGTAGTCGTCGTTCGCGGCGCGGGCGTGGGGGCGCGTGGCCTCGCGCACCCAGCCCTCCGAGACGATCTGCTCTCGCTCCCAGCGCCCGCCGTTCAGGAACAGGAAGCCGAGCTTGAGCAGGTCGTGGGGCGCGAGGTGCAGGTCGCCCCAGCCGTGGGCCACGCCGCCGGGATCGACCGGCCACTCGAACGCGTCGATGCCGAGCGGTGTGAAGAGCCGCCGGCGCGCGAAGTCCTGGGTCTTCTCGTGGGTGGCGCGGCTCACGATCGACGACAGCAGGTGCATCCCACCGCTGCAATACGCGAACTCGCGTCCCGGCGACATGCGGTGCGGGAGCGCGAGGACGTAGCGGTTCCAGTCCGGCTGCTGGATCATCGCGAAGAGCTCGCGCTCGCCGGGCGCGAGGCCGCAGGCGAGCCCGCTCTGCATGCTGGCCAGGTCGCCGACCCGGATCGCCGCGTCCATCGAGTCCGGCTCGGCCGGGAAGTCGGGGAAGAAGGAGCGGATCGGCTGTTCGACGCTCGCGATCGCGCCGTCGTCGATCGCCTGGCCGACGAGCGTGGTCGTCACGCTCTTGGTCACAGAGGCGACGTCGTGGAGGCTCGCGCAGTCGTACGGGTAGAAGCACGCGTCGAGGGCCAGCAGGCCGTTCACCACGATCGACACGCTGTGGACGGCGAGCCCGCGCGCGCGGATCGTCTCGACGGCCTCGGCCAGCGCCGCCGAGTCGAGCCCCTGGCTCTCGGGGCTCGCCGACCTAAAGCCGGCGGTGGGCCAGTAGCTCGGCGGCGGCACCACCACCGGCACCGGCGCGAACGCGCAGCCGGCGATCGCCATCGCCGCGACGGCGAGCCAGCCGAGCGCCTGGCGAGACGTTCTCATGGTGGACGGCTCCTCAGCGCTGCGCGAACAGTGCGACCTCGAAGCGGTCGGTCTTGGTGGTGTTCGAACCCGCGACCATCGTCGCGTAGCCGAGCTGGATGCCGAGCCCTTCCCACGCATACCAGAGCTGCCCACCGACGTTCAGGCTCTCCTGGTCGTTGAGCACCGTGACGCGGTTCGCGGGATCGAGGAAGAGCAGATCCTGGGTGATCGTCGAGGGCGCGGAGCCGTTGCGCAGGCTGTCGATCCCGGCGACGGGCGCCGCCACGCCGAACCCCCACCGGCTCGTCCCCACCTTTGCTTCCCACTCGATGCGGTCCGAGAACTCGCGCTGCTCGAGATCGGCGAGCGCGTAGGAGGCACTCAGGTCCACGAACATCCACGACACCAGCGGACCCGACGAGACCGCGGCACCGAGGAGAAGATCGACGGTGCCGTTGCCGAGGGCGATCTCGTCGTCGGCGGAGTTGATCGTCTCGAGGCGGAGGGCCTTCACGCCGGTCTCGTAGGTGGGGATGCGCGCGATCGCGCGCACCGACACCGGCAGCGGGTCGGCGAGGACCTGATACGCGAGCCCGGCGTTCACGTCGGTGAACCCGCTCGAGCTCTGCTCGACCGGGAGCGAGAACCCGAGTGCACCCAGCGCGAAGCTCTTCTCTATTTCCTTCCACTCGGTGGCGACGATCAGATCGAGGTCGGGCAGCAGGCCGACCTGGGCGTAGATCCCGAAGCTCGTGTCCTGGTAGTCGCCATCGCTCGCGAAGGCGCTCGTCACGCTGTCGAGGAACGCCGTCGAGGTGAGGGAGACCTCGTTCCCGGAGCGATCGAAGCCGGAGTCCCCCGCGCTCGCGGCGTAGTAGGTCTTGAGATAGAGGTGGCCGAGCCCGCCGCGCGCCTCGGCGCCGGCGCGCGCGACCGCGGGGAGGACGACCGAGAGCGCGACGGCGAGCGCGACGAGGCGGCGTCCCCGCAGGACCGAGGACGGGGCGAGACGATCGATGAGCATGGCGGCGCGAAGCTAAGCGGTGCGCGACGGTTCCGTCGACGACGGCCGGCCCCGTCAGCCCGCCGGCAACGCGTCCACGAAGCGCAGGTAGTGCTCGAGCACCGCCTCGGGCGCCTCCATCTGCGGATAGTGGCCGATCCCGGGCAGCTCGACGACGGTGCCGTGACCGACCACCTCGCGGTAGCGCGCCACCATGTGCGCGCCCGAGATCGGATCGGCGGCGCCGTCGATCACCGCCAGCGGGCAGCGCGCGTTCACGAGTGCTCCGACCCAGCGCGCGCGGTGCTCGCGGCGCTCGCTCATGTAGCGGATCAGCAGGTGAAAGTTCCGGAGGCCGTCGTCGTGGGTCACGAGCCGCCAGAAGGTGTCGAGCTCGGCCGCGCTCGGCTGCGTCGCGGACCCGAAGATCCGTCGCATGCTGCGCTCCAGCGCGCGCTTGCTGGTGAGCCTCGTCACCAGCGGTCCGAGCGGGCCGAGGAGCAGCTTCTGGATCAAGAGCGGGTGGTGGGTCTCGGGGAAGAGCCCGCCGTTGAGCAAGCAGGCGCTCGCGATCCGCGGCGTGGCGCGCTCCGCGTCGCGGGCGAGGAGCTCTTGCGCCACGGTGTCGCCGTAGTCGTGGGCGAGGACGTGGAAGTGCTCGACCCCGAGGCGCGCGAGCAGCGCCTCGAGGAGGTCCGCCTGCTCGAAGATCGAGTAGTGATGGCCCTTGGACTTGGCGCTGAAGCCGAAGCCGAGCATGTCCGGCGCGACGACCCGGAAGCGCGCCGTGAGCCCCGCCCACAGCTTCCAGAAGTCCCAGCTCGAGGTGGGAAAGCCGTGGATCACGAGCAGCGCCGGTCGCGGCGACGTGCTGCGTGCCGCCACTTCGGCGCGCGAATCCATCCAGAAAATCGGATGTCCGGCGATCGGCTCGGTCGTCCCCCGCGCGCGCCATGTGTCCAGATCCATCGCCGGTCTCCCTCCGCTCGGCGGCGAGCCTACTCGCCCGGCTCGCGCCGCGCACGCGCTCGTCTCGCGAGTCGTCGATCGACCTCCCCTGCGGGGGTGCCTCCGGCGGATCGCCGCATTACGTTTGTCGTTTCGAGGGTACGCGCGCCGGAGCTCGATCCGGCGGCCGTGCGTGCCCGAACGCGGTTCGTTCGGCACGGGTGAGCGCGGCTAGCCGCGCGCCGACCCCGTCGTTATGTTCTTCGTTCATGTCCCGAATCTCCATTTCACTCCGGCCCGTCGCTCTCGCCGCCGTTCTCGCGAGCGGCTGCATCAAGGTCGGGCCGGACTCGAGCCGCCGTCCCCGCCGGTCGCCGAGCGCTGGGTGACGCCCGCCACAGACGTCTCGGAGCGCGCGGGCGCCGACCCGGCCGAGTGGTGGCAGGGCTTCGGCGATCCCACTCTCCATCGCCTCGTGGCGCTCGCCTACGAGCGCAACCCGTCGCTGCGCGCCGCCGGTTTCCGGGTGCTGGAGGCCCGAGCGCGGCGCGGCATCGCGATCGGCAGCCTCTTCCCGCAGAGCCAGGAAGCCACCGCTGGCTATCAGGAGATGCGGATCAGCGAGCAGCGTGCGAACTCGTTCCCCGGCATCGACCTCACCACCGACGACTGGAGGGTGGGCTTCGACGCGGCCTGGGAGCTCGATCTGTGGGGCCGCTTCCGCCGCGCCCTCGAGGCCGCCGACGCCTCGGTGCTGCAAGCCGAGGCCTCGCGCCAGGACGTGCTGGTGTCGCTCGCCGCCGAGGTCGCGGCCAACTACGTCCAGCTCCGCACCCTCGAGCAGCGCCTCGTGGTGGCGCGTGAGAACGTCGAGGTGCAGTCGCGCGGCTACCAGATCGCGGACGCGCGCTACCGCGGTGGCGCGGTGACCGCGCTCGACGCCAGCCAGGCGGCCGCGCTGCTGGCCGAGACCAGGGCCCTCATCCCCGAGCTCGAGGCCGGGAAGCGCGAGACGCGGACCAACCTCTCGATCCTGCTCGGGATGCCGCCGTCGGACCTCGCGAGCGAGATCCCCTCGCCCGGCGCGATCCCGCCGCCTCCCGCCGCCATCGCCGTGAGCCTGCCGGCCGATCTGCTCCGGCAGCGCCCCGACGTGCGCGCCGCGGAACGGGCGCTCGCGGCGCAGTCGGCGACGATCGGCATCGCCACCTCCGAGCTCTTCCCGCACTTCTCGCTGGTCGGTCACATCGGCCTCGAGGCCGAGCACATCGACGATCTCGCCGACGGCGGCGCCCTCGAGCACTTCGGCGGACCGAGCGTGCGCTGGGCGATCCTCAACTACGGCCGCATCTGGAACAACGTCCGGGTCGAAGAGGCCCGCTACCAGCAGGCGCTCGCGGCGTACGAGGGCACGGTGCTGGGCGCGCAGGCGGAGGTCGAGGTCGCGCTGGCGCGCCTCGAGGGAGCCCGCGGGCGAGTGGCCGAGCTCGATCGGGCGACCGCGGCGGCGTCGCGCGCCGTCGAGCTCGCGAGTCTCCAGTATCGCGAGGGAGCCGTCGACTACACGCGGGTGCTCGACTCGCAGCAGTCGCTGGTGGTGGTGCAGGATCGGCTGGCGGTCGCGCGTGGCGACGTCGCGCTCGGCGTGACGGCGCTCTACAAGGCGCTCGGCGGCGCGTTGCCCACCGCGCCCGATGAGCAGAGCGCGTCGCGCGACTCCGCGGGTACCACCGCTCGAGCAGAATCGGGAACAGGGAGCGAGAAGTGAACGCGAGAGCCGAGATGCGAAGGAACCTGTGCGGCGGACTCGTGGCCGCCGCCACGTGTGTCGCGCTGGCGAGCTGCAAGGGAACCGGCGGCCCGCCGACCCAGCAGCAGATGCCGCCGCTGCCCGTCACGGTGGCCACGCCGATCGAGCGGCCGGTGCGGGAGTGGTACGAGACCACCGGCCGGGTCGAGGCGGTGGAGAAGGTCGACATCCGGCCCCGGGTCGCCGGCCATCTCGTGGCGGTGAACGTCGCGGACGGTGCCCAGGTGAAGGCCGGTGACGTGTTGTTCGAGATCGACCCGCGTCCCTACCAGGCCGCGGTGCACAGCGCCGAGGCCGACATCGCACGCCTCGAGGCGCTGCTGCGCAAGTCGCAGGCGGACGTCGAGCGCAACCGCCGCCTCCGCCCCGAGGGGGCCTCCAGCGAGCGCGACCTCGAGACCGCGGTGTGGAACGTCGAGACCGCGCAGGCCGAGCTCAAGGCGGCGCACGCCCGTCTCGAGCAGGCCCAGCTCGACCTCGGCTTCACCAAGATCAAGGCACCGGTCGAAGGGCGCGTGAGCCGCCGCAACGTCACCGTCGGCAACCTGATCCAGATCAGCCCCGGCGATTCGAGCATCCTCACCACCCTGGTCAGCATCGACCCCATGTACGTGAGCTTCCACGTCGACGAGCCGGTGCTGCTGCGCTACCAGCAGTTCTACTGGCACACCAGCCCGGACGTGCGGCCGTCGGAGATCCGCAAGCTCGCGATCCCGGTGGAGATCGGCCTCGCCAACGAGACCGGCTACTCGCGCACCGGGGTCGTCGACTTCCTCGACAACCGCGTCGACGCCTCCACCGGAACCCTCCCCGCGCGCGCGGTGTTCGACAACGCCGACCAGCTCCTGACGCCGGGGCTCTTCGTGCGGGTGCGCGTGCCGTTCGGTGAGCCCGAGCCTTCCCTGCTGGTTCCCGAGGTGGCGATCGGCAGCGACCAGGCCACCAAGTTCGTGATGGTGGTGAACGCCCAGAACGTGGTCGAGATGCACCCCGTCGAGCTCGGCCCGGTCACCGACGACAAGCTGCGCGTGATCAAGAAGGGCATCGCCCCCGGCGACAAGGTGATCGTCAACGGCCTGATGCGCGCGCGCCCCGGCGCGCCGGTGGTGCCGCACGCCGAAGGCGAGGCGCCCGCGACGCCGGGGGCACCCGGTGGCCCCGCGGGTGCCGCGCCTCGAGCCGCGCCCGAGAAGAAGGGCTGACCCGAGCCCATCACCGCTCGCCCCTTTCCCCGAACCTCCGAGGGCTCAGCCCGTGTTCGCGCGCTTCTTCATCGACCGACCGATCCTCTCGACCGTGCTCTCGGTCGTGATCGTGATCGTGGGCCTCGTCGCGCTCCAGGGCCTGCCGATCGCCCAGTACCCGAACGTCGTCCCCCCCACGATCCAGGTGTTCGGGGCGTACCCGGGTGCCAGCGCCCAGGTGGTGGCCGACACCGTCGCGTTGCCGATCGCCCAGGAGGTGAACGGCGTCGAGGACATGCTCTACATGCAGTCGAGCTCGTCGAACGACGGCTCGATGGGCCTGAGCGTGGTGTTCAAGCTCGGCACCCCCCTCGACAAGGCGCAGGTGCTGACCCAGAACCGCGTCGCCGCGGCCGAGGCCAAGCTGCCCGAGGACGTACGCCGTCTGGGCATCACCACCAAGAAGCGCTCGCCCAGCATGCTGATGGTGGTCAACCTGCTCTCGCCCGACGGCAGCCGCGACGACCTCTATCTCGGCAACTACGCGGCGATCCAGATCCGCGAGGAGCTCGCGCGCATCGAGGGCGTGGGTGACGTGCTGGTGTTCGGCGCGCGCGACTACAGCATGCGGGTGTGGCTCGATCCCGAGAAGCTCGCGTCGCGCAGCCTCGCCGCCGAGGACGTGGTGCGCGCGCTGCGCGAGCAGAACATCCAGGTCGCCGCGGGGCGCATCGGCCAGCCGCCGGTGCCGGCGGGCACCGCGTTCGAGTTCCCGATCAACGCGCTCGGCCGCCTCGTCGACGCCGACCAGTTCGCGGACGTGATCCTGAAGACGGGGCCGACCGGCGAGAGCGTGAAGATGCGCGACGTGGCGCGCATCGAGCTGGGCGCGCGCAACTCGGACATGTCCGGCCTGATCGACGGCAAGACGTCGGTGGCGATGGGGATCTTCCAGCTCCCCGGCTCGAACGCCCTCGCCACCGCCGATCGCATCCGCGACACCATGGAGAAGCTCAAGACGCGCTTCCCGAGCGGCATCGACTACCGCGTCGGCTACGACACCACGGTGTTCGTGCGCGAGTCGGTGCGCGAGGTGTGGAAGACCCTCGCCGAGGCGTTCCTGCTGGTCTTCATCGTGGTCCTGGTGTTCCTCCAGGACTGGCGGCCGACGTTGCTGCCGATGATCGACGTGCCGGTGTCGCTGATCGGCACCTTCGCGGTCATGGCGGCGCTCGGGTTCTCGCTCAACAACCTGTCGCTCTTCGGGCTGGTGCTGGCGATCGGCATCGTCGTCGACGACGCGATCGTGGTGGTCGAGAACATCGAGCGCTGGATGCGCAAGGGCTACCCGCCGCGCGAGGCCACCCAGCGCGCGATGCAGGAGATCACCGGGCCCGTGCTCGCGATCACGCTGGTGCTGGCGTCGGTGTTCATCCCGACCGCGTTCCTGTCCGGGATCAGCGGTCAGTTCTACCGGCAGTTCGCCCTCACCATCGCCTCGGCGACCGTGATCTCGGCGATCAACGCCCTCACCATGGCGCCGTCGCGCGCGGTGCAGATCATCCGCGTCGCCCCCGAGGGCCAGGAGCAGCACCACGAGGCACTGCCGCGCTCGGGCTACGTGCTCCTGCTCGCTGCGCTCGCCACCCTCCTGCTCGCGCCGCTCGCCGAGCGCTGGTTCGGCGGCGGCGCGGAAGCCGAGCACGCGGCGTCGGCCGGCGGCCACGCCGTGTGGTGGGCGCGTGGAGTGGCGGTGGCGGTGGGTGCCGTCGCCGGGTGGCTGGTGGCGCCGGTCGCCAACCGCGCGATGTCGCGCTTCTTCGGGCTCTTCAACCGCGTGTTCGCGCGCATCACCGCGTTCTACGGTCGCGTCCTGACCCGGGTGCTCCGGTTCGCCGCCCTCGGCATGGTCGTCTACGCGTTGCTCCTCGGCGCGGGCTACCTGGTGTTTCGCATGGTGCCGAGCGGCTTCATTCCGGAGCAGGACAAGGGCTACGCGATCGCCGTGGTCCAGCTCCCGACGGCGCGAGCCTCGAGCGCACCGACGCGGTGGTGCACCGCGCGACCGACATCGCCAAGGGGACGCCGGGTGTCTCGCACGTGGTGGCGTTCCCGGGCTTCTCGATCCTGTCGGGGTCCACGCTCTCCAACTCGGCGGTGATGTTCATCGTGCTCCGGCCCTTCGACGAGCGGGTGCACGCCGGTCTCGGCGTGAACAAGGTCATCGGCGACCTGCGGATGCGCTTCCTGGCCATCGAGGACGGCTTCGTGCTCGCGTTCGGCGCGCCGGTCGTCGACGGCCTCGGTACGCTCGGCGGCTTCAAGATGGAGATCCAGGACCGCGGCGACTCCGGCCCCGCCGCGCTCCAGGAGGCGGTCCAGGCGCTCATCGCCCGCGCCAGCGCCGAGCCGGGGCTGGTGGGGCTCTTCAGCGGCTTTCGCGCCGGCCAGCCGCAGCTCTTCGCCGAGGTCGACCGCGACAAGGCGAAGGCGCTCGGCGTGCCGCTCGGCAACGTGTTCGACACGCTGCAGATCCAGCTCGGCTCGCTCTACGCCAACGACTTCACGCGCTTCGGCCGCAACTGGCAGGTGCTGGTGCAGGCGGACGCGCCGTTCCGCGTGAGGCCCGAGGACATCAAGCGCCTGCAGGTCCGTAACGCCTCGGGCGGGATGGTGCCGCTCGGCACGCTGGTGACGGTCCACGACTCGACCGGTCCTGCGGCCGTCAGTCACTACAACCTGTTCCCCGCCGCCGATCTCACCGGCTCGACGCTGCCCGGCGTGAGCACGCAGCAGGCGATCGAGAAGATGGAGCGACTCGCGCGCGAGGTGCTCCCACCCGACAAGACGTTCGAGTGGACCGAGCTCTCGCTGCAGGAGATCCTCGAGAAGAACACCGCGCCCTACGCGTTCGCGCTCGGCACGTTGTTCGTCTTCCTGGTGCTGGCGGCGCTCTACGAGAGCTGGTCGCTGCCGCTCTCGATCGTGATGATCGTGCCGATGTGCCTGGTGAGCGCGATCGGGAGCCTCTACGTGATGGGGATGCAGAACGACATCTTCTCGCAGATCGGCTTCGTGGTGCTGATCGGCCTGGCGGCGAAGAACGCGATCTTGATCGTCGAGTTCGCGAAGGCGCGGGAGGACGAAGGGGCGAGCCGCGTCGAGGCGGCCGTCGAGGCCGCCAAGGTGCGGCTGCGGCCGATCCTCATGACCTCGTTCGCGTTCGCCCTCGGAGTGCTCCCCCTCATCACCTCGAAGGGCGCGGGCGCCGAGATGCGCCGCTCGCTCGGTGTCGCCGTGTTCGGCGGGATGGTGGGTGTCACGTTCTTCGGGCTGATCTTCACGCCGATCTTCTACGTGGTGATCCGTGGCCTCGCGAGGCGCTTCGGCCACGCGCCGAAGGCCGCCGCGCCAGCCGCCTCGACCTGATCCGCGGCACGACGCGAGCGGGAGGGCTGACGCCCTCCCCTACACGCCCGCGTGAACGCTGGCTGGAGGGCCGCGTCCGGCGGGCCGGGGAGCACGAGCGGCCGGAGGGGCACGCGTCGCGTGCCCGGCGATACGAAGGTGCTCCGCACCGCCGAGCCCGTCGATCCCTGTACGAACGGCGCCTACGCCCGCTTGGCGCCGCGCCGGTACTTCTTCTTGGCGGCGCGGCCGCGCGCCTCGAGCAATGGCTGCGTCGCGCGCCGCAGCGCCGGGAAGAGGTACCCGAGGGTGGCGAGCTTGGCGCCCAACCTGGGGCGGGTGCGCTCGATCACGCCGTCGTGGGCGCAGTCGAGGACCAGCGCCGCGATCTCGTCAGGGGTGCTCATCGGCTGCGAGAACACCAGGTCCGGCACCTCATCGGGGTCGTCGAGGATGAAGCCGGTGGCGATCGGGCCGGGTGACACCACCGAGACCTTCACGTTCGAGGAGCGCACCTCCTCGGCGAACGCGTAGGTGAACGCGCGCAGCCCGAACTTGGTCGCCGAGTAGACCGCCTCGTGGACCAGCGGCACGCGGCCGGCGAGCGAGGCCACGTTGACGATCGCGCCGCCGTGCCGGGATCGTTCGAGGTGTGGCAGGGCGAGGCGCGTGAGCACGATCGGCGCGATCAGGTTGACCTGGACGACCTGCGCGAGCTGCTCCGGTTCGTAGCGCGCGATCTCGCCGCGGCGGTTGGCGCCGGCGTTGTTGACCAGCACGTCGAGGGCACCGAAGAGCGCCACGGCGCGCTCGACGAGGCGGCGGGCACCTTGGATGTCCGCGACGTCGCACGGCACCGCCTCGGCGGTGCCGCCGGCCGCGCGGATCTCGGCCACCACGCGTTCGAGCTCGGCGGCGCCGCGCGCCGCGAGCACGACCTTCGCGCCTTCTGCGGCGAAGGCCTTCGCCGCCGCCTCACCGACCCCGGCCGACGCGCCGGTGATCAGCACCACCCGCTCCGCGAACCGTCTCGTGCTCATGCGCGGAACCTTAGCCTGGATCGGTCATGAAGCGCTCTACTGCGGCCGCCGATCGTCGGCACCTTCGGTCGTACTCGGATTTCCGGTCCTCGCCGCACCGGGAAGTCGGCCTGCGGCCGACAATCCTGCGTTCACCCGGATCTGCTCGACGCTTGGCGGCCTCGCTACGAACTTTCATGAATCACCCGGGCCAGGGGCGCTCGCCGGGCCGGTCGACGCAGCCGCGTGCCTGGCGGCACCAACGAGAGGGCTCCCCGGACCGCTCGCCAGGGCGGCGAGCGGGTGGGGCCGAGTCCGTAGCGGACGCGGCGTCAGCCGCGCGCGCGTTCACGGGTGCGGATGCCGATCATCACCGCGGCGGCGGACACCGGGTAGAACCCGAAGTCGGCGGGCATCCCGGTGCTCCGCTCGGGCGCCACGCCGCCGCCCGCCTCGGCGAGCTGCTGCTGGCAGCCGCCGGGAGTCGCGGCGTTGCTGTCGTCGTCGATGCCGTCACCAGGGATCTCGGTGGCGCCCGGGTTCACGCTGGCGTTCGAGTCGTCGCAGTCGGTGGCCGAGCCGCCCGAGCACGAGGCACTGCCTGGGCTGCCGTAGCCGTCACCGTCCCGTGCAGCCGCCGCCACCGCCGCACGAGGCCGGCGCCGCGAAGCCGTTGGTGACGCTCACGTTCAGCCCCGTGGGGCCCGGATCGGCGTCGCTGCCGAGCCCGCGCTTCGCGAAGGCGCTCCACAGCAAGCGCGCGCAGTGGGGCGAGCCGTCCGCGCCGCGCCCCGCCGGGCCGAGCGCACCAGCCCTGGCCCGCTCGTTCGCGCGCTGGCCCGGGCCGCACGCTGGTAGACTCGCGCTTCCCCTGATGCGAGGTCGGCTCTCCGGTACCACGTGTATCGCTCCCTCAAGATCGCGGCCATCGCGCCGGTCCTCGACGAGCGTCATCGAATCGCCGAGGTCGTGCGGCGGACGCCCCGCGAGGTCGTCGACTGGCTGGTGGTCGTCGACGATGGCTCGAGTGACGGCTCGGGCGCCGTGGCCGGGGGGCTCGGCGCCATCGTGGTCCGCCACCCCCGGCGCGCCGGCGTGGGCGCCGCGATCCGCGACGGCTTCCGGGAGGCGCTCGCGCGCGGCGCCGACGTGGTGGTGGTGATGGCCGGGAACGACAAGGACGCGCCCGAGGAGATCCCCGCGCTCCTCGATCCGATCGCCGCGGGGCGCGCGGATTTCGTGCAGGGCTCGCGCTATCTCGGCGGAGGGCAGGCGCTCGGCGACATGCCGCTCCACCGCCGCATCGCCACTCGAGCGCACCCGTGGCTCTTCTCGCGGGTGGCGCGTCGCGCGGTCACCGAGTCGACCAACGGCTTCCGCGCGATCCACCGTCGCGTCCTCGAGGACGCCCGCCTCGATCTCGCGCCACGCTGGCTCGACGGCTACGACCTCGAGCCTTACCTCTACCTGCGCGCGATCCAGCTCGGGTACCGCACCACCGAGGTCGCGGTGACCAAGGTCTACGCACCCCGCGCCGAGGGCCGGCAGACCAAGATGCGGCCCGTCCTCGACTGGTGGGCGATGGTGCGTCCGCTGGTGTTCGTGGGGCTGGGGATCCGGCGATGAGCGGAGACGCTCGGATCCCGTTCGCGGACCTGGCACGCCAGCACGCCGTGGTCGCGGGTGAGGTGGAGCGGGGCTTCGCGCGCGTGCTCGCGAGCCAGCGCTTCGTGGGCGGGCCCGAGGTGGCGGAGTTCGAGCGCGCGTTCGCGCGCTTCGCCGGCGTGAGCCACTGCGTCGGCGTCGCTAACGGCACCGACGCCCTCGAGCTCGCGTTGCGGGCCAGTGGAGTGGGCGCGGGCGACGAGGTGATCGTACCGGCCAACTCGTTCGTGGCGACTGCGCTGGCGGCGCTGCGCGTCGGCGCGACACCGGTGGTCGTCGACTGCGAGCCGCTCGCGCACACCCTGGACGTGAGCGCGGTCGAGGCGCGGCTCGGCGAGCGCACGCGCGCGATCGTGCCGGTGCACCTCTTCGGGCAGCTGGTACCGCTCGAGGAGCTGGCGCCGCTCGCCGCTCGCCGCGGCGTCGCGATCGTCGAGGACGCGGCGCAGGTCCACGGCGCGCGCCGCCACTGCTGGACGGCCGGGACCCACGGCCGCGCCGCCGCGACCAGCTTCCATCCCTCGAAGAACCTCGGGGCCTACGGCGACGCCGGCGCGGTGCTCACCAACGACGAGGCGGTTGCGCGCAGGGTGCGCGGGCTCCGCAACTACGGCGGCGAGAATCGCTACGAGCACCCCGAGCAGGGCTTCAACTCGCGCCTCGACGCGCTGCAGGCGGTGGTGTTGCGCGCGAAGCTCGAGCATCTGAGCGCCTGGAACGCCGCGCGCGCCGTCGCCGCGGAGCGCTACGACACACTCCTGGCCGGCGAGCCACGGGTGCGGCGGCCCGTCCGCCTGCCCGGCAACGAGCACGTCTGGCATCTCTACGTGGTGCGGATCGCGATGCGCGACGCGGTGCGCGCGCGTCTCGACGAGCGCGGCATCGAGACCGGCGTGCACTATCCGACGCCGCTGCACCTGACCGGCGCGCTCTCGCCCCTCGGCTACGCGCGCGGCGATTTCCCGGTCGCCGAGGCGCTCGCCGGCGAGATCTTGTCGCTGCCGCTCTTTCCTGGCATCTCCGCCGCGGAGCAAGAGCGCGTGGTGGCCGAGCTGGGTGCCGCGCTCGACCGGGAGGGCGCGTGACCAAGGCACTTCACCCGAGCGTCCGGGTCCACGAGCGCGCGCTGTGCGAGTCCGTCGACGTCGGTCCGCGGACCCGCGTGTGGGCCTTCGCCCACGTCATGGCCGGCGCGCGGGTGGGGGCCGACTGCAACATCGGCGACCACGCGTTCATCGAGAGCGGAGCGGTCCTCGGCGATCGCGTGACGGTGAAGAACGCGGTGCTGGTGTGGGACCGGGTCACGGTCGAGGACGACGTCTTCCTGGGACCGAACATGGTGTTCACCAACGACCTGGTGCCGCGCAACGCCTTCCGCAAGGGGCCCGCGTCCTTCCTGCCGACGCTCGTCCGCCGAGGGGCCTCGATCGGAGCGAACGTGACCGTGGTGTGTGGCATCACCATCGGTGAGGCCGCGTTCGTCGGCGCGGGCGCGGTGGTGACCCACGACGTGCCCGCGCGCGCCCTGGTGATGGGAACCCCGGCGCGCTTCGCCGGGTGGATGTGCGACTGCGGGGAGCGCCTCGGCGACGGGCTCGCGTGTTCGTGCGGGCGCGCGTTCCGCCTGGTGTCCGAGAGCGCGGGGCTCGCGCCGAAGGAGACGGCATGATCCAGACCACCAGCCCGAACGTGCGCGTCGCGCGTGCCGAGGACGGCGCGCGCGTGGCCGAGATCTACGCGCCCTACGTGATCGACACGCCGATCACCTTCGAGACCGAGCCGCCGGACGCCGAGGCGATGAGCGAGCGCATCGCGAGCACCCTCGCGCGGTTCCCGTGGCTGGTGTGGGAAGAGGGCGGCCGCATCGCCGGATACGCCTACGCGAGCGAGCACCGCGCGCGCGCCGCCTACCGCTGGTGCGTCGAGGTCGCGGTGTACGTCGATGCCGCGGCCCACCGCCGCGGCATGGGGAGCCATCTCTACGCGTCGCTCTTCCCGCTGCTCGTTCGCCAGGGGCTCCGCAACGCCTACGCCGGCATCACGCTCCCCAACGCGGCGAGCGTCGGGCTCCACGAGGCGGTCGGCTTCGAGAAGCTCGGCGTGTACCGGCGGATCGGCTGGAAGCTCGGGAGCTGGCACGACGTCGGCTGGTGGGAGCGGTCGCTCGCCCTCCACACTCCCGATCCCGCCGAGCCGGTCCCGTTCGCCGAGCTCCGCGTATGAGACTCGCGGATCGCGCCACGCTGAGGCTCGGCGCTCGGCGCGTCGCAGCGAGGCTGTGAGGCAATCGAGCGTGCGCGAGGCGCCGCGGGGGGACGGAGCCCCCCGCGCTACGAAGAGCGTCGTAGCGACGGGGGTTCCATCCCCCGTCGCCGGGCCCACGCGGCTTCCGTGAGCGACCCAGATGGACCGATTCGTAGCCTCATCGCGACGCCACGAGCGTAGCGAGTGCCTTGGGGGTGGGGCCCCGGCCGGATTCACTGCGGACGGGGCGGGGGTCTGAGACAGACCCCGCCCGGACTCGCGGATCGCGCCACGATGAGACTTGGCGCTCGGCGCGTCGCAGTGCGACGCCACGAGCGCAGCGAGTGACTCAGGGGGGGGGGGTGGGGTTGGGGGGGGGGGGGGGGGGGGGGGTGGGGTGGGGGGGGGGGGGGGGGGGGGGGGGGGGGGGGGGGGGGGGGGGGAGTGGGACCCGCCGGGATTCACTCCCGGCGGGCGGGGGGCTTGAAAAGCCCCCCGAAAATAACTCAGTCCAGCACGATCGCGCTGCGGTGGAAGCGGGTCACCACGTTGGGGTCGGGCACGAGCGAGGTGCCGGCCTCGTCACGGCCGCGGTAGTCGAGGTTCGAGAGCAGGTAGCGGATGCTCTCGAGGCGCGCTTTCTTCTTGTTGTTCGCCTTGACGATGATCCACGGGCTGAAGCTGGTGTGGGTGCGGCTGAACATCGCCTCCTTGTAGCGTGTGTACGCCTCCCAGAGCTCCTGGGCGCGCTGGTCGAGGGGGCTCAGCTTCCACTGCTTGAGCGGGTTCTTGCGCCGCGAGTCGAAGCGCGCGAGCTGCTCGTCCTTGGAGATCGAGAACCAGAACTTCACCAGCGTCACGCCGTCCTCGACGAGCATGTGCTCGAACTCGGGGATCTGGCGCATGAAGCGGTCGTACTCGTCGTTGTTGCAGAAGCCGTTGACCGGCTCGACGACCGCGCGGTTGTACCAGCTGCGGTCGAAGAACACGATCTCGCCGCGGTTCGGGAGCTGGCGCATGTAGCGCTGGAAGTACCACTGGCCCACCTCTTCCTCGGTGGGCTTCGGTAGCGCCACGACGCGCATCGCGCGCGGGTTCAGGTGCTCGGTGAAGCGGCGGATCGTGCCGCCTTTGCCGGCCGCGTCGCGGCCCTCGAAGATCACCGCGATCCGCTTGCCCTTCTCCTGCACCCAGCGCTGCATCCTCACCAGCTCCACCTGCAGCGCCTCGAGCTCCTCCTCGTACCTGAGCGCGGTCTTGATGCGGTGTACGTCGATGTTCTTGTCGCGCAGGAGCTTGATGAACTCGCGCGAGTCGAGGAGCTGCTCGATGTCCTCCTTGGTGAGGACCGCCACCGGGTCGACCTGTGGCGGCGACGGCGGCGAAACATCGGTCGGGGCCGAGATCACCGGGAGCCGTCGCGTCGAGCGGAGCTGTACCTTGGCCGGCTCCGAGGCGCGGCGGGCCGACTTGGCACGCCGTCGCGGGCGCGCGAGCTCGGCGGCGTCGATCTCGGGGAGGTCGCGACTCGATCGGTCGTCCATGGTCGGCTCCTTGGCGGGCGGCTTCGCGTCCGATCATCGGTCAACTTGGACCTCGTGGACACGAAATGACGAAGGGTAGCAAGTTCCACTCCACGGTCCCGTGGTGCGCTGCGGTTTCGCGCCACCGCGGCGTTCACCGCGCCGAGAAAGCGTCACGGTTTGGTGACCTGGAGCGGGTGCCGCATCTCCCCGGGTCGCGTCAACGATGCAGTTTATTCAATGCAATCGCTTGGTTCCTGGGCCCATCCCGCGGGCGGCGCGCGGCTTGAAAGGTGCTTGCCCCATGCTAGGGTGCGCGGCGGCGGGGCTCGTCCGCACACCTGCGCTTTTCCCGTTCCACGTCACCTTCGAGAGGGGAGACCGATGACGACCATCGAGGACGTCCGTGCGCGAGAGATCCTGGATTCACGTGGTAATCCGACCATCGAAGTGGACGTCCTGCTGGAGTCGGGAAACGTCGGGCGAGCGGCCGTCCCGTCAGGGGCCTCGACCGGCGAGCACGAGGCCGTCGAGCTCCGCGACACCGACCGCAAGCGCTTCGGCGGCAAGGGTGTGCGGGGCGCGGTCGCGAAGGTCCACGAGGAGATCGCGCCCGAGTTGATCGGCAAGGACGCCGCCGATCAGACCGACATCGACGCCACCCTCATCACCCTCGACGGCACGCCCAACAAGAGCCGCCTCGGCGCCAACGCCATCCTCGGTGTGTCGATGGCCACCGCGCGCGCCGCGGCCAACGTGGTCGGGCTGCCGCTCTACCGCTACCTCGGTGGCATCTCGGCGCGGGTGCTGCCGGTGCCGATGATGAACGTCATCAACGGCGGCATGCACGCCGACAACGGCATCGATTTCCAGGAGTACATGATCATGCCGGTGGGCGCGCCGAGCTTCTCGGAGGCGCTGCGCTGGGGCACCGAGATCTTCCACACGCTCAAGAAGATCCTCCACAAGAAGGGTCTCTCGACAGCGGTCGGCGACGAGGGCGGGTTCGCGCCGGCGCTCGGCGACAACGAAGCGCCGCTCAAGGTGCTGGTCGAGGCGATCGCCGCGGCGGGGCTCGAGCCGGGCAAGGACGTGGCGCTGGCGATGGATCCTGCGGCCAGCTCGTTCTACTCGCCGGAGAAGAAGCGCTACGAGCTCAAGGCCGCGGGCAAGGACGTGACGTCGGCGGACATGGTCGCGATCTGGACCGACCTGGCGAGCCGCTACCCGATCATCTCGATCGAGGACGGGCTCGCCGAGGACGACTGGGACGGCTGGCTGGCGCTGACCAAGGCGATCGGCGACAAGGTCCAGCTCGTCGGCGACGACCTCTTCGTGACCCAGGTGAAGCGCCTCGAGATGGGCATCGAGCGCGGCGTGGCGAACAGCGTGCTGATCAAGGTCAACCAGGTCGGCACCCTCACCGAGACCTGCGACACCGTGCGTCGCGCCACCCAGGCGGGCTACACCTCGGTGGTGTCGCACCGCAGCGGCGAGACCGAGGACACCACCATCGCCGACCTGGCGGTGGCGCTCGGCGTCGGCCAGATCAAGACCGGCTCGGCGTCCCGCACCGATCGCATCGCCAAATACAACCAGCTCCTGCGCATCGAGGAGCAGCTCGGCAGCTCGGCGATCTATCCGGGGCGTTCGGCGTTCCGGGTGAAGGTCTGAGAGGCCGTGGAGCCTTCGATCGGGGCCGCCTTCGAGAGCAGCGCGAAGCCGGCGACGGGGATGGAACCCCCGTCGCTACGCTGGTTTTCATAGTGCGGGGGGTGCCATCTCCCCGCGAGCGCGCTGCTCGCTCGATCCCCGCACCGACTCCGAGCGCGCACCGCCGCGCTTGGCGACCTTGCGCATGCGGGTCGTGACCCTCGGCACGTCGTCGCACGTGCCGACCGCGACCCGCGACACCACCTCGCTGCTGGTCCGCCCCGCGGCGGGCTCGCCGATCCTGGTCGAGTCCCCCGGGGCGGTGGTGCGGAAGCTGCGCGCCCAGGGCGTCGATCCACGCGACCTCGAGCGCCTGATCCTCACCCACGACCACACGGACCACATCTACGGCTTTCCGCACCTGATCCACGCGCTGTGGCAGCACCACGGTCGGATCGACGTCCACGCGCCGCCGAAGACGGTCGAGACCGCGGTGCGCCTCCTCGAGGTGCTCGGTCTCGGCGGCGAGGACTACCCGGAGCTCGCCTTCCACGGCGTCGAGCCCGACGGCGAGCCGCGCGTGTTGTTCGAGCACGCCGGGATCACGGTGCGCTGCGTGCGCTCGGAGCACCCGCGCACCACGTTCGCGCTCCGCTTCGACGAGCCGGCGAGCGGTGCCTCGCTGGTCCATTCGTCGGACACCCGCCCGTGCGCCGCGATCACGGAGCTCGCGCGCGGTGCAGACACCCTGATCCACGACTGCGCGGTGCCGCACCGCTTCTTCGACCTCGTCGGTCGCTACCACAGCACCGCGCGCGAGGCGGGGGAGGTGGCGACCGCGAGTGGTGTGAAGCGGCTGGTGCTCATCCACCTCCATGCCGTGCTCGGCTTCGACGACGACGAGCTCCGTGCCGATGCACGCGCCAGCTTCGGGGGCGAGGTGGTGGTGCCGAGCGACGGCCAGGAGCTCATCTTCGAGCGGTGATCCTCGGAGCGAACCCGGTTCGACGGGGGAGTGTCACCGGATCGGAACCTTGCCGGCCCGATGCTCTGCCGGCGACACGGGTTGAGCCAACGGCAACGGTGTGTGACGGCGCCGGATCGGAGCGTTCGGTAACGTGCTGCGGCCGGCTGTGGCGCCACCGCACCCGCACTCGCCGCCTCGACTGAACCAAGATCGCCGAGATCACTCGCGAATTCGAAGCCGCCCGGAGCCGGCGTCCGCTGCCTCTCGGCTCGTCTCGATTTGGTATCGCGCTTGCTCGATGAGCGGCATCGGTCGCGACGTCCCGCCCGGTGATCCCAGGAGCTCAAGCCATGATCTCGACCCAGCTTCCCACCGACGCCCGTAGCCAGCGTGAGCTGCGCATCATCCTCGCGATGCTCGCCGCCGCGACCCTGTACGTGACGATCATCAGCTTCTACACCCTCGCGACCGCGTGAGGGTCCCGCCCGCCGTCGGGGCCGGGACGGCGCCGATGGCGCGAGCCCGCGACCTCGCTGCGGACGGCTCAGTGAGCCGACGAAGACAGCGGCGCGCCGCGGGTGCGAAGCGGGATCTCGAGGTCGCACTCGACGCCCGTGGGCCGGAAGTCGAGCACCACGCTGCCCGCGAGCTCGTACTCGACGAAATCACGCACCAGCGCGAGCCCGGTGCCCTCCAGGATCCGCGACGGCACCGGCGGACCGTTCACCTCCCGCCACGAGATCACCACCCGGTCGGGATCCGGCAGATCCCAGCTCAGCACCACGCGCCCACCCTCCGCCGCGAGCGCGCCGTGTTTCACCGAGTTGGTGGTGAGCTCGTGCAGGGTGAGCGCCAAGGGCAGCGCGACGAACGGCGGTAGCCGCACCGACGGTCCGCTCACACGCACCCGCTCCTCGGCCGCGAACGGAGAGAGCACCTCGTAGGCCAGCTCGTCGAGGTGGACACCTTCCCACTGCCCGCGCGCGAGCGCCTCGTGGGCTCGCGCCATGAGGCGGATCCGGGCCCCCAGGGTCTCGCGGAAGACCTCGACGCTGGTGGTCGAGCGGCTGGTCTCCTCGGTGAGGGCGACGACCGTGGCGAGCGCGTTCTTCACGCGGTGGTCGAGCTCGGCCATGAGCCGGCGCTGGCGCTCCTCGATGCGCTTGCGCTCGGTGATGTCGGTGACCATGCCGAGCGCGCCGATCACGCGCCCGTCGGGGTCGGTGATCGGGCTGGTGCTCAGGATCGCGTAGAGCGGCGAGCCGTCGGCGCGGCGGAGCTGGAAATCGAACTGGTCGCTGATGCCTTGGAGGCGGCGCTCGGCCTGCGCCTCCGCCGCGGCGCGCCACTCGGGGTCGACGAAGTCCCACGCGCTCCCCGCGAGCGCCTGTTCCCGGGTGCAACCGAGCATGTCGGCCATGCGCTGGTTGAGGAACTGGTTGTTACCCTCGGCGTCGGTGATCCACACGCCGTCGTTGGCGGTCTCGAGGATCCGCTGGTAACGCGCCTCGCTGAGGGCGAGCTGGGTGGCGTTACGGCGCGCCTCCGTCACGTCCAGGCCGGTGCCGATGATCCAGCGCACCTGGCCGTCGTCGCCCAGCACCGACGTGTTCGACCACGAGATCATCCGTCGCGTGCCATCGCGGGTCATCCAGTGGTTCTCGTGGGTGGTCGGGAACTGACCGGAGGCCAGCTTTTCGAACGCCGCGCGCGTGGACTCGAGCTCGTCCGGGTGGATGAGCCGCTCCCACAGGCTGGTGCCGACGATCTCGGAGGCCACGAAGCCGGAGAGCCGCTCGCACGCGCGGTTGAAGGCCACCACCGAACCGTTCGGGTCGAGGATGATCACCAGCGCACCGACCACGTCGAGGACCGCGTGAAGCAGCAGGTCTTCGGGGCGGGCGCCGTCGGGTGGCGGGGGAGGTATCGAGGAGGTCATGAAGGGTTTAGCGGCGTGCCCGAGCGTACAGCGCCGCAGCCGGTTGGGCACGGGCCGGCCGGTCATATCGACGGCTCGGCCCGGGGCTCGGTCTCGTGACTCCGGGCAAGATGCCCGATCGGCTGGGGTGGGGGGGCCGTTTCCGGTTGGCGGAGCCGGCTTGGGTTCGGCACCGACTTCGCACGACTATTCGATTCCCAACCAGGGACCTTTCGATACAAACTCCTGTCGAGCGAGTGACCCTGGCCAGCGGGCGACCCACATGTCCGTGACGATCGATACCGCCCCTCTCGCGCTGCCCAGCGCGCCCGAACCCGAGATGACGCCGCGGTTGTTCCGGGCGCTCTCGCTCGCGAGCGCCGGCGTGCTCCTCGTGGTCGTGGTGCCGAGCAACGCGCTCATCGGTCTGCCGGAGCTGCTCAACGGGATCCTGCTCGCGTTCGGCATGCTCTCGCTCGGTTGCTTCATGCTCGCACGGCGTGGTGTTTTTCTTTACCGGACGTTCTTCGTGATCCTCCTCGCCACCCTCGACCTCGCGTGGTTCGTGACCGCCGGCGGCCAGGGCAGCGTCAACATGTGGCTCTACACCGGTGCCGTGTCCGCGGTGGTGTTCTTCCGTGGTCGGCGACTGGTGATCGCGTTCGGCGCGTTCCTCGCCAACGGCTGTGGGCTCTACTTCGTGGAATACCGATGGCCCCATCTCGTGATCCCATACCCGGACGAGTGGGTGCGTCTGCTCGACCTCGTCTCCGGGCTGGTGTTCTCGAGTGGCACCTGCGCGGTGGTCGTGTGGGTGGTGCTCGACTCGTATCGAAGGGAACGTCGCCATCTGAGCGAGACCGTCGCCGAGCTCGAGCGCAAGGGCGCCGAGGTCCACGCGCTGCGCGGCATGCTGCCGGTGTGCGCGTGGTGCAAGAAGGTCCGCACCGACACTGGCCTCTGGACCCAGGTCGAGCGCTACCTCGCGACGTTACCGGACGTTCAGCTCACGCACGCGCTCTGTCCCGACTGCCAGACGCAGCACTTTCCGGACGTCCCGACCGAGCCGTGAGGGCGCGGGCCTCGCTCACAGCTGGATCTCGGCGACGTCCGGAATCCCGGCCACGCTGAACCCGTCACCGAACCGCCACGCCATGAAGTCGACCTGGCGGGGGTAGGGGAAGAAGCGCGCCGCGTAGAGCGCGGCGCTCGGGTAGTAGCCCTTGTTCCACTCGATCACGCCCGCGCAGCCCTGCGCGAGAGCGGCCGCGCCGAACGCTTCCAGGAACGCTCGTCGCTCACCGAAGCGAAGCGCGTCCCAGCACACGTGGTTGAGCCACGCCCATGGCACCACGCGCCGTCCGACGTGGTCGACGCTGATCCAGGCGAGGACGCCGTCGATCCGCCCGTCGCGCTCCCACACCAGCGCGCGCGAGAGCGGCGCGGCGAGGATCTCGCGGCGGGCCTCCGCGGTGGTCCAGAGCCGGCCCAGGGTGGCGCGGCGTGACTGGGCGTCGAGGAGCTCGGCGATCCGCGGCGCGTCCACGGCGCGGGCCTCGCGCACCGCCGGGCAGGGGGTTGCCCGCGGGGGGCGGGCGAGGGTGAGCGCCCGGAGCGCCGCGACCTCGTACCAGGCGAGCTTCTCGCTGGCGCGGATCGCGTCGAGGTCGAGCGCGCGCGCCACCACGTGCATGCGCTTGAGCCGGTCGAGCGGGGTGCCGTTCGCCGCGAGTGTCTCGAACAGCTTGCTCGAGGTGTGGCCGGCCTCCAGATAGAAGAGCGTGAACTCGAAGCCGAAGCGGCGGTTGCGCTCGAGGGCCTCGGCGAACATCGCCTTGGCGATGCCCTGGCGCAGGCACTCCTTGCTGACCACCAGCGAGCACGACAGCGCGGCGCGCCGCTCGACCCCGCGCAGCACCATGCGCCGCGGCAGGTTGAGCAGGAAGCCGATCGGCTCGTCGCCGCGGTAGGCCGCGATCGCGAGCTCGGGATCGCCGGCCTGCGCGAGCAGCTGCGCGACCAGGTCCGGGCGGTAGAGGTTGGGGTAGGAGTCGGCGCCGTACTCGTCGAGCCAGGCGCGGCGGGCCATCGCCTCGAGCGCGCCGCAATCGCCGCGGAACGTCTCGATCGAGTACTCGCCGACGAGTGTCATGGACCGAGCAGAGCACTTTTCCGCCGGCGCGAAAACCGGTGGCGGGGTACTGCCGACGGCGCGATGATCGGAAGCGTGGCTCAGCTCGTCCGACCCGGAGGTTCGACATGCGAGACGTGGTGATCGTGGCGGCGCAGCGGACGGCGGTGGGTAGCTTCCAGGGGTCGCTCGCGAGCGTGACCGCGCCGCAGCTCGGCGCGGCCGCGATCCGCGCCGCGGTGGGGAAGGCCGGCCTCGCGAACGAGGACGTGCGGCGGGTGGTGATGGGCTGCGTGCTTCCTGCGGGGCTCGGCCAGGCTCCCGCGCGCCAGGCGGCGCTCGGCGCGGACCTGCCGCGCTCGGTGCCGTGCACCACGGTGAACAAGGTGTGCGGCTCGGGGCTCGAGTCGGTGATCGTCGCGGCGCAGGCGATCGCCCTCGGCGATCACGACGTGGCGGTCGCGGGCGGCATGGAGTCGATGTCGAACGCCCCGTTCCTGCTGCCGGCGCTGCGCGGCGGCGCGAAGATGGGCCACACCCAGGCCCTCGACTCGATGATCGTCGACGGCCTCTGGGACGTGTACAGCCAGCAGCACATGGGGCAGTGCGCCGAGCTGTGCGCGCGCGAAAGGAGCATCTCGCGCGCCGACCAGGACGCGTTCGCCGCCGAGAGCTACCGGCGCGCCCTCGCCGCCGTGGAAGGCGGGGTGTTCCGCGACGAGATCGCGCCGGTCACGGTGCCGGGGAAGAAGGGCGACACGCGGGTCGATCGTGACGAGGAGCCCGGCCGCGGCAACGTCGCCAAGCTCCCCGAGCTACGCCCCGCGTTCGAGAAGAACGGCACCGTCACCGCCGGCAATGCGTCCTCGATCAACGACGGCGGCGCCGCGGTGGTGCTCATGGCGCGGGAGGAGGCCGCGCGCCGCGGCGCGCCGGTGCTGGCGCGGATCGTTGCCCACGGCTACCACGCCCAGGCGCCCGAGTGGTTCACGACCGCGCCGATCGGCGCGACCGAGGCGGCGTGCAAGCGCGCCGGCTGGGATCCCCGGGCGGTCGAGCTGTGGGAGATCAACGAGGCGTTCGCGGTGGTGTCGCTGGTCAACCAGCGGAGGCTCGACCTCGACCCGGCCCGGATCAACGTGAACGGTGGCGCGGTGGCGCTCGGTCACCCGATCGGCGCCTCGGGCACGAGGATCCTCGTCACCCCTCCTCCACGCCATGGCCGCGCGCGGATGCCGGACCGGGGGCGCGTCGCTTTGTATCGGCGGCGGCGAGGCGATCACGTTGCTTGTCGAGCGAGATCGTAGTTGAGCCAGGCGCGTGTCGCTTCCGCCTGGCTTGGTCGTCTCGTGATGTCGAAGTCGCCAGTCGAATCGCATGTTCGATGGGTGATGGCCGAATGTTCGGCCAATCTGATGATCCAGATTCGATCTTGGTGGGTTGCTGTTCGGCGAATCTGTCGAAGTCGCTGGACGATCGGCATCTTCCGGGTTATGTTTCGGCTCGTTGCCTGATCTGCGCGTCCAACTTGCGCGCGGAGATAGAAAGTGAGCTTCCCATGACCGAGATGACATCCCATACCGTGATGACGGGCGGCCAAATGGTCATGCGCTGCCTGGAGCGCGAGGGCGTCGAGTACGTTTTTGGCTACTCCGGCGGTGCCGCCATGCCGATCTTCGACGCACTCGTCGATTCCAAGATCAAGTTGATCCTGGTTCGGCACGAGCAGGGCGCCACCCACATGGCGGACGGCTACGCCCGTTCGAGCGGCCGCCCCGGAGTGGTGCTGGTCACCTCCGGGCCCGGCGCCACCAACTGCGTGACCGGCCTCCTCACGGCGCTGATGGACTCGGTGCCGATGATCGTCCTCACCGGCCAGACCATCACCAGCATGCTCGGCAAGGACGCCTTCCAGGAGGCGGACGTCACCGGCATCACCTACCCGGTGGTCAAGCACAGCTACCTGGTGAAAAACGCCAACGATATCCCGCGGGTGATGAAGGAGGCGTTCTACATCGCCACCACGGGCCGGCCCGGCCCGGTGCTCGTCGACCTGCCCAAGGACGTGACTCAGGGGCCATGCTCGGCGAGCTTCGTCGACGAGGTGCGGCTGCCCGGCTACCACGTCCCGGGACGCGCGGAGCCCGAGCTCCTCGAGAAGACCGCCGCCTACTTCGCGAAGTCGAAGAAGCCGCTGCTCTACGTCGGCCACGGCGCGGTGCTCGCAAACGCCGGCCCGGCGATCATGCGCCTCGCCGAGCGCCTCCAGGCGCCCATCGCCAACACGCTGCTCGGCAAAGGGGGCCTGCCCCGAGGACCATCCGTTGCACCTCGGCATGCTCGGCATGCACGGCACCGCCTACGCCAACAAGGCGGTGGGCGGCTGCGACCTCATCATGGCGATCGGTGCGCGCTGGGACGACCGGATCACCGGCAAGCTCAGCGAGTTCTGCAAGGACGCGATCAAGATCCACGTCGACATCGACCGCGCCGAGTTCAACAAGGTCATCCGGCCCGACGTGTCGCTCGCGGGCGACGCGCGGCTGGTCGTCGAGGACCTGATCCCGCTGGTCAATCGCCTCGACACCGACGAGTGGCTGAAGGGACTGAACGAGTGGCGCAAGATCCACCCCCTCAAGTACCCGAAGAAGGGCGGACTGCGCGCCCAGCAGGTCCTCGATCGTCTCGACAAGCTCGGCGGCCGCGAAGCCATCATCACCACCGACGTCGGTCAGCACCAGATGTGGGCGGCGCAGTTCTGCCGCACCACCAAGAATCGCCACTGGCTGTCGTCGGGCGGCGCCGGGACGATGGGCTTCGGGTTCCCGGCGGCGGTCGGCGCTCAGCTCGCCAACCCCGACAAGAAGGTGTGGGCGATCTGTGGTGACGGCGGCTTCCAGATGACCATGGCCGAGCTCGCCACCGCGCAGCTCAACAAGATCCCGGTCAAGGTGCTGATCATCAACAACCACTACCTGGGCATGATCCGGCAGTGGCAGGAGCTCTTCTTCGACGGCCGCCTCTCCGGCGCCGACCTCGAAGGCAACCCGGACTTCGTGAAGATCGCCGCGGCCTACGCCATCCCGGGCTGGAACATCCGGCGCGCGGCGGACGTCGACAAGGTCCTCAAGAAGGCGATGGCCTACAACGACGGGCCGTGCGTGGTGAACGCCGAGGTCGTGAAGGAGGACAACGTCTTCCCGATGATCCCGGCCGGCGCCGCCTACAAGGACATGATCATCGAGCGGCCCAAGTACAAGCTCGAGAAGCCCTCGGGCTCGACCTGAGCCGCAAGCCCAGAGGCGACCCATCCGCGAATCGGCGGGGGCACGTCCCCCTGCCGGATGCCGTAGGGGCGGGGCCGGTCCCCGCCCGCAGGAATCAGGTAGGGGCGGGGCCAGTCCCCGCCCGCAGGAATCGAGAGGAACCCTTCCCATGCCCACCGCGACGAAGACCGAAACCACCCCCACGCTGACGGCGCAGGTCGTCCCCGCGGGAGCCCTTCACACCATCAGCCTGCTGGTCGCCAACAAGCCCGGCGTCCTGGTGCGCGTGGCGCTGGTGTTCGCCCGGCGCGGCTACAACATCGAGTCGCTGGTGGTGTCGCCGGCGATCTCGGTGACCGGCGTCGAGAGCAAGGCGGGTGAGTTCTCGCGCATGACGATCACCTGCTCGGGCGACGTCGAGACCCTCGAGCAGATCATCAAGCAGCTCGAGAAGCTCATCGACGTCGTCCACGCCATCGACCACACCGGTCAGGCGGTGATCGAGACCGAGGTCGCGCTGGTCAAGGTGAAGGTGGCGCTCGAGGCCCGCACCACCGTGCTGCAGATCGTCGAGCACTACCGCGCCCGTGTCGTCGACTACGGCACCGACTCGATGATCGTGCGGGTGGTGGGCGACAGCACCAAGCTCGACTCGTTCATCAACCTGGCGATGCAGTTCGGCATCATCGAGCTGGTGCGCTCGGGCAAGATCATCATGAGCCGAGGCCTCGCGGAGACGTGAGGGGTCTGTCAGGGGGGCGGTTCCAGCCCCCCGCCCGCCCGGAGTGAATCCGGGGGCGGCCCCACCGAGTCACTCGCTTCGGTCGTGGCGTCGCGCTGAGCCTGTGAATCCTTCCGTCTGGGTCGGTCACGGAAGCCGCGTCGGCCCGGCGACGGGGGATGGAACCCCCGTCGCTCATATGGAGCGACTGGTGTCAAACCCGGGCTCGCGGCCCGTGGCTTCCTCTCGCGTCGTGGTTGTTTGCCTGTTGTTCTCCCTTCGAGGGCTCGAGGCGATGGAGGATCCGCACGGATCGACGACGAGTCACTCTCAAATCCGCGGATTACCCCGGCCGAAGCCGGTGCAGAGCCAGCCGTGACCTCTCTCCGTCGTGAGGGCGCTGTCTACTGGACGCGAATTCGGGGTTGCCCCCTATCGCAATAGCGACGGACGACATCCTCGGAGACGTGCCGGACCCTCCAGCGCCTCGAGCCCTCGATCTCCTTTCTCGTGGAGTGGAACCAACCCTCGTCGTCAGGCCGCCTTCTTGCCCGTGCTCGCCTCTCGCTCCAGCTGCTCGTGAGCGTCGCGATGCAGCACATCCCAGACAAGCGTCGCAGACTCGAACCGCAGGAAGCCGTAGAGCTCGGCCACCACGCTGAGCGCGGTGACCGTGTCGAAGCTGCGAAAGCACCGCAGATGCCGAACCGGCGTCGCGTACGGCTCCCGTTGCGCCGCCGCCTCGAGCTTCGCGTCCAGGTCCGCGAGCATCTGCTGCGCTTCCGTGACCGCCCGGATCAGCGTGTCGAACGTCATCGTGGCGTACTCGTCCGTGAAGCGTTGCTGCTCGATCCACGGGTGCGACGAGTCCACGTGACCTTGCCGGGATAGATGCGATCGCGCCGAAGCCAAATTTGCTCAGCCGATGCCGCCGGACTCGAGATCCTTCTGGGTCGCCTCGCGGACGCGGCCAGGTCGCGGAGGCTCTCTTGCTCCGGGGTTGGCGGCTGGACCTCCGTAGATCCCCGTTGCGCAGACCCTGAGCGAGCTTGCGGGCGTCTCGGCGATCCGTCTTGATGCGCTCGCCCGGCTTGCGCGGAATGAGCGACGGCGCCAGCGATGCGGGTGCAGGCCGGCCGCCCGCAGGACGCGCTGGAGCGCGTAGCCGGGTGGGACCCGCCTCGTAGCAGGTGCGAATCTCGCTCTCGCCGGCTTCGCGGCGAATGCGGCCGATCATCTTGGCGATCGCACGCGACTCGTTGCGCGTCTGCCACTCGATCCACTCTCCGCCCGGGGTCAGCAGCGCGACCTGGATAAACCGCTTGCACACGTCCATGCCGACGTTCGTTCGCGTAAGCTTGCCCAGACCGGCTCCTCTCGCATGCGGCTCTGGCGCCCTCGGGCGCTAACCCGCGTAGTGGTAGGTGGCTGCACCACCGATTAACCACGTTTTGCGAGATGGAGCCGGTCGCTCCATAAGGTCTACGATGGCTTTCGTAGCGCGGGGGGCTCCGCCCCCCCCGCGGCGCTTCGCGCTCGCTCGATTTCTTCACCGGCTCGCCGCGCCGCGCCGCGATCCGGGGCCGCCCATCGTTCGGAGGGACCGCCTCCCGGCGGTCCGCCGCCGGTCCTCGCCCGCGGAGGGCGACCGCTTCGGGGCTGTGGCCGGTTGGGGTCGTCGACGAAGCGACGACCCTCCAGGCAACGCCGTCACGCTCTCGGGGTGTCGCCGGTGCTGCACGCTCCGCCACCGCCACCGGTGGGATCGGATGCACCGCAGCTGGGGCACGAGCCGTCCTCGCTCACCGGCAGCGAAGCGCTCCCGCCGCCCTGATCCGGTACGAAGCGCACGTTCCCCATCGCCTTGAGGTCGTTCAGCACCTCGCTCTGCGAGCGCGACACCGAGGCGCGGAAGGTGCTCATGACGCGGTCGGTCTTGCGGCTTCCGCACTCCTTGCACTTCACGCCGAACCAGTGGAACTGGTCGATCTTCTCGAGGTAGCCCGAGGTCGAGCCACACTTGCGGCAGCGATATTCGTAGAGCGGCACGGCAGTCACCTCACGGGCCAACGAGGACCCGGTCGCAAACGCGAGGGGCGATCGAGTATATCGGGCGGCGCACGCCGCCCACAAATCCGGCGCCGCGGAATATCCCTGGAAAATGGCCCGTTACGACGCTCTCGACGTGGGCGAGATGGTCCTCGACGATCTCGACGAGGTGCTCGCCGTCGACGCTCGCGCGCTCAAGAGCTCGTGGTCGCGCGCCCACTTCCTGGTCGAGCTCGAGAGCCCGCTCGGCGCCGCCTACGTGGCGCGCTCGCCGCGCCATCGCGACGGTGCGTTGCTCGGCTTCGCGGTGGTGCGAGTGGTCGCCGACGAGTGCGAGGTGCTCACCGTCGCCGTCGACCCCAAGGCGCGCCGCCGCGGGGTGGGTCGCGCGCTCCTCGAGCGCGCTCTCGGTGACGCCCAGCGCCGCGGCGCGACTCGCGCTCACCTCGAGGTGCGCGCCGGTAACCGCGCCGCGATCGCGCTCTACGCCCTGCTCGGCTTCGGCGAGCGAGGGCTTCGCGCGCGCTACTACGTGAACCCGACGGAGGACGCGCTGCTCATGACCGCCGACCTCGCTCGACCCGAGGTGGAGGCTACGTAGCGCGGGGGCTCGTCCCCCGCCGGTCGGCCCGCGGGGAACGAGCCGCCGCGCCACGAGTCCGCTTCACTCGAGCCCGAGCGCCTCCATCAGGATCCGCCCGAGCTCGGACTCGTGGTGGAGCCCCTCGAGCCGGCGGGTCCACGCGCGCGGCCCGCTCGCGACGGCGAGGACCAGCGTCGAGGTGTGGGTGCCGGTCCCCCACACCACTCCCTGCTCGCGAGCGAGCGCGCGCCCGAGCAGCGCGGCGCGGGCGCGCGGCGGATCGACGTAGAACTCCTTGAAGTCGGCGATGCGCGGAAAGGTGCGCTCGTCGAGGTAGCGGTGCCCGGCGACGTAGGTCTCGTTGGGCTCGGTGGCGAGGACGGCGCGAGCGTCGTCGACGGTGATCGGGAACGCGGACGCGGCGTTCACGAGCGCCACGAGCGCCTCGGGCGTGCGCTCGGCGACCGGGCGCGTGTCGAGGGTGTCGAGGAGCTCGCCGAAGCTCGCGCGCTGGGCGTGGAGCCGGTCGAGCACCGCGGGATCGCCGTAGTTGAACTCGGTCCGGAATGGCTCCCCCGCCAGCGCCTGGCCGGAGAGCGCCAGGCCCGACGGCAGCTTCCAGCGTGAGTAGCTGAAACCGAACGAGCCGGTCTCGTGGTCGGCGGTGACGAGCACCAGCGTCTCGGGATGATCGGCCGCCCAGTCGCGGATCAGGCCCACGGTCTCGTCGAAGGCGAGCATCTCGTGGAGCAGGTCGCCGGCGTCGTTGTCGTGGCCGGCCCAGTCGATCTGTCCTCCCGCCTCCACCATCAAGAAGAAGCCACGCGCCGAGCGCGACAGGCGCTCGAGCGCCGCCTGCGTCATCTCGCTCACGGTGGGAACGGTGCGCGCCGGATCGGCGCTCATCCGGTGCATGGCGATCGCGTCCGGCATGGCGCCCGAGGCGAAGAGGCCGAGCACACGCTCGCCACGGGCCGCGGCGAGCCCGTCGCGATCGAACACCACCGGGTAGCCGAGGGCCCGCGCCTCGGCCACCAGGTCGCGCTGGTCGTGGCGCTTCGACTCGAGGCGGAAGCTCGGCGGCAGCCGCGCGCGCCACGCCGCGCGCACCGCCGAGCCCTCGTCGCCGACCTGCGCCGGCAGGAAGCTGCGCAGTCCGCCCGAGAGCATCACGTCGGGCTGCGTCGTGAGAAGGTCCTCGGCGATCTCGGCCTCCTGGTAGCGGTAGGGCCGATGCGCGGCGAACGCTGCGGGTGTCGCGTCGGTGATGCGCACGTTGGAGACCAGCCCGGTCGCGTAGCCGGCCTTCCGTGCCTTCTCGAGGATCGTCTGCGCCGGGTTCCCGTCGGCGTCGACGCCGATCATCCCCGGGCGCGACGGGCCTGCGATCGCGAGCTGCGTCGCCGAGCCTGCCGAGTCGTTGACGAGCCCGTCGGCGGGCTCGGTGCTCGAGAGCCCGGTCTGCCCCTCGCGCATGAGCTTCACGAGCGCGAGCTCACGACCTTTCACCACCGAGTGGGGTGCGTGGCGGGCGTACAGGTTCGCGAGCGCCACCTGCTGGGGACCCATGCCGTCACCGATCACCAGGATCACGTTGCGCACCCGGGTCGCGCTCGGCGCGTCGCGCAGCACGGCCTGCGAGCGGCACGAGAGGGACGTCGTGACGACCCAGACCAGCATGACCAGCACGTATCGACGACCGATCGTCACGAGGGCGCTCCGTTCTCGGATCCACGTCCCGGGGCGCGCTGCGGACTCGTGGCGCGTTTCGTGGGTGTGGGGCGAGCAACGATGCCCGGCCTCGATGGCGGGCAGCGGGCGCGTACGTGGCTTCTCGATGGCGCCGGCGCGCGCCGCCGATTCGTTGCGCGCCTGACACCTGCGCGACATCCGACGGTCGCGAGCCGCCGGTAGCGTTACGGGCCTTCGGGAGGTGCGGGCGGCGCACCGATCGCGGGCCGCGCCTCGCGCAGCCTGGCGGAGACACCTTCGATGGCTCGAGATCGCTCCTCGTTGCTTCGCGCCATCGGCGCGCTGGCGCTCGCCGCGGCCGGGGCGGTCGCGTTCGCGGCTCCCGCCGCGGCCAGCCGCACGCCCATCCTGGTCTACACGGCGCTCGAGGCCGACGACCTCAGGAAGTACAAGGAGGCCTTCGAGCGAGAGGTCCCCGACGTCGAGATCCGCTGGGTCCGTGACTCGACGGGCGTCGTCACGGCCAAGCTCCTCGCCGAGCGCGACAACCCCCAGGCGGACGTGGTGTGGGGGCTGGTCGCGACCAGCATCGTCGAGCTCGACCAGGAGGGGCTGATCGAGCGGTACGCGCCCGCCGGGCTGGCGGAGATCGGGCCGCGCTACCGAGATCCCGCGGACCCACCGAGCTGGGTCGGCATGGAGGCGCTCGTCGCCACGGCATGCGTCAACACCCTCGAGGCGAAGAAGCACGGCCTGCCGCCGATCACCTCGTGGAAGGACCTGACCAAGCCCGAGTTCAAGGGGCAGGTCTCGATGCCGGATCCGAGCTCCTCGGGCACGGGCTTGCTCAACGTCGCGAGCTGGCTCCAGGCCTTCGGCGACGAGGCGGGCTGGGCCTTCATGGAGGCCCTCGACGAGAACGTCTCCGTCTACACCCACTCGGGCTCGAAGCCGTGCAAGGACGCCGCGATCGGCGAGACCACCGTCGGCATCTCGTTCGACTCGCGGGGGCTGCGCCTCAAGGAAAAGGGCGCGCCGATCGAGCTGGTGTTTCCAGGCGAAGGCGTCGGCTGGGACATGGACGCGACCGCGATCGTGAAGGGCACGAAGCACCTGGAGGCCGCGAAGAAGCTCGCCGACTGGGCGGTCACGCGCGCCGCGAACGAGGTCTACGCCCAGGGTTACTCCGTGGTCGCGAGGCCGGGGGTGGCGAAGCTCTCGCCCTTCGAGCCCGCCGACCTCGAGAAGCGCCTCATCGCCAACGACTTCGGGTGGATCGGCAAGAACCGCAAGGCGATTCTGGCCGAGTGGCAGAAGCGCTTCGGCTCGAAGAGCGAGAAGGAGCCGTGAGCGCCGTGGCCGTCTACCCCCCCGCGGACGCGCGCCGAAAGCGCGTCTCCTCGCTCACCCCCCGACTCCGAGGCGGGTACGGCGGCGGCGCGGGCCCGCCAACCCTACCTGCGGATCGAGGAGCTCTCGAAGTCGTACGGCGGATTCCACGCGCTGCGCCGCGTGTCGCTCGAGGTCTTCGAGGGCGAGCTGGTGTGTTTCCTCGGTCCGTCTGGATGCGGCAAGACCACGCTCTTGCGTGCCATCGCTGGCCTGGCGCCGCAGGATGCGGGACGGATCGAGCAGGCCGGGCGCGACATCTCGCGGCTGCCGCCGTCGCGCCGCGACTACGGCATCGTGTTCCAGTCGTACGCGCTCTTCCCCAACCTCACGGTGGCCGCGAACGTCGGCTACGGCCTCGCGTCGCGCCACCTGCCGCGCGCCGGGATCGAGGCCCGGGTGAAGGAGCTGCTCGAGCTCGTCGGGCTCGCGACCTCGGGGGCCAAGTATCCGAACCAGCTCTCGGGCGGTCAGCAGCAGCGCGTCGCGCTGGCGCGCGCGCTCGCGACCTCGCCCGGTCTGCTGCTCCTCGACGAGCCGCTCAGCGCTCTCGACGCCCAGGTGCGCGCCCACCTGCGGCACGAGATCAAGCACCTGACGCGCCGACTCAGGCTCACGACCATCCTCGTCACCCACGATCAAGAAGAGGCCCTCGCCATGGCCGACCGGATCGTGGTGATGAACCATGGCGTGATCGAGCAGGTCGGGACTCCGCTCGAGATCTACTGCACGCCCGCCACGCCGTTCGTCGCCGACTTCGTGGGCAAGATGAACTCGATCCCCGGAACGCTCGCCGACGACGGCGGTGTCCGTGTCGGTGCCCGCTCGTTCCACGTCGATCCGGTCGGCCTCGACGCCGTCAACGGATGGGCCGCCGGGACGGGCGTGGTGGTGTGCGCGCGGCCCGAGGACGTGATCGTGACCCGCGCGAACGACGCCGCCGCGCGCAACAGCCTCGACGCAACCGTCGACGCGCTCGACTTCCTGGGGGCGTTCTTCCGCGCGACGCTGGCGGCCGTGGACGGCGGGATCCCGCCGATCCTCGCCGATCTCTCCGTGCAGGTGGTGCGGGGACTGGCCCTCGCCGAAGGCGAGCGCGTGTGCGTTCGGCTACCCGCCGAGCGCCTGCGGGTCTTCCCGAGCGTCACCGCGGCCGATTGAGGGACGGAGCGGAGCCATGGCGACCCACAGCCTCGAGGTGTCAAGGCCCGCGCCGCTCGTCCGTGCCGGCGTGCGAGCGGGCGCCGACGAGTGGATCCAGCGGGTCGCGATCGGGGCGCTGCTGGTGGCGTTCACGCTCGGACTGGTGGTCCCGCTCGGCTTGCTGGTGCTCAAGAGCTTTCGCGACGCGAGCGGCGCTTTCGTCGGCGTCGCCAACTACGCCCGCTACTTCTCGACGCCCGCGCTGGCGGCGGCGATCGAGCACAGCGTGGTGGTCGCGGGCAGCGCCACGCTGATCACGATCGCGCTCGCGTTCGTCTACGCGTACGGGCTCGAGCGCACCTCGATGCCTTTCAAGCCGCTCTTCCGGGTCGCGGCACTCGCTCCCGCGCTCGCGCCCTCGCTGCTGCCCGGCATCTCGTTCGTGTACCTGTTCGGCAGGCAAGGCTTGCTCCGGGAATGGATGGGCGACGCCTCGATCTACGGCCCGATCGGGATCGTCGCCGGGCTCTCCTTCTACGCATTCCCGGCGGCGGTGATGGTGCTGGTGACGGCGCTCTCGACCGCCGATCAGCGTCTCTACGAGGCCGCCGAATCGCTCGGCGCGGGGCGCCTGCGGACCTTCTGGACGGTGACCTTGCCCGGTGTGCGCTACGGGCTGGTGAGCGCGGCGCTGGTGCTCTTCACGCTCACCATCACCGACTTCGGCGTCGCCAAGGTGATCGGCGGCAGCTACGCGGTGCTCGCCACCGACATCTACAAGCAGGTGGTCGGCCAGCAGGACTTCCAGATGGGCGCGGTGGTGAGCGTGGTGCTGCTCGTGCCCGCGGTCCTGGCGTTCGTGATCGACCGGCTGATGCAGCGCCGCCAGGCGGCGCTGATGTCGGCGCGTTCGGTGCCGTTCGCGCCGCGGCCCGATCGAGTGCGCGACGCCGTCTTCGGCCTCGCTTGCCTGGCGAGGGCGGTGGCGGTGGTCGCGGTGCTCGCGGTGTCGGGCTTCGCGTCGCTCGTGCGGATGTGGCCCTACGACTTGAGCTTGGTCCTCGACAACTACCGCTTCGATCTCGTGGACGGCGGCGGCTGGTCGGCCTACCGCTCGAGCCTGGTGCTGGCGGGATCCACCGCCGTGATCGGCACCGCGGTGATCTTCGCGGGCGCCTACCTGGTGGAGAAGGCGCGCGGTCTCGCCGGGCCGCGCGCGCTGCTCCAGCTTCTCGCGGTGCTGCCGCTCGCGGTCCCCGGAGTGGTGCTCGGGCTCGCCTACATCTTCTTCTTCAACTCGGCGGCGAACCCGCTGCACGGGCTCTACCGCACCATGCCGCTCCTGGTGGCGTGCACGATCGTCCACTTCTACAGCGTCGGCCACATGACCGCGATCACCGCGCTCAAGCAGCTCGATCCCGAGGTCGAGGCGGTGTCGGCGTCGCTCCAGGTGCCGTTCTACAGGACCCTCGCGCGGGTCACGGTTCCGCTCACGCTGCCGGCGCTCCTCGACGTGGCGATGATGCTGTTCGCCAACGCGATGACCACGGTCTCCGCGCTGGTGTTCCTCTACGGCCCCGACACCCAGCTCGCGTCGGTGGCGGTGCTCAACATGGACGACGCCGGCGACACGGCGCCCGCGGCGGCGATGGCGATGGTCATCGTGCTGACCTCCGCCGCGGTGCGCGTGATCCACGGCGTGGTCGCGCTGGATGGTGCGGCGCGCTCAAGCCTGGAAGGTCCGATGAACGGCACACTCGCTCCCGATTCGACGTCACCCGCCGGCGCCCGGCCCGCGTGCGACCCGTGGCTGCTCACGCCCGGCCCGCTCACCACCTCCACGTCGGTCAAGGCCGCGATGCTCCACGACTGGGGCTCGCGCGACGACTCGTTCATCGCGATGACCGCGCGGGTGCGGGCGCGGATCGCGGGGCTCGCTCACGCCGCGACGACCCACGAGTGCGTGCCGCTCCAGGGCAGCGGTACCTTCGCCGTGGAGGCGACGCTCGGCACGCTGGTGCCGAGGGACGGCCAGACGCTGGTGCTCGTGAACGGCGCCTACGGACGCCGGATGGTGGAGATCCTCGAGCGGATCGGGCGCCGGGTCGTGGTCCGCGGGTGGGAAGAGCACGAGCGCGTCGACCCCTGGGTCGTCGACGACCTGCTCGTGGCCGATCCGTCGATCCGTCACGTCGCCGTCGTCCACTGCGAGACCACCACCGGCATCCTCAACCCGCTCGCCGAGATCGCCGAGGTGGTCGCGCGTCGCGGCCGGCGGCTGCTGATCGACGCGATGAGCGCGTTCGGCGCCATCGCCGTCGACGCCCGCACCACGCCCTTCGAGGCGCTCATGGCGTCCTCGAACAAGTGCCTCGAAGGGGTGCCGGGGATCGGCTTCGCGATCGTCGAGCGCGGCGCGCTGGCCACCTCCAAGGGCAACGCCCACTCGGTCGCCCTCGACCTCCACGAGCAATGGAAGGGACTCGAGGCGAACGGCCAGTGGCGCTTCACGCCACCCACCCACGTGCTTGCGGCGCTCGATCGCGCCATCGAGGAGCACGCGCAGGAGGGCGGCGTCGTCGGGCGCGGCGCGCGCTACCGCGACAACTGCGCGCGGCTCGTCGGCGGGATGCGGGCGATGGGTTTTCGCACGCTGCTCCCCGACGAGTGGCAGGCGCCGATCATCGTCACGTTCCATCGCCCGACCGATCCGCGCTTCGACTTCGAGGTCTTCTACGCCGCGCTGCGCAGCCGCGGCTTCGTCATCTACCCGGGCAAGCTCACCCGCGCCGAGACCTTCCGGATCGGCTGCATCGGTCGCATCGGCGCCGCCGAGATCGAGGGCGCGCTGGCGGCGGTGAGGGACGTCGTCCGCGAGCTGGGCTTCGATCCGGCCGCGAGCTGAGGCGCGGCCCGAAGGCTTCGTCCCCGACACACGCCCGTCGCGAGAGCGCGACGCGAGTCTCACCCACATCTCTCGAGCTCGTTGCAGCGATCCCGGAGTGACCCATGACCTCGCCTCTCTTCCGTGGCCCCGTTCGCGCCGTGATCTTCGACTGGGCCGGCACCGTCGTCGACTTCGGCTCGCGCGCGCCCGCGAGTGCCTTTCAGCAGGTCTTCGAGGGCGAGGGCGTGCCGATCACCCTCGACGAAGCGCGCGGTCCGATGGGCATGGGCAAGCGCGAGCACATCCGCGCCGTGAGCCAGATGCCCGCCGTCGCGACGCGCTGGCGCGAGGCGCGCGGCCAGGACTGCGACGAGCGCGACGTCGACCGCATGTACGCGGCGTTCGTGCCGATCCAGATCGCTTGCATCAAGCTCCACGCCGATCTGATCCCCGGGGACGCTCGACACCGTCGCCGCCCTCGACGCGCGCGGCATCAAGGTCGGCAGCACCACCGGCTACGCGCGCGAGATGATGGAGGTCCTCGTCCCCGAGGCGGCGGAGCGCGGCTTCGCGCCCGAGGCGGTGGTGTGCGCCTCCGACGTCTCGGAGGCGCGTCCCTCGCCGCTCATGTGCTACCGCAACGCGCTCGACCTCGGCGTGTGGCCGCTGGAGGCGTGCATCAAGGTCGACGACACGATCCCCGGCATCCACGAGGGCCGCAACGCCGGCATGTGGACGGTGGGGGTCACGCTCACCGGCAACGAGCTCGGCCTCTCGCCGGCCGAGCTCGCGGCGCTACCCGCCGACGAGCGCGCGCGCCGCAACGGCATCGCGAACCAGCGCCTGCGTGCCGCCGGCGCCCACTTCGTGATCGACGGCGTGGGCGAGCTGATGGCGGTGGTCGACGAGATCGAGCGGCGCCTCGCGCTCGGAGAGCGACCGTGAGCGAACGCGCGGCCGTGCTCGACGAGATCCGCGCGCTCTTCGCGGGGCGCGGCTCGGCGGCCTACTTCGGCGA
>JADJOY010000012.1 GCA_016713535.1 Deltaproteobacteria bacterium
ACGCCGAGCGCTTCCTCGGTCCGGCGGGCTCGGACTGCGGCATCGCCAACGTCAACATCGGCACCTCGGGGGCCGAGATCGGGGGGGCCTTCGGCGGCGAGAAGGACACCGGCGGCGGACGCGAGTCCGGCTCGGACTCGTGGCGCGCCTACATGCGGCGCGTCACCAACACCATCAACTACGGCGACGCGTTGCCCCTGGCGCAAGGCATCCGCTTCGACGTCTGAGGTCGACATGCTCGGGCAGTGGAGTTCGAGGAGCGCGCCGCGTCGCGCGCTTGCTTCGGTGTTCGCGTGCGTCCCGTTGGTGGTGGCGCTCGCGGGAGCGGGCTGCGACGGCGGCAACGACCACGGCGGGTTCCACGACGATCCCACGCCGTTCAGGAGCCAAATCGACGAGCGCTACGCGGCCTTCCTCGAGCAGTGCTCCACCGACGCCGCGATCCCGGGTAGCAGCATCCACGCGCAGGTCTGCGCCCTCGACCGCGGCACCAGCGCCCTCGACGATCTCTCGCTCACCGCGACGCTGGCCAAGATGGACGCGCGCCAGGACACCGCGGACTTCGGGCTCGCGGCGATCGTGCGCATCCTCGCCAAGTACCGCGCGAGCCCTGGTGTGAGCGCCGAGCAGCTGGCGCGGATGGAGACGTCGACCCGCGACTTCAAGTACTGGATCGACGAGCCCGGCGCGGATGGAATGGTGTACTGGTCCGAGAACCACTACGCTTCAACTCCCGCGGCGTTCGTCCTCTCGGTCGGCTGTACCCGGATACGGTCTTCACCAACTCCGGTCTCACCGGCGCCGAGCTGCGCGCCAAGGCGAGAGTGAACATGGAGCGCTGGCTCGACTGGCGGCTGCGCTGGGGCTTCAGCGAGTTCCATTCGGACGTCTACTACAACGAGGACGTCGCGCCGCTCCTCAACGTCGCCGACTTCGGCGGTGACGAGGCGCTCGCGGTGCGGGCGCGGATGGCGGTCGACCTCTTCCTCTACGACATGGCCCTCAACAACCACGAGGGCTTCTTCGGTGTCGCCCACGGTCGCAGCTACGTGAAGGACAAGACCCGCCGCGATGCCGAGGACACGGGCGGCATGATCTTAGCTCCGCGGCAAGGTTCGCTGGAGGGGAGAGTCCGGCAGCATTTCGGCGGTCACATGGTCGTCCGACACCTACCGCGTGCCGGCCGTGATCGAATCGGTGGGCAGCGCGCGCCCGCGCGGGCTCGAGACGCGCGAACGGATGGGGATCGACGTCGCCGACGGGCCGACCCTGGGGATCTCGTGGGACGACTACGACGACGGGGTGCTGTGGTGGACGATGGGGGCCTACGTCATGCCGCAGACCATCAACACCACGCTCGGCATGGCGCGCGACTGGCGACTCTTGAGGACCCCCAGAGCTTCTTCGATATTTCGCGTTCGCGATTCCGCCCTCGCCGGCGCTCGATCCCGCCCGACTTCGCAGTGGCGGCGCTGGCCGCTCACCGAGGGCTACGCGCCCGAGCAGGTCAACACCTACGCGTACCGGACACCCGAGGTGATGCTCGCCTCGGCGCAGGCATGGAAGCCCGCGACGCTCGGCGCGCAGACTCACACCTGGCAGGCGACCCTCGGCGACAGCGCGATCGTGTTCACCACCTATCCCGGTGACCTGCTCGAGAACGAGTTCGCGGGTCACTGGACCGGCGGCTGGCATCCGCGGATCGCCCAGAACCGCACCGCGGCGATCATCCTGAACGACCAGCCCCGTTACGAGAGCGGCATCGTGCAGGTGATCTCGGACGCACTCTTCCCGGACTACACCCACGCGTTCTTCCCGCGCGGCGAGTTCGACGAGGTCCGCGAGCAGGGCCAATGGGTGATGGCGCGCAAGGGCGACGGCTACGTCGCGCTCTACTCGAACAACCCCGCGACGTGGGTGGCGGGCGACGAGTGGATCGACGAGGAGCTTCGCGCCGATGGCCGCTCGAACGTGTGGATCTGCGAGGTCGGCGACGAGACCCAGTACGGGAGCTTCGACGCGTTCGTGCAGCAGGTCACGGCGGCGCTGGTGGTCGTCGCCGGTGACCTCACGGTCAGGTACGACTCGCCGGGACAGGGGCTCATGGACTTCTCGTGGACCGGGCCGCTTCTGGTCAACGGCACCGAGGTGCCGATCGGCCCGTACCCGCGCTACGACAGCCCCTATGCCGCGAAGGAGTACGACGGCGCCGATCCTTACGTGATCCGCCGCGGCGGGCTCTCGCTGACCCTCGATCCCGCGAGCCTCACCCGCAGCGAAGGCTGAGCGGCGGCGCCGCCAACGCAGCGGGCGAGCTGGCGCTCGCCCCTACGAACAGCGACCCCGGTGTGCGTGTCGGTGCGGCCACGAGGCCGCCCGGGCTCGGGACCGATCGGCACGTGTGGGTTCCTCTCGCACGCGATCGACCCGCGCGCGCGTCCGTGTCGCGCGGGATACACCGGGCTGCGGGCGACCCCGGTGTGCGTGTAGGGGCGGCCGTGAGGCCGCCCGGGCTCGGGACCGGTCGGCGCCATTCGCGTCCGACCCTCGGCGGGCTCGCGCCCGCCGCTACACGGGCGCTGCGTAGCAGCGGCGCGCCCGGCCCTCACAGGATCGCGAGCGCGCAGGTCCCGCCGATCAGCAGGCCGACCATCAGCACATAGCCGCCGATCACCCGCCACGCACTGATCTCGTGGGCGCGCGCCTGCGCGAGGACGTTGACGACCAGCGCCCAGATCGTGCCGATGCTCGTGCCCACCAGCGGCACGAGCTGCAGCGGCGCTGCCGAGCCGGACGCGTAGCAGAGCGCCCGGAACGTGGTCTCCATCGAGCGCGCGCCGCCCACCAGCTTGAGCGACAGGTGGATCATGACCGTCCCCACGCCGAGGCTCATGAGCGCGCCAGCCAGCAGCATGAGCGGCACGCCGATCAGGAGCCCCGCTGGCCCGAGCATCGACTCGACCATGCGCGCGATCACGGTGGTCGCCATGGCCTCGGGACCGAGCGCCTTGGCGGCACCGCTGGCCGGGTCGGCCGAAGGCGCGGAGGTGTCCGGGCTGGTCATCGCGAGCGCCTGCATCCGCTGCTCGAGCTCCTCGGGCGAGATCTGGCCCTCGTTCGCCTGACGCATCAGCTCGACGACGGCCTGGCCCTGCGCCTGCGCGTCGGCGCTCGGTGCGCCCGCCGCGGGAAGCTTGAGGTCGCCGAGCTCGTGCGCCATCGAGCGCAGCTCGCGACCGGCGAACCAGAACATGCCGATGTAGACCGGCAGGAACACCAGGTGCATCACCAGCACGTAGGTCAATGGCCGCGCTCCGCCCCCCTCGCGGCGCATGCTGGAGAAGGTCACGTTGGGGGCGAGCAGCACGTCACGCATGGTCGTGAAGAGCGCGCCGAGGTCGAACCAGCCGGTGGCGTTCTCCCAGGCCGGGCCGGCGCGCTCGTCGCTCGCCGGCGCGGTCGCGGCGCCGTCCTCGGCGTACACCGGCTCCTCCGGCAGTCGCGCGCCGCAGGAGCGGCAGAACACCGCCGAGTAGACGTTGATCGCGAAGCACGACGGGCAACGCGGCGCCGATGTCCGCAGCCGGTGCGCGACCGTGGCAGCCGACGCCGTCGGCTCGGCCGGCACGCTGGCCTCGGCGTCGGAGAGTGGCGCGGGCTCCTCGGGGGGCGCGGCCTTCGCCTGTTCCGGTAGGACGGCACCGCACATCCGGCACATCCGATCCGCACGACCGTTGAGCGTTCCGCACGCGGGGCATTGCATGGCGATCGCTTTCTTCCGGTGACGAAGGTCAGCCCGAAAACCTCAGCCGCGTTCTACTGCGACCGACGATCCGCCGTGATCTCGCGGGGTACTCGGAACGCCGGCCCTCGCCGTACGGTGTAGTACGACTGCGGGCCGGCGTCCTGCGTTCCCGCGATCTGACGGCGGCTTGTCGGTCTCGTTACGAGCTCGTCTGAGGTTTCCGGCTCAGTTCAGAAGTCCGGACGTGGAGGACGAGCCGGTATCGTCCCCGTCGGTCGGCCCGTCCAGCGCCGTGGGTGGCTGGATCGCTTGCAGGCTGAGTGCCGCCTGCTCCTGGACGTCCAGATCGCCGTCGGTGCAGGCGGTGGCGAGCGCGGTCATCACCTCGGGCGCCGTGGCTCCCACGCGCCGCGCGAGCCGCGCCGTGCGTGCCCGCACGGCAGCGCTCGGATGGGCGAGGGCCGCGGCGAGCGCAGGCGCGATGCCGGCGCTCATCGCCGCGAGAGCCTCCTCGATCGTGCTCGCCACCTCGGCGTCGCGATCGTCGAGCGCGGCCACGAGCTGGCTCGCCGCGGTCTCGGCGGCGGCGCCGAGGCGCTGGAAGATCGTCGCCGCGTGGCGGCGCGTCTCGACGCGATCGGAGCGAAGTAGCACCAGGATCGACGGGATCGCGCGCGCGCCGATCCGGCCCAGCGCGTGCGCCGCGTAGACCCGCGTGTCCTCGCGCTCCGCTTGCGACGCCACGAGCTCGGCCAGCATCGGCGCCGCCGGACCCGCCGCGGGGCCGACCAGCTCGAGCGCGGCGACCGCCCAGTAGCGCACCTCCGGATCGGAGTCCTCGAGCGTCTGCACCAGCACCGGGACCGCCCGCGCGCCGAGCTCGGCGAGTCCCTGGACGCCGCGGAAGCGGCGCTCCTCGTCTGGGTCGCGCAGGCGGATCAGGTTCTTGTCGATCGCGCGCCGCAGCTCGGCGACGCCGAGGATCTCCGGCGCGGTGGCCGCCTCCTGAGAGCGCGGCCGGCGCTTCGCACCGACGGCCCCGCGTCGCCGGCGCCGGACGTGTGCGATGAGCCAGACCGTCGCGAGCATCGCGCCCGCGCCGGAGAGCGCCGACACCGCCCAGCCCGCCGAGATCGGCAGCACCAGCCACGTGCCGTGCACCGGCGGCTGGGGCGTCGCGGGAGCGGGTGCCGCGCTCGGCGGAGGTTCGGGCGGTGGGGGCGGCTCGCCGATCGCGTCGAGGGCGCCGCGCGCGGCGTGCTGGACCCCGGTGTTGGGGTCGGTGAGCGCCTTCTGCAAGCGCTCGCGCGCGCCCTCGGCGCGCGGCCCGATCGCGCCGAGCGTGAGCGCCGCGGCCTCCCGGCGCCGCACCACCGGCGAGTCGAGCGCAACGACGAGCTGCGGCACCGGTGTCTCGCCGCGCGCCGCGATCTGCTCGACGAGGGTCGTGCGGACCAGCTCGTCGACGTCGCCGAGGGCATCGATGAGACCGTCCGAGACCGCCCACCACGGCGGCGCCAGGGTGCCGAGAGTCTGGGCGGCGGCGCGCCGCACGCCGGCGTCGGGGTCGTGGAGAGTGGCCATCAGCGAGCTGACGGCGATCCGCCGCGCGTCGTCGCCGTAGGCGCTGAGCGCCTCGGCCGCGATCTGCCGCACGCGTGGGTTCCAGTGCTCGAGCTGAGCGAGCCGCTCGCCGATCGAGACCTTGGGCCGCCGCGACGGCGCGGGGGAGGAGTCGCTCGCGGGGGACGGCGAGCGAGGACCGGGCTTGCGCGGCTCGGCGGCCTCGGAGGTCGTCACCAGCGCCGCGAGAGAGACCGCGCTCGCGAGCGCGCGGAGCACGCGCGACGCGCTCGCGGGTCGGTGACGGGCGAGAAGGGATCGCGGGCGAAGGCAGGCGCGCACGAAGCGCTCCGACGGCTCGGACGAGTAGGGGCGCGGACATCTTGCCGTGCCGCGCGCGGTGGGGTCCAGTGCGGCCGCGAACGCGCTCGCGCGCTCGACGACCTTCATCTCACGCCCCCCAGAGCGGTACCGCGGACGCGGGCGCCTGGCGGTCGGCCGCCCAGAGCCGGCGAACCACTCCGTTCCGGAAGCGAACGGTGGTGGGTCCATGAACGTGCGCACGGTCGCGGGCGCCCACCAGCCGCACCCATCGACCCTCTGAGCGACCGCGGTAGAAGGCTTCGCGAGCGATGCGGGTTAGGATCGTGCCCCATGAACACGCGGAAGTGGGGCGTCGCCCTGATCGTCATCGTGGTCCTCGGGGTCGCGCCGCGCCTGGCGCGTGCCGAGGCGACCGAGGACTGGAACCTCGTCGGCGCCTTCGGGACCGACTTCCCGCTCGAGGTGGGCGGTGGCCTGCGGGTCGAGATGCCGTACCACCTGGAGGTCCAGGGAACCGTCGGCTTCCTCCCGGAGGGCTACTCCGACGTCGCGAACGACGTCGGGCAGCAGTTCGGCGACTACGACGACACCACCGCGCGCCTCATCGACCAGACGTTGCAGGACGCGCTGGTCTTCCGCGGCCTCGTCGGATGGCACCCCTTCGGGGGCGGGTTCTTCGTGCAGGTCGGTTACTCGCACATCGGAGTCACCGGCGACGTGGACCTGCGCGACCTCGCGAACTCGTTCCTGCCGGGGAGCGGCCTCGGTGGGCTCTTGCCCGGGAACCCGATCGTGAACGGCGACGCCAGCATCGAGCAGGTCCAGGGCCTCGTCGGCTACGAGTGGGAGCTGGGGAGCAACCTCGTGGTGCGCGGTGCCCTCGGATTCGTCTACACGTTCGGCGCGAGCGCACACCTCGACGTCGCGCAGCTCGACTTGCCTGCACCCGCCGATCGGTTGATCGCCCAAGGGGAGGATTACGTGGCGTCGATCTTCACGGACTACTTCCACGTGCCGACCGCGACCCTCGAGATCGGCTACCGGTTTTTCTGAGGGTTGGGCGCGCGCCCGCACCCTGCGGGAACGAGCTACCCAAGCGCGCCCGGCGTCGGTTGACGCGGGCGCGCGGCGTCGAGAATAGTCCGGCCGCTTCACCACGCGCCCGTAGCTCACCTGGATAGAGCATCGGACTTCGAATCCGAGGGTCGGGGGTTCGAATCCCTCCGGGCGCGCCACGTTCAATTCGCTGGTGACATCCGGCACCTCGTGAGGTGCCGGATGATGCTCATCGAGCCGCGCTTGGCTCGGCGGTCGGCGGGGCACTGGTTCGTCGATGCGGGCGAGCCAGCGGCGTGTGCTCTCGAGGGGCGAACTCGGGACAGCGGCTCGATTTGCGGGTCGCTGGCTGGTAAGCGCCGGCTGAACCAGGAGCCCGGCTCAGGCGGATCCGCTGGCTCAGTGGCCAGCCGTCGAGAGTCGCCGCCAAGTAGGCTCGTCCACGACCTCCTGCCGATAGGCTGCATGACACTCGACGCAGGTCCGCAGCGTCGCGGCGAGGGCGCTGTTGACGCCGGTGCGGTCGCCACGTTGCGCGGCAGCGGTGATCGTGCCCGCCGTTCGATGGAACCCGAGCGCCTTCTCGGTGAAGCCAGGAGTCGCGGAGCCCATGTGCTGGCACATCTGCGCCATCGCGTCCGAATGGCCGATTCGAAGCGTCGCCCTCTCGACGGCCGGCATGTCGTTCGCGGCGATCGCGGCGACGATCTCCTGCACCGCGGCGAGGTGGTCACGCATGTTCGACTTTTGGTGCTCGGCCATCATGGCCGTGAGCCGCAGCGCTGTCCGGGTATCGACGGCTTCTGCCGCTGCGCTCGGCTGTGCCGGCGACGCAACCGTGGGCGGAGATTTCCCCTCCGCAGCGAGGGCGGCTCGGTCGACCGGCGAGAGTGCGAGGCCCACCAGACAGAACATGGATGACATCGTTCGGATGAGGTTCATGGCGACCATCCTTTCGTCGTGCGCGCCTTCGAACGCAGCAATGATCGTGCCTCACGCTAGCGCGGGGCGGTTTCGCTCCATCCTCGGTCGAAGAGGCGCCACGCGCCGCGCCCCGGTGCCCTCGCGTCGCAGTCCGACGTCACGACCCGCGCTCGCCGACCCGGCGAACCGAGCGGTTGCGTCTGGTCTCGTACACACCCACGGCGTTCACTCGTGCATTTCCGGGCTCACTGACGTTCGCGGCCCGCCCGCCCGTGTGAGTCGTATCGAACCTGGAGGTAGCGACGCCATCGCGAACAGCCACGCCAACCTGCGCTATCGGATCGCGCTCGTGATGGTGCCGGCGATCGCACCACCGATCGCACGAACCGCCAATCCTCGAACGCGGGTGCCTTCCTCGACGGAGTGAACGTCGCCTCGGTCGCGCTCATGGCCGTGGTATTGGCCCCGGGATCAGATTCGCCGCGCCGAGCAGGTCTGAAGCCCGTCCTGTTCTGCAGGATGTTACCCGCGGCGCGCTGGTGCCCGAGCGCTGACAGCCGATCCTGACCGAAAGCCGGCGGCATGCAGCCTGCGGCGCCTCCAGGGACCAGCGTGCGCATCGGAGACGGAGCCCGTCTCTGTGGAGCGCCGAAGCCGCCGACGAGCCACTGCCCCGGTCACCCCGCGAGCGGGATTTTCGTGTCGCAGCCGACCCATTTCCTATAGAAACGGGTACATCCGGTTCCAACTTGGAGTCATCGGGCGCGCCACGAGTAACCCGCTTCACATCGCGCGCCTCCTCCTTGTGCGGGTCGAGGAGCTCGACGGGCCACGCGCTGCGCGCGTGCGGTCGAGCGGTGAGCCGTAAGGCCGGCCGTTCATCGGCCTTCGTGAGCGTGGCCACGCTCGCGGTCGGGCGACGATGATGGCCGTACGGTGATCGGGCGGCCGCCGAGCGCCCGGTCCCTCGACGAGGCACGGTCAATGACCCCACCTTCGACGAACCCCCAGCCCATCCACGCCGACTCCCCGGGGAGGAAGACCCGCGTGCGTGCTGTGCGCGCTCAACTGCGGGCTCGAGGTGCAGACCGGCGGTCCCGACGGGCGGCGGATCGTGAAGGTCCACGGCGACGCGGACCACCCGGCCAGCCAGGGCTACCTGTGCGAGAAGGCCCAGCGGATGGACCACTACCAGAACGGCGCCGACCGGCTGCGCTCGCCGATGCGTAGGCGATCCGACGGCCGCTACGAGGCGATCGACTGGGACACGGCGATCCGTGAGGTCGCGGCGCGCCTGAAGGAGGTGAAGGCGAACCACGGCGGCGAGGCGATCCTCTATTACGGCGGCGGCGCGCAGGGGAACCACCTCGGCGGAGCCTACGGCGACGCGACCCTCAAGGCGCTCGGCGTGACCTACCGCTCGAACGCGCTCGCGCAGGAGAAGACCGGCGAGTTCTGGGTGCAGGGCAAGATGTTCGGCACCGGTGTCCACGGCGACTTCGAGCGCTGCGAGGTGGCGGTCTTCATCGGCAAGAACCCGTGGCAGTCGCACGGCTTCGCGCGTGCCCGCGCGGTCTTGAAGGAGATCCACAAGGACCCGCGCCGCACGCTGATCGTGATCGACCCGCGCAACAGCGAGACCGCGCAGCTCGCCGACATCCACCTGCAGGTGCGCCCGGGATCCGACGCGTGGTGCCTGGCGGCGCTCGCCGGGATCGTGGTGCAGGAGGGGCTGGTGAAGCGCGACTGGGTCGCGCGCCACACCGGCGGCTTCGATGCGATCGAGCCAGTCCTGGCGCGCATCCCGGTCGCGCGGTTCGCCGAGGTGTGCGGTGTCGACGAGGCGCTGCTGCGCAGCGCGGCGCGCCGCATCGCGACCGCGGAGAGCGCCAGCGTCTTCGAGGACCTCGGGATGCAGATGAACCTGCACTCGACCCTCGGTAGCTAACTGCAGCGGCTGGTGTGGGTGCTGGGTGGCCACTACGGGCGGGCCGGCACCGCCAACGCCTACGTGCCGTTCCTGTCGCTCGCCAAGGCGAGCAAGGGCGACACCTCGGCCGGCAAGCGCAAGGGCCGCGCGTCGAGCGCCGCACCCCGGTCACTGGCTCGAAGATCATCATCGGCCTGGTGCCGTGCAACGTGATCCCCGAGGAGATCCTCACCGATCACCCGAAGCGCTTCCGCGCGATGATCGTGGAGAGCGGCAACCCGGCGCACTCGCTCGCCGACAGCCAGCGCATGCGCCAGGCGATCCGTGCGCTCGAGCTCTCGGTGGTGATCGACGTGGCGATGACCGAGACCGCGCGGGTCGCCGACTACGTGCTGCCGGCCTCGAGCCAGTTCGAGAAGGTCGAGGCGACCTTCTTCAACATGGAGTTCCCGGACAACGCCTTTCACCTTCGACAGCCGCTCTTCGAACCGCTCGAGGGTACGTTGCCCGAGGCGGAGATCCACGCGCGCTTGCTGGAGGAGATGGGCGAGCTCGGCGAGGCGGACTACCGCCCGCTGCGCTGGGCGCTTCGCCTCGGGCGCACGGCGTTCACGATCGCGTTCGCGGCGATGCAGGCGACGAGCCCGCGGATCGCCCGCTACGCGCCGGTGGTGCTCTATCGCACTCTCGGGCCGACGCTGCCGCGCGGGCTCGCGACCGCGGCGGTGGTGTGGGGATCTGCCAGATCCACGGGCTCGGCCACCGCGCGACCCTCGCGCGCGCCGGCTTCGGCGGGCCGCCTCCGCTCGCGGCGAACGTGCTCTTCGAGGCGCTGCTCGCGAAGCCCTCGGGCGTGGTGTTCGCGCGCAGCACCTTCGACGAGAGCTGGAACGCGATCTCGATGCCCGAGCACCGCATCCAGCTCCACCTGCCCGAGCTCCTCGCCGAGGTCGACAAGCTCGACGGCACGGCACCCCCGCGCGACCCCGACTTTCCCTTGATCCTCGCCGCCGGCGAGCGCCGCTCGGACACCAGCAACACCGCCGTGCGCGACACCGGGTGGCTGAAGCGCGGGCGCTACGGCACGTTGCGCGTGAGCCCCGGGGACGCCGCCGCGCTCGGCCTCGCCGATGGTGAGCGCGCCCGCCTCGCCACCCGCCGCGGCGGCGTCGAGGTGGAGGTCGAGATCTCGGAGATGCTGCCGCGCGGCAGCGTGTCGCTGCCGAACGGCCAGGGGCTCGCATACCCGGACCCGAGCGGCGCGCTGGTGGTGCGCGGGGTGGCGCCCAACGAGCTCACCGACTCGCGCGCCCGCGACCCGTTCGCCGGCACACCGTGGCACAAGTACGTGCCTGCGCGGCTCGAGAAGATCGTGAGCGGGACGTCAGGCCCGGCCCCGTGAGCAGGACCGGCCGGAGTCGGGCGACCGCGGGGCAGCGTGCGCTCAGCTCTCGAGGATGTCGCCCTCGGTGAGCGCGGGCGTGCGCGAGCCGGCCTGGGTGAAGAGGTCGCCGTAGAAGAGAGTCCGGGTGGTGCGGTCGCCGAGGTAGGCCGTGAAGTCAGGCACCTCGCGAGGGTGCCGGATGAACGCGTCTGAACGGCTCCCGCGATGAGCCGCGTGCGACGACGGCGCGTCCTCAGCGCTCCAGGACCTCGCAGGTATTCGGTGCGCGCTCGATGCGGAACCGGTACTCGGATCCGGCCGGCACCTTGACGAAGAACGGGGCTGCGCCAGCCGCGGTGTACTCGATGACGAGATCCGTCGGGCGCTTGCAGGGCTTGATGGCCGAGCCTTTCATCGTGGCGCAACTGACCACGCCCGGTCCGAAGCTCATGTCCATCGTGCCGTCGGCAGCCGCCCGCGCCGAGCCTCGGACCGCGCCGCTGGCCAGTGCCGCGTCGAAGTCGGCGCGCGTGATCGTCGCGCAGGGGCGCGACGGCGCATCGCCCGGCGCGCCGCTCGGCGACCACCAGACTGCGAGCGCGCCGATGACGAACGCGAAGGGCAGCACGCGCTTCAGCCACGCTGGCGGCGCCTTTGCGGCAGCCTTGGTGTCGGAGTTCCCGCCGGTCGCCACGCAACTTCTCCTTTCTCGCTGCGCTGGACCACCGCGGGCGATCACGGCGCAGCGCGGGACGCTAGAACCTCGCCGTGCGAAAAGCAATCGCCAGCACGAGCGGCTGCGGCGCCAGCTCCGCAGCGAAGGTGGAGATCTCGGTACGCCGGGTCTCGGTCCGCTCGACGATCGCGGTCGAACCCTGGGTGGCGAGCGCGGTCGATCCGCCCGGGCTCGGACGCCTGATGTCTCGCGGCGCTCGCTCGCTGCCGGTGAGAGCCGCTTCGCTTCGAGGCGGCCATTGCATAGAGTCGACGGAGGGGGAACGTCGGTGTGCCGATGTTCGTAGGAGGGGGCAAGGCATGGCACGACGGGGGCGCGAGTCGTTGGCGGGCTGGGCGGTGCTCGCGCTGCTCGCGCTGGTGTCCTGCGATCGCGGCGAGCCGCCGCGCCAGGTTGCGCTGCCCGAGCCACGCGTGTGCGCGGATCTGTGCGTCAGCGCGGACCCATGCAAGGTGGGTAGCTGCGACGAGCACGGCGTCTGCCGCTTCGGCGCCGCCCGGCCGGGCACGGCCTGCCCCGAGGGGCTGTGTGACGATCAGGGTGCGTGCCGCCCGCCGGTCTGGTGCGATCCCAAGACTGGCCTGTGCTGGCAGGACCCTCAGAAAGACGCCTACACCTCGACCGACGTGGGTCTACGGCCCGAGGAGGCACGGGGCTATTGCGACGAGCTGGCGCTGGGAGGCTTCGACGACTGGCGTGTCCCCACCATCGACGAGCTGCGCACGCTGGTCGCCGGCCACGCCAGCACCCAGCTCGGCGGGAGCTGCGGCGTCACGGTGGGAAGCGAGACCGGCGATGGCCTGGACCCCGCGTGCCTGGGAGGGGACGAGTACGCGGGACCAGGCGCCAACGGTTGCTTCTGGCTGCCTGAGCTGGGTGGTTCCTGCGACAAGCCGGATCCCGCGGTGCACGGCCACCCGCTCGAGACCTGGGCCAGCGACCGGGCGGTGGACGAGCCCGAGCGCTGGGTGGCGTACGTCACGTTCGACACTGGCGCGGTCGGCTTCAACCACGTGTGCAGCTATGGCGACGTGCGCTGTGTGCGCACCTCCGACGACAAGCCGCCGGCACAGTGCGGCTGCGGACCGTGCTCGTCGCTCGGCTCGGCTTCGAGTCCGTCGATCGCCACCGAGTGCGACGTGGATGTCTGCCCGCAGAGCGACAAGCTCGCGCTGACGATCCGTGTGCCGGAGAAGCTGCCGCAGACCGCGAGCCAGCTCCTGGGATTCCTCTACACGGACGCCGACTGGGAGTTCCCGCCGGCGCGCCCCCCCGACGGTGGCACGGACACCAACCAGGTGCTGTCTCCCGACATCGACGCCGGGCGCCCGCTGACCCTCGAGATCCCTGGCTGCACCTACTATCGGGAGGCGCTGCTGACGGGCGCCTACCACCTCTACGTCCACCTCCAGCTCGAACCCAAGTTCCCGCCGCTGCCGGTCGACGGTGACTACTACTACGGCAAGGACGTGGCACCGCTGGTGTTCCCCTTCGACGGGCAAGCTCACCGCCAGACCGTGAAGCCGATCGAGATCACACTGGATCCGGTACACACGGGCTGCTCGGGCGACGCGGACTTCGCGTGCCCGGACGGCTCGTGCGTCGCGGACCCCAGCTCGTGCCCGGCGAGCGCGTGCGATTCCATGCCGGGCGACGACGACGTGGTCACGTGCCGCTACCGCTCGAGCTTCGTGGCCGACAACTGCGCGGACTTCCCGGCGGCGGCGGGCTGGACGGAAGCGGAGGTCGCGAGCCTGTGCGCGGGGCAGGCGGGTGCCGATCCCGCGACGGTAGTCGTGACCCGCGGCGAGAGCTGCCTGGTCGAGAAGGGCGGCGCCGCCGGCAAGCGCCGCTGCGCGGTGACGAGCGACGGGCGGCCGTGGTTCGCCTATGGCACGCCCGGTTTCGTGTGCACGACGATCCTGGGAGGAGCCGACCAGGTCGGACCCTTCTGCGAGGCCTACTGAGCCGGCGCTGGCGACGGGGGATGGAACCCCCGTCGCTACGACTGCAGGTCGTCGTGAGGTTCTCGTAGGGCGGGGGCCTCCGTGGCCCCGCCCGCGCGGCCGTGCCGTTCACCGCTCGAGGGTGTCGGCGAGCGCCAGCAGCAGCTTCTCGCCGTCGCCGCGCCACGACGAGCCGTGCATGCAGGCGAGCGTCGTGGGCTGGGTGCGCGCGAGCCGCTCGAGGAGCATCCGGGTGTCGCGCGCGTGGGCGTAGTAGTCCATGCCGGCGCGCATCGCCTCGCTCGGGCCGAGGATGTCGCCCTCGGTGAGCGCGGGTGCGCGTGAGCCCGCCTGGGTGAAGAGGTCGCCGCAGAAGAGCGTCCGCGTGGTGCGCTCGCCGAGGTAGCCGGTCTCCCAGCCGTGCGGGAGGTGGGGCGCGTCGTACCACTCGACGACGTGGCGGCCGAGGGTGATCGTCTCGCCGTGGGGCGAGTGCCCGCGGCGGCCGGTCGGCGAGGTCGTTCATGGACACCATCGCCGCCACCTGGCTGCACACCGGCTCGGCGCGCGGCGCGGCGGCGAGGAACGAGTTGAGCGAGCCGGACTCGTCCGCCTCGACGTGCGAGAACGCCACGTAGCGCAGCCGCTCGATCGGGATGACTCGCCCGACCGCCTCGGACACCGCCGGGAAGAGCTTGCGCGGGCCGGTGTGGAAGAGTAGCGGCTCGTCGTCGGCGATCAGGAACTGGTTGAACATGAAGCCGCCCGGCACGACGTCGAGCGGCGTGCTGATGCGGTAGATGCCGTCGGCGATCTCGTCGACGGTGGTGTCGGAGTGGGGAAGGGCGTTCATCGGAGGTTCTCCTTTCGGTTGGATCGCGGGGGACGCCGCGCGGCGCTCTCGATCAACGTGACGAGGGCGTCGCTGACGACGACCACCGCCTGGGCGCCGGTGAAGCCGGCGCCGGTGAGGGTCTGCCAGGTGGGGAAGTCGAGGAGCGCCGTGGCGAGCGCCACTGGCGCCTTGGGCGGGGCGCCCGTGAAGCGCGGGGCGAAGGCGAGCCGCACCAGCTCGGCGCGTTCCGCGGCGGTGGCCTCGAGGAGGTCGCGGAGCGCCGGGAGCTCGAGCGCGTCGCGCGCGGACCAGCGCAGCCAGGGCGCGGCGTGCGCGTAGAAGGCGAACGTGCTCTGCGCGAGCGCTCGGATCCGCGCCGGCGCGCCGGCGATGGCCTCGAGCGCCGCGCGCGTGACGGGCGGTGGACCGGCCTCGATGACCGCGCCGGTGCAGTGCGGGATCAGGTCGTTGCGGGTGGGGAAGTACTTGTAGACGGTGGGCAGCGACACGCCCGCGCGCCGCGCGATCATCTCGTGGGTCGTGCCCACGCCGCCGTTCTCCGCGTGAAGCTCCACGGTGGCCTCGACGATGCGCCGACGGGTGAGCTCGGCGGCGGCGAGCCGGCTGCTGCGGTCGTAGCTGCGTTTCATTGTTGATAATGTATAAAATGAATTTAGGAGTTGTCAACTTAAATGCAGCGCGCCGAGAAGGTCACACGGCGCCGCCGCCGGCCGGGTCCGCCGGGGTCGCGGGCCCGCGGGCAGCTTTCGTATGCTGCGCCGGTCTCGAGCCAAGGAGGCGCGATGCGCACGGTCCAGTTCCGCTCGGTGGTCCCTATGGTGATGGCGTTCGCGGTGGTGGTCGTGGCGCTCGCCGTCCCGCGCGTCGCGCGCGCGGAGAAGCTCGTGCTCGCGTGCCAGGAGGACGACATCAAGGGGGGTCCCACGGCACCCCCGTTGGTCCAGACGATCGTCATCGAGACCGGTGGCTCGCCGAGCGTCCAGGTGAAGGCGCCGTACGGGACCCTCGAGCTCCCGGCTCGAGTCGTCGCGAACGACGTCGGCACACACGTCACCGCCGCGGGCGCCGCGAAGGCACGCATGCCCATGAGGAAGGACGTCGATGCGTGCCTCGCGAAGGAAAAGCCACCCGCGCCGGGACAGCCGCTCGATGCTTGGGCGGCGCAGACCTGCCGCCTTCACGCGGCTTCCACGCCCGAGCCCGTGGCGGTCGAGGTGTCCGTCGACATCACGATCCTGGAAGGGGACGTCACCGCCACCGTGGAGCGCAGCTACGCGGGTGACGACAGGGCCGCGGCCGAGCGCTACGCGATGCCGTCGCGTCCCACGTGCAAGGTCGAGTCGCGCAAGTGAGACGGTGCTCGGGTGCGCCGCGCGTGCCGCTTGGGCACGCGCTCGCGGTGCTGGCGTGCGTCGCGGCACTGCCGTTCGCAGGACCGGCGCGCGCCGACCCGCCGCTGTGCGTCCCCGAGCGCGAGCCCAACGACTCGCCGGCGACGGCGCTCGCCGTGACCGGCGGGTTCTGCGTGAGCGGTGCCCTCGACGACCGCGACACCGACACGATCCGCTTCACCGTGCCCGCGGACCAGGCGGCGCGCGGCTGGAAGGTGTCGATCGACACCTCGTTCGCGGCCTCGACGCGGTTTATCGCGATGCGTGCCGAGCACGGCGCGGACGGTGCGCCGGCGACCGGGAGCGAGGCGTTTCGGCTCACCTCGGACGAGAACGCCTCGAGCGCGAACCTCGACGGGGTGCTGCTGCGCGGCGGCAGCTACTTCCTGCTGCTCCAGACCAGCGGCGGAGGCCCCTACGAGGTCCGGGTGGAGCCCGGTGCCGCCCCAGAGGCCATCGAGCGCGAGCCCAACGATGCGCCGGCTCAGGCCACGCCGCTCGCGCTCGGTGTCCGCACCGCCGGCGACCTGAACGGCTCCGAGGACCAGTTCCGCTTCTCCGTGAGCGAGGCCAACGCGCGCCGCAGCCTGTCGCTCGGAGTCGCGGGTCCGGTCGGCGAGTGGCTCTCGGCGGAGCTGCGCAAGCCAGGCGGCGAGCCGCTGCTCACCCACTCCGAGCGGATGACCGGGCCGATCGCGCTCTCCGACCTCGGCCTCGAGCCGGGCGACTACACGGTGCGGCTCTATCCCGGCGCCGTGGATCCGAGCCCCTACTGGCTCACGCTCACCGCGGGCCTGCCGCGCAGCCCGGGACGCGAGGACGAGCCCAACGACACGGCCGCCCAGGCGCGGCCCCTCGCCCTCGGCAAACCCTTCGGTGGCCGCATCGGCTGGAGCGACGACGTCGACGTGTGGGCGATCCCGCCCGACCCGCGCTTCGCCGGCAAACGCGTGGAGCTCAAGCTCGAGAGCCCGTCTCGCGCGCCCCGCCGCCTGTGCCTGAACGACGAGGGCGGCGAGGCGCTCGCCTGCCGCACGGCCACGAGCATCAAGCTGCCCGGGCTCTCGCTCGGCGACCGGCCGCACACGGTCACGGTCTCGGGCGCCCCCGATCCGCGCCAGCCCTACACGCTCACGCTTCGTCTCGCCGGCGCCGACGAGCCGGACGTCGAGAGCGAGCCCAACGACCTGTCCCGGCTCGCGACGCCGATGGATGCCGCGCGCGCGGTGCGCGGCCGGCTCGAGGGCGAGGACGTGGACTTCTTCCGCGTCCGCGTGAGCGGCGCACCACAGCTCTGGCGGGTCGCCTCGCGGGGCGGCGGCGTGACGTCGCTCTCGATCCTGGACGTGCGCGGCGCTGTGGTCGGCTCGTCCTCGGTCTCACCCGACACCGTGCGCGCGATCGCCGCCGCGGCGCTCGCGGGCGCCGACGGTCCGCCGACCACCGTCGAGACCTCCGACGCGCTGCTCCTGCCCGGCGACTACTGGATCCGCATCGGCGGTCGCGACGCCGACTACGAGGTCCAGGCGCGCGCGGTCGGCGCTCCCGACCCCGACGCCGAGCGCGAGCCCAACGACAACGACCGCCAGGCGCACCTGCTCCGGGTCGGCGTGCCGCGCACCGGCTCGCTCGAGGACGAGTCCGACCACGACGTGTACCGGTTCTCGCTCGCAGGTCCCGCGCACGTGGCGCTCGAGGTGGTGCCGCCACCGGGAGCGGTGATCGACACCGGGATCGAGTGGGGCTACCCGTCGACCAAGCGCCCGACGTTCCGAGCCCGCGACGGCGCAGCCGTGTACGACGCCTATCTCGACCCGGGCGACTACACCGCCAACCTGAGCGCGTACGTCGCCAAGTCCGGCCGCTACCGCATCACGCTCACGCAGCGCTCGCCGTTCGAGCTGCCCGACGACCGTGAGCCGAACGACAGCCCGCAGCAGGCCGGTCCGCTGCCTCCGGGCCAGACCGTCGAGGGCGATCTCGGCGAGCGGGGCGATCTCGACTGGTTCGTGCTGCCGGTCCTCGAGCGCGCCGGCCCGCTGCGCGCGGACCTCGAGAACGACGAGGCGCGTCTCGAGCTCGTGGTCGGCGGTCAGCCGCTCGAGGGCCGCCTCGACCGGAGCACGCACCGCTTCGAGGCCGAGCTGCCCGCGGGCACCGAGGCGAAGCTCGGCGTGCGCGGCACCGGCCGCTACCGGCTGCGGGTGGCGTTCCCGAACGGACCGCCGCCGGCGTCGCCACCTCCCCCGCTGCCCGTGACGGCCAGCCTCGCGCTCGGCGACACCCCGGTCGCCGCGTTCTGGACCCGCGGCCAGCGCGTGAAGGGGGCGGCCGAGGTGACGAACACGGGGCGCGAGGCCGTCGAGCTCGCCCTCGACACGTCCAGCAGCCACTTCGCGTACCGCCCCGTGCTCGCCCGGGCGTCGCTCAGGCTCGCTGCGGGCGCCACCGAGCGCGTGCCGGTGGAGATCGCCGTGCTTCCCGACGCGTGGGCCGACCGCGACGTGCAGATCGCGATGCGCGCGACTCGCGCCGCCGACGGCGCCTCGGCGAGCACGTTCGCGCGGCTCATCGCCGACCCGATGGCGCCACCGATGAACGAAGAGACGAGCTTCCCGATCCCGGCCGAGCTGCTCGGCGGGTTCGACGTCGCGTCGAGCGCCCTGGGTGGCGTGGTGGTGGGAGCGTCCGACGAGCGCGACGCCGAGCAGCGTGCGCTGCTCCACGATGGCCTGATGTCGTCCGGGGGCTACCGGGTGCGCGCCGACTCGCTTCCGCAGGAGCTCACCGTGCGCTTCGGTGGCGATCGCCCGTGGCCGATCCGCGGCATCGCGATCCATCCCCAGTTCGCGGGGCAGCTCTACCCGGCCGAGCAGCTCGCCGACTTCGAGCTCTTGCTCTCGGCCGACGGAACCTCGTTCCAGCCCGCGCTGCGCGCGCGCCTCACCACGCTGCCGATCGAGCAGGCGTTCGCGCTCGCGGCGCCGGTCGAGGCGCGCGCCGCGCGGCTGCGCCTGCTTTCCAACCACGCCGACAACCTGGGCTGGGTCGGCCTCGGCGAGTGGAAGATGATCGCGGCGCCTGGCGAGCCCGCGGGACTCTCGGCCAACCTCGCGGACCCGCGCCGCGGCGGCCACGTGGTGCACGCGGATCCGGTGATCGGCGTGCAGCCGTCCGACGCCGCGGGCCTGCTCGCCGAGGGACGCGAGGCGGTCGCGGGTAGCTTCGAGGCGGGAACGCGGCCCGCGTGGGTGATCGGTTTCCAGGACGATCGCGCAGCACAGCTCACGAGCTTCGAGTGGCAGGACCCGAGTGGCACCGCCGCCGACGCGGCGAAAGGGCGCTTCACGCGGGTCGCGGTGGCGGTGAGCCTCGCGAGCCCGATCGGCCCGTGGACGGAGCTCGGCACGTGGGACCTGCGCGCCACCCTGAAGGGCAAGGGCTCGTCGTGGACGCTGGCCGCGCCGGTGTGGGCGCGCTTCGTGCGGTTCGCCGCGGCCGAGCCGCTCGCCAGGGCGGAGAAGTGGCTCTACCCCGACGTGATCCGGGTGATGGAGCGGCCGACCAGCGAGAGCTATCGATCGATCCTCGGCGAGTGGGGCATGTTCCGGCCCGAGGCGGTGCTCGAGTGGAGCACGCGCGCCGAGCCGTCGCCGCGCGCGGCGGCCGGCGCGGCGGCCAGCGGACGCGATCGCGAGGCCGCGGCACCGCTCGAGCTCGGCCGCGCCGTCGCCAGCGAGGTGAAGCGCGGCGCCGCCGAGGACTGGTGGATCGTCACCGTGCCCGCCGGCCAGGACACCCTCTCCGTCACGGCCACCAACGAGCCGATCGTCGACGTGGCGGTGACCATCGAGGACGCCGGCGGCGCGGCGCTGCCGCTCCGGGTCGCGTCATCGGCGGCGAGCCGGCTGGTGCTCGAGGCCACGGTCGAGCCGGGCAAGAGCTATCGGATCCACGTCGAGGAACCGCCGTGGGCGGTCGGCATCGCGTACGACACCAGCGCCAGCCTGGCGGCGTTCGCGCCCGCGGTGCACCAGGCGGTGATGGCGTACGCCGACGGCGTCACGCCCGGGCGCGAGTTCGTGAACATCATGAACTTCTCGGCGCCGTGGCTGCTGCCCGAGTGGTCGGACCAGCCGTACCTGGTGCAGGGAGCGTTCGTAGCGCTCGCCCAGGAGACCGGCTCGAGCGCCCTCGAGGAGACCACGATCGCGGCGCTCGACGGGCTCGCCACCCGCCGCGGGGCGCGCGCGCTGCTGCTCGTGACCGACGCCGAGACGGTCGGTTTCTACCCCCTGACCGCGGCGATGTGGCGTTCGCTGGCCCGGGTCCGCGCGCACGTCTTCGCGGCGCACATCGGCACCGGCCGCGAGCCGCTCCACGAGAAGCAGATCATGCAGGACCTGGCGAGCGCCTTCGGCGGCCACTACGCGTCGGCCCGCACCCAGGCCGAGCTGGACGTCATCGCGGCGAGGGCCGCCGCGTGGTTGCGCCGTCCCGCTCGCTACGTCCTCACGGCCACGGCGCGCGAGGCGCCGCCGCCTCGTCCCGGCAGCCTGGCGGTGGGGGTCCCCGCCACCGCGCCGGCCGCCGCCGCGCCCGCGCCGCCGCCCTCGGGCGCGGTCGAGCTGGTGTTCGACGCCTCGGGCAGCATGTTGCAGCGCTTCGAGGGCAAGCGCCGCATCGACGTGGCGAACGCGGTGCTGACCGACCTCGTCTCCCGCAACCTGCGCCCGGGCACGCCGGTCGCGCTCCGCGTGTTCGGCGACGACGAGCCCGGCTCGTGCGAGACCTTCCTGCGCGCGCCTCTCGCCCCCCTCGATCCCAAGGCGCTCGCCAGGACGATCGCCGCGGTGCGTCCGCAGAACCTCGCCAAGACCTCGATCGCGGCCTCGATCGCTCGCGTCGCGGAGGACCTGGCTGGCGCCACCGGCCAGCGCACGGTGGTGCTCGTCACCGACGGCGAGGAGACCTGCGGGGGAGATCCGCAGGCGGAGATCGAGAAGCTCGTGGCGCGGGGCTTCGACGTGCGCGTCAACATCGTCGGCTTCGCGATCGGCGAGGCGAAGCTCAAGGACACCTTCCGCGAGTGGGCGCGCGCCGGGCGCGGTGAGTACTTCGACGCCCAGTCGAGCAAGGACCTGAACGTGGCGCTCGCGGCCGCGGTGCGAGAGCCGTTCCGGGTGCTCGACGCGAGTGGCGTGGTGCTCGGGAGCGGCACCGTGGGCGGGCCGGCGGTGGCGCTGCCGGCGGGGATCTACCGGGTCGAGGTCGGCGCGGCGGCGCCGCGGGTGCTGGAGGGGGTGGTCGTCGAGGCCGGACAGGCGACTCACCTCGAAAGCGGCGCGGCCACACGATAGGAGCAACGTTCCATGCGATACGTCGGACGGCGGGAGTGGTCGCGGGTGGTGTGCTTCGTGCTCGCGTGGTCGCTCGCGCTCGAGGGCCCGGGCTTCCACGCGCTGGCCGCGGCGCCGCCATCGTCGGCCGCGAAGGAGGAGATCGCGACCCGCTTCGCGAGCCAGCTCCGCGCGAGCCTCCAGGCCCTCGAGGACGGCGACCGCGAGGCGCCGCGCGATCGCTGGGACCCGGCCTACGTGGTGGACACGGTCGGGATCGAGCCCGCGGCGTTGCTCGCGTGGGTGCGTGGCGCGGTGGTGTGGATGCCGTACCGCGGCGCCCTTCGCGGCGCCCCCGGGGTGCTCATGGACCGGGTCGGCAATGGGCTGGATCAGGCGCTGCTCATGGCGGAGCTGCTGCGCGCGGCGGGGAAGACGCCACGCCTCGCGCACGCCGAGCTGAGCAGTGCGGCCGCCCACGACACCTGGCGGCGGGTGGTGCGGCCCGTGAAGTTCGCCCCGGCCCCACCACCGCCGCCGCCGGGCGCGACACCCGCCGCCCCACCGGCCGACGTGCTCGCGAGCGCGGACCTCTACGGCATCGACCGCGCGAGCGTCGCCTCGATCGTCGGCACGGCGCGCAAGGACGCCGAGGACATGGCGCGCGACCTGCGAGGCCGCGTCGACGATCAGCTCGCGCGGCTCGCGAGCGCGGTCGCGCTACCCATGGAGCAGTCCTCGGCGGGATCGCCCTCGGCCGAGCAGCTCGCCGCGCTCGCCGACCACTGGTGGGCCGAGTACCGCGACGGCGCGCGCTGGGTCGCCGTCGATCCGCTCGCCGACGGTGGGCTCGGCGCGACGCTCGCGTCGGCCACGCGCACCGCCGAGCCCGACGCCCTGCCCACCGACCTCGAGCAGCTCGTGACGATCCGCGTGGTCACCGAGCAGACCAGGGGCAGTGCACGCCGGGAGGGCGTTCCGGTCGTGCACACGCTCAGGGCGCGCGAGGTGATCGGCGAGCGCATCCAGATCCAGCACTTCCCGATGGCCTGGCCACGCGACTGGCCGCAGGTCGGACCCGATGACGTGCAGATCAAGCTGCGCGCGGCGTTCCTGACCCAGGACGAGTGGCTGCCGATCGTGCGCGTCGGGGCGCAGGGCTACCAGCGCGCCGCCGTCAGGGACACCGGCGAGCTCGACGAGGCCCCCGCCCCCGCCAACCCGTTCCGGACCATGATGGTCCCGGCCACGGGCCAGCTCGCCAAGGCCACCGATGTCCTGGCGACGATCGGCGACGACGAGACGCCGGTGCCCAAGGAGAAGTCACCCGACAAGGAGGCGCGGGCCGAGGGCGAGCTCACCGCCGAGTGGCTCGAGATCGAATTCGCGGCGCCAGGTGCGCCGCCGCGCAAGGTGCGACGAGAGATCTTCGACCTGATCGGGCCGGCCGCGCGTGCCGGCGGCGCGGCGGCGACGCCGCTGATCATGACGGAGGAGCGCGCCATCGCGCGCTCGATGGCGCTCCTCGGCGAGGCCGAGATCCAGGTGCTGCCGTGCCGCCTGTCGCCGGACTACGCGATGCATCTCGCGGCGCTGAACGCCGGCGCCAACCGCGAGCTCCTCGACGAGATGGCGAGTGACCCGTTCTCGAAGCTGCCGCCCAACTACCTCGAGACCTTCGGCAAGCTGACGCCGTTGCCGGCCGCGCTCCTCGCGCACGCCCTGGTGCGCTTCCAGGGCAACCCGTACGCCGCCGCGCTCTACGTCGACCGGCCGGCGGTGGTGATCCAGCACACCACGCTGTCGCGCGGGAAGGGGGGCGACTTCTTCGCGAGCGCCGCGCTCGACATCGTCGAGAACGGCGTGGGTGTCGATCCGCGCGCCGGCGTGGCCGCGAGCCGGGCGCGCATGGCGCAGGGAATCGCCGACACCAACGCCGAGATCGCCGCGATGCGCCGGCTCGGCGAGCCCGCCGCCAACGCCGCCGAGGCGTTCGCCGAGGACGCCAAGGCCGGGCGCGCGTGGACGGCGCTCGAGCCGGGCGACGAGGCGAAGGTGGCGAAGCTCGGTCTGCCCGCGGACGTCGCGCAGCGGATCGCGATGGATCTCGAGGCGGGCTACGCGGTGGTCGCGCCGAGCGGTGGCGGAGACGCCGCGGCGAGCGCCGGCTGGTGGCGGATCGACCCCGCCACCGGCGCGACCCTCGGCATCGGCCCCACCGGCCACGGCCAGGCGCTGGTCGAATACGCGCTCGTGATCGTGATCCAGACGATCATCGCCACCGCGCAGTGCATGATCGCCAACGCCGCGTCCAAGGCGCTGGTGCGCGCCATGAAGGACCGCAGCGCGAAGGGGCCTGCCAACGCCGCGAAGGAAGGCTACGAGCAGGCCAAGGAGTCGTGGGCCAAGGCCGACGGCTACAAGTGCGTCGCCAACGGCATGCTCTCGGGCCTCGACCTCATGGTCATGATGTGGACCATGAAGCCGTTCTCGATGTTCGGTCCCGGTGAGGCCGAGGTGAAGCGCCCCGAGGTGCCGCTCTACGAGGGAGAGAGGCCGGCGGCGAGCGGCGGAGGAGGGAAGCCCACGGCCGGCGATCCCAAGCCGCCCGGCGAACGCCCGCCGGAGAGGCCGCCCGCAGGCCCGGGCGAGAAGCCGCCCGCCCCGGCGGTCCCGAGCCGCGCGGCCAGGAGCCCCTCGACCTCAAGCCGAAGCCCGAGCGCAAGAGCCCGCAGGACCTCGACAAGGCCAAGCAGGACCGTGGGCAGAAGCAGAAGGCGGCGGAAGAGGCGCGCGAGAAGCTCGAGCGCGCCGAGGACGAGATGGCCCGTGAGCGCGCCAACCCGCCCAAAAACCTCGACGACGTGCAGCGCCGCAATGCCGCCGACGAGGCGCTCGAGAAGGCCCAGAAGGACTACGACGAGGCGCGCCGGCAGGAGCGCTACGCGCGTGAGCGCGAGTACCTGGCGCAGACCGAGAAGGAGGCGTTCGAGACCGCCCAGCGCAAGGCCGCCGCGGACGCTGCCTACCAGGACCACGTCAACAAGGGCGGCGCGCCCCAGGGTCCGGTCTACGACGAGTGGAGACGAGCGAACGACGCCGACAAGCAGGCGCGCGCCGACTGGATGAACGCGCGCTTCGGCCAGCTCCCGGGCGACAAGCCGCCGGCGACCGCGGGCGGCGGATCGGGTCCCGCGCCGGGCGCTCCTTCTCCCGGAGCCGGCTCCGTCCCGCCGCCGGGCAGCCCTATGGCGGGCTCGGTCGGTCCCGCGCCGGCGAAGGGGTCCGCCGCGCCGCCGCCGACCACCGGCCAGACCGCGCCGGGGATCGGCGTGCCCGGCGTGAACAAGGGAGCGCAGAGCGGCAACACCATCCCCGGCGTGCAGGTGCCCGACGTGGTCCGGCACATCCCGCCGGACCAGTCGCCGGTCGGTATGAGCCCGTTCGGTGACACCGTGCCGGCGGTCAAATCGCCGCTCGAGGTGCCGCCACCCGAGCCACCGCCGGCCGCGATGGCGGGAGCCGCGGGGCTGAGCAGCACCATGAAGCTCCTGACGACGCCGGCGCCATGAGCGGCGTGCCGCCGCGGCCGTGCCGCGCTGCGGCCGATCGCTGCTCCGGGCGTCGCTGACGAGCTAGGATCGGGAGATGGGGTCGAGGCCGGTGTTGCTCGCGCTCGCGCTCGCCGCGCTCCCGGCCTGTGGCGGCGGCGCGACCGCGGGTGCGCCGGGCTTCCTCGACGGGCCGCTGCCGCGGGTGATCGCCCATCGCGGCGGCGCGGACCTGGCGCCAGAGAGCACGCTGGCGGGGTTCGAGAGCGGGCTCGCGAACGGCGCGCAGATCCTCGAGACCGACGCCCACACCACCCGCGACGGCGTGGTCGTGTTGCTCCACGACGACACCGTCGATCGGACCACGGACGGCACGGGGGCGATCCACGACCTGACCCTCGCCGAGGTGAAGTCGCTCGACGCGGGGTACCGATTCACACGCGACGGCGGCGCCACCTTCCCGTACCGCGGCACGGGCGTGACGATCCCGACCCTCGACGAGGTGCTCGATCGCTTCCCGCGCGAACGCTTCCTCATCGAGATCAAGCAGACGAACCCGCCCATCGAGGCCGACGTCATCGCCGCCATCGAGCGCCACGGGATCTCGCGGCAGGTCTGCCTGGCCAGCTTCGTCGACACCGTGGTGAGGCGCGTGCGGGATCTGGCGCCCGACCTATGCACCAGCGCCAGTGTCGTGGAGGTCGTCGGCCTGGTGGTGACGCCCCTCGAGCAGCTCGCCGAACGTGGCGTCGAGGCGAGGGCCACGCAGTTCCCGTTCGACGTCCTGGGCGTTCCCCTCGTCAGCCGAGAGCTGGTCGACAAGCACCACGCCCTCGATCTCGAGATCCACGTATGGACCGTGGACGCCGCCGCCGACATGGCCTCGCTCCTCGATCTCGGCGTGGATGGCATCATCACCGACCGGCCGGACACGCTGGCCCAGGTGATCGGCGACCGGCGGTAGGTTCCTTCTAGCTGCCGTCGCCTCCGGCTTCCGCGGGGGGACGCCCGCACGCAGCGCCTTCGCCCCCGTGGCCGGGGCGGTCGTCGGTCTCGACCTCGGCGGAGAAGGTCTCGCCGACCGCGAGCGCGAGCGGATCGATCGAGGTACTCAGCCGGACACCGGGCTGGCCGCACTCGGGCCCGCGGAGCTGGAGGTCGATCGCCTCGCGATCCCCGACCGCGCGCACCAGGTGCAGCGCCGCGAGCCCGGGTGTCTCGACGAGCTCGTTGTGGCCGAGGACGCGGCGGCTCGTGAGCGCGTAGGCGCCGGCTCCCCGATCCTCGAAGGTGAGCTCCTCGAGCATGCCCTCGATCGCCTTGCCGAGCAGGCGGTGCGGGTGGGCGTGGATGGGTGTGACCGAGCCTGGCTGCCTGCAGAGCGCCACCAGCGCCCAGCCGCTGGTCCCTTCCCAGTAGGTGATCCAGCGGCAGCCCTCGCCGTGGGGAAGCGGACTCTTGCGCACCGGGATCAGCTCGCCGATCGCGGGGTAGAGCTGGTGGATCATCTTGCGCAGCGCGGCGTCGTCGAGGGCGCCGTCGGACTCGAGAGCGTCGAGCACCTTGGTGGCCTCGGCGAGGGCGAGCGGCGCCCCACGCTCGAAGCGCTCCCGCAGCGCGTCGCTCTCCTGGTGGCGCGACGTCGCGAGCCGGTACGCCAGCGCCGAGGTCACGAGCCCGCCCGCGCCGACCAGCGCCGCCGCGGGCATGGCACCCCGCGAGGCGAGGGTGATCATCGCGAGGGTGAGCCCCGCGATGGTGAGCGCCGCACCGCCGCCCACGGCGACGGCGCGGGCGCCGGACGCGAGCAGGGTGCGGAACGCGAGGTGCAGCCCGATGCTCGCCGACACCGTGCTCATGGTCAGGTCGACGAGGAAGCGGTCGGCCGCGAGCAGTGTGCTCCACGCCGGCGCGCCAGCGAAGGCGCGATCGCCGAGGGTGCGCGCCACCGCCAGCGCCACGTAGCCGAGGACGAAGCGCGGCAGGTGCTCGAAGAAGCCGCTCTCGACTTCCTTCGGCCCGCCGCGGCTGCGCAGCAGCGAGAACGCCACCAGCGTGGGCGCGAGCATCACCACCCGCGCCGACTTGGCCGCCGTGGCCATCACGCCGCCGGTGCCGCCCATCTGCGCGCCGACCGCGATCGCGCTCGACAGGTCGGTCACCGCGAGCCCGCTCCAGATGCCGGCGAAGCTCGAATCGAGCCCGATCGCGAGCGCGATCGGCCGGAAGCACACCAGCGCCACCACGCTGAAGAGGAACATCACGCCGATCGCGACGCCTTGCTCCTCGCGGTGCGCGCGGCTGATGGGCGCGATCGCGTTCACCGCCGAGGCGCCGCAGATCATCGTGCCGCCGGCGAGGAGGTCGGTGAGCGGGCGGCGCACTCCGAGGATCGCGCCGAGGGTGTGCGCGACGAAGAAGGCGCTCGGTAGCGCCACCAGCCCGACGGCGCCGATCAGCTCGAGCTCGGCGCCGCCGAACGACGACGTCTGCACCTTGAGGCCCATCGCGATGATGCCGAGCCTGAGCACCCACTTGCCGCAGAAGCGCAGCCCGGGGGCGTAGGCGTCGGGCTCGCGGTCACCGCCCGGCAGCTCGAGGCGGATCAGCCGGCGCAGCGGCGTGTTGAGGAGGAACGCGCCGAGCGTGAGCGCGATCAGCACGTCCGAGACGTAGGGCGACCTCGGCAGCGCGTGCACCGCCGCGAGCGAGGCCCCGCCGAGCGCGGTCGCGAGCGCGAGCCCGGGCAGCTCGGCGCGGTGCGGGATCCACTGGAATCGCCTCATCGGGATCGCGCGTTTCGCCCCGGCTCGTCTCAGGGTTTGCGCGCGACGATCTGTACCACGGCGCTCGTCCCGCCGTGGAACTTCCCCTCGTGGACGTCGCGGGCCTTCTCCTCGCCGACCACGAAGTCGAGCCCGGCGAGCTCGCGCCGCGCCGTGTCGAGGGAAAGCAGCATGTCCGGCGACGATGGCCCGCCGGTGCCGTATCCGAGCTGCTCGGGAGTGTAGGACTCGAGGATCAGCACGCCGCCCGGGCGCAGCGCGCCGACCACCTGGCGATGGAGGCGCTCGCGGAGCGCGCTCGGCGTGTGGCACCAGATCGACACGATCCCGTCCCAGCGCGCCACGCCGAGGTCGAACACGGAGAGATCGGAGACGATCGTCTCGATCGCCACGCCGTGCTTTGCCGCGAGGTCGCGCGCCTTCGCGAGCCCCACCGACGAGCCGTCGACGCCGGTGACGCGGAAGCCGCGGCGCGCGAGGAACACCGCGTTTCGGCCCTCGCCTTCGGCGAGCGACAGCACCTCGCCGCCCGCGGGCAGGTAGCGCTCCGCGGTGGCGGCGAGGAAGTCGTTGGGCTCGGTGCCGTAGGCGAACTCGGGTCCCGCGTAGCGTTCATCCCACACGTGTCTTTCTCCTCGGGCGCGGCGTCGGCGCGGGTTTCGGCGTGGCCCGTCGCACGGGCGGCGCGCCGCGGGGACCTCGGTGCTCCCCGCGGCGAAGCGGAGCAGGAGCTCGTTCGCGAACCGCTCGCGCGGCGGCAGCGCGGCGAGATGCTCCTCGCGCTCGGCGAGGCCTTGCTGGATGAGCGCCGCGGTGGCCGCGCGCGCGCGCTCGTGGAGGCGCGCAACCGTGCGCGGGTCGTCGGCCAGGCTCGGATTCGCCGGGACCTCGATCGGCACGCCGCAGTGGAACGTGAGCGCTTGGGGCAGTGGCAGCAGGCCGACGCCGAGGTGGATCGGGGTCAGGTACTTCTCGCCGAAGAGCCGCAGGATCAGCGCGCCGAGCGGCGAGGCGCGGACCTCTTCGCGTGTGACGACCTCGCGGTAGGTCTCGTCGATGCCGATGATCGCCATCGGCACGATCGGGGCGCCGGCACGGATCGCGCTGCGCACGAAGCCCGTGTGACCCTCCCAGGCGAGCCGGTAGCGCTCCGCGGCCGGCGCGAGCGCTTCGCGCGCGCCGCCCGGGCACGTGTAGACCAGCTCGCCGCGGGTGAGGAGCTTGTGAGCGACCGCGGGCGTGCCGTGGCACGAGCCCACCGGCCGGAGCGCGCGGCGCTGCAACGCCGTGGCGAACAGCACGCGATCCGAGAGCGTGCGTAGCGTGCGGTGCGCGATCTCGTGGGCGCCGAGGAGCAGCGGCAAGAGCTCGTGGCCGAAGAGCCCGTGGTTCGCGGCGATGATCATGCCGCGCGCGCCGCGCAGGCGCTCGAAGCCGAAGTAGCGCGGCCGGAAGTAGGGGCGCAGCCGCGCCGCGAGCTCGAGAGTGCGGGCGTAGCCGCGCTCGTCGAGTGGCCAGTCGTAGGCGTCGGGATCGAAGGTCATGCGGGCGGGCGGGGGCGCGCGTGTCGCCGCGCGCCGCGGAGCCTAGCAGGCTGGTCGACCAGGGAAGTCGAGCGCGGCCGCGGGACTCGAGACCGGTGACGATCGGCTGGAGGGCGCCCGCTTCGTCGGGCGCCGGCGATCGACCGGGACTGCGCGGCGGATGCGCTGCCGACTCAGCCGGCGACGGGGGATGGAACCCCCGTCGGTACATCGCTTTCGTAGCGCGGGGGGCTCCGTCCCGCCCGCCGTCAGCGGTCGGCGGGCGCGTCCGACCGGGCCACCGCCTCTTGCGCCTGCCACTCGCCCTGACGGGCGAGGGCGAGCTTGGGCTCGCGCTGGCGCACGCGCGCGACCTCGCCGGCGACGGTGTGCATCGAGCGCGGCAGGTTGGTCTCCTGCAACCGCACGGCGACGAAGTCGGGGAGGCCGCTCACGCTGATGTGGATCGACATTAGGCCGATCGTCCTGCCGCTCGCCTCGTCCCACGCGAAGCGCCAGTAGCCGTCGTTGGCGTCGAAGTCGCCGCGGGTCTGTCGCCACGCGTTCCAGAGCTTCGCCGGGTCGCGGCGGGTGCGCGACCAGTACTCGAAGCGCGGCACCGGCCAGCCCACGTTTGCGACGCCGTGGACGCTGAGCCCATCGTCGTGGGTGGCGACGGTCTCGTAGACCTCGTTCTCCTCGAAGAGCCGCGCCAGCGTCGCAGGTTCGGTGACGATCGCGAACAGCTCGGTCGGAGTCGCGTCGAAGAGGAAGAGCGCCTCCGCGCGGCGCCCCTCCGCGCCCAGGTCGGTGGAGCGAGTGACGACCTCGCCGGCGAGGAGCCGCGCTCGCTCGGCGGTGCCGACCTCGATCAGTGGAGGCACCGGCGGCAGCGCCGCGGCCTCGGTGGTCCGAGACGGAGCGGTGTCGGTCGCGGCCGCCGCCGCGGCGACGTGCGGTGCGCCGAGCGCGCCGGAGAGCGCGACGAGGAGCGCAGCGGCCAGCACGCGTGGCACGCCCACCGAGCGCGCGATCGTCCAGCGGAATAGCTGGTTCGGCAGCAGGGCGCGGAGCCCGAGCACTGCCTTCGCGTCGACGCCCACGTGGTAGCGCAGCCGCGGTCGCCTCGCGGTCGCCGCGCGGCGGATGGTGCGGCTCACCTGGCTCGCAGCCGGCATGAGGTGAGCGAGCCGTGCTTGTCGCGCCTCCAGCGCGACGACGATGTCGCGGTACGGGCTCCCCTCGGGTGTTGCGCGCACCAGGCTGCCCTTGTCGAACTCGGTGCGGTGGGCGCCCGGCTCGACGAGCGAGAAGTGGATCCCGAACGGCGCGAGCTCGTAGTGCCAGGCCTCGGTGAGTCCCTCGAGGCCGAACTTGCTCGCGTGGTAGGCGCCGAAGAGCGGAAACGAGATCCGCCCGCCCATCGACGACACGTTGATGATCCGCCCACTGCGCTGGGCGCGCATCATCGGCAGGAACGCCTTGGTGGTCTCGGCGACGCCCACGAGGTTGGTCTCGAGCTGGGCGCGGAGCTGCTCGGCGCTCACGTCCTCGAGCGCGCCCGCGAGCCCATAGCCGGCGTTGTTCACGAGTACGTCGAGGCGCTGGTGACGCTCGCGCACGTGCTCGGCGGCGCGAGCGATGCTCGCGGCGTCGGTGACGTCGAGCGGCCACACGTCGAGCTCGACGCCCGCCGCGCGCGCCGTGTCGTCGAGGGCCCCGCGCTTGGCGAGGTTGCGCATCGTGGCGACGACGGTGAAGCCGCTGCGCGCCAGCTCGATGGCCGTGTCGAGGCCGATGCCGCTCGAGGTGCCGGTGACGAGCGCGACGCGCGCCGTGCCGGGGTTGGAGGTGCGGGCATCGGGGGTGGTGGTGGTCATGGCGATCTTCCTTTCGGCGTCGATCCCGGATCGACGGGTTCGCTCAGTTCGATGTTTCGACGATTCGATGGATGTCGAACTAAGTCGGCAAAAAAAAGGGCAGCGCTCAGGCCTTGGCCGCGAAGAAGCGCTGCAGCTCGGTGAGGGCGCCTTCGTCGAGCTCGACGCGCAGGAACTTGCCGTCGCGCTCGGTGCGCACCAGCCCCGCGTTCACCAGCTCCTTCATGTGGTGCGAGACCGTGGGCGCGCCGATCGACAGTCGCTCGACGATCGCGGTGAGCGAGCAGCTCGTGTCGCGTGCTCCGCGCTGGTAACCCACTCCATCGGCGCGCGCACGCAGCATCTCGGTGAAGAGCTGGAACCGGTTCGGGTTCCCCAGCGCCTTGAACATCTTCACCAGCCGCTCGTTGCTCTTCATCGCTCGCTCTCGTTCTCGCTCTGCTTCGCGCGCGCTCGATCCCGGGGAAGCGTTTCGCTTCGACGTTTCGATGATTCGATAATGATCGAACTGATGGCCGGTGTCAAGGGCGCCGCGCTCGACGGTCCTCGAACGCTCCACGGCGTGGCGCGAGACCACCTCAGGTCGGCTTCGAGCCCGGCGTGACGGCGCGTGGGGATCGGCCGCGCTGCTCGAGGCCCGCGAGGAGCAGCGCCAGCAACTCCTCGGCCGGGTCGTCGTCGGCCCACAGCCTGTCGCCGAGCTCGCCGAGGCAGAACCGCACCACCGTGACCGCGAGGAAGGTCAGCAGGATGCCGCGCACCGGCGCGTCGGCGGGCAGCGAGGTGGCGCCGCGAAGCGAGCGCTCGATCTTGTCGAGCATGGGGACCATGACCAGCGCGATCGGGGTCAGGGCGACGCTGTTTTGCTGCATGGCCTCGGACATGATCACCCGCACCAGTCGCGGGTGCTGGTGGGCCATGCGACGCACGACCTCGACCACAGCGGAGAAGCGGTCGGCGGCGGCGTCGTGGGACAACATCGCCTCGACGGCCTCGTCCCGGGTCCGCATCAAGAGCCGGGTGATCACCTCCTCGAGGAGCTGCTCCTTGCTCTCGAAGTGGTGCAGCAGCGACGGCGCGCGGATGCCGATCGCGTCCGCGATCTGCTGAAGCGAGGTTCCGTCGACCCCCTTCTCGTCGAAGAGCCGTTCCGCTGCATCGAGGGCACGAGTTCGGGTGTCCGGCGCGTCGGACTTGCTGTTCTTGGGCTTCGGCATGGGGACGGTCTGCGGCTGGGGTCCAGGGGATGGTGGGTAGGTGGGAGTGCCGACCAGCGGATCGCGCGAGGGATTTGACCATTCCTGACAGTTTTCGGTCACCTCGCGCAAGTGGGGGCGGCGATTTGTCACGATGAGTTACCGAACGGTTGCAAAGGCCGACCTCGAGCGGTGCCAAGAGCGCTCCGAACGCTTCGCTCGAAAGAGGTGCTCCGGTTAGATCTCCCTAACGTCAGTCGGATAATTGACGATGTTGATTCTGAGTCATGGCCCGTTGGGCGCCAGCTCGAAACGCCACCTCGACAGAAATGCGTATCGCCGGACGGGCCAACGCGCTAGATCGGGCAGGTTGCGCTCGCGGTTGACGGTCCGGCGGCGCGGAGAAGACCGATCGATACAGGTGTTTCTCTTCTCGTGATGTCGCCTGGTGGCACCTTCGCTCCGCGACCGCGCCCGACCACGGCGCCACCTTCGAGCCCGGGTGCGGCGTGCACGATGCCTGCACGACGCCGGACGAGGGTGGGCGCGGAATGGCGCGTGACCCGAGCCTTCGTCGATCCCGCCTCGCCACCTCGGTCTTTCGCCTGAGCTACGGCCTGCTCGCGGCACCGGTGCTGGCGGCGCTGGCGGTTGCGAACGCACGGCTCGCCGCGGGCGGCGATCCCCTGAGCGCCGGGGCCGCGGAGCGACGCGACGATCTCGTCCCTCGCCTGGCGTTCCTGGAGGACGAGCTCGACCAAGGCGCGGGCGAGCGCATGCAGCGGCTCTTTCCCGAGGGCTACGTGTTCATGCACGCGCTCTACGGGCTCGCGTGGGCGAACGTGGCGATCGCGCATGGTGCGGCCGAGCCGGCGCTGCGCGAGCGGGGTGTCGCGGAGGCGCGCTGGGCCGCCGAGCGGATCGACTCCGACGCGGGGCGGGCGTCGTTCGATCCCTCGCTCGATCCGCCGCTCGGGATGTTCTTCACCTCGTGGTCGAGCGTGGTGCGCGCCGGCGTGGTGCTCGCGTCGAGCGCGGGCGGGGTGCGACTCGACGACGCCGCGGCGCTCGCGCACGCATGCGAGGCCATCGAGGCGGCGCTCGCGTCGCGGGCGACGCCGTTCCCTCCGTCCTATCCGGACCGCGCGTGGCCCGCCGACGCGTTCCCCGGGATGGTTGTGCTCCGGGCTTGTGACGAACGCCTCGAGGCTCGACACGGCGCGACCCGCGCATGGTGGCTGCGCGCGGTGCGCGCGCGCCTCGACCCGGAGACGGGTCTGGTGCCGCACTCGTGCAGCGCGGCGAGCGGCGCGCCCGGTGTCCAGCCGCGCGGCGGCTCGTCGGCGCTCATGCTGCGCTTCTGGCCGGAGCTCGACGCGCCTCTCGCGGCCGAGCAATACGCGCTCTTTCGCGCTGCGTTCGTGGACACGCGCCTCGGCCTTCCCGCGGTGCTCGAGTACCGTCGTGGCGTCGCGGGCCGGGGCGACGTCGACTCGGGACCGCTGCTGCTCGGAGTGAGCCTGCCCGGCAGCGCGGTGGCGATCGGCGCCGCGTTGCGCGCCGGCGATTCGCCGCTCGCGCGCGCGCTGGGCGTCGAGAGCGAGGCGTTCGGGCTCTCGCTCGATGTCGCCGGGAAGAAGCGCCAGCTCCTCGGGCTGATGCCGATCGGCGACGCGTTCGTGACCTGGTCGTGGTCGGCGACGCCGTGGTTCGGGGAGGCGGTGGCCTTGCCGGACGATGTCGCGGGGAAGCCGGGCGGTGCGCGCTGGCCGCTCGTGGTGGCCTCGCTCGCGCTCGCGGCGGCGCTTGCCTGGCCGCTCACGCTCGAGGTCCAGGTCCGCGCGCGCGCAGGCGCGTCCCATCGATAGCGGCGGCGGTCGCGCGCGAATGGGGCGTCGACCCGGAACGGGATCCGGAGCGACAATCGCGGCCGCCATGCGAACACGTTCGTTTCGAACGGCGGCCGTGGTGGGTACGTGGCTCGCCCTGGCCGCTTCCTCCTGCTCGTCCGGTGTCGCGCCGGACGACACCTTCCCGCGCCGCCTGCCGGAGTTCGTGTTCGGCTCGGCCGCCACCGACATCGACACTGGCGCCATGGCGACGGCCGCGATGATCGGCTACCGCTGGGTCCGGGTGCCGATTCGCTGGGCGATGCTCGAGCCGACCGTCACCGTCAAGCCCACGCTGACCCGCGCCGAGCTCGCCGCGAACCCGACCCTCGTGGACGCCTTCGCGCGCCGCGCCGACTGGTCGATCCCGGACGCCACGCTCACCCGCGCCGCCGACCTGGGTCTCGCGGTGATCGGCTTCGTGGGGGCTTCGTCGCCGCCGCGTCTCGATGGCGTCGAGCTCGATCCGGCGAGCCTCGGCGCGGACACCTACATCGCGTGCCAGGCGCTCGCGACGCAGGCAATCGTCGAACGCTATGGCCGCGCTCGCGCCGGCGCGCCCGACGGGGCGCCGACGATCGCGCTGTGGCAGACCGAAAACGAGCTCAACATCTCGCCGGCAGCGACGATCATCGGCTGGCGCCGCCCCGCCGGCCCGCTCGCGTTCCTCGGCTCGCCGTGGGCGAGCTTCGACTTCCAGACCGAGCTGCTGCGTGCCCTGCGCGAGGCGGTGATCGCCGGCGATCCGCGCGCGATCACCGAGACCAACCTCTCGACCGACATGAGCGACACCTTCAACACCACCTTCGGCCGCCCCGGCTGGGAGGACGCGGTGGTGGCGTGGCGCGAGCTGGTCGACGTCATCGGCCTCGACACGTACCCCAACTACTACGCGGCCGAGCCCGTGGACGGCACGATCGTCGGCGCGCGCGTCGCGCGCATCCGCGAGCTGGCGTTACCCGGCCAGCAGGTGATGGTGGTCGAGACCAACTACCCGAACGGGCCCGCCGCGCGCGGCTACAGCCCGGCGGCACAGGCGCGCTACCTCGAGGACGCGTGGACGTCGTCGCGCGACGCGGGCGTGGCGGGGTTCCTGCCCTTCGCCATCGCCGATGGCAGCGGCGCCGACCCCGACTTCAGCGCGCAGGATCAGGCGAACCTCGACGTGCTCGGCCGGGCCTTGCGTGGCGGTGACCTCCTCGCCCTCGCGCTGCTCTTCCTGACCCAGAACGACTGGCTGACGAACCGCATGCCGGCGCTCACCCAGACGGTCGAGGGGCGCTGGGGTGTCTACGGGCCGAGCGGCGAGGCGCTGCCCGCGCTCGACGTGGTGCGCGCGATCGCCGCCGAGACCGCGGGGCGGTAGGGGCGCGAGCCGGACCGGGATCGACGGACCGGGCGACGCACACGTCACGTCCGTATCGCCGGGCACGCAACGCGTGCCCCTCCCGACCGGCGTCCACGGTCAGGGCAGCGTGAGCGCGCCGCCGGCGCCCGAGCCCGAGCTGGTGTACGGGATAAAGGGCGGGTTGATCGCCTGCACGTAGGCGCCGCCTGCTTGGAGCCCCGCCGGGCGCGTGAACGTTAGCTGGTGCGAGCTCACGATGTTGAGCGCGATCTTGGCGCTGCCGTTGGGGTTGAGCCCGCCCACGTTGGTGAGCACCCCGCCGACCCTGGCGAACAGGTTGACCACGGTGAGCGCGTTGAAGCCGGTGCCGGTGACGGTCACGGTGTTGCCGTTGATCGAGGCACCGGTCACGGAGATCGCCTCGCCGATCGGCACCGACACCGCGTTCGACGTCTGGAAGGTGCCGCCGTTCACCACCTGCACCGAGCCGGGGCCGATGGGCGCGTTGGCCGGGATCGTGACGTTGATCGTGTTCGCGGTCTGGCTGGTGGGAGTGAGCGGCCCGATGTTGCCGGACGCCGTGAACACGTTGACCAGCGCGTTCGAGAAGCCGCCGCCGCCGATCGCGAGCGACTGGTTCCGCGGGATCACGGTCTCGACGTTGGCGGTGCCGACGCTCGGGTCGGAGGAGGTCGCGCTGAGCCCGAAGGTCGCGAGTGAGAGGATCGTGGGCACGCTCTTCGCGGCGTTGCCGTAGAGCACGGCGCCGACCGCGTCGGTCATGTCGAAACCGAGGTCTTTCTGGACCAGCGCCAGGCTCACGAACCCGTTGCCCATGAGCTTCGCGTTGGCGCCGCCGACCGGCCACGGCCACGGCAGCGTGCCGGTCCAGCTCGTCGAGGTGACGTTGGTCGGGTCGATGCCGTTCGGCGCCACGTCGACCGGTCCGCTCGACGTCGCCACGAACACCTTGAGCACGCTCTGCGCGGTGATCGCGCTGCCGGTGATCGTGATCGGCGTCCCGATCACCGCCGCCTGCGCGGGCTGCGCCAGCCGCGCGCCGTCACCGAGGCAATAGAGGTGGTGGCTCGCGTCCGAGCAGGCGGTGCCGCTGAAGAACTGGGTCCATTCGCTCGAGGCGTCGTTCACGATCCCTTCGCCACCGAGCACGCCGGCGAGCGCCGAGCTCCAGCCGTTGCAGGTGTTGGTGGACTTGAGGCCGGTCGTGAGCGTGCCGGTCCAAGCGTCGGCGGAGTTGCCGAAGTACGTCCCGGAGGCGTTCTGGTTGATGGGCGAGAACAGGCCGCTGCCGTTGGTGAGGTTGGCCTTGGCGAGCGCGACGAGCACGCCGTCGACCCGCACCCACACGCTGTCGGCGAGGATCCGGGCGCTCGCGTTCGTGGTGGCATCGGAGAGCCACGCCTTGAACGTGGCGGCGTGCTTGCGGCCCGCCATGCCCGCCTCGGTGCGGCAGATCGCGTCGCCCGCAGCGATCCCGGTGGCCCCTTGCGCGTTCGGCCAGCTCCCCAGGTTGCCGGTGCCGCTGCTGTTGGTGACGAAGGCCTCTCGCGCGCTCACCGCGAACGGTGCAAGCGCGGGGCCGGCGCCCTTCTCCATGCACAGCAGGGGTCGCGTCTGGAAGCAGCCGCCGCTCCCGGAATACGACCACGCGTCCGTCGTGGTGAGCGGGTCGCCGATGGTCACCTCGGGAACGGAGCTCGACGTCCAGTTGTTGCACGGTGGCGAGAACGGCCCCCACACCGTTCCCTCGGGCGAGGTGCCGGTGAAGTAGCCGTCGGTCGGCGTCACTGCGGTCTCGGTGACCCGCATCGGGGCGTAGACGACCCCCTGATCGATCATCTGCTCGATCGTGGCTCCGAACGGATAGCCGTCCGGGCGTACCCACGGGCCGGCGCCGGTGGGGAGCTGCGCCAGGCCGCATTTGTTCGCCTTCTTGCCGGTGAAGCCGTGGACCCGGCAGTAGGCGTCGGTGTTCGAGTCGGAGAGCCACGCCACGAAGTTGGCGGGCGTGCCGAGGCTCGCGGCCTGTGCTCTCGCCTGACAGATCGCGTCGCCGGCGGCGAGCCCGGTGTGGCCGCCCGCGTTCGCCCACGTGGACAGGTTGCCGTTCCCCGTGACCGAGGTGACGAACGCGATCTTCTGTGCGGCGCTGGCGGGCGCGGGCGGCGCCCCGAGCACAGCGACGAGCGCAATGGCGCGCGGAACGGCGACTGGAAAGGCGAGCGAATGAGATCGGGATCGGGTGCGCATCGGCCAACGATACACCTGCGTCCCGTCGCCGATCGAGGGCGCCTAGCAATCGCGGGAGGCCCCGGTTGGGGCGCGCTCGCCCCCAGGAGGCGCACGCTCCGCCGTGCGTTCGAGCGTCCCGGTCTCGACGACGAAGAGCCGGACGCCGGAGATGGGAAGGGCCTGGCGCCTGGCGCGCCGCGCTCAATCGCCGACGAGCTGCTCGCGGGTCAGCGTGACGAGGTCGCCGATGCGCTCGATCGTCACGTCGGCGGGCGGGTGGGCGGCCAGGATCTCGGGGTCGAGGGCGTAGTGGCCCTGGCGCGGGAACACCGTGGTCACGCGCGCCCCCCACACCGCCTTGATCGCGGCGAGCAGGCGCAGCTTGTCGTCGACCATCACGTAGCGGCGCGCGGGGTAGCGCGCCTCGACGTCGTCGAGCTCACGCTCCTTGTGGACGTAGATGAGCACCTCGCCGCGCACCGCCTCCATGAGCCCGGCGCGCTCGACCTTGCGCGGCTGGAACACCACGTCGCCGTCGGAGAGGATCACCGGGCGTCCCCACGGGCGGACGTGCTCGAGGGCGTCGAGCGAGCCGGGATAGAGCCGGTTCGCGAACGGGTAGTCGAGGAGGTAGCGCGACACCGTGAGCAGGTGCGGGTCGCGCGGGTACTCGACGCGGTAGCGCTGCAAGGCGCCGAGGTAGTCGGCGTAGCCGAGCTCGACGCGTAGCTCCTCGAAGATCGCCCAGTAGCGGCGCTGGCGCTCCTCGCCGACCTCGCGGGTGAGGTGCGCCCGCAGGTCGGCGGTGACGCGGTCGTTGTCGAGCAGGGTGTTGTCGACGTCGAAGAGGAAGACGACGTCGGCGATCGGCGGGGAGCTCACGCGCGCCGGCTCCCGGGTCAGCGCCGCGCCTGCACCGCGCCGGGGGAGTGCGGCGGCCGCGGGCCGAAGCGCAGGTAGTCGCGGGTGCCGCCGCGGCGGTAGAGCTGCACGCACGCGCGTTCGGTCGCGCCGTCGAGGAGCTTCGCGAGCTCGGCACGCAGGGCGAACGCGGCGAGCGGCTCGGCCGTGTCGGCGCCGAGGGCCGCGGTGATCGGGTAGGTGAGCGGGTTGGGATCGAACGGCCGCGGCGCGACCACGAACTCGAAGCCGAGCCTCTGCTCGGACTCGTAGACGACCGGCACGCCGGCCGTGGCGGCGATCCCGCGCAGCGCGGCGAAGAAGTCGTTGGAGTCGCGCGGAGCGGCGTGGATGCCGAGCACCCAGCGGTGCTTCTCGAGGCCGCTCGCGGGATCGCGCGGCTCGGTGAAGCCGAGCTCGAGCTTGGCGGTGCCGCGCTCGCGGAAGCGGTTCACCCACGCGTAATACGGGTTGGCGATCATCGCGAGCATGCGGCGGTGGTTCTTGTAGCGGACCACCATCCAGGTCTCGCACGGGCTCTCGCCGTGGAGGGTATCGACGCGGTTGCCGACGAAGAGCGGGCCGCCGCCGGTGGTGAGCAGCACCGGCGCGAGCAGCCGCGCGTACCACTGGTACTGGGAGAAGTCGGCGTAGGTGAGGTAGTTCGGGCAGTCGGTGGGCGCGAAGGTCGGCGCCGCGTAGACGCGCCGGAAGGCGCGCGCGTCGAAGCGCGAGCGGGCGTCGCTCATCGCGGCTCACCGTCGGGCTCGGCTGGAGCGGCGGCGGACGTGCCCGGGGCTGCCGCGGCTGCAGTCGGCAGCAGCCCGCTCAGGCCGCGGGCGGTGAGAGCGGCGACGAACGCCGCGTGGTGGGCCTCGTCGGGGCCGTAGTACTGGGTGCCGGGCGGATCGACCTCGGCCAGGATGCTCGCGAGGTTCTTGCCGTCGGGCGCGGTGTAGGTCGGCGACACGCCGTGCTCGAGGAAGAAGCGCGCCATGTCCCAGGTGGCGAGCTGCACCCAGAACATGAGCGGGCTCCAGCCCAGGTAGTCGGAACGGGTGTCGAGCGCGTCGAGCTTGGCGCCGTGACGCGCCAGCACCTCGAGGGACGCGACCCGACCGTACGTGGAGAAGAGGATCGGCCGGCCATCCTCGTCGTTCGCGTTGGGATCGGCGCCCGCGGCGAGCAGCGCGTCGAGGACGGGTGCTCCCTGCTCGCCGTGGCCGTAGACGTGATAGACGAGCTCGTGGTCGGTCACCGAGCGCTGAGTGCGCCCGGGGCTGAGCACGTCGCGAGCCGGTGGCGCGCCAGCCGCGAGCAGCACCCGCACCACCTCGGCCGACGCGGGTGGGGCGCCCATCTCGATGGCGCGGTGGATGGCGTGGCCGAGGATCGTGTGGTCGACGCGGTCGCGTCGGGTCCAGTCCGGCTTGGCTTCCGCGACCAGCTTGGAGACGGTCGCGACGTCGTAGCGGTCGATCGCGTGCGCGATGGCGTCGAGGTGGTGGTCGTCGAACTTGCCGAACTGGGCGCGTGCGGCCGCGCGATCGATCTTGCGGAACGTGCCGCGTGCGAAGGTCACCGCGCCGAAGCCGACCGGCGCGTAGATCACCGCGAGTGCCAACCACAGCACCGGCGCCGGACCGCCGCGCTGTCCCCACAGGAAGAGGGCGCCGGCGATCAGCACCACCGGGCTCAGCGCGATCGCGAAGCCGGTGGCCATCCCGCGGCCGGCGGCGTCGTCGCCCATGTTTCTCTGCACGAACAGCATCGCCACGAAGAGCGCTTCGAGGGCGAGCAGGATCCAGCCGAGGGTCACGATCGCTTTCACGGGCGCCGATCCTATCCGACCCGACGGCGTGGAGGCGCGCGTCCCTCGAGCTCCCGCGAGGCCGGCGATTCAAGTGTTGCCCGTTCGCCGCCGACAAACCCGGTAGAGGCAGCGCATCGGCCCGACGAGGTTCCCGGCGCGCCACCTCATCCAGCACGAAGCTGAACCGCTCGCGCGGATGCGAGCGGGCCGATCGACCAGGGAGGGTCCAAGCCGTGGCACTTCGAGTCAATACCAATCTAGGGGCGCTCCAGGCGCAACGCGCGTTGAGCCTGGTGTCATCGAAGGTCGATACCAACCTGCAGCGGCTGTCCTCGGGGTTGCGCGTGAACAGCGCGGCCGACGACGCGGCGGGGCTCGCGGTGAGCGAGCAGTTGGGGTCCGCGGTGCGCGGCTTCAACCAGCTCATCCGCAACGCCAACGACGGCATCAGCCTGATCCAGGTCGGCGAGAGCGCGCTCGGCGAGATCTCGAACGGGCTGACACGGCTGCGCGAGCTCGCGCTGCAGAGCGCCAACGGCACGCTCTCGGACACCGACCGCAACGCCATCCACCAGGAGTTCTCGGCGCTCACGGCGGAGCTCGACCGGATCGCCAAGACCACCGAGTTCTCGAGCACCTACCCGATCAACGGCTCGAGCTCGCTCAACCTCCAGGTCGGGCTCAACTCGGGCGGCAACAACGTGATCGTGCTCAACTCGGTGAACGCGAGCGTGAGCGCGCTGGGGATCTCGGGGCTCTCGGTGTCGACCCAGGCGGGGTCGACCGCGACCCTCGACAAGATCTCGTCCGCGCTCACCACGGTGTCGAGCTTCCGCGCCGCGTTCGGCGCGGCGCAGAACCGGCTCACCATGTCGATCCGCAGCCTGAGCGTCGCGATCGAGAACAACACCGCCGCGCAGTCCCGGATCCGCGACGTGGACGTGGCGAGCGAGGCGAGCGAGCTCGCCAAGAACCAGATCATCCAGCAGGCGTCGGTGGCGGCGCTGGCGCAGGCGAACGCCTCCGGGCAGCTCGCGCTCAAGCTCTTGAGCTGAGCCGCGCTCCGCTCCGTGCGGCGGCCGCGGTGTACCCCACGGACGGGGCCGCCGCGGTTCCCGACCCACGGCGAGGTGCTGGATACAAGTGCTACCCAATCTGGCTGCTGTTGCTATCCGAAGTGGATGCAAAGCGCTACGCAAAACGGGTACAATCAGCTTACATTCCGTCTCGATTTCCTCTGAAATTCAGCCCTCCGCGGCCCCCTGGGGGCGCCGGTAGGCGCCTCTTTGGCTGCTAGAGTTGCGTTCATGACGCTGCTCGGGGTCGTCGTGGCGCTGGCGTTCGCGCTCGGCGGGTTGACGGCGCTGCGCGGCGCGGGCCGCCGCTGGACCGCCGCGAGCGCGGCGCTCGTCGAGCGGCTGCGGGCGGGAGCCGTGGCGAGCCGCGCCACGACCATCCCCACTGCGTTCGCACCCGCCGAGCTGGCCGGCCTGCCCGCTCCGGTGGCTCGCTACCTCGGCGCGGTGCTGCCGCCGGGCCAGCGCCCGATCCGCCATGCGCGCGTCACCTGGGCGGGGGAGTTCAACCTCGGCCGCCCAGGCGCCGAGCGCTGGGTGCGCTTCACCGCGGTTCAGGACTTCGAGCCGGAGGCGCCCGGGTTCGTATGGGACGCGCGGATGGCGATGGTGCCCGGGGTCGAGGTGTGGGTCCGCGATCGCTTGGTCGCTGGCGAGGCCGAGATGCGCGGCGCCGTGGCGGCGCTGGTGCCGGTGGTGAAGGTGCGCGGGACGGCGCCGCTCGCGAGCGCGGCGCTGGTGCGCTACCTCGGCGAGACGGTGTGGCTGCCGACCGCGCTGCTGCCGGCGAGCGGAGTGCGCTGGGAAGCGCTCGAGGCGGACGCGGCACGCGCCACGTTGGCGGCCGGTGCAACCACCGTGTCCCTCGACTTCCGGTTCGGCGCGGACGGGCTCGTGACGTCGCTCTTCGCCTCCGAGCGCAGCTTCGACGACGGCAAGCACCCACCCGAGCCGCGCCCGTGGCGGGCGCGGATCCTGGCCTGGGAAGAACGCCACGGCGTCACCGTTCCGTCCGAGGCGGTGGCCGAGTGGCTCCTGCCCCAGGGCGCCTTCCCGTACTGGAAGGGCCGCGTGCTGGGCGTCGACTACGAGCTCGCGTAGCGTGAGTCGGCGGCTTCCCGGCGCGCTGGCACGAGGCGGTGGCGGCGCCATCGCCGGCACGCCTGGCGGCACGATCCGCGGGTGACGCGTGGCGCGGGCGCTGGCCGCTCGAGCGGTGCGATTCCCGGGGGTTACGGCGGCGGTCGGCGCTGGCACGGCACATGCGCTGATCGGCCATGGCTGTCGACGGTGCCGTCGCGGGCGCCGCGAGGAGGGTGTCATGGCGATTCGACGCGGCGTGCTGATCGGTCTGATCGTGTGCGGCTCGGTGCTCGGCTGGGCGGCGGCGCGCGCCGCGTGCACGGCGCAGGTGGTCGGCGGCCAGTTCGTGATCGACGGCTGCGACGTGGTGATCACCAACGGCAACCTCTTCGTCCGCAACGGCAGCGGCTCGACGGCGACCGCCAACGGCAAGGGCAACCTGGTGGTCGGCTACAACGAGAGCCGCGGCGCCGGGAAAGATCACCGCACCGGCTCCCACAACCTGGTGGTCGGCCAGCGCCACAACTTCACCAGCTACGGCGGGCTGGTGGTCGGCTACGAGAACGAGACCAGCGGCACCTACGCGACCGTCAACGGTGGCTCCGAGAACGTGGCGAGCGGGCCGTACGCGGCGGTCGCGGGCGGGCGGGTGAACACGGCGAGTGGCGCCTACGCGTCGATCACCGGCGGCCAGTACGGCGCCGCGGTGGGCGGCTCGTCGATGGTGCTGGGCGGCTGGAACAACCGCGCCGGGGCCAACTTCGCCACCGTCGCCGGCGGGCGCGACAACGTCGCCACCAGCAGCACGCCGGGCGATCCCTACTCGCTCTCGTACGCCACGGTCTCGGGCGGCTACGGCAACGGCGCCAGCGGCAACTCGTCCTCGGTGTCGGGGGGGCAGCTCAACCAGGCCACCGGCCCGTACGCGTCGGTGTCGGGCGGCCAGAGCAACCTGGCGAGCGGCGCGGCGGCGTCGGTTTCGGGAGGTCTCGACAACGACGCCTCCGGGTCGAGCGCCGCGGCGAGCGGCGGCTACCACAACCACGCCACCGGCAACTGGTCGTCCGCGACGGGCGGCACCCTCAACAGCGCCACCTTCGACTACTCGTCCGTAACGGGTGGCCGCGCGAACCAGGCGAGCGGCAGCGCGGCGTCCGTGAGCGGCGGCTTCGACGGCCTCGCGTCGGGCGAAGACGCCTCCGTGAGCGCCGGCTGGGAGAACGACGCGTCGGGGCTGTACACGTCGGTGAGCGGCGGATACAGGAATCACGCGACGGCCTGGGCGGCGTCGGTGAGCGGTGGGTATCAGAACCACGCCGACGGCAGCACCTCGTCCGTGACCGGCGGCTACGTGAACGTGGCCGAGGGCCAGAGCGCCACGGTGAGCGGAGGGTTCAGCCGGGAGGCCGCCGAGGCGAACTCGTGGACGGCGGGCGAGCTGCACCAGGACTTCTAGGACGAGAGGTCGCGCGCGATGCGGTCGATGTCGCTGCTCTCCAGCACGGGCTTCGGCGCGCCGCGCTTGGCGACGGCGAGCATCGCGCGGCCGACGTTCTCGGTGGTGGTCACGTAGCGCGGTGCGACCGCCTTCAGCACCGCCAGGAGCGGCGCGATCACGGCGTGGAAGGCGCGCATCATCCCCGCCTTCGGCGTCACGCCGTGGAGCGGCTGGATCATCGCGGGCCGGAACATGTACGCGGCCCGAAACGGCATCGCGAGCAGCGCGTTCTCGGTCTCACCCTTGATGCGCGCCCACATGATCCGCCCGCGCGCCGTCGAGTCGGTGCCCAGGCCGGAGACGTAGACGAAGGTGACGGCGGGGCTGCGCTCGAGGAGCGCCCGCGCCGCCGCGAGCGTGAGGTCGTAGGTGACGCGCCGGTAGCGCGCTTCGCTCATGCCGGCGGACGAGACCCCGAGACAGAAGAAACAGGCGTCGAAGTCGGCGAGGCGATCGGCGATCGCGGCGTAGTCGAAGAAATCCTGGTGTAGCACCTCGACCAGCTTGGGATGGTGCTGGCCCGTCGAGGTCCGCACCACCGCCAGGACCAGGGTGACGTCCGGGTCGAGCAGGCACTCGCGCAGCACGCCTTGGCCGACCATGCCGGTGGCGCCGAACAGGATCACCTTCATCGCGGAACCTCGATCTCGCGCGCGACGCGTCGCTGGCCGCGGCGGCTCACTCGTACTGGATCGCGGTGAGGACGTCGAGGCGCGAGGCCTTGCGGGCCGGGTAATACGCGGCACCGATCGAGATCGCGACCGCCAGCACCCCCGCCACGGCCACCGCGGTCAGGTCGACGTGGAAGTCGAGGTGCCAACCGACCAGCTCGAGGATCGCGACCTTCACGAACGGGTACGCGGTGGCGAGGCCGAGCGCGATGCCGAGGACCGCGCCGAGGCTGCCGAGCAGGCTCGCCTCGAGCAGCACCGCGCGCACCACCTGGGCCCGGGTGGCGCCGATCGCGCGCAGGATGCCGATCTCGCGGGTGCGGTCGAGGATCGCCGCGAGCAGCGTGTTCACGACTCCCAGCGCCGAGATCAAGAGCACCACCACCTCGGTGGCGCGGGTCATCTGGAACCCCTGCACGATCTGGCTGGTGATCTCGCTCTTGGTCTCGCGCGAGGTGATTATCTGCAGGTCGTAGCGCCTGCCGAAGCGGGCGCGGACCGCGCTCACCACGCGCTCCTCGTCGGCGGGTGTCACGAGGTCGATGCTGATGCTGTCGACCAGGTCGGTCTGCCAGTCGCGCACGAAGACGGCCCGGTCGATGTGGATCGAGCCGGTCGGGCCAGCCCAGTCAGCGAACACGCCGACGATCGGGAACGTGCGCTTGCCGCTCGGCGTCTCGAGCTCGACCGTGTCGCCGAGCCGCTTGCCGAAGCGGCGCGCGAACGCGTCCGAAACGCCGACACCGTCGCCGCGGTGGAGCGCGTCCTCGAAGGCCTTGGACGGGGGGCCCGCGATCATCTGGTAGCGCACCGTGCGGCGCGCTACGCCCAGGTCGAGGGAGAGCAGCATCGTGATCTCGCCCTGGTAAGGGATCTGCAACAGCCGGAACGGCCGCACGATGCGCACGCCGGGCAGTTCGCGGATCTCGTCGACGAGCCCACCCGGCAGCTTGTTCGCTTTCGGTCCCGCGACCCGGCTCGACGCCGAGACCGAGAGGTCGCTCGCGATGTAGTGGTCGAGCCAGTCGCTGAGCGAGGTGTCGAGGCTGCGCATCAGCGTCGCGACGATCACGTACGCGGCGATGCCGATCAGGATCGCGGTGAGCGTCACGGCGGTGCGGCCGGGCGCGCTCTTGAGGTTGTCGGCGGCGAGTCGCCCCTGGATCCCGAACGCCGCCTCGAGCACCCGCCCAGCCGCCGGCACCAGCGCAGTGACCGCGGCGGGCATGAGCAGCGCCGCGCCGATGACGCGGCAGCCCATCGCGCCCAGCGCGGAGGCCTCGACCGGCAGCACCGCCGCCGCCGCGCCGAGCGCGAAGCTGAGCGCGATCAGCGCCGCACCCGCCCAGCCGAGGCGCCGGATGGTGCGCGGCTCGATGCGCGTCGCGGCGTCGCGGCGCAGCGCCACCAGCGGCGAGATCCGCCCCGCCTGGATGCTCGGCACCAGCGTCGCGACCAGGCTCACGCCCACGCCGGCCATGAGCGCGGCGAGGAGCTCGACGGGCCCGATCGTGAGCGAGCGCACGGTGGTGGCGAGGATCCACGAGCCCATCACGCGCTCGACCATCGGGATGATGGTCCGCGCGATCGCGACACCGCCCACCAGCCCGGCGACGCTGCCGATCGCGGAGAGGATCGTCGCCTCGACCAGAAAGAGTGTGCGGATCGCGCCCGCCGTGGTGCCGAGCGAGCGCAGCAGCCCGATCTCACGGCGTCGCTGCACCACCGCGATGCTCATGGTGTTGAACACCAGGAACACGCCGACGATGAACGAGAGCGCCTGCGCCTGCGCGAAGCCGAGCTTGGTGGCGCCCAGCATCGACTGCATCTGCTCGCCGCGGCTCTCCGGGCGGGCCACCGTCGCGGTGCCGGCGACGGCGGCTGCGATGCGGTCGCGGGCGGCGTCGACCTCGGCGGCGTCGTCGAGGGTGGGATCGAGCACCACGTCGATCTGGTCGAAGCGTCCCGGCTCGCCGGCGACACCTTTCCCGAACGCGAGCTGCGCCGCGTAGATGTCCATGAGCGCGAGCATCCCGCCGAACGCCTTGGCGGGGCCGGCCGCCGCGAGGATCCCGCGCACCACCAGCTCTCTGGGGCCGGTCGAGACCTGGATCGGCAGGCGCGAGCCCAGACGCAGCCCGTGGCGGGCCGCGAAGTCGCGGGTCACGAACACCGAGTCGGGCTGCGACAGCACCACGATCGGATCGTCGAGCTCGCTGCCGTCGCCCTTCTCGAGCTCGTAGCTGCGCACCTCGGAGTCGGCGAGGTAGTCGACGCCGAAGATCTGCAGGCGTTCGCCGCGCTCGGGGTGGTCGAGGACCAGCCCGGAGTCGAGGATGAGCGCGGCGGCGGCCTTCACTCCAGGCACCGCGCGCACGCGCTCGAGGAGCTCCTCGGGGACGCCCGCCTGGCCGTTGGTGACCGAGAGCACCGCGCGGCCCGCGACGTCGTCGACCGAGGCGCGGATCGACTCGAAGACCGCGCCGTTCACCAGCCGCATGGCGACGATCACCGCCACTCCGAGCGCGAGCCCGAGGGTGGTGAGCGCGGTGCGTAGCGCGTTCGCGCGCCATTGCGCGAAGGTCACGTAGCGGAGGAGGTTGGCGAGCTTCATCGCGGCGGCGCGAGCTTCGCGCCTCGGGCGCGGCGAGGGAAATGGCGTGCTTGCGCCGCGCGGGCGCGGAAGTCGCGTGCGATACTCGCGGCTCACTCAACGATCGCGGTCCGCGTCGCGCGCCGCGCAACTCCCGAGGATTCCACGATGGCGATGACGACCACCGCGAGCGGACTGCAGTACGACGACACCCAGCCCGGCGACGGCGCCGAGGCGAAGGCCGGCCAGACCTGTGTCATGCACTACACGGGCTGGCTGTGGCTGAACGGGGCGAAGGGAAGCAAGTTCGACAGCTCGCGCGACCGGGGGCAGCCGTTCTCGTTCAAGCTCGGCGTCGGCCAGGTCATCAAGGGCTGGGACGAAGGCGTCGCCTCGATGAAGATCAAGGGCCAGCGCACGCTGATCATCCCGCCCAACCTGGGCTACGGTGCGCGCGGCGCGGGCGGCGTCATCCCGCCCAACGCGACGCTGTGCTTCGAGGTCGAACTGCTGGACCTGCGCTGAGTTGCTCGGGGGGCTTTTCAAGCCCCCCGCCCGCCTGAAGGGTCGTCGCTTCGTCGACGACCCCAGGGGTAGGTTGGGGCGGCCGACGAAGCGGCCGCCCTCCAGACGCGGCGGTACGCGCCGGCGTGGGCGGTCGCCGGTGCGTGGATCCCAGTAGGCCTTACGGCTGCACCGGGCCGTAGGCGACGCCGAACACGATCGGCGAGTGGTCGCTGAGCGGCGCGCCCTGATCGTCGACGAACGATTCGTCGCGCGACCAGCTCGTCACGTCGATCGCGACGGTGTCGCCACCACGGAAGAAGAGCTGGTCGATGTGATCCGGCTCGAGGCAGCCCACCGCGGCGCACGCGTCGGTGAGGCCGGCGCCGCTCAGGAGGCGGTCGCGGATCGGCACGTCCTCGGGATCGTCGATCGACATGTTGAAGTCGCCGGCGACCATCACCGCGCGGCCCGCGGACTCGGTCTCGATCGCGGCGAGGAGCTGCTCGGTCTGCGCGGCGCGCGCGGCGTCGTCGGCGGGTGAGTTGCCGGCGTCCAGGTGCAGGTCGTAGAGGTCGATCTCGATCGGCGTGAACGGCACCGCGAGGCGCACCAGCTCGAAGCCCTTCGACGCGAGACAGTCGTTGGCGGCGTCGAGGTAGCCGTTGCAGACCTGCCAGGGATCGCCGCCCGTGTAGCTCGCGGGGAGGGTCGAGAACACCGAGAGTCCGCCGTTGGTCACCGCGCCGGGGCGCATCTCGGTGAAGTGGTAGGCGAGGCGGCCCTCGACCGACTCGGCGAGTGCCACGCCGTAGAAGAAGTTCTCCTGGATCGCGGCGACGTCGAAGTCGTTCAAGTGCGGCGAGATCGCGCGCATGCGCGCCTCGGTGTCGTCACCGGTCACCGAGCCGGGTAGCCCGTGGACGTTGTAGGTCAGCAGCGAGAATTCGCCGGTGGGAGTGCAGGCGCCCGCGGTGGCGAGCGACGCGACGAAGAGCAGCGAGCGGGCGGCGCATCGAAGGTGCATGACGATCCCTGGAAGGTGAGCGGAGGCGACCTTCGATCGTGACACGACGGTGACGGCGGGCACAAACGCGGCGCCCGACGGAGCGGGCGCGCTCCAGCCGCACGATTTCGCTCACCGCAAGCGGGCGGGGACAGGCCCGCCCCTACAGGCCCGCGCGGCCTGGAGGGCCTGCCTCCGGCGGGCCGTACGCTCAGCGCGGCTTCGCCGCAGCTCGCCCGGCGGCGACGCCGCTCGACCATGCCCACTGGAAGTTGAAGCCACCGAGCCGGCCCGTGACGTTCACGATCTCGCCGCAGAAGTGGAGCCCCGGGACCGTCTTCGCCTCGAGCCCGAGGCGGCCGAGCGCGGCGAGCGGCACGCCGCCCGCCGTGACCTCCGCCTTCGCGTAGCTGGCGGTGCCCACCACCGGCACGCGGATCCGCGCGACCGCCGCGAAGACCTTGCGCCACTCGCCGGTCGCGAGCCGCGCCGCGGCCCGCGTGCCGTCGAACCCGGCGTGCTGCGCGGCACACTCGGCGAGCGCTCGCGGCACCCCCTCGGCCAGGACGTTCACGAGCCCGCGCTCGCCCGCGCGCGCCGTCACGTCGGCGTGGAACTCCTCGAACGACACCGGTCGTGCCGCGAGATCGGGCGGCACGCATGCGCCGGGAGCCTTGTCGCCCCGCACGAAGCCCTGCGCCGCGCCGCGCTCGCCACCGAGCGCCCAGGCGTCCGCGATCGCCTCGACGTCACCGCCCTCCGCGAGCACACGCGCCGCTGCGCCGCTCACGTCGAGGGCCGCCGGCCCCGAGAGCCCGTCGTGCGTGATCAGCACGCTCCCCGCCGCGCGCGCGAGCGGACGGAAGCGCGCCCCACCCACCTGCTCGTCGCTCACGCCCGGCGCGGCGATCGTCAGCACCACCGGGAAGGTCAGCCCCGCGAGGCCGCCGAGGGCCGAGCCTCGCGCGAGCGCGAGCGGCGTGAGCGCCGGAACCTGCGGCAGGAGCGGCAGGCCGAGCGCCGCCGCGAAGCCGTGCCCCGCTCCATCGGAGCCGCTCTTCGGCAGGCTGCGGCCGCCGGTCGCGACGATCACCCGCGCCGCTCGGATCACGCCATCGCCACACGTCACCGCGAACCCCGCGGTCGGATCGCGCTCGAGCGCGGTCACGCGCGCGCCGAACGCCGTCCGCACCCCCGCCTCGGCCGCCGCCTCCGTGAGGGCCGCGAGGACGTCGCGCGCGCGGCCGCTCGCAGGGAAGAGCTTGCCCTGCGTCTCCTCGACCAGTGCCACCCCGCGCGACGCGAAGAAGCGCCGCACGTGTTCGGCCCCGAAGCTCGCCAGCAAGGCGCGTAGCACCGGCGGCGCGTCGCAGGCGAAGTCGGTGGGGCGGACGCGCGCGTTGGTGACGTTGCAGCGGCCACCGCCGGACACCAGGATCTTCGCGCCGGGCCGGCGCGCGCCGTCCACGAGCAGCACGTGGGGAGCGCCGGTCGCCGCGGCGCGCGAGGAGCCGTCCTCGGCGATCGCGCCCCGCGCCGCGAGCGCCGCGAAGAGCCCGGCCGCTCCGGCGCCCACGGTCACGATGGAGGGGGCTTCGGTGGTCATCGGGGAAACGGATCGCGGGCGGCGGCTTCGTAGTAGTCTTCGCCGCCGATGGACGTCCAGAGGAATGTGCGCCAGGGGCTGCTCGCGGCGGCCGGGTTTGCGGTCGCGCTTGCGCTCGGCGGGTCCTTCGCGTGCGACTCCGGCTCGTCGTCGATGCCGCCCGCCGAGCCTGGCACCGGCGAGGTGCCCGGAGGAGCCTCCGCTCTCGATCCGGCCGCCTGCCCGCCCGCTTTTCCCTGGGACGCGCACGGCTTCGTTGCCCGCTACGAGCTGCCCGCGGCGCGCGATCCCCTCGGCGCACGGCTCTTCCCGCTCTTCACGATCCTGGCCGGCGACCCGGCGAACCGCGCGGCCCTCGCGGCCGATCCCGCGCTCGCGGCACTCTCGGCCGCGGCGCGCGAGCGGGTCGGGCAGGCGGTCGCGTGCGACGGCGACCCTGCGTGCGTGAGCGGGGCGCTCGCGCTCGATCCCGCGGACGTGGCCGCGGCGCGCGAGTGGCTGATCGCGGAGTTCGGTGCGCCCGCGACGGCGCTCGTGAGCGGTCATCTGCTGCCCTCGGGCGCCTTCATGCGCTGGGCCGTGATTCCCGGCGAGCCGGCGGCGGCGCTGCTGGGCTCGGCGTACGACGACGCTATAGGGCACGTGACCGAGCTCGCGGCGAGCTACGCGTTCGGCCGGCCACCGGAGGTGCTCGCGCCGCTGGTGGAGGGCGTCGCGGAAACCTTGCCGGCGGACGCGCTCTGGTTCGAGCCGATCGAGGCGCTCGCGATCGCCGGACTGCGCGCCGACGGACGCGACGAAGCGGCGCGCTACGAGCCCCTCGACGATGGCGAGAACGCCGCCGCGCTCGCGCGAATGCAGCGCATCGACTGGAGCGCGTGGCGGTTCGGCGCGATCGTGGTCCCCGGGCAGGGGCCCGAGGACCCCGACACCGTGCTGAGCCCGCTCGGACGGCAGCGCTGCGACGTGGCGGTGAAGCGCTGGCAGGCGCGCCTCGCGCCGTTCCTGTTCACCTCGGGCGGGCACGTTCACCCCGATCGCACGCGCTACGCCGAGGCGCTGGAGATGAAGCGCTACCTGATGGAGGCGCACGGCGTGCCCGAGGACGCGATTCTCGTCGATCCCCATGCGCGCCACACCACCACCAACGTCCGCAACACCACGCGTTTGCTCCTCGACGCCGGGATGCCGCCGGACACCGCGGTGCTGGTGACCAGCGACATCGGCCAGTCGTTTTACATCGCGGCGCTGCTCAAGCCGCGCTGCGAGCGCGAGCTCGGCTACGTGCCGTGGCGCGGCGGCGCGGCCCTCGGCCGCACCGACTCGTGCCTGCGGCCCACGCCCGACGTGCTGTTCGTCGACGCGAGCGATCCGCTCGATCCCTGAGCCGGTGATGGCGTCCGCACGCCGTGTGCGGCGCTCGTCGCACCTGCTCTTCGGTTTGGCTGCGGTGGTCGCGGCGCTCGCGCTCGGCGAGGCCGCGGTGCGGCTGCGGGCGCGCACGCTACCGTGGTTCGCGCAGCGGCTCGGCGAGTGGGACCCGATCCCGCTCGCGATCGAGGCGCTCGGCGTCGACGGCTTCCGGCCGCGCGCGGGGCTGGTGGTGACGTACGAGAACGGCACCGCGGCGCACGAGAACTCGGTTCACTACCGCGGGCCGGTAGTGGCGTCGCCCAAGCCCGCGGGCGTGTTCCGCGTGGTGCTGCTCGGCGGCTCGACCAGCCACGGAGCGTCGGTGAACGACGACGCCACGATCGACGCGTTCATGCGCCGCGATCCCGCGTGGCCGGCGAACGCGCCGCGGCTCGAGGTGGTGAACCTCGGCTTCGACGGGCTCGACGCGGTGCGCGACTTCGAGCGGCTGCGCGGCGAGGGGCTCACGTTCGAGCCGGACGCGGTGATCGTGCACTCGGGGATCAACGACGTGCCGGTGGTCGCGCACCCGGAGGCCGGAATCGACGACCACGCGATCTTGCACGGCGCGATCCGCCGCATGCGCGCGTGGCAGGAGCGCGGCGGGCCTTCGGTCTGGGACCGCGTGAAGGACGTGTCGATGCTGGCGCGCACGCCGGGGATTCTCCGGCAGCGGGGTGGCGGCGGCGTGATGGGCGGCTTGCCTGCCGAGCCGCCCGCGGCGGGCCTCGCGCGCTACCGCGCGCAGGTGCGGCGTACCGCCGAGCTCGTCGCGCCGCAGGTACCGGTGATCCTGTCGACGCCGCCCTCGGCGATTGGCGGCAGCGTGACCGGCGAGGGCTATGTGTTCGGCGATCCCGCCACCACCGAGCGCTACCGCGTGGCGCTCGCCGCCGAGCTGCGCGTGCTCGCCGGTGAGCTGGCGAGCGAGAGCCGGCGGGTGATCTACGCCGCGCACGCGGTGGAGCGGACGCCGCGCTTCTTCGTCGACGACTGCCACCTCACGCCTGAAGGCAACCGCCTCGTGGCCCACGACTTCGTGGCCGCGCTCGCGCCGCTCGCCAGTCGCTGACCGACGGGGGCCGCGGGAGGGGCACGCGTCGCGTGCCCGGCGATACGCGATGGCGTGGGCGTCGCCGGGGCGCGGATCTCGGTTCAGCCGCGATCGATGCTCGGCGCCCGACGGAGAGCCTGCGAAGAAATCGAGCGAGGGCGAAGCGCCGCGGGGGGACGGAGCCCCCCGCGCTACGAACACCCTCGTAGCGACGGAGGTTCCATCCCCCGTCGCCGGGCCGCGGTCGGCGCGAGCGATCGCCGCGACGCGGGTCGTCGCCATCCAGTCGATCGATGACGCGGTCCGGGAGGGGCACGCGTCGCGTGCCCGGCGATACGCGATGGCGTAGGCGGCGCCGGGGCGCGGATCTCGGTTGGACCGCGAGCGGTCCGCGGCGCTCGACGCAGAGTCTGCGAAGAAACCGAGCGAGGGGGAAGCGACGCTTGGGGACGGAGCCCCCATCGCTACGAAAACCCTCGTAGCGACGGGGGGCCATCCTCCGTCGCCGGGCCCACGCGGCTCCCGTGAGCGATCCAGATCGAACGATTCACAGCCTCGGAGCGGGCGCGCTCCGGGCCTGTGGTCCCGTTCTCGGGGGCCCGCCTCCGGCGGGCCGGCGCTGCCGCACCCCTTCGGTCGGACCGGCCATGACTGGTACGATCGAGCGGTTGCTTTCGCCGCCTCGTCCTTCGCTCCGGAGACCCACCGTGCGACTTCGACCGCTCGCTCTCGCCGCCTTCGCCCTCGCTTCGCGCGTCGCCCTCGCCCAGGAGCTGCCGCCCGAGATCCGGGTCGGCCCGTTCCTCCAGCAGGCCACTCCGACCAGCATCTGGATCGTGTGGGAGACCACCTTCGGCGACGAGAGCCGGGTCGACTACGGCGCGCTCGAGAGCCTCGGCAGCGTCGCCAGCGGCTTCCCCGGGCCGGGCCAGGACGCCTCGCGCATCCACCAGACCCAGCTCACCGGCCTGGCGCCCGACACGACGTACTTCTACCGCGTGACCACCGGTGCCGCGGTGAGCGCGATCGAGCACTTCCGCACGCCGCCGCTTCCCGAGGCCGAGCGCGGCTTCCGCTTCGTCGCGTACTCGGACAACCAGCGCGACGACGGCAACCCGACCCAGCACGGCCAGACGGTCCGCGACGGCGTCATCCGCTACGTGAACCAGAACTACGGCCCCGACCTCTCGAACGAGCTCGCGTTCGTCCTCAACGCCGGCGACCTCGTCGACGACGGCTGGGTCTACGCGGACTGGAAGGGCGACTACTTCGACGAGGCGCAGCCGCTCATCTCGCGCATCCCGGCGTACCCAGTGCTCGGCAACCACGAGGGCTCGAGCCCGTTCTTCTTCCAGTACTTCCGGTTGCCCGAGAACGGCACGCCCGGCTTCCTCGAGCACTGGTGGTACACGGACTACGGCAACGTCCGCGTCATCGGCCTCGACTCGAACGACTTCTTCCGCTGGATCCCGGCGCAGGAGACGTGGCTGCAGGAGGTGCTCGATCACGCGTGCGCCGACCCCCACATCGACTTCGTGTTCGCCGAGATGCACCACCCGTACAAGTCGGAGCTATGGCTGCCGGGCGAGGCCGACTTCACCGGCCGCGCCATCTCGCGTCTGGAGCGGTTTTCGACCGAGTGCAAGAAGCCGTCGATCCACTTCTTCGGCCACACCCACGCCTACTCGCGTGGCCAGAGCCGCGACCATCGCCACCTGTGGGTGAACGTCGCCTCCGCCGAGGGCAACATCGACTACTGGGGCGAGGAGCCGAACGCCGACTACCCCGAGTTCCAGCGCTCGTTCCCCGAGTGGGGCTTCGCGCTCGTCGAGGTCGAGGCGGGCGACGACCCGAGCTTCACGCTCAAGCGCATCAGCCGCGGCAACGAGATCGTGCCGCGCGACAACGAGCTGCGCGACCAGATCACCATTCGCCTCTACGAGCGCCGGCCGTCGACCCCCGTCGCAGTGAGCCCGCTCGAGGTGGACGAGGCGCTCGCGCCCGAAGCGGTGGTGTTCACCGCGACGCCGTTCCACGATCCCGAGGGCCAGGCGCTGCTCGAGAGCCACTTCCAGGTGAGCGGCGACCCCGACGACTTCTCGGCGCCTGTCGCCGAGCGCTGGCTGCGGGTGGAGAACTGGTATGCGCCGCCGGGCGCGGCCGGTCGCGACACCGGCTACTACAGCGTGAACACCGTGACCGATCCCGACGTCACGCACGCCGAGCTCACCAACCTGCCGCCCGAACAGGAGCTCTACTGGCGGGTGCGCTACCGCGACGACGGGCTCACCTGGAGCGAGTGGTCGGCGCCGGCGACGTTCCGCACCGGCCCATCGAGCCTCGGTCCGAACCTGTTGCGCAACCCGGGCGCCGAGGACGGCACCGACGGCTGGACCGCGCTCTTGCCGCCCCTCGAGTCGCTCGCGAGCGGTGAGTGCGGGTCGGGCGTCACCGCCCACGAGGGCGCGCGCTTCTTCGCGGTGGGCGGGGTGTGCGCGGGCGAGGTGCTGGTGGGCCGCGCGCTGCAACTCGTCGACGTGTCGGCGTACGCGGCGGCGATCGACGCGGGCGCAGTGTCCGTGTCGTTCGGCGGCTGGGTGCGTGATCTCGGCGGCGACGACGACAAGCCCGACCTCTGGCTCACCTTCCGGCCGACACTCGGAAAGGAGCTCGGGCGGACCTCCAAGTACTGGGCGCGCAGCGCCACGTGGAGCCACCGCGGCGACGTCGTGCCGGTGCCGCCGGGGACGCGCGCCGTCGAGATGACGCTTTGGGGGACGCGCCTCGAGGGGGTCGACAACGACTCCTACTTCGACGCGCTCCACCTTGCGGTCGGGAACCGCGCGTGCCCGGCGGACCTCGACGGAGACGGCGTCGTCGGCGAGGCCGACACCGCGATCGCGTCGTCGGCGCTCGGTGCCTGCGCGGCGGGAGCCGCGTGTCCGGGAGACCGCAACGGCGACGGCACCGTCGCCGCCGACGACCTGGTCGCCATTGCTTCGGCCTACGGCCCGTGCGCCTGACTCGCGGGGAACGTGCGAACCCTGGTGCTGCGACGGCGCGGGCGCGGGTCGCCGCCATCCAGTCGATCGATGACGCGGTCCGGGAGGGGCACGCGTCGCGTGCCCGGCGCTACGCGCCGGCGCGGGCATCGCCGCGACGCCGATCCCCGTGGGATGCCGATCGATCCCTGCCGCCCGACGGCGCGGGCGCGCTCCAGGCCACTCGGTTCCGGTGTGGAGGGCCCGCCTCCGGCGGGCCGGCGATCCCCTTCGCTTCGCCGCGCGTTGACGTGCAGGAGAACCGGCTGGTAGCGTCGATCGTTCGCCTTCCCCGCCCATTTCTGCCGCAGGAATGCCCATGAAAGCCCTCGCTCTTGCGCGCTCGCTCCGTCCTCGCGCAGCCCTCGCCGCGGCGCTCGCCGCCGTCGCGATGTCCACGCCCGCGCTTGCCTCGGTGGTGAGCGTCACGCTCACGCCCACCTCTGGCGCCACCAACCAGGCGGCGCTCGCGCTGAGCCAGACCAAGCCCGCGCCCGCCGGTCCGGTGAACCAGACCATGCCGGTGCAGCTGGGCAGCAGCGTCGACTCGAGCTTCAACACCACCACGCGGGTGCTGACGCTCGGTGCCGCGAACGTCCCGGGCAGCAATCTCACGTTCACGTTCGGGGCGTTCGTGCATCCGTGCCTGCGCAACACCGTGCTCAGCCTCGACTCGGCGAGCAGCCTCTTTCCGCCTCGCGCCTCGGTCGCGGCCAACGGATCCTTCACCGTGCTGCTGCCGGTCCACTTCTCCGTGCAGGTCGGCAACAACTGCACCGGCGACGAGGTCCAGTACGAGCAGACCGTCGCGATCCCGATGCAGGGCACGTTTCTCTACGACGCCGGCACCGGCGCCACCTCGCTCACGAGATTCACCACGATCGGCAACTTCCCGCCCATCAAGTTCACGTTCTCGACCTTCGAGTACTCGCTCACCGGCACCGTGACGCTCAACCTGAACGGCACGGGTGCCGCCGCGTCCGACTGGTCCGACGCCGGCACGCAAGCGCTCGCTCGCTATGGCGCCGCGGTCGCGGGCGTCGGCGACATCAACGGCGACGGCTACGACGACGTCGTGGTCGGTGAGCCCGAGTACGTGACCAGCGGCGAGCAGCGCGGCCGGATCTCGCTCTACCGCGGCGGCGCGAACGGCCTGGCCGCGACGGCGTCGCAGGTCATCCAGGAGGCCGCGGGTGCCGCGGGTGGCTACTTCGGCTCGGCGGTGGCGGGAGCGGGCGACGTGAACGGCGACGGCTACGACGACGTGATCGTCGGTGGGTTCGGCGGCGAGGCGGGCGGCGGTGCGGCGGGTGCGGCGTACCTCTTCTTCGGCACGCCGGCGGGCCTCACCAGCACGTCGAGCTGGGCCCCGATCGTGACCGGCCGCACCAGCTTCGGCTTCGCCGTGGCGGGCGCCGGCGACGTGAACGGTGACAGCTTCGGCGACGTGATCGTCGGCGCGCCGCTCGACGGCAACGGCACGGTCACCGGCCGCGCGTACGTGTTCCTCGGCTCGCCGGCGGGGCTCGCGAGCGCGCCCGCGTGGACGATCGACGGCGTGGCGGGCGAGCGCCTCGGCCACGCCGTGGCCGGCGGCTTCGACGTCAACCACGACGGCTACGCGGACGTGGCGGTGGGCGCGCCGAGCTACACGAACGGCCAGGCCTCGGAAGGCCGCGCGGGGGTCTTCTTGGGCTCGCCCTCGGGGCTCTCCGGCGCGCCGGTGTGGGTGGCGGAGTCGAACCTCGCCGGCTCCGCGTTCGGTACCGCGGTGGCGGGCGCCGACGTGGACGGCGACGGCTACGCCGACGTGCTGGTCGGCTCGCCGACCTACTCGAACGGCCAGTCGAGCGAGGGCCGCGTCGCCGAGTTCAAGAGTGGCGCGAGCGGGATCGCCACCACGCCGACGTGGAGCTTCGAGCCGGACGTCGCCGGCGCGCAGCTCGGCGGCGCGCTCGCGACCGCGGGTGACGTGAACGGCCGGCTCTACGACGACGTCATCGCCGGCGCGCGTGGGCTCTCGAACGGCCAGAGCGGGGAAGGGCGCGCCTATCTGTTCGTGGGCTCGGCGGCGGGCCTCGGCGCGTCGCCGGCCTGGACAGTGGAGCCGAACCTCGCAGGCGCCGCGCTGGGCTCCTCGGTGGCGTCTGCGGGTGACGTGGACGGCAGCGGCTACGACCAGGTGGTCGTCGGCGCGCCCGGCTACACCGTGAGCGCCGTGGCGGTCGGCGCGGCGTTCGCGTACGCGCCGCTCGCGATCGTCGACCTGGACCTCGACCACTACTCGGCGGGCGAGGACTGCAACGACGCGAACGCGAACGTGAACCCGGGCCACGCCGAGGTGCCGGGGAACGGCGTCGACGACGACTGCGACGCGGCGACGCTCGACTGCGCGGATGGCGACGGCGACGGCTACTCGGTGAGCGGCGGGAGCTGCGGCGCGATCGACTGCAACGACGTGAACGCGAACGTGAACCCGGGCCACGCCGAGGTGCCGGGGAACGGGCTCGACGACGACTGCAACGCCGCGACCCTCGACTGCGCGGATGGCGACGGCGACGGCTACTCGGCGAGCGGCGGGAGCTGCGGCGCGCTCGACTGCAACGACGCGAACGCGAACGTGAACCCGGGCCACGTCGAGGTGCCGGGCAACGGCGTCGACGACGACTGCAACCCGTCCACCACCGACTGCGCCGATGGCGACGGCGATGGCTACTCGCCGAACGGTGGCTCGTGCGGGCCGGTGGACTGCAACGACGGCAACGGCAGCGTGAACCCCGGGCACGCGGAGGTGCCGGGCAACGGCATCGACGACGACTGCAACGCGGCGACCCTCGACTGCGTGGACGGCGACGGCGACGGCTACTCGGCGAGCGGCGGCGCCTGTGGCCCGCTCGATTGCGACGACTCGAACGCGAACGTGAACCCGGCCCACGCCGAGGTCCCGGGCAACGGCACCGACGACGACTGCAACGCGGCCACTCCCGATTGCGTCGACGCCGACCACGACGGCTACTCGCCGAGCGGCGGGAGCTGCGGGGCCATCGACTGCAACGACGCCAACGCCGTGGTCAACCCAGGCGCCACCGAGATCCCGAGCAACGGCATCGACGACGACTGCAACGCCGCCACTCCCGGTGGCTGCGGCACCCAGCTCGCGGAGGCGGGCGTGACCGGCGCGATTGGCGCCAGTGCGTCGCGCGGCGGCAACGTCGACCTCGCTCAATACCTCGTCGCGGGCTGGGCGCTGGTGGGCCTCGGCCGCCGCCGGCGTCGCGCGCCGCGAGGGCCGCGCTGACCGGCTAGCTGGCGCGGCTCGCCGAGTCGGTGGCCGGCTCGGCGATCCAGCGCAGGGCGTGCTCGAGCTGGCGTGCCGCGTTCGCCGCCACCGACTCGCCGTCGCGGTAGAGCCCGAGAGCGCCGAGCGCGGCGAGCTGCATCGGAGTGACGAAGTCGAGGAAGTCGCGCACCTCGTATTGAGACAGCACCATGACCGGGATCGTCTCGCCGCCGCGCAGCCTGAGCCGAACCGACCAGGTGTGGTCCTTGTCGCGGTACCGGCCGAAGGTGTCGCCCAGGTCCCAGCCGTCGGCCAGCTCGAGGAGCGAGCTGCGACTCTCGAGCCCGATGCGCACGCCGTCGATGTCGGCGCCGTCGAGCACGCGGGTCTCGCCCTTGCGGGTGCGGATCCGCACCTGGCGATTGCGGCGGTGGAACGTGAACGAACCCAGATCGGTCTCGAAGCGGATGCGGTTGGCGTCGCTGTCGACCTCGAAGCGCCCGCCGCGGATCCTGCACAGCACCGCGCGCCACACGAACGAGCCGAGGATCGCTCCGGCCACCAGGAGAACGGTCTTGAGCGTGGTCCAGACGGATTCGTTCATCGCTGCTCCGTTCCCGCTCGCGAACCGAGGTGAGAGATGAGCACGCTCGACTCGCGCGCCGGCCTGGCGCGCGCCAACGGTATCGACCTCTACTACGAGGACGTGGGCCCGGTCACGGCGCCGGCGGTGCTCTTGATCATGGGCCTCGGCGCGCAGCACATCTACTGGCCCGAGGTGCTGATCGAGCCGCTGCTCGCGCAGGGCTTCCGCGTGGTGCGCTTCGACAACCGCGACATCGGGCTCTCGAGCAAGATCCACGGCGTCCGCCACGACCCGCTGCCCAGGGCGTTCGTGGGCGCGATCCGCGGGCGGCGGGTGCGCGCGCCGTACACGCTCTACGACCTCGTCGAGGACACGGCCGGCTTGCTCGACGCGCTCGGGATCCGCGCCGCGCACCTCGTGGGTGCCTCGATGGGCGGGATGGTGGCGCAGCTCTTCGCGGCGCTCCACCGCAGCCGCACGCTCTCGCTCACCTCGATCATGTCGCAGACGCTCCACCCCGCGATCCCGCGGCCGCGCCTCGACGTGCTGCTGCGCATGGCGATGATCGGTCGCCGCGGCCGCGCGGGTCGCGACGGCTACGTGCGCCAGTCGACGGCGATGTTCCGCGCCATCCACGGCAGGGGCTACCCGTTCCCCGAGGAGCGCGTGGCGGAGCGCGCCGGTCGCGCCTTCGATCGCTGCTTCGAGCCGAAGGGCGCGGAGCGCCAGGCGGTCGCGATCGTCGCCACCGGGAGCTTCGAGGCGCTGCTCGCGCGGGTGACGGCGCCGACCCTCGTGGTCCACGGCGCCGTCGACCCGCTGGTGCGGCCGGCGGGTGGGCGCGCGTCGGCGCGAGCGATCGCCGGTGCGCGGCTCGAAATCGTGCCGCGGATGGGGCACTTTCTCCACGAGCCGCTCATGCCGCAGCTCGCGGCGTGGATCGGCGAGATCGCGGCGGCCGCCCGGTGAGGAACCCATGTACGCACGATTCGTGAACTGGCTCTCGGCGACGACGTTCGGCTCGTGGCTGGTCAAGAACTTCGCGAGCAAGGTCGACCCGATCCTGTTCCGCGCCACCAACGGCCGCTTCACGTCGACCGGCGTGCCCACGCTGCCGATGCTCACGATGACCGCCGTGGGCCGCAAGTCGGGCGAGAAGCGCGCGGTGCAGCTCGCCTATCACAAGGACGGCGACGACTTGCTGATCGTGGCGAGTGCCATGGGCGCCGAGAATCACCCGGCGTGGCGCTACAACATCGAGGCGAATCCCGACGTCGAGGTCCAGGTGCGCGGCGAGCGCTTCGAGGCCGTGGCCGAGCTGCTCTCCGACGAGGACAAGGCGCGGGTGTGGCCGGCGGTGAAGCGCACGATCCCGCAGATGAACGTCTACGAGAAGCGCACCGACCGGAAGATCGGCGTGTTCCGGCTCAGGCGCAAGCGCTGAACGCGGTGCGCCGCGCGGATGGCCCGCCCCTCGCTTCGGAGGGACCGCCTCCTGGCGGTCCGCCGAGCGGACGGCGGGCGAGCGAGGTCGAGGGAATGACGAGGCCAGTTTCGCGTGCGCTCGGGTGGATCGCGGCGGTCGCGCTCGCGCTCGCCGTCGGCTGTGGCGGCTCGGACGGCAGCACGTCGCATCCGCGCCCGAGCTGGGATCCCGGCGATCCCGGGCTCGCGGCGCGCCTCGACGAAGCGTTGCGGCTCTGGGCCGCAGACCACCAGGTCATCGGCGCCGCCGCCACGGTGATCACACCGGGGTGGCTCGAGTGGTCGGGTGCGGTCGGCGTCCAGGACACCCAGACGAAAGAGCCGTTCACGGTGGACACCGTGGGGCGCATCGCCAGCGCCACCAAGCCCTTCACCGCGTCGGTGATCTTCCAGCTCCGCGACGAGGGGAGGCTCAGCCTCGACACGACCCTCGGTCACTACGCGCAGCCCAACTTCATCGCCCTCGGGCTCATCATCGAGGTGATCACCGGCGAACCGCTCGATCAGGTCTATCGGGAGCGCGTGCTCGGGCCGCAGCGCCTCGACGGCACGCACCTGCCGACACCGGGCGAGCCGCTCGATCCCGCCGGCTACACCAACGTGTTCGGGCTCCTGCCCACGCGCATCCCGGGTTCGGCGCTGGTGCAGTCGGCGAACAGCCTGAACAGCTCGGCGTGGTCGGCGGGCGGGCTCATCTCCACGTCGCACGATCTCGCCACGTTCCTGATCTCGCTCCTCGAAGGGAAGCTCTACTCGGCGCAGAGCCTCGCCGATGCCCAGGACTGGCTGCCGACCGTCCCGGAGGATCCCAGGCAGGGCGACTACGGCATGGCGCTCTTCCGCTCGCGCAGCGGAGAGTTCACGTACATCGGTCACGATGGTGCCTTGCCGGGGGCGATGTCGGTGATGAAGTACGTGCCCGAGCTCGACGTGTACGTGGGCGCGGTCGCCAACTGCGACCTGCTGAACGGCGAGAAGCCGAACCTCCAGCAGCGCGTCGCCGCCGCCCTCCGCGACGAGCCGCAACCGTAACGGCAGACGGCGCCGGCCGCGAAGGATCGCGGCCCTCCAGGGGATCGATACCGCTCACGGCCGCCCCTACACTCCCGATCGGTGTGACCCGTGGGTGTGTAGGGGCGAGCGTGAGCTCGCCCGATTTCACGCGGGGCGATCCGCGCCCCGGCCGCAGCCGCGGCGATCCGGTGCGAGACGGACACGGGTGCGCCGATCGATCCCGCTCCCGGTCGGCCTCACGGCCGCCCCTACACTCCCACGCGGTGTCCGATCCGCGCCGCGGCCCGCGAAGGATCGCGGCCCTCCAGCCATTCGATCGCGCTCCCGGTCGGCCTCGCGGCCGCCCCTACACTCTCACGGGACGGGGCGATACGCCGTCCTTCACCGCCGCGCGCACAGGGTGCTGTTGGTGAGGGCGATGGCGGCGTGCAGCACGAAGCCCGGCAAGATCGAGCCGGTCTCGATCGCGAGCCAGCCGAAGACGAAACCCATCGGCACGGTGCCGAGGATCTCGGCGAGCGGCTTGTCGAGGTGGGCGAGGGCGTAGAGCGCGCTGTGAACCGCGAGCGCGGCGCCGAGCGGGAGCAATGCCACGAGCGGGAAGAGCAGCACGCCGCGCAGCAGGAGCTCGTAGCCATAGAGGTAGACGAGCCAGCCGAGCGCGTCGGCGAGCCGCGCGCGCCCGTCGAAACGCGCCACGCGCGCCTCGGGATAGCGCTCGCGCATCGCGGGCTGACGCGACGCGAGCGCCACGCTGGTCAGGCACACCACCGCGGCCACCAGCCAGAGCGCTGCGGCGCGGCCGGTCACGGTCACGCTCCAGCCGATCGCCGTGTGCTCCGGCATTGCGGCGCCGAGCGCGACGACGCTCGCCAGCGCGAACCCGAGTCCGGCACCGACCTTCGAGGCGGCGACGCTCGCGATCTCGAGGGCGTCGCCGGCGAGAACACCGCCGAGCCACCCGCGCAGGCGCGCCGGCGACAATCCGACCACGCCCAGGATCAAGACCACGCTCCCGCCCAGGACGAGAGCGGCCATCACCGTCGGGTCGGCCCCTGTGGCGCTCACGAGCGCGCCTCGCCGAGCCCGAGCGACGCCACGATCGCGGGCACGCGCGCCTCGAAGGTGTGGCGGGTGCGAAAGCCGGTCTCGGCGCGCAGCGCCTTCGAGTCGCAGATCCACGCGGGCGCGGTCAGATCGAGCAGCTTGTCGCGGGTCAGGAAGGCCGCGCGTCCCGTCACGCGCGCATGTGCCTCGGCGGCGAGCGCCGCCGCGGTGAGCGCCGCGAGCGGGATGCGCGCCACGTGCAGGCGCTTCCCGAAGTGGCGCGCGAGCGCCGCGCTCATGCGCCGCGCGCTGTAGCGCTCGCCGTCCTCCAGCCAGTAGAGCCGCGGCCCGCTCGCGGGGTGCTCGATCGTCGCCACGATACCGGCCGCGCAGTCGTCGACGTCGATCATCGAGAGCGGCGCGTCGGGACTGGGTGCCATGAGCCAGCCCTTGCGCGCCGCGCGCACCAGTGGCGCGAATCGGTCGTCGCCGGGGCCGTAGATCGCGGGCGCGCGAACGATCGTGACCTGCACCTCGCCGCCAAGGCGGCGAGCGAGCTCGAGGCACGCGCGCTCGGCGAGCCACTTGTGGCGTCCATAGCTCGAGCGCGCCGTGCACGCCGCCGACGAGAGCGCGTCGGCGCCGTTGCCGTCCGGGCCACCCGCGGCCACCGACGACACCAGTACGAACTGCCGCGGCCGCGCCGCCGCGCCCTCGATCGCGGCGAGGATCGCCTCGGTGGTGTCGAGGTTGTTGCGGCGGAAGTCGTCGGCGGTGACCGCTCGCCCGCCGCCCGCGCAGTGGACCACCACGTCGGCGCGGGCGAGGGCGGTGGCGAGCGCCGCGCCCGGCTCGAGCGCGGCGACGCGCAGCTCGTTCGCCTCGGGCACCGCCACCGCGCGCCGCACGACGCCGCGCACCGCGAGGCCCCGCTCGCCGAGAGCGCGGGCGATGGCGCGGCCCAGGAAGCCGGTGATCCCGGTCACGGCGACGGTGGTGGTCATCGGGGAGCCTCGTCGGTCGTGGTTGGTGGAGAGGAGCCGGGGTGGGCGCCCGCCATTGACACCCGGAGCCGCCGAACCCTATCCCAGCCGCCCGCCAGCGCACATCCGGAGGGAGGACCCGTGAACGAGCACGCAATCCGATCCAATCGCCGCGGCCCGCTCGTGCGTGGCAACGCCGCGCTCCTGGTGCTGGTCGCGGTCGCGGCCCTCGCCTCGTGTCACCGCGTGCCTCTCGTTACGGCGCCGGCGCCGGCCGCCACCCGCGACGTGCGCATCCTGCGCGACACCAAGGGTGTCCCGCACGTGTTCGGCACGACCGACGCCGACGCCGCGTACGGCCTGGGCTACGCGCAGGCCGAGGACGACTTCGAGACGCTCCAGGGCGTGCTGCTCGCGGCGCGCGGCAAGCTCGCCTCGGTGCGTGGCCCCGAGGCGGCGCCGATCGACTACCTGGTGAATCTGATGCGGGTGTGGGAGACGGTCGACGCGAAGTACGAGAGCGACCTCGCGCCCGAGACCCGCGCCGTCTGCGAGGCCTACGCCGACGGCGTCAACGCCTACGTCGCCCGCCACCCCGAGCAGGCCGTGCCCGGCCTCTTTCCCGCCACCGGACGCGACCTCGTCGCGGGCTTCGTGTTCAAGATGCCCTTCTTCTTCTTCCTCGACGAGGTGCTGAAGGAGCTCTTCGAGCGCGAGGACGCGCCGCCCACCAGCGCGCGCAACGCCATCGCCGCGGCGGCGGAGTTCCTCGGCATGGATCACGTGGTGGGGTCGAACGCGTTCGCGGTCGCGCCCGAGCGCTCCGCCGATGGCGCCACGCGCTTGGTCGTGAACTCGCATCAGCCGTGGGAAGGTCCGGTCGCCTGGTACGAGGCGCACGTGGTGAGCGGCGAAGGCTGGAACATGGTGGGTGGCACCTTCCCGGGCGCGCCGCTGATCCTGCTCGGCCACAACGCCGACCTGGGCTGGGGGAGCACGCTCAACGAGCCGGATCTGATCGATCTCTACCGGCTGGAGATCGACCCGGAGAACCCCGACCGCTATCGCTTCGACGGCGAGTGGCGTGAGCTCGAGGTCCGTGACGCGGCGATCGAGGTCAAGCTCCTCGGGCCGATCCACTGGACCTTCCACGAGAAGGCACTCTGGAGCGTGCAGGGGCCGGTGCTCAGGCTCGATCACGGCACCTATGCGATCCGCTTCGCGGGTCTCGGCGACGTGCGCGCGATCGAGCAGCTCTTCCGCATGAACAAGGCCCACACCTTCGCGGCGTGGAAGAGCGCCATGGACCTCCACGCCATGCCGTCGGTGAACCAGCTCTACGCCGATCGCACGGGCACCATCCACTACGTCTACAACGCGCGCTTCCCGAAGCGCTCGGAGGCGTACGACTGGACCCACGCCGTCCCCGGAAACACCTCGGAGACGATGTGGATGGGCGAGTGGCCGCCGCAGACGAACCCGCAGGTGACCAATCCGAGCTCGGGGTTCCTGGCGAGCGCCAACGCCAACCCGTTCCACGTCACCGCCGAGGGCGGCAATCCATCGTCCGAGGTGGTGCCGCCGAAGGCCGGGATCGAGACCCGCCTCACCAATCGCCAGCGTCGGCTGGTCGAGCTCCTCGGCGCCGACGACTCGATCACTCCGGACGAGCTCGAGGCGATCAAGTTCGATCTCGCCTACTCGCCGCTCTCGCCGGTGGGCGAGTTCGTGAAGGAGGCGCTCGCGGGCCTCGCTCCCAGCGCTCCGACGCTGCGCCGAGCCCTCGACGTGCTGCGCACGTGGGACCTGCGCACGGACGTTGCGAACCCCGGCGCCGCGCTCGGTGTCCTGGCCGCGCATCCCACGTGGCGCGGCACGCTCGCCTACGGGAAGGACGGCCACGCGACGCCGCGCGACGCGGTGCTCGCGGCGGCACGCCGGCTAGAGCGCGCGCACGGCCGGATCGACGTGCCGTGGGGCGAGGTCAACAGGATGCGGCGCGGGAAGCTCGACCTGGCGGTGGACGGTGGGCCGGACATCGTGCGCGCCATCGAGGGCGACCCGATGGTGGACGGGCGCTTCACCGCTCACGACGGCGACGGGCTGGTGATGATGGTGACCTGGGACTCCGAGGGGCGGGTGAGCTCGAAGAGCATCCACAACTACGGCGCCGCCTCGACCGTGCCGGGCTCGCCCCACTACGCCGATCAGGCGCCGCTCTTCGCGCGCCACGAGTGGAAGCCGGTGCTCTTCACCGAGAGCGAGGTGCGCGCGCATCTCGAGCGCGAGTACCGCCCCGGGGCGGACTGAGCCGTTCGCTCCCTCGCGCACGACGAAGCGTGCGCCTCCAGATCCGGATAGGGGGCACGCGCCGCGCATCTGGCGAGGCGAGGAGGTCATCCCCGGTGCGCGCCGCGTGCCGTCGCGGCCACGGCTGGCCGCGGCTGCCGGTGGTGGCGGCGCCGAGTGACCAGAACGCGGGCCACTTGACGAACGTCGATCCGATACTTAACATTGTTTCGTAACGGATCGGCGTTCTGGCTGGTCGAGCGGAGACGGGCCACGATGGGAACAGCGGAACGACGCGAGCGCGAGCGGCAGGAGGTGCGGGACAAGATCCTCGACGCCGCCCGCGAGCTGTTCGTGAGCCTCGGCTGGGGAGGCGGTCACGATGCGCAAGATCGCCGAGCGCATCGAATACTCGCCCACCACGATCTACCTGCACTTCAAGGACAAGCAGGCCCTCTTCCAGGAGCTCTGCGCGGTCGACTTCCTCGCCTTCGCGCGCGTCTTCGAGCGCGTGCTCAAGGTCAAGGACCCGGTCGAACGGTTGCGCAAGATCGGCCTGACCTACGTCAAGTTCGGTCTCGAGCACCCGCACCACCACCGGCTCATGTTCATGACGCCCCATACGCCGGTGGATCCGGAGCCGGGGAGCATCCAGAAGGGGAACCCGGACCAGGACGCCTACGCGCTGCTGCGCCTCACCGTCGAGCAGGCGCTCGAGGCGGGCGCGCTGCGCACCGACCTCGGCGACGCCGACGCGCTGGCTCAGGTGCTGTGGTCGGGCGTCCATGGCGTGGTCGCGCTCCAGATCGCGAAGGGCAACGACGCCTGGATCGATTGGAAGCCCGTCGCCAAGACCGCCGAGCGCATGGTCGAGGCGATGATCCACGGGCTGGCGGCGCCGCGCGCGGCGCGCCGGAGCTGAGCGATGGTTCCGATCGCCACCAAGACCCTGCTCCACGACAAGCTGCGCTTCGTGATCACGGTGCTCGGCGTGGCGTTCGCGGTGACGCTGGTGCTGGTCCAGGTCGGGCTCTTCCTCGGCCTCCTCGACAACGCCTCGGTGACCATCGAGCACCTCGACGCCGACCTCTGGGTCACGTCCAGGAACACGCCGAACGTCGACTTCGCCCACGAGTTCCCGGAGAACCGCGTCGACCGCGTGCGCTCGATCCAGGGGTCGCGTTCGCCGACAACCTGATCGTGTCGTTCGTGAACGTGGCGCTGCCCTCGGGGGCGCAGGAGGGCCTGCTGCTCTACGGCCTCGACGAGTTCGAGCGCTGGAACTTTCCGTGGAAGGTGCTGGAGGGGCGGCTCGAGGACCTGCGCCGCGGGCGCTATCTCTTCCTGGACCAGTCCGCGGAGCGGCGCTTCGGCCCGTTCCAGGTCGGCGAGTACCGCGAGGTGCAGGGGCAGCGCATGAAGATCATCGGCCGCACCGCCGACGCGCTGTCGTTCACGACGACGCCGATTGCGTTCGCCGACTTCCGCCAGGCACAGTCGTTCAACGCGGAGATCATGAGCGGCAAGGCGCACTACATCGTGGTGCGGCTCGCGACGGGTGCCGACGCCGAGGCGGTGAGGGCCGAGATCCGCCGCCGCCTGCCGTTCAACGACGTCTACACCGGCGCCGAGTGGGCGGCGCACTCGCGCGCCTACTGGGTCGAGAACACGGGGCTCGGCATCAACCTCTCGGTGACCGTGTTCCTCGGTTGCCTGGTCGGCGTCGTGGTCGTCGCCCAGACCCTCTACACCTCGACCATGGAGCACCTGAAGGAGTTCGGCACGGTCAAGGCGATCGGAGGCTCGAACGCCGACATCTACCGGATCCTGGCGGTGCAGGCGGTGATCGCCGCGTGCGCTGGCTTCCTGCTCGGGGCTCGGCCCGTCGTTCGGCTCGGCGTCGCTGGTGGCGAAGCTCGGGCTGCAGCTCATCATCCCACCGGCTTTCGTCGCGATCGTGTTCGCGGGCACCGTGGCGCTCTGCCTGGCGGCGTCGCTGGTGTCGTTCCACAAGGTCGCGTCGATCGACCCGGCGCTGGTGTTCCGCGCCTGAGCGGACGAGGGGAGGATCCCGTGGCGGTGCTCGAGGCGGTCGACGTGACCAAGGTGTTCGCCGAGGGGCGCGAGCGCGTCGAGGTGCTCAAGGGAGTGAGCCTGGCGATCGAGCCCGGCGAGATCGTGGCGCTCGAGGGGCCGTCGGGCTCGGGCAAGACGACGCTGCTCTCGATCCTCGGCTGCATCCTGACGCCCACCAGCGGCACGGTGGTCGTCGACGGCGAGGTGGTCGACGCGGCGCGCCCGGCGCGTCTGCCGGCGATCCGGCGCCGCTCGATCGGGTTCGTGTTCCAGCAGTTCAACCTGTTCCCCGCGCTCACGGCCCTCGAGAACGTCGAGTACGCGCTCAACCTGAAGGGCCTGCGAGACGCCGACGCGCGCGCCGAGGCCGAGCGGGTGATCGAGGCGGTGGGGTTGGCCGACCGGCGCGGCTTCTTGCCCCGGGACCTGTCGGGCGGGCAGAAGCAGCGCGTGGCCGTGGCGCGTGCGCTCGCGGGGCGGCCGGCGGTGCTGCTCGCCGACGAGCCCACCGCCAACCTCGACTCGCACGTCGGGGGCCAGATCCTCGACATGTTCCAGCGTCTCGCGAAGCAGGAAGGCCGCGCGGCGCTGATCGTGACCCACGACCCCAAGGTGCGGCGGATCGTGGACCGTGTGGTGCAGATCCGAGACGGCGAGCTCTTCCCGGTGGTGGACGACGAGGCGACCTACGGCCTCGGGCGCCGCGCGGGCGAGGCGCACGCGGAGGTACGGAGCGCATGAAGACGACGAACGCGGTTTCCCGGAGTGAGCTGCGCGGCGGTGGCCCGGTGCGGTGGCTGACGCGCGCGCTGCCGCTCGTGGGCGTCGCGCTGCTCGGGGTCACGGTGTGCCAGATCCAGCGCGCCGGTGCGGCGCGCGAGGCGAGCGCCGCGGACGCCGCCCGCGCCGCGTCCGCTCCCGCGCGCGGGACGCGCGCCGAGGGGCGGCTCGTCACGTACCCCGGCGCCGAGGTGAGCGTGGGCGCCGAGGTCGGCGGGCGCATCGCGCTTCTCGACGTGGTCGAGAAGCGCGCCGTAACGAAGGGCCAGGTGCTGGCCGAGCTCGACGCCGACGAGGAGCGCGCCGCCCTCGCCGAGGCGCGCGCGCGCGTCGCCGAGAGCGAGGCGGATCTGCGCTGGGCCGAGGCCGAGTTCGGGCGGGTGCGGAACCTCTCGGGGCAGGGCGCGCTCGCGCCGCAGGCGCTCGATCGCGCGCGCCGCGAGCGCGACGCCGCGGAGGCGCGCCGCGCGCTGGCGCGCTCGGCGGTCGAGCGCCTCGAGGCTGCGCTCGCCAAGACCCGCATCGTGGCGCCCATCGACGGCGTGGTCGTCGAGCGCGCCGCGAACGCGGGAGAGATCGTCGAGCCGGGTGCGCCGCTCTTCACGATCGCCGACCTCACGCGCACCCGGATCGAGGCCGACGTCGACGAGTTCGATGCCGCCCGGGTCGCCCTCGGCGATCCCGTGGAGATCACCGTGGAGGGCATCACGGATCGGAGCTGGCGCGGCGTGGTGGAGGAGATCCCGGATAGCGTGGTGTCGCGGCGGCTGCGGCCGCTCGACCCGGGGCGGCCCACCGACACGCGGGTGTTGATCGTGAAGATCGCGCTCACCGAGCCGACCCCGATCAAGCTCGGCCAGCGGGTCGAGCTCGCGATCGGCGCTGCGAGCCCGCCGCTCGGCCCGAGTTGACGCGCCGGCCGGCTCGCCCCGCTCACCTCGCTCACGTTTGTCGTGCCGCGCCACCCGCAGGTGGCGCGCTCCCGACGTCTCCCGTCGAGGACGACCATGGATCGCTCCGCCCGCCGTTCGCGCTCGCTCACCCGTTCGCTCGCATCGCCCGCCCTCGTGGTCCTCGCGTGGCTCGCCGCGCCGGCCGCCACCGCGCTCGCCGGCGCCCAGCCGGGCGTCGCCCCGGTCTCGCCCGCCGCGGAGGCGCGGCCCTTCACCGCCCAGCTCGACGCGCTGCTCGGCGTGCCGGGCGGGCTGACCGCCGAGCAGGTCGCGCTGCGCGCCGAGGAGACCAGCTTTGACGTGGCCGCCCGCCGCCACGAGATCGCGGCGGCGGCCAGCGAGGTCGATCGCGCTCTCGTCGCCTACCTGCCACGTCTCGCGTTGAGCGCCAGCTACGCGCGCTACTCGTCGGTCGATCAACCCGCGATCGGCAACGTGGTGGCCGCGCCGGGCGTTCCCCCCGGGCCGCTACCCGCGGGCGCCGCGCTCGTGGCCGGGCCGGTGGTGTTCCCCGACGTCGTCGACTCGTCGCGCTTCCAGGCCGGTGTGTCGGTGCCGCTCTCCGACTACCTCGCCGTGCTGCCCGGGCGGCGCGAGTCCGCGGATCGTCTCGAGCGCGCGGCGCGGCTGCGCGAGCGCGCCACCCGCCTCGAGACCGCCAAGGACGCGCGCCTCGCGTACTACGCGTGGGTGCGCTCGCGGCTCCAGGAGGTCGTGGCGGCGCAGTCGGTCGACGACGCGCGCCGCCACCTCGCCGACGTGGGCCTCGCGTTCGAGGCGGGCACCGCGTCGCGGGCGGACGTGCTGCGGGTCGAGTCGCAGCTCGCCGACGCCGAGCTGCTCCTCACCCGCTCGCGCAACCTGACCGCCGTGACCGAGGACCAGCTCCGCAACGTCATGCACGACGAGCCGAGCTCGCCATACGCGATCGGCGACGAGCTGCAGGTGCCGGACGGGGAGGGAGCGGTCCCCGACGATCTCGCCGCGCAGGTGGCCGACGCGCGGCGGCGCCGCCTCGAGGTCGCGGTGTTCGACGAGCTGGCGCCGTCCTACCGGGCGCAGGCGGCGGCCACCCGCGCGGGCGCGGTGCCGCGGCTGGCGGCGTTCGGCGACGTGCTCTCGGCCAACCCGAACGAGCGCGTGATCCCGGCGCAGGACCGCTTCGACACCACCTGGAACGTCGGCGTCGCGCTGAGCTGGGCACCCAACGACCTCGCCGATGCACGCGCCGCGGCGGAGGGGCTGGATGCTCGGGCCTCGCAGAGCGAGGCCGACAAGGCGCGCTTCCTCGACGCGCTTCGCGCCGAGGTGGTGGCGGCGCGTCAGGCGCTCGCAGATGCGCGGGCGTCGCTCGGCACCAGCGCGCGCCGCCTCGCGGCGGCCGAGGAGTCGTACCGCGTGAGGCGGCTGCTGTTCCGGAACGGCTCGGCCACCAGCGTCGAGCTGACCGACGCCGAGACCGACGTGACGGAGGCGCGGCTCGCCGCCATCCATGCCCGCGTCGACGTGCGCTCCGCCGCGGTTCGCCTCGAGCACGCCACCGGCGCGGACGTCGACTCGTCGGCCGCGTTCGTCGACTGAGCAGGCCCGACCGCGCGGCGCTCAGCCGTTCGGGTTCGCCGGATCGCGCCCCTGGTCGAGCTCGTCGCGGTCGTAGCGCCCGTCGCCGTCGCGGTCGATGCCGATCCGGATGCGCGACTCGTACGGCACGATCGTGAGGGTGCCCTCGGAGCCGGCGCCGATCCCGGCCACGAGCTGCTGCGAGGTGAGCTGCTCGCTCGCCCGGTCGGTCTGGAAGCGCCCGTTGCCGAGGTAGTAGGCGCCCCGCTGCAGGCCGCCGATCCGGCCCTTCACCACCGCGCCGACCTGGTTGGTGGCGGCGATCGCGAGGAGCTGGTTGACCCGCGCCAGCGTCGCGGAGTCGTTCTTGTTGGTGGCGTCCAGGGTCACCTGCTGGCCGATCGCCGGATGCACGTCCGTGGAGAACGAGAACATGAACGCCTCGATGTCGCGGCGCTGCTGCTCGCCTGCGGCGCCGGCGGCGAACTCGAACACCCGGCGGTGAAAGAAGTCGATGAGCGTCGCGTCCGCGCCATCGTGGCCGAAGCCGAAGCCGCGGGTGTTGGTGAGCGATGCGATCGAGAACCCGGTCTTCTGGTAGAGGTTGCGGAGCTGCGGGATCTTGATGCTCTGCGGTTCGTCGAGGGTCGCCGCGGCGATGATCTGGCCGTTGGTTCCGAGCGGCTCGGCGTGGCACTCGACGCACTTCACGCTGCCGCGATCGACCGGGGTGTTGCGGAAGAAGCTCTGGCCGGCGGCCGGGTTGCCGCCGTTGGCCAGCAGCGTGTTCTTGACGGTGCCGTCGAGGTTGCGGCTGGGGTTGGGCGCGAAGCGAAGCGTCGCCGCGAGGTTCTCGAAGTCTTGCAGCTGCTGGGCGGTCGGCTGGGCGTCGTCGCCGAGCAAGCTCACGAAGGCGCCGGCGAACGCGGCGAGGTCCGCGCGATCGCCGCGCCAGTGGAGCGGCTCGGTGCCGACGATGCCGACCAGCGTCTGGGTGGTGAGCGGGCCTTTGACCGGGTGCCACGCGCCGCAGTTCTCACCGTTGCGGCAGGTCTGGTCGAAGGGCTTGGACTGACCCGCGGGATCGCCGAGGTCCCAGGCGAGCGGGTCGATGCGGCCGTCCACGTGGCAGCTCGCGCACGCGACCTGGCCGAGCCCGGAGGTGGCGTGGGCGTCGTAGAGCATCGGCCGTCCGGTCTTCACCGCGGCGGGAGTGGGGTCGTGGAACGGGATCTTCGCGAGCTGCGTCATCGACGGAACGTCCACGACCGAGATCGTGGCCTCGAAGCGGTTGAGCACGTAGAGCCGCCCGCGCGCCTCGTCCAGCGCGAGGGACGCCGGCCCCTGGCCGACGTCGACCCGGCCGAGGCGCGCACCGTTCGCATCGATCGCCACGACGTTGCTCGAGCCCATGCCGGCCACGTAGCCGCGGGCGTCGGTGCTCGACCACACCACGGAGCGGGGGTCGGCGAGCGACTTGTCACGTTCGTTCTGTGCGACGCTGGCCACGGTGTAGGTGAGGTGCGGGTTGAGGTCGACCACGCTCGCGCCCGGCGTGCCCGGGTCGAAGCTCGCCATGAGGACGCGCACGAACTTCGACCTGACGTTGGGCTCGAAGCGCACCTGATTGCCGGCTTCGGTGCCGACCACCGTGACCCGCCCGCTCGCGGTCACGCCGAGCGCCATGTCGACTGTCATCAGGCCCGAAACGTAGGACACGCCCGAGGGATTCGACGCCGGGATCACCGCGACGTCGTGATCGAGGACGTCCCACGTGACGAGCGCGCTCCAGTCGGCGCCGTTGGCGTCGCGCCAGCGGCCGCCCGCGTCCTTGCGAACCACCAGGCTGCTGGGCGGCGGCGCCGTCAGCCCCGGCGTGAGCGGCGGGCTGAAGCCGGCGCCGGCGTTGGGCGGCGGGTTCTGGCCACCGTAGGGGCCGCTCGGGTCGCTCACGAGGTCGCGGTGCAAGATGGTCGTGCCGTTGCCGGACTCGAACAGCGCGGCGAACACGCGGGTGCCGTCGGTGGCGAGGGCACGCGGGCTCTCGCCGGCGATCGCGACCACCTGCGGCGCGGCCTGCGGGTTCGCCGGATCGCGGACCTCGACGGAGTTGGCCTCGGAGACCGACACGAAGGCGCGCCGCGGAGTGCCGGCGAAGACCACGTCGGCGGGCTCGTCGCCGGTTGCGAGCGTGGCGATCACGTTGCCGGAGGCCAGATCGACGATGCTCACCGAATCCGAGACCTGGTTCACGACCCAGGCGGTGGCGTCGTCGAGCGCCCGCACCGAGACCGGGTCGAGGCCGACCGGGATGCTGCTCGCGTTCGCGGGCAGCGGGCCGGTGAGGTCGAACACCTCGATGCGATCGTCGGGGGTGTTCGTCACCAACAGGCGTGTGCCGTCCGGTGTGATCTCGAGTCCGTGGACCGGGTGGTTCTCCCAGTTCACGAAGGTGTTGGGCGGGTCGCACGTGGCGGCGAGCGAGAGCCCGGCGGCGAGCAGCGCCAAGGTGAGCGGTCGGATCGCGGATCGAGTCGGCATCGAGTGCTCCGGGCTGGCGGTGCGCGGGAGCCCGCGCCGGGCGCCGCGAACGAATACGATACAGGAGTGGACGTATTGGCGCGCGCGGATCCGTGATCGCGCGAGCCCTCGAGGTCGGGCGGGCGGCGGCGCGGCATCGTCACGAATCGTCATCACCAGCAGCCGTCGCGCGCGACGGGTGGTAGCCTCCTCTTGCTGCACTTCGACTCCAGGAGGAGCGATGCCCAAGGCGATCGACTTCAGTCGGCTCTCCATCCAGGACGCGTACGACCTCGCCATCCTCATCGAGGAGGAGGCCAAGGAACGCTACGAGGAGTTCGTCGACCAGCTCGACCTGCATCACACCCCCGAGGCCGCCGACTTCTTCCGCCAGATGGTCTCGAACGAGTCCAAGCACGGCGAGGCCCTCGCGGCGCGCCGCCGGCAGCGCTTCGGCGACGCGCCGAGGACGGTGGTGCGCGAGATGTTGTGGGACGTCGAGGCACCCGAGTACCACCAGGTGAGTGCCTTCATGACCGTCCGCCAGGCGCTCGAGGTGGCGCTGGAAGCGGAGACCAAGGCGCACGACTTCTTCGCCAAGGCGGTCGGCCATCTCACCGATCCGGAGGTCAAGGCGCTCTTCCTCGAGCTCCAGGACGAGGAGATCAAGCACCAGGGGATGGTGCGGCAGATCCTCGCCAAGCTGCCTGCCGACTCGGCGCTCACGCCCGACGTCAACGCCGATCCGCCGGTCGCGCACTGAGCCGTCCTCCGGTCCGCCGTCCCCCGAGGCGCGGGATCGATCCCGCGCCTCGATCGTTTCGGCGCGGACCACTTCGCTCCTCCACCCCGCTCCGAGAGGTGACCCTTGGCCGAGCCCGTGCTGCGCGAGCTGCGTGACGGCGTCCTGCTCGTCACGCTCAACCGTCCCGAGAAGAAGAACGCCTTCGACGACCGGCAGTGGAACGCGCTTCGCGACACGCTCGACGAGGCGCGCGAGGACCGCGCGGTGGCGTGTCTGGTGGTGACCGGTGCGGGGAAGGACTTCTCGGCGGGGCAGGATCTGGCGGCGTTCGGTGGTTCGCTCGAACCGACCGACGACGGCAAGATCGGCGGCTACCCCGGCTGTGTCGAGGCCCTCTACCGCTTCGACAAGCCGCTCCTCGCCGCGGCGAAGGGGGTCGGTGTGGGGATCGGCGCCACGTTCCTGTTCCACTGCGACGTGGTGTACGTGGGCGAGAGCATCCGGCTGCGCTTGCCGTTCGTCGGATTGGGCTTGGTGCCCGAGGCGGCGAGCAGCTACCTCCTGCCGGCGCTGATCGGCAGCCAGCGTGCGGCCGAGCTCCTCTTCACCGCGGAGTGGATCGACGCGGCGAAGGCGCTCGAGGTCGGCATCGCGGCGCGCGTCTTCCCGGACGACCAGCTCCTCGAGGCGACGCTTGCGCGGGCGCGCGCGATCGCCGAGTTCCCGGTGTCGGCGCTGCAAGGAACCAAGCGCACGCTGCTCGCGGCGCGCGCCGCGGGCGTGCGCGCCGCCCACGACGCCGAGATCGACGGCATGGCGGCTCTCGCCGGCTCGCCCGAGAACATGGAGGCGATCGCCGCCTTCCTCGAGAAGCGCAAGCCCGACTTCAAGCAGTTCCGGAGCGGCTGAGGCCGGCGCTACGCCCCGACGTCGATCTCGCGCGATCCGATGGAGGGTCGTCGCTTCGTCGACGACCCCAGGATCGAACTGGCGGCCCGCCGGGAGGCGGGCCCTCCGAAAGGCGCGGGATCACGCGCTGGTTCGGTTCGGAGGGGCACGCGTCGCGTGCCCGGCGATACGCGCCGACGCACGCATCGGCAATCGCGTCCGTTCACGGTAGGTCCGGTTCGATCGACGTCCGATGGAGGGTCGTCGCTTCGTCGACGACCCCAGGATCGAAGTGGCGGCCCGCCGGGAGGCGGGCCCTCCGAAAGGCGCGGGATCGCGCGTCGGTTCGGAGGGGCACGCGCCGCGTGCCCGGCGATACGCGCCGGCGCATGCGACGACGACCGCGTCGTTCACGGTAGGTCGGGCGTGACCCGCTTCTCCGACCTGGACGCTCGAGCTGGCGGCGACGATGGTGGCCCGTCATCGACGGGCGAAAGGCATCGCCCTCGACCCGGAGACACAGCCATGAACAAGGTGACGCCGTTCCTGATGTTCAACGACCAGCTCGAGGCGGCGATCGAGTTCTACACCGCGACGTTTCCGGACTCGCAAGTGCGCAACGTCGCCCGCAGCGGCCAGGACGGTCCCATCCGCTCCGCCGAGTTCGTCGTCGGTGGCCAAGTCTTCATGGCCTTCAACGGAGGCTCGTACTTCAGCTTCTCCGAAGGCGTCTCGCTCTACGTGGACTGCGCGGATCAACGCGAGGTGGACGACTACTGGGACAAGTTCCTGAAGGCCGGAGCGACACCCACGGCCTGCGGCTGGATCAAAGACCCCTTCGGCCTCTCCTGGCAGATCGTCCCGAGACGCTTCAACGAGCTGATCGGCGATAGCAATCCCACCAAGGTGAAGGCGGTGATGGAAGCCATGATGAAGATGGTGAAGCTCGACGTGGCCGCGCTCGAAAAGGCCTACGACGAGGCATAATCGCGATCGAGCACGTCTTTCTCGCTGAGGAAACCTCATGGGCAGCATCCCGATCGCCACCCTGTTCATCGGCATCTTCGTCTTGCTCCAGATCCCGCTCACGATCCTCGTCGGTTATCGGCGCGCCCGCACCGGCATCCAGTTCTTCGACGGCGGCGACCCGGTGCTCCTCCGTCGCATGCGTGCGCATGGCAATTACACGGAGACGGTTCCGATCGCCTTGCTCGCGATGGCGGCGGCCGAGCTCAGCGGCGCTCCCGCCTGGCTCCTGTGGGCTGGCGGATCGTCACTCCTTGTGGGTCGCGTCATGCACGCGGCCATCCTCATCGTGAAGGGTTGGGGTCTTCCCCGTGCGATCGGGATGATCCTGACGTTCCTGCCCATGCTCGGGTTTGGCCTCTGGTGCCTCTCGCGCGCCGCCAGCTCCGCCTGACGCCCCGCTCGTTCGCAAGCGCCGATGGAGGGTCGTCGCTTCGTCGACGACCCCTGGGTTGAGCGCTGGGGCTGGCGGCCCGCCAGGAGGCGGGCCCTCCGAAGGGGGCGAGGATCGCGGTTCGGGTCGGAGGGGCACGCGCCGCGTGCCCGGCGATACGCGCTCGCGTCCGCCTCGCCCCGTCCCTCGATCCCGGTCTGGAGGGCGCGCCTCCGGCGCGCCGGTCTCGATCGGCTGGAGGGTCGTCGCTTCGTCGACGACCCCAGGGCCGAACTGGCGGCCCGCCAGGAGGCGGGCCCTCCGATAAGGGCGGGATCGCGGTTCGGACGGAGGGGCACGCGCCGCGTGCCCGGCGATACGCGCCGACGTGCGCATCGACGACCGCGCCGTTCACGGCAGGTCCGGGTGGGGCTGGAAGACCGCCAGGGGACGGGCGCTCCGAAGGGGGCGAGGATCGCGGGTCGCCTCGGAGGGACGGCGGCTTCCTGGCCGTCCGCGGCCACGCGCCGGCCCGAGACTGCGGTAGAACCCACCCATGCGCCCGATCACCGATGTGGCCGCCGAGCTCGGGCTCACGCCCGACGACCTGGTGCTCCACGGGCCGTGGATGGCGAAGGTGCGGCTCGGCGCGGTGCGCGCGCTCGCGGCGCGCGGCGCTGCGGGCCGGATCGTGCTGGTGTCGGCGATCAACCCGACACCCTTCGGCGAGGGCAAGACCACCGTCGCGATCGGTCTCGCGCAAGGGATGCGGCGGCTCGGCAACCGCGTGGCGCTCGCGCTCCGCGAGCCGTCCCTCGGCCCGGTGTTCGGGATCAAGGGCGGCGGGACCGGCGGCGGGCGATCGACCGTCGAGCCCTCGCAGCGCATCAACCTCCACTTCACCGGTGACCTGCACGCGGTGACCGCGGCGCACAACCTGCTCGCCGCGATGATCGACAACGCCGTCAACTTCCGCGCCGAGATCGACCTCGAGCACCGTCAGGTGCTGTGGCGGCGCGTCCTCGACATGAACGACCGCTTCCTGAGGCGCACGGTGATCGGCCTCGGCGGACGCGCCCACGGCGTGCCGCGCGAGGACGGCTTCGACATCACCGCGGCCTCGGAGGTGATGGCCATCCTGTGCCTGGCGCGCGACGTCGCCGACTTGAAGGCGCGCCTCGCGCGGATCCTGGTGGGCTTCGATCGCGGCGGCGCGGCGGTGAGCGCGGGCCGGCTCGGCGCCTCGGGCGCGATGGCGGCGCTGCTCGCCGACGCGGTGCTGCCCAACCTGGTGCAGTCCGCCGAGGGCGTGCCGGCGCTCGTCCACGGCGGGCCGTTCGGCAACATCGCGCACGGCTGCAACAGCGTGATCGCCACGCGCACCGCCGCGGCGGCCGCGGACTACGTGGTCACCGAGGCGGGTTTCGGCTTCGACCTCGGCGCCGAGAAGTTCTTCGACATCAAGTGTCGCGCCGCGGGGGTCTGGCCGCGGGCCGTGGTGCTGGTGGTTACGACGCGCGCGCTCAAGCGCCACGGCGGCGACCGCGAAGCGAAGAGCGGGGGCGCGGAGGGGGTTGCCGCGATCGAGCGCGGCCTCGCCAACCTCGATCGTCACGTCGCGAGCGTGCGCGCGTTCGGCTTCGAGCCGGTGATCGCGATCAACCGCTTTGCCAGCGACGCCGAGGACGAGCTCGCCACCATCGAGCGCGCGTGCACGGAGCGCGGCCTGCGCGTGGCGCGCGCGGCGCCGTTCGACGGCGGTGGCGAAGGCTGCGAGGTGCTCGCGGCGCGGGTGGTGGAGGCGTGCGCCGCGCCCGCCGCTCTGCCGCGTTTCCTCTACGCGCTCGAGGACGACCCGCTCGACAAGATCGCCGCGGTGGCGCGCACCATCTACGGCGCCGCCGACGTGAGCCTGAGCCGCACCGCCACCAACGACCTCGCCCGCGCCCGCGACCTCGGCTACGGCGGGCTGCCGATCTGCATCGCCAAGACCCAGAGTTCGCTCACCGACGACCCCACGCGGGTGGGCGGCCCGAGCGGTTTCACGCTCCACGTCGAGCAAGTGCGCATCGCCGCCGGCGCCGGCTACCTGCTGCCCCTCACCGGCGAGATCGTCACCATGCCCGGCCTACCCAAACGCCCTCACGCCCTCGACGTCGACCTTACCGAAGACGGGGAGATCGTGGGCATCTCGTAGCGCGATCGATCCGCGCTGCCGCGATGCGGGACGCCCCCGTGACGTCATCATGGGCGTGTAGGCGCGGCCGCAAGGCCGCACGCGATCGTGTCGTAGTCCGGGGTAAGGAAACGGGTGTGGTTCGCCCAAGGGGAACGCACCCGGTTCGGCCAAGGGGAACGGCGCTGGCTCGGCCAAAGGGAACGCGGTCAGTCCCGCCGATTGCCCCGGTCCCCCCCATAGCGACCCACGCCAACACGTAGTCCCCGGCGGCCGTCCTGCCGGGCGCCGGGTTCCTCGATGGAATCCTCCGGGCGTCTCGCACGCCAGCCGGAGGACTCCGTGAGCGCCCTGAGGGCCGACATGTATCGACTGCAAGAGCTGGTGCGGCTGCACCGCATGGGTACCAAGAGCCGGGACGTGGCCCGGCTGCTGCGCATGAGCCCCAAGACCGAGTTGGGCTACCGCACGGCGCTCACGGCCGCGGGCTTGCTCGCCGGTGATCCGGCGGATCTCCCCGATCTCGACATCCTCAAGGTCGCGGTGCTCGAGCAGCGTCCGCCGCGACCGGCGCCGCAGCAGAGGTCGTCGGTCGAGCGCTGGGCGCACGCCATCCGCGAGATGCGGGCTCGCGGTGCGCAGCCCCGCGCGATCTTCGACCGGCTGCGGCTCGAGGAGCCCGACTTCGCCGGGTCGCTCTCGGCGATCAAACGGTTCTGCGCCCGCCTCGACCACGAGCAGGGCGTGCAAGCCGACGACGTCGTGATCCCCGTCGAGACCGGACCCGGTGAGATCGCGCAGGTCGACTTCGGCTACGTCGGCAAGCTCTACGATCCCCGCGAGGGCGTGCTGCGCAAGGCGTGGGTGTTCGTCATGGTGCTCGGCTACAGCCGGCATCTGTTCGCTCGCGTCGTATTCGATCAGCGCGTCGAGACCTGGCTCGCGCTGCACCAGGAGGCGTTTCGCTGGTTCGGCGCAGTGCCGCAGGTCCTCGTCCCCGACAACCTCAAGGCCGCCGTGGTGCGCGCCGCGTTCGCGATCGACGGCGCCGCGTCGCTCAACCGCAGCTACCGCGAGCTCGCCCGGCACTACGGCTTCAAGGTCGATCCCACGCCGATCTACGCGCCGGAGAAGAAGGGCAAGGTCGAGTCCGCCGTCCGCTACGTGAAGCGCAGCTTCTTTCGTCCCCGCGACTTGGCCGACGTCGACGTCGCCAACCGCGAGCTCGATCGGTGGGTCCGAGAGATCGCGGGGCTGCGTCACCACGGCACCACGGGGCGCAAACCCCGTGAGGTCTTCGAGCAAGCGGAGGCGCAGCACCTCCTGCCGCTGCCGGGCGTTCCGTTCGAGACGGTGATGTGGAAAGAGGCCACGGTCCACACCGACAGCCACGTCTCGTTCGAGAAGCGCCTCTACTCGGTGCCGTGGAGGCTCATCGGCAAGACGGTCTGGATCCGTGCCACGCCGGCCACGGTCACGATCTACGCCGACGACACACGAGTCGCGACCCACGACCGCCGCGGCACCGAGGTCCGCAGCACGCTCGATCATCACCTGCCCGAGCACCGCGGCGAGCTACGCCATCGAAGCCGCAGCTTCTGGGAGCAGCGCGCGGACGGGCTCGGCGACGAGGTCGGCGCCTTCATCCGCGAGGTGTTCGACGCCGACGAGGTGCTGACCCAGCTCCGCACCGTCCAGGCGATGGTGCGCCACCTCCAGCAGTTCCCCGTCGAGCGTGCCCGCGCCGCGTGTGCGCGGGCTCGCTTCTACGGCAACCACACCTACGGCGGGCTCAAGCGAATCCTGGCGCACGGGCTCGATCTCGAGCCGCTGCCCACAGCGGTCGTGCCCGCCCGCGGCGTCCTCGAATCCCCTCGCTACGCCCGATCCGCCCAACAGCTTCTCGACCTACAACCACCGGAGGTCCCCGATGAGTGCCACTAACGATCTCGTTCCGATCCTCAAGAAGCTGCGCCTCTCCGGCGTGCTCCAGAGCCTCGACGTGCGGACTCGACAGGCCGTCGATGAGGAGATCGCGCACGTCGAGTTTCTCTACCGCCTGCTCGTCGACGAGGTCGAGCGCCGCGAGGCGAAGCAGCTCGGAGTCCGTCTCAGCCGCGCCAGCTTCGAGCACGCCAAGACGATCGAGGACTTTGATTTTGCGTTCAACCCCAAGATCCCGCGCGCCAAGATCCTCGATCTCGCCACCTGCGCGTTCGTGGAGCGGCGTCAGAACGTGCTCCTCGTCGGCCCCTCGGGCACGGGGAAGAGCCACATCGCGCAGGCACTCGGTCACCGTGCCTGCCGCGCTGGCTACGCCGCGCTCTACACGGCGGCCGACGCGATGTTTCAGCAGCTCCGCGCCGCACGGGCCGACCAGACCTACGAGAAGCGGCTGCTGCGCTTCACCAGTCCCGAGGTGCTGATCGTCGACGATCTCGGGCTCACGCCGCTGCGCCAGGACGAGCCTCTCGACCTGCACGCCATCATCCGCCGGCGTCACCAGCGCGGGTCGTTGATCGTCACCTCGAACCGCGCGATCGAGGAGTGGTACCCGCTCTTCGGCGATGCGCTGCTCGCCAGTGCCGCCATGGACCGGCTCCTCGACGGCGCCCACGTCCTCGAGATGCAGGGCGACTCGTACCGCAACCCGCCCAAGAAGCGCGGCCGTGGCGCCGCCGCGACTGCCGCTGGGCCGGAGAACTGACCGTGCTCGGCGTTCCCTTTGGCCGAACCAGCGTCGTCCTGCCGACGACCCAAGTCATCGCGACGCAGGCACGCTCGAACCGCGTTCCCTTTGGCCG
>JADJOY010000013.1 GCA_016713535.1 Deltaproteobacteria bacterium
GCGGCGCTTCGCTCGCGCTCGATTTCTTCACAGGCTCTCCGTCGGGCCGTGTTCGGATCGCGGGCAGACCGACGCTCCGACCACGCCCCGTGGTAGAACACGTTCTACTCACGGGAGCGAGCGCCATGAAGCGAGTGTTGATCATCTCGTCCGACTGCCACGCCGGCCCACCCCCGCCGGGCTACCGGCCCTACCTCGATCCCCAGTACCGCGACGCCTACGACCAGTCCCTCCACAGATGCTCAAGATCATCGAGGGCGGCAGAAGAAGACCCTGGCCGAGGTTCCTCGCGAGCTGGAAACAGGGGCACGTCGCCGAGGGCCTGCGCGGCGTCTTCGACTCGGCGACTCGCGACCGCGAGCTCGACGCCGACGGCATCGCCGGCGAGGTGATCTTCGCCGACGGCGTCACCGACAAGAACTCGTGCCCGTTCGGCGCCGGACTCGCCATGCCCACCGAGGGCGTGGTTCCGGAGCTGCAGTGGGCCGGCGCGCGCGCCCACAACCGCTGGATCGCCGAGTTCTGCGCGCAGGCACCCGAGCGCCGCGCCGGGCTCGCCGCGGTGCCGATCTTCTGGGACGTCGACGAGGCGGTGCGCGAGATCCACTGGGCCAAGGACCACGGCCTGCGCGGCATCCTGATCCCGCCGCTCTTCGGCTCGCGCCCGCCGCTCCACGCCGCCTGCTACGAGCCGATCTGGAGCGCGTGCGAAGAGCTCGAGCTGCCGGTCCACACCCACGGCGGTGGTGCGCCCGACTACGGCGACCACCTCGGCACGGTCGGCATCTACGTCACCGAATACGCGTGGTGGTCGGCGCCCGGTGTGGTTCCTGATCTGGGGCGGCGTGTTCGAGCGCCACCCGCGGCTCAGTTCGTGGTCACCGAGCTCGGCGCGAGCTGGGTCCCTGAGCTCAAGGCGCTCATGGACCAGCGCTTCCGCGACACTCACTTCAACCAGAAGCTCGCCGACTTCCGCAGCCACCTGAAGATGAAGCCGAGCGAGTACTTCGACCGCAACGTGTCGGTGGGCGCCTCGGTGACCTCACGCGAGGACATCGAGAACCGCGCCGCGATCGGCGTCGGCAACCTCATGTGGGGCAGCGACTTCCCGCACCCCGAGGGGAGCTGGCCCGAGACCCGCCGATTCCTCGACGAGTCGTTCCGCGGCATCCCGGAAGGCGACGCGCGCACCATGCTCGGCCTCAACGCGGCACGGGTGTACGGGTTCGACCTCGCGAAGCTCGAACCCCTGGTGGAGCGCATCGGCCCCACGCCCGCCGACCTCGGCTTGACCTGATCGGCTCGAGCCCCGCCGCGCTCCCCGCGCCGGACGGCGGACGCCGGTTCGCGGTCAGGTCCGCGGCGCCGGTCGCCCGATCAGCGCGTCGACGGCGCCGAGCAGCTTCTGCGAGTGGAACGGCTTCGCGAGCACCGTCGCGTTCCTCGGGATCTCGCCCGCCCCCTCGGCGTAGCCCGAGATGAAGAGCACTCCTCGCACTCGCCCGCCCGCGGTGAGCTCGCGCGCCAGGGCGACGCCGGACTTGCGCGGCATGAGCACGTCGGTGACGAGCAGGTCGAAGGGCTGCTCCTGGCGCGAGGCGACCTCGAGCGCGTCCACGCCGTCGCAGGCCTCCGCCACCACGTAGCCAGCGGCGCAAAGCTCGCGAACCAGCACGCGCCGGAGCGCCGGCTCGTCCTCGACGAGCAAGATCGAACGCGAATCGGCGAGCGGCACCGGTGAAGCGCCGCCGGGGACCGGGTCGAGCGGCATCTCGCCTTCGCCCCGCGGGAGCACGATCCGGAACGTCGTCCCGCACCCAGGCGCGCTGCGCACGTCGATCGCGCCACCGGCCTGGCTCACGATCCCGAACACGGTCGAGAGCCCGAGCCCGGTTCCCTTGCCATGCTCCTTGGTGGTGAAGAAGGGCTCGAAGATCCGCTCGCGGACCTCGGCGCTCATCCCCACTCCGGTGTCGCTCACCACCAGCTCGACCGCGCCGTGGGCGAAGCGCGCCGGCCCGCCGAACTCCGCGCCGCTCGTGTTGCGGGTGACGAGCTTCACCGTGCCGCCGTCCGGCATCGCGTCGCGGGCGTTGACACACAGGTTCGCGACCACCTGCTCGAGCTGGCCCGGATCGCCCACCACCCAGCCGAGGTCGGGATCTCCCATCACCTCGATGGCGATGTGCTCACCGAGGACCCGCTGCAGCATCCGGTGCATACCCTCGAGCAGCTCGTCGAGGCGCACCGCGCGCGGCGCGAGCACCTGTTTGCGGCTGAACGCCAGGAGCTGGCGCGTGAGATCGCTGGCGCGCTGCGCGGCCTTGTTGACCTCGAGGAGGTCCTCGTGGGCCGGGGTCGCGGCCGGCAGCGTCGTCATCGCGAGCTCGAGGCTGCCGAAGATCACGGTGAGCAGGTTGTTGAAGTCGTGCGCCACGCCGCCCGCGAGGCGCCCCAGGGCCTCCATCTTCTGCGCATGGCGCATCTCCGCCTCGAGGTGACGCTCGCGGGTGACGTCGCGGAAGCTCCACACCCGCCCACCGCGATGGCCTGGCGCGACGAGCGGCATCGAGTAGCGCTCGAACACCCGCCCGTCGTGGAGCTCGACGCGGTCGACGAGCTGCTGATCGGGCGCCGCCCGCTGCGCCTCGACGCGGCGCGCGTGGTCGTCACGGTCGCGCACCCGGTCGAGCATGAGGGCGAGCAGCTCGTGGGCGTCGCCACCCTCGACGTCGCTCGCCTCCAGGCCCCACATGCGCAGGAAGCGGGCGTTGAAGCTCGCGACGCGACCGGCGGCGTCGATGGCGAGGATGCCGTCGGTGGAGGACTCGAGGGTCGCGGTGAGCAACGAGTTGGCGCGGGCGAGCTCGGTGGTGCGCTCGGCGACGCGCTCGCCGAGGAGTCGGTTGGCGTCGCGCAGCACGCGCTCGGCGTCGCGCCGCTCGGTGACGTCGACGAAGGCACCGATCAGACCGACCGCCAGGCCACCGCGGTCGGCGAGCACGCGCTTCGTGACGACCACGTCGCGCCGGCCGCGCCCCGCCGACACGATCGGCGCCTCGTAGATCTGCTCTTCACCGCGCTCGTAGAGAGCGGCGTCGGCCGCGGCGTAACGATCGGCGAGGTCCGCCGGGTGCACGTCGTGGACCGTCTTGCCGAGGATCCTGTCCCGGGTGATCCCCGTGAACGTCTCGTATTCGCGGTTGATCCCGATGAAGCGCCCGGCGACGTCCTTCACGAAGACGGGGGTGGGGATCGCGTCGAGGAACTCCGACGTCGCGATCGACTCGAGCACCCCGGCGTTCTCTGCTCGGCACACGGGAACGCCTTTCGGAGGGAGGACTCGAGCCGCGGCGCGCGGTCCGCCGTGCGCGCCAACGAGACGAGTGCATCACGTTCGCGCCGCGTGAACAAGGGCGGCCGGACGGTGGCGCTCGCGGACGGCGCAAGTGCGAGCGTCGAACGCGCTCAGCGCTTCTTGGGGATCCAGGCCCAGGTCATGGCGCAGCGGATCGGTTCCTCGCCGGACTCGTCTCTCACCTCGACGGGCACCAGGACCTCGCCCTTGGGGTCGGCGAAGAGGCGCTCGATCTGCTCGGGAGCGAGCTGGGCGGTGGCAACCAGGCCACCCTGCGCGCGGCGCAGGTAGTCGATCGACATCGTCTTGATGAGCGGCAGCTTGTCGTCGGGCAGGTTCATGCCGACGACGAAGCCGGTGGCGGTCTCGGCGAGCAGCGCCATCGCCGCGGCGTGGACGCCGCCGATGTGGTTCTGGACCTTGCCGCGGTTGGCGATCGCCACCACCACGCGCTCCGGGCTCAGCTCACGGAACTCGAGCCCGGCGGTGCCGGCGAAGCGCACCGCGCGACCGAGCGCCTTCGAGCGGACCCACGACCTGAGCGGCGGCGGGACGCGATCGAGGCTGCCAACGGTGCGGGCCATGCGGTTGGGTGAGCGGGCGGCGCCGCTCGTGGTGGCGTTGGACATGGTCCCCTCCGGGTCCGGTCAGGCCGGGCCTGAACTTCACAAATTGCCAGTGAAAATTACCACAGATCGCTATTGAAAATCATCACTTTACGCCATTGAAAATCGTCACAATCTGCTTTCACCCGAGCGCCGGATCGCTGGAGAATACGGCCAAAACACGCTCTCAGTCCTCGTAGACCGGCTTGCGCCGCTCTTTGCGGGCCTTGAGCGCCTCCTCGAGGTTCCGGGTGGTGAGGCGGACGAGGAGCTGGTTGCGGTTCTCGAGGTCGATGGCGGCGCGCAGGCTGCCGCACTCGAGGCTCGACCACATGACCTCCTTGGTCATGGCGACGCCGTGGCCGCTGTACTCGGCGATGCGCTCGCCGAGCTCGATCGCCGCCGGCAGCAGCGCCTCGTCGTCGACGACCCGCGACACCAGCCCGATCCGCTCCGCCTCCTCCGCATCCACCTCCCGCCCGCTCAGGATGATCTCGTTGGCGCGCGACGAGCCGATCTGGCGCGGCAGCAGGTAGCTCACGCCGAGCTCGGTGCCGGTGAGCCCGTTGCGGATTCCGGCGGCGCAGAAGCGCGCCGAGCGTGCCGCGATGCGGATGTCGGCGCCGAGGGGCAGGCACATGCCGCCGCCGAAAGCCGGGCCGTTGATGGCGGCGATGATCGGCTGCGGGATGTCGCGCATCGCCGGCACGATGTTCGCCATGAACGACATCGCCCGCGTCGCGAGGCGAGCCATGGTGAGGCCGTCGGTGTTGGGTGGCAGCCCCACGTACTCGAGGTTCATGCCCGAGCAGAAGCCCTTCCCCGCTCCGGTCAGCACCACCGCGTAGCACTCGTTGTCCTTGCCGACCTCGGCGAGGGCGTCGTAGAGCGCCCCCACCAGCTCGAACGACATCGAGTTGAGCGTACCGGGGTCGTCGAGCGTGATCACGCTCACCCGCGGCCGCACCTTCTCCACCCGCGCCATCGTCATCGCCGTCTCCGTCTCCGTCTCGCGGCCGCGTTCAGCCGTTACCCGCCTTGGCGCGGATCTTGTGGATTCGTTCGCGGAGCTTGGCGCTCTCGGCCAGCTCGCCCGCGGCCTCGAGCTCGGCCGCGTGCCTCTCGAGCAGCGCGACGGTGGCGAGCGGATGGCCGGGATCGATCCGCTCCTCGTCGTCGGCGATCGGTGCGGTGGTGGCGGGAAGCAAGAGCACCGCGAGAACCGAAAGCGCGAACGGTACCAAGACCACCGCGTGCGCCGTGAAGCCGGTTCGCAACGACGTCACGATCGCGAAGACCGTGAACGTGACGGCCGCGGACCAGGTATTCGGGTCGCGCGGCCGCCCGCGGAACCCCATGTAGAATGCGCCGGCCCCGACCAACCACACGGCGATCTCGAGACGGTCGAGACGCGCTGGGAGCGGCGCCGAGAGGATCGAAGCGATCCTCAGCACCAGCGGAAACAGGAGAAACCACGTGACGGCGCGCATCACGCGCGCGAGCTCGCCGCCCACCGGATCCGCGTTGCTCGGCTCGCTCGCCATGACGCTTCCTGGCCGCCCTCGGACCGCCGCGGCGCGGCCGTTTTAGCACGCGCTCCGCCTCGCGCCGCCCGCCATGCCCACCTCGTCGAAGCGCCGCGCGGCGCCAGCCCGAGCAGCCCCCATGCCGCGCGGCATCGAGGTGCCCCCGCAGCGGCTCGCGGCGACCCGCGACGCGCTCCAGGACTGGTTCCGCGCCGGCCACCGCGACCTGCCGTGGCGGCGCACCCGCGACCCGTACGCGATCTTGATCTCCGAGGCGATGCTCCAGCAGACCCGCGTGGAGACGGTGATCCCGTATTACGAGCGCTTCCTCGCGAAGCTGCCGAGCTTCGCGGCGCTCGCCGCGGCGCCCCACGACGACGTGATGGCGCTGTGGGCCGGGCTCGGCTACTACCGCCGCGCCGCGAGCCTCCAGGCGTGCGCGCGCGCCGTCGTCGAGCGCCACGGTGGCGAGCTGCCGCGCGACGAGGAGGCGCTCCTCGCGCTCCCTGGCGTCGGCGCCTACACCGCCGGCGCCTTGCGCTCGATCGCGTTCCACGAGGAAGCGGCGCTCGTCGACGGCAACGTGGTGCGGGTGCTGTCGCGGCTGTTCCGGATCCAGGACGGGCTCGGCGCCGCGCGCGCCGAGGTGTGGCGGATCGCCGGGTTGCTGGTGCGGGGCGCGCGGCCGTCCGACCTGAACCAGGGCCTGATGGAGCTGGGCGCGACGGTGTGCACGCCGCGCAAGCCGCGCTGCGAGGGGTGTCCGCTCGCGGCGCGCTGTGACGCGAAGGCGGCCGGCGACGCCGAGTCGTTCCCCACGGGCAAGACCCAGAGCGCGGTGCGAGCGATGGCGCTCGAGCTCGCCTGGATCGAGCGTGACGGCGCGGTGCTGCTCGTGAAGCGGCCCGCCGTCGGGCTGTGGGCGGGGCTCTGGGATCTGCCGTCCCACGAGAGCGACGTCGACGCGGGCGCGAGCCCCGGGGAGATCGCGAGCCGCATCGGCTCGCGCCTCGCGCTCGCGATCGAGCTCGAGAGCGAGCTGGCGCGGTGCGTCCACGTGCTCAGCCACCGGCGTGTGGAAGCGCGGGTGTGGCGAGCACGGCTCGCGAGCGAGCGGGTCGCGGAGCGCGCCGAAGAAGGCGGCGAGGCGCCGCTTCGCTGGATGCCGATCGAAGAGCCGCAAAGCCGCGGCACCTCGACGCTCACGCGCCGCCTGTGGAAGGACGTGCTCGAGGCGCGCCGCCGCCCGGCGCTCTTCGACGCCGCGGCTCCGCGGACGAGAGCGCGCGGACGCGAGTGAGCGCGCTCGATCGCTGCAGCGGGCTTCGTCGGCTGCGAGAGCGGGCGGGCACAGGGCCCGCCCCTACCCTCGTCACATCGGGCGCGCGGCTCGTCTGCTTCCGCGACCTGGCTACCCCGTCTTCACCACCCACTCGGGCGGGATGCGAGCGAGGAGCGAGGTGAAGCCACGCTCGAGGAGCGCCGCGTCGCGCGACTCGACGGTGACCATCACCTTGTACTCGTCGAAGTTCCACGTCGGGTAGCTGCCGATGTCGATCCCGGGGAACTCGTTCACCACGGCGGTGAGCGTGTCCGCGATCGCGCTCTCGAACGCGTTGACGTAGAGCCGCTTGAGGTGGAAGGGCTCGTCGCGGAAGCGCTCGCGGATGGCGTGGAACTTCTGCTCGAGGATCTCGGGCACGCCGGGCAGCACGTAGACGTTGTGGAAGAGCACCACCGGGTAGAAGAGCCCCTCGGCCTCGACCAGCTCGGCGCCGTCGGGCACCAGGGCCATGCGCAGCCGCGCCGTGCTCACCTCGCCCTGGTAGTGCTTGCGCAGGATCGCCTCGAGCACCGGGTGGTGGACCGCGGTGACGCCGAAGCCGTGGCTGATGCCGTCCATCGTCACGTCGTCGTGGGTCGGTCCCACGCCACCCGAGGTGAACACGAAGTCGTGGGAATCGGAGAGGGCGCGTGCCTCGCGCCCGATGGTCTCGACGTCGTCGAGGATCGACACGATGCGCGCCACCTGCACCCCGAGGGCGCGCAGCTCGCGGCACAGGAAGTACGAGTTCCGGTCGTGGACCTTGCCCGACAGGACCTCGTTACCGATGACCAGGATCGCGGCGGTTCGCGGCATCGCGGCGGCTCGTGCGGGGCGCGCCGTGAGCCGCGCGCCGCGCCCGAGTCTACGCGAGGGCCGCGACCCTCGTCACACCGGCGGAGCGTGCTCGCGCGCGGCCGCTCGCCGCCGCGCGCGACGATCAGTAGCTGCGGGTCGGCGGCGGCACGTACTTGGGGGCCGCGAGCAACGCGTAGGTGAGCCCCATGTGCCAGTTGAGCACGGGGATGCCGTCGGTCGCGCCGATCGTGAACTCGGTGCCCACCGAGAGGTCGCGGTTGAACGCGATGTCGCCGCCGAGCACGAAGCCGAAGATCGCGTCGGTGCTGCTGTCGTCGGAATCATCGAGGCTCGCGTGGGTGAACCCCACCGAGAAGCCCGCGTAAGGCGTGAGGCCGAGGTTGCCCGACTCGAAGCGGTGCCCGACCAGCGGCCCGAAGGCGAGGCTCTCGGAGTCGATGTCGCCGATGCCGATGTCGAGGGCGCCGAACACGGAGAGCAGCACCGGCATCTGGTTCGACTGCTCGAGGACCTGGAACTTGGTGCCGAAGCCGAACTGGAACTCGTCGGCGTCACCGAAGGCGCCGCCGAGCTGGGCGCTCACCGACATCTGGTCGAGGACGCTGTAGCGGCCGCGGATCATGAGCGCCACGTCGGTGAAGTCGAGATCGCCGTCGTGGATCACGCCGATCGTGGGATAGAGGATGAAGGTGCCGGCGGGCTCGACCTGCGGGCGCTGGGCCGGCACGGCGAACTGGGCGTGCGCGGTGCCGGCGAGCGCGGCGCACGTGACGAGACAGAGTGCTGCGATCCGTTTCATGGATGCTCTCCTCTTCCGTTCAGATCGAAGAAGCACGATCGTGGGACCGTATTCCTCGCTGACACGGCGTGTCAATCGGTGACGCGTCGCGCCGCCTCGCGCGGCCCGGAGCGCGCTCACGCCGCTCAGCCACCCCCGGCGACCCGCCCCAGCCATCGGCTCACCTGGGTCCGCGCGCGCCGGCGGAACGCGAGGTCGAGGGTCATCCACTCGAGCGTCTGCTTCATGCCCTGGTCGGTCTCGGGGAGGGGGTGCTTCGCGAAGAAGACGCGCACCTCCTTCAGCGCCTCCGGCGTACCGAGCTCGGGAATGGCGTCGGCGATGCGCTTCCACATGTAGGTCACGGCGCGTGCGTTGAGGGCGTCGAAGCCGTGCTGCAGGAAGTGCCAGGCATGCGAGCGCGCCGCCGGGTTGCGGAAGAGCCGCATGTAGACGAACGCCAGGTCCTGGGAGCGGATGGAGTCGGTGAGCGTCTCCTCGAGGAGGTGGCGCACCAGCCCCGGGTCCTCGAAGTCCGCGCGCGCGAGCAGCAGATGACGCTCGAGCTGGGGCGTCGAGGCGACGCGGCGCTGCTTGTCGAGCCGATCGGAGGAGCTTCGCGTCGCCACGGCGCGCGGCGATCCGGAGGGCGACCGGCAAGAGCTCGGGATCGATCGAGCGCGGCGACACGATCGCGCGGCGCCCGGCGCCCTCCATGGTGTCGCGGACGGCGGGATCGCGCACGAGATCTCCGAGCACGTCCACGACCACGGCGCGCGCCATGCGCCGCTCCTCGGGCTCGCGGCGCGAGCCCTGGACGCCGAGCTCGGCGAGGCGCGCCCGGAACACCTCGTCGATCCAGGCGTGGTAGCGCGGGCGCAGCTCGGCGGGGACGATGCCGTCGTCGAGGGCGCGCAGGAACGAGGCCGCGCGCCCCAGCACCACCGGGTTGGGCTCGTCGCCGAGGCGCGCGACCACGTCGAGGACGCGGCCCACGTCGACGGCGCCGGTGCGCGCGAACGCGGCGAGGTCGCCGAGCAAGCCAGCGCGCTCGGCGGGCTCGAGGCCCGGAAACGCCTCGGTCAGGGCGTGCAGTGTCTCGGGATCGTAGGCGGTGCGATAGAACCCGCCGGAGCTGGCGTTGGCGATCACCCACTCCGAGCCGCCGTCGGCGAGCGTCACGTCGACGGCCGCGCGGTCGAGCAGCACGGCCTGGACCTGGCGCTCGGTGCGCAGCACCACCGGCACCTGCCAGGTCGCGGCGCGCTTCGACGCGCCCTTCGAGCTCCACGAGAAGCGCGACTGCGCGAGGCGCACGCGCCCCGCGCGGCGCCGCGCGGTGACGGTGGGAAATCCGGGGGCCTCGATCCACTCGCGCAGCAGCCGCGAGACGTCCTGGCCGGACGCCTCGCCGAGCGCGCGCCACAGGTCCTCGCCGGTGGCGTTGCCGTCGGCGTGGCGGCGGATGTAGGCACGGATGCCGTCGCGCATCACGTCGCGGCCGAGATAGCTCTCGAGCATGCGCAGCACCGCGCCGCCCTTGTCGTAGGTGATCGCGTCGAAGGTCTGGACGATCTCGGCGACGGTCTCCGACTGGTTGCGGATCGGGTGCGTGCTCTCGAGCCCGTCGAGGTGGAACGCCTCCTCCTTGGTGGCCTCGAAGGCGGTCCAGACGTGCCACTCGGGATAGAGGTCGTCGAGGATGCGCTCGGCGATCCAGGTGGCGAAGCTCTCGTTCAGCCACAGGTCCGACCACCACACCGGGGTCACCAGGTTGCCGAACCACTGGTGCGCGAGCTCGTGGGTGATGATGTTCGCGATGTCGCGGAGCTGGGCGATGGTGATGGTGCGCGGGTCGAGGAGCAGCGCGGCCTCGCGGTAGGTGATGCAGCCGGCGTTCTCCATCGCGCCGGCGGCAAAGTCGGGCACCGCGACGTGGTCCACCTTGCCGAACGGGTACGGGATGTCGAAGTAGCGCTCGAGCGCGGCGAGGGTCTCGCACGCCAGCCCGAGCGCGGTGGCGGCGAGGTGCTCACGGCCGCGTGGCGCGAGCACGCGCACCGGCGTCGAGCCGACGTAACGCGTGGGGCTGGCCACCCACGGCCCCGCGCACACCGCCACCAGGTAGGTCGGCATGGGCCGGGTGCGGTGGAAGCGCCGTCGCACGAGCCCCTTCTTGACGGGCTCGGCGGTGCGCTCGGTCTGGTTCGAGACCACCATCCAGTCGGCGGGCGCGGTCACCGCGACCTCGAACGTGGCCTTGGCGTCGGGCTCGTCGAGGCACACGAACGCGGCGCGCGCGTCGGTGGCCTCGAACTGGGTCACCACGAAGTGGTCGTCCTCGTGGCGCGCGAGGTACATGCCCGCGAGGCTCTTCTTGAGCTCGGCGGTGACCGTGAGGTCGAGGCGCGCCTTGCCGGCCGGCACCTCGGAGGCGAGCTCGAAGACGATGCTCTGGCCGTCGCGACGCGGCTTGGCGGTCACGGCGACCGCCTTGCCGGCGCCGGCCCGCAGCGAGGCGGACTTCACCTCGAGCCCCGCGCCGTGCAGCACCAGGCGGCGCGTCGGCCGGCGGACGTCGAGCTCGATCTTCTGGCGGACCGCGACCCGCCCGCTCGCCAGATCCGGGGTGAAGTCGAGGTCGTAGTGGCGAGGGATGGCGACCCGGGGCAGGCGCTCGCTCATGGCGATGGCTCTCCGCAAATGCGCAACGTGGGGCCGACCGCTCGCGCGGCGGGCCAAGACCCGCATTATCCACGAAGAGCGAGCGATCGTCCGCTGGACGCGCGATGATGGCCGTCCGCTCACCCTTCTCCCCTCGCGCCGGACTCGGCCACAATCCTCGCCATGCGCGTGCTGACCTGGAACGTCCACAAGGGCATCGGCGGGCTCGATCGCCGCTACGACCCCGACCGCGTGGTGGAGGTGATCCGCCACCACCAGCCCGACGTGGTGATGCTCCAGGAGATCGACGAGGACGTGCCGCGCTCGCGCCATCACCGCCAGGTCGACGTGCTGGGCGCCGCGTGCGGGTACGACCACCGCGCGTTCGCCCCCAACGTGAAGCTGCGGCGCGGCCACTACGGCAACGCCACGCTGTCGCGCTATCCGATCGTGCACACCGTCAACGTGAACCTGACGCTCAGGCCCAAGAAGGCGCGCGGCGCGCTCATCACCGAGGTCGCCGTGCCGGTCGACGAGCACCGCTACTCGGTCCACTTCGCCAACTGGCACCTCGGGCTCTCGGCGCTCGAGCGCCGCTGGCAGGCCGTACAGCTCGTCTCGGCGCAGGCCATCTCTCACCTCAACCAGCGCAGCCGCTTGGTGATCGCGGGCGACGCCAACGACTGGTCCGGGGCCGTGGGGCGGTGGCTGGTGAAGCGTGCGGGCTTCACCGGCGCGTCGCGGATCGGTCTGCGGCGCACCCCGACCTGGCCGGCGTGGCGACCGGTGGGCGCACTCGACGCCGTGTACGTGCGCGGCCCGCTCCACTTCCGCCATCACTTCACGTCGCGCCTCAAGCTCGCCCGCGAGGCGTCCGACCACCTGCCGCTGATCGTCGACCTCGAGCTCGAGCCGCGCTAGGCGCCTGTTGCGCGCCCTACGCGCACCGGGCCCCTGGGCCCCGGCGACGGGGGATGGAACCCCCGTCGCTACGATCGCCCTCGCGGGGGGCTCCGCCCCCCCGCGGCGTGCCGCGACCGGCCGTGATCGCCCGACCTTCACCCCGTCGGCGACGCGCGCCGCAGCATCCAGCCGTAGAGCGCCACGACCGACGCCACGAAGCCGGCGAGCCCGAGCCACGGCGCCGCCGCGAAACCCTCGGACACCAGCGCCAGCGGCGCCTCGCTCGAGAGCCCCACGATCAGCCCGGCGTTGAGGACACCCCACAGGCTCTCGCCCACGATGAGCCCGGAGGCGACCAGGGTGCCGAGGCGCCCGGCGCGCGCCGGGTCGGGCGCGGTGCGGATGCGGCGCGCGTAGAGCTCGGAGAGCACGGCGCCGACCACCACCGCGAAGGTCGCCGACATCGGCAGGTAGATGCCGATCCCGACCGCGAGCGGCGGCACCCGCACCCAGCGCAGCGCGCCCATCGCGGCGTCGAGGCCGATCAGCGCCACGCCGACACCCGCGCCGACGGCGATCATCCTCCACTCCAGGCTGCCGCCGATCACTCCGTGGGCGAGCGCCGAGATCAGCGTGGCCTGCGGCGCCGGCAGCGGGTTGGGCGCCAGCACGCCGACGTTGGCGGCGCCCGCGAAGCCGTAGGCGCGCGCCAGCAGGTTGAGCACCGACGGGATCACCGCCGCGCCCGCGGCCACGCCCACGATGAGTGCCACCTGCTGGCGCATCGGCGAGGCCCCGACGAGCTGCCCGGTCTTCAGATCCTGAAGGTTGTCGTTCGAGATCGTCGCGCACGCGAACACGATCGCGGTCACGAAGAGTGCCAGCGCCACCAGCGCCGGCCGGGTCTCGGCCGTGGGCGTGACCACCGCGGCGAGCGCCGACGCACACACCACGATCGAGAGGATCCCGACCCCCGAGATCGGGCTGTTGGACGCGCCGATCAGCCCCGCCATGTAGCCGCAGATCCCGGCGATCAGGAACCCGCCGACGAGCACGAAGGGCACCGCCACGAGCGTGAGCCCGAGCGCGCTCGGCGCCAGCACCGTGGCGCGCGCGAACGTGAACGCGAGCCCGCCCGCCACCAGCAAGCACGCGACCGTGAGGGCCACGATCCACGTCGGCGCGAGGTCGCGCTCGCGATCGTCTGTGGGACCGCCGCGCCGCGACGCCGCGAGCGTCGCGACCAGCCCGCCCACCACCGGGCGCGCCAGCGTCGCGAGCGTGTAGATCGCCGCCACCGCGATCGCGCCCGCGCCGATGAAGCGCACCTGGGTGCGCCAGATCGTGAGCGTGTGCGCCGCCAGCGCCACTCCCTCGGCGGCGGGCTGCGACGCCGTGAGCAGCGGCACCGCGATCGCCCACGCGATCACGAGCCCGAGCAGCATCGCGAGCCCCACCGAGAGCCCCACGAGGTGCCCCGCGCCGAGGAGCGCGAGCGACCACGCGACGTTGTAGCCGCTCGACGCGAGCGCGCCGACGCGGAAGAAGCCCGCGACCTCCGCCGCGGCCACGCGCGTGGCGGTCACGATCGCGAGCCCCGCGGACGCCGCCGAGCCGAGGGTCACCGCGATCAGCCCTTCGCGCGCCTCGCCGCTTGGGTCCGCGGTCTCGCCGCGGTTACCCGAGCCGACCTTGAGCACCTCGGCCGCGGCGACGCCCTCCGGGTACGGCAGGTCCGACGTCGTCACCAGCGCACGGCGCAGCGGGATCGTGAACAGCACGCCCAGCACTCCACCGCTCACGCAGATGAGGAACGACGGCCAGAACGGGAAGCCCGTCCACCAGCCGACGATCACGAGGCCCGGCAGCACGAAGATGATCGCCGACAGGGTCCCGCCCGCCGACGCCACCGTCTGCACGATGTTGTTCTCGAGGATCGACGAGTCGCGCACCCTGCTGAGCAGCGCCATCGAGATCACCGCCGCGGGGATCGACGACGCGAACGTGAGCCCCACCTTGAGCCCCAGGTACACGTTCGCCGCGGTGAACACCGTGGTGATGAGCGCGCCCAGCACCAGCCCGCGGACGGTCAGCTCCTTCGGTTTCATCACGGCTCCTCGGACGCCGTCGCAGGCGCCTCGGCGGTCCCGGCACTCACCCCACGAGCTCGGTCCGCACCCGCCCCACCACCAGGCCGCGGTGGTTGGTGCCGGACCGGCTCGGCGTAACCGGCGAGCGCGCTCCACGCCGCGTCGTCGAGCACGCCTAGGCGGCGCAGCAGTGCGAGTGCGGCGGGCTCCGCGGCGCGGGTGGCGCCGTCGTGGGCCTTCACCACCACGCCGTAGGGCTCACCGTCGGCGCCGCGCACGCCGAGGCCGTGGAGGGCCTCGGCGCCCACCTTCGCGACCGCGCGTCCGGGCAGCGCCTCCATCAGCGCCGTGTCGATGCGGTCGCGGCCGGCCACCAGGTACGGGTGCGCCATCATGGCGTCGCGCAGCGACGCGAGCGACGCGTCGCGGCCCTGGATCAGGTCGCGGAAGAGCCGCGCGACGGCGATCATCGGCAGGTAGAACGTCACCGCGCTGCAGCCGTCGGTGCCGCTCGGGATGTCGCGCACGCCGCTCGCCGCCTCGAGCTGGCGGCGAATGGCGCGCTGCACGAGGTGGTCGGGCTCGACGTAGCCGAGGGTGTCGACGCCGAGGTGGCGGGCCAGCGCCAGCATCCCCGCGTGCTTGCCCGAGCAGTTGTTGTGGACCGTGCGTGGCGCCTCGCCGCGAGCGGCGAGCGCGGCGGCGGCGCCCGGCTCCGCGGGCGGGTGGATGCCGCACTCGAGGTCGGCCTCGGTGCAGCCGATGCGCGCCAGCATCGCCTCGGCGAGCTCGACGTGGACCGGCTCGCCGTTGTGGGAGGCGCACATGAGCGCGAGCTCGCGGCTGCCGAACCCGAACGCCTGCGTCGCGCCCGACTCCACCGCGGCCAGGGCCTGGAACGGCTTGGCCGACGAGCGCAGGCACACCAGCCGCTCGGGATCGCCGGCCGCGAGCACCACGCGGCCCGCACCGTCCACCACGACCGCGTCGACCGCGTGCTCGGCCTCGGCGAGCGGACCGCGCTCGACGTGCACTCGGATCTCCATCCGCTCTCTCCCTCGGCTCGTGCGCGAGCCAGAGCCACCGCGAACCACGGGCTACAATGGCGCCCGCCGCGATCCTAGCGCGAGCCGGCCGGCGCGGACCGCCCGCGTCCCCGCGGCGCCGCTCGAGACACCCCGCACATCATGCCCAACCGCTCGCTCGTGTCACTGGCCTCGGGCTCGATCGCTCCGTTCGACGAGCGGCTCTTCTACCTGGAGGAGTTCCACGGCCGCACCCTCGCGATCACCGCGCTGCCGGGCGCGATGGACGGGTCGAGCGCCGCCGCGGTGCGGGGCGTCGTCGACACGCTGCTCGGCAACGACACCCACGTGGTGCTGCTCTTGCCGAGCGACGCGCCGAGCGTGCTGGTGAGCGACGCCGAGGTCGTGGCGCCCACCGTGACGCCGTTCCTCCCCGCGACCTGGCGCGCCGCGCGCGGCGCCCGCCCGGTGTGGGTGCCGCTCGACGAGCAGCCCTTCCTCCCCGCGGTGCGCCGCCTGGTCGGCCAGCTCCACGCCTTCAAGCTGGTGGTCCTCGATCCTCGGGGCGGCCTCGCGCCCGCGAGCGAGTCCACCTCGTCGTTCGTCGACCTCGCGACGCTCCGCGAGCACCTGCGGCGCGGCGCCGGCGCGCGCGAGGGGCTCTTGCGCGAGATCGAGTCCGCGCTCGCCGACGGCGAGACCGTGAACGTGTGCACCGCCGACGGCCTCGACGCCGAGCTCTTCAGCTACACCGGCTCGGGGACGCTCTTCACGGCGCGGCGTTACGTGGCGGTGCGACGGCTCGGCATCGACGATCTCGACGCGGCCTCGTCCTTGATCGCGCGCGGCATCGAGGAGGGCTTCCTCCAGCCGCGCAGCGACGCCGACCTCGACGTGGTGCTGACGCAGGCGTTCGGCGCCTTCCTCGACGACCGCCACCTCGCGGGGATCGGCGCGCTGCGCCTCTACCCGGCGGAGAGCGCCGGCGAGCTGGTGTCGCTCTACACCCTCACGCGCTTCCAGGGGGAAGGGATCGGCCGCCACCTCATCAAGCGCATCGCCGAGGAGGCGACCGCGCTCAGCCTCTCGAGCCTCTACGCCTGCACCACCCGCGAGCCCGCCGCGCGCTACTTCGTGCGCGAGGGATTCCGCGAGATCGACGCCGCCGAGCTGCCGGCGGCAAAATGGGCCGGCTACGACGAGGCGCGCAAGGCGCGTCTGCGCTGCTTCCGGCGCGCGCTGGCGCCGTCGATCCACCACTAGATGCAAACGCACCGATCGGATCGGCCTCGTGGCGCGGGGGCTCCTCCCCCGCAAAGCCGGGTGCGGGGGACGAGCCCCCGCGCTACGGTGCTCGAGGCGACGAGAACGTTGGGAGCCCGATGAGCCACACCACCACCTCGATCGCCGCGCGCGTGGCGGCGCTCCGGGAAGCGCTCGCGAGCCGCGACCTCGCGGCCTACCTGGTGCCGACGTCCGACGCGCATCAGAACGAATACGTGCCGGACTGCTGGCAGCGGCGCGCGTGGATCAGCGGCTTCACCGGCTCGGCCGGGCTGGCGGTCGTGACCGCGAGCGCCGCCGGCCTGTGGACCGACTCGCGCTACTACCTGCAAGCCGAGCACGAGCTCGACGCCGCCGTCTACACGCTCTTCCGCTCCCAGGAGCCGGACGTCCCGGCGCCCGAGGACTGGCTCTGCTCGCAGCTCGCCGAGGGCGCGCGCGTCGGCTACGACCCGCTGGTGCTCTCGGTCGAGGCGGTCGAGCGCATGGCGCCCAAGCTCGCGGGGCGCGGGCTCGCGCTGGTGGCGGTCGAGGGCAACTTGATCGACGCGCTGCGCCCCGAGCCGATCGTGCTGCCGAGCGAGCTGGCGTTCGCGTTGCCGCCCGAGATCGCCGGCGAAGACGTGGCGACCAAGCTCGGTCGGGTGCGCGAGCGCATGGCCAAGAGCGGCGCCGAGGCCCTCGTGGTGACCACCCTCGACGCCATCGCGTGGCTCTTCAACGTGCGCGGCACCGACATCCCGTACAACCCGGTGGTGCTCTCTTACGGGCTCGTCACCACGAACGACGCGGGCTGGTTCGTCGACGAGCGCAAGGTCTCGAGCGACGTGCGCAGCCTCCTCGAGCCCACCGTCTCGATCCGGCCCTACGAGGCGCTCGGCAGCGCGCTCGAGGCGCTCGGCGCCGCCCGCAAGCGCACCTGGATCGACGCCGGCTCGGCGAGTGCCTGGGTGCTCGAGAAGCTCGCCGGCGCGCCGATCATCCGCGGGCTCTCGCCGATCGCGAAGCTCAAGGCGGTCAAGACCGCCGCCGAGCTCGACGGCATGCGCCGCGCCCACGTTCGCGACGGCGTCGCCATGGTGCGCTTCCTGCGCTGGCTCGGCGAGGCCGTAGCGGCGGGCGGCGTGACCGAGGCCTCCGCGGGAGCCCGGCTCGACGCGTTCCGCGCCGAGAACGAGCGCTTCCGCGGGCTCTCGTTCGAGACCATCAGCGCCTACGGCCCACACGCGGCCATCCCCCACTACCGTGTGACGCCCGAGAGCAACCTGGCGCTCGAGCCGCGCGGGCTCTACCTGGTCGACTCGGGCGGCCAGTACCTCGACGGCACCACCGACATCACCCGCACGGTGGCGCTCGGCCCCGTGGAGGACGTGATGCGCGATCGCTTCACACGGGTGTTGCGCGGCCACATCGAGCTGTCGCGGCTCTCGTTTCCGCGCGGCTCGGGCGGCCACCAGCTCGAGCTCGCTGCGCGGTTACCGCTGTGGGACGCCGGGCTCGACTACGGCCACGGCACCGGCCACGGCGTGGGCTTCTTCCTCAACGTCCACGAGGGGCCGTTCAGCATCTCGCCGCGCGCCACCGACGTGCCGCTCGAGCCGGGGATGATCTCGTCGAACGAGCCGGGCTACTACGAAGCGGGCGCCTACGGCATCCGCATCGAGAACCTCGTGCACGTGGTGCGCGACGAGGCGCGCTCGAGCGCGACGAGCGGGCGCGAGTTCTACACCTTCGAGAACCTGACCGTGTGCCCGATCGACCGGACACTGGTCGACACCGCGCAGATGTCCGAGGCGCAGCTCGCGTGGCTCGACGGCTACCACGCGCGGGTGCGGGAGACGCTCGCGCCCCTCCTCACCGATCCCGCCGACGGCGCCTGGCTCGAGCAGGCCACGCGTCCGATCGGCTGAGGTTTCCGGGCCGAGGCTTCCGCTTCCGGGCCGAGACGACGAGCTCACGCCCGCCGGCGATCCCAGCGGGTGAGGACGGTCTGGAGAGGACCGTTCTGCCAGGTGAGGAAGCGATCGTGGTCGGGGTGGCGCTGCTCGCGCCGCCGGAACTCGGGCGTGTGGTAGCGGTGGTGACCGGCGGCGTCCTTCTGATGACCCATCTCGGCGTGCAAGAGCTCGTGGAAGAGCAGGAACTCGATCACCCACGACGGCACGAGCTCGTGGTCGAGGGCGGGATGGATGCGCACGGCGCGGGTGGTCTCCTGGAAGGACGCGAGCCGGATGCTGCCGCTCTTGCGGTTGGGATGGCGGCGTCCCGCGCCCCACCCGACCGCGCGGATGCGCAGATCGAGGTTCCGGAAGTACGAGCGGCTGACCTTGGCGAGGAGCGCGCCGAGGTCGTGTGCGTCTCCTTGCGCGACGAGCTTGGGCGCGCGCCGGCGCGAGGGGCGATGTGGCAAGCGCGAGATGAACGCGCGCACGTGTTGCGCGGCCTGGCGTGCCTGCGGACCACCGCGCGCCCACGCCACCACGTCACGCAGCACGTCGATGGGCGCCTCCGCGAGCCGATCGGAGACTCGAAGCGTCGTGATGCCCGCCGCGGTCTGGAACGAGAAGAGGTTCACTCCGTTCGAGTTGTCGACGAGCACCATGCCGCCGTCGAGGAGCGGACGGAGGCGACGACGCAGCCGCTCGCGCGGCGAGTCGAACGGCAGCGTGAGCTGCTCCGCGCGCAGCTTGCGGGTCGGGAGGGAGCGTTTCTCGGCGGGGCGCATGGTGAGGTCGGGGGCCAGGGGCGGACGCAACAAAACACGCGAAAATGCCCTTGTCCAAGCGGTTTTTCGCGACCTCGCGAGGCAGGTTCCAAACGCCGTTTCCGGATGGCGCGAAAAGCCCCCCCGGCGGGGTCCGCTGGCCGGGGCCGTGGTGTGACGAAGGTCGAAAACGGCCTTTGGTCCCGGCCGGTGAGTCGTCTTAACCAACTCTCATCCCGCCGCGACCGTATCCCGTATGCTTGGTGACTGCCTGTGGAAAACCTGTGGATAACTTTCGAGTCACGACTTCGGTCGGGTACGGTCCGGTGAGCCGCGGCGCGATTCGGCGCTGCGTTCGCACCGACCCCGACCACCCACCGCGGCCCCCACCGAAGCAAGCGCCGCGCCCAGAACGGATGCCCCCGTGACCCGCCCCGACCCACGCGCGATCGTCCGCGCACGCCTCGCCGACGAAACCGGCACGATCGTGAAGGAGGCGCAGACTCGCGTCGCGCTCGTCTATCCGAGCCCCTACGCCACCGCGATGAGCTCGCTCGGCTTCCAGCAGATCTACCGGCTGCTGAACCAGCGCGCGGACGTGGTGGCCGAACGCGCGTTCCTCCCCGACGCCGACTCCTCCGCCGGCGACGCGCAGCTCGCGACCTACGAGACGGGGCGCGCCGTCGCCGACTTCCCGATCGTGGCGCTCTCGGTGGCGTTCGAGCTCGAGGTCGCCGGCGTGATCCGCGTCCTCGAGGCGGCGCGACTACCCGCGCTCACGGTCGACCGCACCGATCACCACCCACTGGTCATCGCGGGCGGACCGCTCACGTTCTCGAACCCGTGGCCGCTGACACCGTTCGTGGACGCGCTCGTCCTCGGCGAGGCCGACGAGCTGATCCACGTGGTGATCGACACCATCGCCGCGGCGCCCACCAAGCGCGCCGCGCGCGAGCGCCTGGCAGCGCTGCCGTCGGTTCACGTGCCCGGGATCTCGGGCGACTCGCTGCCGCCAGTGGCCAAGGCCGAGGACGCCCGGCTGCCCGCCTACGCCGCGATCCGCACGCCCAACACCGAGCTGCGCTCGATGTTCCTGATCGAGGCCGAGCGCGGTTGCTCGCGTGGCTGTACCTACTGCGTGATGCGCCGCTCCACCAACGGCGGAATGCGGCTCGTACCCATCGAGACGATCCTCTCGCACGTTCCCGAGGACGCGAAGCGCGTCGGCCTGGTGGGCGCGGCGGTGAGCGATCACCCGCGCATCGTGACGCTCCTCGACGCCCTCTGCGCGCGCGGCATCGGCGTCGGCCTCTCGAGCCTCAGACCGGACCGCCTCACCGAGCCGCTGGTGGCCGCCCTCGCCCGCGCCGGCCACCAGACCTTGACCACGGCCATGGACGGCGCATCGGAGCGGCTCATGGCGTCGATCCAGCGCGGCGCCAAGGTCCGTCACCTCGAGCGCGCCGCCGAGCTCGCCCGCCAGCACCGTCTCAAGCGTCTCAAGCTCTATCTCATGGTCGGGCTGCCGGACGAGACGGACGCGGACATCGACGAGCTCGCGGCGCTGGCGCGCAAGCTCTCGAAGGTGATCCCGCTCTCGTTCGGGGTGGCGCCGTTCGTGGCCAAGCGCAACACCCCGCTCGACGGTCAGCCCTTCGCGGGGATCGACGTGGTGGAGGCGCGGCTCGCACGCCTGCGCTCCGCGCTCAAGGGACGCGCCGAGCTGCGTCCCATCAGCGCGCGCTGGGCGTGGGTCGAGCATCGCCTCGCCCAGGGCGGGCCCGCGGCCGGGCTCGCCGTCCTGGAAGCGGTGCGCCGCGGCGGGAAGTTCTCCCACTACCGGGAGGCCCTGGCGGCCATTGGTACGTAGCGCGGGGGCTCGTCCCCCGCACGACCATGGCGGGGGACGAGCCCCCGCGCTACGAGGTTCCGGAGGTCGAACGGACGACCTGCGTCACCGCCCGTAGCTGCCGCCGATGTGATCGTAGGGATCCGCCCCCGACGCCACCACGGTGTCGTACTGACTCTTGTCGACCAGCTTCTCGAAGCCCTCGAGGACCGCCTCGAGGAAGTCGCGGGTCGAGAGGATGCCGACCGGCTTGCCGCCCTCCACCACCGCGAGGTGGCGGATGCGCTTCTCCTTCAAGAGCTCGACGCACTCGCGGACGTGCGCGGTCTTCTTCACCGAGATCACCGGCGAGGACGCGACGTCGCCGACCCGCACCTTGCTCGGATCCCCGCCCGTGGCGACCACGCGCGTGAGCAGGTCGCGCTCCGAGAAGAGGCCCTGCGCGGTGCCGTGCGACACCACGAGCACGGCGCCAACCTGGTTCTGGGTCATGAGGCGAGCCGCGGACGCGACGGTCTCCTCGGGCGAGACGGTCACCATCTCGGTCTTCATGAGCGATGCAACGATGGCCATGACACCTCCTCGATCACGAGGCCGCGCCGGCGGACCGGCGCGCTCGGCTGGTTTCGGTCTGAGCGCTTGGCGGATCTGGAACGGTTCCCTGAGCAGCCTCACCTCGGCCCGCACATCTGCGACGGAACCACGATGCGATCGAAGTCCTCGCCCGAGAGATAGCCCTTCTCGACCGCCACCTCGCGCAGCGTCTTGCCCTGCTTGTACGCGGTCTTCGCCACGTCGGCGGCCTTGTCGTAGCCGATGTGGGGGTTGAGCGCGGTCACCAGCATGAGCGAGCGATTCAGGTTCTCGGTGAGGCGATCGTGGTTGGGCTCGATGCCCACCGCGCAGTGCTCGTCGAACGAGCGCGTCGCGTCGGCCAGCAGACGCACCGACTGGAGCAAGGTGTAGCCGATCACCGGCATGAACACGTTGAGCTCGAAGTTACCCGAGGCGCCGGCGATACCCACGGTGACGTCGTTGCCGAGCACCCGCGCCGCCACCATGGTCATGGCCTCGGACTGGGTGGGGTTCACCTTGCCCGGCATGATCGACGAACCCGGCTCGTTCTCGGGGATGCGGAGCTCGCCGATCCCGGAGCGCGGCCCGCTCGCCAGCCAGCGGATGTCGTTGGCGATCTTGTTGAGCGCGCACGCCACGGTCTTGAGGGAGCCGGACGCCTGCACCAGCGCCTCCTTGCCCGCCATCGACGCGAACTTGTTGGGCGCCGACACGAACGGGAAGCCGGTGCGCTTCGAGAGAGCCTCGGCCATCTTCACGGCGTAGCCAGGCTTGGTGTTGAGGCCGGTGCCCACCGCGGTGCCGCCGATCGGCAACTCGGCGAGCGCCACGTAGCTCTGCTCGACGGCGCGGATCGAGAGGTCGAGCTGCGCCACGTAGCCCGAGAACTCCTGGCCCAGCGTGAGCGGGGTCGCGTCCTGCAGGTGGGTGCGGCCGATCTTCACGATCTCGGCGAAGTCGCTGGCCTTCTTGTCGAGGGTCGCGCGCAAGCCGGCGAGCGCCGGCACGAGCTGGTCGCGCAGCTCGACGGCGGCGGCGACGTGGATCGCGGTCGGGAAGGCGTCGTTGGTCGACTGGGCGCGGTTCACGTGGTCGTTGGGGTGGACCAGACCCTTGTCGCCGCGCTTGCCGCCGAGGCGCTCGTTGGCGCGGTTCGAGATCACCTCGTTGACGTTCATGTTCGACTGGGTGCCGCTTCCGGTCTGCCAAACCACCAGCGGGAACTCGTCGTCGAGCTTGCCGTCGATCACTTCCTGGGCCGCCGCCTGGATCTCCGCGGCGATCTTGGGGTCGAGGTCGCCGAGCGCCGCGTTCACCTCCGCGGCCGCGTGCTTCACCAGCGCCAGCGAGCGGATCAGCGGGCGCGGCAGCCGCTCGTCGCCGATCTTGAAGTTCTGGAACGAGCGCTGGGTCTGGGCACCCCAGTAGCGATCGGCGGGGACCTCGATCTCCCCCATGCTGTCGCGCTCGATGCGCGTGGCCATGGCGATCTCCTCTCTGGTCGGACGACTGCGATTGAACCGGAGAACGAAGGCTGGAGCGCTCGGCACGCAGAGTCAACCCCGCGCGGTGGTCCGCTCGCACCCCCTCACACCAGTCTGCACACGGGTGTCCGGCCTGGTAGGGGGAGACAGGGCGCAGCACGAAAGATCACGGTCGAAGTGCCCGAAGAGCTACTGACGCGAGCGCAGAAGTCGACGAAGGCGGGTGTGACGGCCACCGTGCGCCTGAATGGGCCACCACGATTCGGATCGCCCTTGCGCCGAACGGGCTGGAGGGCGGCGCTTCGTCGCCGCCGAAGCCGATGGGACGCCGAGACCGGTCGCTACGAATCGTGACGTTGCATATAGGTCTCGAGCTGGTCGCGGCCGGCCAGGCCTACGAGGACTCGCTGCGGCACGAGGGCAAGGTCCGGTTCTCGGTCGACGCCAAGCGCCTCCGCGAGGCACGCGTCGCCAAGGCCACACCGCTCGGGCTTCTGCCCAGATCAGACACCCGCGGCGCCGGCGCCGCCGAGCGCCGCGGCTCGCGCGCGGGTGAGCTCTTGGGCCTCGCGCTCGGCCTCGGCGAAGACGGCGACCGGGAAGCGGCCGTGCCACGGGCTGAGCCGCGCGCCCCACGCCGGGAAGCGGAAGAAGAGCTTCACCAGCCAGCGGCTGGTGCCGGTGAGCGCGATCGAGTCGTCGAGCTCGGCGAGGGTGTTGCGGTCCCAGCCGCCGAAGAGCGCGGTCAGGAAGAGGATCGCGGGCGTGCCCACGAAGAGCGCCATCAGCACCAGGCCGAAGCTCCGCCCCGGCGTGGGAGTCCACACCGCCACGCTCACCAGGCGCACCGCGGTGCCGACGATCGCCGCCGCCAGCACCGGCGCCACGACGCTCTGCCACCACGGCAGGTGAACACGGAGGATCGAGCGGTTCACCAGCCACCACGAGCTCGCGATCTTGGCGACCAGCGTCGCCACCAGCGACGCGACGATGATCCCCCACAGCCCGATCCGCGGCACCAGCACCCACGCCACGGCGATCTTCACCACCTGCTCGGCCGCCACCGTGCCGGTGTAGATCCGCGTGCGCCCGGCGCCGAGCGCGATCGAGTCGGGGATCAGCCCGAGGAACTGGGTCATCCCCCACAGGTGGAGCGCACGGGTGTATTCGGCGGCGCGCTCCCACTGGGTGCCGAGGACGCCCAGGATGAAGAGGTCGCTGATCGCGACGAAGGGTGCGCCGTAGCAGAGCGTCGAGAGCGTCGACCAGCGCACCGTCTCGCCGATCGTGTACTGGGTGAGCGCCTTCTTGCCGTGGGCGAAGGCCTCCGAGATCGTCGGCACCAGCGTGTCGATGAAGCGCTGGGTGAAGAGGTAGCCGACCAGGGCGCTCAGCGAGACCTGCAGGATCCCCGACATCTGCGGGTAGTTGGGGAGCCGCGTGGCGAGCAGGTAGCTCTGCCCGAAGATCCCGGCGGCCGCGGCTGCACCGCCCGCGGCCACCACGATGCCGTAGCGGAGCGCGCTCTTCACCACCGCGGCGTCGAAGTGGGCGAGGAAGAGCACCCGCGTCTTCACGCCGAGCCCGCGCAGGAAGCCCATGCCCACGGTGAAGAGCAGCAGCTCGTTCAGGTAACCGCCCAGCACCAGCCCGAACGTGGCGCCGGTGGCCTCGCCGAACATCGGGTGGCGGGCACCCCAGCCGCGCATCACGATCACCGCGAGGAAGTTGGTCGGCACCGCCAGCACCATGGTGAGCACTCCCATGGTCTGATGGAGGTCGAAGCGCTGCAGGGCGTTGAAGAGGTGCGCGAAGAGCTTCAAGAACCCCGGGTACTGGATCACCGCGTGGAGCAGGAACGCCCACGCCAGGTACGCGTAGGTGGTCTGCGGCAGCACGCCCGCCGCGACCAGCGCCACCACCCCCACCTGCGCGATCCCCGACAGCGCCTGCCACCACACGAAGAGCTGTGCGTACATGACGCCGCGCCCGGGGTCGGTGATCCGGTGCTCGGCGAAGTACTTCACGAACGCGTAGCCGGTGCCCAGATCGAGGAAGATCCAGAACACCCCCATCAGCCCCTGGATGATGTGCCAGGCGCCGACGGCCTCGGGAAACGGTGCCACCTGGTTGTAGTTGAACGACAGCACCGCGAGAAAACCCGGCACCAGGAAGAGCAGCGACACCGAGAAGAGATAGAGACAGCCCGCCCGCGGGCGCCGGAAGCCCGCCGTCTCCCACGCCGCGGCGCCGTCACTGGAGGGCCGCGGTCCGCCCGCATCGCCGTCGGACGGGCCCGTGGAGGGCCGCGGTCCCTCGCGGCCGCTCCCGGTCGCCGAGGCACGCGCATAGAACTGCCTCAGCAGCTCGGGATGACGCACGCTGTAACGCCGCACCACCACGAACGCGGCGAGATTCACCGCGAACATGCCGCCGAAGAGCGCGAGGATCTTCGGGAAGGTGCGCGGGTGCGGCACCGGCGCGCCCGGCCAGTCGTGGAAGTCGAGGGGCTCGGCCTTCGCGGCGTCGGCCTCGATCCTGTAGAGCCAGTAGTTGAAGTAGGACCAGTTGCGGAGCGAGTAGTTGGCGCCCTTCTCTTCCAGGCGCGCGGCGCGGGCGTTGCGGATGTCGAGCCACGGCGCCCAGAACAGCACCTGGCCCGCCCCGAGCGGCAGGCGAGCGAGGAGCGCCTCGCCGCCATCGGTGGAGACGAGCAGCTCGAGCACACCGGCCGCCGCGCTCGGCACCGTGCGCTCGCGCACCTGCGGCGCCGAGCGCCACGCGATGTCGGCAGGGCCCTTCGCGTGGGCGGCGATCGACACCGCGTCGCTGCGGTCGGCGAACGCGATCGAAGCGCCGGCCGCGGCGGCGACGTCGGTGGCGAGCGCGGCGCCGCGGTCGCGCCCCGGATCACGAGCAGCGTCGCGCCTTCAGAAACACGCTCGATCAGTGCCTGGATCGCTTTCGGCGCGGGGCTGACGTCGTGGAGCACGTACAGATCGGCCAACCCGATGATCGCGTCTAGCTCGGTGCCGTCGAGCCGGACGAGCCTCACCGGTCGGTGGAGCTTGAACCTCGTGGCGAGGTCGTCGTCCGACCCGAGGTAGGAGACCCGACATGGAGCCAGCGCAGCCGCTTCGCGCGGGTGCTCGAGGCGCGTCCAAATGAGGGGCACGTCGCCGGGGGCGCCCTCGTCCGGGCTCACGTCCGATGGCCCGGCCGAGATGCCGATGCCTTGGCCTCGAGCCGGGCCTGGCCACGGCACCACGAACACCAGCGCGACGAGCGCCGCTCGTGCGAACGCCTTCAATCCCATTCGCCGAGCAGGCCGCGATCGAGCGGGAACGCGAGCGCCTCGCCACCCATCCGGTGGCTCACCTCGATGGCGGTGCAGAGCTCCTGGTCGATGCGCCCGCCCTCGACGCCGTAGCGCACGTCGCTGCGCCCGGCGCGGATCGCCCGCACCAGCTCCATCAGCGAGCACGCGACGCCGATGTGATCGTCGTCGAAGGGCAGGTCCGCGAACGGGTTCTCCCAGCGGATCGGCGCGCCTCCCACCGGCCGCGCCACCAGCGCCGCGAGCGCCCGGGCGCCCTCGCCGAGGTCGTTCCACTCCCACTCGACCCGTACTTCTTCCTGACCCGTGCGATCAGCGTCGAAGCGCCAGTAGTGCTCGTTCGAGCCGAACCCGCCGGCGCCGTAGAAGCGCAAGGAGCGCGCGCCCCGGATCGGCGCGTCGTAGCAGATCGAGGTGTAGTGGTAGAGGCTCACCGTGCCCCACGCGTGCTCGAGCCAGCCCCACCACCAGCGCTCGTCCTCGCGTGCCGGGTTGCCGTCCCACTTCGAGGGGTGCGGCCACACCTTCACGGTGCGCTCCATCCCGCGCACGCGCTGCACCGGGTTCGAGAAGCCGGCGAGCATGCGGAGCTGGCTCATGCCGTGGTAGCGGAATCCCCAGTAGTCGTTCTCGACGGTGACGATCTCGCCGAAGAGCCCATCGCTCACGAGCTGCGTCTTCATCTGCTCGACCGGGAACAGGAAGTTCTGCTCGGCGACCTGCACAGGCAGGTCCTTCTCGGCCACGAGCTGCACGATCGCGTCGCACTCCCGGAGCCGCGACGAGAGCGGCGTCTCGAGCAGGAGCGGGATCCCGAAGTCGAGGGCGCGCAGCGCGGCGATGCCGTTCATCCCGTAGCTCACGCACACGATGAGCAGGTCGGGGCGCGTCTTCTCGATCAGCTCGTCGATCGAATCGAAGGCGGCGCACTCGTAGGGCTCGGCCACCACCTGCGCGCGCGCCTCGTGGCGCCCCGCCACCCCCACCAGCTCGAGCTCGTCGCCGAGGGCGCGGACGATCGGCGCGTAGAAGTGGAGCGCGCGCTTGCCGGGGCCCCAGATCCCCACGCGCAGCGGGGCGGGTCGACCGCTTCGCCGCTGCCGACGCAGCCGGGTCACCTGGGCGTGGAGATCGATCGTCGACATGAGCCACCGCGTCGCGTGAGGAGTGCCGCCGACTCTAGCAAATCGACGACGGCGGGGAGCGGGGGCGTTCCGGACAGGGATCGACGGAAGTGACGGTGTCGCGGCAGCGCGTATCGCCGGGCGCGCGGCGCGCGCCCCTCCGGACCGGTCGAGATCGCTTCGATTCCCGGCTGGAGCGCGCCCGCTCCGTTGGGCGCCAGCGCGAAAACGAGGGATGGCCCCGGCTGGAAACCCAGCCGGGGCCATCGATACGACGGAGAGGGAGGAGGAAAGAGGAGGGCTCGGATTCAGTAGTTGTAGCCAACCTCGCCGTGCTCGTTGAGGTCGAGTCCCTGGCGCTCGGTGTCCGTCTCGGCGCGCAGGCCGATGACCTTCTTGATCACGGTGGCGATCACCACCGTCGCCACGACCGACATGACGACCGTGAGGATCATCGCCTTGAGCTGCTCCAGCCACAGCCCGTGCCCGACCACGTCCTTGAGGTTCGTGGCGAGGTTCGGGTTGGACTCGACGTTCGCGAAGATGCCGGTGACGAAGGCGCCCAGCGTTCCGCCCACGGCGTGGACGCCGAACGTATCGAGCGCGTCGTCGTACCCGAACTTGGCCTTGAGCTTGGTGCACGCGAGGAACGGCACCACGCCGGCGAGGATGCCGATGATCACCGCCGAGCCCGGCGTCACGAAGCCGCACGCCGGCGTGATCACGACGAGACCGGCGACCGCGCCCGAGCAGAAGCCGAGGATCGAGGGCTTTCCCTTCTCGACGTACTCGATCATGCCCCACGTGAACGCCGCCACCGCCGCCGCGAGCGTGGTGGTGGTGAACGCGTTGGCCGCCACACCGTCCGCCGCCACCGCGCTGCCTGCGTTGAAGCCGTACCAGCCCACCCACAGCATCCCGGTGCCGACCATGCACAGCACCATGCTGTGCGGCAGCATCGGCTCTTTACCGAACCCGATCCGGGGTCCGAGCATCAGGCACAGCACCAGCGCCGACCAGCCCGACGACATGTGCACGACGGTGCCGCCGGCGAAGTCGATGGACTTCACCACGGCCGCCGAGTTCCACACGCCGTTCATCAGGCCGTCGATGCCCCACACCATGTGCGCGAGCGGGAAGTAGACGACGAGCATCCAGGCCGCCACGAACACCAGCACGGCCAGGTAGCGCATGCGCTCGGCGATGGCGCCGATGATGAGCGCGGGGGTGATGATCGCGAACATCATCTGGTACATCGCGAAGACGTTGTGGGAGACCCAATACGAGTAGTTCGTGTTGGGTGCGGAGTCGACGCCGCGCAGGAACATGTGTGTCAGGCCGCCGAGGATCGGCGTCCCCTTCGCGAACACGAAGCTGTAGCCGACCGCCCACCACAGGATCGTCACCAGCCCGGCGATCCCCAGGCACTGGGCCAGCACCGACAGCACGTTCTTGGTTCGCACCAGGCCGCCGTAGAAAAGCGCGAGCCCCGGCAGCGTCATGAACAGCACCAGCGCCGCCGACGTCATCATCCAGCCGTTGTGGCCGGGGCCGGCGCCGGCGACCTTCGAGGTCACGGTCGCGTCGGCCGCGTCGGCGCCGCGCGCGCCGTTGTTCACGTACGCCTCGAGGTCGGCGATGCGCTGCTCCACGCTCGGCTCACTCTTGGCGGGCGCATCCTCGGCGCGCGCCACGCTCCCCAGGAAACCGGACGCGAGCACCGCGCCGAGCACCAGTACCCACGTCGCTCGCAAGAAACCCTGGCCGACTGGCCCGGATCGGTATCGAGACATCGTCGCCGCCATCGAAAGCCCCTTTCCGCTGTGAGGTCCCCCGGACCTCAGGTCCGTACCGCCGTCACGCTTCGACTCATCCCCCAGCCCACGCGCGATCGCGAGAGCCGACGCCCCGTTGGGCAAGTTCCGTACCAGCGTGAAACACGCGGAAATCGCACGCTTCTCGAGAGGCGGCGAGCCGAAATGCGCCCAAGAATTCGGCATTGGTGAAAAAACGGGCAGCGCGCCGCCTAGTCAGCAGCACTCGAGCGCCGTCCGCGTCAGGCACGCCGCGGGCGAGGAGCCGTCGACTTGCCAGCGACCGGCGATCGGGGGAGAGTGGCGCCCTCGGACCCGGAAGCGGAGCCGATCCAGCGCTCCACTCGGCGCGTATCGCTCGGCGAGCGCCGCGGTCCCACCCACGAGCCACCGCGTGCCGATCGCGATCCCGTTCCACCGCAGCCACCATGGCCCGCGCGAGGCGGAGGCGGTGCGCGAGGTGATCGCCTCCGGGCACACCGGCGGCGGCGGCGCGGTGGGTGCGAGAGTCGAGAGGGTGCTCCGCGAGCTGCTCGGAGTCCGCCACGCGCTTCTGACCACGAGCTGCACGCACGCCATGGAGGCGTGCCTGCTCGCGCTCGGCGTCGGGCCGGGCGACGAGGTCATCGTCCCGGGCTTCCTGTACGTGTCGCTCGCCGCGGCGGTGGCGCGGCAAGGCGCGCGGCCGGTGTTCGTCGACGTCGAGCCCGAGCGGCTCGGGCTCGATCCCGCGGCCACCGAAGCCGCGATCGGTCCGCGCACCCGCGCGATCTTCGCCGTCCACTACGGTGGCATGGCGTGCCGCATCGACGCGCTCCTCGCGAGCGGCGCGCGCCACCGGATCCCAGTGATCGAGGACGCGGCGCAGGCGTTCCACTCGGCCGCGGCGAACGGACGCGCGCTCGGTTCGCTCGGCCGCGCCGGCTGCATGAGCTTCCACGAGACCAAGAACGTGAGCGCGGGAGAGGGCGGCGCGCTGTTCACCGACGACGACGCTCTCGCGCGCGCGGCGGAGACCATCCGCGACAAGGGCACCGACCGGGCCGCGGCCGTGCGCGGCGAGATCGCTCACTACACCTGGGTGAGCCCGGGCTCGAGCTTCACGCTCTCGGAGGTGTTGGCGGCGATCCTCGAGGTGCAGCTCGGCGCGCGCGACGAGATCCTGCGCGAGCGCGAGCGCGTCGCCGCCGCTTACCGCACGCTGCTGGTACCGCTCGCCGCCCGCCACGAGCTCGAGCTGGCTCCGGAGCCGGCCCCCGGCGAGCGCTTCAACCGCCACATCGTCCACGTGCTGATTCCGCGCGGCCTCGATCGCGACGCGATCGGACGCGGCATGCGCGCGCGCGGCGTCCAGGTCACCGCTCACTTCCAGACCCTCCACGACTCGCCGTACATGCGCCAGACCTGGCCCGGCGAGCCGCCGCATCTGCCGGTGACCGCCGACACCTGCACCCGACTCCTGCGGCTGCCGATCTATCCGTCGCTCGGCGACGCCGACGTCGAGCGTGTCGTCGCGGCGCTCGCGGCCTAGCTCGACGACGCGCGCTCGAGCTCCGGACTCCCGAGGCGGCGTTGACCGAGGCCAGACCGTCCCGCAACCACACCGTGGCGACGCTCCTGGTGATCGGGGCGGGGCTCGCGATCCTGGGCCTGATCAACGTGGCGATCGGCCGCGAGAAGGCGGCCGAGCACGGCCGGACGCTGGCTTCGATCGAGGCGCGCGCCGACGACCCCAGCACCGACGTCACCGCGCGCGATCTCGAGAACGCGCGCGGCAAGCGGGCGTTCTACCTCGGCGTCCAGCAGGCCGGCTGGTGGCTGGTGGCGGGCGGGCTCGCGCTCACCGGCGTCGCCTGCACCGCGACCTGGTTGGGGGTGCGCTTCGACGCGCGCGTCACGGCGCGTAGCGTCACGCCGCCCGCGAGCGCCGATCGGCGTTCCACGTTAGGATAAAGGCTCGTCGCACGCGGGCGCCGAACTCGTGACCGAGCCGGAACGAACCCTGGTCGAACCCACGCCGGACGCCGCGGCGCGGAGCCCGGCGCGGCGCCCCTCCCTGGGCGGTCCGGAGCGGCTCGCGCTCGCCATCTACGGCGCTTGCCTGACGCTGGTCCTGGTCCTCTATCACTTCCAGTGAGTGAGCCATGAAGCTCGATGTGTTCGCGGCGCGGCGGCGCAACCAACCCGAGCAGGATCCCCACGGCGGTGCCTCGAAGGAGCGCCGGGACGACGGCGAGAGCGACGAGCCCAAGTCGTGGGGCGACCGTCTCAAGAAGTTCGCCGAGGTCCTGAACCAGCCGATCGGCCAAGGCGCGAAAGCCGACGAGAAGGCCAGAGCCAAGGGACGCGAGGGACACGACGGACCGCCCCGCAAGCCGGAGAAGCCGATGTCCTGGGCCGAGGAGATGGGCATGGTGGTCCCCGCCAAGCCCGCCGACGCCAAGGCGCGCCAGGAAGCCGACGACGCCATCGCGCAGGGCACCTACCACCTGAAGCGCGGCAATCGCGAGCAGGACGTACGGAAGAAGATCCAGTGCTTCGAGGAGGCGCTCGCCGACTTCCAGAAGCTCAAGGCGCTGGTGCCGAACGACCCGAGCGTGGCGAAGCAAGTCGAGATGGTCGAGCGCGGACTCACCGAGCTGCGGGCGGCGTACGAACGCTACCGCGCGGCCAACCCGGAAGGCCCGAGCAAGCCGTGACCGGCGCGCGACCGCGCGCGTTCGTTGACTCCGCGCCGATCGTGACCACGTTTCGCGGCGTGGAGGAACGAGTCATGACGACCTGGACGTACGAACGACGCTCTCTCGGACCGCCCGTCTCGTGGCGAGCCTATCTGCCCGGCGTGGCGCTGATCTCGTTCGCGATCTTGGTGCTGGTGGTGCCCGAGATCCTCGCGGCGCTGGTCGCGGCGATGCTGTTCACCGCCGGCCTCGCGGCGCTCGGCCTCGCGTGGAAGCTGCGTCACACCCCCACCTACACGGTGGAGGCCAAGCCGATCGAGCCGCTCGTCGACCCCGTGATCGAGATGTTCCGGCGGATGTGAGCGCGATCCGGCCGGCGGACGTACGGAACTCGGCCGGATCGGCGAGGTAGCGCCAGCGCCCCTCCCCCTGGAGTGCGCCCGCTCCGTCGGGCGCCAGGAAACGCTGCCGTCCGTGCAGATCGCCGGCGGGCCAGCGAAGCGCCGCGGGGGGGCGGAGCCCCCCGCGCTACGAAAGCCATCGTAGCGACGGGGGTTCCATCCCCCGTCGCCGGGCATGCGCGGCTTCCGTGAGCGACCCAGATGGAACGGTTCGCAGCCTCGGCGCGCCGCCACGAGCGCAAGCCGAGCACCTCGGGGGCGGGACCCGCCGGGATTGCGGCGCCGACGGAGCGGCGCCCTCCAGGGGGCGGGGGGCTCGAAAAGACCCCGGGAAACTCAGAACTCGCGGCGGCCGCTCAGCGCGCGCTCGAGGGTCGCGGCGTCCACGTACTCCAGCTCGCTGCCGAGCGGCACGCCGTGGGCGAGCCGCGTGACCCGGACGTTCTTGTCCTTGAGCAGCCGCGCCACGTACACGGCGGTGGCCTCGCCACCCACTCCCGTACCCGTCGCGAGGATCGTCTCGGTGACGCCGGTCGCGACCACCCGCGCGACCAGCGCCTTGATGCGCAGAGCGTCCGGCCCGACGCCGTCGAGTGGCGAGAGCGCCCCACCCAGCACGTGGTAGCGGCCCCGAAAGCCACCCGAGCGCTCGAGCGCGATCAGGTCACGCGGCTGCTCGACCACGCACAGCACGCGCCCGGCGCGGTTGGGGTCGCGGCAGATCGGGCACTCGGGCTGGTCGGTGTAGAAGCCGCAGATCGGGCACGGGTGGACCTGCTGGCGCAGCTCGGCGATCGCGCTCGCGAGCGCGACCGGGTCGACGCGCTTCGAGGTGAGGATGTGGAGCGCCAGGCGTGCCGCGCTCTTCTCGCCGATGCCGGGGAGCTTCTTGAGCTCGCGAACCAGCCGCTCCAGGGCCGCCGGGAGCAGCACGGTCAGGCGCTCTCCCGCGCGCCGCGAGTGGCCGACTCGCCACGCCGGCGACGGCGCAGCTCGCCCACCATCAGCGCCACCGCCAGCGCGGGAAGCGCGGCGCCGGACGCCTGCGCCCGGCCACCCGCGCCGACCTGCGCGGCGCACGAGTTCGGATCACAGTCGTTGCCGAGCCCGTCGCCGTCGGTGTCGACCTGGGACGGATTCGCGAGGGCGACGCAGTTGTCGCAGACGTCGCCCACCTTGTCGCCGTCACCATCGGTCTGGCTGGAGTTCGAGGCGCCGGGGCAGTTGTCGCAGACGTCGCCATCACCGTCGCCGTCGCCGTCCGCCTGATTGGTGTTCGCGACGGTCTTGCAGTTGTCGCACTTGTCGCCGATGTCGTCGCCGTCGGCGTCCGCCTGGTTGGCGTTGGCCACCGTCGGGCAGTTGTCGCTCGCGTCCGGGACGCCGTCGTTGTCGGTGTCCTTCTGGAGCAGACCCGAGGACACCCAGCGGCTGTAGATGGTGTTCGCCATCAGGTTGTAGCCAGCGCAGTTGGGGTGGTTCCAGTGCGCCTCGCTCGACGCGATCAGCGCCGTGGCCCAGTTCGCCTGCGCCGTGAAGTCGCCCCACACGTTCGCGTAAGGAACCAGCCAGGTGTTGGCGATGTTCGCGTAGTAAGCGTTGGGAGGATTGAAGCCCTTCATCCAGTTGTACTGGTCGGCGCGCTGGGTGTTGGACACCGGCGAGTTGGTGCTGAGCAGCACCTTGGCGCCGAGGGTGCGCGCGTAGCCCACCATGGTGGAGAGGTCGTTCGACCACGCCGCGTACGACGTGTTGGTGAAGTAGTTGTTCTGCCCCTCCAGGATCATGACGTAAGACGGCAGCACCGAGTTGAAGGCCGACGAGAAGCGGCTCGCGCCCTCCGCCGACGTCTCGCCGGGAAACGCGAGGTTGCGCATGTCGAACGCACGCTGGTAGGTGGCCTCGATGAGCGGATCGAGACGCTTCGGATAGCCGGCGGGGTGAGCCGGGTAATCCCACGCGTTGCACTCGTCGTAGTAGCCCCAGGTGGTGCTGTCGCCGAACGCCATCATGCGATCGGCGACCAGCGCCGTGGACGGGCGGCCGTCGAGCGGGCGCAGGTCGGCTCCCGCGAGCGAGCGGGCCCACACCGCGCCGCCCACCGCCGAGACGGCCGCGGCGAGGCGGCCGTCGAGCGAGGTCCCCGCGGTGGCGAGGTCGTCGGCGGCGAGCACCGGGTCGGCGAGGCGCCGACCCGTGACGTCATAGGCGCCGATCGTTCCGCCATCGCGGATCACCAGCGTCGCCGCGTCGCCGCGCGCGTTGCCGCTCACCAGGTCCGGATGGATGCCGGGGGCCACGTCCTGGGGGGCCTCGATCGCGGTGCAGGCCGCGTCCGCGCAGCGCGCCAGCTCGACCACGTAGCGCAGCGGATCACCACGCATCCACGCGAGCACCGGCTGCCCGCGATCGAAGCCGATCGAGGGATGGTTGCGCAGCTTGCGGTCGCCGTACGGCACGTCGCGCGGGACCACGTCCGCGTCGCGCGCGAGCCGATCGAGGACCGCGATCACGACGTGCTCGACCGGCGTCTTCCCCGTCGACCACGCGGCGAGGATCGTGCCGTCGGCGCCGATCGCGACGTCGGGCGAATAGCCGAGGTCGCCACCACCCACCGCGCTCGCGCCGACCACGCGCCCATCGGCTCCGAGCACCGCGTGCCAGATCGTCGAGACACCGTTCACGCGCCGGCCGAACACCACGTGCACCGAGCCGTCGGCGGCCAGCGCCAGGCTGGGATGGAGGTCGTCGGCCGCCGCCGGCGCGGGCAGCCGCACCTCGGCACCGCTCGGCGCTCGCACCGCGATCCGCGCCCGCCCGTTCACCTCGACCAGCCGCGCCACCCAGCGCGGCCGCGACGCGGCCCACGCCGGGCTCGCCCACGCGAACAACACGGCCGCGACCGCGACCAGCCACAGCTCGACGCGCACCCGCCCGCGCCGAGGTTCGAATGGAGAGGGGACTCGATCGACGGCCATGGTTCGACCCGACTCTTTCACGTCGCGATTTATCGCGGGGGAATTCAGGGAGGGACGAAAATTAACCGGGCCTACGACCCCACGTCGAGATCGACGTCCGGCACCATGTCCAGGAAGCGAGCGCGGGCGGCTCGATCGATCGCCTCCGCGCGCAGCACCTCCTCGGCGGCGCGCAGGTACTCGAGGGTGAGCGCGGTGGCGCGGTCGACCTGCCCCGCGAGGTCGGTGTCGGTGTAGTACCGACGCCTGAGCGCCGCTGCGTCGGCGAGCGCCGCCACTCCCTCCCGCCAGCCTTGCTTCCCCGAGAGCAACACCCCGTACCAGCTCGTCCAGCGCAGCCAAGCGTCGAGGGTCGCGCGTGACGGCGCGTGCGCGTGGACCTCGACGACCGCGCTCTCGATCACGCTGGCGAGCTCGGCCGGCACCCGCGCCGCCCACAGGGAAGCGCCGGGAAACGACGACGTCACGTCACGCGGATAAGCGGTGCCCATGATGTCGTGACCGAGACGCTCCTGGTGGAAGAAGAGGCTCTGGTACTTCTCCGCCTCGGTGTGGTGCGACTCGAACCAGCCGCCGCTGCGCGCGAGCTCCTCGCGGACGTGGCGCTGCACGATCGGGTGGATCAGCCGGTCCATCGCGTGGTGCGAGAGGTAGCCGCCCAGGAACGCGATCGCCGCGGCGCCATCGTCGCGAGCATCCAGGTGACGTCGCCGCACCGCCTCCACGAGCGCGAGCGCGAACCGGCCGACGCCGCGGGTGTGGAACACGTGCCCCCACGGATCGGAGAGCGACACCCGTCCCCTGAAGTGGCGCGCGATCTGGAGCGGGAAAGCGGTGAAGTACGGCAGGTCGACGAACACCGCGCCGAACCGCCGGGCACCGGGCGCGCGGGTGAACGCGGCGGCGAAGCCCGCGGGCACGCCGGCGCGGGAGGCGCACTCGTCGGACGCCGTCGCGTGGAGCAGGAAGGCCGGCATACGCCCCAAGCTACCCGCTCGGCCGGGGGCAAGCCACGGCCAGCCGGCTCGCTCCGGCGCGCCCGACCGCCCCCGACCTCGACGAGATCCCGGCCCCGCGCCATGCTCGCGCGGCCTGTCGCACCGAGGATGACTCGTGACTCGACGCCCGCTCTCACCGCGCCTGGTGCTCGCGCTTTCCGCGCTCGCGCTCGCCGCGCCCGTGCTCGCCCAGCAACCGACTGGCGAGCAGCTCGTTCCGCCCGGCTTGCTCGCCGGCACACCCTTCCACGTCGACGAGATGGAGCGCGAGTCGCTCGCCGAGATCGAGGGCAGCCCGATCGTGCTGCGCGAGGCGCTCGCCACTTCGCTGGCGCGCAACCCCGTCATCCGCGAGCAGCTCCTCGGACCGGTCGTCAGCGAGGCCGAGCTCGAGGCGCGCAAGGGCGTCTACGCGCTCAGCTTCTTCGCCGACGCGGCGGCCGCGCAGAGCGTCACGCCGCAGGCGTCCGCGCTCGCCGGCGCGGAGGACATCGACCTGCGAACCCAGCGCTTCGGCGCCGGGCTCGAGCAGCCGATCGAGGCCAGCGGCGGCAGCGTGCGCCTCGGCATCGAGAACCAGATCGAGCAGACCAACTCGGCGTACGCGTCGCTCTCGCCGTCCTACGTGCCGACGCTGACCCTCGAGCTCAAGCAGCCGCTGCTGCGCGGCCTGCTCCTCGACCGCAGCCGCGCCCAGATCCAGCTCGCCGAGATCGACCGCACCCAGTCGGGGCTCGCCCTCACCCAGACCGTGCGCGACGTGGTGCGGGTCGTGGAGCAGGACTACTGGGAGCTCCACCACGCGATGCAGATCGTGCGCATCAACCGGCTCGCCCTCGAGCTCGGCAAGGCGCTGCTCGGCAACGACCGCCGCCGCTTCGAGGTGGGCGTGCTGCCCAAGCCCGACCTCCTCGACGACGAGGCCTCGGTGGCGCGCCTCGAGGACGACCTCGTCCGCACCCGCTCGGCGCTGCGCGCCGCCAGCGACGCGCTCCGCCGCGACCTCGGGCTGCCGCTCGCTGGACCCGGCTTGCTCGCGGCCGACCAGCCCACCGCGGACGTCCCGGACGTCGGGCCGGTGGACACGCTGGTGGCACGGGCTCTCGCCGAGCGCGAGGAGCTCAAGCGCGGCACCAACGTGATCGCGCAGCGCTCGATCGAGGCCGAGGCCGCCGAGAACGATCGGCTGCCGGCGCTCGACGTGGTCGCGGGGGCGGGGCTCACCGGCCTCGCCGGGAGCGGCCGCCCCACGAGCTTCGGCGGCGAGATCTTCGAGTCGCCCTTCACGGGCAGCTTCCCCGACTCCTACGACAGCCTCGCCACCGGCGACTACTACGACTGGAGCGTGGGCTTGCAGCTCCGCGTGCCGCTCACCAGCGACACCGCCGACTACGAGGCCCAGGTCGCGAGCGTGAACCGCCGTATCGCCGAGCGCTCGCTCACCCGCACGCAGCAGGACGTGGAGCTCGAGGTGCGCCGCGCCCACGACGACGCCGCCACCGCCGCGGCCCGCATCGAGACCAGCACCACGGCCTTCCTGCGCGCGCGCGACAACCTCGAGTCGGAGGCCAAGCGCTACACCCTGGGCGCGAGCCGCACCGACGACGTGATCCGCAAGATCGAGGCGTACGCACGCGCGCTCGCGACCGTGAGCCGCGCGCGCGCCGACCACCGCATCGCCATCGCCGCGGTGGAGCGCCTCCGCGTCCAACCTGGAGCGGGCGGGCATCCTCGTGCCGACCGGTGACGAGGCCGGCCGGCCCACACCCGAGGACGTGGGCGCGGGCAAGGCAGAACCTCCCGAGCCGCGGCTGGTGGGCGGCGGCGCCGCGGGCCCCACCGCCACCCCCGGCTCCGGCGCGCCGGTCGCTTCGCCCGTGCCGGCGCCGTGAGCGACACCGTCGACCCGTTCGCGCGTGACGAGACCCGCGCGGCGGCGCGCGCGCGGGTGGCCGCGGCGGCGATCCCGCGCGGCTACTCCGGCGCCCTCCACGTCGTCTACTTCAACGCCTTGGCACTCACGGTGATCGGCTACGCGGTCGCCGGTCTCGATCGGCCACGCGCCTTCGAGGTCGCGCTCGCGCCGCTCTTCGTGGTGTTCGCGAACGCCTTCGAGTGGTGGATCCATCGCGGCCCGATGCACCACCCGGTCAAGGGGCTGCGTGAGCTCTACGACCGCCACACCCTCTCGCACCACGTCTACTTCACCGATCGCGACATGGAGATCGAGAGCGCGCGCGAGCTCAAGCTGGTGCTCTTCCCGCCGTTCGCGCTGCCCTTCTTCATCGTGCTGACCTCCCCGCTGCCGATCGCCGCGGGACTCCTGATCTCGGCCAACGCGGCGCGGATCTTCTTCGCGTCGGCGATCGGCTACTACCTCGTCTACGAGTGGATGCACCTCCTCCACCACCTGCCGAAGGCGAGCTGGATCGGGCGCACGCTCTTCGTGACCGCGGCTCGTGACCACCACACCCGCCATCACGACCGCGCCTCATGACGCGCGGCAACTTCAACGTGTCGTTCCCGCTCTGGGACCGGGTGCGCGGCACCGTGCTCGGCGACGCCTGAGCCGCTTTCGTCGGTGAGCGCGCCGCCGATCCGCATCCGCATCACCGCCGACGACCTCGGCTGGTCGCCCGAGGTGAACGAGGGGATCGCACGTGCAGTGCGAGCCGGGACGCTCTCCGCGGTGAGCGTGCTGGCGACCGGGCCGGCGTTCGAGTCGGGTGTGGGCTTGCTGCGCGAGGCGCTCGCCGGGCGCCCGCCGGGCTCGGTGTCGGTCGGCCTCCACCTCGACCTCACCGACTTCCGCGCGGTCGCGGAGCCGGCGGCGATCCCGTCGCTGGTCGACGGCGAGGGGCGCTTCCGGCGCCGCTCGCGACCGCTGATGGTGGCGCTGCTCACGGGTGCCGCCCGGGTCGAGCACGTGGCGCTCGAGCTCGCGGCGCAGCTCGGGCGGCTGCGCGCGGCCGGCCTCGCGATCGGGCACCTCGACGGCCACCGCCACGCGCACCTGTTCCCGGGCCTCTCCGGGGTCGTCGCGGGCGCCGCACGCGAGCTCGCGTTCGTGCGCACGATGCCGCTCCGCGACCCGCGCCCGATCGCGCCCGCGGCCTTGCCCGAGCGAGTCGCGCTCGCGCTCCTGTCGGCGCGGCTGGTGCGCGCGCTCGGCGCGCGGTTCGGCGCGCGGCCCAGCGACGCGATCGCCGGCCTCGCCGAGGGGCGCACCCTCGAGAGCGACTGGATCGCGCGAACGGTGCGCGCCGCGCGCCCGGGCCTCACCGAGATCGTGACCCACCCGGGCGTCGCGGACTCGGGGACCGTCGGGCGCTCCCGCGGCCACGATCGCTCGCTCGATCTCGCCGCCCTCACCTCACCCGACCTCGCGGACGCGCTCGCGGAGCGAGGTGTGGAGCTGGTGCGCGGCGACGATCACCGCGGTTGCGCGTCGTGACGGACGAGCGGGTATTCTCCGCGCCATCGCCCGACCCGGCCGAGCGGCGACCGCGAGACTGACCCCGAGCACCGATGACCGAGAAGCGAATCCACGATCCCATCGGCGCCGCCGCCGCGTTCGTGCACGACCACGAGCGGCGCTTCCGTCCGCTCTACGTCGAGGCCGCGAGCGCGGCCTGGGACCTCGCCACCACCGGGCTCCCCGAGCACGCCGACCGCAAGACCGCCGCCGAGGTCGAGATCGGGCGCATCTTCGCGGACCTCGGCGCCTACACGCGGGTCAACTCGTTCGACCGCGTGCTGCGCGAGCACGCCGAGGTCGATCCGCTCCTGCGCCGCCAGGTCCACCTCCTCCGTCTCGCCTATCTCGAGGGGCAGATCGACGACACCACGCTCGCCGAGCGCGTGGCGCTCGAGACCGAGATCGAAAACGAGTTCAACCACCACCGCGGCCGGCTGCGTGGCGAGCACGTCGACGACAACGAGCTCCGGCGGGTGCTGCTGGGCGAAGACGACGTCGCGCTCCGGCGCGACGCGTGGCTCGCCTCGAAGGAGGTCGGCGCGCACGTCGCCGCGCGGCTCGAGCGCCTGGTGCGGATCCGCAACACCGCCGCCCGCCGTCGCGGCTTCCGCGACCACCGGGCGCTCGCCCTCGCGGTGAGCGAGATCGACGAAGCCTGGCTCGATCCCTTCCTGACCGACCTCGACGAGCGCACCCGCGAGCCCTACCGGGCGATGAAGCGCTTGCTCGACGCGACGCTGGCGAGGCGCTTCGGCGTGAGCGAGGGCTCGCTCGCGCCGTGGCACTACCCCGATCCGTTCTTCCAGGAGCCGCCGGTGTCCGAGGCGGCGCGGCTCGATCCCGGGTTTCGCGGCGTGGACCTCGTGGCGGCTTCGATCGCGACCTTTCGCGCGATCGGGCTTCCCGTGGACGAGTCGCTCAAGGCGAGCGACCTCGAGCCGCGCCCCGGGAAGAGCCAGCACGCGTTCTGCATCCAGATCGACCGCGAGCGCGACGTGCGCGTCCTCGCCAACGTCGAGCCGGTCGCCTACTGGGCCGGCACGATGCTCCACGAGTTCGGGCACGCGGCGTACGACCTCTACGTCGACCCGGCGCTGCCGTTCATGTTGCGTTGTCCGGCGCACCCGCTGACCACCGAGGCGGTGGCGCTCTTGATGGGCCGGCTGCTCTACGACCCGGCGTGGCTCGAGGCCGACGCCGGGTTCGAGACCTCGCGGGTGGCCGAGCTCACCGAGCCGCTGCGCGAGACCCGCCACGCGGCGCGCTTGGTGTTCGCGCGCTGGTGCCTGACGGTGATCGAGTTCGAGCGTTCGCTCTACGCCGACCCCGACGGCGACCTCGACGCCCGCTGGTGGGACGTGGTCGAGCGCTTCCAGGAGGTACGCCGGCCGCCCGCGCGCAAGGCGGCCGACTGGGCAGCGAAGATCCACCTCTCGACCAACCCGGTCTACTACCAGAACTACCTCATCGGAGAGACGCTCGCGGCGCAGCTCGCCGAGACGATCCACGCGCGCACCGGCCGTGGCGTCTTCGGCAACCCGGGCGCCGGGCACTTCCTGCTGCACCAGGTGTTTCGCCCCGGCGCGAGCGTGCCGTGGGACGAGCTGGTCCGCCGCGCCACCGGTCGGCCGCTCGATCCCGAGGTCTACCTGACCGATTACTGAGCGGACCACCGGGAGGCGGTCCCTCGGAGGGCGTTCAGCGCTCGCGCCACACCCCGTCGGTGATCGCGGTGGCGCCGTGCGCTCGCGCAGCCGGCAACAGGTACGCGAGGACGCGCTCGCCGTCGTCGAGCTCGATCTCGCGGCGCACGTAGAGCTCGGGCACTCCTCGAACGCGTCGAGCGCCGCGAGGTGCGCGTCGCCGACCTCGAACACCTCACCGCTCACCGCGCTCGCGCCACCCTCGACGAGAGCGGGGTACTCGCCCGCAACCACCAGCGTGTAGCGCGGCGCAGTCCGCGCCGCTCGCACGAAGCGCGCGCCCGCCATCTGGTCGTGGTGGCGATGGGCGCGCTTCAGGCTCCCGTACACGAACACCCGCGGCATCGACCGGCCCCTCCCGCGCGGCGATCCTACCGCGCCCCGGACGACGCACCGGAGGTACTCTCCGCACCATGCGCCGGCGGTCCTTCCTCGTCACCGCGTTCGTCGCGCTCGCGTGTTCGGCGCCGATGGCCTCCTCGGCCGGCCAGCTCGGCGACTTCGAGCGCGAGGTGGAGCGCCCTCAGGAGCGCTCGTCCAACGACTGGGCGGACGACGACGGGCTGCTCGACTGCGACGACTTCTTCTCCTGCCTGTTCGGCGCGATCGCCGTGGGCGCCGCCGAGGCCGTGGTGCGAGGCGCAGGCGCCGCGGCCGGCGAGGCCGTCGACTGGGCGCTCTTCGGGCCCAGCCACGACGACGACCGCGAGTGGCTCGGCACGGCCACCGGCGAGCCCGCACCGCCGATCCCGCCCCAGGATCCATCGCAGACGGTCCCGCTCCCCGAGCGCCGCGAACCGCCCGCGCCGCCCCCGCCTTCGCCGTCGGCACCGGCTCCCCCGGCGACGAAACCGCGCGGTGGCCCCGGCACCACCAACCGCTACGGCGGAGAGCGCGCCGCCGGCTCGTCGACGATCCCGTCTCTCCGGGTCGACAACGGCTACTGGCTCGTCCCCGACGACGTCGACGGCTACGCACTCCAGGCGCAAGCCGGCTACGGCGCCTTCGCCGCGAGCTTCGAGTTCCTGCGGCTCTGGGAGGACCAGCCGGCGAGCCGCCTCGACTCGTACGCGGCGGACGTGGTGTTCCGGTTCGCCGCCGGCGAGGTGTTCGAGTTCGACATCGCCACCGGCTACCGCGGCTTCCGCGGCGCCGAGCACCACGACGGCTGGGAAATCGGTGTCCCGATCGCGATCTACCCGTGGCAGTTCCTGGGCGTCGAAGCGTCCTTCAAGTGGGCGTTCATCGCCGGCAACGTCGTCGACGATTACCGCGCCGGGCTCGCGCTCCACCTGCCGTTCGTCACGCTGCGGCCCGGCTACCGCCACCTCGCCACGGGCGACGAGAGCCTCGACGGCCCCGAGCTCACCCTCGCCGTGATGTGGTGAGCGCGCTGGCGCCTTACCGCGGGCGGGGATGAACCCCGCCCCTACGAACCGCACCGAACCGTAGGGGCGGGCTCCACGCCCGCCCGCCGTCAGCGTGTCAGGAACGCGTAGCGCAGCAGGAAGAGCACCGCGAAGGTGTGCACCAGCCAGTGGGTCTGGGCCGCCTTACCCGTCACGACCTTGATGAGCGAGTAGGCGATGAAGCCGAACGCGATGCCCTCGGTGATCGAGAGCGCCATCGGCATGATGACGATCGCCAGGAACGCGGGGATCGCCTCCTCGGCGTCGTCCCACGGGATCCCCGCGATCGCCTCGATCATGAAGTAGCCGACCAGGATCAGCGACGGCGCGATCGCCGGATGAAAGCTCGCGCCGCCGATCGTCACGTCGCCGCTCACCATCTGCACCAGCGGCGTGAAGAAGAGCGAGAGCAGGAGCAGTGCGGCCGTCACGACGCTGGTGAGGCCCGTGCGCCCGCCGGCCGAGACGCCGGCAGCGCTCTCGATGTAGCTGGTCACGGTGCTGGTGCCCGCGACCGCGCCCACCACGGTGGAGATCGAGTCCGCGAGCAGCGCCTCACGGGCCTTGGGCAGCTTGCCGTCGGCGGTCATGAGGCCAGCCTTCTCCGAGACGCCGACCAGCGTCCCGACGGTGTCGAAGAGCGCCAGGAACAGGAACACGAAGATCACCGGCGCCATCGCGGGTGTCAGCGCGCCGAGCGGATCGAGCTTCAGGAAGGTGGGCGCGAGCGAGGGCGGCGTCGACACCACTCCCGAGAACTTCGTGTAGCCGAGCGCCAGCGACACCGCGGTGGTGACGGCGATCCCGGCGAGCAGCGCGAGCCGCGACTGGCGCACCAGCAGCACGATCGACACCACCAGCCCGAGCACGGTGAGCAGCGCGGCCGGTGAGCGCAGGCTGCCGAGCGCCAGGCCGGTCGCCGGGTCGTGGACCACGAGTCCGCCGTATTCGAGCCCGACCAGCGTGATCAGGAGCCCGATGCCCGCGGCGATGCCGCGCTTGAGCGAGCTCGGGATCACCTCGATGAGCTTCTCGCGCAGCCCCACGCCCGCGAGCAGGATGAAGATCGTGCCGGCGATGGCGATGGCGCCGAGGGCCACCGTCCACGGCACCTTCATGCCGAGCACCACCGCGTACGTGAAGTAGAAGTTGTGGCCCATGCCGGGCGCCAGCGCGACCGGATAGTTGGCGAGGAACGCCATCAGCAGGCACGCGATCGCGCTGGCGATGCAGGTCGCGACCAGCACCGCGCCGGGGTCCATGCCCGCCTTGCCGAGGACCACCGGCTGGACGAACAGGATGTAGGCCATCGTCGCGAAGGTGGTGGCCCCCGCGACCACCTCGGTGTGGACCGACGTGCCGCGCTCGGCGAGCTGAAAGCGCCGCTCCAACCACTCGTTCATCGCGTCCCCCCCGGGTCGGATCCCGCGGCGACGCTAGCGTAGGGCTCCAGGCGGCGCCAAGGCGGCCCGCCGGGAGGCGGGCCCGCGCCGCCGCCGGGTTCGAGCCCGAGCCAACCCTGCGGCCGCGAAGGATCGCGGCCCTCCAGCCGCTCGACCGCGGCCTGGAGGGCGGCGGTCCCTCGCCGCCGTGGCGCTCGAGCCCGAGCCAACCCTGCGGCCGCGAAGGATCGCGGCCCCCAGCCGCTCGATCGCGGCCCGTGGAGGGCGGCGGTCCCTCGCCGCCTGGCGCTCGAGCCCGAGGCAACCCTGCGGCCCCGAAGGATCGCGGCCCTCCAGCCGCTCGGTCGCGGCCCGTGGAGGGCGGCGGTCCCTCGCCGCCGCGGCGCTCGAGCCCGAGCCAACCCTGCGGCCGCGAAGGATCGCGGCCCTCCAGCCGCTCGATCGCGGCCCCTGGAGGGCGGCGGTCCCTCGCCGCCGCGGTGCTCGAGCCCGAGCCAACCCAGCGGCCCCGAAGGATCGCGGCCCTCCAGCCGCTCGATCGCGGCCTGGAGGGCGGCGGTCCTCGCCGCCGCGGTGCTCGAGCCCGAGCTAACCCTGCGGCCGCGAAGGGATCGCGGCCCTCCAGCCGCTCGATCGCGGCCCGTGGAGGGCGGCGGTCCTCGCCGCCGCGGCGCTCGAGCCCGAGCTAACCCTGCGGCCGCGAAGGATCGCGGGCCCTCCAGCCGCTCGATCGCGGCCCCTGGAGGGCGGCGGTCCTCGCCGCCGTGGCGCTCGAGCCCGAGCCAACCCTGCGGCCCCGAAGGATCGCGGCCCTCCAGCCGCTCGATCGCGGCCTGGAGGGCGGCGGTCCTCGCCGCCGCGGTGCTCGAGTCCGAGCCAACCCTGCGGCCCCGAAGGATCGCGGCCCTCCAGCCGCTCGATCGCGGCCCGTGGAGGGCGGCGGGCCCTCGCCGCCGCGGCGCTCGAGCCGAGCTAACCCAGCGGCCGCGAAGGATCGCGGCCCTCCAGCCGCTCGATCGCGGCCCCTGGAGGGCGGCGGTCCCTCTCCGCCGCGGTGCTCGAGCCCGAGCCAACCCTGCGGCCGCGAAGGATCGCGGCCCTCCAGCCGCTCGACCGCGGCCCGTGGAGGGCGGTGGTCCCTCACCGCCGCGGCGCTCGAGCCCGAGCCAACCCTGCGGCCGCGAAGGATCGCGGCCCACCAGCCGCTCGATCGCGGCCCCTGGAGGGCGGCGGTCCTCGCCGCCGCGGTGCTCGAGCCCGAGCCAACCCTGCGGCCGCGAAGGATCGCGGCCCTCCACGCCGCTCGATCGCGGCCTGGAGGGCGGCGGTCCCTCGCCGCCGCGGTGCTCGAGCCCGAGCCAACCCTGCGGCCCCGAAGGATCGCGGCCCTCCAGCCGCTCGATCGCGGCCCGTGGAGGGCGGCGGTCCCTCGCCGCCGCGGCGCTCGAGCCCGAGCTAACCCTGCGGCCGCGAAGGATCGCGGTCCTCCAGGCCGCTCGATCGCGGCCCGTGGAGGGCGGCGGTCCTCGCCGCGGCGCTCGAGCCCGAGCCAACCCTGCGGCCGCGAAGGATCGCGGCCTCCAGCCGCTCGATCGCGGCCCCTGGAGGGCGGCGGTCCCTCGCCGCCGCGGTGCTCGAGCCCGAGCCAACCCAGCGGCCGCGAAGGATCGCGGCCCTCCAGCCGCTCGATCGCGGCCCGTGGAGGGCGGCGGTCCCTCGCCGCCGCGGCGCTCGAGCCCGAGCCAACCCTGCGGCCGCGAAGGATCGCGGCCCTCCAGGCCGCTCGATCGCGGCCCGTGGAGGGCGGCGGTCCCTCGCCGCCGCGGCGCTCGAGCCCGAGCCAACCCTGCGGCCGCGAAGGATCGCGGCCCTCCAGCCGCTCGATCGCGGCCCGTGGAGGGCGGCGGTCCCTCGCCGCCGCGGCGCTCGAGCCCGAGCCAACCCAGCGGCCGCGAAGGATCGCGGCCCTCCAGCCGCTCGATCGCGGCCCGTGGAGGGCGGCGGTCCCTCGCCGCCGTGGCGCTCGAGCCCGAGCCAACCCTGCGGCCCCGAAGGATCGCGGCCCTCCAGCCGCTCGATCGCGGCCCCTGGAGGGCGGCGGTCCCTCGCCGCCGTGGCGCTCGAGCCCGAGGCAACCCTGCGGCCGCGAAGGATCGCGGCCCTCCAGCCGCTCGATCGCGGCCTGGGGGGCGGCGGTCCCTCGCCGCCGCGGTGCTCGAGCCTGAGCCAACCCAGCGGCCGCGAAGGATCGCGGCCCTCCAGCCGCTCGATCGCGGCCCGTGGAGGGCGGCGGGCCCTCGCCGCCGCGGTGCTCGAGCCCGAGGCAACCCCTGCGGCCGCGAAGGACCGCGGCCCTCCAGACGCTCGATCGCGGCCCCTGGAGGGCGGCGGTCCCTCGCCGCCGCGGCGCTCGAGTCCGATCCAACCCAGCGGCCGCGAAGGATCGCGGCCCTCCAGGCCGATGGGGCGGGCGCTCAGCGCCCCCGCGCGGTCAGATCCAGCCGCGTGAGCCGGCGGACGAAGAGGCTCGGGATGTGAACGGGCGCGCTCGACCAGCCCGGCGCGAGGTCGGCGCGCGCGAGGGCGGTCTCGATCGCGATCGCCGCCTGGCGGCGCGCGAGCGTGGCGCCGATGCAGTGATGGATCCCCACTCCGAACGCGAGGTGGTTCTTGCCGTTGGCGCGGTCGAGCTTCACCGCGTCGGGCTCGGGGAACACGCGCTCGTCGCGGTTCGCCGCGGCCCACAGCAGCATCAGCCGGGATCCCTCGGCGATCTTCGTCCCGCCGAGCTCGAGGTCGCGCAGCGCCACGCGGAAGTGGCCCTGGAACGGCGAGTGGAGACGGAGCACCTCCTCGACGAACGCGGGCACGCGCTCGGGGCGGGCGCGCAGCTCGGCGGTGAGCGCCGCGTCCTGCACCAGCATCCGCAGCGCGCTGCCGATCAGGCTCGCGGTCGAGTCGTTCCCCGCCACGAAGAGCTGAAACACGATCGAGAGCACCTCTTCCTCGGTGAGCCCGTCGTCGCCCGGCCCCACGTTGCGCAGCAGCTCGCCCACCAGATCGTCCCGGTTCGCGGCGCGCGCCGCGGCGAGGTGCTCGCGCAGGTACGCCGCGAGCTCCATGGCGCTGCGCGCCGCGTCGGCGAAGCCGTTGGCGTCGAGCAGCCCGTTCACCGTCGCGACCGTGCTATCGGACCAGATCCGGAGCTGCTCGATGTCGGCGTCCGGCAGCCCGAGCAGCCGGGTGATCGTGCCCATCGGCAGCGCCACCGCGAACGCGGTCATCCAGTCGGTGGTGCCCGCCGCCACCGCGGCGTCGACCAGCGCCGCGGCGCGGCGCCGCAGCTCGTCCTCGAGCGCCGAGACCCGGTCCACGGTGACCGCCTGGTTGGTGAGCCTGCGCTGCGCCGCGTGGCGCGGCGGGTCGACGGTGGCGAGGACGTCGACGATCGGGTTCATCGCCGAGAGGTCGAGGATCTCGGGCGTCTCGTCGGCGCGCGCGGTGAGCACCGCGACGATCTTGGACGACAGGTCGTCGACCCTGAGCGCCGCGTCGCGCACCAGCTCGTAGCTCGAGACCACGTGGTAGCCGGCGCGAGGCAGGTGATGGATGGGCGCCTCGCGGCGCAGCCACGCGTAGAACGCGAACGGCTCCTCGACGGTCTCGGGAGCGTAGGGATCGAAGGGGCACACGGCGGTCGTCATCCGGATTCCTCCGCGCTTGCGCGCGCGATGGTCATTACTTACAGTACTGTAAGTAATGACGACGAAGCGGTCAACGACGACGAAGCGGCGCGTGCGCCTCGAGCCCGCCGAGGCGCGCGAGCGCATCCTCGCCGCGGCGGAGAAGGCGCTCGTCGCGCACGGCCCGGACGGCGTGCGCATCGCCGAGCTCGCGCGCGCCCTCGGCGTCACCCACCCGGCGATCCTCCACCACTTCGGCAGTCGTGAGGCGCTCGTCGAGGCGGTCGTGGCACGGGCGCTCGAGCGCCGCTACCAGCACGTCGTCGAGCGGCTGTCGGTGGCGAACGATCCCACGGACACGGCGCGCAACCTGATCGACGCCGCCTTCGACAACTTCGAGCGCGAGTCGACCAGCCGGGTGCTGGCGTGGCTCGCCCTCGCCGACGAGCCGCCCGCGGCGCCCGCGGGATCGCTCCGCGACGTGACCGCCGCCGTCGAGCAGCTCCGCCGCACGCTGAGCGGGGGCCGGGCGCCCTCGCCGCCCGAGGCGAGCACCTTCGCCGTTCACCTGGGAGCGCTGGTGTTGCTGGCCGAGCCGCTCTTCGGGCCGTTCCTGTGGGCGGCGCAAGGCGGGCGCCCGTCGCGCGCACGGGCACGGGCGTTCCGGGCGTGGTTCGCCGAGGTGATCACCGGTGCGTTGCTCGCGCGCCCGCCAGGCGGGCCGAGCGAGCCGGAGGACGGATGAAGCGTGCCGCGAAGATCGTGCTCGGGATCCTCGCAGTGGTGGTGCTGGTGCCGCTCGCGGTGTGGAAGTCCGGGCTGCTCACGCCGGGGGTCGAGCCGGTGCCCATCGCGAGCGCGCCGTTCGCGGGCCCGACGCTCACGCGCTCTCCGGTCACGCCGACGCCGCTGAGTGGCTTCGCCGCGCGCCCGATCCAGCACCCGTTCCAGGCGTTCGAGGGTGGCGGGCTGCATGGCAACGCCTACAACTCGGACGTCCACACCACCGGCGGGCCGAGCGGTCGCGGCGAGCTGGCCGTGATCTCGCGGAGGGTATCGCCGCTGCCGGGCGGGGTGTGCCCGACCATCACCTTCACCCGCGAAGGCCTGGTGGTGGCGATGTGCGCGTCGTTCGCGGGCTTCGAGATCGACCTCTTCGAGCCCCACACGCTGCGGCTCCTCGCCACCCACCGGCTGGTGACGCGGCCGTCGACGTTCGAGGCGCTGGTGAAGCTCGACCTCGACATCATCTTCCTCGACACCAGCGGTGGCAGCTACTTCTACCTCGACGACCAGGACCGCGTGGTGCTCACCGACGCAGCACAGAGGCTGCAGCGGATCGCCCACCGCAAGCGCGCCGACGGCGGCTACGAGCTCTACGTCGCGGACTCGTGGGATCTCACGCCGTACGCCCCCCACGACTGCTTCGACGTCGACAACTTCTTCCCCGCCGGCGAGTGCGACCCCGTCACCTCGGTGATGCCCGACTACACGGGCCGCATCTGGTGGGTGACGCGCCGCGGCCGCGTCGGCACCCTCGACCCCGCCACCGGGCGGGTCGGCGTCCACCACTTCGCCGGCGAGGAGATCCAGAACAGCCTGTCGTCCGACGACACCGGCATGTACGTGATCACCGACCACGCGCTCTACGCGATGGTCGCCGACGAGGCGGGCACCCCCGTGGTGCGCTGGCGCGAGGAGTACCCGCGCGCCGACACCTACCGCTACGGCAACATCAACATCGGCTCGGGGTCGACGCCGACCCTCATGGACGACGAGCGCGGGCGCAGGTACGTGGCGATCACCGACGCGGGGGCGGATCGCACCGGGCTGGTCGTCTATCGCCGCGAGGAGCAGGTGAGCGGGCCGCGCCAGATCTGCCGGGTGCCGCTCTTCGGCGAGGCGGGCTCGGCGGTCGAGATCTCGCCGATCGGCTGGGGCCGGTCGCTCGTGGTCAAGAACGACTCCGGCTACCGCAGCGCCTTCCATGGCACCTCGGAGGCCACGATCGCGGGTGGCATGACGCGCGTCGACATCCGCGAGGACGACTCCGGCTGCGACGTCGTCTGGACCCGCCCCGAGCGCGTGCCCGCCGTGGTCACCAAGCTCTCCACCAACGGCCTCCTCTACGCCTACACGTTCGAGGAGCAGCCCGGCGGCGAGAACGCCTGGTCGTTCATCGCGTTCGACTTCGCGAGCGGCGCGCCGGTGTTCGAACGCTTCGTCGGGCTCGGCAAGTCGTTCGACATCAACTGGGGCTCGCCCGCGATCGCGCGCGACGGCACCGTCTACCTCGGCATCTTCAAGGGCATCCTCGCGATCGCCGAGCGAGGCGGCGCCGCCGCGGCCACGGTGGCCGTGACCTCGGGCGGCTGACGCGAGCGCGGCGATGGCGTTCCCCGCCTACCTGGCCCTCAGCGGCCCGCTCACGCTGACGCGCATCCTGCGCGCCAACGGCGGCTTCGACGCGCGCTACGCGGGGCGCGTGGCGGCGCTCTACGCGGTGTCGTGGGTGGCGCTGCCGTTCGACGCGCTGGAGTCGGCGATCCACGGCGCGCGGATCGCACGCCAGAAGCTCAGCGAGCGGCCGCTCGTGATCCTCGGCCACGACCGCAGCGGCACCACCCCACCTGCTCAACCTGCTCGCCCTCGATCCGCAGTTCGCGTACACGCGGCCGTCGCAGATGGTGCTGCCGGGGTCTTGTGTCCTCTTCGACCGGGCGTTCGACGCGCTGCTCGAGCGGATCGACTATCGCCGCCCGTTCGACGACATGGAGGTGGGGCCGGGGAGCCCGCAGGACGACGAGGTGCCGCTGGTCAAGCTCACGCCGCACTGCGAGTACCACAAGTACAGCTTCCCGCGCAGTCACCGCCGCTGGCTCGAGCGCTACGTGTTCGGCTTCTCGCCGAGCTCGCCCGAGTACGCCGCGTGGAAGCGCGCGTACATCGGCACGCTGCGCAAGAGTGCCTACCTGATGAAGCGCGAGCGCTCGCTGCTCAAGAGCCCGGCGTGGATGGCGAACCTCGGCCCGCTCCTCGACCTCTTCCCGGACGCGCGCTTCGTCCACATCCGCCGCCACCCGCACAAGGTGATCCCGTCACAGATCCACCTCCACCGCACGATGGCGCGCAAGTACGGGCTCGAAGCGATCGACGACGCCGGGCTCGTCGACTTCGCGATCCACCAGTACCGCGGCTACACGGAGGCGTTCGCGCGCGACAAGGAGCGCATCCCGAGCGCGAACCTGCTCGAGATCCGCTACGAGGACTTCGTCGGTGACCGGATCGGCGGGCTGCGCGAGATCTACGCGCGCCTCGGGCTCGGCGACTTCGTGGCGCTCGAGCCGCGCGTCACCGACTACCTCCGCGGCATCGAACGCTACGAGGGCCACAGGTTCCCCGACGACCCCGCCCTGCGCGCCCGCATCGACCGCGACCTCGCCTTCGCCTTCCCGATCCTCGGCTATCCGGCGCCCGCGTAGCGGTAGCCATCCGAACAGCGATCCACGCCGTCGCCGACGCAGGCGTCGTCGCGTATCGCCGGGCACGCGGCGCGTGCCCCTCCCGGACGAACCGCCCTCCCGCGCGATCGAGGTCCGCTCGCTTCGGGCTGGCGGAGCGGATTGCTACCATGGACTTCTTCCCACCACGGAGATCCCCGATGCGCGTCTCGCTTTCCGTCACGAGCTTCGCGCTGGTGAGCCTCGCGCTCGCCGGCTGTCCGTCCAACGACTACGCGACCGACGGCTGCTCGCCTAATGATGCGCCTCCGGTCGCCGACTTCTGGGCGGGCGCGGGCGTGCGCGACGTCACCTTCCTAGCGTTCGGTGACTCGCAGATCTACCTGTCGAGCGACGGCACCGAGGACGACGGCGGGCGCAAGAACGACCTCCACGTCCAGGCGGTGAACGTCGCGGACACGCTGTCGTGGCAGCCGCTCGGCGTGGCCCAGCCGGTGGCGAACATCCGGGGCGTCATCATGGCCGGCGACATCACCCAGAACGGCCGCGACGCTCGCGAGGCTCCCGCCGACGAATACGGCCGCTTCATCGAGAACTACGGCCTGTGCGCCAACCGGCGGCTGCGCTTCCCGATCTTCGAGGGCTACGGCAACCACGACTACCGGGACTGGTACAACCTGCTCTACCCCACGGGCGAGCACCCGGTCGCAGACTCGGTGTCGGTGCGCAACCCCTATCGCGTGGGCCTCACCGCCACCGCACCCGGCAAGCAGGGCCACTACACCTGGAAGTGGGACGACGTCTACTTCATCAACACCAACCTCACGCCGTCGGACGTGGTGCCGAACCTCGACCCAGCCACCGAGCCGCCCGGCAACCGCGACCCGCGCATGGCGCTCACCTACCTGAAGCAGCAGCTCGCCGAGATCGGCCACCAGGCGCCGATCGTGATCTGGCACCACTACGGTCCGTGGGCGACCTTCGAGTGGGACCAGGCGCAGATCGCCGAATACGCGGCGGCGGTCAGCGGCTACAACGTGATCGCGATCATCCACGGCCACGACCACGGCACCAGCACCTACGACTGGCAGAACGTGCCGGTGTTCAACGTCGGCTCTCCCTACTACACGAGCTACAACCCCGACGGACGCGGCCACTACACGGTGTTCCGCATCACCAACGACACGCTCTACGCGTTCGACGTGTCGTGGGACCCGAACGCGCCCACCTCGATCGTCGGTCCCGACCGGTGGAGCCGGATCGTGCCGCTGAGCTGAGTCGTACCGGGATCGACGAGCCGCGGCGGCGCCGGCGCCGAGGGAAGGCTCGAAGGGGCGCGACGCCTCCCCCCCGCACCCTTTTCGGAGGGACCGCCTCCTGGCGGTCCGCTGCGAGACCGTCCCGGCGCGCCGGAGGCGCGCCCTCCAGACCGGGGGTCACGCCTCGGCGATGTGCCCCCGAAAATCGGTGCCAGGCACCCTCGTCCGTCCGGAAGGCTGGAGCGCGCGCGCTCCGTCGCGCGCCAGGAATCGAACGGCCGGCAGCGCGGCGAGATCCGCTTCCCACGCCCGCGAGGAGCTCGGCGCGCTACGCCGAGGGCGGACTCAGAGACCCAGGCGAGCCTTCACGCGGGCGAGCGGGATCGGCTTCGCGTTGCGCGGGTCCCGCAGCCGCCGGTCCACCTCGGTGACGTCTTCGCGGTCCTCGCGCTCGTCGAGGCGCCGCGGATCCTCGACCGGGACCCCGGCCACCACGTTCCGCCCCGTGCGACGGGGCTTGCCGGAGGAGTCCCGCGTCATGGGGGAGTGGGTAAGAGCGGGCCGGACGCTCAGGCGTTCGCCACGAGCGCGCCGGGATGGAAGCTGAGGTATTCCCGCACCTCGAGCTCCATGCGATCGATCTCAGCCAGGAATCCCGATACGGCCGCATGGTAATTGGTCGGGCTCGACTCGACCTGCCGAACGTGCGCGACCTGCTCCTGGAACCGCCCGATCCGGTCCAGCGTGACGCTCAGCTCTCGATCGTTCGCGATCATCCGGGCTCCGCTACGATCTCCACCACGCCTCGCTTCTCACCGTCCCGCCGCACCTGCCAACCCTCGTCCATCGCCTGCGCCCCACCGAGGGCGGCTCGGCACCGCGTCCAGAACACGCTGGCGCCGAAGTGACTATCGGCCGCGCCGTGGTCGAACAGCAACCTACCCTCCCCGGCGACGGCGCTGAGCTCGAAGGAATCATCCATCAACAAGAAGATGTCGACGTCGTTTGGTTCGGGCTTTGCCGTCACGAACGACCCCAAAACGATGAAGCGCGACAAGTGGCCCGTCGACTCTGCCAGGCGGTAGATCCGCTCCAGGCGCTGACTCACTAGCTTGCGGAGGAGCGAGCCCGCCTGTCCCTTGCGATGCCTCGATCTGGCTTTATGCCCTCGATCGGGCCCCGCGTCCACGAGCTGCGCATTCCGGACGCCGAGCAGAGCTGGCGCATCGTCTACCGCATCGATCCCGACGTGATCGTGATCGTCGACATCGCGAGCAAGAAGACTCCCGCCACCCCACACGCCATGATCGAGCGTTGCCAAGCCCGCCTGCGCGCCTACGATCTCGCTCGTCAGAGGTGAGAGGATTCCGACTATGGATGCCACGACTCGAAAGCGTCTCGAAGCCGCAGGCTGGCGGACCGGCACGGTTGCCGAGCTCTTGGGACTCACCCCCGCCGAAAGCGCCTTCATCGAGATGAAGCTCGCCCTGGCCCGCACGGTCCGCACGTTGCGCGAGCGCCGCCACCTCTCTCAGGATCAAGCCGCGGCTGCACTCGGTTCGAGCCAGTCCCGGATCTCCAAGATCGAAGCCGCGGATCGCTCCGTGTCGCTCGATCTCTTGGTGCGCTTCGCTCTCGATCTCGGCGCTACCCGGCGCGACGTCGCCGAGGCGCTCCTGGGCTCTTCGGTCTCCGTCAAACGGGTTCCCGCGAAGCGGGAACCCGCGGGACGTCGCCCAGATCGTTCGCGCCCGCCCACGGTCCGTGCGGCCAAGGCTCGAACGATCGCCCCGCCGGCTCCGTGCGTGACGCCCTGATCTTGCCCCGATTCCGTGGACACCGTGACTATGCCGCAATCGCGGCGTGATTTCTGTTCAACGTCATGGATCGATCAACCTGGACGACCGGGCCAGTGGCACCACTCGAAGGGCGCGCGAGGCCATTTCCGGGGGGATGCCGAGGTGGCGGGCCCCTGTCGCGACGCGCTCTGGAGCCATTTGGCGAGGCCGAATTTCCGCCGGTCGCGGTTGTTGCGGTGCTCCCTTGGTCCGAGCAGCTTCGTGCGGGGAGCTGGGCTCGGACTTCAAACTCCAACGGACTGACGTAGCCCAAGTGCGAGTGCCTGCGCCGCACGTTGTAGAAGCGCTCGATGTACTCACCAACCGATGCGGTTGCTGCACTCGGGTTCTCGTATCGCTCATGATCCACGAGCTCGGCGCGCAGCGTGGCGAAGAAGCTTTCCGCCACCGCGTTGTCCCAGCAATCCCCACGACGGCTCATGCTACCGACGAAGCCGTTCGCGTCCAGAACATCTTGGTAGTCCTCGCTGGCGTACGGGCTGCCCCTGTCGGAATGGTGGATCAGCCCCGCCGCTGGCCGTCGGGCTCGGAGTGCGCGGCCAAGGGCCTCCAACGCCAAGATGCGGTCGTTCGTATCGCTTACGGCCCAACCCACCACGCGGCGCGAGAACAGGTCCAGGATCACCGCCAGGTACGCCCAGCCCGCGTGTGTCGCCAGGTACGTCACGTCTGTCACCCAGGCCAAATTCCGTGCGTTCGGCGAGAACTGCCGATCGAGCACGTTGGGGGCGATGGGGGGAGTGGTTCGAGTCGGTCGTGCGGCGGAGCGCCGCTCTGACGCGGTACGAGCCGCTGCTCGCGCATCAGTCTCGCAACTCGCTTTCGCCCCAGGTGCCAGCCCTGAGCCCGCAGATCCTCGTGGACTCGCGGACTGCCGTAGGTGCACCGGCTCTGCCGGTGCGACGCCGTGATCTCCACGGCGAGCCGGGCATCAGCCTTTGCACGAGCGCTGGGGCCACGATCCTCCAGGCGTAGAAGCCGCTCGGCGACGGCGAGCACCCGGCAGAGCATGCGAACGGGAAGGTGGCCTTCTCGGCGTTGATGAACCGGAATCTCACCGGCTCTCCTTCGCGAAGAAGGCCGCCGCTTTTTTTAATATTTCTCGTTCCATCTCCAGGCGCTTCACCTGGGCACGGAGCCGCGTCAGCTCTTCGCGCTCCGCGGTGGTCAACGCGCCCGGCGGGCCCTGTCCCGCGTCGATCGCCGCGCGCTTCACCCACTCTCGCAGCCCGTTCTCGGCCAGATCGAGATCCTTGGCGACCTTGGCGATGTTGCGGTCACCCAGCTTACAGAGCCGTACCGCCTCGGCCTTGAACTCCGGTGAGAACGACCTTCGGTGTCTCCGTGCCATCCCAACCTCCGGGCGCATTCTCGCGCCTGTTGGGGTGTCCACGGAAACGGGGGAGGATCACCCGCACATCGGGCGCCCCACTGACTCAGAGCTGAGTGTCACCTTTTAGGGGGAAGTGTCCACAACCTTTCGCACCGAGTTCTGCCCATCCTTCAATGGGCAGAACAGATTCAAGACCGGGGGCACTCTTTCGGCTGGGTTGTTCGCAACCCTAGGGCACAGGATCAGGCATACGACATCGAGCGTGCCAGTCGTTCCTCCAGCAGTCGTGCGCATCGGCATCATCGCTGCAGGGTGCGGATCGGTGGTCGATAGGGCCGAGGGAGCCCGAGTGGCACCATCGAAAAACTGAGTGTCACCTACCCATCGGGGTCGGAGTTGGTTGATTCGAGACGAGCGCTCTTCGTACTGCGGTGCGCACCTCCTCGCTTCGGTCCTGATTACCGACAATCCGGCCCCTCCATAACGCTCGGATCCCACTGCGCCTGGACGGACAACGCTGCGATCGCCGCAATTCTTACACGCGGAGATTCGTCATGAAGCGCGGCTTGCACGAAAGTACTTCTGGATGCGCTAGCGCCATGCGGACTCAGCACACTTAGCGCCCAGATCGCCGCTACTCGCACCTCGATGTCGGGATCACCCGTCGCCGATCCGACTGCCGAAATCACTGCATCAGTTCGAGTACCCCGCTTAACAAACACCTCGAGCGCAGACCGTCGCGCTTTTGCTTCGCCGTGCCGCAAACACCGCCGGAGGCGCCAATCAACCCACCAATCGGGGAAGGCGTATGACAAGGCATTGATCGAGGCGGATTGCACCACTGCCTTCGGATCATCTGCTCGCGCAATCAGAACTTCAACATATGCAAGGAGCCCGAGCATCAGAATGCCGAAGATCACAGATCCAACTTTTACGGCGCCCAAGAGGACGGCGCGCGGCCGTAAAGGGGCCGACTGAGAACCATCAAGTCGACCTGACGCATGCATTAACACACCCTTCAGTTCTCTTTGACTTCGCACTTACCATGGAGGCCACCCGTAGCGCCTTGACTGAAGACGGAATTCTCGCAAGATTCAGCGAATTCCTCACTCTCTCCGAACGCGGACTGCACCGCTTGTTCATGACGTTCCGCATATACGTGATGCGCCACCTCGTGAACGATCAGAGCCGCGATTGCCGGGCATCCAGACACTATTCCCTTGCGTATGCTTTGGCGCGATAGCGAAACAGCCGGCGTTGGGTCATTGATCGCGAAAGCTGACCCACAAACATCGCGCAGTGCGTCGGATGGAAAGTCAGCGTCATCGATGATCGCGATCTCTCCGGAAATAGACTTGATCTCGGCGAACTTGTCGCTGAGCGCCCGTAACGCACGGACCTTATCGGGCTCGTCGTCACCGATCTGCGCAATCTTCAGCACAGCTTCGATACCAGACGACACCCCTTGGTCTACGGCTTCGTCGAACTTTCCCTTCACCGCCTTATCGCGCGCCTTTATCAACTGCGGCGTATCCGTCCGGTAGTCCCATGGGGCCGGTGCGAAGGGGCCGCAGCTCGCGTGATCCGCGGCGGGCAGGTCCGTCGGTTGTAGAGGTCGGGTACGGCTTACTCGGCGGCGACCGATGAAGCTTGGGGGTGAGCGCTGGCCCAGCGATCGGGCAGGAGCTCGGCCATGCGGTGAGCGGGCCATCCCACGGCGAGCTTCTCGATCACGTCCGTGAGGTACGGCAGGGTGCCACGCCGTGCTGCACGCAAGTCCGCATCAAGCTGTAGGTATCCGTCCGGTAGTTCCATGTTCCGTCGTGCGGCGGCTCGCGTGAAGCTCTGCCTCCTCGATCGCGGTGAGGATCGAGGCAGAGCTTCACGCGAGCCGCGGAACGACGGAACATGGAACTACCGGACGGATACACTGCGGCACACTTATCGCGGCGAGAATTCCAATTATCGCGATGACCACCAAGAGCTCGACGAGGGTGAACTCCCCGGTCGGGTCAATCTTGTTGATCGGATCCAGATTCCCATAGGTGAACCGGTGCAGGGATGGCGGGTCGAATTCATTCCCACCCCGCGGATCCCTGCTCTCAAACCTCCCCGTCCCCGGATCCATCCACCGGGCCCGCAGGTACGTCATCTCGAGGTTCGGATCCAGCACCTCCCCAAACGCCCGGTGATTGAAGATCCACCCGGCCGGCTGGTCGCTGTTCAGCACCTCCCCGAACGCCGTGTAGTCGTACGACGCGACCACGGCCCCGGTCGTATCGACAACCTTTCGGACGTTGTTCTGCCCATCCTTCAATGGGCAGAACACGTTCAAGACCGGGGACTCTCTTCCAGCGGGGATGCTCTCAACCCTGGGGCACAGGATTAGGCATAAGACATCGAGCCTGCCAATCGTGGCCCCAGCGGTCGTGCGCATCGGGATCATCGCTGCAGCGTGCGGATCGGTGGTCGAAAGGGCGAGACCGAGTGGCACCGTGCAGAAGGTGGGTGGCACCTACTGCGGGAGGGGAGCTCGAGATCGATAGAGCACGCTTACCACCCGCTCAGCGCTCGCGATCAACAAGGTGGGTGGCACCGCTTCCCGGGGCTGGAGTCGACGAAGGGAGAAAACGCGCGTCGCCAGACGGCAACGCAGCCGAAACGGAAAGCGAAACGCCGAGTGGCACCAGCAAAAGGGCAGCTATTCCCTGACGGGTGAAAGTCCCCAGAGTCCTCTTCGGTGCTGCATCGCCTGCAACTCCGCGGCCTGGAGACGTTGATCCAATGGGTTTTGCCTCTCTTCAGGCAAGTGTCTCGCCCAACCTCTTGAGACCATCAGCAGATTCGCGATCCCTTCATCAAAGGTTGCGGCCGTCGGAGGTGGACCTGCCGGGTCTGCGACCATCACGTATGCAACAAGACATCCGTGAGAATCCCGGTCGTCGGCATTCTTCGCATAGTAGAGAGATATACGCCTCTGTCCGATGATCAGCCGCAATTCTTCCTGCGCCTGCTGGAAGCCTGTCTCTCCTTGGCTTGGTGCTCTGATACCCGCCAGCCGAACACACTCTCGCAAGCCGTTCATCTCTACCTCAATTCGATCGCCGCTGACCACCTGAACAAAGCGAATGTCCATTCGCGTAGAACTCGCGCGCGCCCACACACCACTGGATACACTCATCAGCACGCCATAAGCGAGACGAACCCACGGCGAAACCAGACAACGTCTCATCTTCATCAATGCTGAGGCGCCCATTTGTCCCCTGTGACATGAATTAGCAACACAGCCTCACACTGATATTTCATCTAGTCCTATTATGGTCTTTCATCCACAGATACCAGGACGCCTTTTCAGGAGCACTCAACCCAGTGTTCAAAACAACCGCATTCATCAGTGCACTTGAGTCCGGAGGATCGGAATGATCGAGACCTCCATTATGGCCGATCTCATGCGCGAGGAATTTCCCGTCGGAGCACGACCCTTCCCCGCTAACTGCTCCTGCCCGTCCTGGCTGCAAGGCCGCGCCGCATACAGTAAGTCCATTCGAATTCGTGGCCGGATCAATCACCTGATCGGCGAATATATAGGTTAGCGTTGTATCATCTCCATATTCTGCAGCAATGTCCCACACGTTAGGGTTGCCCGACGGTTCTCCTCGATCGGTGTCAATCACGCGGAACTGTTCGTCTGCTTCAAGGAATCTTTCTTGTACAAATGTGGCACGTGGGGATGGCGGCTTATTCCACACATCCGTTGCACCATTCATTGTGGATACAAGCTTGCTCCGGTCCCACGTGGCCGAATTCTTTGGAAGCACTAGCGTCAGAGCTACCCGGGTGTCGTAAGGCACTCCCACCGGATTGCCAATACTCGGCGCAGCCATGGCACTGCTAGCCAGTATCCCCACTAGCGCAACAGCGACCAGCACAGTCGCGAGAAAGAACTGACCACTAGGGTCGGCGAAGAGTTGCGGACTCGAATTAGCGTAACTGTATCGATGGAGTGTGGCTGGACGGGAAACGAGCCCCCCAAACGGATCCCTCGCCGTAAACCTCCCCGTGTTGGGATCCATCCACCGGGCCCGCAGGTACGTCATCTCGAAATTGGGGTCGTAGATCTCCCCGAACGCCCGGTGATTGAAGATCCACCCACTCGCCTGATCCTGGTTCAACACCTCCCCGAACGCCGTGTAGTCATACGACGCGACGATTGCCCCGGTCGTATCCACAACCTTTCGGACGGAATTCTGGCCGTCCTTCAATGGGCAGAACTGTTTCTGCAGCCGGGGCCTTCTTTCAGCAGAGAGTGTCAACCTCCCGGGGCGCACGAGTACCACTACGACCGCGTCGCCCCTTGTACGTTGCGAGGAGGGTCTCTCTTGGCGGTTAGCGCCTGGACTCAATGGCCGTCCGTCTCATTAAAACTCTCGTCGCTTGCGGGGCACCCGGTTCCCGCGCGTGTTGTCGCCTCCCATCGGTTAGCAAGCGCCAGATCTTCCTCGACCGCTGCCATAGCGACGTACGGTGGCGACTTCACCGGCGGGCACGAGGATCCATCCTCTAACGAGGTCGAGAGTTCGTCGCGCAGCCGAAATGCACTCGGATTGGTACAGATAGTTGACGCTTAGCAGATACACCTTTCCGATGGCCTCACAGCAGTCATGATCGCCCCCTCCGGTTGATCCTGCGACAGCCAGCCTCAAGGCTGCAGCCGCGATCATGGCGTGGCGTCCACCGCCCCTCGCCGACGCCTCTGCCACCAGCAAAAGCGACTCCACCCCTTCGCCGGCGAACAAACCAAACTCTCGATCTGCTGCTCCAAAGGCCGCGAGGGCAGCACACTCGGCCCGAGTAGGCGCCTGATCAGCGATCGGCGACTCATCGGCAATCGACGTAGCAGCGATAGCTTCAGTAGCGACATCGCGAAGCGCCGCCCACGACTCAGACGCGACCTGCGCGCAGCCAAGCTCGCCTAAGGCAGGCCCCGAGGCTGCCCGCAGCAGAGCCGCGTCCCGGTCCAGACGTTCGAACCCCGGGACGCGTTGAAGGCACATCGGCAGCGCGAAGTTCCTTGCGGATTGACTATCCTGACCCTGCCCACTGACGTAGGCACACTCGGGCAAGAGCGTGAGCGTAATTGCCCCCAGAGCAGCCAATCGTCGTCGACCTGATACGAGACATGCTCTCACCGCCGTTAGTCTCCTACACTCCGGAGATCCTTATAGTCGGCGGAATCCTTCCATCCTCCCTCGTGGAACCACTTCTCCCACGTGCAGGTGCCTACGCAATCATGCGCCTTCCTGCTCGTCTCATAATATCCATCCGGTTCCTTACGCATCCTTTCCCGCCACTCGCTCAGTTTGTCGCTGACGCATGGGAGCGACACCTGGAACGCTTGCTCCTCTGATTTCCAGAAGTCGAAGTTCTCCGGGTAAACGGGACTCTCGCCATCAGGAATCTGTCTCGACCCCTGCTTACAACTCATCCCTGCCCGCTTCATGTAACGGATGTGATCGTTCTCGTGCTGCAGGTAGCAGGTGCCAAGCTCGCAATGAATCTCCGATACCTGCCTCGTGAAGCAAGGCGATAGCTCGCCGTTCTTACAGCAGACACCCCCGAGGGGTGCCCCTTGGCTCGCGAGAGGCGCCGGGCGAGATCCGCGGCATGGTTTGCCTTGTCTCGTGTCTGGGCGAGCGCGGGGATCGGTATCGCAGTGAAAATTGCAGCGACCCCAACCGTAACGAGCATCTGGACCAGAGTGAATTGACCCGTTGGGTCGGCCAGCAGGTTGGGATCGAGGTGCGCATATGCGTATGGCTGTAGTGACTTGGGATCTTCACGGCGGCCCGCGACCGGATCCCTCGACTCAAACCTCCCCGTACCCGGATCCATCCACCGGGCCCGCAGGTACGTCATCCCGAGATCCGGGTCGTGTACCTCCCCAAACGCGCGGTGATGAAACAGCACATCGATCGCGTTCGGGTCCGAGAGCGTGTTGCCCCACGCGTCGTAGTCGTACGACGCGACCACGGTGCCGGTCGTATCCACAACCTTTCGGACGGAATTCTGGCCGTCCTTCAATGTGCAGCGTTCGCCCAAAAGGACCACCCTGACTTCAAGGGCGAGCGATTCGTGCGAGGCGAGCACGGCAGGCGCCTGGTCGGGAAGAAACCGGACTGTCAAAGACCCCGGCCGCTCGGACCAGCCCGAGCGGCGTCTGTCGAGGGCGATCCAACATCGAGAGGACGATCGGCGCGACTGGGAACCGCGCCCATTTTGCCGCGCTTACCGCGGCGGGCGCGGCCGGGCCGGCCTGAGCGAGGAACGTGGGCGGAAGGGGCTGAGCGACGGGGTTCGCGGCTACCCGAAGGGCCGTGAGCGGCGACTAGAGCATGCCCACGACGCGGTCGATCGCAGCCGCGACGACCCGGACATCCTCGAGCAGATGCTCGATCCTCGACTGGTGAACCCGGCGGTACGGTTCCGAGACCTTCTTGGATAGGTCGCGGACGGCTCGCCGCGCCGTCGCTCCGCCTTGCGCCGAATCCACGCCGTGGACGATGCGGTTTCGGTAATCCGGCAACTCGATGCCGACGCGGTTCCGGAGCGGCACGCCCTGCCCCGGCGTGCAGGCGCCGCTCGCTTCGAGCTCCTGTGCGACCCAGTCGGTGAAGCCGGGGCGGCCGGAGGCACCTCCATCCCCAGCCGCGTGAGGAGGCTCACGAGCGCGGCCAGCGTCTGTACGCTCGGTGGACGCTGCGCCCTCGAGGACGCGGTCGAGCGTCTTGGTGGTCGGCTTCACCGCCGCTCCGCCCTGGATCCGCCAGCGCTTTCGGAAGGCTTCCGGATGCTCGTCGATGAACCGAACCGCCGTGTTTCGCGCGAAGGCTTCCCACGCGGTGACGAGCGAGACGAGGGCGCTCTCGACGAGAACGTCGTCGGCGCCCTGAGCGGCGCGACGCGCGAGGCGTGCCGCCGCTTCGATGGGCTCACCGTTGCGCTTGAATTCGATCTGGCGCTCGCGCGCCCGGATCGCGTCTTTCACGAGCGAGCGATGGCTCCAGAGGATCTGGATCCGCTCGACCTGCTCGATGAGCCGATCATACGGCCAGGCCATCGAGCGCTTCAGAACGTGATGAGGCGAGGGACGCCGCCGTTGATCTTCTTCACGGTAGCCGGATCGGCCTGGCCGGACCGAAGGACCAGACCCGAGGCGAGCCCCGCGGGAGTCATCGTCGAGGTGGCCGCGCGGAGCTCGCTGAGCCGCTGACGCAGCTCACCCATCCCGAAGCGCCCAGCCGGCAGCAGGTCGTAGACGCCGAAGAGTGCGCCGTCCCGCAGCACCGCGATGTCGAAACGCCGGAGCTGGCTGCCGACCGAGAGCTGGCGCTCGATCCCGGCCCCCCAACGGTGGCCACCGGGGTGCTTCGTCCGGAGGGTCTCCAGCACGATCGGCAGTGCCGCGCGAGCGAGGAAGCTCCGTTCGGCATACTCCGGGCCCTCGATGTCGTCGTGAACGGCCTTGCGAGCTGCGGTTCCCATGGTGGGCCTACCTTACACCAGCCTCGTGTCGATCGGACTCACTCGGGCCGTCCCAACCCTGCCGCTCGGACGAGGCCAGCGTCTCCCGAGGATGATACCGCGCGTGCGCGTCCTTGAGCTCGGTGATGGTGAGCTTGAGGTAGGGCTCGAGTGTGGCCACCGAGCGGTGCCCGAGAAGCTCCTGGACGTGCCGGACGTTGGCACCGGCGCGGAGCATCGACGTGGCGGTGGTGACCCGGAAGACGTGCGGGGTGATCGTCTTCCGGATCCGCGCGAGCCGCGCGTACTTCCGGACCATCCATTCCACGGCAGTGTTGTCCAGCGCGCGGCCGGTCCGGCTCACGAAGAGCTGCGGCACGTCGTCCTCGCCCACCAGCTCGGGCCGCGCGTGCGCCAGGTACTCGCGGATCACCTCCACCGCGATCCTCCCGAGCGGCACCACGCGCTGCCGTCCGCCCTTGGGCCGGGTCACCCTGAGAAAGCCGCCGGCGAGGTCGAGATCGGCCGACCGGATGCCCGTGAGCTCGTTGACGCGAATGCCGGTCGCGTAGAAGACCTCGAGGATTCCCCGGTCGCGCAGCCCGAGCCGGCTCGTGACGTCGGGGGCCGCGAGCAGGCGCTTCATCTCCTTCGGGTCGATCACGTCCCGCGGAAGCGGGCGATCCCGCTTCGGGAGCTCGACGACTCGCGCCAGGTCGAGCGCCAAGTAGTCCTCCCGATCCAGCCAGCGCAGAAAGTGCTTCACCGCGGTCAGGATGCCGCGCCGGGTCTGCGCCTTGAGGCGAGCACCGCGCTGCGTCTCGGTGTCGGCCAGGTCGTCTTGAAATCCGCGCACCCGGTCTCGGGTGAGCTGCTCGACTGTCAGGACGCCCTCGCCCTCGAGGTGAGCGACGAACCGATGGATCGCCTCGCGCTCGAGGCGCACCGTGCGCGCGGCGCCCGATGCGCTCGCGGTGACGGAGAAACGGCAAGACCAGGCGCGCGAGCTTCATGACTCCTCCTGCTCACGGGGGTGCACCGCTTCGTGCGAGCGCTTGAGCTCCATCGGCACCACGCGGGTGTACACGGCGCTCGTCCGGCGCGTCCACACGCGCGCTGGCGTTCGCCGACGCGCGGATCCGGGTGGAACCAGTGCTTGCAGATCCGGCATGGGCGACGGGTTGGCATGGCGATCCTCCTGCGAGGAGGACGACGACCGCACCTCCTCCAGATCCGCAGGATTCGCAGGACGGAACCGCGGGTGCCACTGAGCGGCCGACACAGTGTTCGTGATGTCGACGCCACGGAACGGCCGGCGGAGATCGAAAGCTCGCGTTCGTTGCGGCCCGGGACGTCGATTCAGGGCGTGGTGGGAGCGTCGACGGAACGGGCCCGTGTGCCACCATGCAAGTCGAGCTCAGCGCTCGTACGCCGTAAGCGTTCGACGAACCGCATCTTCAGTCCGGCCCGCGCGCGCGTGACACTCGCTGCCCCCTGGCGAGGAGGGTGGCGTGGACGGACGAGATCGAGCTCGGCTGCAGCGGCTTCGTGGCACGCGGTGGGACGAGGCCGACGCCCGGTGGGTGATCGGTCTGGCGGAAGCGGAGGGCGCGGCGCTGCATCACCTCGCCCGCGAGCACGGTCTTGACCCGCAGCGCCTGTACTGGTGGCGCCGCCGTCTCGCGTCGGCCACCGTCGCTGCGGAGGCCGGGTTTGTTGCGGTGCATGTGGTCGAGGCGACGAGGTACGAAGGCAGGCGCCGGACTGTGGCGATGGCGTGGTCGTGGAGACGCCGGCCGGTCACCGCATCCACGTCGGCCCGGGCTTCGACGCCGACACCCTCGCACGGGTCGTGTCCGTTCTGGGTGGGCGGTGCTGGGCTAGCCGACCCGCGTCTTCCTGTGGACGGCTCCGACGGACATGCGCAGGGGCTTCCCGGGACTCGCGGCGATCGTGCGCGAGGTGGTCGGGCAACCCGCAGAGCGGTGATCTGTACGTCTTCGCCAACCGTCGTCGCGACCTCCTCAAGTGCCTGTATTGGAGCGCACCGGGTACGTGATCGTCTACAAGCGGCTCGCCAGGGCACCTTCCGTATCCCTCGCGCAGCGCCGGGAAGCCGGCTCGAGAATGACCACGGTCGAGCTCGCGTTGCTGCTCGACGGCGCCGATCCACGGCAGCTTCCGCGCCGCACGGTGTCGCCACCGGAAAAACTCCGCTACGACGCAAAAACGTTTCGCTTCACCGTAGACAACGTTTGCACCTCGTGACACCGTTCGGCGCGTGGCCACGCGCGACCCTCGAAGCAAGCCAGAGCGTCGTCCGCTTCGCGGACCAGCTGATCTCCGAGGGCCGATCCGACGAGGCGCTCCCCTCGGTCAACGTGCTGCGCGAGGTGCTCCGACGTCCGACCAGCTCAAGCTCGAGAACCAGAAGCTGCGCAAGGCGCGCTACGGCCCGTCTCTCCGAGAGATCGCCGTCGACCAGCTCGCTCTTCGTCCGGGGCCGCTCGAAAGCTCGCCCGACGGAACCGGCACCTCCGGCGCCGCCGCCCGGAAACGACGCTCGGTCGCGCCTCCGACGAAGCGACGCGGCTCCACGGGCGCCGTGGGCTGCCCGCCGATCTGCCACGCGAGGGCAGGTGTACGAGCCGGCGGCGGCCGGTGCCAGTGCGCGGTGTCGGCGTGGCGAAAGGCGTGATCGGCTACGAGACAGGCGGGCTCCGGTACGATGCCGGCGACGCTCAAGGTGATCGATGCACAAAGCGCACCGAGTATTGCCGTACCGGCCGTGCTCAGGGCGAGATGGTCGTGGCTCCGGCGCCGCCGAAGGTGATCGACAAGGGACTACCAGGCCGGGATTGCTCGCAGCCGTGACGCTCTCAAATTACGGCCTGGCCTGCCCGCTGAACCGTCAGGAAGCGATCTAGGAGCTCGCCGGCCACCGCTGCCGCGCTCGACCACCGCAGGCTGGGTGGAGGCGACGGCGGAGCTACTCGCGCCGGTGGTGGAGCGCATCCGCGTGCGCGTTGAGCGCGCACGTGTTGCTGCGACGACACCGGGATCTGTGTCCTCGACCGCGACCACCCGAAGGGTTCGAAGCGCAGTCACCTCTGGGTGTACCTCGGCGACGGTGGGCGGTCTACGACCACGCCGAACTGGACGAAGGCCGGGCCCGGTGCCGGTTCTTGGCGGAGCGCCGCGGTTGGTTGGTCGCGGATGGGTTCGCCGGTTTCGACCAGGTCTTCGAGCGCCCGGAGGTGCGCGCGGCGGGCTGCTGGGCCCATGCGCGCCGGTACTTTGTGGAAGCGCTCGAATCCGGGCGACGCCGCGCTTCGCTCGCGTTGCGATGGATGCAGGCGCTTTTCGCGGTGGAGCGACGCGCCTCGGATGACGGGCTCAACGCCGACGACTGCCTCGCGTTGCGGCGCAGCGAGGCGTGCCGCTGATCCACGGACTCCGGACGGTGGCTGGCCGCGACGGCGAACGGAAGTCGGTCGGGCCGAGCCCGCTGCGGCAGGCGGTGGGCTACACGCTAGGACGCTGGCCCGCACTCTTGGCGTTTCTCGAAGACGGGCGCGTCCCGATGACCAACAATGCCGCCGAGCGCGCGCTGCGCCGGATCGCGGTGGGCCGGAAGAACTGGCTCTTCGCGGGCTCGGACGCCGGGGCGCAGCGTGCGGCGATCGCCTACTCGGTCCTCGCCACCTGTCGGCTCCAGGGCGTGAGCCCTGGTCTCCTACCTCCGCGACGTCCCTCGCCAAGATCGCCGCCAGCTGGCCGCACGCCGCATCGATGAGCTGCTACCCGATCGCTGGGCGGCCGAGAATCCCGAACTCGTCGGCGCCAGGTCCTGACGCCTCCGGGGTGTGGTTCGTCGAACGCTTACCGTCCGCCGACCCAGCATGACCAGGTCGACGAACAGCCCAACGCAACCCATCCGCAGCGTAAGCGTTCGACGAACCGCATCTTCAGTCCGGCCCGCGCGCGCGTGACACTCGCTGCCCCCTGGCGAGGAGGGTGGCGTGGACGGACGAGATCGAGCTCGGCTGCAGCGGCTTCGTGGCACGCGGTGGGACCGACGCCCGGTGGGTGATCGGTCTGGCGGAAGCGGAGGGCGCGGCGCTCCATCACCTCCGCCCGCACGCCTGGTCCTGACCCGCAGCGCCTGTACTGGTGGCGCCGCCGTCTCGCGTCGGCCACCGTCGCTGCGGAGGGCCGGGGTTTGTTCGGTGCACTGTGGTCGAGGGCGACGAGGTACACGAGCAGGCGCCGGACTGTGGCGATGGCGTGGTCGTGGGACGCCGGCCGGTCACCGCATCCACGTCGGCGGGCTTCGACGCCGACACCCTCGCACAGGTCGTGTCCGTTCTGGGTGGGCGGTGCTGGCTGGCCGACCCGCGTCTTCCTGTGGACGGCTCCGACGGACATGCGCAGGGAAACTTCCGGGACTCGCGGCGATCGTGCGCGGGTGGTCGGGCAACCCGCAGGCGGTGATCTGTACGTCTTCGCCAGCCGTCGTCGCGACCTCCTCAAGTTGCCTGTAGGAGCGCACCGGGTACGTGATCGTCTACAAGCAGCTCGCCAGGGCACCTTCCGTATCCACTCGCGCAGCGCCGGGAAGCCGGCTCGAGAATGACCACGGTCGAGCTCGCGTTGCTGCTCGACGGCGCCGATCCACGGCAGCTTCCGCGCCGCACGGTGTCGCCACCGGAAAAACTCCGCTACGACGCAAAAACGTTTCGCTTCACCGTGAGACAACGTTTGCACCTCGTGACACCGTTCGGCGCGTGCCCACCGCGCGACCCTCCGAGCAAGCCAAAGAGCGTCGTCCGCTGGACCCAGCTGATCCGAGGCCGATCCGACGAGGCGCTCGCCTCAGTCGAGCACGTGCGCGGGGTGCTCGAGCACGTCGACCGGCTCAAGCTCGAGAACCAGAAGCTGCGCAAGGCGCGCTACGGCCGTCTCTCGAGAAGATCTCCGTCGACCAGCTCGCGCTCTTCGTCCAGGCGGCGCTCGAAGCTCGCCCGACGGAACCGGCACCTCCCGGCGCCGCCGCCGAGAGCGACGCTCCGGTCGCGCCTCCGACGAAGCGACGCGGCTCCACGGGGCGCCGTGGGCTGCCCGCCGATCTGCCGCGCGGGCGGGTGTACGAGCCGGCGGCGGCCGGGTGCCCCAGTGCGCGGTGTGCGGCGTGGCGAAGCGCGATCGGCTACAAGACGAGCGGGCCCAGTACGTACCGGCGACGCTCAAGGTGATCGTGCGCAAGCGCGCCAAATACGCGTGCCGGCCGTGCCAGGGCGAGGTGGTCGTGGCGCCGGCGCCGCCAGGTGATCGACAAACTGCCAGGCCGGGATTGCTCGCAGCCGTGACGCTCCTCAGTACGGCCACGGCCTGCCGCTGAAAGCCGTCAGGGAAGCGATCACAGGAGCTCGCCGGCCACCGGCTGCCGCGCTCGACCACCGCGGGCTGGGTGGAGGCGACGGCCGGAGCTACTCGCGCCAGTGGTGGAGCGCATCCCGCGTGCGCGCGTTGAGCGCGCACGTGTTGCACTGCGACGACACCGGGATCTGTGTCCTCGACCGCGACCACCCAGGGTTCAGGCGCGGTCACCTCTGGAATCTACCTCGGCGACGAGGTGGGCGGTCTACGACTACACGCCGGACTGGACGAAAGGCCGGGCCGGTGCGGTTCTTGGCGGAGCGCCGCGGTTGGTTGGTCGCGGATAGGTACGCCGGTTTCGACGGGTCTTCGAGCGCCCGGAGGTGCGCGCGGCGGGCTGCTGGGCCCATGCGCGCCGGTACTTTGTGGGAGCGCGCTCGAATCGGGCGACGCCCGCGCTTCGCTCGCGTTGCGATGGATGCAGGCGCTTTTCGCGGTGGAGCGACGCGCCTCGGATGACAGGGCTCAACGCCGACGACTGCCTCGCGTTTGCGGCGCAGCGAGAGCGTGCCGCTGATCCACGGACTCGGACAGTGGCTGGCCGCGACGGCGAACGACGAGTCGGTCCGAGCCGAAGAGCCCGCTGCGGCAGGCGGTGGGCTACGCTGGGACGCTGGCCCGCACTCTTGGCGTTTCTCGAAGACGGGCGCGTCCCGATGACCAACAATGCCGCCGAGCGCGCGCTGCGCGCCGGATCGCCGGTGGGCCGGAAGAACTGGCTCTTCGCGGGCTCCGGACGCCGGGGCGCAGCGTGCGGCGATCCTACTCAGGTCCTCGCCACCTGTCAGCTCCAGGGCGTCGAGCCCTGGTCCT
>JADJOY010000014.1 GCA_016713535.1 Deltaproteobacteria bacterium
CGTGCGCGCGAGTACTGGTACCACTTCTCCCGCGACGGCAGCAGATCCATGGGGCTCAGCTTCCACTCGACCGGAGCGGGTCGTCGATGCGTGCCTCGAACCGCTTCTTCTGCTGCTCGTTGCTCACCTCCAGCCAGAACTTCACGAGGATGATGCCGGCTTCGGCGATGTACTTCTCGATCTCCGGGGCGAGCTCGAGGAATCGATCGTGCTGCTGCTTCGTGCAGAAGCCCATCACATACTCGACGCCGGCGCGGTTGTACCAGCTGCGGTCGAAGATCACGATCTCGCCCGCGGCCGGGAAGTGCGCCATGTAGCGCTGGATGTACATCTGCGACTTCTCGCGGTCGGATGGGGCCGGCAGCGCCACCTGCCGGAACACGCGTGGGCTCACTCGCTCGGTGATCGCCTTGATGGTTCCGCCCTTGCCCGCGGCATCCCTGCCTTCGAACACCACGATGACACGCAGCCCCTTGTACTTCACCCACTCCTGCAGCTTGCACAGCTCGGCCTGAAGACGCTTGAGCTCCTTCTCGTAGGCCTTGCGCTTGAGTGGGCCGCGGATCTCGCCCTTCTCGGCCTGCTGCTTGTCCTTCTTCGCCTTCTTGTCCTCGACTTCTCCGCCGGCTCGTTCTTCCTCGTGTTTTGCCTTGTTCTTGGCCATGGCCGTCTCCATCCCTTCGTTTGGTCGCGCGGTGAGCCCGCGTTGCGTCACTGCCCAACTCTCAGCTCGACGAGGGGATCTCGTCGACGATGCGTCGAAGCATCTCGCCGCTCCGCCGCAGCAAGGCATCCTCCTCCGCGGAGAGCCGTGGGGTGAGGGTGACCGTCGCACCGCTCGCTCCGATCACACGTGGCAACGAGAATGCCACCCCTTCGAGACCTCGAAGTGGATTCTCGGTAGTACATACGGTCAGCATCGCCCGTTCGTCGTCCCGGATCGATTCCGCGACCCGGGATCGTCCGGTGCCGATGCCGAAATAGGTGGCTTTCTTGCCGGCGATGATGCGGTACGCAGCACGGCGCACGCCGTCGTCGATGCCGGCACGGAATGTAGCGTGGTGAGCCAGCCCCCGCTGGCAGAGAACTGCGCGACCGGCACGCCGCCGACGTCGGCGCCCGACCACACCAGCACCTCCGAGTCGCCGTGCTCGCCGAGCACGTACGCGTGCACGCCGACGCCGAGGGCGCGGAAACGCGCGGTGTCGAGGATCGTGCCCGAGCCGATCACGCGCGCTGGGGGAAGCCCCGAGATCCGCGTGGCCAGGGTGGTGATGATGTCGACGGGATTGGTGGCGACGAGCAGGATCGCGTCGGGCGCGGCTTCGAGGACCCGGGGGATCACCTCACGGAAGATCCGGGCGTTGCGGTCGAGGAGCTCGAGCCGTGTCTCGCCGGGCTTCTGGTTCACGCCGCAGGCGAGGATCACGATCCGGGCTCGGTCGAGCTGAGGATACTCGCCGCCGGTGACACGGACCGGCGCGGCGAACTGCGTCGCGTGGAGGATGTCCTCGGCGTGGGCTCGCGCCAGAGCGGGATCGAGATCCACAAGCACCAGCTCGCTACAGGCTCCGTTGAGGACGATGGCGTACGCGGCGGTGCTTCCCACGAAGCCGCAGCCCACGACTCCGATCTTCATCTGCCCGCCATGTCAGAAGATCGAGTAGAGCACGCCGAACTGGGCTCGCCCCACGTCACCCGTCGACCCGTCCTGGGTCTCCTTGTGGCCGTAGAGCCCCTCGAGGCCGAGCGTCAGGCGCTCGCGGATCTGCCACATCACGTTGAGGCTCGCGTAATGGGTGGCATGGTACGCGTCCGGCCCTTGCGACTCTTCGTTCTCCATCTCGACGTAGCCGTAGCTTCCAGTCGAACGCCACTCCTCGTTCCAGTGGTGCGTGTACCCGATCAGCACGCCGAGGTAAGGCAGCGCCACCAAGTCGCCGCCCTCGTCGAAGGCCGCGTCGGTGTCGAAGAAGCCGGCGTCGTTCGAGTAGCGGCCGATGCCGTGGCCGTAGGTGAGCTGCGCCAGGAGCGTGTCGCGACCGAAAAGGTCGAACGCACCGGACAGATTCAGGCCCCATCCGAGCACCGACTGGTCGTCGGTCGCGGGGCCCGTCGTCACTTCCTCCGAAACGCCTCGAGTGCCGATGTCCCGCAGGATGGTGGCGAACTGGACGTGCCCGACCTTGCTGCGCTCCCACCTCACGTTGAACCCGCCATCGGGTGCGTGGTTCACGCCTTTCACCGCCTCGCCATCGAGCGTCGAGGGCAACGACTCGGGCTGCTCGAGGCCGAGCGTGATCGCCCACTCGGGGATGAGCGAGAGCTGGTAGTGGACTAGCGGAACGCGCGCGAAGATCGCCGAGTTGGGCCCTTCGTAGTCGACCGTGTCGGGCCACACGTCGGGGTCCTCGAAGACGCCGTAGGTGTAGCCCACCGTGACGTTGTAGAGCTTCCCGTAGATGTGCTGCATCCGGTAGCCGAACTCGCCGCCGCTCGAGGCGAAGAAGTCGTTCTGGTAATAGAAGCGGGGAGCGCCGTCGATCTCGGGTGCTCGCACGTCGATGCGGAGCTGGCTTCCCTTGGCGTTGGCGTTGAACACCGCCCCACCGCCCTTGGCCGGGTCACCCGCCACCGGGATCTTGGCGGTGATGAATCGATTGTCGTCGCCCGCATTGTCGGTGTCGTAGGTGAAGTCGACGCGAGGCTTGGCGTTGAACTTGATCAGCACCGGCGTGTGAGGAACGGGGATGAACCCGCGGTAGTCGGGCTCGAGAGTGAGGTCGTTCGGGCGCGGCGCCGGTTCTTGCTGGTCGTTCAGTGCGTCACGCGGTGTGATCGGGCTCTGGGGGGCAGTGGAGCCGAGCGCCGAATCCGTGGCGGTCGCGGGTGCCGCCTTCTCGAGCGCGTCGACCTTGCGGTTCAGGTCGTCGATCGTGGTTTGAAGATCCCGGATCGTGCTTTTCATCTCTTGGACGTCGGCGGGCTGTGCTTGGGACCGAGTCAGCGTGGGGAACACGGTGAGCGCAACGATCACAAGAACGAAGGTCCTTCCAAGCGTCGGCTTCGCGAGCGGCGTCATGTTGCGCCTCCTTGGGTGTGAAACGGCGAGTCCGGTACTTCACCTCCGGGGCGGGGGAACGGCGGTTCAGCCGCGTGACCCCCCGTCGCACGGCATTCGGTACGGCGCCGTGCGCAAGCTCTGGATCTGCACGTCTATCCCGGCAGTGCGTCGGTCGGCCGCGGGGTATCGTGAAGGCGAGAGTGAGCAAGGGACGTGCCTCGGCTCGACCGGTTGGCAGCCAACTGCCCCGCCGATTTCCGAACGGCCGCGCCACGGTGCAAGAAACCCGAGCGGTGCCGCGCTCCTGCCGATCGGTGCGAGGTCTCGCGGGAGGTTGGTGCGGAACGGGGACCCTGCCGCGAGACATGGTCGGTTCACCGACTCGCTGGGCGCTCGGTGCGCTCGAGTCACCGTCCCACCACGCTCTGCTCCCTCGTGGATACGTCCGAAGCGCCAAAACGAACGCCTGCGCCTCGAAGCCTCATCCTCGGTGCAGGTGGTCTCGACGCCGTGACCGATGGGTCGAGCCCCCGGGCTGGTTCGGCGCCGTCGCCGTCGTCCCGGGACGCCCGATCACGGTTCGCTGTGCGCGGTGGAATGACGGTGCACCGATCCCCGTAAAATGCGGAACTGACTGGATGTTTTGCCGACCGTCGGCGCGGCCATGGCCGCGCGCCGTCGTGAACTCTCTAGCCCTGTTTCGCGATGGTGCGCGACTGCCCGAAGGGGAGAGCTGCGGCGCGGCGGCCTGCGGCGTAGATGTTGCTCGTGATTCTGGATGACGGTCTGCGCATTCCTGTCGGCTCGTTCGCGGGTCGCTACGTGACGGCACGCTCTGCGCGGGGCGCGGAGCGTCAGTCGTTCGCTATCAGCACGGCGTCGCAGGCCGTGGAGGAGAGCCCATGAGCTCCAACGATCGAGATACCGCAAGCCTGCCGATCCTCGAAACAGTCTCGAACCTACGGGATATACCCGATGGCGTCGACCGCCGGTCGTTCTTGATGCGTAGCGCCGTGATCGGCTCGGCCACCGTGATCGCGGGCTTGACGCCCGCCGAGCACGATCGCGCCCTCGCGGCCACCTCCGCTGCGCCTCCCGCGGCGGTGGGCGTGTCGCCGGATCTCGATGTGGTGAAGAAATCGAAGGGGTCGGTGATGACCACCCTGGACGAGTTCTACAAGGTCGGTCCTGGGCCTTCGAGCTCGCACACCATCGGGCCGATGCGGATCACCTACGACTTCTACAAGCGGTGCACCAAGCTGCCCGCCGACCAGCTCGCGAAGGTCACCGGTATGAAGGTCCACCTGTTCGGCAGCCTGAGCGCCACCGGCAAAGGGCATGGCACCGAGCGGGCCGCCCTGGCCGGAATCCTCGGTAAGGAGCCGGCGAGCATCGATCCACTCTTCCTCGACGAGATGCGAACGAGTCCCGACAAGAGGTTCCCGGTCGTGCTCGGCCCGAAGACCCTCGAGCTGTCGCTCGCCGACATCGTCTACGACGCACCCAAGGGCGATTTTCCTCATCCGAACACGATGACGTGCAAGCTGCTCGGCGGCGGCGCCGTGCTCTACGAGCTCGAGTACTACTCGGTCGGCGGCGGCTTCATCGAGTGGAAGGGCTACGAGCCACCCAAGAAGGGTCAGCCCAAGTACCCGTACTCGACCATGAAGGAGCTTCAGGAGCACGCCGAGAAGAACAAGCTCTCGGTCGCGCAGGTGGTGATGGCTAACGAGATCGCGGTGTCGGGCAAGAGCGAAGCCGAGATAAATGCCTTCGCCGACAAGATCCTCACCGCCATGGTCAACATCGTGAAGTCCGGTCTCGCGGCGCCGACCGCCACCCTCCCCGGCCCGATCAAGCTCAAGACCAAGGCCAGCGAGGTCTACAAGCGCGCGATGGACGACGAGTACGTCGGGCAGCGTGGCGTCGGTATCGTGTCGGCCTATGCCCTCGCCGGCTCCGAAGAGAACGCCCGCGGGCACCTGGTCGTCACCGCGCCGACAGGCGGCTCCGCTGGGGTGATCCCGGCGCTCGTCTACGTGCTCGGAGAAGGCGGTCGCAAGCTGCCGCAGGTGAAGATCCGCAACGGCCTGCTGGCGGCCGCCGCGATCGGCTACCTCTGCAAGCACAACGCGACCCTAGCCGGCGCCGAAGGCGGCTGCCAGGCAGAGATCGGTGTCGCGTCGGCGATGGGTGCCGCGCTGATCGCCCAGGCCCACGATTTCCCGCACCAGGTGGTGGCGAATGCGGCCGAGTCGTCGCTCCAGCATCACCTGGGGATGACGTGCGATCCGGTCGCTGGATTCGTTCAGGTTCCGTGCATCGAGCGCTGTGCGTTTGGCGCGGTCAAATCCTGGACCGGCTTCATGATCGCGAGCAATGAGATCCCAGCGGACCGTCGGGTCGACTTCGACACAACGGTGAGCGCGATGGCGCTGACAGCGAAGGAGATGAACTCGAAGTACAAGGAGACATCCGAAGGCGGGCTCGCGGTATCCGTGGTGCTGTGCTGAGCGGCGCGTCGCAGCTCGTCGCGCACGAGGTCATCACTCTCGGACGACGAGCGCGGCGCGCGGCGGGCCGGCTCGCGTGGTGATGCCGCGCTCACGCCCAGTCGCGGCTGGCGCGCGATACGAGGAGCGTCGATGAGCAAGGCAGCGAGGACGGCGGCGGTCGCGTGGCTCGTGACCGCCGTGTACTACTTCTACCAGTACTCGCTGCGCTCCGCGCCCGCGGTGATGATGCCGCAGCTCTCCGAGGCGTTCGGCCTGAACGCGATGGGCGTCGCCTCGATGGTCGGCCTCTTCTACTGGGGGTACTCGCCGTTCAGCCTGGTGGCGGGTGCCGCGATGGATCGGCTCGGACCCCGCAAGGTGGTTCCGATAGGCGCCGCCATGGTCGGGATCGGCGCCTTGCTCTTCAGCACCGGGAACGCCACCGCCGCGAGCGCGGGACGGGTGTTGCAGGAGCTGGCGGGGTGTTCGCGCTGGTGGGCGCGGTGTACATCGCCACCACCAGCTTCCCCGCGTCGCTCGCGGCGACGCTCATCGGCGCGACCCAGATGTTCGGGATGGCGGGCGGATCCGCGGGCCAGTTCGTGGTGGGGCCGGCGATCACCGCCGGCCTCGTGTGGAATCGGTTCTGGCTCGGCATGGGCTTCGCCGGCCTGGTCATCAGCGTGCTGCTCTTCGTCTTGCTGCCCAAGCAGGAACGCACCGAGGAGCGCCCCGACTGGGTGAAAGGCGCCGTGCGTGCGATGGGCTCCGTGCTCCGCAACCCGCAATCCGTCCTGTGCGGGATGATCGCCGGACTGCTGTTCATCCCCACGACCATCTTCGACATGATCTGGGGGGTGCGCTACCTGCAGGAGGCACGCGGCTTCGAGTACGGCGCCGCGGTGATGCGGTCGGCGATGGTCCCGCTGGGATGGATCATCGGTTGCCCGCTCCTCGGCTTCGTCTCGGACCGGATCGGGCGCCGCAAGCCGGTGATCCTGGGCGGTGCGGTGGTGCTGCTCGCGTGTCTCGCGTGGATCCTGTTCGGCCGCGCCGACGTGTTCCCGCCCTACGTCCTCGCGATCATCGCCGGCATCGCGTCGGGTGCCGCGATGCTGCCTTACACGGTCATCAAGGAGGCGAACCCGCCCGAGGTGGGCGGCACGGCCACCGGTGTCATCAACTTCCTGAACTTCACGTTCAGCGCACTCTTGGGCCCCGTGTTCGGCGGGGTCCTACGCCGCGTCGCCGGCGGCGCGAGCCAGGCCGCGCTGGAGCACTACCAGGCCGCGTTCCAGCCCCTGCTCTACGGAGTGGGGCTCGCGATCCTGCTCACGCTGTTCTTGAGGGAAACGGGATCGGCGGTCCGAGCGCCGGTACCGACACGGGGGAGCGCATGAAGACCAAGACCGGAACCGGTAAGTACGAGAGTCTGCTCGAGCGCTGCAAGAGCCTGGACCCGGTCCCAACGGCGGTGGCTCATCCGTGCGAGGCGTCGGCTCTGAGTGGTGCGATCGAAGCGGGCGAGCTGGGCCTGATCCAGCCGATCCTGGTCGGTCCCGCCGCGAAGATCGCGGAGGTCGCGAAGGCGGCGGGCGTGGACCTCGGGAAGACGGAAATCATCGACGCCGCCCACAGTCACGCCTCGGCCGCCAAGGCCGTCGAGCTGGTCCGGCAGGGAAGGGCCGAGCTCCTGATGAAAGGCAGCCTTCACACCGACGAGCTCCTCGGCGCGGTGGTGGCGCGAGAGACCGGGCTGCGGACGGGAAGGCGGCTGAGCCACGTGTTCATCATGGACGTGCCCACCTACCACAAGGTGCTGGTGATCACCGACGCTGCGATCAACATCGCGCCCACCCTCGAGGACAAGGTCGACATCTGCCAGAACGCGATCGATCTGTGCGTTTCGCTGGGAGTGGAGAAGCCCAAGGTCGCCATCCTGGCCGCGGTCGAGACGGTGAACTCGAAGATGTCGGCGACGCTGGATGCGGCCGCGCTCTGCAAGATGGCGGAGCGCGGGCAGATCACCGGAGGCATCCTCGACGGACCGCTCGCCTTCGACAACGCGATCAGCGCCGAGGCCGCGAAGACCAAGAAGATCCAGTCGCCGGTCGCCGGTGACCCCGACATCCTCCTCGCGCCTGACCTCGAAGCCGGCAACATCCTGGCGAAGCAGCTGATCTTCCTCGCCAACGCAGACAGTGCCGGATTGGTCCTCGGCGCGCGCGTGCCGATCATCCTGACCAGCCGCGCCGACAGCGTTCGCTCCAGGATCGCGAGCTGTGCGGTGGCGGTGCTAGCGGCGTACGCGCGCCGGACGAAAGCGTAGCGAGTGGCGCGAGATGCTCAGCTGTCCCCGTGGGCCACGTGCCCATCGCCCTCGCCGCGAGGAGTGAGCCGCAATGGATGACTATGCCCTGGTCCTGAACGCGGGCTCGTCGAGCCTCAAGTTCTGTGTCTACCGCCGACCGCCGGCGACCGGCTGGAGCCTCGCGTCGCGGGGTCAGGTCGAGGGCATCGGAACCACGCCGCGGTTGACGGTGAAGGACGACTCCGGCGCGAAGCTGGTGGACGAGAAGCTCTCGGATGCGGTTCGCGATGGGCGCGCCGCGCTCGACGCGCTCGCCGGCTGGCTGCGCTCGTCCTACGGCGGGGCCAAGGTGCTCGGCGTCGGCCACCGGGTGGTTCACGGTGGAGCGTGCTTCGCCGGACCGGCGATCGTGACGCCCGAGGTGCTCGAGGAGCTGCGCGCGCTGATCCCGCTCGCGCCGCTTCATCAACCCCACAACCTCGCGGCCATCGAGGCCGTGGCGGAGCGCCTTCCCGGCGTGCCCCAGGTGGCGTGCTTCGACACCAGCTTCCACCGCGGTCAGCCGGCGGTCGCGGAGCTGATCGCCCTGCCCCGGGAGATCCGCGAGACCGGGGTGCAGCGCTACGGCTTCCACGGCCTTTCGTACGAGTACATCGCCTCGGTTCTGCCCGAGGTCGCACCCGAGATCGCGTCCGGGCGGGTGATCGTGGCCCATCTCGGCAGCGGCGCCAGCCTGTGCGCGATGAAGGACTTGAAAAGCGTCGACAGCACCTTCGGGTTCACCGCCCTCGACGGTTTGTGCATGGGCACGCGCCCCGGGTCGGTCGACCCGGGGGTGATCCTCCATCTCTTCCAGACTCTCGGGCTCTCGGCGAAGGAAGTGGAGACGATCCTCTACAAGCGCTCGGGTCTGCTCGGCATCTCCGGCGTCAGTAACGACATGCGCGAGCTGATCGAAAGCCCCGAGCCCGCGGCGCGGCTGGCCGTGGATTTCTTCGTGTACCGCGCCGCCAAGGAGGTCGGGGCCCTCGCCTCGGTGCTCGGTGGCCTCGACGGACTGGTGTTCACCGCGGGGATCGGCGAGAACTCGGCCGAGGTCCGCAGGCGAATCGGCGCGGCGTGCGCCTGGCTCGGCCTCGAGCTCGACGAGGCCGCCAACGCTCGGCGGGGGCCGCGAATCTCCACCGCGGGAAGCAAGCTTTCGGCATGGGTCATCCCCACCAACGAGGAACTGATGATCGCCCGACACACGGCGAGGCTGCTGGGAATCGCCGGGCCCGTCCGTGACGGTCGAGGCAAGGAGTCGTTCATGACAACGAGCGCGATCCGCGTCTCGAAGGCCGAGAGCTCGAGCCCGGCCACAGCGCCCACGGCGGCCACCGGACCGTCGCCCTGGCGTGGTTTCAAGGCGGGTCTGTGGCAGAAGGAGATCGACCTTCGCGACTTCATCCAGCAGAACTACGACCCGTACCTGGGGGATGAGGCGTTCCTTGCGCGCGCGACCACGCGCACGAAGAAGATCTGGGAGCGGCTCAACGAGCTGTTCGTCGAGGAGCGCAAGAAGGGAGTGCTCGACGTCTCGCAGATTCCGAGCACCATCACCGCCCACGCGCCCGGCTACATCGACCGTGACAACGAAGTCATCGTCGGCCTCCAGACCGATGCTCCGCTCAAGCGCGCGATCATGCCGAACGGCGGGTTCCGGATGGTGGTCACCGCCCTCAAGACCTACGGCTACGAGCCCGATCCGCACGTCGTCGAGACCTTCACCAAGTACCGGAAGAACCACAACGAAGGCGTCTTCGACGCGTACACGGCGGATGTGCGTCGATGCCGTAGCTCCCACATCCTCACCGGGCTCCCCGACGCCTACGGCCGCGGCCGCATCATCGGCGACTATCGCCGGTTGGCCTCTCTACGGCATCACCCGCCTCATCGAGGAGAAGCAGCGCGAGAAGGCGGCGCTCGACGGAGCGATGTCCACCGACGCGATCATCCGCGATCGGGAGGAGCTCTCGGAGCAGATCCGGTCGCTCCAGGAGCTCCAGAAGATGGCTGCCAGCTACGGGTTCGACGTCTCCCGGCCGGCGGTGAGCGCTCGGGAAGCCGTGCAGTGGACCTACTTCGGGTACTTGGCCGCCGTGAAGGAGCAAAACGGCGCCGCCATGTCGCTGGGCCGCACCTCGAGCTTCTTCGACATCTACATCCCGCGTGACCTCGCCGAAGGGGTGCTCACCGAGGAGCAGGCTCAGGAGATCATCGACGACTTCGTCATCAAGCTGCGCATCGTGCGCTTCCTGCGGACACCGGAGTACGACGAGCTCTTCGCCGGCGATCCCACCTGGGTCACCGAGTCGATCGGCGGCATGGGCGAGGACGGCCGTACGCTGGTGACCAAGACCAGCTTCCGGGTGCTACAGACGCTCTACAACCTCGGTCCCGCACCCGAGCCGAACCTGACGATCTGGTATTCGCCACGGTTGCCGGACGGCTTCCGGCGGTTCGCGGCCAAGGTCGCCATCGACACCAGCTCGCTCCAGTTCGAGAGCGACGAGCTCATGCGAACCGCGCTGGGCGATGACGGCGCCATCGCTTGCTGTGTGTCGCCGATGCAGGTCGGCAAGTCGATGCAGTTCTTCGGGGCTCGGGCGAACCTCGCCAAGTGCATGCTCTACGCGATCAACGGTGGACGCGACGAGGTGAGCGGTGAGCAGGTGGCCCCGGCGTTCGGTGCCGTCGAGGGCGACTACCTCGACTTCGACGACGTCGTCGCACGGTACGAGCGAATGATGGATTGGCTCGCGGGCGTGTACGTGAACGCGATGAACGTCATCCACTACATGCACGACAAATACGCCTACGAACGGATCGAGATGGCGCTCCACGACTACGCGCCGATGCGAACAATGGCGTTCGGAATCGCGGGGCTCTCCGTGGTCGCCGACAGCCTGTCGGCGATCAAGCACGCGAAGGTCCGCGTGGTTCGGGACGAAACTGGCCTGGTGGTCGACTACCAGACGGAGGGCGAGTTCCCGACGTTCGGCAACCACGACAACCGCGTCGACCACCTGGCGTCGTGGCTCGTCACCACCTTCATGAACAAGCTGCGCAAGTATCCGACCTATCGTGACGCCGTCCACACCCAGTCGATCCTCACCATCACGTCGAACGTGGTCTACGGAAAGGCCACGGGGAACACCCCCGACGGTCGCCGCAAAGGCGAGCCGTTCGCGCCCGGTGCCAACCCGATGCACGGTCGCGACAGCCATGGCCTGCACGCCGCCGCGGCCTCGGTGGCGAAGCTGCCGTACCGCGATGCGGCGGACGGCATCTCCCTCACGGCGACGATGGTCCCCGGGTCTCTCGGCCGGGTCGCCGCCGACCGGACCACCAACCTCACCGCGATCCTGGACGCGTACTTCTCCGTCACCGGCTACCACATGAACGTGAACGTACTGAACCGCGAGACGCTGATGGACGCGATGGACCACCCAGAGAAGTATCCGCACCTGACGATCCGGGTCTCGGGATACGCGGTCAACTTCGTGCGGCTCACGCGCGAGCAGCAGATGGACGTCATCCACCGGACGTTCCACGGTGAAGGCCATGTCTGACACCAACAGCAAGCAGCCCATCTCGCTGGAGGCGAAGAGCCCCTTCGAGCTGCGGGTCAACCTCGGCAAGGACGTTCCCGGAGTCCGACGTCCGCACGGCGCTGGCCAGCGGCGATATGGGATTCCTCCATTCCTTCACGTCGGGCTCGACGGTGGATGGCCCCGGGGTCCGGGTCGTCGCCTGGACCACCGGGTGCATGTGGCGGTGTCTCTACTGTCACAACCCGGACACCTGGACGCTGACGAACGGCGTTCCCGTCACCCTCGCGAGGGCCACCGAGGTGCTCGGCAACTACCGGCACGGCCTCAAGGTCATGTCCGGCGGCTTCACCCTCAGCGGGGGCGAGCCACTCATGCAGCACCGCTTCGCGGTGAGGCTGTTGACGGGAGCGCGCGCGATCGGGATCCACACCGCGCTCGACACCAACGGCTTCTACGGCGACCGGCTCACGGATGCGGATCTCGAGGCGATCGATCTGGTGCTGCTGGACATCAAGGGCTGGGATCCAGAGCGCCACAGGCGTCTCACCGGCATGGACGTGGCACCGACCCTCGACTTCGCGCGCAGATTGGCCGCGCGCGGCAAGCCGATGTGGGTGCGCTTCGTGCTCGTGCCCGGGCTCACCGACCACCCGGACGACGTGCAGCACATCGCGGATTTCACGGGGGAGCTGGGAAACGTCAAGCGTGTCGACGTGCTGCCCTTCCACCAGATGGGTCGACACAAGTGGACCCAGCTCGGCCTCGAGTATCAGCTCGAGAAGGTCGAGCCACCGTCACAGGCGCAGATCGAGGCCGTGCGCGAGCGCTTCCTCGCCCATCGCCTCGAGGTTTGCTGAGCGACGCAAGCGCCAGGCTCTGCGGGGTGTCGTGCTAAGAGATGCGGCCGGCAGGCCCGGGTGCTTCACCCGATCGCCGCCGCCGCGAGTCGACGTAGGGGGAGGGTGTTCGTGCGACGAATCGGACTGGTACTGCTCCTCGTGCTCGTGGCTCCGATCGCGGCGCGCGCGGCACGCGACGAGGGCTTCTCGTTCGACGTGACGCCTTATCTGTGGCTCGCCAGCGTGGGCGGCGATTTCGGCGTTCCCGGGGGCGGATCGACGCTGTCGGTGTCCGGCAGAGGCAGCCTCTTCGACTCCGACACCTCCCTCTCCGCCGGCTTCATGCTCAAGGCCGAGGCTCGCTACGGTGATTTCGGGCTCCTACTCGACGGTGCCTGGGCGCGCCTGTCGACCGACGCAAGCGGTCGCGAGGTCCTCTTCGCCAGCGCTTCCGCCGACACCGACCTGGGCTTCGCCACGGCAGCGCTCACGTGGCGTCTCCCGATCGACGACCCCCTCCTGGTGCGTGGGTTCGTGGGCGCACGGATCTTCTTCGCCGACATCCAGCTCCATTTCGAGCCGGGTGTGCTGCCCGAGGCGGACCCATCCGGAGATGACACCTGGGCGGATCCCGTGCTGGGCGCCGTCGTGCGCTACTCGTTCACCGATGCGTTCTATGCGTCGGTCCTGGGGGACGTGGGCGGGTTCGACGTGTCGTCGCGGATCACCTGGCAGGTGTACGGCGGGCTCGGATACGAGCTCGCGGACTGGCTCGCCGCAAGCGTTGGCTACCGGTACCTGGTCGACGACTACGAGAACGACGGCTTCCTGCTCGACATGTCGCTGCAGGGCTTCCTGGTCGGCGCGAGCTTCCGCTTCTGAGCGCGGGGGCGGTCGCATCGCCGACCCTCACCGGTAGGCCCCGCGGGCTTGTGCCCGAGTCCAGGCGGCCTCAGTCGCTCGCGTCGAGGAGGCCGTAGTACCGGCCCACCCAGTACGCGATCAGGTAGTCGTCGCCGGCGTACTCGAAGAGCGGGTTGGATCCACCGTCGCAGACGTTGGCCGGGTTGTTGTCCCACATGAAGCCGACCACGCAGCGCTCGCCCGCCGGGAACGGGGTCGTGGACTTGGGCGAGACCTCGTCCCATCCGCCCGGAATGCCGATGAGCTGGGCGATGATCGGGCCGACGAAGTTGAGGAGGTCGACGACCGGATCCGGCGTATACGTGCCCTGCGTCGGCTGGATCGCGAGGCGCGGCGGCTCGGGTACCGCGGCCAGCACCGCCTTGTCGGCCGAGACGTCGGCTTCGGTGTAGCTGGCGGCGCCCTCGCCCCACACCACGAAGTCGAAGAAGCTCTGCTGGGTGTTGGCCACCCAGTGGTAGAGGTTCTCGCGCGTCACGAAGCGATCGAAGTCCTTGTTGGGCGAGTTGGAGAGCAAGATCGTGTGCTGGAGCGTGTGCCCGAGGTTGTAGGCGAAGTACTGGAAGTAGACGTTGAATGGCGCCCAGGTGCTGAAGAGATAGGTGAGGAGCTCGCGCTGGTAGACGGCCGGCATCATGTCGGCGAACCGTCCGCCCACGACGTTGGCCGCGACCTCGTGGAACGCGACGCGCTCGTTGCCGGTGACCTCGGGAGCCGTGTCGCTCGGCGTGCCGTCCGGCAGCACGATCATGTAGTTGTCCGCGATCAGCGCATCCATGACGCGCTCGACGGCACCGCTCACCGCGGCCCGAGCGTCCGCGTCACCGGGCTCGTCGAGGAGGAACTTCGACGTGAGAAGCATTCCGTAGAACCAGCCGATGTAGGTGTCCGAGCTGGTGTTGCCCAGCCAGTAGGCGCCCGCATAGGGCCCGTCGGTGACGAGGTGGCAGTTGTTCGAGGGCTCGCAGGTATTGCCGACGTACGCGGCCCACGGTCCCTCGAACGGCGTCACGCTCCTCACGACGAAGCCGGGCTTCGACGTGACGGCTTCGGCCGCGAGCAAGCACTCGAGCCCACGACGTGCGTTGACCTTGGCCTGCGGGTCCCGGGTGAGGTGCCATCGCAGCGCCTCGGCCCCCCCGTCCGGACCTGTCCCGCTCACTGCATCGCCGATGTCCTCGTAGCGGACCGGCACGGTCTGAGATGCGTCGGACCACACGGTTTCGACGCGGCAGCCGTAACCGAGACCGTGGCGCTCTTGCCAGTTGTCGCTGTAGGCGAGGGCCTTTGTCGAGGAGCGGGCCCGCGGTGGCCTGAGACGGCACCAGGACGGACGTCGTGAGCACAGCGAGCAGCACGATCACGGGCATCGACGACGCGGAGCGAGTGGACATGGCGGTCTCGTTCGAGGAGGGCGAGGGACGGGTGGCGGACGCACGACTGCGCCACGCGGAGCGACTCGATCGATGATACCGAAGCGTGCGAGACGCGCGCTACGGAGCGTGAGTCGAGCCGGAGCTCACGAGCGCGCGCGGGCGCTCAGCCCACCGTCGACGGGGATCACGGTCCCGGTCAGGTAGGCCCCCGCGCGCGACGCCAGGAAGATCGCGAGCCCGGCGACGTCGTCCGGTCGTCCGATCCGGCCGAGCGGAACGTGGCGGGCGATCATGTCGCGGCTCGTCGGATCGTCGAGCAAGAAGGCCATCATCTTGCTGTCGAACGGGCCTGGCGCCATCGCGTTCACGGTGATGCGTTCGGCGGCGAGGCGCATCGCCAGGTGGCGGGTGAGCATGTGAACGGCGGCCTTGCTGGCCGAATAGGCGTAGGTTTCCTGGACCGGCACCGATAGCCCGTCCACGGAGCCGACGTTGATGACGCGCGCCGGGTCGTCGTCGCTCGCGGCCGCGCGTAGCAGCGGGAGCATCCGCACCGTCAGGGCGAAGACCGCCTTGACATTGACGTCCAGCAACTTGTCGAAGGCCGTATCCGGGTACTCCTCGAGCGGCGCGCCCCAGGTCGCGCCAGCGTTGTTGACCAGCACGTGTAGCGCGCTTTCCCGTTGCTCCACCGAGCGCGAGGGCCTCGAGGCCTTCGGTCGACGCTACGTCGGCAGGCTGCGCCACGCACGGACCGAGGCGGCGCAGGTCTTCGGCGGCGCGTGCGCACGCGTCGGCCTTGCGGGCAGTGATGTAGACCTTGGCGCCGGCCGCGAGCAGGCCGCGCGCGATCATGTAGCCGATCCCGCGCGAGCCACCGGTCACCAGCGCGACCTTGCCGCGCAACGAGAACAACGTCGAGGGATCGCCCGCCGGATCGGCCGCCATGATCACTCCTCGTGCTGGGTTGTTCAGGCGAGTGAGCCTACGTTCACCGAGCTCGCTTAACAATTGGTTACAAAAAAACGCTCCCACGCGCGTGACATCGCGCACGCCGGATGGGCACACTCTGTAGACGGACCCACGAGCGAAAAAGGCTGATCGATGACGATGTCGTCTGCAGGGAGTGACCGCGGTGGCGAGAGCGCGCCGGCGTGCCGCACGCGCGGTCGCGGACGTTCCGGAGGCTGGGTGGCGCTCCTGCTCGCGGTAGCGGGGCTCTCGCTCGCCGCGACGTGCAACACGGTCGTGCCCGTCGAGGTCCGCGACTCGTCGAGCGGACTCGCGATTCCAGCGAAGATCACGGTCTACAACGCGTCCACGGGTGCGGCCGTCAACCTGGGGACCGCGACGAGCGGGACCTTGGTGAGCTGGTTCCAGAACAAGGCTTATCTGGGAGCCGGGAGCGCCAATCTGGACCTGCCGTCCGGTGTGTGGGACGTGTGGGCGTCGCGTGGGCCGGAGTGGACCGTGACGCACCAGATCGTCGACACCAGCCAGCCCCAGCCCGTGGTCTTCACGCTGTCCCGGGCGATCGATACAACCAACTATCTGGCCGCTGATTTCCACATCCATGCCCGGCCCAGCTTCGAGTCCGCGCTACAGAGCCCGCCGCTCCCCCCGCTGCCCGACCGGGTCCTCCACTACCTCACCGAAGGGATCGAGGTGATGGGCTCGTCGGATCACGATTGCATCGTGGACTACGAGCCGATCATCTCGTCGCTCGGGCTCGGTGGCCTGGTGACCTCGCTCGTCGGCGTCGAGGCCACGCCCGGGCTCAACTCCTATCCGGACGGGCGCGGCAACTGCGATCAGCTCAGCGGTGGGAGCAGTCCCGTCAACACCGAGCAGGGCCACTGGAACGCGTTCCCGATCGCTCCCACGTGGAGCTACGAGACGACCTCCGACAACTCGATCTCCGCCGCTGGCATCTACGACATGCTGCGCGGGTTCGGCGATTCCTCGACGCTGATCCAGCTCAACCATCCGTACTTCGCCACCGGTTACGCCAACATCGGCTGGCTCGACAAGAACAACTTCAACCCGAACGTGGCGGTGCCGCCGGCGTGGACCGGCAACTCGATCCCCACCAATTCGTTCCTGCGCAAGCCATCTCCGACCCCAGGTAGTCATGCGCAGGGCATCGATTTCGACGTCATCGAGATGTGGGCAGGTGCGTCGACCGTTCAGGGGCGGCCCGCTCGCGACGCTTGGTTCAGCCTGCTCAACCAGGGATTCCTGAAGATCGGCACCGCCAACAGCGATAGCCACAACCCGGCCAAGACGGCTGGTTATCCACGAAACTACGTCGACCTGGGAACCGACGACCCATCCCAGGTCACGCCCGGTCAGATCGCGGCCGCGGTTCGAGCCGGCAAGGTGATCGGGACCACCGGTCCGCTGCCGACGCTGCGTGTCGACGGCGCCGGGCTCGGGGAGCTCGTGACCGACACCGACGGCACGGTCGACGTGTCGATCAAGATCCAGGCCGCGCCGTGGGTGCCCGTCGCCGAAGTGCGCGTGTTCGCCAACGGCGCGCTGGTCCGCACCATCCCGCTGGCGCCGCACGATCCCGAGCCCGCGGTGCGCTTGGACGATACGATCCAGGTCGCGGTCACGGAGGACACCTGGATCCTCGTCGAGGCTGGCGTGGCCATGCCCGCCAACCCCACGGACGAGCCCGTGGTGCCCTACGAGTACTCTCGTGTGACCACGGGGATCCCACCGCTCTCGTTCACCAACCCCGTCTTCGTCGACGCGAACGGCAACGGCCGCTTCGACGCCCCCGGGCTCTGAGCGGCAGCGCGCTCACCTCCCGCGCGGTGGGGCGGGGGCGTTGGGCGCCCGTGCGCCAGCCCGCGCCGGAAGCGTATCGTGGCAGGTGACGGTGCGCCGCCCGTGGTGGCGGGGCTTCACGAAGGAGGTGCGACCGTGCGGAGCGTGAACAGTCTCGTGAGGTTGTCGCTGCGCGCGGCCGCGTCCTGGCTGGCGCTCGGGGCGGGCGGGGCGATCGCAGCCGAGCCGCTCACCGTGTGGACGCAACCAGCCACGGCGCGGGTCTTCCAGAGTGCGCCAGTCCTCCCGCTCGGCGCTGCCCAGATCTCGGCGGCGCGCAACGAGACCGAGGCGTTCCAGCTCGTGATCCACGGCGGCGCCGCCGGAGTGACGGGTGTCGATGCGGCGATCTCGGACCTCGCCGACGGCGCCGGTCACTCGATCCCGGCGAGTCGAGTGACCTTCTATCGCGAGCAGTTCATGCACGTGAGCACTCCGTCCTTCATGGGCGGCGTGCTGCTCAACCCGAGGGCGGTGGGCGACTATCCGGATCCGCTCATCCCCTTCGTCGATCCGTACGATCCAGCGCACCCGAGCCTCGGTGCTCCGTTCGACGTTCCGGCAGCAACGAGCCAGCCGCTGTGGGTCGACGTCGAGGTTCCCCTCGACGCACCGAGCGCGGTCTACACCGGCACGGTCACGGTCACCGCGGACGGTGGCCGACGCGCGTCGGTGCCGGTCGAGCTCACGGTGTGGGATTTCACGATCCCCAGCGAGCGCCACGTCGACACCGCTTACGGCTTCGGCTGGGGCGGTGTCCTCGACTACCACGGCGGTCAGGATGGGGCCTGGGACGACCACAGCCGCGCTGTTCTTCGCAACTACGAGAACGAGCTCCATCGCCACCGCGTCGACGAGACCGACATCGACCAGGGCGTGCCGACGCCCTTCGCGTTCGGCCCCGACGGCCGCCTGCTCCCGGTCGACTGGAGCGTCTACGACGCCACCGTCGGGCCACGTCTCGACGGCTCGTACTTCCCGGACGGGATCCCGGTGCGCCGCTTCAACGCCGCGTTCTTCCGGCCAGGCCACGGCGGAGGGCTGGAGGGGAGCCTCACCGACGCCCAGTACTCGGAGGCCGCTGCGGCGTACGCGGCGCATCTCAAGGAGAAGGGATGGTTCGACCGCGTCTACGTCTACACGAAGGACGAGCCGTGGATGGACCCCGCCTCGTATCCCCTGATCGCGGCCGACGTGGCGCTCATGCAAGCCGGGGATCCGGACTGGAAGGGCCACATGATGTCCACGATGTGGTTCGACAGCGCTCTCGCGGGCTCGATCGACATCTGGGTGCCGAACACCACCGTCTACGACGACTTCTTCGTCGGATGGATCGGGCTCAAGTGGCCGGGCCGCGAGGTCTACGACGAGCGCCGTGCTCTCGGCGAGAAGCTGTGGCTCTACGTGTGCAACTGCACGTGGCCGCCTTACGCCGGATACGACATCGATACGACCTACAACTACGAGCCACGCATCCTCATGTGGGGCGCGTGGATGGAGCGCGCGACCGGCTTCCTTTACTGGCGAACGAACTACTGGTCCGACGATCCCTGGTCCAAGATCATCGACCCCGAGGCGTTCCCGCTGGTCGCACGCAATGGTGACGGATTCCTGCTCTACCCGGGGATCACGACGGCACGGCTGCTCCTGCCGGCTCGCCTGCGTGGATGGCGATCGACGGTCCGATCGGCACGCTCAGGCTCAAGGCGACGCGCGACGGGATGGAGGATTGGGAGATGTTCCTCCTCGCGAGCCAGGTCGCCGGCGAGGAGGCCGTCCGCGCGATCGTGAGCCAGGCGTACACCCAGCTCGGTGACTTCATTCTCCCGCCGCTCTACGATCCATTCCAGCCACCGTGGACGCTCGACGAGCGCGTGGTTCGCCAGGTACGCGAGCAGGTCGCGGCCCTCATCGCGCCACCTCCGCCCCCCGCTGGCGGGTGCCGGGTCGGGGTGCCGAGCTCGAACGGGACGGCGGGCGAGGGGCTGCTTGCCGTCGTCGGGTGGGCGGTCGTCGGGGCAGCACGGCGCCGCTTCCGGCCCACCCGCTGAGCGAGCGTCCCGGGCGCGGTGCCCCGGGGCGCCCACCTCAGGGCGCCGCGACGGAGACTGGCGGCGGTCCCACGGCGCACTTCTCCATCCGCGGAGTGGCGAGCGTGAGCTGCACGGCGGCCCTGGACATCCACTCGACCGCGGCTGGCCATCGAGCCTCGTCGCCGAGGTCGAAGGGTCTCGTGACGTTCACCATGTTCGCGCGCTGCTCCTCGAGTGACCGAACGGCGATCCGAGCGCCGACGTCGGCTTCGATCGAGTCGCGCACGGCCTGACACGACTCGGTCGCGGGAGCGACGGCCCGCGCCCGTTGCTCGTGGCTGAGGAGGAGGCCGACGCGAAGCTGGGCGCCGCTGCGGTCGATGGCGAGCTCGAGGTTCGCGAGCCCCCCGTTCGCGGAGGCGAGGATCAGAGGGTCGCCGGCGAGGCCGAAACGGACGAGCCCCGGACGGATCCTCGTCAGCGATGCGCGAAGCTGCGACCAGAAGGCGAGCCTTCGTCTCTCGAGCGCGGAGAGCGATGGGTCACGCGCGGCGAGCGTGTCCGCGAGGATCCCGCTTCCCTCGAGCCCGTCCACGATCGCGTCGGCGATGATGCCGTGGAGGAGCGCGGTAGGGTGCGAGTCTCGAGGCGCGATGATGAGCCGCGGATCGCGGTCGCTCTCGATTCCATTGGCGCGCATGTAGCGGCGCATGAAGCGCATCGACTCCACCACCGGGAAGCCGAGCGAACGGCCGAGCTCCTTGACCTGCGTGTACACGGCCGGGTGCCCGACCACGACGACCCGGAAACCGTTCGCCTCGCTCAGGTCGCGGAGCCGCTCCATCGCTCCTACGTAGGCCTTCCAGCCCACCATGTCGCGGTATTCGGGCGGCACCTTTTCGGGATCCGCCACGAAGCCCACGTCCGCACGCGGTGCATCGGCGAGCGCGAAGTCGTCGCGGTCGAGGCGCCCCGTTCGCCACGCGTGCGCGAAGTCGTGCAGGAAACAGCGGCCGAACGCCAGTGGCTGTGAGCGCTTGCGGATGAAGTTGGGGAGCGCGTCGTCGCCACCCACGAAGTTGATCATGACGATGTCTGGGGCGTAAGCCAGCCCCTTGCTCGCGAGGGTCTCGACCTCCATGACGGTGTTGTAGCCAGGGACCGCGGTGTTGATGCTCTCCCACAGCCACCGGGGCTGGCGCTCCCCCAGCTTGCGGGCGAGCGCGGCCATGAAGGGGTCTCCATCGCCGACCCCGAGGCCGAACATGATCGAATCCCCGAGCCCCACCAGGCGGATGGACTCCGGCGGCTTCTGGATGCTCACGTCCGGGCTGCGAAACCCGGCGCCGTTGGTGTGGACCGGACGAACGAGCTGCACCGCGAGGTTGGGGATCAGCTCGTAGATGATCCGGGGGTTGGGGCTGAGCTGGATCATCTCGGCGAGCGTCACCTTCTGGCCCGGAGGTGGGGGCTTGCGCTGCTCGAGCCGGCCCATCGACCGGTCGAGGCGGAAGTCCTCGTACGCGGCGCGGATACGTAGGCCGACCTCGAGGTGAGCCACCAGCCCCGCCAGTGCGATGGCCCCCACAGCGAGCGCTCGCACCCGCGGGCGAGCGGTGCGGGGCCGCAGCCGCCGTGACGGTGGAGCGTCGCCCGCGTCGCGGGAGGGGGAAGCGAGCACCGGTGAGGTCACGTCGGGTCGAGGCGTCGGGCGCGCAAGGGCCGCGCCGAGCGGCGCAGGGCTCTCGAAATGGATGTCGTCCCCGGGGTGACAGGGTCACCTCCGGGATAATTCGAGGTTGCCCATCTTTCTACATGGAAATGGTTGTGGAATCATTGTCCCCGTCGCCCGTCGCCGCCAACGCTGGCCCGTGGCGCGGCCGTGGTTCGTCCGATGACTGCTCCCAACCGCCCGGCTCGTCGCCGAAATCCCCGCGGCCGTCCCCCGAAGTTCCAGGAGCCGTCGCGCCCGGTGACGGTGACGCTTCCCGAGCGAACCATCGAGACGCTCTCCCGATTGGGCGAGGATCGCGCGAGGTCGATCGTCCTCGTGGCGGACGCATTCGCCGCCGAGCAAGGCCTGCCGCGCCCTCCAGTCGAGATCGTGACCGTCGGGACCGGGCTCGCCGTCATCCTGACCGGGCGCTGCGGAGTCCTGGATTCGGTCGACGGGCTGCGACCGATCGAAGTCGCCCCGGGGCGCTTTCTGCTGACCGTGACGCCAGGCACGCCTGCGGAGACGCTCGAAGTCGAGCTCGCGGACCTGGTGAGTGAACCCGAGGTATCGGCGGACGAGCGAGCGGTGCTGGAGGGCCTGGTGGAGGTGCTGCGAAGTCAGCGGCGCCGGCGTGGGTTGTGGAAGGCCGAGATCCTGTTCGTCGAGCCGCCCTGACGACGCGTCGCGGTGGGAGTCTGTTGCGCTTCGTGCCTCACACGGGGACAGGTTCGCGAGAATGACGGAGGGGCGCGCGAAGATCTCGCGCGCCCCTCGTTCGTTCCGCCCCTAGGCGCCGCTCACGGATACAAGCTGGTGATCCGCTTCGCGTCGAAGCCCGAGTAGTTCTTCACGTTGTTGGGGTCGCGAACCTTGATCTCCCACACCTTGGTGGAATCGGAGGGGCGGACCTCGGCGTACTCACTCCAATTGAGCCCGAACGGGATCGGGGGTTCGCCGATGCCGTTGTTGGAGACCAGGTAGTTGCCGTTCGCGAGGTAGTCGATCTCGCCCCCGCCGTAGTTGTAGAGAGGCGGGCTGTAGGACGGGTCGATGTACTCCCACACCTGCGAGATCGAGTGCCCGAACAGGTCGAGCGAGTACTCCACGGAGCGCGACACCTGCGGAACGTGCAGCTCGCCATTGTCGAAGACGATCAGGTTGCCGTTCGGGATCAGCTCCGGGCCGTGCTGCTCGCTCGGCAGCAGGCCCGGGCCGACCAGCGGCAGGAACGGCCAGCCGTCGTCGACCGAGGTGTTCGCGAGGTCCTCGCCGATCACCCACTCCATCGACTGGGTCGCGCGGTCGAGCTTGAAGATGATGCTCTGGACCTTGCAGGACACGATCACCGAGTCGTCGGCGGGCAGGTACTGGATCGCCGTGCAGCGCATACCGTCGCGCGTGTTCATGCTGTACGCGAGGTTGTAGTTGGGGTTGTTGAACGAGGGCCAGTTCGGCACCCGGTGAGGGTCGATGAGGTCGAGGAGCTTGATCTGGCTGACGATAGTCCCCGCGCGGGTGAACTCGACGATGATGTCCCCGACCACGTTGCAGATCCCGCTCGGGCACAGCGACTCGGCCGGGTAGCCCGAGTACGTGCGCAGCTCCGTGGCGATGAGCATGAAGTTGCCGTTGGGCAGCTCGGAGAAGTCGTGATGCATCATGTCGATGCCGAGTGCCTCGGCCGTCCATGACGCCACCACGTTGTTCAAGTTGTCGAGCTCGACCAGCGTGCCGTTGGGGATCCCGGGGTCCGTGATGCCCTTGCTCTTCATGAACGCGAGGTGACCGTTCGAGAGCTGGCGGACGTGCGTGCCGACGTTCGAGTCCTGGTGGTACCAGACCACTTTGCCGTCCGCGTCGAGCGCATAGATGTTGCCGCCGCCGGCGCTCTCGTCCGCGCCCATCGAGATCACCGTGTAGCCGGGCGCCATCGCGCCCGGGGTCGACACCAGGGTGGTGAACGGCGGCGTGTCCGACGGCATCGTTCCAGGCGTGTAGGTGATGGGGCCGGCATTGGCGACGTGCCCGTTACCGTCGTCGGCGGTGACGCTGAACGACTGCTGCACCCCCGATCGCATCCCGACCACGACCAGCGAGTGGCTGGTCCCCGGCGCCGAGCTTGTGCGGCCGCTCGTGGGAATGGTCCACGATCCAGCCGTGTTCGTTACCGAGCCGGACGGCGTGGCGGCGAGGTTGGTTGTGAAGCTGAGCGTCCCGCTCAGGATGCTCTTCGGGTTGACCGTGAAATGCAGGTTCGAGACCAGGAGCGTGCCGGCCGCCGCCAGGTTGTGGGTAAGTGGGCTCGACGCCTGACCGTCGTTGATCACCTTGACCTGGTAGGTGCCAGCGGGCTTGCTGGCGGGGACCGTCGCCACGATCTGCGTGTCCGACCAGGACACGACCGCGAGGTTCTGGTTGTCGTAGACGACGTTGTCGCCGGAGCCCTGCGTGGCGCCGAACCCGGAGCCCGCGAGCGTGATGGTGTCGCCAGCCGCAGACGGGTTGGGCGACACCGAGGTGAGCGTCACGCACCCGGCGAGAAAGGCGAGGACGCCGGTGAGCGCCATTGCACGCGCGACCGACGCAAATCGAGCACGATCCATGAGATACCTCCGGGAAGGGCGGTGCGACGGCGCGGTGAGGGGGAGGCGCCGCGCGCTACTGCTTCTCCACAAGTACCACGCGCCCTCGGTGTGGGTCGAATCCGGCGACCACGCACTGCGTCGTGCTGTAAGCTCGATGGACGCGACGATCTCATGGAGGTGAGCTGGTGACGACGACGACCCTGCCGATCCGCGGCGAAGCGCGCTTCGCCGCCACGGACGGCACCGAGTTATACGAACGGTGGTGGCTTCCGGTTCGCGCGGCGAAGGCCACGGTGATCGTCGTCCACGGTCTCGGCGAGCACATCGGGCGCTACGAGCGAGTGGCGACCGAGCTGAACGCCCGTGGGTTCGCGGTGTTCGGCTACGATCACCGCGGCCACGGCCGCTCCGGCGGTACCCGCGGTTTCGTCAGCTCGTTCGACGAACTGATCGAGGACGCCGAGACCTTCCTCGCCCACGTCCGGGCCCGGCGTCCGCCCGAGCCGATCCTCGTCCTCGGCCACAGCATGGGGGGGACCGTCGTCAGCACCTGGGCGATCACGCGTCCGCCGAAGGTTCGCGGAATCATCCTCTCGAGCCCGGGGCTCAAGGTCGCGGACGGTTTCTCGCCCCTCGTGATCAAAGTCGGCAAGTGGCTCGCCCGGGTCGCCCCGAAGGTGCCCACCCAGAAGCTCTCGGCGAAGTTCGTTTCCCGGGACCCCGCGGTGGTGGCCGCCTACGAAGCCGACCCGCTCGTCTATCACGGTGGTGTGAGGGCCAGGACCGGCGCCGAGATTCTCGGCGCAATGGACCGAATCCACGCACGGATGGAAGAGGTCTCGCTCCCGTTGCTGGTCTTCCACGGCTCCGACGACAAGCTCACCGACTGCCAGGGAAGCCGGGATCTCCACGCTCGCGCGAAGTCACCGGACAAGACGCTGTACGTCTACGAGGGGCTGTATCACGAGTGCCTGAACGAGCCGGAGCGGGCGACCGTGCTCGCCGACCTGATGGGCTGGCTCGACGCCCACGTCTGACCCGAGCCGGGTCGCCCTTCGCTGGCCATCAGTGGCCCCCGGGGTGGCGCAGCTGCGGTGTCTCAGCGGTCCTGGCGGCGGGGCTCTGCGCGCCGGTCCGAGCGCGTCCACGCGGCGCGCAGGATCGGCAACGCCAGGATCAGCAGGTTCTCGAGCGGTATCCGGCCCGCCGCGGCGTGGGCGACGTTGCAGCCAGGGCCGGTCGGCGTGCCGTTCCAGCGGATCAGCACCGGCGAGGTGGTCACCGTGTACTGCGTACCGGTCGACTGCTCCCAGATCAGGTTGCCCTGGTAGTCGTAGATGTCGATCGGAACCGTCGAGTCGATGCCGAACGTGGCGCGCAGGTCCAGGTTGACCGTCGAGGTCGGGTGCCAGGCGAACGCCAGGCGCTGCTCGCCGTCGGAATGCGCGAACTCGTAGTAGAGGCCGCCGAGGGTCGTCCGCTTCATGAAGAAGGTGAAGCCGCTGTTCTCGCCGATCGCTTCGGCCACCAGCTTGAGGCTGTTCGCCGCGGGCCGCCACACCGGCGAGCTCGGGGTTCCGTCCCACAGGGGCTCGAAGCCAGGCGCGGTGGGCGACGCCATGACCGGGGTGTACACGACGTGCTCCACGCCCTCGCCGATCAGCGTCACGAACTTTTGGATCAGACCGCGCGCCTGTGCGTCGTTGTCGAGGAGCGGTCCCTGGCCGAGCTGCGGCTGGTCGATGAACCCCGCCTCCGTGAACCAGATCGACTTGCTGGCCCGCTGGCGCGCCTTGACCCAGGCCATCACGTCCAGCGTGTTGACCGGATTGTCGTAGAAGTGGATCCCGACGATGTCGTACCAGTCGTCGGCGGCGGTGCTGAACCCGGCGTCGAGGATCAGCCGGGTACGGATCTCCTCCTGGTCGGTCGCGTAGTGATTGTAGAGACCGGCGTCGTTGCCGAGGTAGGTGTTGAACGGCTGCTGGAGCTGGTAGCTCGTCGAGAAGTAGGTCTTGCCCCAGGCCCGCACAGCCGAGGTGTAGAGATTGCCGGCCTGCTGGGCTCGCTCGAACGTCATGTAGTAGCCGATGTTCTGGCTCGTCAGGCCACCGCTCACGACCTTGGCACGGGGGTTGGCCGCTTTCACTGCGCGCCAGATGGTCGGCATCATGCCGACGGCCGGGTCGCCGCCCACGCCACCAAACACCTCTTTCGAGGTGCCATACCAGAACCCCTTGGAATCGGGCTCGTGGATCGCGGTGAAGTAGTCGACGCGCGGCAGCATCTTGCCGGCGTAAAGGGGGTCCGGATCCGGGGTGCAGCCGTTGTAGCGGCTCGCGAGCATGTGGACGAAGTCGTAGAACGGCGACTCGTTGCCGGGCTCGTCCCGGGTGAGGACCTTCGGAGGGAACCCCGTGAGACCCTCGAGGAACGACGACCACCGCGGACCGAGGTACTCGCCATCCTTGACCCCGTAGCTGGCCATGTCCACCGGCCAGCTCGAGGCGTCGCCGTTGAAGGGGTCCTGTCCTCCGCCTCCGGTGAGGATGCGCAGCACGACGTTGCCCATCCCCTGCTCGAAGGCCGTGCGCACCTCGACGTCGAGGTTGCGCAGGCGGTTCTGGTTAGGGGTGACGCCGTCCGGAACGAGGTACGACCAGGTCACGTTCTTCCCCGTGATCTGGTGGGCCTCCATGCCGGCGCTCTGGATGAGAGGGAAGTTCATCGCCCATAGACCCAGCTCGCCGAAGGTGGAGATCGGCTTGGTCGAGCCTGTCCCGCACTCCGACTGGGCGAGCGCAGGTGTGGATTCGATGATCGCTGCGACCGCGATGGACGCCACGACAGCGACGTGCCGTAGGCGGCGGAAGAACCCGCGGTAGTAGGGCGCGTCCAGGTTCCGGCAAGGCGCTGACATCGTCGTCCTCAGGTTGGCGGCGGAGTGGGAAATCCGTTCGGACCGCCTCTAAGGCAAGACATAGGCCAAGCTTTGCTGACGATTGACCGTCATTTTTATGCCGGTCGGACGCGAGCTGGACCCCGCAGGTGTGTGGGCCGACGCGACACCGCGGACGCAACTTTTCTCATGAGTTCAGCAACTTTTGGATCTGTCCCCCGATCGGGTGATTTGCCGTGCCGATCGTGACAATCCTGCCTCGCCGGTGCCGACACGTCGCTCGTTGTTAGGGAGTGTCGGCAAACCGCCGATGACTGTTGCGAAACCTGACTCGAGTCGTAACCTCGCCATCGGGCGCGCCCTGACGGCGTTACCGATCAGCGAGCGGACTCGGGCGGGTCGGATTCGACCGGACGGAGTCAGGCGCGGGGTGGGGGCCGATCCAGAATGGCCCGCACCCGAGACGTGAGCTCGAGAGGCGTGAACGGCTTGCGGAGCAAATCGAACCCGTCTTCGGCGATGGACCGGAGAACCGCATCGTCGGTGTAGCCCGTGACCAGTAGCACCCGAAGCCCGGGGTGTAGCCGGCGCAGGGCGCGGGCGAGATCGGGACCGTTGACCTCGGGCATCACCACATCCGTCACCAGCAGCTCCACTCGCCGCTGGGTCAGGCTCATGACCTCCATGGCCTGTGGTCCATCGGTTGCGGCGATCACCGCGTACCCGTGGTTTCGCAGCACCTGGACCATGACGTCGCGGACGAGAACGTCGTCTTCGACGACCAACACCGTCTCCCCCCCGTGCGGTCGGGTGCTGGTCGCGGTGGTGGGCAGCGGTGTGTCCTCTTCGGCGGAGCGCGGCAGCACGATCCGGAACGTGGTGCCACCACCGAGCTGGCTCTCGGCCCAGATGTGTCCACGGAGCTGCTTGACGATCCCGTAGCAGGTCGCGAGCCCGAGTCCCGTTCCCCGGCCAGCGCTCTTGGTGGTGAAAAACGGCTCGAAGAGGCGCGCCATGACCTCCGGAGCCATGCCGGTCCCGGTATCCGTCACGGAGACTTGCACCGCTGGGCCCGGCTCGACGCCAGCCCACGCCCCCGCCTTGGCCGCGTCGATGTCGACGTCTTCCATGGTGATGGTGAGTGTTCCACCCGAGGGCATGGCGTCGCGTGCGTTGACCGCGAGGTTGACCATTACCTGTTCGAGCTGCCCCGGATCTGCCACCACACGGCCCACGCCTGGTGCCGGCGTCACCACGACCCGGATGTCCTCACCGAGGAGCCGACCGAGCAGTCCCACCAGGCGTTCGGTCAGGCTCGGCAAGCTCACGACCCGGACCTCGCCGGGCTGCTTGCGCGAGAACGCGAGGAGCTGGCGCGTCAGCGCCGAGCCGCGCTCGGCGGCTTGCGAGATCCGGTCGAGGTCCTCGCGCGCGGGCGAGTCCGGAGGGATCTCCTCGACGGCGAGATGGGCGCATGTGACGATCGCCGTGAGGAGATTGTTGAAATCGTGAGCGATCCCACCGGCGAGGCGCCCGATCGCCTCCATCTTCTGGGCCTGGAAGAACTGCTCCTCGAGCCGGCGGTGCTCACTCAGGTCTCGCATCATGCCGAGGAACCAGCGCCGTCCCCCCGCGACGAACTCGGACACGGCTAGCTCGGCAGGAAACACGCTGCCGTCCTTGCGTTTGCCGGTCACCTCACGCCGGGTGCCCACGATGCGGGCGACACCCCTCTCGAGGTAGCGCGCGAGGTACAGGTCGTGCTCGGTGTTCCAGGGGGCAGGGATCAGCACGTTCACGTTGTGCCCGACCACTTCGTTGGCGCGAAAGCCAAAGAGCCGCTCGGCGACCGGGCTGAACTCCTCCACCGTGCCGTCTTCGCGGATCACGATCACCGCGTCGAGCGCGGTCGTGACCAGCGCTCGCAAGCGCGCTTCGTTCTCGCGCACGGCCTGGTCGGCGAGGCGCCGTGCGCTGCGCTCGGAAGCGTCGCGGAGCGCGCGCTCGATCGCGGGAGCGAGCCGGCCCAGGTCGCTCTTCATGACGTAGTCGGTTGCACCCGCCTTGAGCAGCGCGACCGCGGTGGCCTCTCCGATCGCGCCCGACACCACGATGAAGGGTGCGTCGCTGCCGGTCGCTAGCACCTGCGCGAGCGCCTGTTCGGCCGTGAGCGAGCCGAGCGTGTAGGCGCACAGCACGACGTCCCAGTCGCGCTCCGACAGGGCCAGCGCGAGCTCGTCCGAGGTATGGACCTGACGCGGCCGTGGCGCGAGCCCTCCACGCTCGAGGGCCTCGACGACTCGTGCGACGTCCTCGGGCTTCTCCTCGACGTGCAAGACGCTCAGCTCGGTCGGCTTCGCCGATGCGGGCGGTGCGGCTGGCGAGCGCTCGGGCACGGGTTCACTCATGCGGTCTCGCTCCGCGAGAGGTCGAGGGAGGCTGATATGGCGGACGTGCGCGGACCGCGCTGACGCGCCGTCGCGGTTCGGCGCGAACCTACCACCGTCGAGACGAGACGCACCATCGGTTCACTCGCGCATCTCGGCAGCGAGATCGCGAAACGAGGGAGGCCGAGGAGGCGCGGAGAGCCGCGAGCCGCCGGTGCGCGGGATGCGCACCGAGCGGCTCGATGGGGTTCGGAGGAGGGTGCTCAGCTCACCGAACGGTGACCCGAGCGAGGGCGGGACGGCGCCGGTCGCGCAGCACGCGCAGCAGGATCGGCAGCGCCAGCACGATCGTGCCGAGGAGCCCACTCCAGGGCGCCGCCGCGCCGGCCACGCGGCCGCAGCCCGGTCCGGCGGAGCCGCTCCAGCGAATCAGCACCGGCGACGTGCCGATCTCGAAGCTCGACTCGGTCGACTCGGTCCACACCGCCTGGCCTTGGTAGTCATCGATGTCGATCGGGGTTCCCGCGGGGATCGCGAAGGTGCCACGCAGATCGACGCTCGCGCTCACGCTCGGGTGCCATCCGAACGCTTGGTGGCGCACGCCATCGTCGTGGGCGAACTCGTAGAAGGTCACGCCGTTGACCACCCGCTTCCGGACGAACGAGTAGCCGCTCGCCTCGTCGATCGCGTTGTCGGCGAGCTGCGCCGCGTAGGCGGCCGGACGCCACCCCGGGTTACCCGGCAGGCCATCGAAGAGCGCCGCGAAGGTCGGCGCCGTGGGCGACGCCATGATGGGCGAGTATGTGGTGTGCTGGACGCCGTTCGCGACCGCGATGACCATCTTCTGCACCAGCCAGCGCGCCTGGTCGGTGGTGTTGAACGTCGAGCTCTGGTTCACGAAGCCGAGCTCGGAGAGCCACAGCGGCTTGGTCACGCGCTGCCGGGCCTCGAGGAAGGCGATGAACTCCTCCTCCATGAGCGGGTTGTCGTAGAAGTGCGCGGCGAGGACGTCGTAGTAGTCGTCGGCCGTCTCGGAGAACATCGCGTCGATCATGTTCCGGTTGCGCAGCTCGTTGAGGTCCGTCGCGTAGTGGTTGTAGAGCCCGGCGTCGTCGTTCGGGTAGGTGTTGAACACCGCCTGCAGGGCGACGCTGGTGTGGAAGTAGCTCTTGGCCCAGCTGCGCACCGACGTCGTGTACTTGTTGCCGGCTTGCTGCGCTTTCGCGAACGCCATGTGGTAGCCGATGTTCTGGCTCGACGGACCGCCGCTCGTGACCACCGCCGCCGGGTTCCCGGCCTTCACCGCACGGTAGAAGCTCGGCTGCAGGCCGATCGCCGGGTCGCCGCCGACGCCGCCGAACATGTCCTTGGAGGTGCCGTACCAGAAGCCCTTCGAATCGGACTCGTGGATCGTCGACCAGAAGTCGACGCGGGGCAGCTGCTTGCCGAGGAAGTCGGGGTCGGGGTCCGGCGTGCACCCGTTGTAGCGAATCGCCAGCGCACGCACGAACTCGTACCAGGGTGAGGTGTGCCCCGGTTCGTCGCGGGTCAGGATCTTGGGCGGAAACGACGTCTGCGACTCGAGCGCGGCTCCATTCCGCGAGCCGAGCCACTCCCCGTCCTTCGAGCTGTACGTGGCGAGGTCGACCGGCCAGGCGGACGAGTCACCGGCGAACGGCTCCAGCCCGCCACCGCCTGGCCGCACCCGCAGGGTGACCGCCTTCATGCCGTTCGACATCGCCTGCTTGATCTCGCGATCGAGCTCGAGAAGCTTCGACGCGTTGAAGTTCACGCCGTCGGGCTGAAGGTTCGACCACGTCGCGGTCTTGCCGACGACGTGGTGCGCGTTGAGCCCCACCTGCTCCGCGAGGTCGAAGCGGAAGCCGAGCAGGCCGAGCTCGCCGAAGGTCGGCAGCTCGGGGGCGGCGCCGCACTGCGCGTGCGCGGCGGCGGGAGCGAGCGCCAGCGCCGCGCACGCGGCGGCGGCCGCGCTCGCGGCCTTTCGAGTGAAGGAGAGCCTGTCGGTGCGCCGTCGAGAGTCGTGCCGGATCATTTCGCCGCCATCCCTGGCGACGTCCGTGGTCGCGAGCCGTGCATGGCTCGCGCTGCAATTCCCACGTCGCCGGGCCCTTCGTGAGGCAAGGCCCGCGCCAAGGTGGCGCCTCGTGACATTGCCCGCGCGCGGCGTCACCGCCCTGGCGTTTGGTTCGGAATCGTCGAGAGCGGCGGGGGAATGGTCAGCGGCTGGTGGACGACTGTCGCCGGATCGTGAGGCATTGCCACGAACGGAAGACAGTCGCTCGGCCGCCCGCTTCGGCGTTCGCCGATTTTCGTCGCGCGCGTCACGTCGTTGACTCGCTCGGCGCCAGGCCGTGGGCGATCGCGAGAAGCGAGACGGGGTGGATCACGCGCACCGTCCTCCCGCGCTCGGCGAGGCCGGCGACGAGGTGCAGGTGACAGCCGGGATTGCCTGTCACGAGCCATCCGGCACCGGTCGCCTCGATCGCGTCGAGCTTGTCGTCACGCACGCGCCCCGCCATCGCCGGGCGCAGGACGTTGTAGATGCCTGCGCTACCGCAGCAGAGCTCGGCGCGCGGCAACGGTACGAGCGTCAGCCCGGGGATCGAGCGCAGCAGCGCGAGCGGCGCCTCGGTGACCCGCTGGGCATGGTGGAGGTGGCACGGCGGATGGTACGTGGCGACGATCGGCAGGGGTCGCGGCACCGCGCGCGGCGCGCGCGCGACGAGCAACTCGGTGACGTCGCGGACGCGGAGCTCGAAGCGCCGTGCCTGCGCGGTGACGCCGGGCGCATCTCCGAAGTGCCGGCTCAGGTCGCGCAGCATCGCGCCGCACCCGGCCGCCGTGCTGGCCACGAAGTGCGTGCCGCCGGGCTCACCGAGGCCGACCGCCTCGAACGCGTCGAGGTTGCGGCGGGCCAGCGCGAGCGCGCGTCCGGATCGGCCGGCGTGGAGATCGAGCGCGCCGCAACACGTCTGCTCGGGCGGCACGATCACCTCGTAGCCGTGGAGCTCGAGCAGCGCCGCGGCGTGCGCGTTGACGTCCGGGAAGAGCGCGTCGCCGATGCAGCCCTTTGAACAGCGCCACCCGCGGACGCGCGGTGCCGGACCCGGCGACGTCGAGCGGAAGGCGTGGCGCCGATCGTTCCGGCGCCTCCGGGGCCAGCGCCTCGAGCGCCTGGAGTGGCGCCGGGAGCCGCCTGAGCCAGCCGCGCCGTCGTACCAGCCGGCGCAGGCCGCTTCGTGCGTAGAGCGTGAGGCCCGTCGCGAGCGCGGCGGCGAAGCGTCGGCTCGGGATGCGGTCGAGGGCGAAGTCACGGATGCGCATGGCCAGGTCGGGTGAGGCGTCGTGGGACGCGCGCTCGCCGCGAGCCTCCCGCACCACCTCGAGCATCTCGCCATAGCGAACGCCCGCCGGACACACCGGCTCGCAGGCGCGGCAGCCGAGGCAGTCGTCGAGGTAGCGTGCCGCGTCGCCGTCGAGCGCGAGCCGCCCCTCGGCGAAGCCCTTCATGAGCACGATCCGACCTCGCGGCGAGCTCGGCTCGAGGCCCGTCACCTGGTAGGTCGCGCACGACTGCAGACAGAAGCCACAGTGAACGCAGTCGAGGCTCGCCTCGTAGGCGGGCAGGGTGGCGAGAGCGAGTCGGGCGTCAGGCATCGTCGCGACCCGTTGCTGGTGCACGGCCGTCGGCGGCCGCTCAGAGTCCCGCAACATAGCGCCCCGGGTTGAGCACACGCGTGGGGTCGTAGAGCGCCTTGAGCTTGCGCATCAGTGGAAGCGCCGCCGGTGGCTCGCCGCACCACACGTCGACATCACGCTTCCACGAGGGTGGCGCGGCGAGGACGATCGCAACCCCGTTCGCGGCGCTCGCCACCTCGCGCCAGCGCGCGAGCCAGGCGCGGAATCGATCGCGGGCGCTCGCCGAATCGGCGGGCTCGTCCAGGCAGAGCGTGGTCGGTGGCTCGGCAGGAGCCAGGCGGCCGCCGGGCATGCGGAGCTCGACCGCGGCGACCTCGGTGCCGTCCGGCCCGAGCACGTTCGCCCGGAACGCGTTCGACTCCGAGAAGGGGGTCTCGCTCTTGCGCCCGGCGCGCGGCCGTGCTCGGAGCGTGATCTCGGTGATCACCCCGAGCGTGCCGAGCGCGCCGACGTGCAGACGGGTCACGTCGAAGCCGGCGACGTTCTTCGCCACGCGAGCGCCGTGCCGTCGCAGCGTGCCGTCGGGAAGGGCGACCTCCACGCCGATCACCGACCACCTCGGTCCCGCGGGACCGAGGGCGTCGAGCGGCGGCCGTCCGGCGGCCGCGCTCCCGCCGAGCGTGCCGGTGCTGCGCACCGGCCAATCCCCGGCGAGCGTCTGGGCGTCGGCGGCCACCAGGCGCTCGGCGTCGCCGACGGCGAGCGCCGGCTCCGCCACGAGGACGCCATCGCGCGGCGACCACTCGCGAAGCGAGGCGAGGGCGCCGAGGTCGAGGAGCACGTCGGCGCGCTCGGGTGGGTTGCCGAAGGCGCGCCGGGTACCACCCGCGGTCGGGATCACGGCGAAGCCCTCGCGCGCCGCGCACCCGAGCAGCTCGGCCACCTCGCCGGCGCTCTCGGGCCTCGCGACCACCGGCGGGAGGAGGTCGTCGACGAGATCGCGGGGGGCGGCGCCGTCGCGCAGCCGCGCCGCGCCGATCGCGCGCGCCAGCGTCTCGCGCACGGCCGGTGGCTCACGCAGGCTCATCTCGGCTCACCCACGAGGTCGTGCTTGCCCTTGGCCTCGGCACAACCCTTCGTGCTCGGGATCAGCTTGCCGGGGTTGAGCGAGAGCGAGGGATCGACGAGCCGCTTGAGGGCCTCCATCTCGGCCAGCTCGCGCTCGCCGAACATCCAGTGCATGAACGAGAGCTTCTCGACGCCCACGCCGTGCTCGCCGGTGATCGAGCCGCCCGCGTCGACGCACGCGCGCAGGATCTCGGCGCCGGCCGCGAGCGCGCGGCGGGTCATGTCGGGATCGCGCCCATCGAACGAGATGTTGGGGTGGAGGTTGCCGTCGCCGGCATGGAACACGTTGCAGATCGTCAGCCCGTAGCGCGCCGCGACATCCACGGTGAACGCCAGCACTCGCGGCAGCGCGCTGCGCGGTACGGTGCCGTCGAGGACGTAGACGTCGCCGCGCAGCCGGCCCATCGCGCCGAAGGCGCTCTTGCGGCCCTTCCAGAGCTTGCGCCGCGAGCTCTCGTCGGCGCCTTCGCGGATCTCGGTGGCACCACGCGCGCGGCAGATGCGGCTCGCCTCGGCAACCGCGCGCTCGACCTCGACGGCGGTGCCGTCGAGGTCGACCAGCAACGCGAGCTCGGCGTCGAGGGGGTATCCGGCCGCGTACTCGGCGGAGGCCTCGATGGTGGCGATCGTGCCGCGATCGAGCGCCTCGAGCGCCGACGGCTCGAGCCCCGCCTCGATCAGGTCGCCGACCGCCTCGCAGCCGGCGACGAGGCTCGGGAAGGCCACGAGCAAGGTGCGGGTCTCGGGAGCGAGCGGCGAGAGGCGCACGGTCAGCGCGGTCGTCACGCCGAGCAGCCCTTCGCTGCCGACGAAGAGTCCGACCAGGTCGTAGCCCGGCATCCCGTCGACGGCGCCTCCGAGGTTCACCACCTCGCCGTTCGCGAGCACCACCTCCAGTCCGAGGACGTGCTGGGTGGTGAGCCCGTGCTTGAGCGCGTGAGGGCCGCCCGCGTTCTCGGCGGCGTTGCCGCCGAGGGTGCAGACCGCGCCACTCGACGGATCGGGCCCGAACACCAGCCCGTGGGGGCGGGCCGCCGCGGAGAGCACCGCGTTCGCGACGCCAGGCTGGACCACCGCGAGCCTGGCGGCGGCGTCGATCGACAGGATCCTCTTCATGCGTGCGGTCTCGACGATCACCCCGCCGTCGACCGGCGCGGCGCCACCCGAGAGGCCGGTGCCGGCTCCCCGAGGTACCACCGGCACGTGCTCGCGATGGCAGAGCGCGACAACTCGCGACACCTCGTCGGTGGAGCGCGGTAGCACCACCGCGCGCGCATCCCCGCGCACCAGGCCGAAGGCGTCGGATTCGTAGGTCGTGAGCGACGCGCGGTCGGCGACCACCGCGTCCGGGCCGACGATGGCGCTGAGCGCGGCGACGAGACGGTCGCTCATCGGATCGACTCCGCACGCGGTGTGCTGCGCGCGCTTGCGCGGCCCTGGGCCGGCGCATAACCTGGCGATCCACGACGCGACCGGTGCGCAGCGCGCATCTCACGCGTCCCGTTGGGGCCGTTTTCGTGCTCGCCTCCGCGCCGCGGCCGGCGCCTCCCGGCGAGCGCGCGGCCCCTCGGAGACGAGGCAGACCCAATGTCCGACGATCGCGATTCGCTGTACATGTCCGGGCTCTCGGCGCTCGGACAGTCCCACTTCGACGAGGCCATCGCCGCGTTCGAGAATGCCCTCATCGCGGACCCCGACGACGTCGAGCTGTTGCTCGCGCTCTCCATGGCGCACTCGAAGGCGGGCGATCAGGACAAGGCGATCGAGATCTCGCTGCGCGCGGCGGAGATCGATCCCACCGACCCCTTCCCGCACACCAATCTGTCGATGTTCTACCAGAAGAAGGGCATGACGGAGGTCGCCGAGCAGCACTCGGCGATGGTCAACCAGCTCAACGTCGAAGCCCAGAAGCGGGCGCAGGGCGCGTGAGCGCGAGCGGCGAGGGGCGGCGGCGCGTGAAGCGCGATCGGCGAGGCGCCGAGCTTCACCGCGCTCGTACCCGCGACGGCTGGGACATCGCCCTCTACCGCTATCCGGCGCCCGCCGGATCGACGCGTCAGTACCCGGTGCTGCTCTGCCACGGGCTCGGCTCGAACCGCAACAACCTCGACTATCCGGGCCGGCTGAGCCTCGCGAAGTACCTGAACGAGCAGGGCTTCGACTGCTGGGTGGTGGAGCTCCGCGGCGCGGGGCAGAGTCGCCGCGCCGGGCTCTTTCGCCGCAAGACCTACGACTACGGCTTCGACGACTACATCGGCCACGACCTGCCCGCGGCGCTCAAGTACATCGCGCGCACGGTCGGGCACCGCGGCGTCCACTGGGTCGGCCACAGCATGGGCGGGATGCTCGCCTACCCGCTGCTCGAGACCACCGACCCGGACCTGGTGCGCTCGGCGACCACCATCGGCTCGCCGGCGATGGTGCTCGCGTCCGACCCGATCATCGACCGCCTGCTGCCGTTCTCCTGGCTGCTCAAGATCGTGCCGTTCCTGCCCCAGGGGACCCTCGGCAAGCTCGCGTCGCCTCTCGCCGGGCTGGCGCGGCCGCTCGGGCATCGCATCGTCTGGACCAGCGCCAACATCGACGCCGCCACGCTCAGGGTGATGGCACGCCACGGGATCGACGACCTCGCGAGTCCGCTGATCTTCCAGTACGGCGTGTGGTACCGCGAGAAGGACTTCCACAACCACTACGAGACGCTCTCGTACCAGGAGATCCTGCACCGGATCACCACGCCGATCCTGTTCATCGCCGGTACGGCCGACGGCCTCACGCCCACCCGCGACATCCGCCTGATCTACGAGCGCGTCTCGTCGTCGAGGAAGCAGTTCCTCGAGGTGGGAGTGGCGACCGGGTTCTCGGCGGACTACGGCCACGTCGACCTGGTGCTCGGCCGGCGCGCGCCGGACGAGGTGTTCCCGCGGGTTCGCGACTGGCTGATCGAGAACGACGTCGCCGACGCGGCGGGCAAGCGCGCGCCGCGGCGCCCGGGCCACGGCCGCGAGCGAGCCCGCGAGGCGCGGCGAGTGGCGCGCGAGGAGCAGCGCGCGCGCAGGGGTTCGCGAAAGCCGCGTGTCGTGTTACGACCGGTGCCGCGCCGCGCGGCCGGATGAGCGCGCGGGACACGGAGACCGGAGCTCGACGCACCATGAAGACCGCGCAATCGAAACGGCTCGGACGCTCGATCGCCCGCATCGGACGCAAGGTGGGCGAGGGCATCGAGCCGTTCGCGACCTGCTTTCGCATCGTCGGCCACGGCCGCTTCCTCGGGGCGCGTCACTACCTGCACTCGAACGACATCACCGAGCCCGAGCAGCTCGCCATCAAGGAAGCGTCGGGACGGGTGCTGCCGGTCAAGGCCTGGAAGCTCACGCTCTCGGGTGACCTGGCGATCTTCGAGACCGACGGCGCCGCCGCCGATCCCCTCGAGCTCGACCTGCGCCTACCCCGCGACGGCGCCGACCTCGTCATCGTGGGCTATCCGCAGGACGGCGAGCTCGAGTGGATCGAGGGCCCGGTCTCCGGCTGGGACACCATCAAGCTCGGCCCCGACCTCGAGTTCGACGGCTTCTACGTCGACTGCGAAGCCAAGGACGGCATGAGCGGCTCGCCCGCGCTCGACCCCAAGAGCGGCGCCGCCGTCGCGGTGCTCTCCGGCATCAACCCCGACCTCGGCATCGCCGCCTTCTGCCCGCTCCCCTCCCACGGCTGGGACGACTGAGCTTCCTCGGGGTGCTTTTCGAGCCCCCCGACCGCTGGAGGGCGCGGCTCTGCCGCGCCGGCGATACGCGACGATGGTTCGTCGACGGTTCCGTCGATCGCAGCGTGAACCACCCCCGAGTCACTCGCTTCGCTCGTGGCGTCGCTCCGCGACGCGCCCATCGTCGAGTCCGTTCGTGGCGCGATCGCCTCGGGGTCTTTCCAAGTAGGGGCGGGCGTGAGCCCGCCCGATTTTCCGGCCGCGATCACGCACCCCGTTCGCAGCCCCGCGCTCCCCGGCCGGGACGCTCGCGCGCCGCGCGACCGGCGGATGCGCGACGGCGTGGCACTCCCAGCTCCGCCGTTCTCAATGGGCCGACCACCCCGCCGACTACGCGGTCGGATCGCCGTGTGTTGGGAGTCATCTCGAGCGACGAGCTTGGCGTCAGCTCGCCTCGACCAAGACACAGCCGCCTTCCTCGAGGAATGGCAAGTCCCGAGATGTATGGAACGTCGCGTTTGCGAATCCGCCGTCTCGAAGGAGCGCGCGGAGCCGAGCGGGGGTGTGGCTGCGGACCGTGATCTCTTCGTCTTCCGTACCGATCACTTCGTCGTCCATCGACTTCACGTACTTGCCGCGGATGAGTGTACACCCGAGGCCCCCAGTCGATGGGCGCTCGAGGTGGTGATGACAGCGCCATCAGGGCACTGGAACGGCCCGAGGCTCGAGGTCTAGTAGATCAGGAGTGCTGGCTTCATCCTCAGGTTCGGTGAACTCGAGTAGAAGAGACGCGTCCGGCAATAGATGCTCACGAATACGAGCCAGCGCTACGAGTAGCGTGTCGTCGCTGGTCAGAAGGCCAATCGAGCCGGACGGAATGAAGGCCAATCCGTAACGGTGGGGCAATGAGAGCGCCTCGAGAGGCTGATCGACGATGTCGGCGCAGACACCCGCGATCGCCAATCTGCGCTGGCAGGCGGCGATCATGTGACGAGAAGAGTCGGTCCCGTCGACGACAAGTCCAGCGCGGATCAGTGGAACCAGAAGACGGCCCGATCCGCACATCGGCTCGAGGATTCGTCCGCGAGCACTTCGTGCTTTCTGGGTGTAGAAGTCAATCGCGGCAGACGGCGCGCTCGGCTTGTCCAGGTCGTAGAACTCGGTGCAGAGGCTGCCGTACGCTGACACTCGTGGCTCTGATGCCCAACGTGGCGTTCACCCGCGCGCTGCGGTTGGCGCGTCGGATTCAGCTCCGTGTGCGGTGACGGGTGCGATCGACGCGTTCGGCACTCGATCTCGAAGGTCTGCCAGCAGCGCCTCGACCGCTCGATTGTGACGGCGCTGTTCAAGCACCACGGTCCACAGCTTTGCGTCGATCATCGCGACGCCAAGCATGATGAGAAAGCTGGTCATCCCAAGAGTGCTAGCGGTGGCAGGGGTTCGGTCAGCGAAACATCCTTCGACGCAACTACTCGATCCGCCCTACGAACGTAGCGTCGCCCAGGTCGCGAAGATTCTGCTCAGTTGACACGACCTGGCGCAAGTGTTCGCCAGCCAAGCGGATTTGCGGAGCGCGCCGGACACGCCGCCGGGAGGGCGGGGACAAGAGGCCGGCGGCGGTCGTGCCGACGCCGAGGGACAGGTTGCGGGGTTGATCCGACGCCCGGCACCGAGGGTGCAGCGCTTCGGCCGGCTGGCGCGCACCGCTGCACCAGCGCTGCGCGCGACGGTGTGGGGGGCGTTCGGCGGAACACGGCGGGGGCCAGGAAGATCCAGCGGCGCGGCCGTGACCGCGGACGGACCGGGCTGGCTTTGCTCGCTTCGGACGCGCTGTGGTAGGTAGCGCGGGCTGGGCTTTCAACGGGAGGAGCGCAACGTGGCGACGAGCAAGCCGAAGGCGAAGAGACCTGCAGTGAAGGCCAAAGCCACCAAGCCCAAGGCCGCGGCGCGCGGCAGGAAGCCGGCGCCGAAGCGACCGACGAAGGCCGCCCCGGCCGCCTCGGCGGCGTCCGGCGCCACCACCGACATCGAGTCGGTGCTCAACGAGCGCCGGATCTTCGCGCCGTCGGCGAGCTTCGCCGCCAAGGCGCACGTGCCGTCGATCGCCAAGCACAAAGCACTCTCGAAGCGTGCCGTCGAGAACCCGGAGGCGTTCTGGGGCGAGATGGCGAAGAACGTCGACTGGATCAAGCCGTGGAAGAAGGTCCTCGACTGGAAGCCGCCGTTCGCGCGCTGGTTCGACGGCGGGCTCCTCAACCTCTCGGCCAACTGCGTCGATCGCCACGCCGCCACCTGGCGCAAGAACAAGGCGGCGATCGTCTGGGAGGGTGAGCCCGGCGACGAGCGCGTGCTCACCTACGGCGACCTGCTCCGCGAGGTGTCGCGCTTCGCGAACGTGCTCAAGAGCCTCGGTGTGGAGAAGGGCGACCGCGTCGCCATCTACATGCCGATGATCCCCGAGCTGCCGATCGCGCTGCTCGCGTGCACGCGCATCGGCGCCACCCACAGCGTCATCTTCGGCGGCTTCAGCGCCGAGGCGCTGCGCGATCGCATCAACGACGCCCAGGCCACGGCCGTGATCACCGCCGACGGCGGCTGGCGGCGCGGCGCCGAGGTCGCGCTCAAGCCGCAGGTCGACGCGGCGATCTCGGGCGCGCCGAGCGTCCGCCACGTGGTCGTGGTGAAGCGCACCGGCACGGCGATCCACATGGAGCCCGGCCGCGACCACTGGTGGCACGACCTCGTCGAGGGTGCCTCGCCCAACTGCCCGCCCGAGCCGGTCGAGTCCGAGCACCCGCTCTTCATCCTCTACACGTCGGGCACCACCGGGAAGCCGAAAGGAGTGGTCCACACCACCGGCGGCTACCTGGTGCAGACCACCCTCACCACCAAGTGGGTGTTCGACCTGAAAGAGAAGGACGTCTTCTTCTGTACCGCTGATGTCGGCTGGGTCACCGGCCACAGCTATGTGGTCTACGGTCCGCTTGCTAACGGCGCGACGGTGGTCATGTACGAAGGCGCGCCCAAGCACGCCGACCCGGCGCGCTTCTGGAAGATCATCGAGAAGCACCGCGTGACGATCTTCTACACCGCGCCCACGGCGATCCGCGCCTTCATGAAGTGGGGCGCCGAGTGGCCGCGCAAATACGACCTCTCGAGCCTGCGCCTGCTCGGCACCGTCGGCGAGCCGATCAACCCCGAGGCGTGGATGTGGTACCGCCGCGAGATCGGCGCCGACCGCTGCCCGATCGTCGACACCTGGTGGCAGACCGAGACCGGCGCGATCATGATCACGCCACTACCGGGCGCGGTCCCGACCAAGCCGGGCAGCGGCACGTTGCCGTTCCCCGGGATCGTGCCCGAGGTCGTGACCCGAGACGGTGACCCGGTGCCCGCCGGAAGCGGCGGCCTCCTGGTGATCCGCAAGCCGTGGCCGGGGATGCTGCGCACCATCCACGGCGACCCGGAACGCTACAAGCAGCAGTACTGGAGCCAGATCCCGGGGACCTATTTCACCGGCGACGGCGCGCGCTGCGACAAGGACGGCTACTTCTGGATCATGGGGCGGGTCGACGACGTCATCAACGTCGCCGGGCACCGCCTCGGAACGATGGAGATCGAGAGCGCGCTCGTGAGCCACACCAGGGTGGCCGAGGCCGCGGTGGTGCCGCGCCCCGACGACCTCAAGGGGCAGGCGGTGGTCGCGTTCGTGACGCTCGAGTCCGGTTACCATGCCGACCCCGCGCTCAAGGACGAGCTGAAACGCCACGTGGTGAAAGAGATCGGTGCGATCGCCCGTCCCGACGAGATCCGCTTCAGCGACGCGCTGCCCAAGACCCGCAGCGGCAAGATCATGCGCCGGCTGCTGCGCGACATCGCCTCGGGCAAGCAGTCGATCGGCGACACGACCACGCTCGAGGACCTCTCGGTGCTGGCCAAGCTCCGCGAAGAAGAGGAATGATCGGCGGATGCGAGTCGACCGGGTGAGCGAATGAGCTGGCAGGCGAAAGGCGGGGGCAGCGGCTGGTCGGGCGGAGGTGGGGGGCCGGGGCTGAGCTTCGGGCCTGGTATCACGCCGTTCGGCAAGCAGGTCTGCATCGCCCTGGCCGTATGCTTCGGACTCGAGCTCTTCCTCCGCTACTGGCTCGGGCTCGGCAAGGTGGTCGACAGCTTGATGCTGTGGCCCCTCACGTCGGGAAGGTTCGCGCCCTGGCAGTTCGTCACTCACCCCTTCGTGTACGCCGGGGATCCGCTGTCGTTCGTGCTGATGCTGCTTGCGCTCTACTTCTTCGCCTCGACCCTCGAGCGCTACCTCGGTACCGGGCGATTCCAGACGTTCCTGCTGGCCTCGACGGTCGGCGCCGGATTGGTGGGCTGGCTCGTCTGCTCGGCGCTCGGCTACATGCCCGGGGCCGCCGGCACGCCGGCGAAGGCGTTCGGCCTCCAGCCGTTCTCGGGCTTCGGCGTGCCGGTGATCGCGTGCGTGGCGGCGTTCGGGTGGCTCCAGCCGCGCGCGCAGATCCTGCTGATGTTCATCCTGCCGATCCCGGCGATCTACATCACCTACCTGACCATCGGCGGCCAGGTCGTCGGGCTCCTCACGGCGCAGCCGTGGAGCGTCTACTATCTGGCGGGGATCGGGTTGATCTATGCGGTAGTCCAGCGTGGCGTTCGACTACCGGACCTGCGCCGTCAGTGGTTGGTCGTGAAGCAGCGGCAGGTCCAGAAGAAGCTCACCAAGCTCCAGGTGATCGACGGCGGCAAGGCCGGAAAGCCTCCGGATCGCCCCAACGGCGACCCCCGCAAGCCCACCGTGCACTGATCGCGGTCGCGAAGGATCGCGACCCTCCAGCCGATCGTCGTCCCGATTGGAGGGCTGCGGTCCCTCGCAGCCGGACGGGTGTGAGCCGACTTCACGGGCAGAGCTGCCGCGCGAGCTCGTCCGCGATCAGCATCCCCTGCAGCGTCGGCTTGATCCGATCGCCGTCGATCACGAGCTGCCATCGCCCGATGGCGTCGGCGAGCGCGTCGGCGGGTAGGGGCGGGCGCTCAGCGCTCCCGCCCGGCTCGCGGGGGAAGCCGTCCGCGCAGCGCAGGCCGAGGAGGATCTCCTCGCGCCGCAGCTCGACGGGTGAGAGCACCTCTCGTTCCGCGATCGGCTTCCGGCCTTCGCCGAGAGCCGCGAGCCACGGCTCGAGGGCGCGGTGGTTCCACCACCGCATCGAGCCATCGAACGAGTGCGCCGCGGGGCCGATGCCCAGGTAAGGCGAGTGGCGCCAATACGCGAGGTTGTGGCGGGAGCGGAAGCGTTCCTCTCGGGCGTAGTTCGAGACCTCGTAGTGCTCGTAGCCCGCGGCGCAGAGAAGCTCGTCGGTGGTGACGAACAGCCGGTGCAGCGCGCTCGGGCGAAGCGGCCTGAGCTGGCCGCTTCCACGGCGGCGGGCGAGCTCGGTGCCTTCCTCGATCGTCAGCTCGTAGGCCGAGACGTGCTCGGGCCGTGTGTCGAGCACCCGGCTCACGGTCTCGTGCCAGCTCGCGGTGGACTGCCCCGGGACGCCGAAGATCAGGTCGACGCACAGGTTCGCGAGGCCGCCGGCGCGCGCCGCGTCGAGCGCCGCCAGCGCGTGCGAGCGCCGGTGCTTGCGGCCGAGAACCCGCAGCGCCTCGTCGTCGAGCGACTGGATGCCCAGCGTGAGCCGGTTCACGCCGAGCCCGACCAGCGCCTGCGCGTACTCGGTCGAGAGGTCCTCGGGGTTCGCTTCGAGCGTGACCTCGGCGCCGGGCGCGACCTCGAAGTGGTCCCGGATCGCGGCCACGATCCGCTCCAGCTCGTCGGGCGAGAGCGTGGACGGTGTCCCGCCGCCGAAGTGGATGGTGGAGAGCGTCGCGGCGCGATCCCCGACCAGCTCGATCTCGCGGATCAGGGCATCCACGAAGTCGTGGACGCCCGGTGGAGGCGTCGCGGTCCCTCGCGACGCCAGCACGTCCGTTCGGGCACCGCGTCTCCCGATCGGCACCACGAAGAAGTCGCAATACGGGCACACCCGCCGGCAATACGGCACGTGGACGTAGAGGCCGAGGCTCATGGCGGGACCACCGTCCGGCGCCACGGGACCGTGGCCGGGCCACCGATCGGTCCTCGGTGGCCAGCGCGCGCGGCCTCGGTCGCGCCCTCGCTCGAATTTGCTTTCATTCGCGAGATCGGCGGCTTACGCGATTGGCCGGCGACGTGCACTTGGCCGGCTTGACGCATCTCGGGATTTCAATAGAGTGGTCCGTTACGCACTGCACAACGGTACGCTGGGGCAACTTGCCCCAGCGTCCATTTGCGCCTCAGCAGGGACGCCATGACGACCGAGCGAACGGACCTCACCCGCGGGGTTCGGCCACCCGCGGTGGCCGAGGGCCTGTATTCCCCCGAGCACGAGCACGACGCCTGTGGCGTCGGGCTCATCGCCAACCTCGAAGGGGAGAAATCGCACGACGTCGTCTCGAAGGCTCTCCAGATCCTGGTGAACCTCGCCCATCGCGGCGCGTGCGGCTGCGATCCGATGACCGGCGACGGCGCCGGCATCCTGATCCAGCTCCCCCACGACTTCCTCGTCGAGCGCGCGGGCGGTCTCGGCATCAGTCTGCCCGACGTCGAGGAGTACGGCGCGGGGCTGGTGTTCCTGCCGCGACTCGAGTCGAGCCGGCGCGCGTGCATGGAGACGTTCGAGGCGGTGATCCGTGAGGAAGGCCAGGAGTTCCTGGGCTGGCGCGCGGTCCCCACCAACAACGAGGTGATCGGATACGTCGCCAAGGAGGTCGAGCCGGTCATCGTCCAGATCTTCGTCGGCCGCGGAAAAGGCATGAAGGACGCCGCCGCGTTCGAGCGCAAGCTCTACGTGATCCGCAAGCGCATGGAGCGCTGGGCGCGTGAGTCGGACCTGCCGGAGAAGTCGTTCTTCTACGTCCCGAGCCTCTCGTACCGCACCATGGTCTACAAGGGCCTGATGCTGGCGGAGGCCGTCGACGGCTTCTACCCGGATCTCCAGGATCCATTGCTCACCAGCGGCCTGGCGCTCGTCCACCAGCGCTACAGCACCAACACGTTCCCCACCTGGGAGCTGGCGCATCCGTTCCGGTTCCTGTGCCACAACGGCGAGATCAACACGCTGCGCGGCAACTACAACTGGATGCGCGCGCGCGAGTCGATGTTCCGCTCGGCTCACTTCGGGGACGACATCGCGAAGCTCCTGCCCGTGCTCACGCCCGGAGGCAGCGACTCGGCGATCCTCGACAACGCCATCGAGCTGCTCTACCACACCGGTCGCTCGCTGCCGCACGCGGTCATGATGGTGATCCCGGAGGCCTGGGAAAACCACGAGACCATGAGCGACGAGAAGAAGGCGTTCTACGAGTACCACTCGTGCCTCATGGAGCCGTGGGACGGTCCCGCGTCCATCCCGTTCACCGACGGCAAGGTCATCGGTGCCGTCCTCGACCGCAACGGCCTGCGTCCGTCTCGCTACACCGTCACCCGCGATGGCTTCGTGGTGATGGCGTCCGAGACCGGCGTCCTCGACATCCCGCCCGAGAACGTCCTCAAGAAGGGCCGCCTCCAGCCGGGACGCATGTTCCTGGTCGACACCGAGCAGGGCCGCATCGTCGAGGACGAGGAGCTCAAGCACGACATCGCGCGCCGCAAGCCGTACCGCGCGTGGATCAACCAGAGCCTGGTCAAGCTCGAGTCGCTCGCCGAGCCGCGCCAGGTCCACGGCACCGACCTCGAGACCTTGCGCACCCGCCAGCAGGTCTTCGGCTACACGCTCGAGGACCTGCGCATCCTCATGGGGCCGATGGCGACGAGCGGGCTCGAGCCGCTCGGCTCGATGGGATCCGACACGCCGCTCGCGTGCCTCTCCGACAAAGCGCAGCTCCTCTACAACTACTTCCAACAGCTCTTCGCCCAGGTCACCAACCCGCCCCTCGACGCGATCCGCGAGGAGCTGGTGACGTCGATGGGCACGACGATCGGCCCCGAGGGCAACCTCTTCGAGGAGAGCGCCGATCAGTGCCACCTCCTCGAACTCACCAAGCCGGTGCTCACCAACCGTGAGCTCGAGAAGGTCCGTGGGATCAACCAGGGCCGGCTGCGCGCCACGACGTTGCCGATGCTCTACCCCGTGGCGGGCGGTGGTGCGGCGCTCGAAGCGGCGATGCGCGCGCTGTGCGCAGCGGCGGAGAAGGCGGTCGACGACGGCTCCTCGATCCTGATCCTCTCGGACCGTGGGGTGAGCCGCGAGCTGGCGCCGATCCCGGCGCTGCTCGCCACCGCCGGCGTCCACCACCACCTGATCCGCAAGGGCAAGCGCACCCGCTGCGGGCTCGTCATCGAGAGCGGCGAGCCGCGCGAGGTCCACCACTTCTGCTTGCTGTTCGGCTACGGCGCGGGGGCGATCAACCCGTACCTCGCGTTCGAGTCGCTCGACGACCTGATCCGCACCAAGCTGCTCTCCGGCGTCGACCTCGACACCGCGATCGCCAAGTTCATCAAGGGCGCGGTCAAGGGTGTGCTCAAGACGATGTCCAAGATGGGCATCTCGACCCTCGAGAGCTATCGCGGCGCCCAGATCTTCGAGGCGGTCGGGCTCGGCCAGGCGCTCATCGACGAGTACTTCACGTGGACCCCGTCGCGGCTCGGCGGTATCGGCCTCGACGTCGTCGCGCAGGAGTGCGCGATGCGCCACGGGTTCGCGTATCCGCCGGCGGAGGTGCCCGAGAACCTCGACCTCGACGTCGGTGGTGCGTACCAGTGGCGGCGCAACGGCGAGCTCCACCTCTACAACCCGCTCACCATCGCCAAGCTCCAGCAGGCGACCCAGAAGCACGACGCGAAGAGCTGGGACGAATACGCGCGGCTGGTCAACGATCAGTCACGCGACCTCATGACGCTCCGCGGGCTCCTCGAGTTTCGCGCCAATGGCGCGGCGATCCCGCTCGAGGACGTGGAGCCGTGGACGGAGATCGTCAAGCGCTTCAAGACCGGCGCCATGTCGTACGGCTCGATCAGCAAGGAGGCGCACGAGACCCTCGCGATCGCCATGAACCGGATCGGCGGCAAGTCGAACACCGGCGAAGGCGGCGAGGACCCCGACCGCTTCATCCGGGACCCCAACGGAGACCTGCGTCGCAGCGCCATCAAGCAGGTGGCGAGCGCCCGCTTCGGCGTGACCAGCGAGTACCTGGTCAACTCCGACGAGCTGCAGATCAAGATGGCGCAGGGCGCCAAGCCGGGTGAGGGCGGCCAGCTACCGGGCGAGAAGGTCTACCCGTGGATCGCCAAGACCCGGCACTCCACACCTTGGGTGGGCTTGATCTCGCCGCCGCCGCACCACGACATCTATTCGATCGAGGACCTGGCGCAGCTCATCCACGACCTCAAGAACGCCAACCATTACGCCCGCGTCAGCGTGAAGCTGGTGTCGGCGGTGGGCGTCGGCACGGTCGCGGCGGGCGTGTCGAAGGGCAAGGCCGACGTGGTCCTCATCAGCGGCGACACCGGCGGCACGGGCGCCTCGCCGCAAACCTCCATCAAGCACGCGGGCCTCCCGTGGGAGCTCGGCCTCGCCGAGACCCAGCAGACCCTGGTGCTCAACAACCTCCGCTCCCGCATCCGCGTCGAGACCGACGGCAAGCTGCTCACGGGTCGCGACGTGGCGATTGCCGCGCTCCTCGGCGCCGAGGAGTTCGGCTTCTCGACCGCGCCGCTGGTGACCGTGGGCTGCATCATGATGCGCAAGTGCCACCTCAACACCTGCCCGGTGGGTGTCGCGACCCAGGACCCCGAGCTGCGCAAGAAGTTCGCCGGCAAGCCCGACCACGTCGTGAACTTCTTCAGCTTCGTGGCCGAGGAGCTGCGCCGCATCATGGCGAGCCTCGGCTTCCGCACCGTCGAGGAGATGGTGGGGCGGGTGGACAAGCTCAAGGTCCGCGACGGCATCGACCACTGGAAGGCCAAGCATCTCGACCTGAGCGCGATCCTGCATCGTCCCGAGCCGCGCGTCGGCGTCGACGTCCGCAACACGATGCAGCAGGACCACGGCATCGGCAACGCCACCGACTGGAAGCTCATCGATCTCGCCGAGCCCGCGCTCGAGCGCAAGGACGAGGTCGAGATCCCGCTCAACATCCGCAACGTCCAGCGCACGCTGGGCACGATCCTGTCGAGCGAGATCACGCGCCGTCACGGCGCCGACGGCCTGCCCGACGACACCATCACGCTGCGCTGCGAGGGCTCGGGAGGCCAGAGCTTCATGGCGTTCGGCGCGCGTGGTGTCACGGCCGTCATCGAGGGCGACACCAACGACTACTTCGGCAAGGGGCTCTCGGGCGCCAAGCTCGTCCTCTACCCGTCGCGCCGCGCCCGCTTCGCCGCGGAAGAGAACATCATCTGCGGGAACGTCGCGCTCTACGGCGCGACCGCGGGCGAGGCGTACATCCGCGGCATCGCCGGTGAGCGGTTCTGCGTGCGCAACAGCGGAGCCCACGCGGTGGTCGAGGGAGTGGGTGACCACGGCTGCGAATACATGACCGGCGGACGGGTCGTGGTGCTCGGGCACACTGGCCGCAACTTCGCGGCGGGCATGAGCGGCGGGGTCGCCTACGTGCTCGACGAGTCGCGCGACTTCTGGGAGCTGCGCTGCAACCAGGAGATGGTCGAGCCCGAGGCGCTCGACGCCTCCGACCAGGCGACGGTGAAGCGGCTGGTCGAGAACCACTACCGTTACACCGGATCGGTGCGCGCCAAGTGGGTGCTCGACCACTGGCACGACGCGATCGGCAAGTTCGTGAAGGTGATGCCGGTCGGTTACCGCCGCGCGCTCCAGAAGATGGAGATGGACAAGGCGCTCGCCGTCGAGCCGGCGGTTCCGGCGACGGCGTCCGCGCCTTACGCCGTGATTCCGTCGGCGTGAGGTACCGCGGGGCTGGGCGCGGTTCGCGGCGCTCGCCTCATCTTGCTCGTAGGGGCGGGGCCCGTCCCCGCCCGAAGGCCAGGAGTGATCGTGGGTAAGCCGACTGGGTTCAAGGAATTCTCGCGCGAGCTGCCGCCCAAGCGGCCGGTCGAGCTGCGCGTGCGCGACTGGCGCGAGATCCCCGAGAAGTTCGCCGCGGAGAAGGTGCAGACCCAGGCCGCGCGTTGCATGGACTGCGGCGTGCCCTTCTGTCACACGGGGTGTCCGCTCGGGAACATCATCCCCGACTGGAACGATCTCGTTTTTCGCGAGCGCTGGGCGCGCGCGCTCGACGTGCTGCATTCGACGAACAACTTCCCTGAGTTCACGGGGCGCATCTGCCCGGCGCCGTGCGAGGAAGCCTGCGTCCTCGGCATCACCGACCCGCCGGTGACGATCGAGCAGATCGAGCAGTCGATCATCGAGCGCGCGTTCGAGGATGGGATCGTGAAGCCGTCCACGCCGGCCACGCGCACCGGCAAGAAGGTCGCGGTCGTGGGCTCCGGCCCGGCGGGCCTCGCGGCGGCGCAGCAGCTCAACCGCGCCGGCCATCTCGTCACGGTGTTCGAGCGTGCCGATCGGATCGGCGGCCTGCTTCGCTATGGCATCCCCGACTTCAAGCTGGAGAAGTGGGTGATCGACCGTCGCCTCGCGCTGATGCGCGCGGAGGGGATCGAGTTCCGCACCAGCGCCAACGTCGGCAAGAACGTGCCGGTGGCCGAGCTCGAGGCCTTCGACGCGGTGGTGCTGTGCGGCGGCGCCACCAAGCCGCGCGACCTGCCGGTGCCGGGGCGCGAGCTCGCGGGGGTCCACTTCGCGATGGACTTCCTGTCGCAGCAGAACATGCGCGTGGCCGGTGACGACGTGGAGACGAAGGGGATCGAGCCGCTCTTCGCCACCGGCAAGCACGTCATCGTGATCGGCGGTGGCGACACCGGCAGCGACTGCATCGGCACCTCGAACCGCCACGGCGCCAAGTCCATCACCCAGTTCGAGGTGTTGCCGCAGCCGCCGAACGGGCGTCCCGACGCCCAGCCTTGGCCGTACTGGCCGATGAAGCTGCGCACCAGCACCTCGCACGAGGAGGGCTGCGATCGCGTGTTCAGCATCTCCACCAAGGAGTTCCTGGGGAGCGGCGGGACGCTACAGGCGCTGCGCACCGTCGAGGTGGAGTGGGTCTCGAACCCGGCCGGCGGCCCGCCCAAGCTCGTCGAGCGCGCGGGGAGCGAGAAGGAGTGGCCGGCGGATCTGGTGCTGCTCGCCATGGGCTTCGTCGGCCCCGAGCCGGACGGCGTCATCGCCCAGCTCGGCGTCGAGCTCGATCCGCGCGGCAACGCCAGGTCCGACGCGAGCTACATGACCAACGTCCCCGGCGTGTTCGCGGCGGGTGACCTGCGCCGCGGCCAGTCCCTGGTGGTGTGGGCGATCTCGGAGGGGCGCGAGGCGGCCCACCACGTCGACAAGTGGCTCATGGGCCGGTCCGAGCTGCCGCTCAAGGGTGGGCTCGACCTGCCGCGCGTGTGATTCGCCAGCAATACTGCCTCCGCCCGAGCTGGTGAGGGCGGAGGCCCCCTCCGTCTGGAACCGCGATCTTGCGCGGGCGTCGTCCCACGCCGCGCCCACCGCGCCGCGCCCATGCGCGGTGCCGGAAGCGCCGTGCCCACCGGGGTCGGTCGCGATCCCGAGAGAGCCCTCATCATGGCCAAGCCCAGTGGACCGACCGCGCGCGTGCGCGAGCGAGCGCTCACGCGCCTCGCGACCCGTCACCCGTGGATCTACAAGAGTGACCTCGAGCGCGTGGAAGGCGCGAGCGGCGGCGACGTCGTCACGGTGCGCGACTCGCGCGCGAGGTTCCTCGCGCGCGCGCTCTACAGCGATCGCTCGGAGATCGCGCTGCGCGTCGTGTCGTGGGACGAGGTGGCGGTCGACGCCGGGTTCTGGACCCGCGCCTTCGACGACGCGCTCGCCTTCCGGACCCAGGTGGCACCGGGGGCCGAGTCGCTGCGCCTGGTCCACGGCGAGGCCGACGGGTTTCCGGGGCTGGTGGTCGACCGGTTCGCCGACGTGGTCTCGATCCAGACGCTCACCCAGGGTGCCGAACGGCTCAAGAGCTTCTGGGTCGACCTGATCCAGTCGCGCCTCCATCCGCGCTCGATCGTCGAGCGCAACGACAGCCGGGTGCGGGTGCTCGAAGGCCTGAGCGAGATCACCGGGGTCCTCGCCGGCGAGGACCCGGGCGAGGTGGAGGTTCAGCAGGGACCGGTGCGCCTCGCCGTGCAGCCGCTCGAGGGCCAGAAGACCGGCGCATTCCTCGACCAGCGCGAGAACCGGGAAGCGGCCGCGCGCTGGGCCTCGGGCTCGGTGCTCGACGTGTTCTCCGCGGAGGGCGGCTTCGCCGTGCGGCTCGCGGCCGTTTCGTCGGTGTCGAGCGTCGAGGCGATCGAGTCGTCGGCGGCGTCGATCGAGCGCGGTCGCGCCAACGCGGCGCGAAACGGCGTCACGGTCCAGTGGCGCGAGGCCAACGCATTCGACGCGATCCGCGAGCTGGTGGTGGCGCGCCGTCGCTACGACACCGTGGTGCTCGATCCGCCCGCCTTCGCCCGAACTCGCCGGGACCTAGAGGGCGCCTTGCGCGGCTACAAGGAGATCAACCTGCGCGGGCTCAAGCTGCTCGGGCCCGGCGGCATCCTGGTCACCTGCACGTGCAGCCACCACGTGAGCGAGAGCGACTTCGAGCGCATCGTCGCGGAGGCCGCCGCCGACGCGGGCCGGGACGTGACCGTGCTCGAGAGGCGCGGCGCCGCGGCCGACCACCGGGTGCGGCTCTCGATCCCGGAGAGTGCTTACCTCAAGTGCATGATCCTGCGCGTCGACCGCGTCTCGCCGCCACTCGTCACGTCGCGGTCGCACGAACCCCGCAAGCCCGCCGCGGCGGCGCGTCCCGCCAGGCGCCACGCTCCCCGTCCCGGTTGACGCAGCCTGGAGGGTCGCGATCCTTCGCGACCGGGGCGCGGGCGGCTGCGAGGGACCGCAGCCCTCCAACCGGGACGGTGATGGAGCGAGGGGCGGGAGGGCTCACGCCCTCCCCTGCACTTCCGCGCGTCGCGCCCGGGTGGGAGTGTGGGGGCGAGCGTCAGCTCGCCCGCGGTGGCGATCGATCGTTCGTCACGGCGCGCCGGGGACACGCTGGAGGGTCGCGATCCTTCGCGACCGAGGCGTTGGCGGCTGCGATTGACCGCAGCCCTCCAAGGGGGACGACGAGCGGCTGGAGGATCGTCGCTTCGTCGACGACCCCGGGCCGACGCGGGGCGAACGACGAAGCGTTCGCCCTCCAGCCGGGCTCACTCCGCGCTCGGGCTCCTCTGGAACACGGGCAGCTCGTCGCCGAAGCGCACCCAGGGCAGTGCGTCTTCCATCCACAGGTGGGCCACCGGTGGGAAGTCGCCCGGGCGATCGAGGCTCGCCGTCGTCAGGTCCACGTCGTCGGGCCGATCGACCCGAACGTACGTGAGCGGCGTGCCGCACGTGCCGCAGAACGTCCGCGTGACCGGCGGCGAGGACCGATACGACACCGGCTGCCCCTTCGTGAACGCGAAGTTGGCTGGCTCGAACGTCACCCACGCGACCACGGGCGAACCGGCCGCGCGCCGGCACGACTCGCAATGGCACATGACCCGGTACTTCGGTTCGCCCGTCACGCGGTAACGGACCGCGCCGCACAGGCAGCCCCCTTCGATCACCGCGTCGATCGGCTCGCTCATGGGATCGAGAGCCCCATCTGCCGCGCCATGGCGGCGGAGTCACGTGCGCCCCAGCGCTTGGCGATCTTGCCGTCCTTCATCACGAACCACTCCATCGCCACCACCTCGTAGGTCTTGCCGGTGGGTGGGTTGCCGAGGAACTCGCCGACCGACTTGCCGCGCTCGGTGTAGCGGACGGCGACCTGGTCACCCTCCGCCACGATCTCGTCGACGGTGAGGTGGATGGCGATGCCCTCGTGGAGCCGCCTCCAGATCGGGATCACCTTGTCCAGGTCGCCGGAGCCGAGGACACCGTGGACGATCGCGTCGGGGGTGAAGAGCGCGCGCAGCGCCTCGATGTCGAGGCAGTTGAACGCCTCCACGTACTCCCGCACCACCTCCCTGTTCATTTCCGAGCTGCTCATGGTTTCTCCTCGTCGTTTCCGCCGAGGATAGGGGTCCTCGCCGAGAGCGTCGAGCGTGCCGGTGCCTCCGCCGCGCCGAAGCGCACCCGGTGCACGCCACACGCGTCCGAGAAGTAGAGCGCCCGGCTCGGCGCGTCGAAGAACGCGTCGCGCACCTGTGCGCAGGTCGCGATCCGCGCCTTCACCGAGAAGTCCTCGGGGTCGAGGAAGACCAGCCGCGCGCCGGTGAAGAGGCCCACCGCGACGAGCTCGACTCCCGGCAGATAGGCGACCACCCGCGGCACGCCGCCCACCCACACGTCGCGCACCACCCGGAGGCTCTCGGTGTCGATCACCGCGAGGGTCCCGGCATACGAGCGGCTCGCGTAGAGGCGGTGCCGCCGGCCGTCGGCCGAGAGGTCCCACACACCGAGAGCCACGCGCAGGAAGCGCATCTCGCCGGTCGTGGTGTCGAGCGTCGCGACCCGCGTCGAGACGTCGCCGCGGACGAAGATCCGGTCCACGTCGCCGGGGTCGAGCTCGACCTCCTCGAACGACAGGATCGGGTCCATGTCCCAGGTCGTGGCCTTCGCGAAGTCGCCGGCCAGGAACTCCTCGGGCGACATCCGGAAGAGGCGCAGGTTGGTCTTGTCGAGGACGTAGAGCCGATCGATGCGCGGGTCGTAGGTCGCGCGGAAGACCACGACGTCGTTGGCCGGGCGGTTCCACTCGCTGCCGTTCGCCAGGTTCACGAAGTGGGTGAGCGCCGGCGGGCCGCTCTCCGTGATGGTCTCGGGGACGATCGCGAGGTCGCGGCGCGGCGCGGTGGTGGGCGGGGTGTAGCTGAGGGCCGGGGAGGGCGCCTGACCGACCACCGCTCCCGACGCGGCGTCGAGGATCGAGTAGCCGCGCGCGGTGGGATCGTGGGTGTGGGTGACGAGGATCCGCTCCGCGGAGGGCAGCCAGCCGAGGCCGTAGGCCATCATCGTGGGGCCGACGCTCTCGACGTGGATGTCGCTGGAGGCGAGCAGCGGCTGGAAGCGTGGCGCCGCCGCCGGAACCGCGAAGACCACGAGCGCGAGCGCGTTCGCGCTCACCGCGATCGCGAGCGCGCGACTGCGCCGCACCAGGAGCTCGCGATGGAGACGCGGTAGCCCGCGCACGATCGCCGGCACCAGCAACATCGTTACGACGCGCGCCTCGATCGCGAAGCTCGCCAGCACCGACGAGCGCCGTCCGTCGAGCGAGGTGCCCACCAGGAACACGAATGGCGGCGCGCCGGCCGCGAGCACGCCGAGGCTCGCCAGGTTCGCGAGGACGTGGACGAGCGGGCGGGGCGCGGTGGTTTGGGCGGGCACGAGCGTGACGTCCACGGGCCCCCGGCCTCGAGGGCGGCGCCACCTTGGGGCTCGGCCCGCGGCCGAGTCAAGGGCGCTCGCGGGTCGTGCCGCATCCTCGCGGGTTTCCGGGCTATCTTCCGCCCACCATGTCGCTCTACGACGCGATCGGCCTCGAGCTCGAGCCGTGGCAGGAGAAGGGGCGCTCGCGCGCGAGCTTCGCGATCGCGGCGCCGGTGCTCAACCCCAACGAAGGTGTGCACGGCGGCGCCGTGGCGGCGCTCGCGGACACCACCGCAGCGCACGCGGTGCGCAGTCACCTCGGCGATCCGAAGGCGCTCATCCACACGGTCGAGCTCTCGCTCACGTTCCTGCGGCCGCTCTCGGGCGAACGCGTCCACGCCGAGGGGGAGGCGCTGCGCGTGGGCCGCCGGCTGGCGTTCGCCGAGGCGCGCATCCGCGACGATCTCGGTGTCCTCTGCGCCACCGCGAAGGTCACGTTCTCGATCCCGTCGTCCACGCGCCGCGCGGCCGACGCCGGCTGATTCGCCCCGGAGTCGCCACGATGCTCTACCGCCGCTTCGGTCGAACCGGCCTCGCCATGCCGGTGTTCTCGTGCGGTGGCATGCGCTTCCAGCAGTCGTGGACCGACGGCGTCGAGGTCACTGCCGAGAGCCAGCGCAATCTCGAGGCGATCGTCGAGCGGGCGCTCGCGCTCGGCATCAACCACTTCGAGACCGCGCGCGGCTATGGCACGAGCGGTGAGCAGCTCGGCCGCGTGCTGCGCCACGTCGATCGCGGGCGGGTCATCGTGCAGACCAAGGTCGGGCCCACGCCCGACGCGCGCGACTTCGAGAGCGCCGTCGAGCGCGCGTATCGCGATCTCGGGCTCGAGCAGGTCGACCTCTTCGCCGTGCACGGCATCAACGATCGCGACCGCTTCGAGTGGACGTTCCGGAAGGGCGGCTGCATGGAGAAGGCGGTCGAGCTCAAGCGCCAGGGACGCGCGCGCTGGCTCGGCTTCTCGACCCACGCTCCGCTGCCGCTCCTCCTCGAGATCCTCCGCGACGGACGCTTCGACTTCGTGAACCTGCACTGGTACTGGGTGTTCCAGCGCAACCTCCCGGCGATCGAGGAGGCCACTCGCCAGGACATGGGCGTCTTCATCATCAGCCCCACCGACAAGGGCGGCCGCCTCTACTCCCCGAGCGAGAAGCTACGCGCGCTCGTCGCGCCGCTCTCTCCGATCGTGTTCAACGACGCGTGGACGCTCGCCGAGCCGCGGGTGCACACCCTGAGCGTCGGCGCCGAGCGCCCCACCGACTTCGACGAGCACGTGGCTGCGCTCGAGCACCTGTCCGCGCACGGTGGGATGGCGCCGCGGGTGCGCGAGATCGCGGACCGCCTCCAGGGCGAGCTCGAGGCAACGCTCGGCCGCGAGTGGGTTGGTTCCTGGGACGAGGGCCTCCCCGAGTGGTGCGACGCGCCCGGCGAGATCAACGTCCGTGAGATCCTGCGCCTCAGGAACCTGGCGCTCGCCCTCGACATGCACGAGTACGGCAAGGCCCGCTACAACCTGCTCTCGCGCGGCGACCACTGGTTTCCGGGCAATCAGGCCGGGGTGGTGAGCGAGCTCGAGTGGAGCGCTGCCCTGGCGCGCTCGCCACACGCCGCGGCGATCGCGCCGGCCTTGCGCGAGGCTCACGCGCTGCTCGCGGGCGATCCCGTGAAGCGCCTCGGCAGCCACTAGCCCGGTGTGGTCACGAACGCTCGCCTCCGGATCTCGATCGTACCCGCTGCTGGCGGGGGCAGGGAGGCCCCCGCCCTGCGAGACCTGCCGTCGTAGCGACGGGGTTCCATCCCCCGTCGCCAGCCGGAGCCGAGGCGGAATCGTTGCCCTCGGGCCGGTCTCAGTTCAGCGCTTTTCCCAAACACACGCTGGTGTCCGGCGAGCTCAGGTACTCGCCGTAGAGTGGGATCCGCTCGAATCCACAGCGCTCGTAGAGCGCGATCGCGGCGTGCTGGCGGATGCCGGTCTCGAGGACCAGCCGTCGCGCGCCCCGGGCGCGGGCCTCGGCTTCGAGCGCCACCACGAGCTGCCGGCCAAGCCCGCGTCCGCGCTGATCCGGCGCCACGTACATGCGCTTGAGCTCGCCGGTCTCGTCGTCGATCAGCCGCAGCGCGCCGCACCCGACCGCCGCACCCGCGCGGCGCACGACGAGGAAAGCCCCGCGTGCGCCGAGCACCTGCTCCGGGTCGAGCTGGAAGTGGTTGGCGCCGGGCTCCGGGTACATCGCGGCGAGCTCGGTGTCGAGCGCCTCGATGAGCGCCAGGCTCGCCGGCGCGGTCAGCTCGGCGCGGGTGACGGTGACGTCGCCGGCGGAGCGCATCACGAGCGCGTCGTCCGGAGGGGTTCGGTTCACGGGTGTCGGGTCAGGCGCCGCGAGCGAGGCTTCGGCACTTCGTGAACTGGTCGGCGTCCTGCCAGACGTCCGAATACCATCCGTCGCCCACTCCGCGGAGCCGCTCGGCGGTCGTCGCGCGGTCGCCGGCCACGCACGCGTACCGTGCGAACGCCTGTCGATTTCGCGCCGAGGACGGCGTACGGCTCACCAGATCGCGGAAGCCGTCGCGAAGCGGAGGCCACTCGAACGTGCCGTCGGAGAGCCGGTCCTGGCCCTCGAACTGGAGCGCCGACCAGACCACGCGCGCGTAGAGCGACTTGCCCTCGGTCGCCGCACCCGCCGTTCGTGCTCGCTCCGCCAGCTCGCGGAGCGCGGCGAAGCTGCCACCCCAGCGCGGCTGCAGCGCCTCGACCCGCGCCCAGTAGAGGGCGTGGTAGCTCGGGTCGAGCGCGAGCCCTGCTTCGAAGATCCGCGTGGCTTCGTCGCGCGTCGCGGAGCCGTCGGCTCGCAACACCTGGAGCATCGCGTGGTACCAGCCCGGGCACTTCTTCGCGGCGGGCGGCGCATCCTCGAGGATCTGGCGCGCCTGCTTCACGCGGGCTCGGAACGGCGCCCAGTTCTCCTCCGGCACCTGCGCCGCGAACTTGCCGCCGCGCGCATGGAAAGCCGTACCGAGCACGAACTCGCCGAGAGCGATGTGAGCGATCGGCGAGTCGGGGAGCTCGGTCCTCCACCGGTCGAGGTTGGCGCGCAGCACGGCTGCGTCCGAGTCGTCGCGGCTGCGCCCCGCATCCCGGAACACCCAGTAGAAGGTGGCGAGCTTCCAGGTCCCGTCGTCGAAGCGCTCCTTGCCGTCGCGAGCGCGCTGCCCCATCCCGTCGAGCTCGGCCATGCGCCCGTCGAAGAAGGCGCTGCGGGTGACCTTCGTGTACGAGTCGCGCTCCGTCGTGCCGTCCAGGTCGCGAAGAGCTGGCGCCGCATTCGCGGGCGCCGCGGCGCCGAGCGCCAGCGCGAGCACCGCAGCGAGCGTCGCCCCGGCACCGTGATCCCTCGCTCGAGCCATGACGTCTCCTCCCATGGGCAACGATGCGGCTCGCACCCTCCCGGGTCAATCCCCGGGGATCGCCTCGGAGGTCCGCCGAGGGAGGGGGCGGCTCAGTGCTTGCGCGGCGGAGGTGGGGGCACGACCTCGCACGCGACCGGCACGTCCTGCGGCGCGACGCCGTCGGTGACGGTGAGCGGGAAGGCCCAGAGCTGGCGGCCGTCCGTGGGGTGCAGGTCCAGGGCGTAGTCGCCGGGAGCGAGGCCGCCGGGGACGTCGAACGTGCCGCCTGGACCGACGTCGACCGGCTTCCCCACCAGGGTGGCGGTGCGGCCATCGATCGGCGCGGTCGCGGTACCGGCGTGGCCCCGGACTCCCACGACCGCGGTCCAGCCGCGCGCGCGGGCGAGGCGATACACGAACGCACGCCCAGCGACCGGCTTGCCGCTCTCGTCGACCACGCGTCCGTGGGCCCGCACCGGCGCGCCGGCGCCTTCGCCGCCGACGATCTCGTTCAGCGCTGCGAGCTCGTCGGGGGTGAGGTCGCGTTTGCGGATCCGCTGCGCGAACGTGAGCGCGAGGTCGGTCTGCTCCGGGCTCGACTTGGCGAGGTCGATCTCGAGCGGCCGGGTGAGCGCGGCGGCGCGCTGCAGCTCGGCGACGGTCACGCCGGGGAGCGCCTTCGCGAGCGCTGGCCAGTGCTCGGGTCCGAGCGGCGCGCGCGCACCACGCTCGACCTGGCTCAGGTACGAGTGGCTGACGCCGAGGAGCCGACCGAGCTCGCTCTGGCTGTAACGCGCGGCCTTGCGCTGGGCGTGGAGGTACTTGCCGAAGGCGGACGTCGTCGCGGGCATCGGGCTCCTCTCGGTTGAAACAGCCAGCTTTCAGGATCCCATACCACATGCCATTGAAAAGCAATACAAATCGCCCTTGAAAAGCGGTACAAGGCGCATGCAGATCTAGTTGCAACAAGCTTGCAAGGAGCGAAGAATCTGCCCTGAAAAAGGCCGAATTTCACGCTCGAGACCCGGTATATTCGGGCTCGAATGGCTCGGAGCCCCATGCGGCGGCGCCCGGAGCGCCGGTGACGCTCGACGCGCGTCGGCTCAGGACGCCGCGGCGGGACCGCTCACGCCCGGGAGCGACAGCACGAACTCGCCGCCGAACGCCATCGACGGGGTCACCGCGCCTGGTTTCACCTCGCCTGCGAGGACCCGCTCGGCGCACCGGACCGCCGCCACGGCGGTGAGCGTGTAGGCCTCGGGCGTGCGGATCGTGAGTGCCTGCTTCTTGCCCTCGGCGTTTCGCACCTCGCCCCAAAGGATCACCGCCGAGCTCGCGCGCTCGCTCTCGCTCCGCCCCTTCACGCGGCGGTTGGCCTGACCCTTGAGGAAGCGCTGGATCGCCGCGACGCCCGTCAGCCCGGCGAGCGGCGCCGAGGCGCGGAACTGCCAGATCATCGCCGGGGGTAGGCCGATGAAGACCTCCACGTTGCCGATCCCGGTCGAATGGTAGGCGGTCGAGACGTCGCCCCACGGGATCGACACCGCCTGCTCGCGCGGACCCTCGAACGGCACGAGGATCACCTTGTGCGCGGCGCGCACCTTGGTGAGCTTGCCGTCTTTCCGCACCAGGCCACCTCTCGGAAGCCCCTCGATCATGGTCTTGGTCGTCCCCGGGCTCCACTTCCCGTGCAGCGACTTGAACGCGAGTCTGAGCCGCGTCGCGTCCGGCATGCGCGCCTTGAGCAGCGCCGCGAGGCAGTCGCTCGGGACCACGTCGAAGCCGACGCCCGGCATCGCCACGACGCCGGCATCGGCGTAGCGTGCGCTCTCACCGTGGACGAGCTCGAACACGTCGGTCTCGCCGGTGATGTCGAGGTAGTGGGTGCCCGAGCGGGTGCAGCCCTCGAGCATCGGCTTGGCGGTGGCCGAGAACGGACCCGCGCAGTTGATGACGAGGTCGATGTCCTTCAGGTGTGTCGCGAGCGAGTCGCCGTGGGCGAGTTCGAAGACGCGGCTCTCGAGGGCGAACCGCCGCCCCACCGCGGTGACGGCCTCGCGGTTGCGGCCCGCGACGATGGGGGTGTGGCCGCGTTTGCGAGCCTCCTCCGCGATCAACTCGCCGGTGTAGCCGTTGGCTCCATAGATCAGCCAGCGGGTGCGGCTCGCGTCGTTCCCGTTCATCATGGCGGTCCTCGGGCGAGCGTTGCGCGTGCGGGCGCGACGCGTCGGCGCGGCTAGTCTGGCCGGTCGCCGCGAGATCCCAAACAACGACGCGAGCGCCGTCTAGGTCGGCGGTGACAGGACGCTCTTGGCGGGGCGCAGTACGGAACGTGCCGGAGCGGGCGACCGCTCCGCCGGTCGCGGCGCGGCTGTGGAGAAACCGAGCGAGAGCGAAGCGCCGCGGGGGGACGGAGCCCCCCGCGCTACGAAGACCATCGTAGCGACGGGGGTTCCATCCCCCGTCGCCGGGCCGACGCGGCTTCCGTGAGCGACCCAGATGGAAAGATTCAGAGGCTCGGCGCGCTGCTTCCGACTCGGAGATCCGAGTCCGAACCAGCGCGCTCAGCTCGCGATCTCGTCGATGAGCGCCTTGAGCGGATCGGGGAGCGGCGCCGCGCCGGTGAGCGCGGCGCTGGTGACCGAGAAGCCCGAATCGACGAGCTTCCACGACGCGTGCACCGACTCGCCGTAGCGCTGTTCGAGCGCCACCACGAGCGCGCGCGCGTCGGTGGAGGCGAGCTCGAGCGTGGTCCCCTGGCTCTGCCACGCGAACCAGAACTGCTGGCCGAGGGTGAACGCGCGCCCGGTCTTGGCGGTGAGCGCCGCCAGCCAGCGGCGCTCCTCCTGGCGCACCAGCCGGCTCGGTGGCAGCCGCGCCGCCACCAGGTAACGCAGGTCCTCGGGCTCGTCCTCGACGAAGGTGCTGGGCAGCCCGTCGATGACCGACAGCGGCGCGAGCGCGCCGGCTTCCGACTCGGGGAACGGCTCGCCGCCCGGGCGGTGCGCGACCAACCGGGTCGCGCCGTCCGCGGCCGCGCCAGTCGCCTCGAGCGCGCGTGGCCGCACGCGCGTGGCCGGGCTCTCGTCGGGAGCGGTCGGCGCGTTGCGCGGCGCGCTCACCCGGGTGGCGCCCGCGGCCGGCACCGCCAGCGGGGGAGGTGCTCCCTCGTGCGCGGCCGGCGGCTTCCCTGGCACGCGCGGTGCCGGGATCCGCGTCGACGGCGACCCGCTCGACGGCGCCACCACCGACGCCGCGATCACCGCCTTGCGCAGCCGATCCACGAACTCCGCCGCGGTCCGAGGGCGCTTCTCGGGCTGCACCGCGAGCGCCGCGAGCACCAGGTCCTGCACGACTCGCGGGACCGCCGGCAGCCCGCCCGGTGCGCGTGGCGGATCGGGAGCGGTGCGCAGCCGCTCGACCACCGCGCTCACGTCGTTGCCCTTGGTGAGCGTGGTGCCGGCGAGCATCTCCCACAGGATCAGCCCCGCCGCGTACAGGTCGGAGCGCTCGTCGAGCTCGCCACCCAGGAGCTGCTCGGGCGACATGTAGGCCGGCGTGCCGATGATGCCGCCGGTGAGCGTGAGGCGCTTGGTCGAGTCCTTGGGATCCTTGGCGATCCCGAAGTCGATGATCTTCGCGTATTCGGGCTGGCCCTTGGCGAGCACGATGTTGGCCGGCTTCAGGTCGCGGTGCAGGACGCCCTCGGCGTGCATCGCGCCGAGCCCGCCCAGCACTCCCGCCATCCAGTCGCACGCCGTCGACCATGGCACCCCGCTCAGGTGCGAGAGCCGCCGATCGAGCGGCTCGCCCTCCACGAAGTCCATGACGATGCACGGGTAGCCGCTCTCGAGGAAGCCATAGTCGAGGACCGACACCACGTTGGGGTGGCGGACCTTGCCCATCAGCTCGGCCTCGCGCTGGAAGCGCTCCTTCAGCCCCGCGTCCTGCGCGTCGAGGAGCAGCTTGATCGCGACCGCGAACCCCAGGCGATCGTGGCGCCCGACGTACACGGCGCCCATGCCCCCGGCGCCGAGGGTGCGCTCGACCACGTAGCGGTCGAGGACGCGCTGGCCGCGTTCAAGCACCGAAGCGCGTTCCCGTCCGCGTGGCGCGCGGCGCCGGCGGACGGAGCGCGACCGGACGATCCGGCATCACGAGCTGTGTCCCGACCAGCACCTTGGGGCGCAGCGGGTCGCCGCCGTGCTCGATCACGATCCCGGCGTGGCCGTCGGCGAGCGTGACGTGCGCGCCGAGCGGGATCTCGCCCGACGCGTAGACCAGCGTGCGCACCGAGCGCTCGTCGAAGCCGTCGCCCATCTTGGCGGCGGCCTGCGCGAGCAGGTCGGCGTAGGTGAGGGCGAAGTCGACGTTGCCGGGGATCCGGCCCTTCTCGAGGTCGTAGACCAGGTGGATCAGCGCGGGGAGGCCTTCCCACTCGCGCGGGTCGCGGGCGGTGTGGGCGATCTCGTGGAGCAGCGCGCACACCTTGAGGCGGTGTGGGGCGACTCGGCTGCCCTTGCCGGCGGACGCGTTCGCCTTGCCGCCGCTCGGCGCCGGCATCATCCGCAGCAGCGCGGCCGCGGCGCCCTTCACGGTGGCGACACCGCCGACCGGCGCGAGCCCGTGGCAGGTGAGCCCGAGGAGCGCGTGGGCTGCGGCGCGCGCCGCCTGCTTCTGCACCCCGAGCGCCACGGTGGCGCTCAGCAGCCGGTACGTGGCGCTCACCGCGCGGCGCGCCGGCGACCACTCGCCGGGCGCGACCTCCAGGGCACGTGCGAGCCCGTCAGCACTGCGCTCGACCGCATTCTCGAGACGCCGCACGACCGCCATGCCGTGGCTCCAGTTCCACGGCTCGCGGTTGCGTGCGACGAGCTCCTCGGTGCGCGCGATGGCGAGCGCCAGATGCGTGGCGCAGAACACCTCCGGGTCGACGTCCTCGGCGTCACGGCCCCAGCGCGCAGCCGGAAGGTCGCGCCACGAAACCCCCGCGATCTTCGCGCTCCCCGGCGCCGCGATGCCCTTGGCACCGGCCGCGAGCAGATCGCCGAGGCGGATCACGTCGACCACCTTGGGAGTCCCGTCGATCACCAGCTCGGTGGCGCCCATCCCCACCGCCGCGGCGCTCAGCTCGAGGACCTTCGGGTACTCGTCGAGGTCGAGCGGCACCAGCGTCCGGTCGCGGAAGACCGCGCGGCCCACGAAGTGGAGCTCGATCGGCGGCGAGGCCTTCTTGAGGCTCTCGGCGAGGAGGTTGGCGCCTTTCGCCGTGAGCGGGTGATCGACTCCGTGGGTGCCGATCGTCTTCATCAGCAGGAAGAGATCGATCAAGAGGCCGCGGGTGCCTTGCGGGTCGTGGGCCGGCATCGCGCCTCGCCCTCACTTTCCGTTCGCCGCGTCGGGTGACGCGGGCTTGGGCCGCTGGTTGGGCGACTTCGGCTTGCCGGCCGGCTTGGCGGGCGTCGCCGGGGTCGCGCCGGGCTTGTCGGCGGGCTTGGCCGAGGCGGGCGGCGTGGGCGCCGGCGTCGCTCCCGGCTTTCTGCCTTCGGGCTTGGCGCTCTCCGCGGGCGTCGCCGGCGTGGCGGGCGCCGAGCCGGTGATCCGACCCACGAGCCCGGCGAAGTCGAGCCCTTCCTTCTTCATGTACGCGAAGGCGCCCCCGGCCACGACCACCACCAGTACCACCAGCGCGATCGCGACGTAGCGCGCGACCCCGCCGCCGCTGCTGCCGCCGCCGCGCACCGTGTCGAGCCATTGCTTGATCTGCGCCGGCTCGGACGCGTCCGAGACGCTGCGGGCGATGGCCTTGTCGAAGAGCGCGGGCTCGCCGCGCAGCGCCTGGTACGCGACCAGCCGCGCCGGCGGATCGGCCTTCTTGTTCTTGGCGAGCGGCAGCACCAGCTCGGCGCCGTGGCCGCCGGCCACCAGCGCCTTGAGCAAGGGCTCGAGGGTCTGCTTGCGCCAGCCGCCGCCGTCGCGGGCGAGCGCGATCTCGCCCAAGAGCTTCACGGTGGCGGCGTCGCCGCCCTTGAGCAGCGCGTCCACCACCGGCTCCGCGGCGCCGTGCTCGGCCTTCTCGAGGAAGGTCTTGACCTCGCCGATGAGCGGTACCAGCGCCGCCGCCGGCATCGCGGCCAGCAGCGCACCCGCGGTCTTGGCGTTGCGCAACAGGTCGCGGGCGATCGCGGGGTTGGGGTCGCACTTGGGCAGCACCTGCACCAGGCCGCGCTGCATCGGCGCGCCGAGCTTGCCGAGGTCGACGTGCTTCCACAGGTTCTTGAGGCCGACCTTCTTCACCAGCGCGATCGCCGCGTCGAGCGCGGCGCGGTCGTTGCCGGCGCGCTCCATGAAGCCGTGCACGAAGCCCTGCGAGATCCGCGAGCGGTCGCCGGAGAGCAGCCGCTCCACCTCGGTCGAGCCGACCTCGTTGAGCCGGACGCTCGCGGCGATGGTCTCGCCGATCGGCTCGCGTTCGATGGCGGCGGCGAGCGCCACCGCGAACGGGTCCTTGCGCTGCGCCAGCTCGCCGAGCACCGCCACCAGGTCGAGGTCGAGGTCGTGCTTGAGGGTCTGCACCACCGAGACCGCGAGCTTGCGCGGGTCCAGCGACGGCGCGAGCGCCGGGTTGGCGGCGGCGAAGTCGACCTGCGCCTTGACCCAGAACGCCGGGTCCTCGCAGCCGCGCTTGAGCTCGGCGCGGCGGATCTCGTCGACGTCGAAGCCGTGCTCGCGGGCGCTCGCCACCAGCGCGTCGAGCGGGAGCTGGAACTCCTCGCGGATCGCGGCGGCGTCGAGGTCGCGTGAGTGCACCGCGAGGGTGGTGTCGGAGAGGCTCATCGCCGCCTCCGAGCGCAGCGCGAGCAGCTCCTGCTTGGCGGCGGTGGGGTCGACGAACGCGGCGTCGAGGGCGTCGGTGAAGCTCTCCTCGCACACGCACGTGAACCCCTCGGCGCCGTCCATCCACAGCCAGTCGCGGAACGCCTCGACCGCCTCCGCCTGCGGCTTGAGGTTGGCCAGCTCCTCGGCGAGGCGGAGCATGTCGCTCGCCTCGGGGCCGGCTTCGTCGAGGCGGATCTCGCGCAGGCCGGCCATGAACGCCGGCAGCACCCAGCGCCCCTCCTTGGCCTTCGCGCCGAGGGCATCCTGGCCGTTGACCAGGAGCGTGGTGCCGTCGAGCGTGAGGGTGGTGTCGGGCTCGGCGAGCCAGGCGTCGACGGCCTGGCGGGCCATGCCCTCGAGGTCGAAGGCGCCCTGCTGCATCGAGTGGATCAGGCCGCCGAAGGCGAGCGCGATGGGCGAGGGCTGGGCAGTGGCCATGGCGGACTTCGAATCCCGATCCGATCGCGCGGGGGAGCGCTGCCGGATCCTACCGGCGCCGCGTCATGGGGTGCAATGCACGATCGCGACGGCGGGCGGGTCGAGGACGGGGCGCCCGGGGCCGATGCTTCGGGCGGGGATGCCCCCCCGCCGCTACGATGAGCGACGCACTCCACCCTGCGGACCCGGGATGAAGCGGATCACGTAAGGGTAGCGGTGGCGCTTGCCGTCCTTGGCGTCGAGCCCGGCGCGGATGACCATCACCGCGTCGGCGATCGCGAGCGCCACCAGCAGCGGGATGCCGAGCGCGGCGAGCATCAGCACACCGCAGCCGAGCCCGGCGAGCAGCACCGTGAGCTGGAAGTTGAGCGCCTCGCGCGCTTGGTCCTCGACGAACGCCGAGGCGCCCTTCCACGACAGCCAGATCGCGCCCGGCACCAGCAGGTTGCCGAGCGGGATTCCCGCGAAGACCGTGAGCCCGCCGAGGTGGCAAGCCGCCGCCCACAGCCGCTCCCGTCGCGTCCCGTCCTCGCCGCCCACGCGCGCGCCCTTCACCCGACGCCGCGCTCGATCAGCTCTTCCTCGCTGAGCCCGAGGTAGTGGCCGATCTCGTGGATCAGCGTGATGGCGATCTCGTCCTCGAGCTCGTCGCGCGAGTGGCTCGCGAGCTCGAGGCAGCGCTGGTAGAGCACCACCACGTCGGGACCGGCGTCGCCGGGGTCGAACACGCTCGTCGCACCGCGAGGCGTGCCGCGGAAGAGGCCCAGGATGAGCGGCGAGAGCGGCGGGGTGACCGAGCACAGCTCGTCCTCGGACGGGAAGTCCTCGATCTGGACGCTCAGGTTGTCGAGGGCGGCACGGATGTCCGCGGGAACCTTCGCGAGCGCGGTGTCGACGATGGCGTCGAACTCGTCGCGGCCGAGCGGCGCGGTGGTGCGGTAGATCTCGTCGCGGGCGCTGGCTTCCCCGTAGAGCCTCTCGGCCTCCGCGAGGCTTCCCTCTCGCTCCGCGATGACCGCCGACAGGAACGCGGCCTCCGCGAACTCGTCGGGCTGACCGAGCAGTGGCGCGAGGGTCCCGCGCGCGTTCGCGAAGTCGCAGCTCTCGAAGAGCGCCGCGCCGAGCAACGCCACCGCCGAGCGATCATCGGGCGCGAGCTCGAGCGCCTCGCGGGCGGCCTCGGCAGCGCTGCCGGGATCGTCCATGCGCAACAGGATCTCGGACGCGAGCAGGTAGCCGTCGGGCTCCTCGGGCTCGCGCTCGATCGCCTGCTCGACGACCGCGAGCGCCTCTTCGAGCTCGCCCTCCTCGAGATAGGCCTGAGCATCCTCGAGGAGGCGCTCCCAGGAGCTGGGATCGGACGGCGGAGCGTTCATGGGTGCGATGGGCTCGGGTGGACGGGGCGGGGGTCGCGAGCCGCGGATCTTCCGAGGGTACCCGTCGCGGCGAGCCCGGTGCAACGCGCGCCACCGCTATTCTGGTCGTCGATGGCCAGACGGGCGAAGCGGGGCGATCGGACTCGGCGCGTCGGCGTGATCTCGGACACCCACGGGCTGGCGCGGCCTCAGGCCCTCGCCGCGCTGGCGGGCAGCGAGCTGATCGTCCACGCGGGCGACGTGGGCTCGCCCGAGGTGCTCGCGGCGCTCGCCGCGATCGCGCCGGTGGCGGCGATCCGCGGCAACAACGACGTCGACGCGTGGGCACGCGCGCTGCCCGAGACGCGCGTGGTAGAGGTGGGCGACGCGCGACTCTACGTGCTGCACTCGATCGGCGACCTCGACCGCGACCTGGCGCGCGACGGCTTCGTGGCGGTGATCGCCGGCCACTCGCACCGTCCCTCGATCGGGCACCGGGACGGCGTGCTGTTCGTGAACCCGGGCAGCGCCGGTCCGCGGCGCTTCACCCTGCCGGTCGCGGTGGCGCGGCTCACGGTGAGCGCGGCGCGCACCATCGAGGGCGAGATCGTGACGCTGGCCGTGTGACGCGGGCCGGGGCGCGGGACGCGCCCCGCGCTCAGAAGCGAGACGACTCGAGGGCGGTGACGATCGCGCCGCGCCGGCTCGCGAGCGAGGCCGCCGGCCCGCTCGCCCTCCACGACCACCAGCTCCTCGCCACGCACGAAGAGTGCGAGCAGGTAGCCGTGCTCGTGGAGCCCGAGTGGCGCCGCGAGCTCGAGCAGGAAGCCGGGCCGGGCGTCCACGCCGCCGCCGACTTCGCCGTCGGCGCGGAGCTCGTAGCCCTTCGCCTTCATCCGCGACGTCACCGCTTCCTTCCAGAAGGCGAGCGCTGCGCCCCCCGGGTTCTCCTCGCGGCGCACGCGGAAGACCACGCCGTCCGGGCTCACCGCGCGGAACGGTTCGCTCGCGGTGAACGCCGCGAAGCCGCCGGGCGTCACCGGCTGGGCCGCCGCGCAGCCCGCGCTCACGAAGCCGATCAGCAAGAGGACGGCGCGCCGCCGCGGACGGATCGTACGTTCAGTGCTCATCGCGGAAGCTCCCTTCGAAGCGGGACAGGTCGAGGCTGTTCATCCACGGGAACGACGACGCGCCGACGTCGGGCGGTGGCGCGGTGTCGACGGCGCGGAGCGAGACCGTCACTCGCGCGAAGCCGACGCGGTGGCGCAACACGTCGAGCTCGCCCTGGGTCGTCTCGATGCGCGAGATGAGGTCGATCATCTGTCTCTCGACGGCGACCACCGCCTCGGGCGTCGCGGTCTCGAGGACCGCGCGATAGCGCGCGAGCATGGCGCGGCGCGAGGCGAGCTTGGCGTCGAGCTGGGCGAGCTCGTCGCTCACGTCGTCGCTGTCCCAGCGCCGATCGACGATCGTGCCGGCGGCGCCGAGCGTCTCGTTGAGTGCGTTGACCTGACCGATCGGTACGCGCAGCTCGAGCGCATCGTCGGTCCAGCTCGCGAAGTAGCCACCGTGGCGCTCGGTGAAGTCGACGAGCAGACGGGCCGCGTCGGCGGCGGCTCCGACGCGCAGCGTGTAGGACGCCACGACCGCGGTGCGTGGCGGCGCCGCGCCCGCGGGTCGCGCGGGCGCGAGCGCCGCGAGCGCGGCCCACAGACAGAGCACCCTTCGGTTCGGGCTCATCGCGACACCTCGCCCGCCAGCACCGCGCGCACCGCGTCGCCGTGGCGTCGGTACTCCTGCGCGGACGGGAAATACGCCTCGGCGAGATCGAGGTCGCCGTCGTGGACGCGAACCGCGACCCAGTAGCGGTACGGATCGTCGCCGCGCTCGACGAGCTCGAGGATCGTGAAGCCGCCGGCGCGCGACGGCTCGACGCGCGAGAAGCCGGGCGCGAGCCGCCGTTCGATCGCTTCGACCCAGAACGCGGCATCGCCGCGCGGCTCGTTCGTGCGACGGCTCGCCCACAGCGTGGTGCGGTCGGCGGCCTCGACGCGGAAGAGTCCGTGGCTGCCGAGCGCCACGAAGCCCTCGGGCACCGCGAGCTCGAGTCGCTCGCCGCGGTCGGCCACCTCGTAGCGGGTCGCCGACAGCACGTGGATCCAGCGCAGCGCCGCGAGGTCGAGCTCGACCGGGTCCTCGTGGACCGGCGCGGGCGCCTTCACCTCGAGGGTGATCCTGGAGAGCGCGCCGAGGGTCGAGAGCGTCGCGAGCGCGGTCTCGAGCTCGTCGATGCTCTCGATGACCTCCTCGAGCTGGGCGAGGATCGTGACGCGATCCTTCTCGTCCTTGGCGTGAGCGAGGAGCGCCTGCAGTCGATCTCGCGTCGCCCGCAGGGTCGCGAGGCGCAGGTCCGTCGCCCGGTAGGCGTCGGAGATGTCCTCGACCGTGAGCGACTTGCGGAGCACCGTGCCGAGTGCCTGCAGCGCGTCGAAGACCTCGTGGAAGCGCGCGACCGGCACTCGAAGCACCAGCGTCGACTCGTGGGCGCGCTCGACGTAGCCGCCGCTGGTGGTGGCGAGCGCGGCCGCCTTGGCGAGGGCGTCGGTGGGGGCCGTGACCTGCAGGTCGAGGGAGCCGGTGTAGTGGAGGAGCCGGCGGTCGAGGGGTTTGGGTGGGGCGGCGAGATCGGCGAGGGCGAAGACGGCTCGTCGCGCCGCCGTCTGCGGCTCGAGGTCGCCCGCATGCATTCCTTTCGAGAAGGCCCGTCGCGAGATCGGGGCGGGATCCGCCATGGCGGCGCCGAAGCTCCCCGCCTGCGCCGACAAGCTCGGTTGGGCCGTCGAGACCGCCTCCGGCTCCGCCTTCACGCACCCCGCGGCAAGGGTCGCCAGCCCCGCCACGAGCCCCGCGCCCCAGCGCCGCCATCTCACGCTCCGTGTTCGGCCGATCGTCGTGTCGCATGCGACGAGATGTAGCGCCGCGCGCGCTCGCGATCGCCCGTGAAGCGGCCAGGATTCGGTCAGGGATCGGTCATGTCCCGCCGCGCTGTTGAACCCTCGCGCGGCGGCGTGCGAGCCTCCCCGGCGTTTCGTCGATCGATTCCGCCCGTCGATGCACCAGGAGGGCCGCGCCGTGATCCCCGAGACCGTGGAACGCGAAGAGAGCGCCGAGGAGATCGCCTACCGCAAGGACCTGGCGCGGTGGATCTCCACCCATCTCCCCGACAAGCCGAGCTTTCACCTCCCGCAGAGCTTCCTCGAGGTGGAGAGCACCGAGCAGTGCGAGTTCCTGCGCGCCTGGCAGGCGGAGCTCTACGCCGCCGGCTACCTGGGCATCGACGTGCCGCGCGCCTACGGCGGCCACGAGGGCGAGAGCTGGAAGCAGCGCATCGTCGCGCAGGAGCTGATCCGCGCCGGCGCGCCGACCCTCCTCAACGTGGTCGGCTTGCGCATGGCGATGCCGACGATCCTCACCCACGGCACCGAGGAGCAAAAGCAGCGCTACGTGCAGAAGATCCTCTCCGCCGAGGAGATCTGGTGCCAGGGCTTCTCCGAGCCCAACGCCGGCAGCGACCTCGCCTCGGTGCAGACCTTCGTGAAGCGCGACGGCGACGCGTGGATCGCGAACGGCCACAAGATCTGGACCACCCTCGGCCAGTTCGCGGACTTCATGATCCTGCTCGCGCGCACCGACAAGGACGCGAGCAAGCACGGCGGGCTCTCGTACTTCCTGATGCCGATGAAGGCGCCCGGCGTCGACGTGCGGCCGCTGGTCAAGATGACCCGCGAGGCCACCTTCAACCAGGTCCACATCGAGGACGTCGCGATGCCGCTCGACGCGCTGCTGGGCCAGCTCGGCCACGGCTGGCAGGTGGCGATGACCACGCTGATGTTCGAGCGCGGTGCGGCGGGAGGCTCGGAGCGCGACCTGCACGCCGCCTTCGAGGAGATGATCGCGCGCCTCACCGACCTCGCGAAGCGCACCAGGCGCGGGCGGACGCGGAGGATCGACGACCCGCTGATCCGTGATGCGCTCGCGGCACTCGCCACCGAGGTCGAGGCGATCCGCCACCACATCACTCGCGCGCGGATCCCGCAGCTCCTCGATCACCCGATGGCGATCCCGCTCATGGGCAAGCTCATGGGCAGCGAGCTGATGATGCGGCTGCACCGGCTCGGCCAGGACATCCTCGGCCCCTCGGCGACGCAGTGGATGGATTCGCCGGCGGCGGTGGACGGCGGCACCTGGCAGCTCGCCTTCGGCAACGCCTACGGCCCGATCATCGGCGGCGGCACCAGCGAGATCCAGAAGAACATCGTCGGGGAGCGCGTCCTCGGCCTGGCGAAGGGTTGAAGAGTGACGAGTCCGCTGGTGGGCCGGTTCGGGGTTTCGTGCCGGAGGGTCGCGCGTCGCGCGACCGGCGATACGCTCCGCCGTTGCATCGCCGGTCCGGTCGATCGCTGTGAGCGGGGCCCCACCCCCGCTGCGCTTCGCTCGCGCTCGATCTCTTCACAGGCTCGCTGCGACGCGCCGGGTGGAGATCGAGCGCGTGGCCCCGACACGATCACGCGCTGAGTTGAGGGAGACGACCATGACCACCCCTGAGACCCCGACGCCGGCGGCCGCGCGGTACGAATACGGCGAGAAGCAGGAGCTCTTGCGCGAGTCGGCGCGCAAGTTCCTGGAGGCCCGCTTCTCGACCACCCGCGTTCGCGAGCTCCTCGAGACCGAACGCGCCCACGACGAGGCGGCATGGAAGGACATGGCCGACCTCGGCTGGCACGGGATCCTCGTCCCCGAGGAGCACGGCGGCGTCGGTCTCGAGCTCTTCGAGCTCGGCGTGCTGCTCGAGGAGATGGGGCGCGTGGTGGTGCCCGGGCCCTACCTGGCGGCCCAGCTCGCGACGCTGGTGATCCTCGGCGGCGCGAGCGACGAGCAGCGGGCGGCGTGGCTCTCGGCGATCGCGGAGGGCTCGGCGATCCCCACCCTCGCCCTCTTCGAGGACGACGCGGGCTGGGACGCGACTCCCGGCGGCACCAAGGCGAAGAGCGCCGGCGCGAGCGACGGCTTCAAGCTCTCTGGCACCAAGCGGTTCGTCCTCGACGCCATCAACGCGACCCACCTCGTGGTGTCGGCGAAGGCGCCCGACGGCCCGGCGCTCTTCCGCGTGGATGCGCGCGCTCGCGGCGTGGACGTGCTCGCCGACAAGCTCGCCGACGAGACCCGCCGCAGCGCCACGGTGATCTTCGAGAACGTCGCCGTCTCACCCGCGGATCGGATCGGAGGACCCGGTGAGGGCGCCACGCTGCTCGCGCGCACGCTGCCGAGCGTGTGGTGCGCGCTCGCCGCCGAGCTCGTCGGCGCCGCGCACCGGGTGTTCCATGCGACCGTCGACTACGCGCGCGTCCGCGAGCAGTTCGGCCGCCCGATCGGCAGCTTCCAGGGCATCAAGCACCGCCTCGTCGATCGCATGGTGGAGCTCGAGAACGCTCGCTCGCTGGTGTATGGCGCGTCGTGGGCACAGCGCCACGAGCCACCGGCGCGCGCCGAGCGCCTCGCGCGCATGGCCAAGGCGTATGTCTCGGACGCCGGCCCCCGGATCGCCGACACCGCCGTTCGCACCCACGGCGGCATCGGTTTCACGTGGGAGTGTGACGTCCACCTCTACTGGAAGCGGCTGCACTGGGGGCAGATGGCCTTCGGGGACGGCGCCTTCCACCGCGAGGCGATCGCGGTCGACCTGGAGCGGACGGCCAAGCCGGTGGGCGGACCGACGCCGACGGGGATCTGAGTCGCTCGGGGGTGGGTCCCGGCGAGAGTCGCGCCTCTCGCCGGGCGGGGGTCTGGAACAGACCCCCGTAGTCAACGGTCGCGCACCTTGTCGGCGGAGATGAGCGCCCACTCGGCGGTGCCGTCCGCGGCCACGCGCCCGCGTCGATCGCTCACCGTGGAGCGCACCACCGCGAAGCCTTCCTCGACGCGCTCGACCCAGCCGTGGATCACGTACTCCTGCTCGGTCAGCACCGGCCGCAGGTAGCGCACCTTGAGCTCGCGGGTGACGCCGGTCTTCCGTGCGAGGCCCCACAGCGCCCACCCCATCCCCTCGTCGATCAGGGTCGCGATGATGCCGCCGTGCACCATGGTCTTGTAGCCGGCGAAGTGGGTGCCGGGGTGCCAGCGCGCCTCGACGCGCTGGTTCGCGTCGTCGAGGTGGAACTCGAGGCGCAGCCCGTGCTCGTTGGCGGGGCCGCAGCCGTAGCAGCGCACGAACTCGGCGGAGCGGGGGATCGGGGAGAGGTCGGTCACGGCGGTCTCCGGTTGCCGGTGGCGGATCACGCGATCCACGCTGCGCGGGCGGGCAGAGCGTAGCGGATCGAGGTGCCCGACCCGGAGGCCGAGGTGGACCCGACCACGCTACGAGACGGCACCCTCACGGTCGAGCCGCACCCGATGCTCGCGCTCGGCCTGCTCGAGATCCACTACCCGAGCGCGATCGGCGCGCTCGCGAGCCCGGCGTGGCTCGCGGCCCTGCTCGCGATCGGCGCGCCCCAGGCGCCCTTCAGCCCCGACGACGCCCTCCGCGGCGCCATCCGCGACGTGCTGCGCCACGGCGGCTACAAGCCGACCGGCCGCGGCAAGCCGGCCTCCGAGTATCTGTTGCGCGCCGCGGCCGATGGCACGCTCGCGTCGATCAACGCCGCGGTGGATCTCGGCAACGCGGTCTCGCTTCACAGCGGGCTGCCGATCAGCGTCGTCGACCTCGCGCGGGTGAAGCCGCCGCTGCGGGTCGCCCTCGGCGCGCCGGGGGAGAGCTACGTGTTCAACTCCGCTGGCCACGTGATCGACGTCGAGGGACTGCTCTGCCTCCACGACGCCGAGGGTCCTTGCGCGAACGCGGTCAAGGACGCGATGCGCACCAAGACCACCGCCGACACCGCCCGCACCCTGGTGCTGGTGTGGGGAGCGGCGTCGCACCGCGAGCGCCTCGCCGCAGCAGCCGCGTGGTGCCGCGCCCTCGCCGAGCGCCTCGGCGCGCGGGTCGAAGGCGAATGACGCGGCTGTAGGGCGAGCGCCGGGTGGCTCGCCGCCTCCCTCACCGCAGGTCTTCGCTCTCGATCGTGGCGTCGGCCGCCGCGGGGTCCTGCGCGAGCCGAGCCAGCGCGCCCGCGAGCACCGTGTTGGTGGTCGAACGATAGCGGTCGCGCAGGGTCCGGAAGCCGATCCCGCCGACCGCCGCGAGCAGCCCATCCACGGCGCGCGCGCCCCACAGCTCGGCGGGCCGGGGTTCGTCGCGGTCGGAGCCGACGATGAACGATGGGCGCGCGATGGTGTAGGGCAGCCCGCTCGTGCGCACCGCTTGCTCGGCCTTCCAGCGCGCGCGGCCGTACGGCGAGCCCGCGCGCTCCGAAGCGCCCGCCGCGGAGAGATACACGAACCGCGGGCGGTGCCCGGCGGCGACACATGCGTCGACGAGGAGCTTGGTCAGGCCGTAGTCGATGGTCTCGTAATTCTCGGCGGACCGCCCCGCGGCGGCGGCGCGCCGCCCGCGCTTCTGGGTCGTGCCGATCAGGCAGAACACCAGCTCGGGACGCAGCCGCCGGATCGTCGTGGCGAGCGCCTGCGCGTCCCACGCAGTCGTGTCCACGCTCGCACCGATCGCGGCGAAACGCTCGCGCCACGTCTCGAGTCCCGGCGAGTCCGGCCGCACGTGCGCGACCGCGGTGATCCTCGCCGCGACGAGCAGCCGCACCACTTCGCGCCCCGTGAACCCGGTCGCGCCCGCGACGAAGGCCGTGCTCATGGCTTCGGAGCCGACTTGACCACGGTGGTGCGCTTCCACGCCGGATCGTCGACGGGCCGCGCCTCGCGCGCCTCGCGCAGCACCACTTCACCGGTCTGGTCGGGGGAGTCCACCCACTCGACGCCGACCGCGTGCGCGAGGAGCTCGGCCAGCTCGCCGGCGCGTGGCCTGAGCGCCGCGTCCTTCGCCATCGCGCGCATCACCACCGTCTCCAGATCGGCGCTCACGTCGGCACGCAGCGAGCGCAGCCGCGGCGCCACGCCGTTCACGTGCATCAGGGCCATCGCGACGGGATCGTCGTCGTCGGAGACGTAGGGCAGCCGCCCCGAGAGCATCTCGAAGAGCATGATGCCGAGGCTGTAGACGTCGGAGCGGCCGTCGTAGGGGCCGTTCTGGAGGCGCTCCGGCGCCATGTAGGCCGGCGTTCCGATCCACGAGCCCTCGATCGTCAGCGACGCCGACGTGGTGAGCTCGGTGCAGAGCTTGGCGATCCCGAAGTCCACCACCTTCACGACCTCGCGGCGGTTCATCTTGGCGAGGTAGATGTTGGACGGCTTGAGGTCGCGGTGGATGATGCCCTGCTCGTGGGCGTCGGCGAGCACCCGGCACACCGGCAGCAGCACCTCGGCGCAGCGCCGCGGCTCCATCGGGCCGCCGCGCTCGATCACGTCGAAGAGCGAGAGCCCGTTCAAGAGCTCCATCACCAGGTAGGGCAGCCCGCGGGGCGTGACGCCGAAGTCGAGCACCGTGATGGCGTTGGGGTGGTTGAGCTGGCGCGCCAGCGTGGCCTCGGCGCGAAAGCGCGTGAGCGCGTCGGGGCGTCCGGCGATCTCGGCGCGTAGGACCTTGACCGCCACCTCCTGGTCGAGCGCCAGGTGGCGGGCGCGGTAGATCGACGCGAAGTTGCCGGCGCCGATCTGCATCAGGATCTCGTAGCGGTTGGCGATCACCGCGCCGGGCCGGAGCTCGACCGAGCTGGCGTCGGCCACGCCCTGGCTGACCTCGAGCGGCTTGATCGAGCCGGTCTTCGCCTCGCGGACGCGGAGCTGGGCGTGGATGCGCGCCAGCAGCACCGGGAAGTCGATCGGCTTCGACACGAAGTCGTTGGCGCCGATCTCGAGCGCCTCGATCATGTTCTCGCGCTTGGTGTAGGCGGTCTGGATGATGACCGGCAGGTCCGCCGCCGTGTGGTCGTGGCGGATCTGACGCAGCACTTCGAGGCCGTCCATGCCGGGCATGGCCATGTCGAGCAGCACGAGATCGACCGGCTGGCGCGCGATCGACTCGATCGCCTGCGGCCCGTCCGCCGCGGTGCAGACCTCGAAGCCCTCTCGATTGAGCAGCCGGCGCAGCATGTTGCGCGCGGGCTCGAGGTCGTCCACGACCAGGACGGTGGGCTGAGGAGTGTCGAGCATCGCGGGAGAGCGCGCGTCGAGCGTGGAAGGGCGCAGGCGGGAGCGGCGAATCGCTGCGAGAGGCCGGGGGCTTCGGAAAAAGCGTCTGAGCGTACGGGGAAGCGGTGTGTGGTCGCCCGATCCAGGGTGACGGACCACGGTCCTCCACCTCGCTCTGACGATGGAGGAGCGTACCCGGGAGCGCTTCGGCCTCGCAAGGTGGGCTGGCCCCGACACTTCGAGCAGACTGAGGGTTTCCGTGGCGACCCACGCATCCCCGCCCCGCGAAACGAGCCAGCCATGATCCCTAGCGGCGATCCCAGCATCACCGAGCGCCTCGGCGAGTGGGTCGCGTCGGTCGAGCTCGTCGACGTCCCCGCGCGAGTGCTCGAGCTCGCGCGCCACCAGCGCGCCAGCGTCGCCGCGGCCATCCACGCCGGCGCCGAGAGCGCCGAGGCTCGAGCGGTGGAGCGGGCACTGGCGCGTCACGCGCCGCCTGGTCCCGTCACCGTGCTGCCGTCGGGCGAACGGTGGGCGCTCGACGCGGCGCTGACGCTCAACTCCGCGCGCAGCATGGCGCTCGACCACGACGACTACCTGTACCTCGGCCACACCGGCCACTCGGCGGTGCTCGCGAGCCTGGCGGTGTGCGAGCAGGAGCAGCTCGGCCCACGTGCCCAGCTCCTCGCGCAGGTGGTGGCGAACGAGGTCGCGGGGCGGGTCGGGGCGAGCGTCGTGCTCGGGCCCCAGAATGGCCAGGCCTGGAGCTTCATCCACGCCGCCGGCGCCGCCGCCGCGACGGCCAAGCTGCTGCGTCTCGACGCCACCCGTGCCGCGCACGCGATCGCGATCGCGCTCTACCAGCCGACGTTCACCCTCTGGCCCGGCTTCATGGGGCCGGGCAGCAAGGTGCTCACCGCCGCCGGCCCGAGCACCGTCGGCGTGCAGGCCGCCTACTGCGCCGCGGAGGGGCTGACGGGTGCCCGGGAGCTCTTCGAGCACCGCCGCAAGGGCTTCTGGCGCTTCTTCGCGTTCGTACCGGTGAGGCACGTGATCACCGGCCTCGGCACGACGTGGGTCACCGACACGCTCGCGTTCAAGCGCTACCCGGGCTGCGCCTACATCGACACCACCATCGACGCGGTCCTCGCGATCCTGGGCGAGCACCGCACCGCGACGGGCAGTCCACTCGCCGTCGCCGATGTCGAGCGCGTCGACGTGGCCGCGAGCTTGCTCACCGTCGAGATGGACAATCTCTCCGCCGAGCATGCCCGCGCTCGCGGCGTGAGCCCGGTGCACGCCAACTTCTCGATCCCCGTGAGCGTCGCGCTCGCGATCCTCGGTGGCCGCCTCACCTCGTACGAGCTCTCACCCGAGTACCTCGACGCCCACGAGGCGACGATCCGCGCACTCGCCGCGCGCGTCTCGCTGCGCCACGACTGGAGCGCCACGTTCGACGTCGCCGAGGCCTTCGACGGCACCTTCGGTGCGAGCTCGGTGGCAGCCCGGCTGCGGCCACGCGACTGGCTGCGCGTGGCACGTGGCTACGCGCGCGAGCTGGGTGGCGCGCGCAGCCACGGCCTCGACCTGCGCGCGCTCGCGAAGCGCGAGCACCGTTCGCGGCTCGCCCGCCTCGCGCGGAGCGGCCGTCGCCATCGCGCCGAGGCCCGGCGCTCGGCCGTGAAGCCGGACCTGGCGAACGTCGATCTCACCCACTTCCGGATGGCCTTTCCCGCCGCGGTGACGCTGATCACCCGGGACGGGCGGCGCTACCATGCGCGACAGGTGGTGCCGGTGGGCGCGCCCGGCGAGCCGGGTCGCCTCGAGGCCGTGCGTGCCAAGGTCGCGGTGGAGGTGGGCTCGCGGCTCGGAGGTGCTGCCGCGGATCGAGTCTGCGCCACCCTAGCCACCGAGGATCCACGATCGCTCGAAGAGCTGGTCGGGCGCCTTCGGGGGGTGACCTAGGTCACATCCGCATGGCGCGATGGCGCGTCTCGGCGGTTCGCAGGTTTGAACTGCACCCGGTCGAGGTGATGTAATGGAGTTCCTACGGCGAACTACCTAAAACCGTTAGGCCTCTCGAGGTCGTCATGGCACGCCAGCTCGGACAGTTCCTGCTCGCCAGTGGGGCCATCAGCGGGGATCAGCTAGAGGTCGCGCTGGAGGCGCAGATGCGCTTCGGCGGCCGGCTCGGTTTCAACCTGGTGGACCTCGGCTACCTCTCGCCGAGCGACCTCGCGCGCCACCTCGGTGCGTTCCACGGCGTCGCCGCGGCCGAGCCCACCGAGGTGCGCGGGGTGCGCTGGGACATCCTCAACTCGATCCCCCGCGACCTGCTCCTCAAGCACCGTGCGATCCCCGTGGCGATGAGCAAGGGGCGCATCACGGTGGTCATGAGCGACCCGAGCAACGTCCCCGCGATCGACGAGATGGCGTTCGCCACCGGCAAGGCGGTCACGGCACGCGTCGCGCCCGACTTCATCATCAAGCGCGCGCTCGAGACCTACTTCGGCGCGAGCTTCGTCGAGCTGGTGCGGCCGCAGCAGGCGATCGCCGTCGCGGAGCTCGTGAGCCAGGCGCGCGCCGCGGCGCCCGGGCGTCCGGCGGCACCGGCGCGTACCGGCGGACTGAATGGCAACCACGTCGCCCGCGCGCCGAAGGCGGCCTACGAGCCTGAGGCCGAGCCCGAGTTCGAGATCGAGACCATCCCGGGCCTCGAGACCCGCCCCGCGCGGCGCCGGCTCGACGAGGACGAGTGGCTCGGCGACGCCCGGGCCGTGCGTGGGGAGGCGCGCGACGGGCTGCGCGACGCGGTCCTCGAGGCGCTCGCGGTCGACGAGCTGCCGCTGGTGGTGGGTGAGGTGGTCGAGGCCGAGCCGGTGCGTCGCCGAGCGATCGTGCCGATCCACGACGTCGCGAGCGCGTGCCGCGAGCTCGCCGACGCCCGCCAGTGGAGCGACGTAGTGGCGGTGGTGCTCGGCTTCGCGTCGACGGTGGTCGACCGCGCGGCCTTGTTCCGCGTGGGACCGCGTGGGCTGCGCGGCTGGAACGGCATCGGCGGCAGCATCGACCCGGGATTGTTGCGCGCCACGCGGCTGCCGGTGCGAGCAGGCTTCACCGCTGACGTCCTCGCCAAGCGCGGGCTGGTGCTCCGGGAGCTGCGCCAGGATCCCACGGCGGTGTCGGTGGCGCGAGCGCTCGGTGGCGTGGTCGCGCCGCGCTCGGCGCTCGGCGCGCGCATCGACGTGCGTGGCGAGCCCGTGGCGTTCTTCTACGGAGACGACGCGGGCGCGGCGCCGGGAGGAGGGGTGGTCGGGACGTCGCTCGCGACCCGCCTGCAGCAGGGCGGCCACCGCAGCGAGCTCGAGATCCTGCTCCGCAAGGTCGAGGTCGCGCTCGAGATGGTGTCCGTGCGCCGCTGGTTGCCGAAGGTCTGAGTCCACCGAGTCGCACGTGGGGCCGGTGGAAGGGGCACGCGTCGCGTGCCCGGCGATACGAGACGGCGCATGGCGTCGCCGGTGCGCCGATTCCCGTCGAGTCGCCGTCGAGCGGTCGCATCCGACGGGCGCGGGCGTGCCGGATACGTTCGGTCCCGATCGGGAGGCCCGCGCTCCAGCCGGGCCGTCGCTCACGCGGAGCGGGACCGATGCGCCTCGAGCCAGCGCGCGAGGACCGGCCACACCTCCGCGGCGGCTTCCTTGCTCACCACCATGTCGACGTGCCCGTAGTCCCGCGTGTAGCCCCCGTTCCGGCCGAGCGTGACGAACGTCTTGTCGCCGCCGCCGCTCGCGTCGAGCAGCGCGCGGCAGCCGCCGGGTGGATCGGCCTGGTCGGCAGCGCCCGCGAACGCGATCAGCGGCACGTCCACCGCGCCGAGCCCGCGTCGATAGTCGAACCCGGTGCTGCTCGCCCACCGGCCGCGCCAGCCCTTCCAGCGCAGGAACTCGATCATCTCGCCGGCCGGCTCGACCTCGGGGCCGAGGCCGAGGCGAGGTGCAGGAAAGTGCCCCGTCACGCGGAGCGCCGCGGCGAGCACGCTCGTCACGCCCGGCACGCGCAGGAACCGCTCACCGTCGCGGATCTGCGAGCCGAAGGTCGCGACTCCCGCGACGCGCCTGGCGTCGAGCCACCCCGCCGAGAGCGCGCCGAGCGTGTAGAGGCCGCCGGCCGAGTGGCCCACCCAGAACGTGGGGCGGCCCGTCGCGGCGTCGACGTGGCGCTGCGCGGCGGCGAGATCGAGGCGCATGTGGTCCTCGGCGGTGATCGCGGCGAAGCGAGGTCCCTTGGGCGAGAGCCCGTGACCGCGTAGCTCGAGCACCCAGCCGTCGAAGCCGTGCTCGGCGAGAAACGGCGCCACACCGAGGCCCTTCGGCGACACCCAGAAGTTTCGCCGCGCGTAGCTGCCGTGGACGAACACCACCGGCGTCGCGTGGGGAGCCAAGGTGACCGGCGGCACGCGGGTGAGGGCGAGCTCGACGTCGTCCCCGGCACGGATGCGGTGGACCTCGGCCCGCACCGCGCCGATGGTCTCGGGCTCGATCGTCGGGTGCTCGCCAGCGGGCGTCGCCGAGGTCATCGATCGTCGCCTTCGCTCGTGTCCCCGGCGCCGCTCGCGCTGGCCACCGGTGCGGTCTCACCGAGGAGATCGGGGTCGAAGCCGGTGAGCTCGCAGCACAGGATCCACAGCCGCCGGCGATCGCCGCGCTTCTCGTGGGTCCACGGCACCAGTTGAGTGGCGCGAGGCGCGCGATCGAACCAGAAGAGCCGGCCCACCCCGGGTGCATCGCGGCGAAGGTCACGCCGGTGCCGGCGAGGCGCCGCGCCCACGTCTCGTTGAGCACCACCTCGGCGCGCTTGGTGTTGGCGTAGGCGATCACGCCGTCGAAGGTGCGCTTGCGCCAGCCGAGGTCGTCGAGGTCGAGGCGCTGAGGGTACATCCCGCCCGAGGACACCGTGATCACCCGCGCGCGTGGCGCGGCGCGCAGCTTGGGCAGGAGCAGCGCCGTGAGCAGGAACGGGCCCACGACGTTGGTGGCGAAGGCACGTTCGAGGCCGTCGCCGGTGAGCTCGCGTGCGTCGGGGAGCACGCCCGCGTTGTGAACCAGCACGTCGACCTGATCGGCGTCGAAGCGCGCGGCGAACGCGCGCACGTCGGTGAGCTCGGCGACGTCGACGATCGCCAGCTTCACGTCTCGGTTCCCGCTCGCGCGCTCGATCGCCACGCGCGCCGCCTCGCCGCGCTCCGGGTTCCTGCACAGCATCGAGACGCGCGCGCCGCGGTGGGCGAGGGCGAGCGCGGTCTCGTAGCCGATGCCCGAGTTGGCGCCCGTGACCAGGCACACCCGTCCGGCGAGAGCGACGTCGAGATCGCGGGGCTCGAACCCGAGGGCATGCCGCTCGAAGCCGGTGCGATCGAACGACAGCAGGATGGTGGGATCGAGCACCGCGCTCGCGGCGCGACTCCACAGGCGGGTCAGCGCGCCCGCGCGTTTCCTCGGAGCGGTCATGGCCGCGAAGAATAGCGCGCCGTCGCCGGCGCGATCGGTGGCGCCACCGGCGCCGCGATCGGCACGATCTGCGCTGCGCGCCCGCGCGGGAAGGAGCTAGATTCGCCGATCGACCGAGATGCCGAGGAGCGCAAGCATGATCACGATCGCGCTGGACGCGATGGGCCCGGACGCGGGCCCCGCGGTGGTGGTGGAGGGCGCGGCGCAGGTGAGCCGCGAGGAGGCACCGATCCGCACCTTGCTGGTGGGGGATCGCGACCAGATCGTCCCGCTGCTCAAGCGCCAGTCGTACGACCCGCAGCGCCTCGAGGTGGTTCACTGCACCGACTGGGTGCGCCAGGACGAGAAGCCGGGCCCGGCGCTCGACGCGCGCCCGCAGTGCTCGGCGCTGGTCGCCGCCGAGATCGTCGGGCGGGGCGACGCCGACGCGCTGGTGGGCGCGGGCAGCACGGGTGCCTTGATCCTCTCCGCGTCGCGGAAGCTCGAGCGGGTCGAGGGTGTGCGGCGCTGCGCCCTCGCCACCGTCCATCCCACCGAGCAGCAGCACGGCCCCCACGACGACCCGTTCGCGCTCATGCTCGACGTCGGCGCGACCCTCACCGTGGACGCCGAGGATCTGGTGAGCTTCGCGGTCATGGGCTCCGCCTATTCGCGCATCATCTCGTCGATCGAGCAGCCGCGCGTGGCGCTGCTCTCGAACGGCACCGAGCCGACCAAGGGCACGCCCGCGATCGTCGAGGCACATCGCCTGCTCTCCGAGATGCCGGGGATCAACTTCGTCGGCAACGTGGAAGGCCTGGACATCCCGCGCGGCACCGTCGATGTCGTGGTGTGCGAGGGCTTCCTCGGGAACGTGGTGCTCAAGATGCTCGAGGGCGTCTCGGAGGTGGTGTCGGACATCGCCAAGGACGCGTACGCCCGCAAGTTCCTGTGGAAGCTCGGCCTCATGATGCTCTCGGAGGGCATCCGCCAGATCCGCACCATGACCGACTGGCGGCAGTACGGCGGGGCGCCGGTGCTCGGCTTCACACGACCGGTCATCAAGGCCCACGGCCGCTCGAACGCATGGGCGATCCGCAACGCCATCCGCGTCGCGCGCAAGACCGTCGAGAGGGACCTCGCGGGAGCGATCCGCGCGGGTCTCGCAGGCGGCGGGTGAGGTCGGGGCCGCGCAGCGTGGGCTCGGCCTTGCGGACGCCGCCCCTTCCAGGGAAATTGTCCCCTCCCCGGCGGCCTCCGCGGGGACGGTAACCGCTCCATCCCGCGATCCGCGCTGAGCGTCCGCTCGCCACGCGATCGCGCCACGAAAGAGAACCTCGATGACCGATTCCGTGAGCAAGGCGCTGGCGCACCTGGATGCGCGGTGGGACGAGTACCTCGGACAGCTCGTCGAGCTGTCGCGGATCCCGAGTGTCTCGGCCGAGCCGTCCCCGAGCGCGGGCGTGAACGCCAGCGCGCGCAAGGTCTGCGATCTGATGACCGCGGCGGGTCTCGAGAGCTGCCGGGTGATCGAGTTCCCCGGCGGCCACCCATACGTGTACGGCGAGTGGCTGCACGCCCCCGGAGCCCCGACGGTGCTCCTCTACGGACACCATGACGTCCAGCCGCCCGGCCGGCCCGAGAAGTGGAAGACCCCCGCCTTCGAGCCGACGGTGCGCGACGACGGCCGCCTCTATGGCCGAGGCGTGGTCGACGACAAGGCCGGTGTCATGGTGCACGTCGCGGCGTGCGCCTCCTACCTGCAGAGCGGCGGCAAGCTGCCCGTCAACGTGAAGTTCATCGTCGAGGGTGAGGAGGAGACCGGCTCGAGCTCGCTCGAGGCGTTCCTGCGCGAGTACCGCGAGCAGCTCGCCGCCGACGTCATCGTCCTCACCGACACCTCGAACTACGACGCCGGCATCCCGTCCATCACCTACGCGCTGCGCGGCATCGTCGGCATCCGCGTCGAGGTGCAGGCCCTCGACCACCCGGTCCACAGCGGCATGTGGGGCGGGCCGGTGCCCGATCCCGTCATCGCGCTGTGCAAGGCGATCGGCGACCTCGTCAACGACGAGGGCATCCTCAACCTGCCGGTCTGGGCCGACGTCCGTCCGCTCGCGATCAAGGACCGCGAAGCGTTGACGGCGTTGCCGTTCAGCGAGAAGCAGTTCCGCGAGCAAGTCGGCCTCGTGGAAGGCGCGACACTCATCGGCGACCAGCGCATGCCGGTGTGGGGGCGCGTGTGGCGCCAGCCGGCGGTCACGGTGCTGGCCTTCGAGGCGCGTCCGTTCGAGGGCTCGACCAACCAGATCATCGAGAGCGCGCGGGCGCGCATCTCGGTGCGGATCGTGCCCGACCAGGACCCGCAGAAGATCCAGGACGCCATGGTCCGGCACTTCGAGATGCGCGTGCCGTGGGGGCTCAAGGTGACCGTCGAGCGCGAGCACGCGGCGAGCTGGTGGATGACCGATCCCAAGGGCCCGGCGTTCGAGGCCGCCTCGCGCGCCATGACCAAGGCGTTCGACCACGAGTGCGTGTTCATCGGCTGCGGCGGCTCGATCCCGTTCGTCGACCCGTTCGCGAAGGTGCTGGGCGGGGTGCCGGCGCTGCTCATGGGTCTCGAGGACCCGCCCTGCAACGCGCACTCGGAGAACGAGTCGCTCAACATCGACGACTGGAAGAAGGGCACGCGCGCCGCGGTCTACCTCTACGACGAGCTGTCGCGGCTCCCCCGCTGACCGCTCGAGGGCGCCGCGTCGCCGGCGCCGAGGTCTGGAGGGCTCCGCTCCAGCGGCGGCGCCGCAGCAACGTGTCCCCGAGCGTCCCCTCGATCACGCTGCGCCGCCTGACGGGCACACCCGACGAGCTCGCCGCGCTGCAGCGGGTGCTCGAGAGCGCGCCGACCTACCACGAGCGCATCCAGGGGGCGCCGGCGGGAACGCACGAGGCCGAGAGCACCCTCGCGGAGCTGCCTCCCGGCAAGACCCTCGACGACAAGTTCGTGTTCGGGATCTACGCGGGCGCGGAGATGGTGGGCTGCGCCGACGTGATCCGCGGCTGGCCGGACGCCGAGACCGCGATCGTGGGGCTCCTGCTCTTCGCCGAGCGCCACCACCGCCAGGGCTACGGCACTCGAGCCCAGGTCGAGATCGAGCGCATCGCGCGCGGCTGGGGCATGTCGCGGATGCGGCTCGGGGTGCTGGCGGCCAACGCCGAGGTGCTGCCCTTCTGGGAAGGTCGCGGCTTCGCCCTGAACGGCGAGCGCAAGCCGCACCGCGCCGGGCTCGTCACGTCCGAGATCTGGGTGCTCGAGAAGTCCATCGCTTGATCCGGGCTCAGCTCGCTCGGCTCTCCAGGATCCTGCCGAGCAGCTCGCGCAGCGTTTGCAGGCCGTAGGGCTTCGCGATCGCGTCGCGGAAGCCGAGGTCTGCGGCGCGCGCCATGCTGCCGTCGTTGCCATAACCGCTGGCAACGACGGCGGTCACGTCGGGGTCGATCGCACGCAGGTTGCGCAGCGTCTCCAGGCCGCCCATTCCGCCGGGAACCGTCAGATCGAGAATCACCAGCGCATAGGGTCGACCAGAGGCGATCGCCTCCTGATACCGCGTCACCGCTTCGGTCCCGTCCGCTACGGCATCGGTCAGGTAGCCGAGGCGCCCAAGGGTCCGCTGGGTCGCGGTCCGCACCAGGGCGTCGTCGTCCATGAGCAGTACACGCGTCGTCGCGGTCGTGGCGGCGGAAGGGACGCCGCCGACGACGCGCGGCTGGCCCGCAGGCGGCCGTGCGTCCTCGCTCGGCGCGTCGCCGGCCACCGGCAAGAGGAAGCGCACCCGGGTTCCCCGGCCCGGCTTGGACTCGATCTCCAGATGGCCTTCGTGGCGCTTGACGATGGTGAATGCGATCGAGAGACCGAGCCCGTGCAGGCCCGGATGAGATCCTCCGAACGGATCGAGGACGTGAGGCAGCAGCTCGGGCGGGATCCCCGTGCCGGAATCCGCCACCGTCACCGCCACGTACTCGCCTGGCTCCAGCGGCGAGGGCTCCCCGCTCGCGATCCGGACCGACTGCATGCCGACGTCGATGGTGCCGCCGCTGGGCATGGCCTGGATCGAATTCGAGATCAGGTTCTTCACGACCTGAGCGATCTGTCCGGAATCCGCTCGCACCAGCGGCAGCTCGGGGGCGATGGGGTGGCGGACGGTCACCGGTCGAGTCGCATCGCGCAGCGCCTCGTCGACCGCCTGCCGCACCAGCGGTTCGATCGCGACCGGAACCCGGATCGGTGCCCCACCCTTGGCGAACGTGAGAAGCCGGGCGGTCAGGCCGCGAGCGCCGAGCAGCGCGCTTTCGGCATCCCTCAGCACCTCGGGGGGCTCCCCGCCGTTTCCCGCCAGCGACCGCGCGATCGACAGGTTCCCAGAGCCCGGCTTGCAGCACGTTGTTGAAGTTGTGGGCGATCCCCGCGGCGAGCAGCCCCAGCGACTCGAGGCGCCGGGTGCGCTGGAGCTCCTGCTCGATACGCTCCTGTCGCGTCACGTCGCGCATCACCAGTACGGCGCCTTCGATGGCACCGCCCGGATGCCGGATCGCGGAGCCGGTGACGAGGACGCTGAGCGGCGGAAGGTCCGGGCGCAGGAGCTGCGCCCGAAGGGATGGCTGGTGCGAGCGGTCGCCGCCGAGCAGCGCCTTCACCAGGCCACCCGCCACCAGCGGGGCGAATCCACCTTCGGCCTCGAACGTCAGGATCTGATCCGCGAGGCATCCGCGCAGCTCACCTTCGGTGCGGTGCAGCATCGACTCCGCCGCGTGGTTGGCGAGGACGATGCGACCGGCGCGATCGGTGCTGACGATGCCCTCGCCGACGCTGCGCAACGTGGTCGCGAGCCGCTCGCTCTCGTGGTCGAGCGCCGCTTCGGCTTGCTTGCGCACCAGGGTGCTGCCCACCACCTGGGCGAACACCTCGATGGCCTGCGCGAAGTCGAGGTCCTGGCCCAGCGGGAACAGCACGACGGCCCCCCCCAGCACCTGGCCGCGGTGCGTGAGGCCGATCCCGTAGATCGGACCGACTCCCACCACGCGCTCGAGCTGGTTGCAGAGCCACGCCGGGAATCGCCCGAGCATCAGGTCGTGGATCCCCTCGATCGGGACGAGCCGTCCGCGCCAGAGCTTCTCCCGCCACTCCTCCGTGAGGTTCATCTCCGAGCCGACCGGGTCGTAGCCGAAGAGCCGCCTGGCCAGGTCCAGGTGCGCGGTCTCGGAGTGGATGGCCTCGGTGCGGAGCAGGTTCGTCGAGGCGTCGAAGGTGTTGATGATGGCGGCCTTGGCCTCGGCGAGCTGGGCGAGTCGCTGCGCCACCAGAGCGAAGTCGAGCTGGCCGAGAGGTGCCTCCTGGAGGAACGTCGTGAGGTCCGTGAGCTCGTCCAGCTTCTCGATCAGCCGTTCGGCCGACGGCAGCGGGCGCGCGCGAGTGGAGGAGAGCCGGTGTCCAGTCGAGCTCGGGCCGGTGGTGTTGGCGCGACGGGTCACGGAAGGCGTCGGTGTCGGTAACCGCAATGGGGAGGTCGTGGCGCCAAGTCGTGTCTCGCACGACACGAAGGCTGCGATCCCCGGTGATCATTGCAAGTCGTGCACCATGGCCCACGCCGGTGGTCGCCGGCGGGTCGTGATGAAGCAGTCGCCGACACGAGCTCTCGGGACGTCGACCGAGAGCCTCGGTGACTGCCTCGACGGAGCGACGACGCCGGGTGCGCCAGGTCCCGCGGGAACCAGGCAAATCCGTCCTTGCCGGGCGCGCCGGCTGGCGCCTACTCGTCGTCGCCGGACTTGAGCACGGCGAGGAAGGCGCTCTGCGGGACCTCGATCGAGCCCACCATCTTCATGCGCTTCTTCCCCTCTTTCTGCTTCTCGAGGAGCTTGCGCTTGCGGCTGATGTCACCGCCGTAACACTTGGCGGTCACGTCCTTGCGGAAGGCGCCGATGGTCGAGCGGGCGATGATCTGCCCGCCGATCGCGCCCTGGATGGCGATCTTGAACTGGTGGCGCGGGATCTCGTCCTTGAGGCGCTCGCACGCGTGCAGCGCGCGAGCGCGAGCCCGATCGCGGAACACGAGCTGCGAGAGCGCGTCGACCTTGTCGCCGTTCACCAGGATGTCGACCTTGATGATGTCGCTGTCGCGGTAGTCGACGATCTCGTAGTCGAGCGAGCCGTAGCCCTGGGTGATGCTCTTGAGCCGGTCGTAGAAGTCGTAGATGACCTCGGCGAGCGGGATCTCGTAGCGCACCTCGACGCGCTTGGGCGAGAGGTACGTGTAGCTCGAGTTCACCCCGCGCCGGTCGCGGCAGAGCTGCATCACCACGCCCAGGTAGCGGTCCGGCACCATGATGGTGGCGCGGACGTAGGGCTCCTCGGTGCGCACCACCGACGCGGGATCGGGGTAGTGCGCCGGGTTGTCGACCGGAAGCATCGTGCCGTCGGTCAGATAGAAGCGGTACTGGACGCTCGGCGCGGTGAAGATGATCGACAGCCCGTACTCGCGCTCGAGCCGCTCCTGGACGATCTCGAGGTGCAAGAGCCCGAGGAAGCCGCACCGGAAGCCCTGCCCGAGGGCGGCGGAGGAGTCCTTGGTGTAGACCAGCGCCGCGTCGTTGAGGATGTACTTCTCGAGCGAGTCCTTGAGGTCGGTGTAGTCGTCGGCCGAGACCGGATAGATCGACGAGAACACGAACGGCTTGACCTCGCGGAAGCCGGGCACCGGGTGCGGCGCCGGGTTGGTGGTGAGGGTGAGGGTGTCGCCGATACGCGCGTCGCCGATGGTCTTGATGCCGGCGATGATGTAGCCGACCTCGCCGGCGCTGAGCTGCTCGCGCTTGGCGCGGACGATGCGGAAGTGGCCGACCTCTTCCACCCGGTGGGTGGCGCCGGTCGACATCAGGAGCAGGTTGTCGCCGGGCTTCACCACGCCGTCGAAGATCCGGGTGTGCACCACCACGCCGCGGAACGAGTCGTACTGGGCGTCGAAGATGAGCCCGGTGAGCGGCCTCTCCGGATCTCCGGTGGGGGGCGGGATGCGGGTGACGATCGCCTCGAGGATCTCCTCGATGCCGATCCCTTCCTTGGCGGAGGCGAGGATCGCGTCGTCGGGGTCGAGGCCGAGCTCGGTCTCGATCTCCTCCTTGGCGCCGATGATGTCGGCCGAGGGGAGGTCGATCTTGTTGATCACCGGGATGATCGCCAGATCCAGCTCGAGCGCCAGGTAGAGGTTGGCGAGGGTCTGCGCCTCGACGCCCTGGCTCGCGTCGACCAGGAGCAGCACTCCCTGGCTCGACGCCAGCGAGCGCGACACCTCGTACGAGAAGTCCACGTGGCCCGGCGTGTCGATCAAGTTGAGCTGGTAGAGCTGGCCGTCCTTCGCCTTGTAGGGAAGGGTGACGGCCTGGCTCTTGATCGTGATGCCGCGCTCGCGCTCGATGTCCATCGAATCGAGGAGCTGATCGTGGAACTCGCGCGCCTCGATGATGCCCGAGCGCTGGATGAGCCGGTCGGCGAGCGTCGACTTGCCGTGGTCGATGTGCGCGATGATCGAGAAGTTGCGGATGTGCTTCATGGTCACGCGAGCGGACGGGGAGAGGCGGCGCGGGCCGGACGGATCACGGAGCGCCGGGGCAAACGCATGTTGTACCGCGCATTCGAGGAGATGTCTTGGGCCACGCGAGGCGCGCGACCCGCCCCGCCGGCTGCTCTCGCATCGCGGAGAACGAGGAGGGGCGGAGACCGTGCGCGCCCCTCCGAGCGTGCGTGAAGCGCTCGCCGCCTCGATCCGTCAGTGCACGTGGGCCGGGCCGGCGTAGCCGCGCCCGTGGCCGCCGCCGTTGATGCGGAATCGGCTCACCACGCCGTTGAGCTCGGCGGCCATGCGGGCGAGCTCACCGGAGGCCTGCTGGGTGTGCTGGGCGCCGCTCGAGGTGCTCTGCGCGGCACTCGCCACTCCGGTGATGTTGCTCGCGATGTCGCCCGAGCCCTTGGCTGCCTCGGCGACGTTGCGGCCGATCTCGGCGGTGGTGGCGGCCTGCTCCTCGACGGCGCTGGCGATGGTGCCGTTGATGTCGGTGATGCGCTTGACCACGCCGGTGATCTGTCCGATCGAGTCGACGGCGCCCTGAGTGTCCATGCGGATCTGCTCGATCTTGTGGCCGACGTCCTCGGTGGCGCGCGCCGTGCCCTTGGCGAGCTCCTTGACCTCGTTGGCGACCACGGCGAAGCCCTTGCCGGCGTCGCCGGCGCGCGCGGCCTCGATGGTGGCGTTGAGCGCCAGCAGGTTGGTCTGTTCAGCGATCTCGGTGATGACCTTGAGGATCTCGCCGATCTCCTGCGACGAGTGGTTGAGCTTGACGACCGTGTCGCTGGCCTGGCTCGCGACCTCGGCCGCCTCGTGGGCCACCTTGGCGGCCTGGGAAGCCTCGCGGGCGATCTCGCGGATCGAGGCGCCCATCTCTTCCGTGCCGGTGGCGACGGTCGTCACGTTGCTCGAGACCTGGGTCGCGGCGGCGGACACCACGCCGGCCTGGGCGCTGGTCTCCTCGGCGTTGGCGCCGAGCTGAGTCGCGACCGAGGACAGCTCCTCGGCGGCGGCGGAGAGCGCCTGGGTGTTGCGGGTGATGGCCTGCATGCTCTCGGCCACGGCGTCGAGCGCAAGGTTGAGCGCCGCGCTCATCCGGCCCACCTCGTCGTGACTGGCGACGTCGACCCGCTGGGTCAGGTCACCCTGGCCGAACGCCTCGACCACCATCAGGACCCGCCCGATGGGGCCCGATACGTTGCGCGCCGAGAGGAAGCCGAGGACGGCCGCCGCCAGCGCGGCGGCCGCGAGCAGCGCGGCGACGAGCTGGATCCCGTGCCTGCCGTCGACCTCGGCGCGCTCCACGATTTGCTTCGCCGACCCGTCGATCGCGCCGCGCAGCTCTTCCAGCGCGTCGAGAACGGGCTCGCTCGCGTGCTTCAGGTCGGATTTCACGTAAGCGATCGCCCGCTTCACGCCCGCGTCGCTCGTGTCCTTGCCGTATTCGATCGCTTGGTCTCGGACCGGGGCGTACTTGGCTCGCGCGTCCTCGTACTTCTCGAACGCGACCTTCGCCGCGCCGTCCGGAAGCGACCTCGAGATCTCGTCGTGGAGACCCTCGTTGCTCTTGATGAGTCGCTGGATCTCCTCGAGCCCGGCCTTCAGCTCCTGATCGTTCTCCGCGGTCGCGAGGTCGCGCAAGGTGATCTGCGCGTGCGCGAAGTTGTAGGCGAGGTCTCCGGCTTTCGTGATCGGCACGATCCCGCTGGTGTCGAGGTCGGCGACGGCGTCCTCGAGCGTGTGGATCTCGCGGATCGCGACCCCGCCCACTCCGCAGGTGAGCAGCACGACCGCTCCGAAGCCGATCAGCAGCTTGGCCTGGATGCCCAGGCTGCCGAACCTGCCGACGACTCCTTTGCGTACGCTCATGAGCTCGCCTCGTTTCTCTGTCGCATTCGTGTGGAACGTCGCTCGAGTGGAAACGTGATCCGGAGCCGCAGCACGCGACCGTGTCCGGGTTGGACCGGGGCGCGCGTCGCTCTCGCCGGGGCGTAGCCCGGCTCCGCAGGGACCTCGAGGGCGCGCCCGCGTCGCGAGCGCTCGGCTCCTCGGAACTGCAGGAGGCACGCCGGTTTAGCGGTGTGTGAGGGGGCTCACGGACCGCCGCCGGCGGTCACCGGGAGCGTTCGCGGCGGCGTTGCTGCCGAACTCGATTAGGTGAATGAATCCGCCGGCCCGGCTCGCGCGCGAGGTGCACGCCCGCGCGCCGCGTCGCGCGACCGCCCGGGCCGGCTCGCAGCCGGGTGGGGAAAGCTGCCGTGGGGGCGGAAGAACCTTCCAGGTCGCGACGTGGCGGCTCGATGCCGCCGCGGGCCCGGGTCCGCCGGCGACCGTTCCGTCACCCGCCGCGGGTGTGCATTTCGAGGTGCGGGTTCACGCGCAGCTCGGGGCGCGGCACGAGCGGCTCGCGCGCGGCGAGCCCGAGGCGGGCCTCGGCGCCGCGATCGCTGCGCAGCGCCCAGCCGCGGCTGATGGTGGCGGCGAGCTCGGTCACGCTCGCGCCGGCGCGGACGCGGGCGCGCAAGTCGAGCCCGGCGCGCGCGTAGAGGCACGTGAGCCACATGCCGTCGGCGGTGAGGCGGGAGCGGTCACACGAGCGGCAAAACGGCGCGGTCGTCGAGGAGATGATCCCGAACGCGAGCCCGTCGGGGAGCCGGAAGCGCTCGGCCGGCGCGCTCGAGTCCTCGACGATGGGCTCGAGCGGCCCGTAGTGAGAGGCGAGCCGATCCAGCATCTGCGCGCGCGAAACGACCTGCTCCATCGACCAGCGCGTCGCGCCGCCGACGTCCATGTATTCGATGAAGCGCACCTCGGCGCCGAGCCCGCGCGCGTACTCGACGAGGTCGACGAGCTCGCCGTCGTTGACCCTCGCCATCACGACGGTGTCGATCTTGATCGGGCGGAAGCCCGCTTCGACCGCCCGCTCGACGCCCCGCAGCACGCTGGTCAGCTCGTCGCGCTGCGCGAGAGCGCGGAACGTCTCGGGACGCAGGGTGTCGAGGCTCACGGTGAGCCGGTGCAGCCCCGCGGCGGCGAGCTCGCGCGCGTGCTCGGCGAGCAGCAGCCCGTTGGTGGTGAGGGCCAGGTCGCGGATGGCCGGCTTGTCCGCGACCATGCGCACGAAGCGGGCGAGATCGTGGCGCAAGAGCGGCTCGCCGCCGGTGATCCGCACCCGGTCCGCGCCGGCGAGCGCGAACGCGTCGACCAGCACCGCGAGCTCCTCGAAGCGCAGGGTGTCGGCGCGTGGCAGCCAGACGTAGTTCTGCTCCGGCATGCAGTAGGCGCACCGCAGGTTGCACCGGTCGGTGACCGAGATGCGCAGGTTGCGGAGCGGCCGGCCGAGGAGGTCGGAGGTGGACGGCATGAGCCCGCGCAGTATGACCCACGGACCCCCGACGCGTGGACCGCGCGGGAGTCGGAGAGTCAGCGCCCGCGCGCGGCGGCCGGCTGGGAGCGCTGCCGCGTGCGTCCGCGCGAGCGATCCTTGGCCTGGTCCGCTTCGGGCCCGGGCGCCGCGGCGCCTCCCGGCTCGCGAAACACGGCGTCGAGCGCCTCCTCGATCCGGTCGACGAGCACGAACTCGAGCCCCTCCCGCGCGTTCGGCGGTACCTCGTTCAGGTCCGCCGCGTTGAGGCGCGGCATCACCACCCTGCGGATCCCGGCGCGGCGCGCCGCCAGCACCTTCTCCTTGATGCCGCCGACCGGCAGCACCTTGCCGCGCAGCGTGATCTCGCCGGTCATCGCGGTCTGCGGATTCACCGGCTTCCCCGTCAGCAGCGACACGATGGAGGTGACCATGGCGACGCCCGCCGAGGGGCCGTCCTTCGGGATCGCGCCGGCCGGGACGTGGACGTGGAGGTCGACCTTGGTGAAGAAGTCGTCGGCGATGCCTAGCGCGGCGGTGCGAGAGCGCACCACGGTGAGCGCCGCCTGCGCCGACTCCTTCATCACGTCACCGACCTGGCCGGTGATGGTGAGGCCCTTGGATCCCGGCATCTGCGCCGATTCGATGAAGAGGATGTCGCCGCCCGCTGGCGTCCACGCCAGCCCGGTCGCGACGCCGGGGATGCCGGCGCGCTCGGCCACTTCCGCGAAGAAGCGCCGCGCGCCGAGGATCTTCTCGACGTCGGCCGCGGTGACGATGCGCGCGTCGGTCCGGCCCTCCGCGCGCTCACGCGCGACGTAGCGGCACAGTCCCGCGATCGCCCGCTCGAGGTTCCTGAGCCCCGCCTCGCGGGTGTAGTCGCTCAGGACCTTGCGGATCGCCTCGTCGGTGATGGTGAGCTGATCGGGCATGAGCCCGTTGGCGGCGAGCTCGCGCGGCACCAGGTAGCGGTGCGCGATCTCGGCCTTCTCCTCCGACGTGTAGCCGGCCAGCTCGAGGACCTCCATGCGGTCCTGGAGCGGGGCGGGCACGTTCTGGAGGACGTTGGCGGTGGTGATCCACATGACCTCCGAGAGGTCGAAGGGGATCTCCAGGTAGTGGTCCGAGAACGAGTTGTTCTGCTCCGGGTCGAGGACCTCGAGCAGCGCCGAGGACGGATCGCCGCGGAAGTCGTTGCCGAGCTTGTCGACCTCGTCGAGCATGAACACCGGGTTGTGGCTGCCGGCGCGCTTGAGGCCCTGGATGATGCGGCCGGGCAGGGCCCCCACGTACGTGCGGCGGTGGCCGCGGATCTCGGCTTCGTCGCGCACTCCGCCCAGGCTGATGCGCACGAACTGGCGACCGAGGGCGCGCGCGATCGACTTGCCGAGGCTGGTCTTGCCGGTGCCCGGAGGGCCGACGAAGCACAGGATCGGCCCACGCGCGTCGGGCTTGAGCTTGCGCACCGCGAGGGTCTCGAGGATGCGCTGCTTCACCTTCTCGAGGTCGTAGTGGTCCGCGTCGAGGATCTCGCGCGCGTGCGCGACGTCGAGCTGGTCCTCGGTGCGCTTCGTCCACGGCAGGTCGAGGATCCACTCGACGTAGCTGCGGATCACCGAGCCTTCGGCCATCCCGGCCGGCATCTGCGACAGCCGCTTGAGCTCTTTCTCGACCACCGTGCGGGGCTCTTCGGGGAGGTTCGCCTCGTCGATGCGCTTGCGCAGCTCCTCGACCTCGGACTGACGCTCGTCCTTCTCGCCGAGCTCGCGGTGGATCGCCTTGAGCTGCTCGCGCAGGAAGTGCTCGCGCTGCTGATCGCCGACCTCGCGCTGGATCTCGGACTGGATCTTGCTCGAGATCTCGAGACGCTGGAGCTCGCGCTGGGCGAAGAACTGCAGGCGGTCGAAGAGCTTGACCAGCACCGCCTCGCGCAGCAGCTCGACGTTCTCGTCGAGGCTCAGGTTGAGGGCGCTCGCCACCACGTACACGAGCGCCTCCGGGTCCTCGACGGCGAGCGCCAGCCCCGCCGCCTCGGCAGGCAGCAGGTTGTTGAGCTCGGCGACGCGCTTGAAGATGTTCTTGAGCGCCTGCGCGCGGCCCTCGATCTCGACCGCGTCCGCGCCCGGCACGGTGACGATCGGCTCGGTCTGGGCGACCAGGAACGGTTCGGTCGACGCGTAGCGCAGGATCTTCACGCGCCGCTGGCCCTGGACGAGGAGGTTCATCCCGCCGTTGGGCGGCTTCATCATCTTCACGATCTTGAGGACGATGCCGACGTCGTAGAGGTCGTCGGGGCGAGGATCGTCGTTGTCGGCGTCCTTCTGCGGGATGCCGGCGATCAGGCGATCGCCGATGGCCGCACCGTCGACCGCCTGGATGGAGGCCGGGCGGCCGATGGCGAGCGGCGCCATCATGTTGGGGAAGACGACCAGGTTGCGCAGCGGCAGGACCGGCAGCTCGCGTGCCCCGTGGCCAGCGTCCGCCGGCTCCTGACCGAGGATGGATGACAGCTTTCGACCGAACACGGATCTCTCCTCGCGCGGGTTGCGGCGCACTCGTCAGGGCTCGGAGGAGTCCGACGAGGAGGTCACGGCCACGCGGACCTTGCCGGGACGGTTGAGCTTCGGGCAGCGGAGCTCCAGCAGCCCGTTGCGCTGGGTGGCGTCGATGCGCTCGCCGTCGACCGCCACCGGGATCGGGATGACGCGCTCGAAGCGCCCGTAGCCGAGCTCCATCTGGTGCTGGCGGATCGGCTGGTGCGCACCGTGCGAGCGCTCCGGGCGGTTGCCCTCGATCACCAGCTCGCGGCCCTCGAAGTGGACCGCCAGGCTCTTCTCGTCGACTCCCGCGAGCTCCGCGACCACCACGATCTCGGTCGCGGTCTCCCACACGTCCACCGCGGGCGACCAGCTCGCGGCGCCCACGCGCACGCGGGCGATCGGCACTCCGTCCAGGAACGCGGTGATGAATCTCGGTGCTTCGGCGGCCACGGTGAACCCCCCGGGTGCGTTCCGCGAGCGCGGCGACACGCCACACTCCGCACCCGACGAATCGAACGTAAGGCCGAGCCCTCGCGTGTCAAACCGCGCGCGCTCCTGCAGGGCGAGTCCGTTCGGGAGGGGCACGCGTCGCGTGCCCGGCGATCCGCGTCGGCGTCAGCGTCGCTCGATCGCCGATCTCGGTCGGTTCCGCTCGAACGCGTGATCCGCCGCCCTCGGTCTGGAAGGCCCGCCTCCGGCGGGCCGGCGCTCAGACCTCGATACCGAGCTGACCGCGGCGCCGGTAGAGCACGTTGCCGTAGACCGACATCGTCGCGAGCACCAGGTACACGTCGAGCCACGGCCACAGATACGAGATCGGCGCGGGCACGAGCCGCGCCACCAGACCCGATCCGGCCGACATCACGAACGCCCCGACGAGCAGCACCAGGTAGTCGCCGCGCACCCGTGCCAGCAGCCGCACCGCGAACCCGGGGTTGAGCGCGGCGCCCACCGAGTCGGTCATGGCGGTCGTCACGATGACCGCGGGCAGATAGAAGAGCCCGACGCCGAACAGCAGCCAGAAGATCGGGTCGCTGGCGACGTCGGCGATCGGTCCGGGGCGCAGCGCCGCGTAGAGTCCGGCGGGCAGCGCGACGAGCCAGCAGCCGGCGACGAACGCCAGCGCCGGGATGATCAGGTCCCACATCCAGTCGGTCACGTCGCCAGGCTCCGGGAAGCCCTTCTCGCCGCGCGCCGCGTGGCGAACGATGCGCAACATGAAGGGCACCGGCAAGAGGCGAAGGATGATGCTCATCGTCCCCGCGTACATCGCGCTCGCCGACCCGACCGCGTAGAGGAAGCCGATCCCGAGCCACACGAAGATCTCGTAGCCGCCGGCGAACGGACGCTTGGCGCCCTCGCCGATCGCCCACGGGATCGAGAGCCGGTCGTGGTTCGCCTTCTGCTCGCGCTGCACGCGGCGCTCGCGGCGCGGGCTCGCCACGCACCGGTCACGGCACGCCGGGCACTGCACGAGCTGCACCTTGCTCGACACGGCGCGTGTCACGAGCCCGCACTCGTCGCACCAGCCCTTGCCGCAGTGAGCACACAGCCACTCGGCGAAGCGCTCGCGGTGCCGGTCGCAGCGGGCGAGCGCTCCGGTGGTGGGAGAGGCGGTGCGCGGTTGGGGCGGGCCGGAGCCCGCGGAGGTCGGCGGTGGGGTCGGCATGGCGGCGCTGGGCTCCGGGAGCGGCGAGCTCGACAAGGAGAACTATCGAGTTCCGCCCCATCGTATCCGAGCGCGTGGCCCGTAAACGGATTGGTGGCGTCTCGTCGCGGACGCGGCGGGACCGTGCGACTCGGACGCGCCGCGCCCGGGTCACTCCCGCTTCAGGAACTTGAACAGCCGCTCGGTGGTGGTGCGCCGCGCCGGGACCGCCTGCTTGCCGCTCAGGTAGCTCTCGATGGCCGCATTGGCGCCACCGTGGCCCGGCTCGAGGTCGCGCACGCGCTTGAAGTAGGGCATGGCGCGGCTCGGCTGGCCGCGGCTGTTCCACATCTCACCGAGGGCCATCAGCACCTCGAGGTTGTCCGGGTCGAGCTGGGTTGCCTTCTCGAGGCTACGCTCGACCGCGAGCCAGTCGGGCTGCCGGGTAGTCGCGACGGCCGCCTTCATCATCGTCTGACCCAGCCGGAGGTGGAAGAACCCCCGCTCGGGAGCGAGCGCGATGCAGCGCTGGTAGGCGCTGCGCGCGTCCTCGAAGTGCCCCGTGTCGTAGGCCTGGTCGGCGTCGAGCTGCTCCTTGATGAGCGCCGCGCGTGCGCCGGTCACGACCTCGGTCTTCACCTTGCGCTCGGCCGCGGCGGTGCGCATCTGGTGGGACCGGCGCCGGCGTTCCACGTCGCCGAGCTCGTTGAACGCCTCGTCGATGCGCAGCGTGAGCTGCCACATCTTGTGCGACTCGTCGTCGGTGAGCTGACCCACCCAGCGTGACGTGCGGTAGCGCTCGGCGAGGCGGAAGTACGCGTCCATCACTTCCTGGTTGGTGCTCTCGACGTGCACGCCGAGCAGCGCGAACGGCTCGCGCTTCATCAGCTCGTCGTAGCGGTCGTCGATCTCGCGGAGGATCTCCTCGAGCTCGGCGGGGCGACGCGAGCCGCCCGTCGTGGTCGCCCTCACGCCGCTCGAGTTGGGCGGGATCACGGTCCCCGAGGGCGGGGTGTTCCCGCTCGGTGCCCGCGTCGGCGGACGCGGCGTCGGCACCCCCGGCGGCGTCGCCGCCCCCACCACCGCGCCGGTGTCGATGTCGACGTCGAAGCGCGACTCGCAGCGCGAGCAGCGCGCGCGGAAGGTGTTACCGCGCGCGGCGGCGGGCTCGACCTGGTAGCGGTTCTGGCAGCTCGGGCAGACGATCCACATGGGCGCGCTCGTGGCCTGCGCGTGCCGAGGGGGAGACTCCCGGCCGCGATCCCGCCGATGGTACGCCGGCGCCTCGCCGAGCGGCAGTCGGGGAAGTCCTAATAGCGTCGTCGGGTTCGGCCGCAGCCCTATCGGCGGTAGCCTCGTGCCTCGCTCAGGGGGTGGGCGTGTCGGCGAAGGTGAAGTCGAGCGCCACCCGCTTGCCGCTCCACGGCCGCCTGGCGCCCTCCTCGGCGGCTCGCTGCACCAGCGGGTCACCGCCGTTGACCGCGTGGTAAGCGGCGACCGCGTCGTCCCGGCGCCGCAGCGCGTCGAGGGCCCTGGCGTGCCACAGGGTGATCTTGGCGACCCGCTCGGGGTCCGCATGGCCGAGCGTCCGGGCACGCTCGAGGTCCGCGAGGGCACCTGGGGCGTCGCCGTCGAAGAGCGCGATCAGGCCCGAGATGAGCGCGAAGAGCGAGTCACCCGGCCGAAGCTCGCACGCGCGCCGCAGGTGCCGCCGCGCCGACGGCATGTCCTCGTCGTTGAAGTAGGCCTCGCACCCGTCGCGGTAGGCCTCGAACGCGGCCGCGCTCGGCGCGTTCGCGCGCTCGCCGGCGGTGAGCGAGCCGAGCTCCGCTCGAGCGGTCTGGCTCGTGAGGTCGAACGCGACGAACGCGCGACTCGAGGTGGGTGCGCGCCCCGCGCCCACCCAGGCGAGCCCGGCGGTGGCGTCGAACACCGTGGACCCCACGGTCACCAGCGCCGCGATGGCGCGGGTGATCCGACACCTCGAGTCGGCGCCGACGTCGCCCAGGATGCCTGCCACGTAGTCCGCGTCGATCGTGCCGCAGCGTTCGGTGAGCAGGTCGTTGGCGCGGTGGTAGCGCGCGGCGTTCCAGCGCCACTGCGACGGGTACGTAAACCGCTCAGACTTCGCGAGCGCCGGCTCGAGGTAGATGTTCGAGTATCCGAACGTGGTGCCCTCGGGACGAAACCACGCGCGGCGCGCCGCGGTGACCTCGTAACAGAGCACCGCGTCCTCGCGCGCGGAGCCGATCAGGTAGGTCCACGAGCCATTGGGGCGGTGCTCGTCGAGGATGCGGCGCGCATCGTCGAGGTCGCGCGCCTCGCGCATCAGGGTGTCGCCGACGATACCCACCGGCAGCCCGCCGAGCGTGACGTCGACGGTCGACAGGTGCTGGTGGACGGCCATCGTGAGACCGGACTCGTTCATGGCGGTGACGCCGCCCAGGTGGATGCCGGCCGCGCCGATCGCCACGTAGCGCTGCGCGCCGGTCGGCGCGTAGAAGAAGACGGCAGTCTCCCGGTCCCACGCGCCCACGCCCTGGTAGTCGAAGTTGCGGCCATGCAGGAAGTGGCCGTCGCGCGACGCGGCGCCCCACGCGAAGGCGCTGGTGCAGCCCATGAGCGGCACCCCGAAGCGCGGCGCGTCCGGGAATCCGCGCAGCCGCGTGTAGCGCGACACCGCCCACAGGAAGGTCTCGGGCATGGTCACGGCGTTGACGAGCTGGCGGCGGCTCAGCCGGGCGCCATCGGCGAGGCCGTCGAGCGCTTCGCGGACGTGCGCTGGGAAGCGGCGCGCGACCGCGGCGCCGACGGTCGAGGCGAGCGCGGTCGCCGCAGGGCCGCCGAGCGGCCCGAGGTTCTCGCGCATCAGGCGGTCCACGTAGCGAGCGAAGTACGGCACCGGCCCGCGGCGGATCGCCGCCGCGAGGAGCTGGCCGTGCTTGTAGCCCATCTCGCGATCCGAGCCCGCGAGGCGAACCACGTGAATGCCCTCGAAGCGCTCGTAGTCGGCCAGGGAGGCGGCAGCGGCGCGGCTCTCGATCGCGGTCATCGGTCCTCCTCGTGGGGGTCAACGAGCAAAGGTAGATCGGCGGCGCGGCGAGGGACAGGAGTCACGAGGGCGCGGATCCAGCCACGGCGAGCCGGCTTGCGCCCGAGGGGGCGCGCGCCGTAAATCATGCGGCCCTCGCGCCGCGCCGTGCGGCCGCGTCTCGGCCTTCGTCGCCCGATGAACAGACTCGATCGCCCCGCCGCTGCCGCGGCCGCCGCCGCTTCGGCCGCCGCCAGCGAGCCTGGCGGCGGCCGGTGGCTGACCGCGGTGCTGCTGGTGGGATTGCTGGTGAGGATCCTCGGCATCGGCTGGGGGCTGCCCTCGGGCCTGATCCCCGGCGAACCGCCGTTCCATCCCGACGAGCTGGCGCCCTGGGACGAGGGCGGCACGCTCTACACCGCGCCCGACCCGATCACGTTCACCTGGGGTGGCGCGTTCTACTTCCGCCTCGCGTGGTTGGTGCGCGCCATCGGCGAGGGAATGCACCCCGCCAACGCGATCGCCGCGACGGTGTTCACCATCACCTGGCTGCGGCTGATCAACGTCGCGGTCGGGGTGGCGAGCGGTTACGCGATCTACCGCGCTGGCGCGCTGGTGCTCGGCCGCCGCGCGGGGTTGCTCGCCGCGTTCCTGTTCCTGACCTTCCCCGCACACGTCCTCGAGTGCCACTACGCACGGCCCGACGTGGTGCAGCTCGGGTTCACCTGCGCCGTGGCGTGGTGCGCGGCCGCGCTCGCGACCCGGCGCGTGGCGAGCGCCGTGCGCACGAGCATCCTCGGCGGCGTGCTCGCCGGCCTCGCGATCGCGACGATGTTGTGGGGGGTGCTGGCGCTGGTGGCGCTCGCCGCCGCGGTGATGGTGGCCGAGTGGGGCGGCCGCCTCGACGCGCGCTACGTCCGGCGAGTGGCCGGGATCGGGGTCGCGATCGCGGTCGCCGCCTTCGTGGGCTACCTGCTCGGAAGCGTCCGAGACCTTCGTGTTCTGGGACATGTTCCTGAATGGCCGAAAGCGCGCCGCGATGATGCACGGCGCGAGCAGCTACCACGCGCCGCTCGGGCTGCTCTTCGGCACCGCCCTCTACGCCTTCGGCAGCGGCGGGGCGCTCGCGGGTTACGTCGGCGCGGTGGGGATCGCGGCGCGGAGCCGCAGCCGCGCGGCGGGCTGGATCGCGGTGGCGCCGCTCGTCGCCGGTGTCGTGCTGCTCGGCATGCTCGAGGGCAACATGATGCGCTACGTGCTGTTCCTGGCGCCTTGGCTCGCGCTCCTCGGCGCGTTCGCGATCGAGGGGGCGATCGAGCTCGTGGCGCGACGCGCCGGTGGTGCGGCGGGCGTCGTCCGCGCCGTGGCCTGCGTGTTCGTCGTCCTCGCTGCGCTGCAGGTGCCGCTCGCCTACGTCCTCGGCATGCACCTCGTCGAGGACGCGCTACCGGACCGGGCGGTGGGTCGCACGCCAGGCGGTGGGCGGTGCCACGGTCGGCATCACCCCCGGCTTCTACGGGGACTGGACCTACATCGCGCGGTTCCCCGAGGGACCGGCGGGCGGCACGCTCACCGTCGACGAGCTTCGGCTTCGCTCCAACTTCGATGCCTCCGGTTACCTCGGGCGCGGCCTCGATTTCATCACCCTGAGCGACGCCACCGCGGGCGGGGTGAGCGGCGACACCGCGCCCACCTTCGTCCGTGAGCTGACCAGGGGCGATCGCTACCGCGCGGTCGCGACGTTCGGTCCACCGTGGGAGCCGCTCTGCCTGCCCCGCCAACTCGGCGCCGAGCGGCCCGGCGACCTCCTCTACGTCCGCCAGACGTTCACCGTGTACGAGCGCGTGGCTCGAGCGACGTCGGGCTGACGCCAGGCCGTCCGGCCTCGCGGTGCCCCTACGGGCTGCGGCGCGCGTGACCTGACTCGGCGTGGCGCCGGTTCGTCGTAGGGGTGGGGTTCATCCCCGCCGGGAGCGGGCGGGAGCGTACCGAGGAGCGGACTCGCAGGGGCCGCTCGCACGGGTCGGCGGCCGTTTGCTTGACTCCCGTTTTTTGCGGGCCATACCCTAGCCCTCGTCGTCGGTCGCCCGTTCCCTTCCTGACGCGATCCCCCCGCGCTCACGGGCCCGCGGCTCGACACAAGTGGCTTCGTGACCAGCGCGTCGCACCTCGCGTCCAACCCGCCCCCTGCTCGCCGCGCGGCGTCGTTCACGCCGCCCGCGTCGCTGTCGTTCAAGCCCGGCACGGTCTTCGAAGTCCGGCCGATCGCCGAGCCCGCGCACGATCGTCACTTCGACGCGCTCGTCGAGCAAACCCGCAGCGTATGCCCGAGCTGCAAGCGCATCCTCGACGCCGAGCTGGTCACGCGCGGCGACGATCTCTACATGCGCAAGCGCTGCCCCGAGCACGGTGCCTTCGATCTCTTCTTCTCGCGCGACCAGCGCTTCGTTCGCGAGGTCCGCAACCTCACCACGCCGCCTGCCGATGCGCGCCTCCGCAAGGACCGCTTCGAGCACTTCGACGGTCTGCGCTCGCTGCTCATCGACATCACCGACGCCTGCAACATGGCGTGCCCCAACTGCATCACCGACTCGCGCGCACGGCCCACCCGTGAGCCCGACACCGCGGTGCTGCTCGAGAAGCTCCGTGCCATCCCCGGGCGCAAGCCGATCGTCTACCTGATCGGCGGCGAGCCGACGTTGCGGAAGGACCTGGTGCCGTTCCTCGCGACGCTCGTCCGCGAGGGCTTCATCGTCAAGCTCGAGACCAACGGCATCCGCCTGGTCGACGAGCACTATTGCCGCGAGCTCAAGGACGCGGGGCTCGAGGTGGGTGTACCTGCAGTGGGACAGCCTGCACGAGCCCACCCTCGAGAAGCTGCGCGCGCGGCCGATGCTCGACGTGCGCTGCCGTGCCCTCGAGAACTGCATCCGCTTCGGCTTCAAGGTGCTGCTCGCGTGCATGATCGAGAAGGACGAGAACGACGACCAGGTCGGCGAGCTGCTCGCGTTCGCGCGCGCCACACCGCAGGTGTCGACGATCTCGCTCCTGCCGTCGTCACGCCAGGGGCGAAACGAGCTCACCGACGAGCCGGCGAAGATCGGCGTCGTCGACGTGATCAAGCGCATCGAGCGCGGACCGCCGGCCAGATCGCCAAGCGCGACTTCCTGTGGTTCCTGCGCGCGCTGCGGCTCGTGCACCGCCTCACCGGCAACCCCGACTACAAGCCGCGCTCGTGCCTGCTTCACCTCGCCTACTATCACGACGGCGAAGCCCTCGTGCCGCTCAACCGGCTCCTGAATCCGCTCACGCTGCTACGCCACTGGCGCGCGGTGCCGCGCCTCTGGCCGCTGATCACCAACCTCGGTCGCATCGACCGCACGCCCTATCTGCCGCACCTCTCGTTCGTGGTCGTCGAGGCGCTCCTCGATCGCCAGACCATGGACTTCCGCGAGGCCTCGAACTGCGACAAGGCCTACCTCACCGAAGAGGGTTACTCGCTGCTCTGCAGCTACAATGCGCTGGAGCGTGGGGTCACCGATCCCGTGCTGCCCGCCTGAGACTTCATGCGCGTCGTCTTCGTCTACCCGGCCTTCGAGAACCTCGGCATCGAGTACCTCTCGGCCATGGCGCGGGCCGCCGGTCACTCGACCGCGCTCGCCTTCGATCCCTGCCTCTTCGACGACCAGTTCACCGACCTGCCGCTGATCGCGCCGTTCTTCGACCGCGGCGCGCAGGTGGTCCAGCAGGTCGTCGACCTGAAGCCGGAGATCGTGTGCTTCTCGCTGGTGAGCGACCGCTACTGGTGGTTCCAGGCGCGGGCCGCCGCGATCAAGAAGCTCCTGCCCGGCGTGCCGATCGTCGCTGGCGGCATCCACGTCACGAGCGTGCCGGAGGTGGTGCTCGAGCAGCCGTTCTGCGACTTCGTGGTGACGGGAGAAGGGGAAGAGGCGTTCATCGAGCTCCTCGACTGCCTGGAGCGCGACCGCGACTACGCGCGAGTTCGCAACCTGGGCTACGAGCGCAACGGCTCGGCGCACCTGAACCCCAAGCGCCCGCTCATCGACGACCTCGACGTGCTGCCGTTCCCCGACAAGGAGCTCTATCGGGACACGTCGGTGTCGAGCCGCGACCTCTACACGATCATGGCGTCGCGCGGCTGTCCGCTGCGCTGCACGTTCTGCAACAACAACGTCTACCACCGCGAGTACAAGGGGCAGAGCTGGAGCCGCACCCGCAGCGTCGACAGCGTGATGGCCGAGCTCAGGCACGCGGTGGCGCGCTACGAGCCGGTCGAGATCAACTTCTACGACGAGATCTTCGCGCTCAAGGACTCGTGGCTCGAGGAGTTCACGCACCGCTACAAGCGTGAGATCGCGCTGCCCTTCATGGCGTGCCTGTACCCCGGCTTCCTGCAGGATCACCGCATCGCGATGCTCGCCGAGGCGGGCTGCGTGAAGGTGGACATCGGCGTCCAGGCGGTGAACGAGGAGATGCGCCGCGAGATCATGCTGCGCAAGGACACCAACGAGGAGATCGCGCGCGGCATCCGCTCGCTCAAGCACCACGGCATCACCGTCGCCGCCGAGAACATCGTCTCGACGCCCGGCGAGCGCGAGAACCACCTCGTCGAGATGGCGCGCTTCTACAACGAGCTGCGCCCCGACATCCTCAAGTTCTACTGGCTCAAGTACTACCCGAAGACCGAGATGGTCGACGTGGCGCACCGCCTCGGCCACATCGACGACGACACCCGCGACCGCTTCCACCGTGGCGAGGGCGGCAAGTCGATCGCCACCGGCGGCAGCCTGCCGAGCGCGGACGCGCGGAAGTTCTACACCCTGTTCGTGCTGCTACCGTTCCTGAGCCAGCGCACCGTCACCGCGATCCTCGACAGGCGCCTCTATCGCTTCCTGCCCAACCTGTGGTTCCCGCGGGTCTCGTACCTGATCCTGCGCTGGCTCAACAAGAAGAAAGATCACCGCTCCGAGGCGATCCTCCACCGCTACACCAAGCACTACCGGCACTACGTGGGCGAGTGGCTCGGCGAGCGGCTGCTGTGGCCGATCCGCCGCCGCGCGCCGCTGCCGGCCTGAGCGGTCGCGCCCCGGATCGACCGCGACCGGAGGCGCACGCGCCGCGTGCCCGCCGATACGCGACGGCGCCTGCATCGACCGTCTCGCGGATCCCGGTGCGATCGGATCGATCCTGGTCTGGAGCGCCCGCCGCCGGCCGGCCGCAGGCCGTGAGCAGGCTCGCGACCGCGAGTTGATCCTCGGCCTGCTAAGCTCGGCGCGCGCCGTCCCCGGGGGGGCGGCGGACCGAGGAGGGGAACCTTGGAGCTTCGAATCGACGACGCCGGGACGATGTTCACCGAGCTCGAGCTCGGCATGTCGCACACCGGCCGCAACAACCTCGCCGAGACCCCGCTGCTCAAGGTGGTCGGCGACCTGCGCTGGCTGCACATGGCGCGGCTCACGGGCGTGGACAGCCGCGACGTCAAGGACGACCAGCTCAACCGGCTCTACGCGACGTTCTTCTACGTGGACGTGGTCTTCCCCGAGCGCACGCCGATGGCGCACTTCGGTGAGAACGACCACTTCACGCTGGTCAACACCATCCAGAGTGTCGAGAACAACTCGATGCTCGACGGCTACCACTTCCTCTACCCGGCGGAGTGGCCGGACGAGAAGAAGGTCGCGCTGCCGGACGGCGCCTCGGCGGTGAAGCTCGGCATCCCCTACGTGCGCACCTCGAACACCTTCGTGCTCATGTTCCAGGGCGCGAGCTGGCTCAAGAAGGGCGTGCCCGCGCACCCCGGCATGTCGAAGCTGCCGCGCGCCAAGGAGTTCTTCGACTCCTACACGATGATGATGAACGCCCACGAGAACAGGCGCTTCAAGGTGCCGCCCAAGACCTACAGCCCGCTCAACGACGAGCGCATGCACACCACCTACCAGCCGCTACCGGATCGCGACCTGAACGGGGTGGGGCTGCTCTACTTCGCCAACTACCCGACGATCCTCGACCTCGCCGAGCGCGAGCTCCTCTCGAGCAAGACCCGCATCAAGCTCGACCACCACCTCCTCGACCTGCGCACCGTGGTGCGCAGGCAGAGCGCTTACCTTTCGAACGTGACCCCCGACGACTCGGTGGACGTCTACCTCGACGCGTGGATCGAGAACCCGTGGCTCCGGGTCGCACGCGGCCCGTCGAACCCGATCCGGCTCTTCCTGAACTTCGAGATGTACCGGCGCTCGGACCGCCGCAAGATGATGGTGTCGACGGTCGAGAAGGTGATCTTCGGCAAGTCGCTCGAGGACGCCGGCCTGATGGACGAGCTCAAGAGCCTCGCGTGACGCCCGGGCGGATGCGCGCCCCGCGGCCGGGACGGCGGGACGCGCGGCGGATCGGGTGGGCATGGTCGATCGCCAGCACGTCTTCTTGATCCCGGGCTTCTTCGGGTTCACGAGCTTCGGCGAGCTCTCGTACTTCGCGCACGTGCGCCGCGCCCTGGAGGGCGAGGCCGCGCGCGCCGGTTTGAAGGTCGCGATCCACGACGTGGCGGTCCCCCCGACCGCGTCGATCCGGGCGCGCGCCCGCGCGCTCCTCGCGGCGGTCGCGAAGGTCGGGGGAACGGCGGCGCCGATCCACCTGATCGGTCACTCGACCGGCGGTCTCGACGCGCGGCTGCTGGTGAGCCCGGGCGTGTCCCTCGGTGATGGGGGCGAGGGCGTCGACCCGGGCGAGCTCGAGCGCGTCGCGGCGCGGGTCCGCACCGTGCTCACGGTGGCGACGCCCCATCGCGGCACGCCGGCCGCGACGTTCTTCCGCACGATCTTCGGACGCCAGCTCCTGAGGGTGCTCTCGCTCGCCACGATCGTGGTCCTGAGCGCCGGGCCGCTGCCGGTCGCCGCGCTCGCGACCCTGGCTCGCATCACCAGGCGCCTCGACCGCGAGCTCGGGCTCGCGGGGGGCCTGCTGCACGCCCTCGAAGAGCAGGTGCTGCGCGACTTCACGCCGGTGCGGCGCGGCGAGCTGGTCGCGTTCCTCGAGCAGGTCGGCGCCGAGAGTGCGCTCGTCACCCAGCTCGCCCCCGAGGGGATCGACCTCCTGAACGCGGGGATCGGCGAGCGCGAGGGCGTGCGCTACGGCTCGATCGTCTGCTGCGCGCGCCGCCCCGGGCTCGGCGCGCTGCTGCGCGTCGGACCGAGCCCGACCGCGCTCGCCTCGCACGCCGTGTTCGCGGCGCTCCACCGGATCGCGGGGCGCGCTCAGGGCCTCACGCCCGACCTCTTCGAGCCCGCGCAGCTCGCTGCGTTGCGCGTCGGCTTCGGTGCCGTGCCGCGCCCCAGCGACAACGACGGGGTGGTGCCGACGCTGTCACAGCCGTGGGGAAGGGTGATCGCGGCGGTGTGGGCCGACCATCTCGACATCCTCGGCCACTTCGACGCCGAGCGGCTCGTGCCGCCGCACCACGACTGGCTGTCGAGTGGAACCCGCTTCGGGCCGCGCCCGTTCGACGAGGCCTGGCGCCGCGCATTCGGCTTCCTGGCGATCTGAACCGCAACGTCGAGCGCTGGGTCGGTGTCGGAGCACCGACGCTCCACACGAAGTTTCGTGGCGCGGGGGGCGCCGTCCCCGCGCCGGAGAAGGAACGGGCCGGAGACCCCGAGGTCCCCGGCCCGTCGCGTGTCCGCGCGAGTGCGGCTGGTTCAGCCGTTCCGGCGCTTCCGCCACCCGAGCGCGAGCAGCGCCGCCGGGGCGAGGAGCAGGCCGATGTCCATGGTGCCGAGACCCCGACCGCCACGGCCGATCGTGCCTCGGCAGCCACCGCTGCCGTTGCACAGATCGTCGACCGCGGCCGGTGCCTGCACCAGGCCGGCGCCGAAGTAGTCGTCACGGCCCGCGTCGCCGAGGTCCTGGGCCGTCGTGGTCAGCGAGCTGCGCACCGCGCTCGGCGTGGCCTTGGTGCCACCGCACGAGTAGAGCAGCGCGGCCACGCCCGCGACGTGCGGCGTCGCCATCGACGTGCCGCTGAGCTTCGCGTAGTCGCTGACGTTCACCGCCACCGCGCCGGACACGCCGTCACCGAGTGCCTGGGCCGCGTCGCCGTCCTCCTGCGACAGCGACACCACCACCAGCGGCGTGGTGCCGTTGATCGTGGCGCTGAAGTTGCCCGAGACGTTGTTCGAGATGATCACGCCCGCGGCGCCCAGCGACGTCGCGTAGGCGACCTTGTCCGCGAACGAGGTCGTGCCGCGGCGGATGTGGGCGATGTTGCCGGCGACCGCGGCCGGGCAGGTGTTGCCGGCGGTGCCATCGCCGATGCCGCAGTAGTACACCAGGCCGGGGATCGCACCCACCGCCGTGCCGTCGATGGGGTTCGCGAGGAAGTTGCTGGCGCCGACGCTCGCACCCGCGACCCGGCCGGTACCGAGCGGGACCGTCGAGAGGGTGTCCACGCCAGGGCCGGAGATGTCGATCGTCGGGCCGTATTGCGAGAAGCTGGCGTGCGCGAGGGTGGCGTCGACCGCCGCCACCGAGATCGCGTTCGGGTACGCCGCCGGGTAGCTCTTGCTGTCGTCGCCCGCGTTGCCGGCCGCAGCGATCACCGTCACGCCCGCCGCGACCGCCGCGTCCACCGACGCCTTGAGCACCGCCGAGGGGAGCGGTCCGCCGAGGCTCATGCTGATGACGTTGGCGCCGTTCGCCACCGCCCAGTCGATGCCCGCCGCGATGCCGCTGGTCGGACCGCTGCCCGCGTCCGAGAGTACCTTGCCGATCATCAGGTCGGCCTCGGGGGCCACGCCGACGACACCGAAGTCGTTGTCGAGGGCCGCGACCGTGCCGGAGGTGTGCGTGCCGTGGCCGTTGCCATCGGCGACCGTCTCACCCGCGATGAACGAGGTGGTGAGGATCACGTTGCCGTGGTCCGGGTGGGCGAGGTCGATGCCGGTGTCGAGCACCGCCACCTTGGCGCCGGCGCCCTTGGTGGTCGCCCACGCCGCCTGCGCGCCGACCAGGTCGATGCCGTACGGCGTCTCCTGCGTGCCGCCGCCCATCGCGTAGTAGACCTGGTCCTCTTCGACCGAGAGCAGGCCGGACGCGCGGCCCTGGAGCGCGCTCGCTTCGTCCGCGCTCAGCTCCGCCGCGAAGGCCGGGATGAGCTTGTAGTCGCGCTTGAGCTTGGCGCCGACCTGGCCTACCAGCGCCTGCTTGTGAGCCGCGTTGTCGAACAGGAACAGGTAGGTCTTCGAGGCCGAAGCGGCCTGCGCCGAGCCGGCCGCGCTCAGCGACATGGCGAGCGCTACCCCTAGCGCCAGCCCGCGTTCCTTGCGATGCACCATGACGTTACCCCTCCCAGAGCTCCGCGCCACCACCCCGGTGGACGCGCTTTCGTGACGATCGTCGGATGGAGCGGCGCGGACCGGCGCGGCTGGCCGGGTTCGATGCGCGCTCGCTCGTTTTTCGGTTCCCTTCGATGATACGGACGCAGCGCGTCACGGCGCAACCGCCGGGCGCACGTTCGCTGAGGGTGGCCGGCCCGGGTGGGCGGCCCCCGGCGGCCCCCGGGAGCCAGGTCCCGCGGAGCGTCGACGAACCCCGTGCGCTCCGCGCATGCTTGGGGTTTTCCCACCAGCCCGGCGTGCATCGACCCGCCGGCCGCTCCGAGGACTTCGCACGACCATGATCACCACCAGCGACTTCAAGCGCGGTGTGCGCATCCAGATCGACGGCGAGCCGTTCGTGATCACCGACGTCCACGTCCAGCCGCCTTCGGCGCGCGGCGCCAGCTCGCTCACCAAGGTGAAGGTGCGGAACCTCCGCACCGGCCTCACCGCCGACAAGACCTTCCGCGGCGGCGACAAGGTCGAGGAGCCGAACGTCGAGCTGCGCCCGGTGCAGTTCCTGTATCAGGACCGCGACGGCTACCACTTCATGGACACCCAGTCGTACGACCAGTTCGCGCTCGCGGCCGAGGACCTCGGCGACGCCACGGGCTACCTGATCGAGGGGCTCGCGGACATCCGCTCGGTGCTCTTCAACGACGCGGTGATCTCGATCGAGCTGCCCAACACGGTCGAGCTCGAGATCGTCGACACCGCGCCGGTGGTGAAGGGCGCGAGCGCGCAGGCCCAGACCAAGCCCGCCAAGCTCCAGACCGGGCTGGTCGTGCAGGTGCCGTCCTACCTCGAGAGCGGCGAGGTGGTGAAGGTCGACACCCGCGAGGCGCGCTACGTGTCACGGGGGAAGAAGGAATGAGGGGCTCGCTCTGCGGCTTGCGGGCGGGGTGGCTCGCGTTCGCGGCGCTGGTCGCGCTGGCGCCCCAGGCGCGCGCCATCGACGGTGCGTCGCCCTCGGTGGCGGCGCGGCAGCTGGCGACGGTCACGATCCTCCACCTCAACGACGTCTACGAGATCTCGCCCGTCGAGGGCGGAAAGTTCGGCGGGCTGGCGCGGGTGGCCACGGTGATCGAGCGGCTGCGGACGGAGCGCGCGCCGCTGCTCACCACGCTCGGCGGCGACTATCTCTCGCCCTCGGCGCTCGGTACCGCGCGCATCGACGGCGAGCGCATCGCCGGGCGGCAGATGGTCGACGTGCTGAACACCGTGGGGCTCGACTGGGCGACCTTCGGGAACCACGAGTTCGACGTCTCGGAGGTCGCGTTCCGCGCGCGCCTCGCCGAGTCGAAGTTCCACCTCGTCTCGACCAACGTCACCGACGCCCAGGGCCTGCCGTTCCCGGGAGTGCCCACGTCCGCGATCGTGACGGTCGAGAGCGGCGGTCGCACCGTGAAGCTCGGCCTGATCGGCATCACCGTCGACGCGAACAAGCCCGAGTGGGTTCGCTACCGCGACCCCATCGCCACCGCCCGCGCCGAGGTCGCGACGCTGCGCCCGCAGGTCGACGCGGTGGTCGCGCTCACCCACCTGGAGCCTGATGCAGGACACCGACTTCGTGACGCTGGTGCCCGACGTCGACCTGGTACTGGGTGGCCACGAGCACGAGAACTGGGTGCTCGAGCGCGGCCCGCGCATGGTGCCGATCATCAAGGCCGACGCCAACGTGCGCAGCGTCGCGGTGGTGAGCTTGCGCTTCGGCGCGCCGGGCACGCGTCCCGAGGTGAGCTCGAAGCTCACGCTCATCGACGACTCGATCCCGTCGCAGCCGGCGGTCGACGCGGTGGTGAAGAAGTGGACCGCGACCGCGTTCGAGGCGTTCCGGCGCGACGGCTTCGCGCCCGAGTCCGTGGTTGCGGTGACGAGCGAGCCCCTCGACGGCCGCGAGTCCGCGGTGCGCAACCGCCCTGGTCGCCTCACCGAGATCCTGGTCACGGCCATCGCCCACGAGGGCAAGGACGTGGACGTGGCGCTCATGAACGGCGGCTCGGTGCGGATCGACGACGTCGTGCCGGCCGGGCCGCTCACCCAATACGACGTGATCCGCATCCTGCCGTTCGGCGGCAAGATCGCGAAAGCGAGCATGGAGGGCGCGCTGCTCGCGAAGGTCCTCGACACCGGCGAGAACAACACCGGGCTCGGCGGCTACCTGCACGCGTGGGGTGTGAGCCACGACGAGCGCGGCTGGCTGGTGGGCGGGAAGCCGATCGATCCCGCGGCGCGCTACGGCGTGGCGCTGCCCGCGTTCCTGCTCACCGGCGCCGAGGTCAACCTGGGGTACTTGAAGCGCGACCACCCACAGCTCCACGACGTGACCGAGCTGCGCGACATCCGCCTCGCCGCCATCGACGAGCTGCGCGCGACCTACCACCCCAGTCCGTAGCGGCGGGCGCATGCCCGCCGGGACACCCCGGCGACCTCGCGGTCGCCGCTACGAGCTGCATCGACCTCGGTCTGGAGGGCGCGCCTCCGGCGCGCCGCCCCTCGAGCCTGGTCCGGGAGGGCTGACGCCCTCCCCTACACTCCCGAGCGCGACACCAGAGGGCGCGCCGCGTGCCCGGCGATACGACCCGACCTTCGCGCTCAGGACCCAGCGGATCTCCGTACCTCCCACCCTCGATCGCAGGCGCCCGACGGAGCGGGCGCGCTCCAGGAGGAGCGAAGGCCGTGGGGGAGGGGCACGCGTCGCGTGCCCGGCGATACGCAATGGCGTCAGCGACGCCAGGAAGGTCGATCGCTGTACGACGGCAATCGGTCCCCCCCCGGGCGCCGCGAGGGACCGCGACGTCTCCAGCTCGCACCCGGCCCGGAGGGCCCGCCTCGGCGGGGACGGGCCCCGCCCCTACGGAGCCGGGGAGGGGCACGCGTCGCGTGCCCGGCGACACTCGATGGCGTGTGCGTCTCCGAGGTGCCGATCGCTGTACGGGTCCGGAGGGCGCGCCTTCGGCGCGCCGCGGCTCGATCGCGGTTCGGGAGGGCTGACGCCCTCGCCCGCCTCCTTGGGGCGGGGGCGGGCCCCGCCCCTACTTCGACTGACCCGGCATCACGCTGGCGACGGCGCTCTCGACCGCGTCGGTCGCCCGGTGAAGCAGGTCCCTCGCCTGATCCACGACCGAGGCGACCGACCTCTCGGCGCTGCTCTGGGCCTTGGCCACCATCGTCTCGGCCTGCCTGGTCTTGGCCGCGGCCTGCTTCTTCACCGCCGCGACGGTCTTCTGGATCCGCTTTTCGGTCTGGGTGACCTGGCGCTCGACCTGGCCCACGGCCTTCTTCACCGCGGACCGCGCCTTCGCCGGCGCTTGCTTCGCGACCTTGCGCACCGCGCGCTTCGCCTTCGACACCTCGGCCTTGGCGGCTTGGACCTTGCGCTTCGCAGCGCTCTGCGGCCGCGCCGCCGGCTTCTTCGCGGCCTTGGGAGCGGCGCGCTTGGCTTTGGTCGCCACCGCCTTGGTCTTGGCCTTCGCGGCCACGACCTTCCGCTTCGCCACCTTCTTCGCCTTCGGTGCCGGCTTCTTCTTCGTTGCCATCGGCGCGCCCTCGCTGGGGGCCGAGCGCGGCGTCAGCCGCTCGCGACCTGTCCCGCGAGGAACGCTAAGGCCGCGTCATCCGCGAGTCAACGAGTGAAGGTGCTTCGTCCGTTGCGAAACGCGACCGTGCCTCACACCGGCCCCACGCCGTGCTTGCGGTAGGGGCGCTGGACGGTCTTGTTGCGGGTCACTTCGAGGAGCGTGGCGAGGACCTTGCGGGTCTGGCGGGGGTCGATGATGTCGTCGATGTAGCCCCAGCCGGCGGCGATCACGGGGTCGATCGTCTCGCGGATCTTGTCGGCGAGGAACTTGGCCATCGGCGCCGGATCCTCCTGCGCCATGAGCAGCTTCCTCGCGAAGATCGAGACCATCCCCTCGGGGCCCATGACGCTGATCTCGGCGGTCGGCCACGCGACGATGTGGTCCGGCTCGTAGCCCTTGCCGCACATGGCGTAGTAGCCCGCGCCGTAACCCTTGCGGAGCACCACCGTGAGCTTGGGCACCGTGGCGCAGCTCACCGCGTGCACCATCTTGGCGCCGTGGCGGATGATGCCCTGCTCCTCGGCCTTGGTGCCGATCAGGAAGCCAGGAGTGTCCATCAAGAAGACGAGCGGGATGTTGAAGGCGTCACACAGGTTGATGAAGCGCGCACCCTTGTCGGACGCGTCCACGTCGAGGACGCCGCCGTAGAACATCGGGTTGTTGGCGATCACGCCTGCGGGGCGCCCGCCGATCCGCACCAGCGCGGTCACCAGGTTCCGCGCGAAGAGCGGCTTCATCTCGAAGAGTTTGCCGTGGTCGGCGAGGCGCTTCACCACCTTCTTCACGTCGTAGACCTTGCGCGGTTCGACCGGCACGAGGTCGAGGAGATCGTCATCGGCGCGGTCGATCGGGTCGTCGCACGGGATCACCGGCGGCGCCTCGGTGGCGTTCGACGGGAAGAAGGACAGGTAGTCGCGGATCGATGCGATGCACGCGGCGTCGTCAGGCACCTCGAGGTCGGCGACGCCGCTCTTGGTGTTGTGGAGCTTGGAGCCCAGGTCCTCCTCGGTGATGTCTTCGCCCACCGCCGCCTTCACCAGATACGGCCCGCCGAGCCCCATCGAGCTCGTGCCCTTCACCATCGGCACGAAGTCGGCGAGCCCCGGGATGTACGCGGTTCCCGCGGCGCCCGGCCCCATCATCGCGCACACCTGCGGGATCACGCCGGAGAGGATCGACTGCTCGCGGAAGAGCGCTCCCGAGTAGGCGAAGATCGAGGCTCCCATGCCGGTGCGGCGCGCTTCCTTGCGGATGTCGCCCTCGCCGCGCGCCATCATGCCGCCGAAGCCGCCCTCGGTGTGGATGCGCGCGCCCGCCGAGTCGATCAGCCACACGATGGGGATCCCCCACTTCGCGACCATCTCGCGCAGCTCGGTGACCTTTCTCTCGCCGGTCTCGCCGATCGAGCCGCCCATCACGGTGAAGTCGTAGGCGGCGCACGCCACCCAGCGGCCCGCGATCTTGCCGTAGCCGGTGACCACCCCGTCGGCCGGCGTTCGCGCGTTCTCGGGCTTGGGGTGGTGGTAGGCGAGGATGCCGAACTCCTGGAAGGTGCCCGGATCGAAGAGGGCGTCGATGCGCGCGCGGCAGTCGAGCTTGCCCTTGGCGCGCTGGCGCTCGACGTGCCGCTCGTCGCCGAGGGCCAGGGCGTCGCGCTTGAGCGCCTCGATCTCCGAGACCAGCTCGCGCATGCTGCGCAGCCCCTCGGGCTTCTTGGCTTCCTCGTTCATGGGACGCTCCTTCGATCACCCCGCGCGTGCGGCGCGTGGGTGTCGTGCATGCGGCTCGTGGCTCCGGCGCGCGCGAGGCTAGCCGATGACCGGGTGGTTGGCTCGACCGTAGCGCGGGGGCTCGTCCCCCGCACCGGGCCCGGCGGGGGACGAGCCCCCGCGCTACGACGGACTGCGGAATCGAGTGGTTTGTTCGTCGCACGCGAGCGCCTATGATCCGCCCCGCTTCGCGATCGGAACCTGCATCGTGATCTCCGCGATCCCCGAGACCGCCGCCCCCGCGGCCAGGTACCCGAGCGCGCACTTCGCCGCCGCCTGGCTCGCCATCGACGCGCCGCTCTCGGTGGCGGCGATCTATCTCGCGATCCGCGCCGGGCTGCTCGGCGCCGACGGCGTGCTCACGCCGGGCGCCGCCGCGGCGACGGTGGCGGGTTGGATCGCACTGCTCGCGGCGCTCGGCGCGATCGCGTGGCGGACCGGGCTCACGCTGCGTCGTCCGCGCGAGATCGTGCTGGAGGGGGGCTTCCTCGGCGTCACGATCGCGGTGCCGATCGGGCTCGCGGTGTGGGGTGGGAACGAGGGCATCTCGTGGCTCTGGCTCGCGCAGGAGTGGGACAAGATCCCCGCCAACTTCGTGCTCCTCCAGCGCCTCACGCCGTGGCTCGGCTGGGCGGGCGTCGCGCTCTTGGGTGCGCACCTGGGCTTCGCCGCGGTGTGCGCCCGCTCGCGAGCGGCGGGGCTGGCGGCGGCGCTGGTGCCGGTCGCGATCGCGGTGACGCTGGTGGTGTGGCTGTCGCGGATCACCGCGGGCGCCCGGATCATCGTCTACCTGATCGCGTACGTGTTCCCGTGGGGGGCTACGGCGGTGGGGCTCGCGCGCGGCCGGCCGCGGCTCGCGGCGCGCGCGGCGGCGATCGGCGTCACGATGGGCGGGCTGCTCGTCCACTACCTCGGCGTACTGCCGCTCGGCCACGCGGACCTCGCGAGCCACGCGGGCGTCACCAAGATCTATCCGCGCGAGGGCGCGGCCCCGGCGGTGCCGCTCGCGTTCCTGCGCGACTTCGAGCTCGACGCGGGGCGGAACGCGATCTACTCGGCGTACGGGCCGACCTCCGGGATCTTGCGCCTCGACCTCGGCTCCGGCGTGCTCGAGCCGATCGAGGTCGGCAACGGGCTGGTGCGGCACCTGCGGCCGTCGCCCGATCCCGCGCGGTTGCTCGCGATCGACTGGGTACTGGGCGGGATGCTCAGGATCACCAAGGAGCCGTTCGCGATCGAGGAGAGCCAGATCGCGCTCAAAGGCCCCGGTCGGCGTGTGCCGATGAGCTTCCTGGTGGGCGAGCGCAAGGCGTACGTCGTCTACACCGAGCTGCCCGGGCTCGCCGAGGTGGACCTGGCGAGCGGCGCGATCGAGCGCACGCTCTCGTTTCGCGACCTCGGCATCACGCGCTTCCGCAGCGGCGCATGGGAGGCGGTCGGCGACGCGGGCCGGCGCTTCCTGGTGGTCGAGGTGGGCGCGGTCGACGAGGCGGGGCGCTACCTGCTGGTGCGGATCGACCTCGACACGTTCACCGTGGTGGCCACCCACGAGGTGCCCGACGGCGGGCTCGCGATCCTGTGGGTGCCCGAGCGCGACGCGATCTTTACGGCCGGCTTCTTCACCGACAGGGTGTTCGAGTTCGACGCGACGACGCTCGCGCCGCGGCGCACGATCGTGGGCCCGCTCAACGTGCGCGCCATGGCGTACGACGCGCGCCGCGACTTGCTGCTCGCGATCGCGTTCCTGCCCGGCGAGCTGTGGGCGCTGCGCTACGCGGACGGCGTGCCGGTGGCGCGCGAGCGGGTGGGGAACAAGTCGATGTCGCTCGCCCTCGATCCGTCCGGCGACCGCCTCTACCTGGGCAGCGAGGACGGCGTGTTCCGCGTCGACCTCGACACCTTCCTGCGCTGAACGCCGAACGACCGCGCGGTGGGAGCCGGTGCGGTCCCTCGTGCCGCGGGGATCTGCTGGCAGTTGATTGCGAAAAATACAAAATAGTTGCCAGCAAAAATTGAAACAAAGTGCTTTCAAGACGTCGCCTGAACGCCCTGGAAAAGGCCCAAAATGGCCTGTGAGGGTCCCCTCCTGGGCCCGCTGGGCCTACCGGGGCGGTGCGGGGTAGAGCCAGCGGGTGAGATCGATCGCGGCGAGGCCTCGATCGTCCCCGAGCAGCAGCCGATCCCGAGCTGCATCGAGCGCCAGCGCTCGCGGCACGCCGTCGAGCTGGCCGCGCTTCACGACCCGCCCGAGGCGGGTGTCCACCGCCACCACCCGCCGCGAGAGCTTGCCGAGCACGATCGCCACGCCACGCCGCGGCTCCCACGCGATTGCGCGCACGTCGACGCCGACCTCGAACGTGCCGAGCGGCGCGAGCGTCGCCGCGTCGAAGCGCTGCACTTGGCCGGTGCGGGCGTTGCCGACCAGCACAACCATCGCGCCTCCAGGCGCGCCGGCCAGCGCGAGCGCGTCGCTGCCGCTCGCGGCGACGTGGGTCCGCGCGCCGCGCCGTCCCGTGGCGATCCGTAGCAGCCGCCGTTCCCCCGCCTCGGTGGCGCTCGCCAGGGCTACGAACGTGGCGCCGCTCGCCGCGTCCGCGACGACGTGGGTGGCGAGGTAGCCGGCGCCGGGCGCGCCCGCCTCGTCGAGGGCGTGCTCGGTCACGAAGCTCATGCTGTCGAGCGCATACTCGTCGAGGCCGCCTCCCGCGCGGTGGGCGAGGAGCACCCGCCCCGGGCGCACCGCGAGCGCACGGAGCGCGCCGGTCGGGTGGCCCGGCACCAGCGCGCTGCGCCGCACCGTGAGCGGGTCGAGGCGAAACGACAGCAGCTCGCGGAGCTCGGGCGACCACCCCACGCCCACTCCGCTCGCGGCGTCGATCGCGAGCTCGGAGACCGGTGCCCCGAAGCCGAGCCCCGCGATCGCGCCGCTCGCGAGGTCGACCCGCGCCAGGCCCTCCGGATCGTCGAGCGCCACGGCGGCGTGGCGGCCGTCGCCCGAGACGCCGAGCGCCGTGATCGCCAGGCGGATCCCGTCGCTCTCGGCGGGTGCGAGCCGCGCGAGCGTGGTGTCGTCGAAGCGCGCCACGCCCTTGGCCGGCACGGCCAACGGGATCAGCCCGGTCTCGTGGACGCCCACGAACGTGAGCGTCGCGGCGGCGAGTGCCACGCGCGCCGCCGCGTGCGCCCGTTCCGACTCGGCCAGCGCGAGCGCCACCAGCGGCCCGAACACCGCGAGCGCCGCCAGCCCCCGGACGTGGGCGAGGGCCGCGGCGCCGAAGGCGAGCACCGCCGCGACGGCCGTCCAGCCTCCCAGCACCAGCCGCACCCAGGCCCTGGCGCGCGGCCCACCGAGCGCCAGCGCCCACACCAGCGAGAGCCACGCGACGAGCGCCGCCTTGGCGGCGTCCGTCGAGGCATGCATCGCCGCGTCGAGCTCGCCCGCAAGACCGTGCCACGTCCACGCGAGCGGACGAACCGGCGCCGGCACCGCGAGCAGGCCTTCGCCGGCGAGCACCGCGAGCAGCGCCAGCACGCCGATCACCAGCGGCCCTTCGCGCGGTCGCTCGCGGTTGAAGAGCGTCGCGCCGCGCGCCGCGAGGCGGTTCGCGACCACCGCCAGCAGGCACGCCGCGCTCAGTGTGCAGGCCGCGCCGCCGATCGCCGCGCGGAGTGGCAGCGCGCCGGCGGTGCCGAGCAGCAGCCGGTCGAGCCCGGTGTAGACGAGGGCGACGAGCCCGATCGCGTCGGCGGCGACCCACGCCGGCACGCCGATCCGAGCCTTCAGTCCGCGTGGCCGCGGCGTTTCCGCCATCCCCGTCTCGCCCCGGCCGCCGTGGTCCGGGCGCGCCGGCTCAGCCTGCTGGCGGCCGGCTCGAGGGCGGCTGCGCCGAGGCTTCGATGATCCCCGGCAAGAACGCCCTGCAGTAATCCCAGCCCGAATAGACCGTGTAGAAGACGGCGAACACCAGCATCACCTGGCCGATGGCGCGGACGTCGAGGCCGAGCCATCGGTAGTGCAGCACCAGCAGGTTGATGCTGATGGCCTGGAACGTAGCCTTGCGCTTGCCGAGCTCCTGGGCCGCGATCACCACGCCCCGGGTGCTGGCGATGCCGCGCAGGCCGGTGACGAGGATCTCGCGGCCGATCAGCACGAACGCGATCCACGCCGGCAGGCGGTCCATCGGGATGAGCATGATGCAGCCCGCGGCCAGCAACAGCTTGTCGGCGAGCGGGTCGAGGAGCTGTCCGAGCACCGTCTGGGTGCCGGTCTTGCGCGCGATGCGGCCGTCGATGAGGTCGGTGAGGGCCGCCACCAGATAGAGGAACGCGGCGCCGAAGCTGGTCCAGCGGCCGGGCCCGGCGGGCGAGGCGTTCGCGTCTCGCTCCCAGCCCATGTGGTGCTCGTACCACATGAGCAGCATGATGAACGGGATCACCGCGATCCGTGACGCGGTGAGGATGTTCGGCACGTTCCACGGTGATCGCCGTGCCGGGCCGAGCGGCGTCGTGGAGCCCGGGACGTTCGCCGCACCGTTGGCTGGCGTCATGGGCGGGTCCGCGTTCGGAGGTCGAGGGGGGGGCGGGGAGAACGCGCGAATCAGCGCTTGGCGATCTGCGTCAAGCTTGGCGTCGTGGCCGGCACGGCGGATAGGGCCTGCGCACTCGCGACCGGCGTCGCGTCCGGAGCCGCCGGGGTCACCCCCGCCGTCAGGCTCGCCGCGATGTACTGCCGATGCTGCGCCGAAACCGCCCGGACGTAGTCGCGGGTTTCCTGGACCGGCGGGATGCCGCCGTACTTGTCGACGTTCTCGGGGCCGGCGTTGTACGCCGCGAGCGCCAGCGTGGTGTCGCCCCGGAAGCGGGTCAGCATCTGCTTCAGGTAGCGGCAGCCCCCGGCGATGTTGTCCGCGGCGTCGTACGGGTTGTGGACGTCGACGAGGTCGGCCGTGCCCGGCATGAGCTGCATGATCCCCATCGCCCCGGCGGGCGAGCGGGCCATCGAATTGAAACCTGACTCGATGTGCGCCACGGCTTTGACGAGGTCGGGGTCGAGCCCCTGGGCCGTCGCCGCCTCCAGAATGAGCGGCTCGTATTGAGCGCGGCGCCGCTTGAGCTCGGCCGAAGTGACCTTGCGGTAGAACTCCGAGCTCCAGATCCCGGTCCGGTAACCCATGTACACGGAGCGCCCGGTCTTGGACGACTCGTACACCAGCTTCTTCGAGCCGGAGCGCGGGATGTTGCTGAAATGTATGACGCCTTTGGCGTCCACGTAGCGATAGATGTCGGCCTGAGCTCGATCCGGGACGAACGCCAGGAACAACACGGCGAGGGCCGCGGACCAGGCGATCTCAGCGCGTCTCATCGGCATCGGGGCTGCGATTCCGGTGGGCTGGGGCGAGGGGCAACACGTTCGATCGTGTGGCGCGCGACCGCACGATGCCCTCGGCCCAGTCCAGGATCGAGGCTCGCCATCCTAGGAAGGGGGCCGAAGCGTTGTCAACGCTAGGTCGTGATGCGAACCTCGTGCCGCGTCGGTATCGAAAGGCCGCTCCAAGGTAACGCCCGGTGAGACCATGACCAATTCCGCCCTGCCCGAAGACCGGCTCCACGTCGATTGCCTGGTGATGGGCAGCGGGATCGCGGGGCTCGCGTTCTCGCTCTACCTGGAGGGCGCGGACGTCTTGGTCGTGACGAAGATGGAGCGCGACTCGTCTAACACGAGCTACGCGCAGGGCGGGATCGCGAGCGTCCAGTCGGCCGACGACTCGTTCGACTCGCACATCGAGGACACGCTGCGCGCCGGCGCCGGGCTGTGCGATCGGACGGTGGTCGAGTGCGTGGTGCGCGAAGCACCCGACCGGATCGCCGACCTCGAGCGTTGGGGCGTCCAGTTCACGCGCAAGAGCGTGGCGGCGGGGGCGGCTTACGATCTGACCCGCGAGGGTGGGCACTCGGCGCGCCGGGTGCTCCACGCCGAGGACATCACCGGGCGCGAGATCCAGCGCGCGCTGCTCGCCAAGGCCGACCAGACGCCGCGCATCCGCATCCTCCAGAACCACGTCGCGATCGACCTCATCACCCGCCGCAAGCTCGACCCGTCCTCGGTCGCGGACCGCTGCGAGGGGGCCTACATCCTCGATCGCGAGAGCGGCCGGGTGATCACCGTCACCGCCGACGTGACGCTGCTCTGCACCGGCGGCGCCGGGAAGGTGTACCTCTACACCTCGAACCCCGACATCGCGACCGGCGACGGCGTCGCGATCGGTTACCGCGCCGGGGCGCGGGTCGCGAACATGGAGTTCTTCCAGTTCCACCCGACCTGCCTCTACCACCCGCGCGCCAAGAGCTTCCTGATCTCGGAGGCGGTGCGCGGCGAGGGCGCGGTGCTGAAGCGCGCCGACGGCACGCCCTTCATGAAGGGCTACCACGAGCTCGCCGAGCTCGCGCCGCGCGACATCGTGGCGCGCGCCATCGACGCCGAGATGAAGCGCCGCGGCGACGACTACGTGCTCCTCGACATCAGCCACAAGCCCGCCGACTGGATCCGCGAGCGCTTCCCCAACATCCACGCCACCTGCCTCGAGTTCGGCTACGACATGACCACCGGGCCGATCCCGGTGGTGCCCGCCGCCCACTACCAGTGCGGCGGGGTCATGACCGACCTCCACGCGGAGACCTCGCTGCGCGACCTGTTCGCGGCGGGCGAGGTCGCTTACACGGGGCTGCACGGCGCCAACCGGCTCGCCTCCAACTCGCTCCTCGAGGCGATCGTGTTCGCGCACCGCGCGGCGGACGCGGTGAAGAGCCGGCTGCGCGACCCGGCGCGCCGCAGCGGCCCGGTGCCGCCGCGCTGGAACCCCGGCAACGCCGTCGATAGCGACGAGTCCGTGGTCGTCACCCAGAACTGGGACGAGATCCGCCGCTTCATGTGGAACTACGTCGGCATCGTGCGTACCGACAAGCGGCTCAAGCGTGCCAAGGCGCGGATCGATCTCTTGTGGGAGGAGATCCACGCGTATTACTGGGACTCGGTGGTGACGGCGGACCTGATCGAGCTGCGCAACATCGCGATCGTCGCCGATCTCATCATCCGCTCGGCGCTGTTGCGGAAGGAGAGCCGCGGCCTCCACTACACCCTCGATCATCCGGGCGCGGACGAGGCCTGGCTCCACCCGACGATCCTGGAGCGCGGCGCGGGCGGGTGAGTCGTGGCGGAGGCGACGTGGCGCCGTCGCCGCGGCGCCGGCTGGCGTTCCGCGCGGTGTCGGCGGTGGTGGCGAGCGCGCTGGCGCTCGCGGCGCTCCGGTGGTGGGGGAGCGAGTGGCGCTGGACACGCGCGGCACTCGAGGAGAGCGCCGCGCGCGGGCGCTTGCGGGTGCCCGGACCGGGCGATTCGCTGATCGTCCACTGCGAGGCGCGCGGACCGTACTGCGAGGAACGCTACGGGGCGGGGCTCGGGTTCTGCTGGAAGGCAGACTGCGAGAGCCCGGCGTCGGGGCTCACGACCACGCCGCAAGGGTTCGTCGGGCCGCGCGGGCGGGTGGTGCGCGAGGGGGCCGCGGGTGCCGGGGTGGTGCGGATCGTGGCGCTCGGCGGCTCGACCACCGGCGGGCCGCCCTGGGAGGTCGGGTGGCCGGGAGTCCTCGAGGGCTTGCTGGCGGCGCGTGCGGGGGGGGGGTTGGGGGTTCGGTTCGAGGTCCTCGACCTCGGGCTCGCGGGCGCCGGCTCGGCCGATTCGGCGGCCCTCTATCGCGCGATCGGGATGCGCTTCGCGCCCGACGTCGTGATCCTCGGCGAAGAGGTGAACGACCTGGGCGGCTGCGCGCCGTTCGGGGGCGACGCGGGGCTCGGCGACGGCGCGAGCGTCGAGGCGGTGGTGGCGGACGTGCTCGGCGGAACGCGTGAGGCGAGCGTGCTGACACGGCTCTCGCCCTGGTTCGCGCGGCACCGCGCCGCGTTCGAGGAGGCGCGGCGGGATGCGGCGCAACGGGCGCGGATCGAGCGAGTCCGGGCGGCGCTGCTCGGAGCACGCGACGGTGAGCGCGCGCGTTCGGGCGACGAGCTGGCGAAGGAGTGTACCGGCGCGGCGAGCGCGACGCCGGAGGATGCGCCGTCGATCTTCGACGACTACGTCGAGGGCTGGGCCTTCACACGCGGCCACTATGACGCCATCGCTGGTGCGGTGGCGGCGCGCGGCGGTCGGCTCGTGGCGACCACCGTGCCCCACGACTTCGACGACTGGCGCTGTCCGACGCCGAGCTGCGCGCCGCTGCTCACGCTCCACGACTGGCGAAGCTACGTAAGGCGCGTCCACAACCCCGGCGTCCGCACTTGGGCCGCCGAGAGGGGTGCGTTGCTCGTCGACCTAGAGGCGGACTTCGAGCGGCTCGGACCGGGCGCGCGCGGCAAGGCACCCCTCTTCGCGTGGGAGTGGATGCACCCGTCGCCGGCGGGCCACCGCCTCATCGCCGAGCGCTACGCCGAGGCACTCTGGCCCCTCGTCGTCGCCCGCGCGCACTAGCCCGGGAGGGGCACGCGCCGCGTGCCCGGCGATACGACGCGATCGTCCGCGTCGCCGAGGCGTCGATCCCGGTACGGCCGCGGCCGGTCCCGGTCTGGAGGGCGCGCCTCCGGGCCGCTGGTCGGCTCGACTTCGAGCTTGGTGTGGATCCCGAGCTCCTTGAGCTTGTTGAAGAGGGTTTTGTAGCTGACCTCGAGGAGACGCGCGGCCTGACGCTTGTTGCCGCCGGACGCGGCGAGGGCGTCTACGATCGCCTGGCGTTCGGCGCTGGCGACGGCGTCCTTGAGCGTGGTCGGACCCGCCACTCCCGCGGCGCTCGCGATGCTCGTCCGGCGCGCCGCGCTCGGCGCCGCCGGACCGAGGCTCGCGACCATCGCGTCTTCGCCGAGCATCCCCTTCTCGACCGCGTTCTCGTCTCGCGGATGTTTCCCGGCCAGGATGCTCGCCGAGCGCTGCCATCGGGCCTCCGGGAGGCCCGTGGGGGCGCGGCGCTCTTCTCCGTGAAGTGCCGCACCAGCTCGGGGATGTCGTCCTTCCGCTCCCGGAGCGGCGGCAGGTGCACGGCGATCACGTTGATGCGGTAGTAGAGGTCGCCGCGGAAGCGACCGGCCGTGATCGCCGCCGGTAGATCCTGGTGGGTCGCCGAGATCAGCCGCACGTCCACGCCGAGCTCGCGGTCGCCGCCGATGCGCGTGATCTTCCGTTCCTGGGGGCAGGATCTTCGCCTGGAGTGCGGGCGCCTGCGCCGATCTCGTCGAGGAAGAGCGTGCCGCCCGCGGCCAGCTCGAAGGTCCCGAGCTTGCGCGCGTGGGCGCCGGTGAAGGATCCCTTTTCGAAGCCGAAGAGCTCGCTCTCGAGGAGCGTCTCGGGGAGCGCGGCGCAGTTGAGCGACACGAACGGGCCGCTCTTGCGGTGGCTGTTCGAGTGCAGCGCGCGGGCGATCAGCTCCTTGCCCGTGCCGCTCTCGCCGGTGATGAGCACGGTGGCGTCGGTGGGCGCGACCTTGTGGATCGTGGCGAGGACGTGCGAGGGCCGGCCCACGATCGGGGCGTCCGCGTCGACGCGGGCTGGTGAGGCGCGCGATCGAGCGCGGCACGCGTCGCACCAGCTCGCGCATCCGCGACACGTCGACCGGCTTCACCAGGAAATCGAACGCGCCGCGGCGCATCGCGCCGACCGCGGCGTCGATGGTGCCGTGGGCGGTGAGCACCACCACCGGCAGCGCCGGGCGGGTCGCGGTGGCGTGCTCGAGGATGTCGAGGCCGCTCGCGTCGGGGAGCTTGAGGTCGAGGAGCACGAGGTCGGGTGGCGGCTCGGCGGCGAGGGCCGCGAGGGCGGCGGCGCCGTCGGCGGCCTCGATCACGGCGTAGCCCTCTGTGGTGAGCAGCTCGGCCAGGAGCAGGCGCATGTTGCGCTCGTCGTCGATCACCAGCGCGCGCATCAGGTGAGCCTCGCGGGTTCGGGCGTGCTCGTGGGGTGGCGTGGCAGCACGATCGTGGCGACGGTGCCGCGGCCGAGCGCGCTCTCGATCCGGAGCGCGCCGCGCTCGGCCTCGACCGCGCGTCGCGCGATGCCGAGGCCGAGCCCCACGCCGCCCGCTCGGCCGGTCTCGAAAGGATCGAAGATCCGCGCCAGGCGCTCGGGCTCGATGCCGCGGCCGTCGTCGCTGACCCGGATCTCCACCACGTTGTCGGCGCCGTTGCGCACCGCTGTCGCGACGCGGATCTCGCCTTCGTCCGCGACGGCGTCGAGCGCATTGAGCAACAGGTTCACGAACGCTCCCTCGAGTGCGCGACGGCGCAGCGCCAGCGGTGGCAGTGCCTCGGTGGCGGCGAGGTCGGAGACGAAGCGGACGGCCTTGCCGCGCGAGGTGTCGCCCGCCACCAGCAGCACCGCGCGCTCGAGGAGTTCGTTCACCGAGCACGCGCTCGGTGCCTCGACGGGGTCGCGGGTGCGGTCGAGGAGCTCGCGGATCCGCGCGTCTATGCGCTCGACCTCCTCGACGATCACGCCGATTCGGCGCTGAGAACCTCACGGTCGAGGGCCGCGTCGGGTCGCTCCAGGTCTTCCGCGATCATCTGCGCGAAGCCCTTGATCGGGCCGAGCGGGTTCTTGATCTCGTGGGCCACGCTCGCCGCGAGCTCGCCGACCAGCGCAAGCCGCTCGCTCCTCGCGAGGCGGCCGCGCAGGCTCTCGCGCTCGCGGGCGAGCTCCTCGGTGAGCGCGCGGTAGCGAGCGCGCTCGGGGAAGAGTGCCCGCTCGACGAGCGGCTCGAGCCAGCGCGCCGAGCCGCCGAGCAGCCACGCGGCGGCGAACGCGAGCGCCGAGCGAGGTCACCGACGCGGGCTCCATCGACACCGAGATAGCGGTTCACGATGGCGACCCCGACCAGCACCACCGCCGACGTGGCGACCGCCTGGCCGAGGCGCACCAGCACCGAGCCGGCCTCCGGCTCGAGGTCGACCTGCCGCGAGCGGATCATCGCCAGCACCGGGCCTCCGCGGTGAGCACGCCGACCACGTCGAGACGCGGACCGGCGAAGCCGCCGATCCCCGCGACCAGATGCCAGAGCGCGCCGAGCACGAGCACCACCGTCGCGGCGCGGTGTCGGAGGCAGCGGCGCGGGCCGTGGCGCTCGGCGTCGCGCGGGTGCGCCGCCACCGGGCAGCAGGTGGACGGCTCCCGCCGCGGCGAGCCACGGCACCACCACCGGCTGTGCGTAGGGGCCGAGCACCGCGTGCGCCGCGAGCAGGCCCACCGCCACCGTCGCGAGCGGGACGGTGATCCGCGCCCAGCCGAGCCGCGAGCGCGAGCACGCTACCAGACCGGCGATCAGCGCGGCCAGTCCGCTCTCGACCGCGCCGAAGAAGGTCGCGAGGCGGCCCGCGCTCCACAGCGTCACCAGCGCCGCCTGGATCGCGAGGTCGCGGTGCGCGGGCCGGCCACGTCCCGCGCCGCGCAGCGCGAAACCCACCAGCAGCGCGTGGATCGCCAGCACGGCCAGCACCGCGAGCGCGCGCAGATCCATCCCGTGCCGACTCTCCGAAGCGAGGGAGGCGAGGAGCGGGGGCATTCTACGCTCGGTGGCGGCGAACGCTCACCCGCGCGTGGCGGGGGTGAGCTCCGGCCGCGCTCGCAGGCTGGTGCGGATGCCGATCGCGAGCAGCGCGAACGCCGTGAGCAACCCGATCACGCCCCACTCGCCGAGGGTGGTCGGCATCGCCTTCGCGCCCGCGTCGAGCAGCGCGAAGAGCCGGGTGAGGACGGTGTCGAGCGCCTCGCCCGGCGTCTGACCCCCCGGCGAGGATCGTCGCCGCGAGCGCGGCCGCCAGGCCGGTTCGAGCCGATGCGCAGGAACGCGAGGACGTAGAGCGCGGCGCTCGTCACGATCGCGAGCCAGTAGGGCGAGATCGAGCTCACCAGGGCCGGCACTGGACGGAGCACGCTGCGTGGCATCGCCGGGTTCAGCGCCACCGCCGCGGTGGCATCACCAGGATCAGGCGGCGGCGAAGCGGCCACGCTCGCGAAGCGCTCCGGGTGGCAGCGCGGCGAAGCAGCAGTGGTGCCGCGTTGCCACGGAAGTACGGCGTCGTGTCCGAAGTGGAGGACCGCGAGGTGGCCGACGAGGGAGAGCGCGAGCGCCGCGAGCAGCATGCGGCGGAAGAGCGCCTCCACCGAGTGGCCGAGGTCGTGGGCGGCGTCGACGTGGCGAGTGAGGAGGTGGTCGGGCTTGGTGGCGAGCACCGCCGCGACCGCCCACCACGCCGCGTGCAGCACCAGCGGGTGGAGCGAGTGGCTGCCGATCGCGCGCATCTGGCGGCGGGGCGTGGGCGTCGCGAGCAGCACTACCAGGTGGGCGCTGCCGCCCGGCGGCTCTCCCGCGTTGACGGCAGCGAGCTTGCCTAGCGCGAGCAGGAACGCCGCGGCGGCGAGCCACGCCCCGGCGCGCGGCGAGAACGCCGCCGCCTCGCCGAGGAAGTAGGTGACGTCGACGAGGAACGGCACCTCGATCAGCACCAGCATGCGCGCGTCGCGGTGCGCGCGCCCGCTCCGCACCAGGAAGATCGCGGTGGCGAGGACGAGCAGCTCGTAGATCTGGAGCGCGGCGAGGGGCACGATCTGGCCCAGGCTCTCGGGGCCGATCATGAAGTCGTACTCGAGGGCGTAGCAGCTCGCGAGCATCGAGAAAGCACTCAGCACGTAGAACGGGTTCCAGCGCTCGGACGCCCGCGCGAGCGCGTGACGCGCCGCGAGCGGCGGAGGTGCGGGGATGGCGTCGAGCTGCGTCGCTTCCATGCGGGCTCTCCTCTTGCGGCTCGCCGTGGTGGCGAGCACGCGGCGTCGTGGGGGCGCGATCGAGCAACCGTCGTGCCGCGATCTGGCGGCACTTTCGAGCGCCGCGCCAGCAGGCGAGCGCGCCGGGGCGCGCTCAGGTGTGAACCGCGCTACCCACGTGGGAACCGCGGCGGTGCCCTGGGGAAGCTCGAAATCCTTGCGGGACGCGCCCACGCGCTGGCACCGCGCTTGCCTTGCGTAGCGGTGACCATGTCCAAACCATCTCGAACGTCACTCTCCTCGAGGTTGGTTCGCGTGCTGGTCTTGCTGTGCGTGGTCATCGGCGCAGCGAAGTTCGTCGCCGGCCAGTTGTTCTCGACCGGAGAACGTTCTCGCACCGCCACTTGCGACAACATCTACGTCGCGCTGAACGGCGAGGTCGCGAACGAGCTCGACGGCGCGCTCAACGGCGGCACCGGGCTGTGCCGGGTCACCGACTCGGCTGGGGTGGTCGAGTGCGCGTTGCGCAAGCACCTCGACGAGGACAACCCGCTGAACAAGCGCTCGTGGGGGACCCAGCCCTGCCAGGTCGCGCTCCGCCGATCGGCCGAAACAGCGTCATCTTCAGCCAGGTCCCCCACGGCGCCAGTTCTCGTCCGGGTCGACTGATGGCAGCGCGGGGCGGCGCGGGTACCGTCCTTCGCGCGAGCGTGCCGTTCGGACTCGCGATCGTGGTCGGATTCGCCGGTTGGATGCTCTGGCTGATCGGTCGCGAGAGCGAGTCGCGACGCGAGCGCGCCGCTGCACGAGGCGAGATCTGTGATCGACTCTTCACGGGCCTCGCGGACAGGCCCGCGTCAGCTCGGCACCGCGATCGGGCCCGACCGACGGGCTGCCACGAGATCGACGTCGCGGCGTGGTGGGGTGCCTGATCCGCGCCACGTCGCGAGGACGATCCTCGGAACAGGAACCTCCGGGCCTACTCCTCGGGTCCGATCGAGTCGTGCCAGGTCCTCGTCGAGTCGTCGGACCGCGAGCGTCCGGTTCCGCCAGATCCGCGAGGTCGGCTCGGCGATGCGCGTTCTCGTCCGTGTCAGTGAAGGCGGGCACTCTTCGCGTGCCCATCGATACGATCTCGATCGATCGCTGGCGACCGACGAAGCGGCCGCGCCCCAGCCGTTTGGTACAGGTCTGGCGCCCTGCACATAGCCCAGGAGGGGCACGCGCCGCGTGCCCGGCGATCCGACGCGATCACGTGCGCCGCCGGCTCGTCGATCCCGGCGCGCCGGTCATTGGACGCTGCGGGCGGGGGCGGGCCCCGCCCCTACGATTGGCGTCGCATGGGTCGTCGGCAGCGGCAGCCGCCGCCCCCCGGGGGTCTGCGGTCGGAATCCGGGGTCGGGTTTGGAGGGGGTGGGCATCCTCCGCCGGGGAGTCCGGCGGCGATGAGGGTCGTGGGCTCCGTCCGAAGAGGAGGCGGCTGCCGTTGCCGACGATCTCGGTCAGCACGGCGCCGCAACCTAAGCGGCGGTCCTTGCGACTTCCTTGCGGGACCTTGAAGAAGTGTGAAGGAGAACCGCACATCGCGGCTGCGAGGGACCGAAGCCCTCCAGCGGACCAATGACTACCTGGAGGGTCGCGATCCTTCGCGACCGCAGGCGGTGCCCCTCCGCTCAGTCGCTCTCGCTCACGAAGCCGTGGTAGCGGCCGAGCCAGTACGCCACGAGGTAGTCCATCCCCGGGTACTCGAACGCCGGATCGCTGCCGCCGCACACCTCGTAGGGTGGGGTCTGCCAGCGGAAGCCGGTCACGCAGCGCTCGTCGAGGGGGAATGGCTCGAGCGCCTGCTCGTTGAAGTGCGGCAGCCCGAGCCCGGGGATGATCGATTCGACGAAGTCGACGAGGTCGTTCATCGCCGCCGGGAACGGGTCCCACTCGAACGGTCCCTGCGCGGGGTTGATGCGGCGCTTGGGTGGGTCCGGGAAGGCCGCGAGCGCCGCCCTGTCACCGTCGAGCAGCTCGGGCGTCGGTGTCGCGCCGCCCATGCCGAAGGCGATGTAGTCGAACATCACCTGCTGGGTGTCCTGCACCGCGACGTAGAGGCGGTCGTGGAGGATCTGCTTGTTCACGCCGTCCCAGAACGGGTTGAGCTCCCACTTGGTCACCATGTGCTGAGCCATGTGGCCGAGGTGGAACGCGTAGTACTGGAACCAGCGGGTGATCGGGTAGGCGGTCAGGAAGAGATAGTCGAAGAGGTTCTCCGAGTAGATCTGCGCCGCCATGCTCGTGTACGGCTCGCCGACCGCGCGCGCCGTGACGTCGATGTAGGCCATCATCTTGTGGCCGCGCTGGTTGGGGCCGGCGGTGCTCACGGTGCCGTCGGGGTCGATGATCAGGTAGTCGTCGGCGAGCAGCGTGTCGACCACCCGCGACATGGCGCCGCGGATGCGCTGCCTGGTCGGTTCGTCGTCCATCGAGTCGAGCAGGTACTCGTAGGCGTGCGAGAGGCCGTACCACCAGCCCAGGTACTGGTCCGAGCTGGTGTTGCCGAGCCAGAACGTGCCGGCGTACGGGCCGTCGGTGACGAGGTGGCAGTCGCCCTCGCAGCCGCCGAAGTAAAACGGCGGCTCGGCCGGGCCGATCCAGCGCGCGACGAAGCCGGGCTTGCCGGTCACCTCCTCGAGCGCGAGCAGGCAGTTCACGGCGCGCAGGCCGAACGCCTTGGCCTCGGGATCGTGGGTGACCGCGTAGCGGTACGACTCGGCGGCCACGTAGTTGCCGGTCCAGATCGAGGAGTCGCCCTCGTCGTGATAGGCGACCACGGTGGAGCTCGTCGGGCTCGCGAACTGGACCTCCACCGAGCACCCGTAGGCCGGCGAGTGGACGTCCTGGAAGTTCTGCGAGTACGCGAGCGCCTTTTCGAGGAGCGGACCGGCGGCGGCGTCGCGCGGAGCGGCGGCGAGGATCGCCACGGTGAGGGCGCAGACCGACGAGAAAGCGAGAGCGCGAGGCGCGAGACGACGGCCCATCGAGGGATCCTCCAGGTCGTGCGGGTACCTCTCTCGATTATCCGGATGCCGTCGCGGCGCGTCAAAAGCGCGAGTCGCGACCGCCGGTTGAGCCAGCGGTGCAACATCTGTAGGGTTGGTGGATCCTCACCCGCGGCGGGGAGGTGTCCCTGGCCCCGGCGCCGGGCCGCGCCCATGGATCCCGCTCGCCCGTCCCACGCCCGCGCGCTGCTGGTCCGTTTCGCCTCGAGCCCGTGGCTCGACGTGCTGCTGGTCACCGCCGTCGCGGCCGCGGTGCGGTTCTCGGGCCTCGACACCGCGCCCTGGGACCACAACCAGGCCGAGATCCTGAAGCTCGTCGATCCGATCGTGGAGAAGGGCGAGTGGCCCGCGCTCGGCTGGGAGATCTCGGGGCGGTTCGGCGGCGCGCTGCCGACGCTGCTCTTCTGGATCCTCGCGTTGCCGCGCTTCGTGACGCTCTCGCCGACGGTGCTGGTCGGGTTCGGCGCGGCGTTCGACGTGGCCGCCGCGGCGCTCACCTGCGTGATCGCGCGGAAGCTCTTCGGGCGCACCGCGGGGCTCGTCGCGGGCCTCCTCTACGCGCTCGACGCGGCGCTCGTCGCCCACGCCCAGATCCTCTGGAACGTCACGATGTTGCCGTTGTTCACGGCGCTCCTGCTGCTCGGGCTGGTAGTGGTGCTCGTCGAGGGTCGGTCGTGGGGCGTGGTGCTGGTGCTGGTCGCGCTCTCGATGGCGGTCCAGATCCACTTCCTCACCGCCTACCTGCTGCCGCCGGTGGTGCTGCTCGCGGGGGTGTTCCGGCCACGGCTGCGCCCCGCGCACGTGGTGGTGGGGCTGGTGCTCGCGCTGGTGACGTGGTGGCCCTACCTCGATCACGAGGCGCGCTACGGCTATCCGAACCTGCGCGCTGCGCGGGAGATCGTGGGGGCGGTGTTCGGCGGGACGCCGGTGCCCGCGGTGGACGTGGTGCCCGCCCACTTCAACGACGCCGTGCTGTGGCGCGGCGCGACCTTTCGGGGTGTGGAGTTCCCCTACCTGCCCACGCGCTTCCTGCCCGACGAACTCGCGCCCGCGCGTTTCGTCCGCATCTTCGCGGGCGCCAACGCCGTCCGCGCGGCACTGGCTGGCCTCGGCGCCGCGGCGATGGTGTGGGTGCTGCTACGGGGCCGAGCCGGCGGGGGCACCACAGACCCGGAGGATGAGCTCCGGGCGCGGCGAGCGCGCGCGGCCGCGGTGCTGCTCGCGTCGTACGCGTTGCCGATCGGGATGCTCGCACTCGTTCGCTTCCGCATCTACGACCGCTACCTGCTTCCGCTCTACCCGCTGCCGGTGTTGCTCGCGGTGGCGTGGATCCCGGTGATCGGTGCGCGCTGGCGCAAGCTCGCCACGGTGCTGGGAGCCGCCGGGCTGGCGGCGTGGTGCGCAAGCCAGTGGACGGTGGTCAACGAGACGCGCGCCGAAGCGCGCGCGACCGGCCTCGTTGCCGCAGACGGAACCCTCGGCGCCAAGCTCGACATCGCGCGGCTCTTCCTCGAGGAGATCGGCCTCGATGCGGCCGCTTTCACGCGCGACACCACGTTCTTCTCCTGGCCCGGTGGACCCGCTCCGGATCGGCATCGCGGCTTCCGCCCGCTTTTCGCCTATCTCGTCGACGAGGCAGGGGTGGAACGCCGGGTCGACAAGCCGCGTGGCCCCCGTTACCTGATCGTGTACCGCGGCGAGCAGGTACAGGTGGTGCCGGAGCTGATCGCGAGCGAGGAATACGAGCGCGAGCTGTTCTCGGTGGTGCGAGCCGACGAGGCGGTGTCGCTCGGCTACGCGCGCCGCCGGAGTGACGCCCCGGCAGACTGGGTCACCTCCGGCGGTCCCACCGACGGCTGGACGATCGCGAACTTTCCGTTGTCCTGGGGTGGTGAGACCGCCATCCCCGAGACGGTGGAGGCGCAGTACCTGGAGGTGCCGATCCAGCTACGCGCGCCACGCGAGCACGGGCTCTTCGTGCTCCAGACCCGCGAATGCGTGGCGTCGGTCTCGCTCGACGGCGAGGTCCTCGCGACGGATCCGTGCCCGCCCGGCCGCGCTCGCGACGAGCGCGAATCCCTCGTCCACGCTTACCGCCTCGACGGCCGTTGGCACCCCGGCGAGAACGTGCTGCGGATCAAGCTGGTCGTGCGCTACTCGACGGCGAGCGTGGATGCGTACGTGCTGAGCCTCAAGAACCCCGACCGGCTCATGACGCCTCCGCCGGAGGTGGTGCGGTACGCCCGCTTCGCCTCTCCCGACCCGCGCCGCTACCGGATCCCCCTCGATCCGCCGCCGCGCGGCTGGGTGCCGATCGGCCTGCCGGTGAGCTCGGACACGGCGCTCGACGTGGTGTTCAGCGCGGGTCCCGATACGCCGGCGACGATCCGGTTCGACAAGCCCATGTGGGCGATGCCGACGTGGGACGTGAAGTTCTCGTTCCTGTCGCCGCGCGCCTACTGGCTCACCATCGTGTCGCCGTTTCCGCGACCGGACTTCCGCGGCTACTGGGGCATCGGCATGGCCCTCGAGTCGAGCGGCGCCGGCAGTGCGCTACGGCTCGTCCTGCGCGACACCGACGGCGACGAGTGGCGCTATCAGGATCAGGTCGTGATGTGGGAGGAGGGCTGGAAAGCGCTCGCGATCCCCTTCGACGCGTTCGAGCAGGACATGAACCAGAGCCTCGGCAATCGCAAGCTCGACCTGGAGGTGATGGACGCGGTGATGGTGCAGGTCGTGCCCGGGAAGGTGACGCCGCCGCTGCGCGATCAGGAGGTGCGCTTCACGCCGCCCGTTCTCCTGCGTCACGAGCCGTAGCTCCACGGAACGGCGTGCTCCGCACTCGCGCCGGACAGCGTAGCGGCCGCGCCGCTCGCCGCACCCGCAACGCCGCCGCGACGTACTGGACGCCACGCCGGGCGTACTCGCGGACGTTCTCGCCGGTCTTCGACACACCGAAGCGGCGCGGCTCGATCACGTACGGCACCTCGCGAACCCGGTAACCGGCGCGGAGCGCGCGGTACACGAAGGCGAGGAAGTACTCGCCGTAGTCGCCCTCGAGCGGGATCGCGTGGGCGACCTCGGCGCGCACAGCGACGAAGCCGCTGGTCCAGTCGGTGACGTCCTGGCTGAGCAACCGGCGCAACAGCCAGTTGCCGAAGCTCGACAGCGCCACCGCGAGGAGCGAGTCCTCGGTGCCGCGCAGCCGGCGCGCGATGCCGAGCCAGCCGAGTCCGGGCGCATCGGGGTCGTGGCCCTTGATCCCGCCGCCGGGCAGGAAGCGCGAGCCGATCACCACGTCCGCCTCGCCGCGCTCGAGCGGCGCGAGGAGTCGCGGAAGGAGCTCCGGCGCCATCGAGCCGTCGGCGTCCATCCACGCGATCACGTCGTGGCGCGCCTCGGCGACACCGCGCGCGTTCGACGCGGTGAGACCGCGCGGCGGCTCGCGCACGATCACTCGCACCACGGGATCGCGGGCCGCGTACGCGCGGGCGACCGTGGCGGTGCCGTCCGGCGACGCGTCGTCGACCACGATCACCTCGTGCTCGACGCCCGCCAGCGCCACGGCGCAGCGCTCGAGGAGCGGCACCACGTTGTCGCGCTCGTCGAAGGTCGGCAGGATCAGCGACAGCGCCATGGGGGTCGATGGCCTCGAGGGCTGGCGATGCCTAGGACACCGCCCGGATCCGCGGGACCGGTCCCGGCGCCGGCACCGCGGTGACGGGCGCGCGCGCGCCGAGCGCCGTGAGCGCGCCGAGCACCTGGTCGACGGAGATGGCCTCGAGGCAGCGCGCGCGGGTGCAGGCGCTGTGGCGGTGGTTGGACGCGGACACGCACGGGCTGCACGCGAGCTGCGCGTAGAGGTTGGTCTGGCGCGGGCCGAGCGGGCCGTAGAGCGCGGGGGTCTCGGGGCCGAAGAGCGTCACGGTCGGCAGGCTGGTGAGGCTCGCGAAGTGCGCGGGGCCGCTGTCGTTGGTGACCAGCGCGGTCGCCAGCGTGAAGAGCGTCACCAGCTCGCGGATCGTGGTCTGGCCGGTGAGGTCGAGGAGCCGCGGCGACGGCACGCGCGCGCAGATCGCGTTGGCGGAGGGCCGGTCGCTGGGCGCGCCGATCAGCGCCACCAGCGCGGTGGGGTCGGCGAGCAGGCGCTCGGCGAGCGCCACGTAATGCTCGAACGGCCAGCGCCGGATCGGGATCAGCTCGCTCGCGTTGGGGTTGAGCAGATAGAGCGACTGCCCTGCGATCGGCGCGCCCGCGATCGCGTCGAGGCGCTCGCGCATCGCCTGCGCTTCGCTCGCGCGCGGCACGAAGCGCGGCAGGGTCAGCGGCAGGCTGGCGACGTCGCTCTTGACCATCGGCGCGTCGGTGGGGTCGTGGGCGAGCGCCTCGAGCAGGGTCAGGAACGAATGCGCGGTGTGCAGGTACGGGTTGTAGGCGACGCGGTGCGTGAGTAGATCGCCGCGGTAGAGCCCCTCGGTGTGGAAGCGGTGGAAGCCGACTCGCGCGCGCGCGCCGGAGAGGAACGCCAGGATCGCGGAGAAGCGCGCGAAGAACTCGAGGTCGAGGACCGCGTCGAAGGCGAGGGCGCGGACCCGGTGCAGCGCTGCGAGGGCGCTCGACGCGAATCGCCACGGGTTGCAGGTGGAGATCGTGAGCACGCGCTCGGGCGGGATCGCGCCGAGCAGCTCGACCACCTCGCGGCTCTCCTCGAACGTGAGCAGCCACACCTCGCAGTCGGGCCAGCGGCTGCGCGCCCGCTCGATGAGCGGGTGCAGGAGCACCACGCTGCCGAGCTCGGGCAGCTTGAGGAGCAGGATTCGCCGCGGCGGCCAGGTGGCGACGCCGGGCGCGGGCCGCCGGCCGAGCTTCGCGATCCCGCTCAGCGCGGCGCACAGGCACGCCGACGACGCGATCGACGCGCCGGAAGAGATCGACGTTCATGCGCGGGGTCGGGCGATATCCGGGGCGCGCGTCGGGGAAACGGCGAACGAACGATATCACGAGCCCCGCCCGCGCCGCAGCGAGGCGGGCGTCGTTCCTTGACACCCTCGAAACGCCGTCGCTACCGTGAGCCGCGTCGTCCCCCGCCGCGCCGTACGACCCACCGTTGACGTCCATCCGCTTCAGCATCGTGGTGCCGGTGTTCGACGGTGCCGGCTTCGTGGGTGCGCTCCTCGACTCGATGCCGTGCCCGCCGCCCGCGGGCTTCGAGCTGATCGTGGTCGACGATCATTCTCGCGACGACACGCTGGCGGTGCTCGATCGCCACCCGCTTCGCCCGTGGCTCCGGCTCTACCGCACGCCCGCCAACGCAGGCCCGGCGGCGGCGCGGAACATGGGTGCATCGCACGCGAGCGGCGCCCTCCTGCTCTTCTTCGACGCCGACGTCGTGTTGCTGCCGGACACGCTGGCGCGGGTCGAGCGATACGCCGACGCCCATCCGGAGGTGCGCTGCGCGAGCGGGCTCGACGCTCCCCGGAGCGCGGCGCCCGGCTGCGTGCCCGACTTCCACGCGCTGTGGGCGCATCACGCCCTCGACCGTCTGCCCGAAGGCGCGGTCGCGTCGGCGTGGAACCCGCGCAACGGCCTCCTCGAGCGCGCGCTCTTCCACGACCTGGGCGGTTTCGACACCCGCTACCGCCGCGCGGACGTCGAGGACTACGCGCTGTCACGCAAGATCTCGGCGCACACCCCGATCCGCTTCACCCGCGCGCTCGAGGTGGCGCACCGCTTCGGCGGGCTGCGCACCAGCACCGCGGCCTTCTTCCGACGCTCGGCCTACTGGGTTCGGCTCGCCGCCGAGACCGGGCAGGTCGACCGCACCGGTCACACCCGTGTGGCGAACCTGCCGTCCGTGGCGTGCTCCGCGGCGATCGTCGCGGGGCTGGCGCTCGCGCCATTGCTGCCGACCGCGGCGCGAGCGATTCCGGCGCTCGTAGCCCTCCAGGCCCTCCTCAATGCCTCGCTTCTCCGGTTCTTCGTCGAGCGCGCCGGGCTGGCGCGCGGAGTCGCCTACCTCGGGCTCTTGATCCACTTCCAGGCGACGGCGGCGCTCGGCGCGGCGGTGGGCGCGGCGCAGGCGGGGCTCGACGCGTTGCGGGCGGCGCGTGCGCCCTCGGCTACCGCGGCGGCAGAGGGCGAGACGTGAAGGCCGGCGCCGCCCTCGACCGCTACGCGCACCTCGCGACCAGCTACCTCGCGTCGTCGCGGGTCTCGTACCTGATCCTGTACGTGACCTCGCGCTGCAACCTGCGCTGCAACATGTGCTTCTACGCCGACTCGCTGAACGCGCCGAGCGGCGACGGACTCACCCTCGACGAGCTGACGAAGGTGAGCCAGAGCCTACCCACGCTGATGCAGCTCACGCTCACCGGCGGCGAGCCCTTCCTGCGCGCCGACCTCGCCGAGGTGATCGAGGCCTTCTACGGGAACTCGGGGGTGCGCAGCTTCACGATCCCGACCAACGGTGCGTACGTCGAGGCGATGGAGCAGGTCCTCGAGCGCACGCTCTCCTCGTGCCCCGCGGCGACCATCAAGCTCGGCCTCTCCCTCGACGGCCCCGAGGACCTCCACAACGAGATCCGCGGCTCGAAGCGCTCGTACGCGCAGGTGCGCGAGGCGCACGCGATGCTGCGCCGCCTGCAGCGTCGCCACCCCAACCTGATCGTCACGATGGCGGGCGTGATCTCCTCGTTCAACGTCCACCGCGCCCGCGAGCTGATCGACCTTTTCCTCACCGAGTTCCCGGCCGACGACCACACCCTCCAGCTCACCCGCGGCATCCCCAAGGACTCGGCCGCCAAGGACGTGAGCCCCGACGAATACGAGCGCTGTGTCGCGTACCTGGAGGAGCGCCGCGAGGAGGTCCGGCGCGCCGCCAACGCGCCCACCCACCGGATGGTGCGGAAGCTCACCACCCGCACCCGCCGCATCGTATCGAAGGCGGCGCGCACCAACGAGTTCCAGGTGCCGTGCGTCGCCGGCACGCGGCTCGCGATCCTCTACGACACCGGCGTGCTCGCGCCGTGCGAGATCCTCGCCACCTTGGACGTCGACCCCGCCGTCCGCGCGCGCCTGGGCGGCTTCACGTACGGCAACGTGCGCGACTTCGACTGCGACGTGCAGCGCGCGGTGTCGAGCCCGCTCGGCCGGGAGATCGCGCGCTGGATCGCGGACACCCGGTGCCGCTGCACCTTCGAGTGCGCGATCGTGGCGAGCATCTTCTACCAGCCTCGCGAGCTGCTCCGCACGCTCGCCACGCCGCTCGGGCCGGTCGCGCCAGGCGATGCGCCCGCGCCGCTCGCCGAGCCGTCGTGAGCGCACCCGCGTCGTCCGTGCGAGGCGCGAATGAGGGGGCGCCGCGCTGGCCCAAGCGCCCGCCCGTGCTCACCGCCGAGCAGGCGCGCGCCCGCGAGGAGTTCGTGCGGGTGTGGCACGAGGTGATGCCGGCTCGGCTCGGCTTCATCGAGCGGTTCAACCAGGGCTTCGTGGCTCGACTGCCGGCGCGCGCCGGCGCGCGCACCCTGGAGGTGGGGCCGGGGCTCGGCGCGCAGGCGCGCTGGCGGGGCGCCGCGCTCGAGAGCTACGTGTGTCTCGAGGAGCGCGCGTCGTTCTGCGAGACCCTGCGCGGGTTCCTGCCGCGCGAGGCGGTGTTTCAGGGCGACATTCAAGAGCGCCAGCGCTGGCCCGACGGCGACTTCGAGCGGATCATCGCGATCCACATCCTCGAGCACTTGAAGGACCTGCCCGCCGCGCTCGCCGAGATCGACCGGCTGCTGGCACCCGACGGTTGCTTCGACGTGGTGGTGCCCACCGAGGGCGGGCTCGCCTACGCGCTCGGTCGCAAGCTCTCGGCCGAGCGGCTCTTCCGCAAGCGCTTCCGCATGGACTACACGCCCATCCGCCAGAACGAGCACGTGAGCACCTACACCGAGATCGCCGCCGAGCTGACCCGCGTGTTCCGCGTCGAGCGGCGCGTCTTCTACCCGCTCGCCGTGCCGATCGCCACGCTCAACCTCTTCGTGGGCTACCGGCTGCGACGGAAGTTCCCCGGGGGGCTGTTCCAGCCCGCTGCGTCATCGCGGGGGCTTTCCAAGCCCCCGCCCCGTCCGGAGTGAATCCGGACGGGGCCCCACCCCAAATCCGGCGCGGCAACGCGCCGCGCGCCGCTGGCCGATCATCACGGCCGGTCGAGGGCGAAGCCGGGATCCGGCGGCTGTTCCAGCCCCCCGCCCGCCGGAGGGTCGCGCGTTGCGCGACCGCCGATACGCTCCGGCGTTGCATCGCCGCTCCGGTGGATTGCTGTACGCAGGCCACCCCCGAGGCTCTCGCTTCGCTCGTGGCGTCGCGTTGAGGCTGCGAATCGGTCCATCGGGGTCGCTCATGGAGGCCGCGTGGGCCCGGCGACGGGGGACGGAACCCCCGTCGCAACGATGGTCTTCGTAGCGCGGGGGGCTCCGTCCCCCCGCGGGGAGTTGAGCGCGCCCACCCCTTCCTCCTACGATGAGCGCCACCCCCCGTTCGCTCGACCCGCACCCCATCCCTCGCGTGCAACGACCCCTCGTCCGTGACCGTGGCGCCCTGCGCCCTGCTCGGTCCGGGGTCGCCCGCGGGGCACAGGGGACCGGGGGGATCGCGTGAGCAGCGCCGACGGCAACGGCCATGAGCCCAGCGCTCGGGTGAAGCTCTTCGCCGACGCGGGCGGCCTCGACGCGCTTCGCGCCGTCAAGGACCACCCGCGGATCGAGGGCTTCACCACCAACCCCACGCTGATCCGCGGCGCCGGCGTGACGACCTACGAGGCGTTCGGCCGCGCGGTGCTGGAGATGATCCCGGATCGGCCGGTCTCGGTGGGCGTGGTGAGCGACGACCTCGCCGAGATGGAGCGTCAGGCGCGGCGGATCTCGTCGTGGGGCTCGAACGTGTACGTGAAGATCCCGGTCACCAACACCCGCGGCGAGCGCTGCGACGCGGTCGTCGAGCGGCTCAGCGCCGATGGCGTGCGCCTCAACGTGACGGCGGTGATGACGGTCGAGCAGGTGCGCTGGATCCTCGACTCGCTGGCGCCGAGCGTGCCGTGCTTCGTGTCGATCTTCGCGGGGCGGATCGCCGACACCGGACGCGACCCGGTGCCGCTGGTGCGCGACGCGGCGAACCTCGTGAACGGCCGCGCCGAGGTCGCGCTGATCTGGGCGAGCCCGCGCGAGATCCTCAACGTGAGCCAGGCGGAGGCGGCGGGGTGTCACGTCATCACGCTCACGCCCGACCTGATCGCCAAGCTCGCGCTGGCGGGCAAGGACCTGGAGCGGTTCTCCCTCGAGACCGTGCAGATGTTCCACCGCGACGCGCTCGCCGCCGGATTCGAGATCTGACGCCCGCGCCCCCGTTCCTCGGCGCGTGGCGACGCGCCGTCTGGTTCTTCGCCTCGCCGCGTCGCCGGCTCGCGAGCGCGATGGCGCTCGCGTTCGTGGTCACGCTCGCGCGTACCAGCTTCCAGCCCGAGCTCTTCCGCTACTCGTTCGACTCGGGGCAGGAGCTCTCGCACGCCCTCGACATCATCGAGGGGCGCCACTACCCGACGGTCGGGATGTCGATCGGCGGCCAGTCGGTGAGCGTCGGGCCGTTCGTCTACTACCTGATGGTCCCCGCCGTGGCGGTGGGGCGCTCGGCGGGCGCGGTGGCGGTGTGGTTCGGGGTCCTCGCGGGGCTCGCCAGCGCGCTCCTGGTGTGGCTCGGGTGGCGCTACCTGAGCCCTGCGACCGGCGTGCTGGCGGGGCTCGTGCACGCGCTCAGCGCGACCACCCTGGAGTGGTCCGTCTTCGTCATCAACGCGGGGGCCCTGCCGCTCTTCTCGGTGCTGACGCTGATCGCGGTGACCAAGGCGATCGAGCGCCCGGCGGCGTGGGCGCTGCTCGCGGGCGTCGCGATCGGCCTCGCCACCCAGTGCCACCCGGCCACGGTCGCGTTCCTGCCCATGCTGCCGCTCGGCGCGTGGCTCGCGCGCCGGCGCTGGCCATGGCACGGCTGGCTCACCTACGGCGCCGGCGTGGCGGTCACCTACTTCTCGTGGATCCGCTTCGAGATGGGGAGCGGCTACGCCCAGCTCCGCTCGCTGCTCCGGATCGCCGGCAACCGCCGCTACGAGGGTGTGCGCTACGTGAGCTCGCACTCCTTCGCCGACCTGCTCGCCGATGTCAGCTCGCCCGTCGCGATCCATCGCTGGGGTGTTCTGGCGGGTCTGGTGGCGCTCGGTGTGTGCGCCGCGCTGGTGTGGCGGCGCCGGCGCGCCGACGCCGAGGTGGGCCGGGCGTGGGACCTGCTCGCCGCGTGCCTGGCCGCGGTGCTGGCGTGGGTGCCGTTCACGTGGGGGATCGCGGCTCACAGCGCGAGCTTCGACGGCCCCGAGTACACGCGCTTCTTCCTGCCGGTGCTCCCGGTCGCGTGCCTGGTGGCGGCGTGTGGCTTCACCGCGCCAGCGCTGTTGTGGCGCGCAGCGGCGTGGCGGCCATGCGCGCGGCCGTGGCTCGAGCGCTGGGCGCCGCGGTTGGTGACGGCGCTCGGCGCCGCAGGGGTGATCGGTGGCGCCACGTTCGCGCTCGGCTGGGCAGGCGAGGGCGCGCGACCGTTCTGGGTGACTCCCGGCTTCCCGCCGCCCGACCTCTCGATCGAGCGCCAGATCCTCGCCTACGTGAAGCGACTCGAGGCGCGGATCCTGAAGGACCTCGACGGACGTTTCCCCGACGAGCTGGCGTTCGTCGGTACCCAGAACCTGGTGTTCCCCGAGGAAGACCAGATGACGCTGCTCGCGATCGAGCCGCTGCTCAGGCTCGAGGCGATGAAGCGCACCGTGAAGCGTCACGGCGCTCCGCCGAGCCCTCCCCCATTCCTGACCGTGGTGACCGGTACCGGCTGTGGGCGTCCGCCGGCGACGATCGCGCCGCCCACCGATCCGGTCGAGCGCGCCCGTGTCCTCACGTTCGACGACTGTGGATCGTTCGACGCGTGGCTGAGCGCCGAGCGCCGCGCCTGCAACGCGCGCGGCCAGCCGACCTGGGTGCTGCAGGGCAACCTGCGCGGCTCGAGCGGGCCGCGCCCGTGCGCGCGGCCCTCGCCGAACGGGGGCTACGCGCTCGACACCCTGGACCCGAGTGGGTTGGTGGAGCTGGCCCGCAAGGATGGCGACGCTCTCGATCGGGCCGATCTCGTGCGGATGGTGGCCGAGCGCGGGACGGCGGCGAGCGGCGCGCTCGCCGGTCTGGCGGCGCTGGCGGCTGATGCCGCCCCGGAGGTGCGGGGGGCGGCGCTGTGGGCGATGGCGCGAGTCGCACCGGCGGAGCCGCGTGTGGCGAGCGCGCTGATCGCGGCCCTCGACGACGGCGAGCGCACGGTTCGCGAGGCGGCGCTCTACGCGATCGGCGCGGCGTCGGTGGTGTCCGCGCGAGACGCGGCCGCCGCGCACGCCCAGGACCCCGACCCCGCGACGCGAGACGCCGCCCGCTGGGCCGTGGCCCAGCTCACCCCGCCGTCGTGAGACCACTGCGCTGACTCGACGGGCGACCTCACGGTCGCCCCTACACACCCACGCGATCGGCCACTCAGGACGGCGGGAGCGTAGGGGCTAGCGTGAGCTCGCCCGGGCCGACCCACGGCGTTCCCATCGCCGTACGGCCTATCCGCGTCCGGGTGCTGGCGGGATCGACGGCGGCACCGCCGGGCGTCGGGGCGTGCCGACTCGATCGAGCACCTCGAGCGCGAGCGGCACGATCGCCTCTCGCACGGCCACCGTCTTGCCCTCGAAGGTGAGGTGGACGATGTCGTTGAAGAGAGGCCGTGGGTCGGGGCGATCGTGGAGGACCGCCTGGAGGTCGACGTACGGAACTCCTTCCCGCGCGGCGAGCTGGCGCTCCCACGGGTCGAGGGCACCCTCCACGTAGGCCGCGATGTCCTCCGCCGTGAGCAGGTACTCGCGGCACAGCCCGGGCGTCATCGAGTAGAAGCGGTAGCCAGTCGGGATGGCGATGATCCCCACCGCGACGCCCGCGGCGCGCGCCGCCGCGAGCGCGCACTCGAGGTTCCGGATCGTCTCGCTTTCCCGCGCGAGCTCGGGGAGGGCGCCGAGCCCGTGGAGCATGTTGGCCGTGACGGCCCGCACCCCGATCCCGTGGCTGTCGCGCTCGAGGGCGGCGCGTGGGTCGGTGGCGAGCAAGCGCCCTTCGTCCTCGCGGCGAATCCGGTCGATGTCGTAGCCCAGCGCAGGCAGCAGCTCGGCATGCTCGCCGAACCACGAGGCCAGTGTGCCCCCGCTCGCGAGGACGTCGCGCACCTCGCCGAGGTGATCGAGCACCACCCACGGAACGTGCGCCAGTGCTGGATCCTGGTCCAGCGCCGCGCGATCCGGGAGCGCGCCGGGCCAGTAGGCGCCGAAGCGCTCCCGGAGCTCGTCCGTGGCGCGCGCGAGGGCGCGATCGATCTGGCCCTGCGTCTCGGCCCGGACCTGTGCCCAGCCCTTGCGGTGGTCGAGGAACCACGGATGAAGGCCGGCGAGGGCCCGCTCGTCGCCGGTCCGCATGTACTCGCCGAGCGCCGCCAGGGTCGGCACGCTCCACTGTCGCGAGCAGTGCACGGCGTCGTTGTGCTCGACGTAGAAGAGCGCCACGTCGATGCCGGTGGGGATCGCCTCGGTCTCGAACCGCCACACGGAGTCACCGCTCGAGGTCCCCGGGAACCCGTAGTTGAAGACCCGCACGCGGCGCCCGAGGCGCTCGAGCTCGGCCTCGAGGTCGGGCGGCCAGGCGTTCCAGCGGCCGCGCCCGCTCGCGTCGAAGCTGAACCCGCCCTCGACGCTGCTCGCGCCGAAGGTGCCGATCCAGATCTCGTCGGCCGGCTTCTCGTGCGGCGGGACCTCGCTCACCCACACGCCGTCGTGCATGACGATGCCGCCCTTCGACCAGAACTGGCGGTTGAAGACCGGGAACACGGCGCCGGGGTCCGCGCCGGCGTAGCGCGCGCGGAACCACGCGAAGTCGCGCGTCCGGAACGGGTCGATGTGCTCTTCCAGCTCGCGGCGTAGCGGTGCGGGGAGGATCGCGGTGGAGGCGCGGCGCTCGGCGCCATCGCCCGGCGAGCGCCACCGCAGCACGCAGCCGACGAGCGGCCTCACGGCCAGGACCCCCACCACGCCGAGCGCGGCGAGGAAGGCCGCGCGTTTTCGCCACGACAGGTTCACGACGAGCGAGCGGAAGACGCGGGCGCACCGACGCGGAAGTAGTGCAGGCGAGCGGGGATCGCCCGCCCCGCGAGGACGCCCGCAGGGTCGACGATCGCGGGCTTGGACTCGCCGCTCGCGAGCGCGTCGAGGTCGAGGTCGTGAAACGCAGGATGAGGCGTGAGGATCGCGATCACCTCGGCGTCCGCGCTGGCGGCGTCGAGCGAGCCGCACAGCTCGACGGCGCGCGCCGCGGCCTCTGGCAGCCGCGTCACGGTGGGATCGAACGCCCGCACCCGCGCACCGCGCCGCGCCAGCGCGAGCGCGAGGTCGAGCGCGGCGGAGTGCTCGACGGCGGCGGTTCCGGGCTTGTACGCGAGACCGAGGATCGCGATGCGGCGACCGCCGAGTCCGTCACCGAGCGCCGCCTCGATGTGCTCGAGCGCCCAGCGCTGGTGAGCGTCGTTGCAGCCGAGCACCGCGCTCCACAGCGCCTCGCGGGCGCCGGTCTCGCGGGCGCGCTCGCGCAGATAGCCGACGTCGCGGGCGAGCGTCCCGCCGGTGAACGCGGCGCCCGGAGCGAGATAGGCGCGGGGGCCGATCCTGGCGTCGCTGGTCAGGCCGCGTGTCACCTCGCGTGCGTCGGCGCCTACGCGCTCGCAGAGCGCCGCCAGCTCGTTGGCGAACACCACCGAGGTGGCGAGGAACGCGTTGAGGCCGTGCTTGGTCATCTCCGCCGACGGCACCGACATCCACTCGATGCGCTCGGTGATGGGAGCGAAGAGCGCGGCGAGCGGGCCGTGCGCGGCCTCGTCGTCGACGCCGACCACCACGCGATCGGGCTCGCGGAAGCAGCGAATCGCCGCGCCGAGGCGAAGGTTCTCGGGGGAGCACGCGAAGGAGACCGCCCGGTCCGGGAACGCGGCGCGGTGCCGCGCGGCGAGGGCGCGCGTGGTGCCGACCGGGAGCTGCGACGACACCAGCACCGGCGAGCGCCGCCGCGAGGTCGTCGGTCAAACGCAGCCGCGCGCTCGCGAGCTGCTCGGCCACGAGCGCCTCGAGCCCGGGCTCGACGATCGGCAGCTCGCCGCGGCCGAGCGCCGCGACGAGCGCCGTGTCCGGATCGACGGCGATCACCTGGTGACCAGCGGCCGCGGCGCACGCCGCCGTCACGCATCCGAGGTGCGCGAGCCCGTAGACGACGAGGTTCATGGGTGCGTGCGGTGCCGCGTCAGGCGGAGCGCGGAAGGCGCGGCGGCCGTCCGAACCACTCGTCGTCCCGGTTGGAGGGCTGCGGTCCCTCGCAGCCGCTGGAATCGCGGTCGCGAAGGATCGCGGCCCTCCAGGCGATCGCACGCGAGGGGGCGATCGATCACCTTCCACTCCGCGGCGCCTGCGCGAGCAGCCACTCGGTCGCCTCCGCGAGGTGCGCGTGGTGCAGTCGGCAGGCGGGTCGGGTACGGGCTCTTCGTAGCCCGCGTTCAGCCACACGGTGCGGCAGCCGGCGGCCTGGCCCGCCGCCACGTCCTTCCAGCGGTCGCCGATCAGGAAGCTCTCGGCCAGCTCGACGCCGTGATCGCGCGCCGCCGCCGTGAGGAGGCCGGGGCGTGGCTTGCGGCACGGGCAGTCGTGGTGATCGTCGTGGGCGCACACGCGGATGTCGTCGAGGGGCAACACGTCGCGCAGCCGCGAGTTGACCGCGTGCAGGTTCTCCCAGGTCATGCGTCCGCGCGGGATGTCGGGCTGGTTCGTCACCACGATGAGCAGGAACCCGGCCTCGCGCATCCGTTCCAGCGAGGCGTGGGCGTCACCCGGGATCACCACCTCCGCGGCGGTGAGCGGGGCCTTGGGCTGGCCGTCGACGATCACCGCCTCGTTCAGGACGCCGTCGCGATCGAGGAACACCGCGCGCTTCATCGGCCGCCTCCGCCGAGCTCTTCCCAGCGAGTGGGGCGCGCCTTGAGCGCGGGATGGGACACGAGCAGGTGCGCGACCACCGCCTGGAACGCCTCGGTGTGGGCCGTCACGTGGGCGTCGTTGACGGTGGGCACCACCACGCACACGTCGGCCTCGCGGGCGGTGTAGCCGCCGTCGCGGCCGACGATCCCGCACACTCGCGCGTCGACGCGCTTCGCGGCACGGATCGCCTCGACCAGGTTGGGGCTCACCATCGGATCGAGGCTGCCGCCGCCCACTGACAGGATCAGCAGGGCGTCGTCGCGGCCGAGCCGGCTGACCGCGAGCCAGCCCGCGAACACGCTCGGCCAGCCCTCGTCGTTGGTGCGCGCGGTCAGCTCGGCGACGTTGTCGGTGGGCGCGTAGGCCTCGATCGCGGCGAGCTTGCGCAGGTCGTTGACGAGGTGCGACGCGTTGGCTGCGCTGCCGCCCACCCCCAGCACGAACACCCGCCCGTGCGCCGCGCGCACGCTCGCGAGCAGCTCGGCCATGCGGTCGATCGCCGGGGCGTCGAGCGCCGCGGCGATCCGCGCCGCCTCGCCGAGGTAGCCGGCCGCGAAGCTCACGCCCCACCTCGGGCGAAGCGCGCGCGCAGCTCGGCGAGGCCCGCCTCAGAGCCGATCTCGTGGAAGCGCTCGCGCACCTCGAGCGTCGCGAGCTCGCCCGTGGCCACGAGCGCGCCGTAGAGCGCGGCCAGGTCGGCGGACTCGCCGGCGGGCAATCGCCCGAACACCTCGGCGCGCAGGACGCCGAGCCCGTAGTCGAGGTGCTTCATGGCGGGGGTGCGGTTCAGCTTGTCGTAGCGGACGATCCGTCCGCCCTGGAGCTCGACGTTGCTCGCGTCCCAGCGATCTTGGTTGCGGTAGACGGTCATGAGCGCGAGTCGGCCCGAGCTGCGGAAGGCCTCGTGGACCGCCCGATAGTCGCACGGAAGGTACGAATCTCCGTAGAGGACGAAAAACTCGCGACCGAGCGCCGGCAACGCGCGCCGGAGCGCGCCGGCGGTGCCGAGGAGCCGGGGGCCGTCCCGGACCACCTCGATCCGCAGCCCCACCGGCCAGCGCAGCGTCGCCGCGGCGCTCTCGACCTGCTCGGCGAGGTGCCCCGCGCACACCACCACGCGCGTCACTCCGCCCGCTGCCAGGAGGCGCGCCTGGCGCAGCAGGAAGGGCTCGCCCGCGATGTCGAGGAGGCACTTCGGGACGGCGGTCGCCGTGGCGCCGAGCCGCGTCGCGAGGCCGCCCGCCAGGATCGCGACCGACGGCAAGACGTTCGCGGTCGCGCTGGCGATCACGGCTGGCTCACCACCTGGGCGCCGCGGAACTCGAAGCGGAAGCGGACCTCGGGCAGGCCGGCCTCCGCCATGGCGCGGCGGATCCGGCTCTTGTCGTTGGCGTAGAACATCAGGAACCCGCCGCCGCCCGCGCCCACGATCTTGCCGCCGCGGGCACCGCTCGCCATGCCGAGCTCGTACCAGGTGTCGATCTCGGCGTTCGACATCCGCGTCGAGCGCTGGCGCTTGAGCAGCCAGTGGGCGTGCATCCGCTCGCCGAAGCGGTCGAGCTCGCCGGCCTCGAGGAGCGCCTTGCTCTCGATGCCGATCTCCTTCACGCGGTGGAGGTGCTCGGTGATCGCGGGGTCGTGGGCGCGGCTCGAGCGGTCCTGTTCGGCCAGGATCTCGGGAGCGGAGCGCGAGAACCCGGTGAAGAAGAGCACCAGGTTGTCCTCGAGGTCGTAGAGCGTTTGCGGCGTGAGCCGCAGCGGCTCGACGGTGACGTCGCCGTCCGAAGCGATGTGGAACGCATGGAGCCCGCCGAACGCCGCGGCGTACGGGTCCTGCTTGCCGACCGGGTTGGCGAGCACGTCGATCTCGATCCTGCACGCGTGCTCGGCCAGCTCCTTGGGCTCGACGCGGCGCCGGTCGAGCGCCGTGAGCGCCAGGATGAGCGCGGTGGTGAAGCTCCCCGACGAGCCGAGCCCGGTGCCCGCCGGGATGTCGGCCATGCTCGTGATCTCGAGCCCCGGCTCCTCGAAGCCGAGCGAGAGCAGCACCTCGCGGAGCAGCGGGTGCTCGAGCTCGCGGGCGCGCTTCACCCGCTCCATCCGCGAGTACTTGGCGATCAGCTCGTGCGCGAAGGTGGGGTGGAGCGTGATGTAGACGTACTTGTCGATCGCCGCCGACATCACGAACCCGCCGTGCTCGCCGTAATACGACGGCAGGTCGGTGCCGCCGCCGCCGAGCGTGATGCGGAGCGGGCTCTTGGTGATGATCACGCGCCGCGCCCCGCGTAGACGCGCTCCACCACGGTGAGCGCCGCGATGGCGTCGGCGAGCCCGGGCGTGGGTTCGCGGCCGCTGGCGATGTCTTCCTCGAACGCGCTCATCTCGGCGGCCCACGAGCCGTCTTCGCCGGGGAACTCCCAGCTCGTGACGTCGGGCGGTCCGAGCTCGGGACGCATCTTGTACCAGGTGAGCCGCTCGGTGCCGTAGCTGCCGCCGAGGCCTGAGATCTCGAGCTTGCCGTGGCGGCCGGTGACCTCGAAGGAGAAGGTGTTCTTCCACTCGGTCCAGCTCGCGTGCAGCCACGCGACGCGCCGGTGTTCGCCGGTGAGCAGCAGGAACGCGTTGTCGTCGACGGAGGTGTCCCAGAAGTAGGTCGGCGCGTGGCCGTGCGCGAGCGCGAGATCGCCGAGGAACCAGCGCGCGAGGTCGATCAGGTGGACGCCCTGATCGACCAGCTCGCCGCCGCCCGAGCGCGCCGGGTCGGCGCGCCACTCGCGGTCGTAGCCTGTGCGCCCACCATGGCCGTAGCGGGCGCGCACGTAGTAGAGCTCGCCGAGCTCGCCCTGCTCGACCAGCTCCTTGGCGAGAGCGAGCGCCGGGTGGAAGCGGTGGTTGAAGCCGATCCGCACCCGGCTGCCGGTGCGCCGCGCGAGCTCGGCGATCCCGTCCAGCTCGCCCGGACGGCGCGCCGCCGGCTTCTCGACCAGCACGTGCTTTCCGGCCTCGACTGCGGCGCGGGTGACGGGCGCGAGTACGTCGTGAGACGTGGAGACGACGAGGGCATCGACGTCGCTCGCGTGGACCACCTCGCGCCAGTCGGCGGCGACGCGGGCACCTGGCGCGGCCGCGAGGGCCGCGACCACGGCGGCGCGCTCGGGGTCGACGTCCACGCACGCCACCAGACGCACTCCGCCGAGGGCGCGGGCGCGCTTCTCGGCGACCTTGCCGCAGCCCACGATCGCGAGCCTCACGGCTTCTCCCAGTCCTTGCCGCGCTCCCTGGGCGTGATGCGGCGCAGGGTGAAGACGTCGCTGCCGGCGAGCTCGGCGGCGAGCTCGGGCAGCCGCTCCCACGGATCCCAGATCGAGCTGATCAGCCGTCCCGACACGCCGCTACTCGCCGGCGAGGCGAGGAACACCGCGAGCGCCGCGCCCCGTTCCATCGGCGCTGCGCGGCCGCGCTCGACGTCGAGGGAGGTCTGATACATGACCTCGCCGGCGAGCGCGGCGCCGGCGGCGCGCACCTCGGCGTGGAGCCGCGTATCGAGGGCGCCCGGCGAGAGCGCGTTCACGGTGACACCGGTGCCGTCGAGCTCGCGGGCGAGGGTCTCGGTGAAGCGCACCAGCCCCGCCTTGGAGGTGGCGTAGGCGGTGAAGTGGGGCAGCGCGGCGGTGGCGCCGCCGCCCGAGACGTTGACGATCCGCCCGTGGCCGCGCGCGACCATCGGCGCAAGCACGCGCCGGCAGAGCGCTACCGGCGCCAGCAGGTTCACCCGGAGCGTGCGGTCCCAGAGCGCCGCGTCGGTCTGGGCGAGGGTGCCGATCGGTCCGATGAGTCCCGCGTTGTTGACCAGCACGTCGACGCCGCCGAGGTGCTCCTCGGCGAACGCGACGATCGCGTCCGGCGCGGATGGATCCGCGAGGTCGGCGGCCAGCGCGAAGGCTCGCTGCGCCGGATCTCCGCGCTCGCCCGCGAGGAGCGCCAGCGCTTCGTCGAGGGCCGCGCGCTCGCGCGCCACCAGCATCAGCGAGGCACCCTCGCGCCACAACGCGCGCGCGATCTCGAGCCCGAGCCCGCGCGAGCCGCCGGTCACGATCGCGCGCCGTCCCGCGAGCACTCCGCTCACCGCCGCTCCAGCAGCCAGAGGTTCTCTTGCAGGAAGGCCACGGTGCGCTCGACGCCCTCGCGGATGGAGTGGCGCGGCGCCCAGCCGAGTGCCTTGATGCGCGTGCAGTCGAGGACGATCAGCGGGTTGTCGCCCACCCAGCCGCGCTCGCCGCCCTGGTAGACGCGCCGCGGTGCCAGGCCGAGGTACTCGGCGATCCAGGAGATCGAGTCGTCGACGCACGCCACCTCGTCGGTGCCGAGGTTGAAGATCTCGACCCGCCCGCTCGCCTTGGCGAGGGCGAGCGACATCGCGCGCACGCAGTCGGCGACGTAGAGGTAGGACTTGCGCTGCTGGCCGTTGCCGAGGACCTCGATGCGCTCGGGGTGCGCGCGGAGCTGGCGGAGGAAGTCGAAGACGTGGCCGTGCGAGTAGCGCTCACCCAGGATCGACACCAGCCGGAAGATCACGCCCTGGATCCCGAAGCCCTCGGCGTAAGCCTGGATGTACGCCTCGGCGGCGAGCTTGGAGGCTGAGTAGAGCGAGGTCTGGATCGGGAAGGGCGCGTTCTCGGGCGTGGGGTAGACGGTGGTGTCGCCGTAGATCGCTCCCGTCGACGCCATGAGGATCCGCCGCACGCCCGCGGCGCGCATGGACTCGAGGACGTTCCAGGTGCCGACCACGTTCTGGTCGAGGTCGACGCGAGTGCGCTCGGTGCCGAAGCGCACGTCGGCGTTGGCGGCGAAGTGGAAGACCGCGTCGCAGCCGGCGAGCGCCGCGGTGAGCGCCGCGCGGTCGAGGATGTCGCCGCGCGCCAGCCGGAAGCGGCCGTTCGCGGTGGCGCCGGCCAGGAACTCGAGCTGGCCGGTGCTCAGGTTGTCGTAGCCGACCACCTCGTGCCCGTCGGCGAGGAGGTGATCGACGAGGTTGCTACCCACGAAGCCGGCGGCGCCGGTGACGAGCAATCGCATGTGAGGGATCGGGCGGGGCGAGAAGGTGGGCCGGTGAGCCTCGACGAGTCACCAGCGTCCGACGGGGGACGGAGCCCCCGTCGCTACGACAGCGGTTCGTCGTGGCGCGTTCGTAGGGCGGGTCCGATCGAGCAAAGGGCGGGACGTTGGTGATCGTATCGGCTGAGGGGCGGGGAAGCGCACGGCGTCACGCGGCGCGAGAGCCGGCGCGGGTGCGGGCGCGCACCGAGCGGCGGATCCGCATCAGGTCGCGCAGGTTGCGGAGGTTGCCGCGCACCAGCTCGAGGCGGCTGTCGCCGTCGTCGCGCCAGCGGATCGGCACCTCGCGGATCCGGTAGCCGGCCAGCCGCGCCAGCGCGAGGATCTCGACGTCGAACATGTAGCCGTCGATGCGCGCGTGGTGGAAGAGGTCGCGCGCGACGTCGGCGCGGAAGAACTTGAAGCCGCACTGGGTGTCGGTCAGCTCCGAGAGCCCGAGCGCATGGACCGCGGCACGGAAGCCCACCGAGCCCACCTGGCGGTACCAGCGCTGCGCGTGCTCGATTCGCGAGCCGTGAGCGTGACGGGTGCCGATCACCACGTCGTAGCCCTGGCGCAGCCACGGTGCCACCAGCTCGTACTCCTCGATCGGGGTCTTGTCGTCGGCGTCCGCGTAGCCGATCACCGCGCCCGTCGCGACCTCCGCGCCGCGCCGGATCGCGTGGCCCTTGCCGAGGCGCTCCGGGCTGCCGATCACCTTCACCACGCCATCGTTGGGGGTGGCGCTCGCCGCGAGCTCACGGGTGCCGTCGTCGCCGTCGGCGACCACGATCAGCTCGAACACCTCGCCGCGCGACTCGAAGTAGTCGCGGACCGACCGCACGACCGGTGCGATCGTGCGCGCTTCGTTGTAGGCGGGGAGGATCAGACTGACGGAGCAGGCGCTGGTCGGCATTCGAGCTCGGGTCGGGGGGAGGCGCCATTCTAAACGCGAGCCGCGCGCCGGATCTACCGATTCGGACGTTTCGAGCGGATCGATCGCCCGCGCTCGATCGCGCTCGAGGGAGGGCTGACGCCCTCCCCTACGAGCAACTGCGTCGGGGCGGGGTTCGGTACGAGCTGATGGCAACGGCACCGCCGGTGTAGCGGCGGGCGCGGGCCCGCCGGGATGAGGCACGATCGCCCGCGCTCGATCGCGCTCTCGGGAGGGCTGACGCCCTCCCCTACGAGCAACTGCGTCGGGGCGGGGTTCGGCACGAGCCGATGGCAACGGCACCGCCGGTGTACCGGCGGGCACGAGCCCGCCGGGATGAGGCACGATCGCCCGCGGTCGGCCCCTTCCCGGCAGGGGCCTGCGCCGCGTGCCCGGCGATACAACGAAGCGATCGCATCCTCGGCGCCTCGTTTCCGGCACGGCCCCATCACGTCCCGAAAGTCCGCGACTCGCCGCTTCGCGTCAGTCGTAATCGACGAAGCTCCCCTTGCCGTCGCCCAGGTAGAAGGCGACGTGCCCCCAGTAGGTGATCTCGACGACGTCGAGATGGCCGTCCCCGTTCACGTCGGCCACGAGCGACGATCCGCTGGGGTCGTTCGCATATCGATCGACACTCGGTTCGAAGTGGCCCGAGCCATCGCCGAACGCAACGATGATTCCGGCGGCGCTCTCGGCGACCACGTCGCACCATCCATCCTCGTTGAAATCCCCGGATCCGGACGGAATCCCGATGTAGGGCGAGGAGACCGGGCCGATGAAGGTGCCGTCGCCTAGTCCGAACCACACGCGGTACGCGACCGGGTGCTGCTGCGCATCGTCAGCGTCCACGAGGTCGACGGTGCCGTCCCCGTCGACGTCGGCTACGAGCATCTGTCCGCCATCGGCCGGGATCAAATCGCTGAGCGCGAACCCACCACTCCCGTTCCCCAGATAGACGCGGATGTCGCCGTCGTCATCGAAGAAGGATTCGGTCTTGAACACGATGTCATTCGTCGCGTCGCCGTTCACACGAGCGATCGAGACCGTCCCCCAATCGGCCTGGACGGCCTCGAGCACTTGCATCGACCCGAACGTGCCGTTCCCCTTCGAGAACCAAAGCTCGATGTCCGGGCCGAACGCGACGGCCAGGTCGTCCTTGCCGTCGCCATTCAGGTCACCGGCGACGACGTCCGCGGTGCCCGACGGGGTGTTGAGCGACGTGCGGAACGGCGCTGAGAACCCGCCATGGCCGTCGCCCAGGATGGCTTCGAGGTAGTAGCTGGGGCCGATCAGCCCCACACGGGCCACATCGTCGTGTCCGTCCCCGTTGAAGTCACCTCTCGCGACGTCGTGAAGCGTGGATCCGCCCAGGCTCACTAGCGTCCACGTCTGGGCGAAAGCCTCGCCGCCCTCGTTGAGAAGCGTGACCATGGAATAGCCCGGATCGAACGTCGCGACATCGATCGCCAGATCGACGCGCCCATCCTCGTTGAAATCTCCGGTGTCGAACCCTGTCAGCCCGTCGTACGAGTAGATGAGCTGAAGGAACGTCGCCGACGCCAGCCCCCCGCTGCCGTCGCCGAGGACCACCGGACCTCCGTAGATGCCGTTGCTGTACACGTCGGCTCGGCCGTCGACGTTGAAGTCGGCGATCGCGATTCCCTGGGAGTAGTCGCGATACGACTCGCCCCACGGCAGAAAGGTGCCGTCGCCGTAGCCGAGGAACGTGTAGATCCGCTCGGCACCGCCGGCGATCAGGTCCGTGATGCCATCGCCGTTCAGGTCCGCCCCGTTGAGGCCCTTCATGTAGTCGTTTCGTGGGACGTTTAGGGTCCGGATCAGCGCACCGGTGCCGTCGTTCGAATAGATCGCCAGGTTGTTCACCGCCGAGAAGTACTGATCATGGGCCAGCGCTACGTCGACGTCGCCGTCCCGGTCGAAGTCATCCAGCGCGATCCCCGCGGGCGCGGAATCGGTGCCGACGGGCAGCCTCACCGAGAACCCGCCGTGCCGGTCGTTGAGTAAGACGAACAACGACCCCGGCCCGCCCGTGAGTGGGGGTGAGGTCGCAACGACGATGTCGGCGTAACCATCCTCGTTGAAATCCGCCGCACCGATGGCCTTCCCGGCCACCCCGAGCGACACCGAGAGCGGCGGGGAGACCCCGCCGTGGCCATCGCCCCAGAACACCTGAACGCCCCCCGGGCTGCTCGCCGCTACATCCAAGTTCTGGTCGTTGTTGAGGTCCTCCACCACCAAACCGTAGAGCCCGTCGGTGGAGACGGAATACAGGGGCGGAAGAAAGCTGCCCGTTCCGTCCCCGAGCAGCACCGCCAGCTTTTTGTACGCGGAGGCCACCAAGTCGACGTGCCCGTCGCGATTGACGTCGCCGGCGCCCAGACCGGCTACGCCTGGGATCGAGCCCAGCTCGACGGAACTGCCGATTAAGAAACGTCCGGAGCCATCCCCCCAATGCCAGTAGACGCGATTCCCAGCCCCGAACGCGAAGTCGGGGTTTCCGTCTTCGTTCAGGTCCGTTGCGACCACCGCCTGCTGAGAGGTTGGCGGCGTGGCCGCCGCACCCACCGCTCCATCATCCAGGCGCGCAGCAGGGGATCCGGGCAGGATGAACACCGGATAGGTGCCAATCCGCAGCCGATCCGCTCGCGGCGCGGACACGATGAAGCGACTCGCGGTGCTGATGAGCTGGCCCGCCTGGACCGTCACCGTGCCAGTCACCGCGCCCGGAGGGACGGCAACCGCGATCTTCGAATCGGACCAAGAAACGGCTGAGCCCGCGTCGATGCCTCCGAATCGGACGCCTCCGGCACCCTGCGAGTTGCCGAACCCGGTCCCCTGGATCACGACGACCGCGCCCACCGGCGCAGCCGACGGCTCGATCGAGGTGATCGCCGGCCCACACGCTGCGAGCAGAATCGCCGCAAACCACCAGCGCGGACCTGCGCTACCGAGTCGCCTTCGAATCATCCGCACCTCCTCAAAGCCGCGGATGGTAAAGCCGGAACAAGTTCGGCGGCGCGATCTCCAGATCGATGAGCGTACGCAGAAACACGAGATCCGGGTTCTGATCGGTCTTGACGGCGCCCGGATACCAAGAGGGGGACGAGTCGAGGTAGAGAGCGCCCATCTCCGCGATGTTGACTTGCGCGTTGGTTCGCTCTCGATCACCAAGCTCGGTCGGGGCGATGGTGTAGATGTCGCTGTTGTTCAAGAAGTCGGGAGTCACGAGCGCGAACGCGATACGCGATGCGTTGGAGTTCCAACTTGGAATCTGATCGGCGCAGGTGGCCTGGGCACACCCCGCGCTAGCGCTGCCATCGTCGGGACCTGTCAGGTTCTTCACGGTGCTGCCATCCATCGTCTGGGCGAGGATGTCGAAGTCGCCGAACCTGTCACCGGCGGCAGTGACATCATTCTGGTTGAATCGACGGGAGTAGATGAGCCACGTGACGGGCAGTTGGGGAGCGGGCGGGATGTTGTCGATGCGAGTGGTCTGCGGCGAGATGTCCGGATCGAAGTCGCCGAGGTTGTCGTGTTTCGGATCCCAGCCCGTGCAGTTCAACGCAGGGTCGGTCTCGGGTGTGGTCAGAAGCGTGATCGGCAACCCCTCTGCTGGGGTGGTTCTGTCGAAGGTGACCGTGGCGAGCCCCTGAACCTTGGCCAAACCCGTACTGCTCCCCGTACACGATACCGCGACGTTCTCACGGTCGCGAGTGAAGACCACGGTGATCGCGCTCCCGCCAAGAACACGGCCAACCGGGTCCGCGTGAGCGCGGTTGTCGTTCTTCGTGAGGTTCCATTCAAAGCCGTCCGCCATCCGGCGGGCGATGATGTCCGGATACGACGTCCCGCCATGGTCCGTCACACGTACATAGAGCAGCCAGTTGCCTTCGTCCGCCCACGACGGCAGCAACGCCGCATTCAAGCCGCCGGCCTGTGGAGCGCAGTCGTTCCAGGGCGAGCACGAACAGTGGGCTTGGGCAGTGCACGCGAGGTACTGCTGCCCGGACCCGTCGCTGTTGGCAAGCGCTACACGGCCGGTGAGCGGGCTGAAGCTGTTCGTCGCAGCGTCGAAGTCCGCACGCCAGAACGTCAGTGCCGGCTCGGTGGTGCGAATCTTCGGGGTGCGTACGGTCGTGTCACGTACCAGGATCTGATGCTCGGACGAGAACACCCAGCTCGGCGTGTTCGGGTTGAAGGTGCCGCTCTGGATCACGTGGCTGTTCTTCGGAATAACGAGCGGCTCGGGCGATTCCCAGATCCCGCGGTAGTCCGTGACGGGGTCGGCAAACGTCGTATCTCGGTTGCCCAGGTAGAGCTTGTGCTTTTTCCCTTTCGGGTCACTCGCGCCACTCGAGAGCGGGATCCGCGCAATCGAGAACACGCCCTCGAGGCGCCCAAACGCTCCGAGTAGGCGGTTGCCGGTGAGTCGGGCGAGCGGCGCAGGATTGGCGTCGATGACCATCGCGCCTGCTTGCTTCGGTCCCTGAACTCCCTGGTCGTAGTACCGCGCGATGTAGGCCCGAAGACCGTCCGAGCTGCTGGCAATCGACCCGGACAACGTGTCCGTGGGGATCCCGAATCCGCGGCACTCGGGTGACGAGGGATCGGACGGCTTGTTCACGAGCGCACCCGGAGTGATCGGGCAGTCTTGCGAGAGCGGGAACTCGGGCCACACCCAGTGGCTCGTGAGGCTACCGTTCAGAAAGTTGACATCGACCAGGCTGAAGGTGGGAATGTCCGCGTACGCGGTCGCGCCGTCCCGCCATTGGCCGCTGGCGACGACCAACCGAATTCCCAGGTTGTCCCAAGCGCGGGCAGGTTCATCGAACCGTGGGACCACCACCGGCGGCGGCGACCCGTCGCGCAGGAGCGCCGTCACACCGAGCGGCTGCCCACCGAGGCTGATCCTTGGGTTCGACGGTGCGCCGAGGAACTGCTGGCCGTCCCCCGTGAGCCAGCCTTCCACACTCGGATTGCCGCTGGTCAGGTCTCGGATGACCGCGATACGTCCCTTCTGGCTCGGGTTTCCGACCAACGGATAGGCGACCGTTGCGAACGCCCGCGTACCCGTCGCACCGTTCGCGCCCGCGCCCGGTATGCCTTCGACGATGTCGATGCCGCGGCTCACCGTGAGGACCGAGCCAGCCGTGGATGGATAGCCGCTCGGCTTCACGTCGATGGTGGCGGTCACGCCCTGCATCGTTGGCGCGAACGGGTTGTCGGGCAGAGGTGACAGGGCTGCCGTGACATCGATTCGGCTCACGGTTCCATCGTACTCGTTGGCGACGAAGAGATAGGCGCCATCCGACGTCGCGTCGATCCCGTGTGGACCACACCCGACCTGGAGAGTCGCGATGACTTCGTCGTTCGCCGTTCGCTCGTTGGTCGGCGCGAACTGGGCAGGGTTGATCCGAACGACGGTCACGGTGTTACCGACGTACTTTTGGAAATCGTCGCCCACGAACTGGCCGCAGGTATCCTGAGTACTTCGCGGGTTGTCCTGGTTGTGGTTCGTCAGGAAGGCGAAGTATTGGCCGCTTCCAGCCGGGTACTCGACGATCACGATGCCGTAGCCGACATTCCGACCTTCGTCGACCGCCTTGTCGGGATTACCGAGGTAGAGCACGTCCTCCTTCTGGGTATCGAACTGGCCGGACACCAGGCCCCATGGATTGCCCAGGTTGTTGATCGTGACCGGCGCCGAGAACGTGCCGGGGTTGTTCGAGTTGTTGCCGAATGCTGCGATCTGACTAGTGTTGTAGGCCGTCACGGCAATATCGGCGTACTCGTCCTCGGTCCACTCTCCGACGACGATCGCTCGTGGCTGGGCATCGACGTTGGTGTTGTTGGGGAGAACCCCGAAATTGGTGGTGTTGGTGAAGGTGCCAGTCCCGCTCCCGATCAGGATGCTGACGGTGTCGTTGTTGCCGGCTCGATCGTTCGCCGTGGCCAAATCGAGGACGGCATCGTCGTTCAAGTAGCCTGACGTGATCGCCTGCGGCGGGGCGTCCACCGGGAAGGACGAAGGCGCCGCGAACCCGCCGGCTCCATCGCCCAAGGCGACCGATACCGAGCTGGAGCCGCTGTTCGGTGTGGCCGCGTCGAGGAACGAGTCGCCGTTGAAATCGGCGAGCACGATGCCCGCCGGCTTGTCTCCGACCGAGTACGTCGTCGAGCCCGAGAACGTGCGCGCCTGAGCCTTGGTTCAGCAAGGTTCGGACGTGACCTGCATTCGGCGAGGTGCGGTCGTGCTTCGCGATCACCAGCTCGGGGTAGGCGTCCCCATCGAGCGTCCCGATGGCGATGCCCGTGGGCATCTCGGTCGCAGCGGTGCCGGCAGAGATGGTTGCGCCGGTGGTGAACGAGCCTGCGCCCGCGCCCCACAGGACGACAGCGGAGCAGTCCGGGACGCTCGTTCCGGCGAGGGTGACGGCGATGTCCACGTGACCGTCTTTGTCGATGTCCCCGACCGCGAGCGCCGAGGGGCCATAGCCGACCGTGAACGTCGAACCGTTGGGAAACGACACCGTGTCGGCGATCCCGTCGGCGCGGAAGATCGCCACGGTGTTCCCGCCGCTGTTGGCAACCGCCAGGTCGAGGTCCCCGTCTTCATCGAAGTCGCCGGTGGCAATCGCTTTGGGCTGGGGGATCGTGATCTTCGTCGCGAGCGACGAACCCGATCCCGCCGGCAACGGTTCCCTGAAACACTTGCACAGCGCCACCCGCGGGGCGGGTGAAGGCCAAGTCGACTTGCGCCGGTTGTTGTCCCGAGTCGGTGTCGGTGTTCACCACCGCGAGGGCACCGCTCAGCAGGGTCGTATAGGCGAACGTGTAGTCCGGCGGCAGGAATGCGGTGGCGCCAAAGTACTGGTCCTGAGCTGCGAGATCCGCTTCCGTTGCATGATTCGAGAGGTAATTGAACACCTGCGTAACGTTGCTGACGGGCACTCGATAGTCTTGCTCGTAGAGGATGTCGTCCTCGGTGCCCGAGAGGTTTCGATCGAGGAACGTGATTGGCACCACTTGGCGGTCAGGTGCATCCGAGTCCACTGCGTAGGGGAGGTCTGCGTAGTAGAGGTTCGTGAGAGGCGTGCTCGAGTCGTACGGGATCGCGCTGTCGATCCCGAAGCTGACCCCGATCGGTTTTCGACTCAGGGTGTTGCACTTGCCGGTATTGTTCTTGTCACAGACCAGATAGCCATCATCGGCGATCAACCCGCTCCGCGCGGCGGCCGAAAGGCCGCGCACGCGCACCACCTGACCCGACGCATTCCCGCTGCCTGGGCTGAGCGTGAGCGGGGCGACGGCTCCGGCGCCGAGGCCCCCACCCACCGGAGGCGCTTCGAGCCGCTCGACCGAAAACGAGCGGCTGCTCTCAGGGGAGGAGCAGCCAGCGGAGAACGTTGCGATCAAGGGCACCATGGCGACCGCGAGGAGGGTGTGCTGATTCATGTGAGACTGCCTCCATGAGCCCTGCGTCGAAGCTGGCAGTGGGGTAGCGGCGAAGTGATCCGGGCCCGAGCACTATCGAAAAGAACCTGCATTCGGTGGTAATAACTGAGTGAACGGTACGCCCCCGAGGGGGGGGGGGCGTCAAGAATTCCCTCCACCAGCGGGCGCGCTCCAGAGGATCGATCTTCGCTGGTCCGCCGGCCCCGCACCTCGTAGCGGCGCGGCGCGAGCCCGCCGGGATGGCGCACGAGCGTTCGCGCTCGATCCCGCTCGCGGGAGGGCTGGCGCCCTCCCCTACACACCCACCGGATCGCCTGGAGGGCCGCGATCCTTCGCGGCCACGAACGTAGGGTGGATCGGGCGCTGCGGAGAGGGACCAGGGTCCAAGGCCCCGTGTCCTCGAGGACTACCGCGGCGGCGGCGAGCGACCGCCGCCCTCCACGGATCACGATCGAGCAGCGTGGAGGGCCGCGATCCTTCGCGGCCGCCGACGAGCGCGATCAGGGCGCGACGGGCGCAGCCGCCGGGCTGCCGTCCGTCCAGCCGAGCTCGTCGAGGGTGTCGAGCATGCCGCGGGCGAGGATTCGCGCGCCGGCGGCGGTGGGGTGGACGAGATCCTCGAAGAGGTCGGTGCGGTTGGCGGCGTCGATCCAGGCCTGCCCCGCGACGTACTGCACCGTGGTCTGGCCCTCGGCGAGCTCGCGCATCACCTGCTCGTAGGGCGCCATGCGCGGGCGGTCGTCGGCGGTAGCGACCGCCTCCGACACCAAGAGCAGCTTCGCCCCGAGCTGCTCGGTCGCCTGGCGGATGGCGTCGAGGTTGGCGCGCGAGTCCTCGGGCGGCACCGCGATCCGGTCGACGAAGTTCCGGTCGAGGAGCGCGAAGAGGAGCTTCCGGTACCCCACGTAGAGGCGGCTCTGGTTGAGCTTGTCGCGCAGCCACGCCACCCACGAGGACTGCGCGGCGGCGTGCTCGCCGATCTCGCGCATGGTGAGCGGCACACCCGTGTACGAGCCGTCGTTGTAGCCCACGTAGAGCAGCACGATCGCCGGCTCGAGGCGCGGCACGAACTGCTGCACGTAGCGCACGATCCGCGAGGTGTCCCAGCCGCCCACGCCGAGGTTCACCACCGCCCACTCACCCGGCCCCTTCTCGCGGTCGAGGAGGTCCTGGAGGAACACGGTGTAGGAGGTCGGCCCCATGTCGGTGGTCGAGCCGCCCAGGCACACGATCCGCCGCCCGGGGCGCGGCTCCTGGGTGGGGTCGCCGGCCGCGTTCGGGAACCACGAGCCGCTCTCGATGGTCTGGAGCTGGCGCTTGGTCCAGCCGTAGATGTCGTCGCGCTGGTACGAGCCGAACCAGTAGGGGAACCAGTAGCCGTTCAGGTACGTGGTGCGCAGCCCGCCCTCGGCGTAGCCCACGATCGCCGCGAACCCGACCAGCATGAGCGGGCTCAGCGCGGCGAGGCGCGTCGCGTTGGCCGCGAGGAAGAGCATGCGGAAGAGCGCCGCGGCCATGCCGGCGAGGCACACCAGGCTCCACGGGTTGGGGCCGAGCGATTCGGGCGTGCCGTGGCCCGCGAGCCAGCGGTAGCCGAGCCACGCGAGCACCGCCGCGAGCGGAAGGTCGGTGCGCGCGGCGGCGATCGCGATCCGCGGCGCCGGTAGGCCGCTGGACGCGAGCCGGGTCAGCGCGACGAAGGCGGCGCGCAGTACCAGGTAGAGCGCTGCGGCCGCGAGCGCCGTCGAGACCGCCTCCTTCTGGCCCCAGAAGAGCGGCTTGATGCCGGTCTGGTAGGCGAGACCGGCGAGTCCGGTGGCGACGAACCCGGCGATGGCGATCGCGAGCGCCGCGGCGATCGTCGGCCGCGCTGGCCGCCGCGCGGCCCATAGCGGCGCGTGGCGGAACAGCACGATCGCTTGCAGCAGCACCACCAGAGCGAGGGCGCACCACTCGAGGAGCTCGTCGTTGGTGGAGCGCACCAGGTTCACCTGCAGGCGCAGGTTCTCGAAGTGCTCGGGAGGCACGGTGGCGAGCAACATCAGCGGCGTGAACGAGAACGCGAGCCCGGGTAGCAGGCGGTGGCCGGAGGCGTCGCTCGCGAGCACGCGTAGCAGCGCACCCTCGCCGAGCCACACCAAGACCAGCGCCAGCGCGCCGGCGAGGGCGGCGACTCGTGTCGCGGAGGGCGCCCTCGAGCGGGTGCGCGAAGTCGTCGTGGAAGAGCGTGCGCAGCGCGCCGCCGGGCGCAGCCTCGTCGGCGGCCGAGATCGAGACGACGTCGAGGAGCACGTCCGCGGCGCCGGCCTGGAAGAACGGGCGACCGACCGCCTCGAGCTCCACCGCGCACGCGTAGAGCTCCTGGCCGTCGAGCATCACCCGCCAGCGGTGGCGATCGAGGTAGAGCTCGAACGGGTGGTCGCCGGACGGGAAGGGGCTCACCACGGCGCGCCGCTCGCAGCCGGCGATCGCCTGCGAGCTCTCCGCGGTGCTCGCGAAGAAGCCGCTGGCGTGGTCGTCGCGGGGGTCGAACGTGAGGCGGTGCTCGCTCCCGGCGCCGGTCGCGGCCGCGGGGAACCGCACCGAGATGCTCCCCGAGCCCAGGAAGTCGGCCTCGAAGAAGATCCGCGCCGGGAGCGAGAGCCGATCGGGGAGGCCCTGCGGCTCGGCCTCGGCGTGCAGCGTGAGGCCGAAGCGCCCGCCGCGAAGCCCTGGCTCGAAGCTGAGCGAGAACGCCTTGATCATCTCGGTGGCGAGCTTGCCGAGACGGATCTGCCAGCGCGCGGGATCGACCGGGTGCCAGCGACCCGCGACGAGGCGCACGCCGCCGATCCCGGTCATCGCACCGACCAGCAGCACCGCGATCAGCCACCCGAGCGGCACGCGCTGGGTGGTGGATGAGGCGGACGACGTGGAGGCGGGAGCGGATGCGGAGGCGCCGGGCATCGCGACATTAGAGCCCAATCGGGTGAGAGAACGCGATCGGGAAAAGCACCGGGGCGTTGTAGATTGCCTCGCCCCGCCGCGCGCGCCGTCTCTCCGATCGCCTTCGATGCCTCCGATCGTCCGGCCCTCGCCCCGCGAGTCGCGGCGCTCGAACCGCGTGGTGCACGTGGTGCTCGGGCTGCTCCTGCTCTTCGCGTGGCGGGTGCGGGTCGCGCACCCGGGCGTGTTCGATTTCTCGGCGGACGTGGGAGGGCGCTACCAGCGCTCGCTCGAGATCGTCGCCGGCCACGCGCGCCGCTGGTGGGGCGCGAGCTCTCGGGGCTCGCCGACCGCGGCAGCCACGGGCCTACGATGTTCTACGTCGACGCGGTGCCGTTCCTGTTCACCCGGAATCCCGCGGCCTTGCCGGCATTCCTGGCGGTGCTCCACGTCGTGGGCGTGTGGGTGGTGTGGCGGCTCGGGCTCGAGCTCGGCGGGCCGGCGGCTGGGCTGATCGCGGCGGCGCTCACCGCCGGCTCGTCGATCCTGAGCTACTGGACCCGCGATCCCATGAACCCGTCTTACCTGGCGCTCGGCACGCCGCTCATCCACTGGGCGCTGTGGCGGACGATGCGCGACGACCGCTCGCGGGCGGCGTTCGCGTTCGTGGTCGCGACGGCGTTCTTCTCGGAGTTCCATTTGCTGGTGATCGCGATCGGGCCGGTCGCGGTGGTGCTGTGGCTGGTGCTGCGGCCGCGGATCGCGTGGCGCTGGCTCGCCGCGGGCGTGGCGGTCAGCACGGTCTTCTTCGTGCCGCTCGTGGTCCACGGCGCGCGCACCGGCGACTGGGATCCGATCCTGGGCTGGGTCGACGTGCTGCTCCGCGCCGAGCTCGGTAGCGGCGGCGCGGTGTGGAAGAACGCGCTGGCGCCGCTCACGCTGCTCTATGCGCCGGCGAGCCACGAGGCGCTCCTGCCCGCGCCGCTCGACGGACCCGGAGCCGCGCTTCACCATCGCGCCGGGCTGGTGTGCGCGGCGTGGATCGCGGTGGCGCTGGTGGGACTCGCGCTGAACGGTGGCGTGGGGCTCGCGCGCGCCAGGCTGCGCGGCCACGGCGTGGTCGCGACGGCGCGCGCCGACGTGTTCCTGGTGGGGGCGCTGGTCCTCGACGCGCTCGCGCTGGCCTCGATCCGCACCGAGTTCTATCCGCGCTACGTGCTGACGGTGCTGCCGATCCCGTTCGTCGCGGCGGGTGTCGGTGTCGAGCGTGTCGCCGCGTGGCTGCGTGGGCGGGCGCGCTCGACGTGGCGGGTGGCGGCGGTGACGGCGGCGGTGGGGGTGGCCCTGGCCACGAGCGTCCAGGGCGGCGCCGTGGTGCGCCAGCTCGACGCGACCGGCGTGATGGAGAACCAGCGCCCCACCTACGCGGCGCAGCTCCGGGTCGCGACCGCGCTGGTGAGGGACCTCGGCCTCGGCGGACGCGCCGACGCGGCGCGTCGGCTGCACTCGGAGTCGGGCGCGGTCTACGGCGTGCCGGATCTGGTCGAGCATCTGGTGCGCGACACCGGTGCACAGCCCGGCACGGCGATGCCACGCGACTGGGAGGTGCGGATGGGGCGGGACGGCGACCCGCACCTCGTCGCGGCCGAGGCCGAGGCGCTCGCCAGCGCGATGCAGGTCGCGGCGCCGCCCTACGTGCTGATCGGGGATCGGCCGCGGGTGCAGAGCGATCGGATCGCGCTCCTCGCGAAGCCTTCGGAGGACCGCCCGTGGATCGCGCCTGGCTTCGACGCGAGCGGGTGGACAGGCTGGACCGAGGACTTCTACGGCAAGGCGGCCGACGAGACCCTCGCGATTCGGGTGCCGCTCGTGTTCGACGAGAGCGACGCCGCGCATGGCCGGCGCATCACGATCTGGTCGCGTGCGTGCATCGACAAGGCGTGGCTCGACGGCCGGCTGATCCGGGACACGCCATGCCCGCGGGAGCGGCGCGTCGAGGAGGTCGACCGCGACCGGACCGACCTCTTCCTCGAGGGAGCCGCCATCCAGCCAGGCGAGCACCTGCTCGCGCTCTACGCCGTGATCCGCGACAAGTGGTACGACCTCTCGATCTTCGACGCGCCGCTCGAAATCGGCGATACGGCCGCGAACGTGCCCGCACCGTAGGGGCGGGGTTCATCCCCTCCCGTGGAGCGTCGCCAGGAGATCGGATCGCGTCAGCGCGCGATCCCGGGGAGACCCGCGATGGCGTCGGCGAGGAGCTCGGCGATGCGCGCGTGGCCGGCGCTGTTCGGGTGGATGGGGTCGTGGAAGTAGAGCGGGTGCTCGCTCGCCTCGAAGTCGCGCGCGGCGTCCACCAGCGTCACGCCAGGCTCTCCACCGAGCTCGCGTAGCACCGCGACGTAGGCATGGTTGGCGGGCTCGCGCGTGGGCTGCATCGTGCGCGGGTCGGGGCCCACCGGCGGCACGATCAGGATCGCCGGTGTTCCCGCGCCGCGCGCGCGCTCGACCATCGCGAGCACGTTGGCGCGGAAGTCGTCGGGAGCGACGCGTGGCGTGTTGCGCTCGGGCAACGTGTCGAACACGAAGAGCCGCGCGCGCTGGAACGCGGTCGAGCGGTAGAGCGCGCGCAGCACGCGGCCGCCGGGACCGGTCGACATGATGTGATTTCCGGCGTCGGGCGACATCATCCACGCGTCGTTCCAGCCGAAGTAGATCGTCACCACGTCGGGCGCGAGCTCGTCCTGGTAGCGGGCGAAGAGCCGGAACCCCTGGAACGACGAGTAGCTCGGCACGCCCGCGTTGACGCTGCTCCAGCGCCCACTCGCGCGCGCCTCCAGCAGCGGACCGAGCCGCGCCGCATAGGTCTCGCGCTCGGGCGTGCCGATCCCCCACGTGCACGAGTCCCCGAGGTGGAGCGCGCGGCGCTCGCCCGCCATCTTCGCCGCCACCTCCGGCCCGCGCCAGCCGTAGCCGTTGAGCCGTGTGGTCAGGTGCTCCATGTGACCGTCGTAGCCGCTCGTCGCGCCCCAGTTCACCTGCGCGTGCGGCTTGAGCCGCCACAGGAGCTCGGGATCGCCGGTCCAGTTCGTGCTGGCGTCGTCGAGGCGCAGGATCTCGCCCACGACCCAGCTCTGCTGGCCAAACTGCGCGCCCTTCGGCACCGGCGCGAAGCGCCGCGCGGCGAGCTCGATCCCCGCCAGCACGAGGGCCGCGATCGGCAGCGCGAACAGCACCCGCTTGGCGAGCGACGGCCGCTTCATCGGGTGCCCGGGACGTAGGGCTCGAGCTCGAGCAGGAGCAGACGGGTGCCGTTCTTCTCGGCGTGCTCGGCGATCACCCGGCCGTGGGCGAGGATCTCGCGGAAGTTCACGTCGTCCTTCGACTCGAGGAGGTAGCGGAGGCCCTCGGCGTCGAAGTAGGCGAGGTAGCCGTCGCGGTCGATGCGAGCCTGGTAGTCGGGCGTGTTGACCAGCCCGTCGAGATTCACGATCTGGTAGTCCGTGAAGTAGCCCAGGTGCCCGGCGTTCCAGGAGCCGACGCGCGTTCCGTCCGGAAGCACCCCGCGCCACCACCGCGCCGCGTCGATCTCGGGGTGGAGCACGTCGTGGCCGTGGACGAAGCGCGCGAGCGTCGCGCGCATCTCGGGGATCGCGCCGACCCCGAGCGCGACCGCTGCCGCGGTCGCCGCGGCCGCGACGCCTGCGCGCATCCCGCGCTCGCCCGCCAGCGCGCCGAGCGCGCCGCCCAGCCACGCCACAGCGGTGGGCACGAGGAAGAGCAGCAACACCCCCTCGACCACCCAGTGCCAGGTCCGCGGGAACGTGCCGACCATGTAGACCATGCCGGCGAAGTGGAGCGCGGTGCCGCCGATCCAGGCCCGCAGCAGCCGAGCGCCGTCTTCGCCCGCGGCGACGAGCCGGGGCCGGATCGCGACCACCAGCGCCCACGCGATCCACACCGCCGTGAACGTCATCTCGCGCGCGCCGGCGGGCTCGCTCGCGTGCGGCAGCCAGGCGCCACCCAGGACCGCCACGCCGCGCACGAAGCTGAGCCGCGTCATGTCGACGAAGAGCTTCGCGACGCCGCCCACGGTCTTCGCGCTGAGCTGCATGTTCATCAGGCTGCCTTCCCACATCTCCTCGGCCGCCATGCGGAATGCGTTCGCCTGCCAGCGCGCCTTGATCGTGCCGCTCACCGGCAGGGGGGCGCCGATGAAGTGCTGGTTGAGCGCGGCGTAGATCCCGAGGGTGACGACCACGGGGGCGGCGAGCGCCAGCGCGTCGCCGAGGCGGTCGACGAGGCGCTTGCGCGACGCCACCAGCGGCAGCAGGCCGAACGCGGGCGCCAGCGCCACGTTGTCGAGGCGCGCCATCGCGAGCGCCGCGAGCCAGAGCCCCGGCTTCCACCACGCGGCGGCACGCTCGCCTCCGGCGCGAGTCAGTGCCGCGTGCGCGCTCGCCACGAAGCACGCGAGCAGGAACGTGTTGAGCGGCGCCTCGAGGACCACCAGGTGCTGGATGCCGGGGTGCCAGAGCCACAGGATCAGGAACAGCGCGGGCAGCGGCCGCGCCAGGAAGCGGCGGCTGGTCTGCGCCAGCACCACGCCCGCGCCGACGTGGAGCGCGGCCGCCGCCCACGCGGCGGCGTGGAGCAGCGCCTCGCGCGACGGCGAGAGCCGCGCCAGCACCGTCAGCAGCACGCACCACAGCGGCTGGTAGCCGCTCGTGGGATGGACGCCGTCGAAGGTGCTGCCGAGCCCGCGGCTCAGGTTCCAGGCGATCTGGAAGTAGTAGTAAGCGTCGTCGGGGCCATCGAAGACGAGCGCTACCGGCTCGAGATCGGCGCCCGCGGCGAGGGCGAGGCGCGCCACGCCGACCAGCACGACCGCGACCATGCACCTCGACTGCAGGCGCTCAGCGAAGGACGCGGACCTCGACTCCATGGAGCTCGTGCGGCGGAGGATCGAGCGGGCTCGCGCTGGGCAGCGTGACGTCGAAGAGCCGGAGGTAGAGCCGCTCGACCGGGTTCCGAGCGTCCACGCGAAGGGGCAGGGGGCCTGAGGGTAGCGTGGATGGCAGCTCGATCACCACTCGCTTCGCCCACGGTGGCACCTCGCCGGGCGCGCACGAGCGCCACGGCATCGTCTCGCTCGCGACGGCCAGCCCGTCGAGACACAGGTTGGTGTCGGCCGCGAGGAGCACGGGGGCGCCTGCGGTGTGGTCGAGGATGGCGTCGACGGTGACCGGGCCAGGTGCGCCGCGCTCGTAGGTGGCGAGCTCGTCACGGGCGAGCCCGCGGCCGTCGCGGCGCACCTCGATGTACTCGGGCGCCACGCTGGCCGTGTATACGAGGGCGCCCATGCGCGGCGCGAAGCCGTGCGCGGCGAGCGCGGTCAGGATCGGATCGGGCGACTCCGAGGGGGCGACGAGGAGCACCCGTCGCGGGTCGGCGAGGTCCGGTGGTTTCGGCAGCGCGCGCTCCGCTGCGTGGGCGAGCAGGAAGTGGATCCCGTCGAGCTCCGCGCCGCCACCCGCGAGCGCCATGCGCTCCGCGTCCCCGGCGCCGAAGCCGGTCTCGATCAGCACGTCCGCGAACGCCTGCTCGGCGCGCAGCGTGAGCTTGCCGGCGATCAGATCCCGCTCGCCGACCGCGCGCAGGTAGCCGAGGATCGTCACCTGGTTGGCGCCGATCACGCCCAGCGTGACCAGCGCCGTCACGGCGAGTCCCAGGCTCGCCGTGGCGGGCATCGCGTGCGCGCCGCGCCCGCGCCGCAGCCGCTCGAGCGCCATCGCGGCGAGCACGTACGGCGCAGGGAAGACGAGCGCCAGGTGGCGCGCGTAGACCTCGGTGCGCTGCAGCCACAGGAAGGCGACCGGCAGGAGCAGCCACGCGGCGATCGAGAACCGCTTGCGGCGCGCGCGTCGTGAGCGGTCGCCCGCGGTCGCGTCCGCCGCGTCGCCGCGCGCCAGCGCGACGCCGAGCCCGCCCAGCATTGCGACCACCAGCAGCGCTCCCGCGGCGTCGATCCAGGCGGGACTCTCGACGAACGGCACCTGGGTGGTGCGGTAGCTCGCGCGCACCAGCTCGCGGATCACGGTGAGGCCGGCGCGCTCGCTCGCGTGTCCGACGCCGTGGCCGCCCGCGGCGGCGATCATCCGCGTTACGTCGGGGAAGCCGTCCCGGACCTGCGCCCACAGGAACGGCGCGCGAGCAACGCCCCCGCGGCCACGCCGCCGAGCCAGCCGCGCCATGGCACCCGAGCGCCCGCCAGCACCACGAGCAGGATCGGCACGAACACCACGCACGTGATGTGGAACTGGAGCGCCGCGGCGAGCGCCGCGCTCGCCACCACGGCCCAGCCCCACCCGCGGCCGTCGAGGAGCTCGCAGCAGGCGAGGAAGAACAGCACCGTGCAGGGCGCCAGGAACGAGTGGTCCATCATCTCCCGCGCCAGGTACCAGGGGTAGGGTGCGGTGGCGTAGAAGAGCGTGGCGATGGCGGCGGTGATCGGATCGCCGAGGTGGCGCGACACCAGCCGGTAGGTGAGCGGGATCGCGATCAGGCCATAGGCGAGGAAGCTCAGCAGGCCGCCGTGGAGCGTGCCCAGGAGCGGTCGCGTCACCGCCACCAGCGGCGCCATCAGGTAGTACTCGAGCGGGCCCAGCGTGCCCCACTCGAAGACGCCGGGACCGATGTCGGGGCCGCGCTCGGGGAAGACGTGGTCGTCGAGGAGGGCCTCGACGGTGCCGAGGACGCGGACCTGATCGATGCAAAACGGCGCCAGCCCGAGGGCGCCGAAGCGCAGCGCTGCGGCCAGGATCAGCCCGACGCCGATCGCCTGGAGCGCGGTGCGATCTGCGGGACGATCCGCGGGTGATGGCGGCGCGGTTTCCATCGCGCGCCGATCGTAGCGCGGGGGCTCGTCCCCCGCAGCACGCTCGGGCGGGGGGCGAGCTCCGCGCTACGCCGCCCGCGGCCGGACGGTCAGGATCCGAACATCGTCTGCCAGACGTCGGCGTAGATCGGCTCGCCGAGCGTGGTCGGTGTGTCGGAGTCGACCGCGGTGGAGTTGTGCGGCCGGCCCACGGCGAGCGCGGACTCGAGCTGGTGGGCGCCGCCGAACGGGGCCGCGGCGCTGTCGACGAGCACGCGGTCGGAGGCGCTGCCGAGCCCCAGCGACATCCAGTTGGTGGTGATGTCGGCGAAGGCCGGATCGGACTCGTGAGCGAAGCCGTAGTAGCGATTGGTGGGCGTGAGGTGGTTGGCGTCGATCCACGGCGCGGACGCGCCATCGACTGCGTCCACTGGCGCCGAGAACATCGCCACCCGGGCGACCGCGCGGACCTTGGCGATGTACGCGGCTTCGCCGCCACCCTGGGAGTGGCCGGCCACCGCGATGCGGTCGTAGCGCAGGTCGTTGCCGTTCAGGAACTGGCCCCAGTTCTCGCTGCGGTAGGTCCCATCGAGGTACTGGAGGAGCTTGGCGGTGCGGTTCACGATCGAGTTCGCGGCGTCGACCGACACCTGTGGTGCCACGTCGCTACCCTCGAAGATCTCGCGCCGTACCGGCTCGTAGCAGGCGGCATCGCCGTCGCAGAGCGTCGCGACCGACTCCGAGTTGGGGTATGCGAGCCCGATCGCGTGGTAGCCGAGCGCCGCCGCGGCGGTGAGGATCCGCTGGTAGGCGCGCGGCTGCGCGTCGGTGCCGGGAAGGAAGAGGAGCAGCCGGCCGTTCTCGACCACCGTGGTGTCGAGGAAGGTCTGGTGCGAGTCGAACGAGGACGAGATCGCGGGGTCCGTCGACGCGGGCTCGACGACGTGGACCAGCAACGTGGGCGTCGGCGGCACGCTCTGGCTACTCGCCGAAGAGCCGCAGCCGAGGGCGGTCGCCAGGCCGGCGAGCAGGAGCACGGTGATCGCGTGGGTGGACGGGTTGCGCCGATGCATCGAGGGGACTCCGGTGTGAGAGAGGGGATCGCAGGCTCGACGGCAGCGCGTGGGCGCTGCCACGAGGTACCCGGGGTGCGGACGTTTCGGCCGGGCCTGCACCTGCCGTCGTGCGCCGATTAGACGCCCCGAGAGGCCGGGAAATTTGCACTCGTCGCCCCGGCAGGCAAGCGGGACGGCGAGGGGCGCAGCCGGGGGCCGCTCGGCGCGTCGCCGGTGCGGTCCCGGGCGATTGGGGGTAACCTCGGGTTGCTCATCCCCGAGGAGGTGCTGCGATGGCACGACGCAACGTGGTCTCGATCCGTGACGCGCGCCGGGCTCGCGAAGCCGCGAGCAGCGGACCGTCGTCCCGATTCACGGCCGCCGAGCTCAAGGCCATGAGCATCGGCGAGGTCCTCGAGGTGTTCCGCACCCTCGAGGCGCCCGACCTGGGCGAGATGGACGGCGAGTTCGTCGCGACGCTCCTCGATCAGGGAGGCCCGGCGATGAACGTGATCTCGTCGTTCACCACCAACGTCCCGCGACGCTGGCTGGGGAAGGCGTTCGAGCCCGTCGACCCGAGCGAAGGTCACGGTTACAACTGGTTCCAGGGCGCCGGGCACACGGTCCGGCGCTATCGGATGAAGACGTACCTGGGCGAATCGGCGGTCGACGCTGGCCGCTCCTACATCCTCGAGTACCGACCCTACAATTCGGGCTTCATGCGCTCGATGGTGGACGAGGTGCGGCGCGTGGCGCCGGGACTCTACGTCGGGCTCGGACGGGTGGGGTTCGGGAGCTGGATGCGGACGCGGCTCTATCCGTTCATGCTCGAGGGGCCGGTCGGACCGTACTCGGACCCGGGCTGACGCCCCGAGCCGATCGAGGGGGCTTCCCACGGACGACGCGGCGGGCTCCGGGGCGCGCGTGATCCGTTCCCTGTGGAGGCGGCCGCTCCGTCCGGCGCGAGCGGAGGCCTGGCGTCGTGCCGACTAACGGCTCGGCGCCGTCGCGGGCGCGACGGGCACGCGGTTCTGCCCCCGCCACTCGCGGGGCGTCGCCACTCCGAGCAAGGCCGCCACGGTGGGAGCGGTGTCGAGCTGGCTCACCTCGGCCGCGATGAGCCCGTGGGGGATGCCGTCGCCCCACAGGATCCAAGGCACCTGGCTCACCTCGGGGCGTCCCTCGCGGTGCGACCGACCGTACCCGCCGTGGTCCGCGCTGATCAGGATCGCGAGGTGGCGCGAGGTCGCCATCGACGCCGCGACCAGGAAGTCGCGCAGCGCGACGTCGAGCACGGTGAGCGCCTCGAGCTGCGGGTCGCTGCCCCAGCCGCTGCGATGGCCGACGACGTCGATGTCCGGCAGGTGGACCATGACGAAGTCGGGGTCGCGCTCACGGATGTAGGCGAGGGTGGCGTCGAGCACCTGCCGTCCGCTGCCGCCACGGCCCGGATCGCGGAGGTACTCGAAGCGCTCGCAGCCGGGTTCGCGGGCCACCAGCGCGGCGAGCTTCGCCTTTCCCACGAGGAGCGCGCAGCGCAGCCCCTCGCGAGCGCAGACCGTGAAGATCGTCGGGCCCCGGAAGCGGCTCCACGGGCGGTAGGTGTGGGCGCTGAACCCGCTCTCCTCGGCTGGCTGGCTCGAGATCGTGACGCCGTGCGACTCGAGGGTGGAGTCGCTCAGGTCGTTGGCGAACGCGGCGACGCTGCCGTCCCGCACCAGGTCCGCGATCGTCGACGGCATGTGCCGCTCGAGCACCGTCTTGGCCAGACCGTCGAACGAGATGAGCAGGACCAGCCGCTCCGCGCTGGCGGCGCGGCGCTCGCCGTCCGGGATCGAAGGCCGGTCGATGCGGCGCGGAGCGAACGATCCCCAGAACAGCTCCTCGAACGGGTTGGGGAGCTGGATCAGCAGCCCGAACACGACCAGCCCGACGATCCACCAGGCCCGGCTGCGTCGCGCCCGCGGTGCGGCGGTGGGCTCGGCGGGCGCGACGGCGGCGAGATCGTCGGGAGGCGCCATCAGTGGCAGCAACGGAAGCCGACCACGTCGAGGTCCAGGATCGGCACCTGCTGCTCGTCGACCAGGACCGCGAAGGGGCACGACAGCGTCAGGTCGTCATCATACTCGTACGAGCCGCCCATCAATCCGTAGATTCCGGGCCGTCCCGGCACGAGCACCCACTCGAACACGTTGCCGGGCAGGTCGTGCACGCCGCCCGCGTTCGCGCACCCGCCGAGCGAGCCGGACGGCACGAGACCGCGGGTTCCGCCCGTGCTGCACGAGCGGATCACGCGGTCGATCGACTCGTCCTCGGTGGGCTCGGCGAAGATGTAACGGTTCGCGCCGCACGCCGAGCACGCCCAGGTCCACTGGTCGCGGGTGCAGAGGTGCGCGCCGCGCGCGGCGCACGCGCGCTCCGCCTCGCGCGGGGTGCGGCCGCTCGTGGGCAGCTCTCCCGCTCGGTTGGGGAACTCGAAGCGATCGACGTCGAAGCGCACCTCGCCGCACTCCACCCGCACCATGCCGGCCGCGGGCGTCGGCGGCAGGGAGGCCGAGGTGCGCGGCGCGGTGGTCGACTCGGCCCAGCCGTGACGCATCAGGTAGAGCCGCGGGCCGTGAAGCACCACCAGCGCGATCAGGATCGGCAGCGGGCGGGTTGCCTGGCGCAGCACGCACAGCGCGCGCTCGATCCGCTCGCCGGTGAGCTCGTGGACGCGGGTGTAGGCGCGCGCGAACGTGGTGACGGGCGCGAACGCATTGATGCAGCCGACCGAACACGGGATCCAGAACAGCTCCGGCACCAGCACGTGCACGGCGCCCATCGCCCAGAACGAGGTCCTGAGTCGGCGAGAGCTGCCTGACAGGAGGTAGAGCACCCACAGCCCGGAGAGCGTGCACACCGCCCGCCCGAGCTGCTGGCACACCGTCCACACCGGATGGACGCCGAACCACAGCTCGTACGCCGTCGCGATCGGCCACAACAGCGCGAATGGCACCGGCACGCGTCCGTCGAGCTGCGCGAGCCGCGGCGCGAGCCCGGGCACGCGGCCGCGCAGCACCTCGTAGACGAGGGCCACCAGCACCAGGTTCCCCGCGAACGCCAGGCCCACGACGTTGTGGCTGAGGAACACCAGCACGTCGGTGAAGTGAGCGAGCGCGGGGCGCGCGCCGGCGCCGAGGCGCACCACGTCGAGCGCCGGGACCAGGGCACCGAAGTAGAACTTGTCGAACACGTCGACGAGCCAGAACGCGGCGTGGTGCGGCTCGTGCGGACGCGTGACCATGAGCGCCGGCAGCGTCCACACGAACGCGGTGGCGCCCCACGAGGTCGTCGTGGCGAGCCCCTCGCCGCCGCGCCCCCAGCGCCACCACACGTCGGCGGCGAGCCACAGGCAGCTCGTCACCACGGCGAGCAGCATGACCGGAACTTCGTTGCGCCCCGGCTCGGGCGGGAAACCGTGACGCAGCAACATCGCGGCCGTGAACACGACGATGGCGGCCTGCAGCCGGCTCCAGCCGCGGTGGTGGGCGAGCGCCCACGCCAGCCAGCGTCCCGGCAGCAACACCACCAGCAGCAGCGTCAGGCTCGCGGCATCAACCACGGCGCACCTCGCCGCGGTCGGCGTCGAGCTCGAGCGGGTCGCCGTCGTGCACCAGCTCGTAGACCCGCCGCGCCGCGACGATCGTCGGGATGCCGCGCTCACGGCACCAGATCGCCAGGTGCGAGAGCGGCCCGCCGCGGGCGAACAGCACGCCTGCGGCGCTCGCGGCGACGCCGGTCCAGATCGCGGCGGGATCGGGCAGCACCACGATGCGCCCGGCGACCGACTCCGGCGACACCAGGGCACCGGTGCGCACCACGCGCGCCCGTCCGTGCACCACTCCGCCGCCGAGCGGGATGCCGATCGTCAGCACGTCGGGGCCGAAGTCCGGTGGAGCTTCGGAGACCACCTCGCCGCGCTCGTCCAGGTGGACCACGGCCGGGTGGTCGAACGTGGAGTTGCGGGAGTGGACGGCGCGGCGCTGGCGCAAGGTGTGGCCGAGGGTCGAGGAGTCGATACGTTCCTCGACGACGTCGCGCAGCTCGCCCGGGGTGAGGAAGTAGACGTCGTTCGGCTCCCACAGCGGCACGCGTGCGCCGATCGCGACGGAGAGTGCCTCGGCGACGAGCCGCGCTTCGTAGTCGACGGCGTTGATGTTCGCGTTGATCTGCTCGCGCTCGACGAGCAGCCGGTCGCGTAGCGCCACCAGCCAGCGAACGGCCGCGCTGGTCTGCGGCGGGCGTGCGCTCGCGGGGGGCGCGGCCGCAGGTGTCGCGGGCGGGCTGCCGCCCCCGCCGAGGCCGATCCTGAGCAGGAACGCCTCCGGGAAGTCGATCGCGCGCATCGCCGAGATCTCGGCCTCGCGGTCGGCGATGAACCACACCGAGCGAACTCGCTCGAGCGCGCTTCGCTCGCTGCCGCGCAGCGCGTCGTCGTGGTGGCGGAGCATCGCGAGCGGGGTCTCGACGTGGGGCGCGGGCACGTTCTCCCGGCGCGCGATCTGGCGCAGCAGGCCGTCGACCACCGCCGCCGCTTGCACCTCGAGGCCCTGCCGCTCGGTGAGCGGGACGAGGCGCTCGGTGCGCAGCCGCACCAGCCGCTCGAGCAGGGCACCCGCCTCGAGGCCGGCGGGCGGCGCCTCGGGCACGGGAGGTGTGTGGATCGCGCGCCGTCCGCGCAGCGCCGCGCGGCCCAGGGCGACCGACACACCGCGCACGGTGGCGAACGAGACCTCCGCCGACGCCTGGCCGACGAACAGCGGCTTGAAGCGCTCCCAGCGCAGGTAGATCACGCCGCGGTGGACGAGGATGTCGTCGTCGGTGAGCGTGCCGAGGCCGAGCCGGCGCAGCCCGGTGCTGACGAGCGCGGCGGGGGTGGCGTCCCCGAACACGAACCACCACGAGAGCGGAGTCAGGGGGTAGCGCGGCGTGTCGGCGACGTACGAGTTGGTGAAGGTGCGCCGCCGCGGCAGCCGTGTCAGCGGGCGCACCTGGTACACGAACACCCGTCCCTGCTGGGTGCCCCACTCGATCTCGACGTGGCGCCCGAGCAGCAGCTCGGCCCGTCCGGCGAGGGTCGAGATCTCGCGCACGAAGCGCTGGTCCATGCCGGGGACGCCGGGCGTGGACGCCAGCTCGCTGACCACGTTGGGCAAGAGCTCGTGCATCGCGGTGCACTCGCGCCCCGCGGTGGAGCGCTCCACGAGGTGGCGCTCGGAGTGGCCGGTGCGGACGTCGGCGGACGAGCCGAACCCGAGGTCGTCGTGGGGCACACGCACGTTCGCCAGCACCGCGAGTCGGCGCAGCGGTGGCTGGCTGCCCTCGCCGCCGGTCTGGCGGTACTCGAACGCGCGCTCCGACCAGTACGACGCCCACACCTCCTTCAGCGCGCCCGCGAGCGCCGCGCGGCCGTCGGCCGCGTCCCACGGCACCGAGTCGTAGACCCCCGGGAACGCGAGGTCGCCGCGGTCCTCGTCGAGGAAGGACGAGCGCAGCAGGAACGCCTGCTCGGTGGAGGCGAGCAGCGCTCGCTGCAGCCGGCGCAGCAGGCGCCGCGGCACTTTCCCCTGGCGAATGCGGGCGGCGAAGGCGGGCCCCTCGTCCGGACCAGGGGTGAGCGCGTTGTGGCGGAGGAACGCCTCGAACGCGTCCGCCGTCACCACCCATCCGAGCGCCACGCGCGCCCCGGCGGCCGCGAAGCCGGCGAGGTTGGCGGCCTTGTGGCCCACGTCGCGGGCGGGCCAGCCGATCGCTCCCACCGAGGCGAGCGGCACCACGTGCGGCGGCCGGCGCCGCCGCCTGAGCCAGGCGCTCGCCTGCACCGCCCCGGCGACGCCCGCGAACACCACCGAGAACAGCACCGCCGAGTACACGAAGCGCCCGGTGACGGTGAGGCCGAACGCGACCATCACCACGAACAGGGCGGCGCACACCACGGTGACGATGAGCGTGCCGAGGATCGGCACGATCGCGGTCACGACCGCGTAGCACTCGAGGACCGGATGACCGCCCAGGAGACCCAGGTCGCCGAGGGCGGGGAGGACATGCATGACGGAGCTCGACCGGGCTCACGTCCCCCTTCGGGGAGGGCAGGAGCCGGGGAGCGCGAGGATAGCAGCGCGGCGGAGAAGCGCCGCTCGGGTCAGACTACGGAGCTGGCCGGAGAGGCACGTCGCAGCGTGCGATGGCCGGCGCCCTTCGCGACCAGCTCGCGCTCGCGGGCGTGCCACACGGCGCCGTAGCGGTAGAACGGCACGCCAGGGAAGAGGTGGTGCACGAGGTGATAGTTCTGCGAGACCAGCAGCGGGGTCAGGAACCGGCCCGGTCGCGCCGCCGACCACCGCACGTTGAGGGTGGCGCGGAATCGATCTTCGGCGCCCAGCACCTGGTGCGGGGCGTGGGGCAGCCAGTCGAACGAGCACGCGAGCAGCCCGATCGCGAGGCGCGACGGCAACACCACGAAGAGCAGCACCTCGCGCCCGTGGCCGGACGCCGCGGCGAGCGCCGCGGCGCCCCACAGCGCGAGCAGCGTGACCACCGTCTCGACGCGCTCGTCGCGCGGGCGGCTGGCGAGGTGCCGGAAGTAGAAGGCGTAGTAGTGGAGGTCCTGGGTCATCCAGCGCAGCGGCAGCGTGAGGCGGAAGCGCCCGCCGCTCCACATGTCCGGGTCGCGCGCGGGATCGTTGGTGTTGCGGTGGTGCTCGAGGTGGGCGAAGCGGAAGGCGCGGAAGGGCGCCATCAGCGGGACACCCGCGAGGCGACCGGTGAGCTCGTTGAGCCAGCGGGAGCGGCCGACGCTGCCGTGCGAGGCGTCGTGCATCGGCGTGAAGGTCAGGTACCCGGCGAGCGTGAGCAGCGCGACGGCGAGCGGCGCCGGCAGGGCGCCCGCGACCGCCGCGGCGAGGATCGTGAGCCAGCCGGCGAACGCCACCGCCGCGAGGACGAGGGTGGGCCTCGATACGGGCGGGTTGTTCATGAGCGCCAGGATCCGGGCGCGCTCGGCCGACGGCTGCGCGGTGGAAAGAGCGACGGGAGCGTCTGGGATCGCGGTCATCGCGGACCTCGTCTGCGAGCGCCGTCCTCGGTTCGGGGAAGCAGGCCGAGGAGCAGCAAGCTCTTGATCTCGGCGACCTGCGCGTCGACGTCGGCGCGCTTGCCGCGGAAGTGGTTGGTGAAGAGCGCGCCGTAGAGCAGGTCGCTCACCAGGTCGGTGACGCGCTCGGGGGAGGCGGCGCGGAAGGTGCCGTCGGCGACGAGCTGCCGCACGAGCTTGCGCCACGGCAGGACGGCGGCCTCGCGGTGGGTGAAGTAGCTCGGGGCGTCGCGGTCGCGGAACTCGGCGCGCTCGAGGATCAGGAGCTCGACGAACGCCGGACGCTGGTCGAAGAAGCGCAGGTACGCCGTGAGCGCGGCCTCGATGCGCCCGACCGGCGCGGTGGTGCTCGCCATCGCCGCGTCGAGCGCGGCGCGAAGCTGCCACATGCCGCGGTCGACCGCCGCGTAGAAGAGCGCCTCCTTGCTCGCGAAGTAGCGGTAGATCGTGCCCTTGGCGACGCCGACCGCGCGCGCCACCACGTCGAGGTCGGTGCCCGCGTAGCCGGTCTCAGCGAACACCCGGGTGGCGGCGTCGAGGATCTCCTCGCGACGACGCTCGGTGAGGCCTTCGACCTTGGGCCGGCCGACGCGGCGGGGTCCGGTGCGGGTCGCGGCAGGTGGCATCGCTCGATTAATTGACTGACGAGTCCGTCATATATTTCCACGAGCCGCATGAATCGTCAAGCGGCGATCGTCCGAGCGTGCGGTCGGCGCCCGCGGCTCACTCGAATGGCACGTCGTCGGCGAGGAGCAGCCGCAGGTCCTCGATCGTGAGGGCGGTCTCGACCTCGGTGACTCCGGTGCCGAGCACGTCGGCGATCCATGCGCTCTTGCGCCGGAGCGTCGCGACCTTGCGCTCCTCGATCGTCCTCGGGCTGCGGAAGTGCATGATCGTGACCGGGCGCGTCTGACCCTGGCGGTGGATGCGGCCGTTGCGCTGGTGGACCACGTTCGGGACCCACGGCACGTCGAGGTGGATCAGCAGGTCCGCCGAGTCCTGGAGGTTGAGGCCCTCGCGGGCGGCGTCGCTGGCGAGCAGCACGCGGTAGCGACCGGCGCGGAAGCCCTGCTCGATCTCGTCGATGCGCGCCGCCGGCACGCTGCCCTCGATCGAGGCGATGGTGTCGCTCGCCACGCCGCGCTGCTCGAGGATGCGCCGCAGCGCGCCGAGCGCGTCGAGGAAGCGGCAGAACACGATCGTACCGGGCGCGCCGCGCTCGAGCCGCTCGAGGATCAGCTCGCTCGCCTCGTCGAGCTTGGGGCTCGCGCCGCGGTATGCGTGGTCGACCAGGAGAGGCGAGATCGCCACCTGCTCGAGCCGCAGGATGTGCGTGAGCAGGCTGGCGCGCTCGCGCGGGCCGAAGCGGCGCGGGTCGATCGCCGCGAGGGTCTTGGCGGCGTCCTGCTTGAGGTCGCGGTAGAGCTTCTCCTGCTCGGTGGCGAGGCCGAGCTCGACCACCATCTCGCGCAAGGGCGGCAGGTCGAGGGCCACGTCGGGATCGGCCGCGGTCTTCAGGAACACGTACGGCGAGACCCGCTCCTTGAGCTCGTCGAGGTGCTTGTAGCCCTTGATGTGGAACACCGGGCGGCGGCGACCGCGCAGCCTGAGGCGCTCGACGATCGCGTAGCGGGACGCGAACTCGCCCCACAGCGAGCCCAGGAGCCCGGGCTCGAGGTGCGCCATGAGCGCGTGCAGCTCCTCGGGGTGGTTGGGCATGGGGGTGGCGGTCAGGAAGAAGACGTACGGCGCGGCGTGGGCGAGTCGCGCGAAGCCGGCGGACGCGAGCGTCTTCGAGCCCTTCAGGCGGTGGGCCTCGTCGACCACGAAGATCTCGGCGCCGAGGGCGGTGAGCTCGGGGACCTCGCGCTGCAGCGCGTGGTAGCCGACGATCACGAACGGCACGCGCCGCGCGCGCTCGTACGCCGCGACGCGCTCGTCGCGATCACCGAACACCGCCACCACGTCGCGGTCGGTGAAGCGGCGGATCTCGCGCTCCCAGCCGACCAGGCGCGGCTTCGGCACGACGACGAGCGCGCGCCGCGCCTCGCCCGCGTCCATCAGCGCGGCGGCGGCGGTGATGGCCTGGAGGGTCTTCCCGAGGCCGACGTCGTGGGCGAGGATCCCGCGCTTCACCGCGAGCAGCCAGCGCACTCCTCGCTTCTGATACGCGTGGAGGTCGCCGGTCGAGAGTGCCTCGCGGCGGAAGCCGCGCGGCAGCGCGAGGTGGTCGTCGTCCTTCGCGGCCTCGAGCCGCGTGGCCTCGCGCAGGCGGGCTTCCTCGGCGAGGCGGCGCGCGACCTTCGCCTCGAAGAGAGCGCGTAACGCTTCGGGATGAGCCTCGAGGAAGCCGTCGAGACGAGCCTGGAGCTCGCTCGTCCACATCGACGTTCCGCCGCCGAGGAGCTTGCGGATCTCGGCGCGGTCCTCGGGGCGGAAGATCGGGAAGCGCCGCAGGTCGTCGCGGTGCAGCTCGTCGATGCGCGGATGGAACACCGCGAGCTCGTCCTCGTCGATCGCAGGCGGAGGAGGCCGGGGTGCGATCCGCTTCGCGTTCGGTGAGGCGCGCTTCGAGCCCGATCGCGACGACGGGGTCGGGGTGGGCGCTGCCGCGCCCCGAGGGGTGCGCCGTGCGGCCCGCGCGCGCTCCTCCGGTGGCGCGATCGGGGGCGAGTCGCCGGCGGGCATGGGCGACGGAGCGTCCGATGGCGGTGGCTCGGGCGCTCGCGCTGGCGACCTCGCCGCTCGCGCCCGGGGAGGGGCCTCGGGCACCGCGGGTGCGGGCGCTGGCTCGCTCGCCGGGCGAATGCCCGGGATCGAGGCCACGCGCGCGGCGCGGGCGGCGAACAGCTCCGCGATCCACGCCGGATCCTCCTCGAGGCGCGCCCGGTGGCGCTCGTCGATGCGCTTGAGCCAGTCGCGCTGCCGCGCCGAGAGGTCCTCGAGGCGCTTGGCGCGCACGTCGCACACGAACGTCTTCTCGTTCTCCCGCAAGGCGGGGTGGACGCGGATCTCGTCGACGGTGAGCTCGCGGAGCGCGGGGCGGAAATAGCGCGCCGCGGGCGGAAGATCGTCGAAGCGTGACTCGCGCACGCGGCGGCTCTCGACGATCGCCTCGCGCGCCTCGGCCGAGGCCAGTACCGTGAGCGCTCCTCCTCGGTCGAGAGCGAACTTCGCGGTCGGCAGCAGCCACCCCTCGAGTCCCCGCACGAACTGCGCGCCCGACTCCTTCACCAGGGTCTTGGTGCGCTCCCAGGCGCGCTCGCCGAACGCGCGTCCGAACGTGAGCAAGAGCCCGTCGTCGTGGAGCGACACGTAGACCGGATGGAAGCGCCGCTCGTCGCCGAGCACGAGCGGATACCAGTCGCCCGGGGGCGGCGCGGCTGGTTCGGGCGAGACGACACCCGTGGCATCGGTGCTCGCCGCGCGCGGGTTCGGTTTGGGGCTGCGCCTCAGGCTCACGGCGGCGAAGATACCGCCACTCGCGCGCGAGGTGGCCGCGCGGCGCACCATTTCCCGACGGGATGTTGCTATTGTGCCGGGCATGTCGATGCGGCTCACGAGCCTCGGGGCCTGTCTGGCCACGATCTGCGCGACCGCGCTGGCTGGCGCGGGGTGTGGTGGCGCCGGCGGGAAAGCCGGCCTGGTCGACGAGCCGCTCACGTGGTCGGCCGCCGATGGCAGCTACCAGGTGGCCGGCGCCGAGAAGCGGCCCGCCGCTCGGGGCAACGGCCAGACGGTGCTCTTCTTCATGGGCGCGACCACCCCTCGGCCGTGGCGTTCGATCTGGCGGTGCCGGGGTACTCGTGGGTGGAGCATCTCGCGAGCCGGGGGTACCGCGTGTTCCGCTGGGACCCGAGCGGCTACGGCGACTCGGACGATCCCGCCGCCCTCGACGAGCCACCCAGCTCCAACCACCCGGTGTCGCGGACGGTCGTGGTCGAGCCGCAAGCGGAGCGGGTCGCCGACGACGTCGCGGAACGCACCGGCGACGACGCGCTCCACGTGATCTGCTGGTCGGCCGGCTGCTCGCCCGCGCTGGCCTTCGCGGCGGCTCGCCCCGAGCGTGTGCAGTCACTGGTGCTGTACGCGGCCACCTTCGGGCCGCTCTCGGGCCTCGGGCTCACGCCCTTCGATCCGGAGACCGCGATCACCAACTTCGTCGGCGCCTACCGCCTGACGTCAGCCGACGACGTGGCCGTGCGCTGGGACGACATGATCCCGGTCGACGACAAGACCGCGTACCGGGATCCCGAGGTGCTCGACACCTGGGTGCGGGACTTCCTGGCGTCGGATGCGACCTCGTCGCAGCGCAATCCGGTGTCGGTGCGTGTCCCGAACGGCATGCTCGCGGACAGCTACGACGTGCTGCTGGGGCACCCGCCGTACGACGCCGCGCGGGTCGTCGCGCCGGCGCTCGTGATCCGTGGCGTCGACGACCCCGAGACCAACACCCGCGGCCAGAACCTGCTTCTCGAGGCGCTCGGCAGCACCGACAAGCAAGCGGTCGAGGTCTCCGAAGGAACCCACTACATCACCGTCGAGCGCAGCCACGAGGCGTTCTGGGAAGTCATCGACGGTTTCCTGGACGATCACGGATAGGAAGCGGCGAATAGCGGTTTTTCCAGTGGTTGAAGCGTTCAACGCAGCGCGTTAGCATCGATGGATCACATCTACGAGGTCGCATGCCCACCACCAAGAAGACGTCGTCGAAGAGCGCCAAGTCGGCCGCTGCCAAGGCCCCCGCCAAGCCCGCGCTCACCGGGCTCGCCGCGTACTTCGACGAAGCGCTGTTTCTTCCCGAGCTCAAGTCCAAGAACAAGGCCGAGGCTTTCGAGGAGATGGTCGACGCGCTCTGCGCGACCCTCGGCAAGCAGCACAAGCAGACGCTGCTCAGCATGCTTCACCACCGCGAGATGCTCGGCACCACCGGCATCGGGCGCGGCGTGGCGATTCCTCACGGACGAACCCTGCTCACCCGGCACCTGCGTGTGGTGTTCGGGCGCTCGAACACGGGTATCGACTACGGCGCGCGTGACAGCGAGCCGGTCAACCTGATCTTCCTCGTGGTGGCGCCGTTCCAGGATCGCGGCAACGTCTACCTGCCCACGCTCGGCAAGCTCGTCGAGCTGGTGCGCGCCAAGCCGAACCGCGACAAGCTCATGGAAATCGAGACGTTCGATCAGTTCGTCGAGGCACTGTCGGCCCCGACCGCGTGACGCGCGGGGACCGGACACCCCAGGGAGGGACGCTTGGAGGCCACGCTTCAGATTCTCCTCGAGATCCAGCACATCGATCAGCGTCTCTCCGAGCTCGATAACCCGGAGCACGTCCTGCAGTTCGAGAAGCTCGGCTTCCAGTGGCAGCCGGAGCATCGCCAGCAGCTCATCGAGCTGCGCGCCAAGCGCGCCGCCCAGATCGACGCCGAGCTCCTCGCTCACTATCAGGGTCTGAAGGAGCGCTACGGCGCGGCGATCGTGCCCATCGACGGCGGTATCTGCCTCGGCTGCTTCATGATGATCCCGACCGCGTGGGTACAGGACATCCGCCAGAGCCTCTCGGTCAAGACCTGCGGCCACTGCGGCCGCATCCTGTTCTGGGTGGGCTAGGTTTCAGCCCGCTTTCCCGATCGGCTGGAAACCCGCCGGCCCCGCGGAGGGCCCGCGGTCGAGCCCGGCGGTGCGAGGGACCGCGCCACCTCCATCACGGAGACGAACGGCGAGCGACGGATCGGCGGCGCCGGTATGGCCGCCCTCCGGTCTGGCCGCCCTCGGCTCTGGACGCGCACGCTGCGTCGTTCGCCGGAGGGTTCTGTGCGAGCTGCGCGTGGGCGGCGGTCAGGGCCCCCGCTCGAAGGTCCCCGTGTAGGTCGCGGTCGCCAGGACGTGGCCCCTGGCGGCGTCTTCCACCTGGTCGTGGCTCGACGCGGGCGGAAGCCCGAGCCCGGCCACGTCGAGCGCCAAGAGCTTGAACACGTAACGGTGGACGCCATGTCCCTTGGGTGGGCACGGCCCCCGGTAGCCGAGAAGCCCGAAGCCGTTTCGCCCCTGGCGCGCGCCGCCGGTGCCCGGGATCACGTCGTTTCCCGGCACACCCGCGGGCAGTGACCGCGCCTTGGCGCCGAGATCCCACGCGAGCCAGTGGACGAACGTGCCGCCGGGCGCGTCGGGATCCTCGACGATCAGCGTGAAGCTCTTCACGCCGGCGACGTCACCGCTCCAGGTGAGCGCCGGCGAGCGGTTGGCGCCGCTGCAGGTGTGCTCGAGCGGGATCGGCTGGCCCTGTGCGAACGCCGGGATGGTGAGGCTGAGCGGCTCGGCCGCGGCGCGCGGCAGTCCCGCCGCCACCAGCAGCAGCGTGAGCGCGGCGAAGCCGACGGCGTGAGGCGCGCGAGCGGTCATCGGGTCGCGTGGGCTCACGCGGGCTTGTGCTGGAAGAGCTCGTTCACGAACTGGGTCAGCACGCTCTCGGTGAGGGGAGCGGGCAGCGCGTTCAGCATCTCGTTGATCCCGGCCATGCGTCGCGGCAGCTCGACGCCTTGGAGCCCCGCCATCGCCAGCATCTGCGAGAACATCTCGGGCGTCAGGCTCTTGGGATCGATGGCCGCGAGCGACTCCCGCAGGCCGTCGGCGGAGTGGTCGGCGGGGATCGCCTTGGCGGTCTCGACGCACGCGCGCAGGTCGGTGAGGAACGGATCCACCCACGCCGAGGTGCCGGGCGTCACGCACAGGTGGATGTTCTCCTTCGAGCCCAGGAAGCCGAGCTGCGGCTGCACGTACCAGTCGCGCTCCTTCATCTCGTCGATGACGTGGAACACGTTCACGGTGTCCGATGTGAAGGCGATCAGGCACAGCTCGGGGGTGCCGAGGATGCGCAGGTCGGGGATCTTGGGGATCTCGGCGATGAGCCGCCGCGAGGCATCGAAGATCCTGCGCGCCAGCGCCGCGTAGCCCTCGTCGCCCAGGTGGTGCATGACCGCCCACGCCGCGGCGAGCGGTCCGCCCGACTTGGTGCTCTGCACCGTCGGGTTCACGATCGTGTACCCGGTCCAGGTCGAGCACGCGAAGATCTGGTGGCGGCGCAGCTCGGCGCTCTTGTAGAGCACCACGGACGCACCCTTGGGGCAGAACGCGTACTTGTGGAGGTCCATCGAGATCGACGTCACGCCGGGCACCGTGAGGTCGAAGTCGACGTGGGTCGCGCCGAAGCGGCGGAAGTAGGGCAGCAGGAAGCCACCGATGCAGCCGTCGACGTGGAAGAGCAGCTCGTGCTCGAGCGCGAGCCGGCCGATCTCGGGGATCGGGTCGACGACGCCATGGGCGTAGGACACCGCCGAACCGACGAGCAGGATGGTGTTCGGCGTGATCGCCTTGCGGATCGCGTCGACGTCCGCCTTGAACGTCACCGGGTCGACCGGCACCAGCACCGGCTCGACGCACAGGTAGTGCGCGGCCTTCTGGAACGCGGCGTGCGCCGTCACCGGCAGCACGATCTCCGGCCTGGCGATGTGCGGGCGATGCTCACGCGCCCAGTCGCGGGCGGTCTTGACCGCGAGCAGGATGCTCTCGGTGCCGCCGCTCGTGAAGCTGCCGACGGTGTGCTCGTCGCCGCCGAGGTGCGCGGCGGCCATGGCCACGACCTCGTTCTCCAGGCGTAGCAAGCTCGGGAAGGCGGTCGGGTCGAGGGCGTTCTCGGTCATGAAGCGCGCGAACGCCTGCTTGCCGACCTCTTCCACCTCGCGCCCGGCGTCGTAGACGTAGGCCCACACCCTCCCGCTGCGCCACTCGAGGTCGTTGGCCCGGAACTGCTCTAGCTCGGCCAGTACCTGCGCTCGGTCGCTTCCATGTTCGGGCATCTTCATCGGCGTCCTCGGGTTCGGTCGAGCGGGTTGGGAGAGACGGCCACGCGACGTGGCGGATCAACGCGACAGGATCACGCGCGCGCCCGTGTCGGGCGTCGCCACGAAGATCGCGTGGGCGTCCGGGTCGGCGGTGACGATCGTCCCGCGGCTCGGGTCGATCGCGAGCCCGAGCGGCAGCTCGTAGCGCGGCCCCGAGCCGGTCGTGGCCGAGGACACCACGGTGCGATCGCCGTCGACCAGGCTCACCGCGACGATCTCCCCGCGCAGGGTGTTCGAGACCAGCGCCCGCGTGGCCGCGCCGTCGAGGGTGATCGCCTGGGGGGCGAGGGTGGCGCCGCCGCCGACCTCGGCGCTCGCCACGACCTGACGCTCGCCGGTCGCCGGGTTCACGGCGACCACGGCGCCGAGGCGTGGGTCGGTCACCAGGAGCCGCGCGCCCGCGGAGTCGTAGGTCAGGCCGGCGGGCGACTCGAACGCCGGTCCCACGCCGGTATCCTCGGCGGAGAGCACCGTGCGGTCACCGCTCGCGACGTCGATCGCGAGCACGCTGCGCGCGACACCGTCGCTCACGTAGATCCGGTTCGCGTCGGGATCGATCGTCACGCCGGCGAGGCCGGTGAAGGCGGGCCCGGCGCCCCGGGTCGCGCCCGAGAGCTCGCTGCGCGAGCCGGTCGCGAGGTCGACGGCGATCACGCTCAGCGCGCCAGCGTCGGCGACGAAAGCCTGGGTTCCGTTGATGCTGAGCGCCACCGCCGCGGGCTGGACGAGCGCCGGCCCCGTGGTGGTGTCGGCGCTCGTCAGGCTCTCGCGGTCGCCGCTCGAGAGTGCGATCGAGAGCAGTGCGGGCGGCCCGGCGCTGGCGACGAGCGCTCGATCGTGGCTCGCATCGATCGCCACGCCCGTGGCGAGGCCGAGGATCGGCCCGCCGCCGGTGGCGTCGGTGGACGCGAGCGCCCGATCGCCGGTGTCGCGATCGGCGCCGAGCACCGCGGCGCTCTGCTCGACCACCAGGATGCGGTCCCGCGCCGGGTCGACCTCGAGCCCGGCGGGCCGGGCGAGCGGTACACCGGTGCCGCGCTTGGCCGTGGAGAAGTCGCTGCGTGCGCCGCTGGCGAGCGCGAACTGGAGCAACGCGGGGACGGTCGGGTCGCTCAGGTAGAGGACGTCACGCGATGGGTCGACGACGAGGCCGTCGATCCGCGCGAAGCCGCCGGCATGGAGCGTCCGCGCGCCGCTCACCAGGTCGACGGCGATCACCACCGCCGCGCCCTCGACGTTGCTCGCGACGAACGCCCGCTGGCGCGCGCGGTCCACGGCGATCGCGCCCGCGGCGGCGAGGCTCGGGCCGTCTCCGACGTCGTCGCTGCTCAGAACGGTGCGGTCGCCGCTCGCGAGATCGATGGCGAAGAGCGTCGCGAGCGCGCCATCCGAGACCAGGAGGCGTCCGCGGTCGGTGTCGAGCTCGAGATCGGCAAGCACCGCGAACGCGGGTCCCGAGCCCACCGCGATGTCGGAGAAGATCGAGCGCGTGCCGGTGAACGGGTCGACGCGGAGCACCCCGGGCAGCTCGGCATCGGCCACCAAGAGGCGCTGGGACGCGGCGTCGAACGCGATTCCGGCCGGTGCGCCGAGCGGCAGCCCGGTGCCGGCGTCGTCACCGCTCACGGTGCGCATCGCGCCGCTCGCCAGGTCGATGGAGTCGATCGTCGCGCGGCCGCGGTCCGAGACGTAGAGCAGGCTGCGCGACGTGTCGATGGCGCCGTACGCGGGGGCGGCGAGGATCGCGATCGAGCGGATCGTCGCGGTGGCCGCCGGGTCGTTGCCGAAGCCGCGCGTGTCGCGGGTCGCCACGCGGATGGTGTTGGCGCCGGCATCGAGGCCGAGGTTGGCCGACCACGTGAGGTACTGGTCGGTGCTCTGGGCGGGCACCCCGTTCACCCGCACGCTCGCCGCCACGCCCTCGGTGGACGTCGTGCCGCGCACCTCGACGGTGCGCGCGTCGGTGATCGAGACTGCCGGGGGGAACAGGATCGTGGCGGCGGGACCGAGCTCGTCGGGGCCGCCGTTGCCGTTGCCGCCGGTGTTGGTGATCGGCCCGCCGCCGCAGCCCGCCGTCAGCGTGCCGGCGCAGGCGAGCGCCGCGAGCGCGCGGATGGTGCGAACAGCGCGGCCACGTCGCGAGGAAGGCTGACAGACGGTGCGCATGCACGGACCCCGGCGCACGGAGACGAGGAGACGGTACCGCGGGCTCCGCGCGAGCCGGGGATTCTAGCTCGGAGGGCGGCGCACACCCGGTGAGCCGGCCCCGATCGGTGGCACGCGGCACGCCGGCTCGGCGAGCTCCGAGACCAGCGCGAGCAGATCGTCGGGATCCACCGGCTTGACCAGGTGGCGGTCGAAGCCCGCATCGTCCGAGCGGCGCCGATCCTCGAGCTGACCCCAGCCGCTGACGGCGATCAGCACCACGCCCTGCCGCCACGGCCGCGCACGGATCTCGCGTGCCACGTCGTACCCGCTCATGCGCGGCAGGCCGATGTCGAGGAGCACGACGTCGGGCTCGAGCTGGCGCGCGGTGGTGAGCGCCTGTTCGCCATCGTACGCGGTCACGACCTCGTGGCCCTGCATCCGTAGCATCATGCCGAGGCTGTCGGCCGCGTCGCGGTTGTCGTCCACGACCAGGACCTTGAGCGGCGGTGGCCGGTGGGGCGCGCCGTCCGACCCCGGATCGATGGCCGGCGCCGACGGCGCGGCGGCGTCCCCGTGGGCGAGCGGCAGCCGCACCACGAACTCGCTGCCGAGACCGACACCCTCGCTGCGCGCCTCGACCGTTCCGCCGTGGAGCTCGACCAAGCGTTTCACCAGGGTCAGGCCGATCCCGAGCCCACTCGAGGAGCGCGCCAGCGAGCGATCGACCTGGGTGAACAGGTCGAAGACGCGCGGCAGCATCTCGTGCGGGATACCGAGGCCATGGTCCGCGATCCGCACCAGGGCGTGGCCGCCGTCGACCGTCGCGGAGAGCCGGATCCGTCCGCCGCATTCGCTGTACCGCGCGGCGTTGTTCAGGATGTTCGCGAACACCTGCGAGAGACGGACGGCGTCGGCGTCGAGGTAGACCGGCACCGTGGGAAGCTCGAGCGCGAGGGTGTGCTCGGCGGACTCGATCAGCGGCCGGCTGGTCTCGATCGCGGCCCTGACCACCGCCGCGAGCTCGACCCGCTCCTTGCGCAGCTCCACGGCGCCGCGCGTGATCCGCGACACGTCGAGGAGGTCGTCCACGAGCCGGGTCATCTGCTGCATCTGCCGATCGATCACCTCTCGGGCCCAGTCCACTTCCGGGATCCGCGCGCCCTGGAGCTCGAGGATGCGCACCGCGTTGCGAACCGGCGCGAGCGGGTTGCGCAGCTCGTGGGCGAGGGTGGCGAGGAACTCGTCCTTGCGGCGGTCGGTGTCGCGCAGCGCCTCGACCGCCTGCTTCTCCGCGGATAGGTCGAAGAACGCACCGACGAAGCGGGTCGCCTTGCCGGTCTCGTCATAGAAGAACCGGCCAGCCGCACGCACGTGCAGGATGCGGCCGTCGGTCACCCGGCGCACTCTGTGCTCGCAGCGGAAGACGTCGTGCTCGCGCTCCGCGCGCCGCTGCTCGGCGAGCACGCCGTCGAGGTCCTCCGGGAGCACCGTGGCGCGCCACATCTCGAAGGTCGCCTCGCCTCCGGGAGCGGGCTCGTAGCCGAGGATCGTGAAGTGGCTGTCCGACCAGACCGAGCGGCCGCTCGCGAGGTCGAGGTCCCAGGTGGCGACGCCGCTCGCGAGGATCGCCAGCCTGAGGCGCTCCTCGGACTCGCGGGCCTCTTCTTCCGCCCACGCCCGTTCGAGGCGCGGGAAGAGCCGGTCGCCGACGGCGCGCAACAGCTCGACCTCGTCCACGTCCCACGCCCGCGGTCGAGCGTTGCCGACGTTGAGGGTGTAGCGGACCACGTCGCCGCGCTGAAAGGGCAACACCACGAACGCCGCGAGGCCGAGCCGCGCGTAAGGTGCCGCCGCGGTCCGTCGATCGGTGCGGGTGTCGGCGACCACCACGGTCTCACCGCCGAGGCCCGCGCGCAGCGCCTCGTCGGTGCCCCACTCCGCGAGGCGGTAGACCCCCGTGAGGTCGGGAGAGTCGGCGTGGTGCCAGCCGTCGGTCACCGTCGCCTCGCCGCGCTCCGGGTCGACCTCGGCGAAGAAGCAGCACGTGACCTCCAGGTAGCTCGCGACGCGCGCGCCCGCGAGCGCGAGGATCTCGGCGCGCGTCGAGAGATGGGAGAACTCGCGGGTGATGCCGGCGAGGAAGCTCAGGTCGCGCTCGTGACGCTTGCGCTCGGTGACGTCGGTGGTGCAGCCCACGACGCGCGTCACTCGCCCGGCCGGGTCGTGGACCACCACGGCGCGGTCTTCGACCCACAGCCAGCGGCCGTCGCGGTGCCGCACCCGGTATTCGGCACGCGCGCTCTCGGCGGTCGGGTCGCGGCGATCGGCCAGGCGCAGGCGTTCCCGGTCGTCGGGGTGGATGCGCTCCTCCCACCACTGCCGCGTCGGAGGCACCTCGTCGGGCCGATGACCGATCATCTCGAGGAGCCCGCGGCTGCGCTCGACGTGCCCGGTCGTCCAGTCCACGTCGTAGATCAACCCGGCCACCGCCTCCGCCGCGAGGCGGAAGCGCTCCGCCGCGGCCGCGGCCCGCGCCTCGCTCTGGCGCCGCTCGGTCACGTCGTGGAAGACCAGCACCACGCCGACGATGCGGCCGTCGGAGCCGCGGATGGGCGCAGCGCTGTCGTCGATCGGTCGCTCGGTGCCGTCGCGCGCGACGAGCACGGTGTGGTTGGCGAGCCCCACCACGCGGCCCAGCCGCAGCACCTTGTCGACGGGGTTCTCGACGGGCTCGCGGGTGGTCTCGTTGAAGATGCGGAACACCTCCGCGAGCAGCCTCCCCTTCGCGTCCGCCGGTCCCCAGCCGGTGAGCTCCACGGCGACCGGGTTCAGGTACGTGACCCGGCCGTCGGCGTCGGTGGTGACGACCGCGTCTCCGATGCTGTCGAACGTGGTGTGGAGGAGGTCCGCGCGCTGCCGCGACAGCGCTTCCGCTCGCTCCAGGCGACGTTTCGCGTGCCGCGTCGCCTCGCCGAGCGTCACCAGGATCGCGCACGTGCCGAAGTAGGCGAGCAGGGTGGTCAGGCCCTGCGCGCCCCCCATCCGGATCGCGCCTCGTGGCGCGACGAACAGGTAATCGCAGGCGACGAACCCGAGCACCGAGACCACCAGCCCCGGCCCTAGCCCGCCTAGCACCACCGCCGCGGTGACCGCGCCGAAGACGGTGATGAACGGGACGCTCGGTCCGAGCAGCGGGTCGATGAGCCAGCGCAACAGCACCGCGACGGCGAGGCCCGCGACGGCGAGTGCGTGAACGCGCCCACGCTCGCGGGCGGTGGGGGGCGGTGGAGAGGGAACCGGGAGGGTCACGGGACGTCCCCGCTGCCATGGTCATCGCCCCGGACGACCTTCGAGCGCTTCCCGGGGTCAGGCACCGGCAGGACGGCGCTCGCCGAGCGGGCGCCGGAGATTCCGGCTGTAACACGCTGCTCCGACAGGCCGCAATTCGTGGGAGAGGGCAGCCGGTGCGGCGTTCCCCGGTGCCACGCGCCCGCTGCGCTCGGTCGCGTCACGGCGTCAGGCGCCGTGACGGCGCCGGAACTGGCTCGGGCTCTGGCCGGTCCAGCGCCGGAACGCGCGCCTGAACGCGGCCGCCTCGGAGAAGCCGAGCAGCAGCGCGATCTCGTCCAGCGAGAGCCGGCCCGAGGCGACGTGGGCGCTCGCCATCTCCCGCCGCACCTCGTCGACCAGCGCGCGCACGCTGGTGCCTTCGCTCTCCAGGCGTCTCCTCAGGGTACGCTCGCCGAGGGCGAGCTCCGCGGCCATGTCGGTGATGCGCGGCTCGCGCCCGGCGTGAACCTGCGAGCGGACCCACGCCGCGCATCGCCCTACCAGGGTGGCGCCGCTCGGCAGCCGCTCGGCGAGCCGGCGCGCCTCGTCCTCGAGGATCGCGCCGAGGTGCGGGTTGGCGCTGTCGAGCGGCAGGCTGAGCGTCGCGGTGTCGAAGGCGATCTCGGTGTGCTCGGTGCCGAAGCGCACCGGACCCCGGATCACCCGCTCGTGCTCCGCGGTGCTCGCGGGCGGCGCGTGTGCGAAGCGCACCTCGCGCGGCCGCGGGCACTCGGCGCCGAACAACTGGACGCCGAGCACCGAGCCGAACGCGATCATGTGCTCGGCGAGGATGCGCGGCTGGGCGAGCCCGGGAAGAAAATCGAGACGCACCCGCGCCCGGTCGCCGTCGAGGAGCAGCGCGAGCTGCATGCCCTCGTGGACGATGTGGAAATACCGGTCGAGGCGGCGCAGCCCCTCACCGAGGGTGGGCTGCGCCTGGATGAAGAGGGCCGGCAGCGAGTAGCTGCGCCGCGAGAGCTGCTCGGCGGCGTGCAGGCCGAAGCACGGATCACCGGTCGCGCGCGCGCCGATCTCGAGCAGCGCCACCCAGCGCTCGTGGTCGATGCGCACGTCGGGGTCCTCGAGCTGCGCGCGCTTGAGCCCCGCGGCGGCGAGCACCCGCTCCACGTCGGCGCCGCCCTGCTCGAGCTGCGCGACGATCGGCAGCGCGATGCGCCCCATGAGGCGCGCGGTGCGCCCCGGGCGCGGACGGGTCCAGTCCGACATCGGTTCAAACCTCTCGAAGCGCGGCGGTCGCCGTCAAGCGTGTCCGCGGCGGTCCGGTGATCGGCCGCGTCGATCCTGGCGTCGAGCGCGCACCGGATGTGGAATGCTGAGCGGATGCGCCACCGCCGAGCCACTCGCCGACGGACCCCGAGCGCGGGCGCCTCGATGCCACCGAAGCTGGCCCGACCCCACGATGCGCGCTGACCTCCGGATCGCACTCGGACTGCTGGCGCTGTTGCCGGCGTGTGGCGGAGACGCGTCACCCGGGCCTGGCGCACCGCTCGAGGTGGTGACCGGGGCCGTCACCTCGCTCGGCACCGCCGCCGGGGTGGTGACCGAGGAAGGAGTCGTCGCCTTCCTCGGCTTGCCGTACGCCGAGCCGCCGGTGGGTGCCCTGAGGTTCGCTCCGCCGGTTGCCGTGCGGTCGTGGCCGAGTGGGCTGGATGCGAGCGCGTTCGGCCCGGCCTGCCCGCAGCCACCCGCGGAGTTCGGCTACGTCTACACCCGCCAGGACGAGGACTGCCTGCGCCTCAACGTGTGGACGCCCTCGGCCGACGGGGCACGCCGTCCGGTGATGGTGTGGGTGCACGGCGGCGCCTTCGCCTACGAGGGCACCGAGGACCCGTTCTACTCGGGCGCGCGGCTCGCGGCGCGTGGCCAGCTCGTGGTGGTGTCGATCGAGTACCGGCTCGGCGCGCTCGGCTTCACCCAGCTCGAGGGCGTCGACGGCAGCGGCAACGCCGCGATCCTCGACGAGCGGCTCGCCCTCGAGTGGGTTCGCGACCACGTCGCGTCGTTCGGCGGCGACCCGGAGGACGTGACCCTGTTCGGCCAGTCGGCGGGTGGCATGGCCGTCGCCGCGCTGCTGGGGATGCCGGGCGGCAGCGAGCTGGTCGACAAGGCGATCGTGCAGGCGAACGTGGCGTCGCTGATCCGCCCGTGGGAGGCGGCGCGCGCGGTGACCGGCGAACTGGTGGCGGCGCTCGGGCTCGCCGACGAGAGTGACCTCCGCGACGTGCCGGTCGCCGACCTGCTGGCGGCCCAGGCCGCGCTCGGCGACGGCAGCTTCGGCCCCACCTTCGACGGCTCCGTCTTTCCGGTGGCACCGATGCGCGCCGTGGAGCTGGGCTCGGCCGCGCACGTACCGATCCTCACCGGTACCACCCGCGACGAGGCGCGCGGCTGGCTGCCGCGCGTCCCGTTCCTCCGGTCTCCGCTCTTCGTTCCGGCCATCCCGATCGCTCTCCTCGAGCTCCTCACGGACGCGCTGGCGCCGGGGGTGACGCCGGCGCAGGCGATCGAGACCTACCAGCGCGCGAACCCTACGTTGCCGCCCAACCTGGTCTCGATGGCGATCGGCACCGACGCCCTGTTCCGGCTGCCGATCCTGCACCTCGCCGAATCGCAGCTCGCGTTCGAGCCCGGGGCGGTCTTCGTCTACCGCTTCGACTGGGTGCCGCCGAGCCCGCAACATGCCGGCATCGACATGGGAGCGCGCCACGCGGCGGAGGTGGGGTTCGTCCTCGACACCACCGACGGCTGGCCAGGGTGCTACGGGCCCGGCGGCGAGTCGGTACCGCGCGCGCTGGTCGAGCAGATGATGGACGCGTGGATCGCGTTCGCGAGGACCGGAGACCCGAGCGTGCGTGGAGGCCTCTCGTGGCCCGCCTACGACACCGTGCGCCGTCCCACGATGGTGTTCGGCGCGGACGGGCCCTCGCCCACGACGTCGGTGGTCGCGGATCCCGGCGGCGACACCCGGGCGCTGTGGATCCCCTCCCGCCTCGCGCTGGGCCGCGACGGCTGATCTCGCGCGCCGCGGCTGTCCGCTCGGGTCCGGTGATTGGCCGGAGCTGTCCTCGTCTCGCGGAGACCGGAGCGCCTAGGATCCGTCCGTCCGCGGCACCCGTGACTCCCGAGATGCGGTGCGTCGGACGGAGGCCTCCGTGAAGCTGCCCGTGAATCACGACACGTCGCTGCCGCTGCCCAACGGGTGGTTCTGCGTCGCCTGGTCCAAGGACCTGGTCCCCGGCGAGGTCAAGCGGGTCTACTACTTCGGCGAGGAGCTGGTGGTGTACCGGACCCGCCGGGGCAAGGCGGTGGTGCTCAACGCCTACTGCGCGCACCTCGGCGCTCACCTCGGTCAGGGCGGGCGGGTGCTGGGCGACAACCTGCGCTGCCCCTTCCACGGCTGGGAGTTCGGGCCGAGCGGCCGCTGCGAGACCATCCCGTATTGCGACACCATCCCGCCACGAGCGCGAGTGCGCTCGTGGGACGTGCGCGAGGTGAACCGGATGATCCTGGTGTGGCGCCACGCCGAAGGTGAGCCGCCCTCGTGGGAGCCGCCCGAGCTGCCCGAGATCGGCGGCGAGGGCTGGACCGAGCCGATCGTCCACGAGGTCACGGTCGGCGTCCACATGCAGGACATGGCCGAGAACAACATGGACCCGCAGCACTTCCTGTACGTGCACCACGGCCCTCCCGAGGAGGACGCCGAGATCTCGTACGGCGAGGGCGGCCGCTTCCTGCGCGTACGCACGCGCCACGCCCACGAGACGCCCTACGGGCGCTTCACCGTGGACCTCGAGCGCGACACGTGGGGCCTCGGGCTCACCTCGGTGCGGATGATGGGCTTCGGCGAGAAGGGCCTGTTGATGTACACGTCGACGTCGCCGATCGACGAGCACCGCTGCATCTCGCGCTGGCTCATCACCACGGGTGAGGACCTCGCGGACACGGTCGGCGCCGAGTTCCTGCCGTGGGCCATCGAAGGCGTCAAACAGGACTTCCCGATCTGGGAGAACAAGATCCATCGCCCGGACCCGGTGCTCTGCAAGGCCGACCGTGAGCTCATCGAGTTCCGGAAGTGGGTGAGGCAGTTCTATTCCCACCCGCTGACCCAGGCGGACGCGGACCCGCGCGAGGCCCGTGCCGAGCGCCTCGTGCACGAGCCCGTCGTCGCCCACGATCTGGAAACCGTCGAAGCGGAGGGCCACGCATGAGCCAGCCCAGCGATCGCTACCTCGTCATCTCGTCCGACTGCCACGCGGGGTTGCCCGGGGCCAAGTATCGGGACTGGGTGGACCCCGAGTACCGAGAGATGTTCGACGTCGCGTTCCCGATGCAGCAGTCGGAGGTCGAGCGCCTCACGCGCAAGTTCATGCCCGACGAGTTCAAGGCGGCGTGGCGGCGCGACACCGGCGACGGTTGGCACGGGGCCTGGGACTCGGCCGAGCGCAACCGCCAGCTCGACGGCGACGGCATCGCCGGCGAGGTCATCTTCCCGGACGGCGTGAACGACGGGAACCTGCCGCCCTTCGGCGCGGGTCTGACGTTGCCGCCCGAGGTCCCGAGCGACCTGATCTGGGCCGGCGCCAAGGCGCACAACCGCTGGATCGCGGGGTTCTGCCAGGAGGAGCCCAAGCGCCGCGCGGGGATGGCGGTGATCCCCATGGCCCACGACCCGGTGCGCGCGGTCGAGGAGATCCGCTGGGCGCGCGCCAACGGGCTGCGCGGCGTCTTCATCGGCCCGCTGTGGGGCAAGCACGAGCCCTACCACTCGCCGGTCTACGAGCCGGTGTGGTCGGTGTGCGAAGAGCTCGACATGCCGATCAACATCCACGGCGGCGCCGCTCCCACCGAGGACTACGGCGACCACCCCGGCAACATCGGCATCTTCATCACCGAGGTCGCGTGGTGGTCGACGCGCCCCGCGTGGTTCCTGATCTGGAGCGGCGTCTTCGAGCGCCACCCCAAGCTCAAGTTCGTGATCACCGAGCTGGGTGCCTCGTGGGTGCCGGAGCTCAAGGCGCTGATGGACCAGCGCTTCGAGGCCAATCACTTCACCGCCAAGCTCGCGCCCTACCGCACCGAGCTCACCATGAAGCCGAGCGAATACTTCGACCGCAACATCTGGGTCGGCGCTTCGGTGACGAGCCGGGTCGACGTGGAGATGCGCCACAAGATCGGCGTCGACCGGATGATGTGGGGCAGCGACTTCCCGCACCCCGAAGGCGCCTGGCCGTACACCCGCAAGTTCATGGCCGAGTCGTTCCACGACATCCCCGACGCCGACGTGCGCCAGATGCTCGGCCTCACGGCGGCCAAGGTGTACGGCTTCGACGTCGAGGCCCTGGCGCCGCTGGTGGCGCGGATCGGACCGCGCGCCGAGGACCTGAGCCTTCCCGCCGCCGAACGCCACGTGGCGGCCGCTCGGTAGCGCGAGGAGTAACAACGTGTGGGATCGCCGTCGTAGCGCGGGGGCTCGTCCCCCGCAGGCCGATGGGCGGGGGACGAGCCCCCGCGCTACGGCCGGCCGGCCGCCATCCTCGGTCTCGAGGTAGACGCCGGTTGCGCTCGAGCGCCGTTCGTCGTCCAATCCGATGGAGGAGAGAGATACCCATGGCACGTCTGCGTTACGCGAAGTCCCACGAGCAGCTCGCCGAGGCCCGCGCCGCGGGCCCCGGGTTCCTGCGCAGCGAGGTGCGCTCGATCCGCGCCATCTACGAGACCGACCCCGAGCTGATCGCGGCTTTGCTGCCGCGTCCGCTCGCGCCGGCGTCGCGTCCCGAGGTGCACGTGATCGTGAGCGACGTGACCATCCACCTGCCGGGCGACATGACGTTTCCGCTCGGTGCGGGGACGTTCGGCGTCACGTGTGTCTGCGACGGCGTCGAGGGCCTGTACCCGATCACCATGCCCATGACGACCGAGGGCGCCGTGGTGGCGGGGCGCGACATCTACGGCGAGCCCAAGAAGCTCGCCGAGATCACGCTCACCGAAGAGGGCGGCGTGCAGGTGGGCCGGATCACCCGCATGGGGATCACCTACGTCGAGCTGCGCGGCCGCCCGCTGCGCGAGCAGAAGCCCACCGACCGCGTCGACCGCGCGTACACGTTCAAGGTGCTGCCGTCGCCGCCGCCCGCGCAGGGCTTCGACGTCGACCCGCTGCTCTGTCAGCTCGAGTGGAAGCTCGCGATGAGCAAGAGCACGGTCCTCGACGGCGAGGTGCTGCTCTCGGACTCGCCGTTCGATCCGGTGGCCGACCTGCCGGTGCGCAAGCTCGTCGCCCTCGAGCTCGAGGTCAGCGACGTCGAGTCGGGCGGCAAGGTGCTGAAGCCGGTGAAGGGGGAGTGGCTGCTGCCCTTCCTCCATCAGCGCTACGACGATCCGATGTTCCCCGGGCTCGAGGTGGCGGTTGCGTCGGAGAAGGCGGCATGAAGGACTTCTCCGGAAAGGTCGCGGTGATCACGGGCGGCGCGAGCGGCATCGGCCGCGCGATCGGCGAACGCGTCGCGCGCGAAGGGGTGAAGCTGGTGCTGGCGGACGTCGAGGGCGCTGCCCTCGAGCGCACCGTCGCGGAGCTGCGTGGCGCAGGCGTCGAGGCCACGGGCGTGGTCACCGACGTACGAAAGCCCGCCGAGGTCGAGGCGCTCGCCGAGAAGACGCTCTCCACCTACGGCGGCGTGCACCTGGTCTTCAACAACGCCGGCGTCGGCACCGACGAGACCCGCCAGATGCTCTGGCAGTCGCCCGAGAACGACTGGCGCTGGGTGCTCGACGTGAACCTCTTCGGCGTCCTCAACGGCATCAAGGCCTTCGTGCCGATCCTCCTCGAGCGCGGCGAGGAGGCGCACGTCGTCAACACCTCGTCGGGGAACGGCGGTCTCTTCCCGCTGCCGACCACGCCGATCTACGCCGCGGTGAAGGCCGCGGTCACGTGCGTGTCCGAGGTCCTCCACGCGCAGCTCCTGATGACGGGAGCGCCGGTCAAGGCGAGCGTCCTCTTTCCCGGGCCACACCTGGTGCGCACCAACATCTTCACCGCGCACCGCAACCGACCCGCGGACGCGCCCTACCAGAGCGAGCCCGACGCGCCGCCGCCGACCTTCGACGAGATCAAGGTGATGATCGAGGCCGCCGGGTTGCCGTTCGCGGTGACCGAGCCCGCCGAGGTCGCCGAGCTGGCGTTCCAGGGGATCCGCGAGGACCGCTTCTGGCTGATCCCGGCGAGCGAGGACAACGACGCCCGGGTACGGGAGCGGATGGAAGGGATCCTGGCCCGCGAGAACCCGCCGCTCAAGTTCATGTGATGGGGCGAGGCGAGAGTTCGGCCGCGCGTCGCCGCCGCGGCTACGCGCTCGGCGTTTGCGTCGCGGCGCTGCTCGCCACGAGCTGCGGCTCGGACGGCGTTGCCACGATCGACGTGCGGGGTGCGCGGTTCGTCGCCGAGCCCCAGAACCTGCTGAGCACCGTCGTCACGTTCCAGACCAGCGACGACGCGCGGCCGCGGGTGTGGGTGAGCGGACCGCGCGGGCGCTTCGAGGTGCCCGACTCTGGCTGGCTGAGCGCGCGCGCCGGGATGGCTCACGAGGTGCTCGTGCTCGGGCTCACCCCCGAGACCAGCTACCAGGTCGAGATCGGCGGCGCGGGAGTGCGCGCCGATCGCTCGCTCTCGTTCACCACGGCGCCGGCGCCCGCTGGCTTGCCCACGCTCGAGGTGCGGACCCGCGACCCCGAGCGCATCCAGCCCGGGATCACGCTCATCGGCATCAGCGGCCCGGACCCCGGCTGGATCGCGGCGTTCGACGACGAGGGGCGGCCGGTCTGGTACCACCGCCCCGACCCGCCGGTGATCGTGACGCACGTCCAGCGGCTCAGGAACGGTCACTTCGCGTACGTCGCGGGGACCAACTGGGAGCTCATCCGCGAGATCGACCTGCGTGGACGGACGGTGCGCGAGTACGGTGCGCGCGCGATGGGGCTCGACACCCTCCACCACGACTTCGACGAGCTGCCGGACGGCCACCTCCTCGCCCAGACCACCGAGCTGGTGCCGGTGTCGGGCTTTCCGCCCGCCGGGAGCGGCGGCGGTCCGAACACCCTCGAGCTGGTCGCCGACTCGCTCCTCGAGCTCGACGGCGACGCGCGCGTGGTGCGGCGCTGGCCGATGCTGGAGACCTTGGCACCGCACCGCATCCTCCTCGACGCGCTCTTCCCGTACTGGAACGACTGGTATCCGGGCTCGTCGCTGGTGCGCGGCTGGTGCCACCTCAACAACGTCAGCTACCTGCCCGACACCGACGGCGTGGTGCTGAGCGCCCTCAACCAGCGGCTGGTGTTCGAGATGGGGCTCGCCGACGGGCGGCTGCGGTGGGTGCTCGGCGAGGACGACCCGCGCACCACCGAGGACGACGACTGGCCGTACCTGGCGCTCGAGGAGGGCGGTCGCTACACGGCGCGCCAGCACGACGTCGAGCGGCTACCCGACGGCGACATCCTGGTCTACGACAACGCCATCGACACGCTGAAGAGCCGCTGCGTCCGCTACCGGATCGACCCCGCGCGCCGCACCGCGCGCCAGGTCTGGGAGTTCATCGACCCCGAGCTCACACCGCCCGCCTTCTCGCTGGTGGCCGGCGACTGCGACGGGCTCGGCAACGGCCACATCCTGGTGTGGGACCCGATGGCGACCGCCGGGCTGCGCTCGCGGATCGCCGAGGTCGACCCCGCCACCGACACCAAGGTGTGGGAAGCGTTCACGGCGCCCCTCGTCGGCGGCTTCGACGCCGAGCGGCTCCCCAGCATCTACCCCGACTGAGCGCGGGCCCGCGTCATCGATCACGATCGGCGCCTGGCGCCCGACGGAGCGGGCGCGCTCCAGCCGTTTGCTCGGGTGGCCGGGAGGGGCACGCGCCGCGTGCCCGGCGATACGACGTGCCGTCCGCGTCGCCGATCGCGTGGATCCCCGTACGCCGCGCTCGATCCGGGGCGCCGTCGTCGACGGAAGTCGCCGTGGAGCCCGATGTTCTGTCGTCAGGATGCCGATCTGCGAATCTTGCGAGAGCCATGTTGGTCATCTAGAATGACCAACATGACCACGCGAGCTCGATCGACCCAGTTCAACGTCGCGGACGCCAAGGCGCGCTTCTCGGAGCTCGTGCGGCGCGCGATGGCCGGCGAAGAGGTCGTGATCGCGCGGGACAACACGCCGGTGCTCAAGCTGGTTCGGCTCGATCGCGGGCGTGCGCCTCGCACCCCCGGCTCGGCCCGCGGTCGGGTTCGTGTCGCCGACGATTTCGACGCCACGCCCGACGATTTCCGCGACTACGAATGAGTGATTTGCTCCTCGACGCCCACGCGTTCCTGTGGTGGGTGGACGACTCGCCAAGGCTCGGCCGCCGGGCAAGGGCCGCCATCGCGGACCCGGATCGACGCTGCTTCCTGAGCCTCGCCAGTTCCTGGGAGATCGCGATCAAGCTCAGCCTCGGCAAGCTCGAGCTGCCTGGGCCGATGGAGCGGTTCGTTCCGGACCAACTCGCCGCGAACGACTTCGAGGAGCTGCCGATCGGTTTCGCGCACGTCGCTCGGGTCGCGCGTCTGCCGTTCCACCATCGCCACCCGTTCGACCGCTTGCTCGTGGCCCAGGCCCTGGAAGAGGGTCTGACGTTGGTGTCCGCCGACCCGGTCTTCCGTCGTTACGGCGTACGCGTAGTCTGGTGATGCAGGTCGTGGATCTGCGTTGACCTCTCGATCTGGGAAAACCAGTATCGACGATTGACTTCACGGGCTCTTCTTACCATCCTGAGCGCGTTCGTCGGGCGTGGGCCCGACGAACGCGCGACCACGCGAGGCAGCTCGACGCGTGGGCCCTCCCGGGCGCGCGGTGGATCGAGTGACGAGGGTGGGTTCGTCATGGGCTATCGGCTGTGGCTCGGTGCGGCGGCGTTCGCCGGCGCGCTGGCAGTTGGGTCGTGTAGCGGGGACGGCGCCGTTTCGCGTGGGATCGTCTACCCGCTTCCCGATCCGCCGGTCGCGTTCGCGCGTGAGCTCGGGCGCGGGCTAGCGGGGCCGGCACAGGTGTCGCTCGTGCTCGACGGCCGTGCACTCGTCGTGCGCGAGGGGTGTCGGGACGGCTGGCGCTGGTGGATCGTGCGACCGGGGCGATCGATCGCTCGTTCGGCGCCCCGCCGGATCCAGTGGTCGACGTCGCGTCCGCTGGCGACGGGCGAACGATCTGGATCAAGTCGACCCAGGGCGGCCTGTTCCAGACCGATCTCGTCGATGAGCGTTGGAGCGCGATCCCCGTCGACATACATGGCTCGGGCTTCTTCGTGAACGCGAGCGGCACCCAGCTCTACACCGCGACCGACGGCATCGATCGGATCGATCTCACGACCGGCCTTCGCGAGCGCCTCGACACCTGCCAAGACGTCCCGTCCGTGCTGATCGATCCCGACGGCCAGCGCGTGTACGCGAGCGGGATCCTGGGCGGAACGCCGAACACGGGGTACTACCCGTACCTCCATTCGTGCGACCTGATCACGGAGGAGCGGGCTTCGAGCGACGTCTTCCCGAGCTCGGATGCCGGCATGACGTCGCTCGGATGCGCCGGCACCCGCGTGTTGCGAGGCATGCGACTGCGGCCTTACTCGTCGGCACCGCCGGCGCCGGGAAGCACGGCGCGGATCTTCACGAGCTACGACGCCGTCTCGCTCGAATCGAGAGGCGACGTCTCGCTCCTCGAGCCCTTCGATCCCACCAGCCCGAGCGGCCCCGTCGAGTCGAGCGCGGATTGCAGTCGATTCTGGTGGCCTGTGACGAACGGAGTCTTCGAGAGTCGCGCTGACGGAACCGGCTTGCGAGCGGTGACGGAGGGTCTCGGGCAAGTGACCGCGATCGCACCGGGAGACCGCGCTGGCACCGCGTTCACGTTCGCGTGGCTCGGCCGAGGTGGCGCGCTCTACCGGACCGATCTCGGCAGCGGTGACCTCGATCTGGTTCGCCGGGACCTGGCGGTCAGTGAGGAGGGCGTCGATAGCATCGCGCCGCTCGCCGACCGTCATCAGCTCGCGATCGCGTCCGTCGATTCGGATTACGTGCCGTTCGAGGAGACCACCTACCGCTCGCGCGTGTCGGTCCTCGACCTCACGACGGGCACGTCGATCCGGGGCGCCGTGCTGGGAGACGCGGCCTTCGGTGACATCGCGAGCTGTGGCTCGCCGGCCCGGCTCTTCGCACTCGGCTGGAAGCAGCGAGACGGATCTGGTCTGGATCTCGTCGAGGTCACCGAGTCCGGCTTCGACGTCGCGGGGTCGCGCGAGATCCCCGAACCTACGACGGGCTCGCCACCACCGGGTTGGATCTACGGGCTGCCCGAGAGGGGCTTCGCGATGTCGCGGGATTGCGACTCGGCTTACTTTCTCCGCAGTGGGTTACGCCGCTTCGACCGGCGGAGCGGTCACACGACGGCACTACCGTTCTGGGGATCCACGTTCGCGACCGACCCGCGCCAGGACGTGCTCTACATCTACAACCAACCCGCCGGGAGCCAGGTCCGAGCGATCGATCTGCGTACGCTCGACTCGCGCGTGATCGCCGTCGCCGTGCCGTTCGTCGACACGCTGAGCGTGACCTCGGATGGGAAGCTTGTGCTGGGCGGCAAGCATTCCGTCGCCGTCGGGGTCATCGATCTGACCACCGGGATGTCGAAGCGCCTCTGGGAGGGTCCCGGTCCCGCGTTCGAGCCCGGGTGAGGGCTGGGTCGCCCGGCGGAGCGGGCGACCCAGGCGTCGGAGCGTCGGCGCTCCGTCGCCGACTCGTCCTCAGTTGCTCGCGAACGCGAAGCCGATGCCGGTGGCGCCCTGGAAGCCGTCGGGTGGCAGGCTCTCGTCGTCGGGCGCGAGCCCGGGGGCGATCTTGGCGTTGAGCTGGTCGACCTGGTGCCAGAGCATGAAGAACGTGAGCTGCTCGGGCACCTCGACGACCGCGGGCTCGGCCTCGTCGACGATCGAGAACCCCGAGAACGAGTTGTAGCTGCCCTCGACCTTGGGCCCGAGCGCGATGGGCAGCTTCTCCGCCACGTTCGGGTTGATCTCGTTGGCGGGGCAGTCGAAAGCTTCGCACTCGCGCTTGTTGGGCGCCTTCGTCCACACCAGCCCGTCCTCGGAGTAGGCGATGCCGAGCGACGAGTCGATGTCGTCGAAGCGGGTGTCGAGGCGGCCGCGCAGGTTGCCCGTGTAATAGAGCAGATACACGGTGCGCAGCGGGTCGCGGTGCACGAGCACCGCCGGCGCGCCCACCGAGCCCGCCGGGTCGGTCGGCTTGTATAACTCCCAGGTGGTCTGGTCGGAAGTCAGCACCGGGGCCAGGTCGTCGCGCCCGCCGCCGCTGCGGCCGAAGGCGTCCCGCTTGGTCCAGGTGGCGCCGTCCGGCGAGTCGGCGTAGCCGATCGCGCGCGCCCCCCGGACGTTGCCGTCGTACCACATGCGGTAGAGGCCATCGTGGAACACCACCGAGGGTGAGCCGACGGTGCCCGCCTCCCAGCTCTGATCCGGTATCAACACGGGGCCCGCGCTGCCGCGCGTCCAGGTCACGCCGTCGCTCGACTCGGCGTAGCCGATGCCGGCGTACTCGCCGCCCTCGAACCACATCCGGTAGCGGCCGTCCTCGACCAGCACCGCGGGCGCGCCCACCGCGCCCGCCTCCCACGCCGCCGTGGCGCTCAGCACGGTGCGGTCAGACGTGACGCTCACGTCGTAGTCGCGGCACTGGGTGCCGCGGGCGAGCGTCATGCGGTTCCACAGGATCTCGGCGGAGCCGTCTCCGCGACGGAGCTCGGACCAGATCTGGAACGAACCGTCGGCGTCGTGGACGAGCGCCGGACCACCGCGCTGGCCGTCGCCGGGCGAGGTCAGGACGAACGGCTGGACGAGCTGGGTGTTGCAGTAGAAGTCCTGCTTGATGAACGGGCCGACACCGCTCGACGGCAGGTTCTCGCTGCCGGTCGGCTCGTTGCCCTTGCTGGCCGTGAATCCGCAGCCGAGCCCGGCCGCGAGCGCCATCGCTGCGAGCCCCGAGGCGGTCCGGAGTCGACGGCTCATGGGGTTGGCGGACTGCTCAAGAAGGTACGCGCCAGAGGCGCGTCGACGAGCAAAGCGAGTCGACTTGGGGGTTGGGCCCCACGAAAACCGCGCTTTTCGTGGGTCGGGGGTCTGGAACAGACCCCCGAGGAAACGTCGGCAGGCGCGAAAAACTCGCATCGGCGAGTTTTTCAGCAGCCTGTTCGGCCGCGAAGGATCGCGGTCCTCCAGACGGTACGTGGAGGGCAGACGCCGAAGGCGTCGTGGTCCGTCGGCGCCGCGGAGTCGGCCGGTACGAGTGGTTCGCGCGCGCATGACCATCGCCATCAGAACCGGAACGTGCCGGTGAGGCCACCGACGAGCACGTGGCCACCCATCGTGAAGTTGCCGTAGCCGTCGGCGACCGGGTTCGTCTTGCGGGCGTCACGCTCCTCGAGCATCAGGTACTGGCCGTGGAGGTCGATGTCGATCGGCCCGCGCACCACCGAGAGCAGGTGCGGGAAGCGCGCGCCGAACCCCACCGCGAAGATGTGCACGTTGGTGTCGGCGAAGTTGTTGAAGCCCTTGGGTTCGGGAGCCGGTGTCGGGCGGTAGCGATAGCCGCCACGCACGAAGAGCTCCACGTGGTCGTCTTCGTGGAAGCGGTACTCGGTGCCTACCGCCGGGATCACGATGTCGTGGAAGTCGGGCGGCGGCAGCCCGAAGTTCGGGTTCTGACCCAGGAGCAACGCGAGCCCGCCCTCGTAGGTGGTGGCGCCCTCGGGCGACGGCTGCTGGAACGCCGACCACAGCGCGTAGGTCACGTCGAGGGTGAAGAGCAGGTCGTCGGTCGCGTTCCATGCGCCGCCGAGGGTGAACTGGTCGGGGCTGAAGAAGCTGAAGACCTGCTGGCGCAGCACGATCTTCGACTCGGGCAGGATCGACACCGGGATGTCGAAGATGTGCAGCGCCTCGATGCTGACGTCGATCGGCACCTCGTAGAGGGCCTCGTTCTTGGATCGGTAGTCGAAGCCGAAGCGCAGCCCCTCGGTGGGCTTCACCAGCAACCCGGCCACCGGATAGAAGCGGCCGTGCTGGGTCGCCGAGATGGTGCCCTCGCTGAAGAGCCCCTCGTTGTCGGGGCGATCCTCGCGCAGCAGGAAGTCGGGCCCGCCGCTCGAGTCGACGAACAGCGAGATGCCGGCGCCCACCGAGATCCACGGCGCCAGCTCGAAGCAGAACGGGAACATCACCATGGTGCGCTGGTTACGCGCGCCGTAGAGAACGTACGTGGGCTGGTCGTAGGGGATCGCGAGGGTTCGCGCGACGCGCTTGTCGGGCAGGTGGAAGAGCCCGCCGCCCGACATCTTGATGCCGAACGGCAGCTCGAGCGGCGGCGAGACGAAGCCCGCGACGAGCCCGCTGGTGGTGTCCTCGTCGATGTCCTGGCCGTTGATCTCGAGCGTCGGCGGCGCGTAGAAGTAGCCGACGCTCGCCTCCATCCCGCCGTTTTGCGCGAGGCCGGCCGGGTTGTAGTAGACCGAGCCGAAGTCCTGAACCACCGCGGTCACGGCGCTCGCCATGCCCGCGGAGCGCGAGCCCACCCCGTAGGCGTCGAACGGGTTGGCGCGCGCGCCCGCGGCGGTGAGCGCGATCGTGAGCGCGACCATCGCCGGTGCGGCGAGAGGCAGCGAGCGGCGCGCGCGTCTCACGGCACGCTCGTGTCGGCGCTGATCGCCGCGCCGAGGTAGTAGACGACACCGTCGCCGGTGATCACCGGCTGGCCGGGGTTGGACGGCGGCACGTCGGCGTCCTTCACTGCCCGGGTCTTGCTCAGGAGCTGCGTCTGGAAGGTCAGGTTGAAGGTCGGGTTCGACTTCGACACGTCGGTGCCGAAGAGCGTCTTGGCGGTGATGCCGGTGCCGATCCCGAGGATGTGCTTGTCGCCGTCCACGAAGTTCGTGGTGCGGGTCTGCTTGGGCGCCGGGCTCGGATCGAACGAGTAGCCGCCGCGTAGCCAAAGGTCGACGCTCTCGCCCGCGTACACGCGGTAGTCGGCGCCGATGCGCGGCGTCCAGGTGTCGCTGAAGTGGGGGTCGATGGCCGGCCCGCTCTTGAGCTCGAGCGGCAGGATCGGGATGTCGATGTCGGTGTCGATCACCAGCGACGGCGACTTGAAGTTCGAGTAGCGGTTGTAGGCGAGATCGAACGCGATCACTCCGTCGCTGCCGAAGTGGTACGCCGTGCCCAGCGTGTAGGTCTCGGGCGTGTAGAGCAGCGTCGACGTGAAGTCGAGCTTGAGCGGGATGCCGGAGAGCAGGATCGTGAGCGGGATCTGCAGGTCGAGCTGGTAGCGGTAGCGCCACGTGAAGCCGAAGGTCCAGTTCTCGAGCGATGAGCTCAGCTCGTTGCCCTTCACGAAGGCGCCCACGTCCGGGGAGAAGAGCGCCTTCGACTCCTGGTCGACGGTGGTGAGGATCGACGCCACGCCGTTCAGGCTGCGGATGCCGGGCTTGAGGTCGAGCCCGCCGCCCAGGTCGGCGTTGAAGGTGGCGCCGAAGCCCACCAGGAACCACGGCAGCGGATCGGTCGCGAAGCCCGCGTGCATGATGTTGGCGCGCGGATACTGCTCGAGCAGCACGAACTGCGGCGTGGTGGCCGCCGGCACCTGCAGCGAGAGGATGTAGTCGACGGGCTGGAAGTAGTTGTAGCCGAACGCCACCCGGTCCTTGAGCCAGTCGATGAACGGCAGCGTGAACACGAAGCCGAGGTAGAGCCCGTCGGTGCCGGCGCCGTTCTCGTCGGCTTCGCCCTGGGCGGTGAGGTCCATGTAGGCGTACTGGTAGCCCACGCCCACGCGGGTCGAGGTCTTCTGGATGATGCCGGCGGTGTTGGCGTAGGCGCCGGTGAAGTCGTCGGCGACGGCGGTGAAGGCACCCGCCATCGCGGCGTAACGCGGTCCGGGGCCGAAGAGCCGGAAGTTGGTGGCGGACGCCGCGTGCGGCAGCGCGACCGCTGCGATCAAGGCGAGCGCCACCACGCGAGCGGCGACGCGGGCGTGGCTCGAACGGCGGAGGAACGGGCGCAGGTTCATCGTTCGGGCGTCAGCCGAGGGCGCGGCGCACGTGAAGCGGGCGGCCAGCACATCGGACGGGCGACCGTTTCTATGCGATCCGCCGGCTCGGGGGCAACCGTGATCTGGCGCATGGTGTGTCCGGCTGCTCTGCGCTACGGTCGGGGATCGAGGAGCTCATGGCGATTCGCATCGCGTACGGACGCATCAACCACGAGACCAACGCGTTCAGCCCGGTCGACACCTCGTTCGAGGCGTTCACCCGCGCCCATTTCCTGGAGGGCGACGCGCTCGCCGCGGCGTGCGCGCCGGACGGCTACGAGGTGGCGGGCTACGCCAAGAACGCCGAGCTCTCGGGGCTCGTCGCCGCGCTCGACGAGCGCCGCGGCGAGGTCGAGGGCGTGCCCTTGCTCAGCGCGTGGGCGATCCCGTCCGGCCCGCTCGCGGAGGAGGCGTTCGAGACCGTGACGGCGCGCCTCCTCGAGCGGCTGCGCGCGGCGGGGAAGGTGGACGGCGTCTTCCTGTCGCTCCACGGCGCCATGACCACCCGCCACGATCCGCACCCCGAGGCGCGCCTGCTCGAGGCGGTGCGCCGCGAGCTCGGGCCCGACGTGCCGCTCGCGGTGTCCTTCGACCTCCACGCGCAGCTCTGCGCGAAGAAGCTCGCGCCGGTCACGTTCGCGTGCGCCTACCGCACCAACCCGCACCGCGACCACGCCCGCACCGGGCGGCGCGCGGGGCGCATCCTGATCGACACCGCGCTCGGCAAGGTGAGGCCGGTGTACCGCTGGCGGACGCTGCCGATGGTGCTGGGCGGCGGCACCACGGTCGACCTGCTGCCGACGATGCGGCCGATCTTCCGCCGCATGAGCCGGATGGAGCGCGAGCCGCGCGTCCTCGACGCGAGCCTGTGCATGGTCCACCTGTGGAACGACGACCCCGAGATCGGCTGGAGCGCGCACGTGATCACCGACGGCGACGCGGCGCTCGCCGATCGCCTCGCCGACGAGCTGGCCGACAGCGCGTGGGGTGTCCGCGAGGTGATGCCGCCGGCGTTTCCGGGCGCGCTCGAGGCGCTCGAGGAGGCTCGCGCGGCGCGGCTCGCGCGGCGGCTCGGCGTGGTGTGCCTGTCCGACGCGAGCGACGTGGTCGCGGCGGGCGCGACCGGCGAGAACACGAACCTGCTGCGCGCTCTCCTCGAGCACGGGCAGGGGATGGTGAGCTACGCGCCGATCCTCGACACGAGCGTGGCGGTCGAGCTGGCGGGGCGGGCGCCTGGCAGCGCGGTGGACGTCGAGGTGGGCGGGAAGATCGATCCCCTCACCAACCCGCCGCTTCGTGTGCGCGGGCGATTGCTCGCGACCCAGGTCCGTGAGCCGTTCGGCCACGTCGCGGTGCTCGACCTCGGTCACGTGAAGCTGGTGGTGACCGAGCACACGCCGATCGTCATGAAGCCCGCCTTCTATCGAGACGCCGGGCTCGATCCGTGGAAGGCCGACATCCTGGTGGTGAAGAGCTTCTTCCACTTCCGCATCTACTTCGCGGCGATCAACCGGCGCACGATCTACGTGCGCACGCTCGGGCTCACGGACGTGGACCGCGCCCTCGGCCTCACCTTCGACGGGCCGGTCCACCCCAAGGACAAGGTCGACGACTGGCGCCCCGCCGACCGCCGCCGCCGCGGGGTGGCGTAGTCGCGCGTGGTCGGCGGGTCACGCGTCGGCGGAATCGTCGATGCCCGCCCGGTCCGGAGGGGCACGCGTCGCGTGCCCGGCGATACGACGGGGCCCGAGCGTCGCCGCACACGCCGATCCCTGTACGGTCCCGATCGATCCCTATCTGGAGGGCGCGCCGGGGCCGCGGACCGCCGGGCGGCGGTCCCTCCGACGGCGGCGCCGCGTTGCCCGGGCCAGACCAGCCGCGCGTCCGGGGAGGTGCACGCGTCGCGTGCCCGGCGCTACGCCCCGGTGCGAGCGCCGGCGGGATCGCCGATCCCCGCACGATGCCTCGCCCGGTATGGAGGGCCCGCCTCCGGCGGGCCGCCTACGAAAGCGTCACGTAGCGCGGGCGAGCCACGCGACGAGCTGCGTATGCGGCACGACGCCCGCTTGCTGCTGCACGACCCGCCCACCCCGGAGCACCACGAAGTTCGGGATGCTACGCACGCCGTAGCGCGCGGCCACCTCGGGGTGGCGCTCGGTGTCGACCTTGAGCACCAGCGCGCGACCGGCGGTGTCGTGGGCAGCGCGCTTCACCTCGGGCGCCGCCGTCCGGCACGGGCCGCACCAGTCCGCCCAGAAGTCCACCAGCACCGGAACCGACGCGCCCTGCACGATCTCGTCGAAGGTCGCGGCGTCGGCGTCGATCGGCTCCGCCACCGGAGCGAGCTCACCCTTGCACGCGCCGCACCGCCCGGCGCTGGCGAGGTGCTTGGCGGGGATGCGGTTGGGCTTGTGGCAGAACGGGCAGGCGCGGATCACCATCGGCCTCGCTTTCGTGGCTTCCGCTCGAACGTGGCCACGGAAAGTGCCCCGTCAAGCCGGCCGGCCGGCGCTCACAGCGGCCACGTGAGTGCGAGCGCGAACCCGCGCGTCGACGGCGCCAGGCTCACCGAGGGCCAGCCGTCTCCCTCGTCCGGCCCGAGGAACGCGTCGGCAGCGAACGAGCCGAGGAAGTGGCCAATCGCCGCGCCCGCGAGGACGTCGGACGGGAAGTGCTTGCCGGCCTCGATCCGTCCCCACCCGGCCGCACCAGCGAGGACGTAGGCCGCGGCGTCGAGCCCGACGCGCGCGGGCTCGCTGACCGCGAGCGCCTCGACGTTGCGCGTGGTGCCCGCGGTCAGCGCGAAGGCGAGGCTCGCGTGCCCCGACGGGAAGCTCGCGCGATCCTCGCCGTTCGGGCGGAGCCGATCCGTCGCCTCCTTGAGGCCCAGGCTCAGACCACCGGTCACGCCCACGGCGAGGCCCTCGACCGCGAGCCGCTCGCCGCGTTCCCGCCACGGCGACCCGGCGTCGACGCTCGGCTCGACGGCGAGCGCGCTCCCGGCCATCGCGGCGGCGAGCACACCGTCGAGGACGGTGCTGGCGTCGTCCGCGGCGCGCGCGGAGCCGTAGATCGGGGTGTGGCGCATCGCCCAGCGCGACGCACGCTCGTCGAGGTCGTCGAGCGCGAACACCACGGCGCCCAGCGCCGTGGCCCACGTCGCCGGATGCAGCGCCGCCTGGAGCGCCGCCTCGCCGGCTTGCGCCGGGGATGGCAGTCGCGCCCCGTAGCCAGGCATGGCCGGATCCGCGCGCAGCCCCGAGCACGCGGCCGTGGTGATCACGAACGAGAGGCAGAGAGGGCGTACGCGCACTGGAGGTTCCGGCTGGAGCGGGTGCCGAGCATGCGCGGTCGGATGACGGATCGGCGAGGAGGTCCACGAGCTGCGGACAGATCGGTACGTCCCGGCGATGCGCTGAAGGACTCGAGCGCGAACCAGGCGCTCGCGGGGGGAGGGAGCCCCCCACCCCCGCGCTACGCCCCCGCCGGGATCGCCGGAGTGGCCCACGAAGCGAGTGATTCTACCCGCGCCACGGCGCGCGGCGCGGTGCCGCGCCGGATTCAGGACGGGGCGGGGTCTTGGAAAGACCCCGCGGAAACAAGGGCGGGGGCCTGAAAAGCCGCTCTGTTAGCCGAAGTCGTTACTCGCGATTCCGGCCCGGTCGCCGACGGGACTCGCCGATGGGCGCGTCGCAGCGCGACGCCACGAGCGTAAGCCGAGTGCCTTGGGGTTGGCCTGCCGGGATCGAACGGTGTCGCGGTGTAGCGCCCTCGCGTATCGCCGGGCACGCGACGCGTGCCCCTCCGTCCGGAGCCCGCACTCACTCGGATCGGGACGCGGGCCCGAGCGGCATCCCGGATCGCGGAACGACCGGGTTCGCCAGGTGGCGCGTCGCAGCGCGACGCCACGAGCGAAGCGAGTGCCTCGGGTGGGCCCCGCCCGGATTCACTCCCGGCGGGCGGGGGGCTGGAACAGCCCCCCGAAAGCTCAGTTCAGCTTGTCGTGGTGCGCCTTCTTGGCGGAGGCGAGCGCGGCCTGGCGGACCTCGGCGTCGTCGTCGCGCAGCGCCTTGAGCATCGCCGTCGCTGCTTCGCGCGAGGCGGGGCCGATTCGTCCCAGCGCCCGTGCGGCCAGTGCGCGCACAGCGGCCTCGGGGCTGGTGAGCGCGTCGGCGAGGATCGGCACCGCGGCGCGTGCGTCGCCGCCGAAGGTGCTGAGCGCGCTCGCGGCGTGGAGGCGCACGCGCGCATCGGCGTCGCCGAGGGCGCGCCGCACCGCGTCCTCCGTCGAAGCGGCCCGCTCTCCGATCGCCGCGAGCGAGCGCGCCGCGGTGAGTCGCACCGACGGTTCGGCGTCGGCGAGCGCACCGGCGAGCGCGGTCACCGCCGGCGCGCCGATTTTCCCGAGCGCCCACACCGCGCGCTGCCGCACCTCGAGGTCACCGTCCCCGAGCAGCCGCGCGAGGCCGGCGGTGGCGGGCTCGGCGTCGCGTGCCAGGCAGCCGAGCGCTTGAGCGGCGACGCGCCGGAGATCGGCCCGCTGGGCGTCGAGGAGCGCGACCAGCGCCGGGATCGCGCTCGCGCCCATGGTCCCGATCGCGCGCGCCGCGGCGTCCCGGACGTCTTCGGTCGGGTCGTCGAGGAGCGCCAGCAGCGGTTCGGGAACGGCGCGCGAGGAGCGCCCGATCCGCCCCAGCGCCGCACCCGCGGCCTCGCGTGCCGCGGGGCTGCCCGAGCGCACCACCTCCACCAGCCCGGGCACCGCGGCGTCGCCGAGCCTGCCGAGGGCGAGCGCCGCGCTCACCCGCCACTCGGCCTCGCCGTGCTCGAGATCGTCGAGGAGGGTGCGGATGCGCTCTGCGCTGGAGGGTGCGGGGTGCGGCTCGGTCATCGACGTCCAATGTCCGCGGCTGGCAGGAATCGGCGGCGTTTCGGATGATGGCGCGCCTCCGCACGGTCGAGCCGGCGCCTGCTCGGCTCGCGATCCGGGGGTGGCGTGGCCCGCGCCTTGAACCTAACATCGTGCCGGTGGTCCAACCTCAGGAGGAAACGACGGATGGAGATTCTCGATCGGAAGTGGGCCCGTGCGACGCGGGCCGCGGTGACCGGTCTGTTGGTGTCGGCCTCGGCGGCGCTCGCGGCGTCGCACGCCGAGACCAACATGCAGGCGAAGCCCGCCGACCTCGTGGCGCGCGGTGAATATCTCGCCACCATCACGGGCTGCGGCGATTGCCACACACCCGGCACGTTCTACGGCGCGCCCGACATGACCCGGAAGTTCTCCGGCAGCGAGCTCGGCTGGCAGGGGCCGTGGGGCGTGAGCTACGCCCGCAACCTGACCCCCGACAAGGAGACGGGCATCGGTTCGTGGACCGACGAGCAGATCATCACCGCCATCCGACAGGGCCGGCGGCCCGACGGTGCCGCGGTACTGCCGCCGATGCCGTGGCCGGACTTCGCGGCCATGACCGACGACGACGTGAAGGCCATCGTGGCGTACCTGCGGTCGGTGCCGCCGATTCGCCACGCCGTGCCGGCGGTGATCCCCCCGGGCAAGCCGGTGACGGGTGCGTATCTGACCTTCCCGCCGCCGCCGGCGTGGGATGCGCCGCGCACTCCACCGGCTGGTGCCCCGCCCGCGGCTGCGCCCGCGGCGAAGTGAGGGCCGCGTCGTGGGTTCGGGAGGGCTGACGCCCTCCCCTACACTCCCCGGCGGTCTCGAATCGGTTCCTGGCGCCCGGCGACGGGGAATGGAACCCCCGTCGCTACGACTTCCGCGCCAATCCCGAACGGAGGGATGGGCACGTGCCGCGTGCCCGGCGATCGGTGTTTCGGAGGGACGGCCTCCTGGCCGTCCGGCCCGCCGGGAGGCGGGCCCTCCGAGGGGGACTCACGGCCCGCAGGGAGCGTCGGCGCTGCCGTCGGGCACCACCGGCACGCGGTCGGTGCCGAAGCCCTGGAGGAAGCACTGGTACTGCCGCTTCGGCTCGTCGAGCTGGAACATCACTTCGTGCCCGTCCTCGACGCCGTCCTCGCGGTGCTGCACCACCACGCCGGTGATCGCCTCGCCGGCACTGCCGGCGAGGTTGCCGTGCGCGGGTAGACCGATGCGTTCACCACCGCTCGCGACCAGCATCTCGTTCACGCTCGCGTCGAGAGCCGGACCCGCGAGGTCGAGGCCGAAGGAACCGGTGCTGGCGTTGGCGATCGTCGGCGTGATGTAGGTGTCCACGATCCCCTGGAACATGAGGATGTGGCGGGACGCTCCGCTCACCGGCGCGGCGATCAGCGCGCGCCCGTAGGCCGGTGGATCGGCGCTCTCGCTCGCCCACTGCAAGATGGAGAGGAACGGGTCGGCGCGGGTCAGCTCGGCGCCGTGCTGGCCGTACCGCAGGATCGCGGTGGCGATCGGCTTCACCGCGATCGGGCTCTCCTTCCACAGCACGTTCTCGAGGTAGCTACCTCCCTCGCCGCTCAGCACCGTAGCCCGCAGCCGCGGCGAGGTCGCGAGCGCGAGCGGCGCCACGGTACCGCCCATCGAGTGCCCCATGCTGCCCAGGTGGCCCTCGTCGATCGCCGCGCGCCCGTCGCCGCGGGCGCTCGCGTCGAGCCCCGGGCAGAGCGCCGCCGGCCACGTGAGCGACGCCAGCATTCGCCCCACCAGCACGGCCTCCGCGGCGGTCGCGCGGACGTTGTCGCGGAGCGCAGCCGGGTTGAGGAAGTTGTACATGGTGAGCTGCTCGTCGATCCCGGACACGTTGCGCAGCCCGCCGTGGGGGCCGTCCCACGAGATCGCCGCGAAGCCGGCGCGCGCGAAGTAGCGCGCCGGCCCCTCGCCGGGCTCGAACGCACCGGCGCCGTGGCTGGGCTCGCGACCGCGATCGACGAGCGGCCGATCGCCGCCACCACCGGTGCGTATGAACACCATCGCGGGGAAGCCCGCCGCCGGCTCGGCGCGCGGCGCGGCAGCGTCACCACCAGGCGCGACGGCTCGGTCCCCTGCTGGAGCGGCACCCCGTCGCCGTCGAAGGCGATGTCGCCGCCGCTCGCGAAGAACGGCGGCTCGCCGCGCTGGAAAACCGGCATGTCGATGCGCGTGCTCACGACACAGAAATCGTCGAAGGTGTCGGTGAGCTGCCAGTCGCTCACCGGCTCGGGCAGCGCGATCGTCTCCATGTGGTCGGCGAGCGCTTGCATGCGCCGCATCGGGTGGCCGGTGGTGAAGACCGTGAGCGCGGCGAGCTGCTTCGGGTCGCGTCCCAGCTCGGCGAGGGCGGCGAGCGCCTCGCGGTACTCGGCGAACACGGCCTCGGCGAGGCCGGCGGGGCGCTCGCCGCGCACCAGCGCGCGCGTCTCGGGCGACGCGGCGAGCGGCTGGCCGTTCGCGTCGCGCAGCGCGCGCGTGACCCCGGCGGCGTAGCGCGTGCCCTCGCGTAGCGGGATGCCCTGGAGCGGCAGCAGCACCAGCAGGTTCGTGGCGCCGAGCGGGCCTGCGTCGTCCTGGTAGCCGGCGTGCAGGGGATAGCGGCGGCCGCGCTCGGGTGACGCGGGGTCGACGTCGATCAGGAACACCGGGGCGCTCGACTCGAGGGTGTCGAGCGGCGCCGCCGGCAGCGACGCCGGGTCGAGCGGCGCGCTGAAGCGAAAGAAGGCACCGGTGGTCACGCCGAAGCCGTCAGCGTCGGCGGTGGTGAGCGCGAGCACGTCGGCGACCAACCCGATGCCGTCCGGGTTGGGGAAGCCGGCGAGGCTCGGCCGACCGTCCGCGTCGCGGCGGTGATCCGCCGGGTAGGGAGCATCGTAGAAGGCCGCGCCGCTCGCGAGCGAAGTGAGCGGTACCGTGGCGGCGGTGCCGCCCTCGCTCGTGCCCCCGCCCCCACAACCGGCCGGCGCCGCGGCGATCACGGCCGCGAGCGCCACCGCGGCCACCCGTCGCGCCGCTCGGATCTCGGCCGCGCGTCTCAGGAGCGCAGCCCCGGCACCGGGTTCAGATCGAGCGCCTGACGCACGGCGCGGCGCAGCTCCTCGGGGCTATACGGCTTGGCGAGGCGCAGGTTCTGGACGCTGTCGAGGAAGGTGCGGGTCTCGAGCCTGAGGGTGTCGCCGGTCATGAACACCACGCGGCTCTCGAAGCCGGCGCGGTTGGCGCGGATCCAGTGGTAGAGGTCGATGCCGTCCACGGGTCGTGGCATGCGCACGTCGGTGACCACCAGGTCGAACGACTCGTTGCGCAGCTTGAGCACCGCCTGGTGGCCGCTCTTGGCCACCGTGACCTTGTAGTTCGCGTCGCGCAGCACCTTCTCGGTGACGGCGAGCACGATGTCCTCGTCGTCGACCACCAGCACGCGCTCGCCGCGTCCGCGATCGGCGGTCGGCGGGCGCGCCTTCGCCGCGGGCTTCGAGTCGGCGGCCTGGAGGCGCTCGATCGGCAGCCAGAGCGTGATCTTGGCGCCGCCCCCGGGGCGGTTCTCGGCGGTGATCTCGCCGCCGTGGTCGCGCACGATGCCGTAGCTCACCGAGAGCCCGAGGCCGGTGCCCTTGCCCACGCCCTTGGTGGTGTAGAAGGGGTCGAAGACGCGGCGCGGCTCGGTGAGACCGGGACCGTCGTCGAGGAAGTCGATCTCGACGCGGTCCTTCTCGACGTGGCTGCGCACCACCAGCGTGCCGCCGCCGCGGTGGCCGACCATCGCGTCGTGGGCGTTGTCGATGATGTTCAGGAACGCCTGGCGCAGCCGCTGCGGGCTGCCGCTCAGCGTGGGGATGCCGTCCTGGAAGTCGCGGCGCACCGCGACGTCGCTGACGCGGAAGGCGTAGTCCTTGAGCGACAGGCACTCGTCGAGGAGGGCGTTGACCTCGAACGGCACCGCGTTGGGCGTCTCCGCGCGCGCGAACTTGAGCAGGTTGGAGATGATCTGGTGGGTGCGCTGCGCGCCGTGGAAGATCCGCTCCACGTCGCCGCGCATGTCGTCGGGCAGCTCGGCGGCGCGATCGAGCAGCAGCTCCGCGTCGCCCAGGATGCCGGTGAGCGGGTTGTTGCCCGCGTGCGCGAAGCCGCTCACGAGCTGCCCGAGCGAGGCGAGCTTCTCCGACTGGATCATCTGCTCCTGCAAGCGCCGCTCGCGGCTCCCGTCGCGGGCGATCAGGTGCAGCAGCCGGTCGCCGCGCGCGTTCACCGGGGTCACGTCGACGTCGAGCGCGAGGCTCGAGCCGTCGCGCCGCGCGAGCGCCAGCTCCTCGGTGCGGGCCGTCGAGGTGGCCTCGAGGAGGCGATCGAGGGAGCCGTCGGTGGCGGCCGTGCTCTCGGGCGCGATCAGGTCCGCGAGGCTGCGCTCGAGGAGCTCGCGGCGGGTCCAGCCGGTGAGCGTCTCGAACGCCAGGTTGACGTCGAGGACGCGACCGTCGCCCGGCCTGAGCAGCAACGTGGGGTCCGGCGCGTAGTCGAAGATCGCGCGGTAGCGCTCCGCGAGAGCGCCTGCGTGGGGATCGCGAGGGGCTTCCGCCATGTCGAACCGATGATAGAGGCCCGAGTCGGTGCGGTCGAGCGGTCCCTCAGCGAGCGCGCGGCGCGCGCGTCACCACAACCGCCCCGGCACGTCCACCGAGCCGAGGGAGGGCACCGCCGGGGCGGCGACGTGGAACAGCTCGAGGAGGGTGCCGGCCGAGCGCGCGAAGGCGACGTAGCTCTTCTCGAGATCGGTGCGCGCCTTGAGCTCGTTGGCGCGCGCCTCGGTGAGCGAGACCTGGAGGTCGAGGACCTCCTGGCTCGAGGTGTAGCCGCGCGCGAGCTTCTCTTCCTCGGCGGCCAGGTTCTTCTCGGCGAGCTGGCGGGTGAGGAGCGTGGTGTCGAGGCGTTCCTGGTTGCTGTGGACGCGGCGGATGATCTCGCGCACCTCGATCTGCACCTTGCGCGACAGCGACTTGAGGCTCTCCTCGCTGCGCTTCTGATCGGCGACCGCCTGGATGTAGCGCGACTCGGCGGTGTCGTTGCCGAGCGGGATCTCGAGGTTCACGCCCACCGTCCAGGTCAGGAAGTCCATGTTCTCGATCGCGTCGAGGTAGCCACCCACCAGGCTGCGGTCCACCGTGCCCGCGCCCACCAGCAAGCCGCCGAAGAGCGCGTTGAGGAGGTCGTAGATCGCCGGGTAGTCGTCCTTGAAGTCGATCAGGCTCTGGTTCTGCTTCTCGGTGCCGGCCAAGCCGTTGACGCGCAGCCCGCCGGTCAGGTTGAGCGACGGCAGCAGCGAGTTGCGGACGAGGGCGACGGTCTCCTTGCGGCTGGCCAGGTCCTCGCGCGCCTGCAGGATCTCGACGCGCTGCTCGAGGGCGCGCGACACCGCGGTGGAGTCGTCGACGTCGCGGGCCGGGAAGTCGATGGTCCCCGCGGGCACCAGCTCGCGCTCCCAGAAGCTCGGGTCGGCGTCGGGCGCGATGGTGTCGCGCAGCCGATCCTCGGCGTCACGGACCGCCTTGCGCGCCAGCACCAGCTCGTCGTCGCGGGCGGCGGCGGCGACCTGCGCCTTCAAGAGCTCGGCCTTGGCGAGGAGACCGCGATCGACCTGCTCCCCGACGGTGCGCTCGAGCTGCTGCGCGCGCGCCAGGTTCTGCGTCTTCACCTCGAGCAGCGCGCGCGTGAGGTTGAGGTCCCAGAGCCCCTCGAGCGCGGCCTGGACGACCTGCGCCGCGCGCCCGCGGTACTGGAGCATGGCGGCGTCGCTGGCGTGCTGGGCGATCTTGCCGGGCGCCTCGTTGACGTCGAGGCCGAACCCCTTGAGCAGCGGCTGCGTGACGGTGAGCGTGGTGTCGACGCGGTAGTTGGGGTCGAGGACGTTGAACGGGAAGTCGGTGGCGGTGCGGGTGTTGTTGAACGACAGATCGTAGGCGGTGCCGGTGATGAGCGCCTGGCGCAAGCCGACGTTGCCGGTCCACACCATCTGGTTGTTGCCGGTCAACGACGACGTCGACGGGATGTTGCTGTCGGTGTAGTTGCTCTTCAGGTAGAAGAAGAGGTCGCGCGCGCCGTCCGCGGCCGGGACCTCGGCGGCGGCGCGCAGCGCCAGGAAGCCCTCGCCGCGGAGCGTCGGGTTGTTCGTCAACGCGAGCTCGACCACGTCGCCGAGCGAGAGCAGCAGGGGCGGGCCGAGCGAGCCGCGCGACCCGGGCGATCCCGTCGAGCCGAGCGAGCTCGACCCGGCGCTCGAGTTGCCCGTGTAGCCCCCGCCCTGGCGGGTGAGGGTCGGCGCGCCGCTGCCCGCGCCCGCGGGTGGAACGACCGCGCCGAGCGCGACCGCGGCGCCGAGCGCCCACGCGAGCCACCGCGGCCAGCGAACGCGCGCAGCGCCGCGCCGCGGCTTGGGGGGTCCGGCTCGCATGACGGGGGGCAAGGGTAGAGAAGGGGCGGTCGATTGGGAAGCGCCCCGCGCGGCTCGTCCCGCGTCGGCCCGGAAAAAAGCCCTAGCTTTCTTGACCCCGGCGCGAATTCGACCCTAGCCTTGGGAATCGTGTCGTTGCGGCGCAGGGTCGCCGCAGCGACGCTGCCTCACAGTCCGTCGCGGTCTCGGGCCGCGCCTCTCGCGCGTCGGCACGGCCTTCGCGCCGAGGTCTTCACCGCGGCGGACCGTGTCGATCGCGAGACCGAGCCCCGGCCTTTCCCCCGACGTCACCCGAGCCACCACCGATGCGAGTTCTCGCCTTCGCCGACGCCAACTTCCTGGCCCACGTCTCGCGCGCGCTCGAGGTCTGCAAGGTGCTGCGCGACAAGCACGGCCACGAGGTCGTGTTCGCGGGCGACGGCCACTTCCTCAAGCTCGCGCGCCAGGCCGGCTTCGTCACCGACACCGTGTTCACCGTGCCGCGCGCGGCCAGCCTCAAGCTCGCGAACCGCGCGACGCTGGTGCGCTACTCGTGGTGGAAGGACATGATGCTGCGCAGCGTCCAGTCCGACCTCGAGGTGATCCACCGCCACCGCCCGGACGTGGTCCTCGGTGACATGCACTGGTCGCTCTCGATCTCGGCCGAGGTCGCGAAGATCCCCTACATCTCGATCACCAACGCCCACTGGACGAGCTACTTCGCGCTGCCGCTCAAGGCCTTCCACGGCCACATCATGACGCGCTTCGTGGGCGAGCAGCTCGCGTCCGCCCTGATCCCCGCGCTCAAGGCCACGGCGACCCGCTACTGGAGCCTCCCGTACTGGAAGTACCGCCGCGACCACGGCCTGCCGATGCGCCACTGCGACGGCCTGCTCGAGGTGATCCAGGGCGACCTGACGCTGCTCGCCGACGTGCCCGAGTACGGGCCCACGGTGGCGGCGCGTCCGCCGCACGTGCACTACGTCGGCCCGATCCTGTGGGAGCCGGACATCCCCGATCCGGTCTGGTACGACCGCCTCGACCCCGACAAGCCCACGCTCTACATCACCATGGGCTCCACCGGGGACCCGCTCTTCTTCGAGAAGGCCACCCGTTACTTCGGCGGCTCTCGCTACCAGGTGATCATGACCACTGGCGGGCTCTCGGTGGACATCCCCGAGGTGCCGGACAACTTCTTCATCGAGGAGTTCGCGCGCGGCGACCGGCTGGTCGAGAAGGCCGACGTGGTCATCAACCACGGTGGCAACGGCTCGATCTACCAGGCGCTCGCGGGCGGGGTGCCGGTGATCGGCGCGCCCTACCACGTCGACCAGGACGTGAACCTGCAGATCGTCGAGCGCCTCGGCTGCGGCATCCGCCTGGGCAGCGATCGCAACCTCTTCGCCGCGCTCGAGCGCGCCATCGAGGACGTGCTCACCAACACCAAGTACCGGCGCGCCGCCGGGGTGCTGCAGAAGAGCATCCACGAGCACGGCGGCGCCACCCGCGCCGCCGGCATCATCGACGCGTACCTGCGGTCGTGACGCTCAGGGTCGGTATCGGACGCTGGAGGGTCGTCGCTTCGTCGACGACCCCCGTGCGACGACCCGATCGGCACGCGCCGGTGTGCCCGGCGACCGGGGATGGAACCCCGGTCGCTACTGTTGCTCTCGTAGCGCGGGGGGCTCCGTCCCCCCGCGAGCGCCGGGCCAGGCCCGGATCGCCCGTCAGCGCGCGACGCGTCGGTGCGCCTCGCCCATGACCGCGCTCGCGGGGGCTCGTGGGAGCGTAGGGGCGGGCGTGAGCCCGCCCGAGGTCTCGCGCACGGATCCGACCGATGCGATCGGTCGTGCTGCGGGCGACCTGACGGTCGCCCCTACACCGATCGACGAAGCCCGGGGCGCGACATGCCCGCGCTCGCGGGGGCTCGTGGGAGCGTAGGGGCGGGCGTGAGCCCGCCCGAGGTGTCGCGCAGGTATCGGACCGATGCGTTCCGTCGTGCTGCGGGCGACCTGACGGTCGCCCCTACACACCCGCACGTGGGCCGCTCGCGGATCGAGCCCGAGGTCTCGCGCACGGATCCGACCGGTGCGATCGGTCGTTCTGCGGGCGACCTGACGGTCGCCCCTACACCGATCGACGAAGCCCGAGGCGCGGCATGACCGCGCTCGCGGGGCCGGCGTTCGTGCTGGAGGCGGTGGCGCTCACGGCGCTGCTCGCGGCGTTCTTCTGGATCGTGCGCAATCTGCGCGCGCTGCCGCAGCCGCCGCTCGCAGAGCGGGTGGATCGCGGAACGCTACCGAGCCTGTGCGTGGTGTTGCCGGTGCGCGACGAGGAGCGGGACGTGGAGGAGTGCGTCGCCTCGATCCTCGCGCAGGACTACCCCGGGCTCGAGGTGGTGGTGGTCGACGACGGCTCGACCGACCAGACCCCGGCGATCCTGGCGCGCCTCGCGGCGAGTGACCCGCGGCTGCGAGTGAAGCGGAATGACACCCTGCCGCCCGGCTGGATGGGCAAGAACCACGCCCTCGACGTGGGGGCCGCCGAGTCGGCATCGGAGTGGGTGCTGTTCATGGATGTCGACGTGCGCCTCGAGCCCGACTCGCTGGTGCGCGCGCTGGCGCTCGCGGTCGAGCGCGAGGCCGACCTCTTCACGATCGTCCCCGAGATCGTCACGGTGAGCTTCTGGGAGCGCGTGGTGATGCCGTTCATCATCAACGTCATCCTGATGGTGTTCCCGGCTAAGGAGCTGAACGATCCGTCGCACCCGGCGGCGTCGGGGAACGGCCCGTTCATGCTGTTCCGGCGCGCCGGCGTACCGGGCGATCGGCGGCCACGCCGCGATCAAGGGTGAGGTGATCGAAGACCTCGTGCTCGCGCAGGCGATCAAGAAGGCCGGCAAGAACCTGGTCTACGCGCAAGGCGTCGAGCTCGCGCGGCTGCGCATGTACCGCAGCCTCGACGAGCTTTGGCGCGGCTGGTCGAAGAACTTCCACGTCTCGGTGAAGGGGAACGTGGTGCTCGCGGTGCTGGAGCGCTGGCGCTGCTCGCGATCTTCGCCGCGCCGTGGCTCTTGCCGATCGTGGGGATCCTCGGCTGGCAGTGGCCGATCGCGGGGTCGCACTGGTTCGGCGTGAGCGCGCTGGGCGGCGCCTACGTGCTCGCGGCGCTCACCATCCGCCGCCTGCTCCGTGACGTGTTCAAGCTCGACGACTCGCTCGCCTGGCTCACGCCGATCGCCGCGTGCATCACCGCCGCGATCCTCGTGAACTCGACGCTGCGCGCCGCGAGCGGCAAGGGCGTCTCGTGGAAGGGCCGCACCTACGGCACCTCGGGCGAGGGCGAGCTCGGCGCGGGGTGAGCGGGCGTTCGGAGGGACCGCCTCCCGGCGGTCCGCGCCAGGGCGAAGGCCGCGGCGCGACGGAGCGCCGCAGGCGCGCGCGCCCTCCAGTACGATCGAGGCAAGCGGTCTGGAGGGGCCGCCTCCGGCGGGCCGGATCCGATTCCGCGGCGGGGGCCCGTCGCACCTGTCGCACCGCCGTGGCAGGCTCTCGCGCATGCGCGCGCGGACGGTGCGGGGGCTCGCGGTGGCGGCGGCGGTCGCTGCCGTCGTGCTCTTCTACATCCACGGGATGCGTCCGTGGCTCGCGGCGCACCAGCTCTCGTTCCGGCTGACGCCACAGGCGCTCGGCGCGCTCAAGACGGCGCTCGGGCTCGTGGCACTCGCGCTCTCGATCGGCGAATGGCTGCGGCGGAGGCGCGGGCGTGCGCTGCCGCGGCGGGTCGTGTCGGTGGCGTTCGCGGTGCTCGCTGGGTGCGGCGGGTTCGCGTTCCTCTCGTCCGATGACCTCGCACCCGACCGCTACGAGCACGGCTGGGAGCTCTTCCACTACTACCTGGGGTCGAAGTACCACGACGAGCTCGGCTACAAGCGCATCTACCGCTGCGCCGCGGTCGCGCAGGCCGAGCTCAGCTCGACGATGCGCGAGGAGGTGAAGGCGCGGAAGCTCCGCGACCTCGACACCGGCCTGCTGGTCCCGGCCGCGACGGCGCTCGCCGACCCGGCGCTCTGCAAGGACCACTTCACGCCCGAGCGCTGGGACGCGTTCGTGCGCGACATCCACTTCTTCCGCAGCACCTCGAGCCGCTCGTACTGGAACTCGTTCCAGACCGACCACGGCTACAACCCGAGCCCGCTCTGGACCACGATCGCGAGCCTCGTGAGCTCGCGGGTCGGGGCCTCGCTGCCCGGCATGCATCTGCTCGCGTCGATCGATCTGGTGCTCTACGTGGCGCTCTTCTTCGCCGTGTGGTGGGCGTTCGGGGCGCGCGTGCTGTGTGTCGCGCTGATCTTCTTCGGCTGCCAGTTCCCGGCCAACGGGTTCTTCACGGGCGGCGCCTTCCTGCGCCAGGACTGGTTGTTCGCGGTGGTGGTGAGCGCCTGCCTGGCGCGGCGGCGCAAGCTGGTGGCGGCCGGATTCCTGCTGGTGCTGGCGGCGATGCTGCGGGTGTTCCCGGCGATCCTCGCGGCGGGGTGGGGTGTGTGGGCGGTGCGTGACTTCGTGCGCGCGTCGCGGGCGGGGCGCCCGTGGCGCGAGCGCGTGAGCCCGGCGACGCTGCGCCTCGCGGCGGGCGGGCTCGCGGGGGTGATCGTGCTGGGCGGCGCGAGCGTGGCGGTGGCGGGGCGCTCGAGCTACGGCGAGTTCACGCGCCACATCGCCGTCCACAGCCGCACGCCGCTCACCAACAACATGGGGCTCGGGACGGTGTTCTCGTACGCGCTCGACGGGCGCGCGCAGCGCACCTGGAACAAAGCACTCCCCGACACCTGGGCGGTGTGGGCCGCGAAGCAGCGCCAGCACTTGGCCGAGCGCGGCGTGGCGCGTGGGATGGTGATCACCGGGCTCGCGGCGGCGTTCGTCGCGGCCGTTTGGACCACGCGTCGCGCGCACGTGGCGCTCGCGCTCGGGCCGCTCGCGGTGACGAGCCTGACCACGCCGACCTGCTACTACTACTCGTTCTTCCTGCTCGCCGCGCTGCTTGCGCTCCACGATCGACGGCAGGAGTGGGCCGTGCTCGCCGCCGGCGCGGCGAGCGCCTGGCTCGCGGTGTGGCCGCCCGCCCTCAACGTGTGGTGGGACGACCGCTACCTGCTCCAGTCGCTGGTGTTCCTCGCGCTCGCGCTCTTCCCGGTGGTGCGCCGCGCGGAAGCAGGTGCACGCGATCGGGGCCGCGGGCGGGGATGAACCCCGCCCCTACGCACCTACGCGAGGTCCGATCCGCACCGCCGGTGTAGGCGGCCGCGAGCTCGCCCGATTTCACGCACAGCGATCCGGCCCACGCGGACGCAGCCCCGGGCGGTCCCGAGCGAGACGGACACGGGTGCGCCGATCGATCCCGCTCCCGGGCGAGCCGACGCTCGCCCCTACGCTCCCACGGGGTTCCCCGTGTCTGGAGGGCGCGCCCTCCGGCGCCGTTGGGCTGCGGGCGGGGATGAACCCCGCCCTACGCACACGCGCGGTCCGATCGGTACCGCAGGGGCGAGCCGCCAGCCCTCGCCCGGATTTCACGCACAGCGATCCGGCCCACGCGGACGCAGCCCCGAGGCGGTCCTGAGGGAGACGGACACGGGTGCGCTGATCGAGGTCCGGCGCCCGGCGAGCGACGCTCGCCCCTACGCTCCCACGGGGTTCCCCGTGCTCTGGCGGGCGCGCCTCCGGCGCGCCGGGGCGCCGATCGAGGTACAGGATCGCGGCCGCACCGTCGGCCGCCGGGGCTGCGGGCGAGCTCACGCTCGCCCCTACACACCCATGGACTTCCTGGTCTGGAGGCGCGCGCTTCGTCGCGCGCCGGGACGTACAGGGATCGACGGATCGGCGGTGCGAGGGTTCCGTCGTATCGCCGGGCACGCGGCGCGTGCCCCTCCCGCGCCCCAACTTCAGCGCGGCTCGATCTCGAGGAGCTCGAGGCCGGCGGCGTTGCGGCGGGCGTAGTCGAGGTGGAAGGACGAGTTCACGATCACCACGGGGTGACCGTGACGATCCTCCATCATGTTGTAGTTGTCGGAGCGATCGGCGAGCCACTCCATCGCCGCGGGCGGGCCTTCACCCAGCGCGCGGCTCGCCCCGGCAGGAGCTCGATGATCGCGTCGACGTCGTATTCGTTCTTGAGGCGCTCCTTCAGCACCTCGAACTGGAGCAACCCGACCGCGCCGAGGAACGGGCTGCGGCGGTCGTCGCGGCTCTTGAAGAAGAGCTGGATGACGCCTTCCTGGCTGAGCTGCTCGAGCCCCGCGTCGAGGGCCTTCCGCTTCATCGAGGTCTTGATCGAGAGCCGCGCGATGTGCTCGGGCGCGAAGCTCGGGATCTCGGCGAAGCGGATGCGACGACCGTCCGCGATGGTGTCGCCGACGCGGAGCTTCCCGGGATCGAACACCCCGACGATGTCGCCGGGCCACGCCTCGTCGACGATCGAGCGCTCGGCGGCGAGGAAGCTGTGCGGCTTGGAGAGGCGCAGCGTCTCGCCGCTGCGCCCCACGGTCACGTCCATGCCGCGCTCGAAGTGGCCGCTCACGATGCGCACGAACGCGATTCGGTCGCGGTGCTTCGGGTTCATGTTCGCCTGGATCTTGAACACGAAGCCGCTGAACTTCTCGTCGTCGGGAGCGACGGTCTCGCCCTCCTCCGGTGCCGCGCGGCGCGGGCGGCGCCTCGTTCTCGGCGACGAACCCGAGCAGCCGATCGACCCCGAAGTTGGTGACCGCCGAGCCCCAGAAGAGCGGGCTCACCTGGCCAGCCAGGAAACCGTCGTGGGTGTACGGCTCGCCGGCCGCGCCGATCAGCTCGAGGTCCTCGCTCACGCGCCGGTAGAGGCTCTCGCCCACCAGCGGCTCCGCCTCGGCCCACCGCAGCGTCCTGGCGGCGAGGATGCGGCTGCCGTGGTGGGCGGCGTCGTAGAGCGTGACCTGGTGGGTCGCCACCTCGACCACGCCGCGGAAGTCGCGCCCCATGCCGATCGGCCAGGTGATCGGCGCCACCTTGAGGTCGAGCTTGGTGCTCACCTCGTCGAGCAGCTCGAACGGCTCGAGCCCCTCGCGGTCGAGCTTGTTCATGAACGTGACCACCGGCAGCTTCCGCATCCGGCACACCTCGAAGAGCTTCAAGGTGCGCGGCTCGACGCCCTTCACGTGGTCCATGAGCATGATCGCCGAGTCGACCGCGGCGAGGGTGCGGAAGGTGTCCTCGGAGAAGTCGGCGTGGCCCGGCGTGTCGAGGAGGTTGAGGGCCTTCCCCTCGTATTCGAACTGCAGCACGGAGGACGTGATCGAGATGCCGCGCTCCTGCTCCATCTTCATCCAGTCGGAGATGGCGTGGCGCGGCGCGTTCCGCGCCCGCACCGAGCCGGCGAGCTCGATGGCGTTGGCGTAGAGCAGCAGCTTCTCGGTGAGCGTGGTCTTGCCGGCGTCCGGGTGCGAGATGATCGCGAACGTGCGGCGCCGCTCGGCTTCGTCGGAGAGCTTCATGGTGGCGCGGTCCTCGGGCGGGCCGCGCGGAGGCGCGGCGGAGCCCATGAGGATCGCTCGGGACGAGAGCGAGCGTCGAGACAGCGCGGTGCGGCGGGGCGCCGGAGGCGAGCGCGGCGCACCGCAAGCGCGCGCTCAGTCGTCGTCGTCGTCGAAGAGGTCCGCGCGCTCTTCGATCGCCTGCGAGCGCGGACGGAAGATCGTGAACGGCACGAACACCGCGAGGAAGGTGGAGATCAGGACCACGACTTGAAGCTTGTCGACCGTCATCGGCTCACTCCGGGGCTTTCCGCATGATGGCGCCCGAGACCCCTTGGACGGCAAGAGACGGGGCGAAGATTCATCGGTGCCTTGCTCCCTCGGGGGTCTGTTCCAGACCCCCGCCCCGAAAAAGGCGCGACTTTCGCCCCCCCACTCTCTCTTGCGGGGCCGAGGCGGCGCGCTCTCTGGCGCGCCAATCTCACCGCTCGGTAGCGTGGTCGGCGCCATAGGACCGGCGCGGCGTGCTCGTAGCGACGGGGGTTCCATCCCCCGTCGCCGGAGTCGCTCAGCGTGCGGCGCGTAGCTCGGCGACGACCGGTGCCAGCGCCGCGAAGTATGTCTGCGCGACGATCACCTGTCCCTCGCTCGAGGGGTGCATCCACTCGGCGAAGAACGGGCGCTTGCCGAGCTCACCGCGCGCGGTGCGAGCGACGATCTCGTCGAGCGGCCTCCCGAGCCAGCGCTCGGTGGGCGCGAGGAGCCGGCGCAGGTCGATCGCGAACGGGTTCCGCCCCGCGCCATAGTCGTCGAGGGCGCGCTCCAGGTCCGCGAGGATCCAGTCGCGCTCGCGCGCCAGGCTGCGGACCGCGGGGTTCGCGAGCTGTGTCAGGTAGCGGCGCCAGTCGTGGAGGTCGAGGAGCGGCTCGCAGGTGGAGGTCGGGCAGCGCCAGCTCACGAAGTCGTGGGGAGCGGTGCTGATCGCGATCCAGCGCACGCCGTCCCGCTCGGCGAGGGCCGCGAGCGCCTCGTAGCTGGCGCGGGTGTAGGCGAAGCCGTCGGCGTAGTCGTCGAAGATCGAGGGCGGCAGCGGCTCGGGGTCGCGGTCGCTGCGCAGGCAGCGCGCGACCTGCTCTTCGTAGGTCTCGTCGTGCGCGGCGAGCTTGCCGGGCGCGAGCGCGCGCTGCGCGGCCTCGAGGGCCGCGCGAGCGGCCTTCTTGGCGCGCGCCTCCTCGAAGCCGTCGGCGTGGCGCGCGAACCACGGCGAGAGCGCGGCGAGGTCGGCGCGAGCTGCCTCGCCCGCGAGGAACGCGCGCACCACGTCGCGCTGCACGGCGTCGCCGCGTCCGGGCACCGGCGCCAGGAACGTCGCGCAGCTCCCGACGTCGTTCACCTCCTCGCCGAAGATCACTCCGTCGGGCTCGAAGCGGCGGCCGAGTGCTTCGTAGAGCGGCACCCAGTCGCGGGAGCCGGCGGCCGGGATGCCGAGGTTGAGGACCTCGAAGCGGGTTGTTCCGCTGTCGCGACTGGTCGCTGCCGCATCGAGCAGCGTCTCGAGGATTCCGGGCCACATGAGCTCCGGGTGGCCGTTGCCGGTGGTCGACCCGCCGAACGCGAGGAACCGCACCACACCCGCCGGCTTGGGCACGGCGTAGAGGCGCTCGGGCGCGGCGACGATCCCCTGCGCGTTGGTGGTCACGCCGCTCTCGGCGCTGCACGAGCGGCGGTGGCAGACCGGCACGGCGGCGCCGATCTCGGCCACACACGCCTCGCCCTTGGCGACGCAGTCGGCGCGCAGCGTGGGCGGCGAAGACGGGCGCTCGACCGGGAAGGTGGTGGGCGGGTGGCGGAGCCGATCAAAGACGCGCGCACCGAGGAGCGCGAGCGCGAGGAGCGCCGTGGCGGTCGCGGCGCGGTAAGCGATCCGGCGCCGTCGTGGCGGCGGCGATCGATCGGCGTCGGCCGCGCGAGTCACGCGCGCGAGGATGCCCCCGGGCGAGCGTCCCGCGGCCCGCCAGCCGCTCGATCAACGCCCTCTGGAGGGCGGCGGTCCCTCGCCGCCGCGGCGTTCGGATCCACCCCGCCGGCTGCGGCCGCGAAGGATCGCGGCCCTCCAGCGATCAGACGCTGCGCCGTCCCGCGCGCGCCGTGATCATCGGCAGGTCGAGGTAGGTCTTGATCCCGGGCGCCGCGCGGCAGGTCGCGGGGATCGCGTTCACGCAGTGGGCCGCGGTCGCCATCATGCCGTCGCGGGTGCGTTGCCGCCCCGTGTAGTGGGCGGGGAAGTCGATGTTCACGTCGAACGACGGGTCGCCCTCGATGTGGATCTTCCAGCCGTCGAGGCGCTCGCTCTCCCACGGCCGGTCGAAGCGCGTGAACGGCAGCTCGTCCATGACCCACACCTGGCGGGTCTCGAGGTGCGGCCCGCCGTCGACCTCGCCCCAGTAGCGGAAGCGCTGCGCCGCCACCATGCCGGTCTCGATCACGCCCGCCGCCGTCGTGATCGGCTCGCGGGCGAGGGCCACCTGGTGCTCGAAGCCGTAGCGATCGATCGCCACACCGAGCCCCGCCGCCACCATGTCGAGGGACTCGTAGAAGCAGCGCTTGAGGATCTCCAGCATGAACCCCGCGCGCGCCTCGGCCTCGGTCTTCCCGAACAGCATCACGTCGAAGATCATCCCCGGCGCCTCGTAGTGGCGGCAGTCGCCGAACTCGGTGATCACCAGCTTGTCGATGCGGCTGCACCAGCCGCTGAAGGTGAGCGGGAAGCGCTCGCTCACGCCGCCCGGGTTGCTCCCCGAGCTGTGCAGCGAGACCCCGCCGCGCTGGCACGCGCCCTCGAGCTCCGCCGTGGCCTCGGGGAACTGGATGTAGGGGTGGTGGTAGCCGCAGGTGGTGACGATGTTCTTCCGCGACTCGAGGATGCGGCACATCTCGTCGACCTGCCACGGCAGCGGGCAATACATGACGCAGTCGGCGTCGAGGGCGAGCAGTGCCTCGACGTCGTGGGTGGCGGACACACCGAGCGGCGCGATCCCGGCGATCTCACCGGCGTCGCGGCCCACCTTCGCCTCGTCGTGGACCCACACGCCCACCAGCTCGAGCTCGGGGTGGCGCGCGATCGCCTGGATCGAGAGCTTGCCGACGTTGCCGGTCGCCCACTGGATCACGCGATAGGTCATCGCCCCTCCCTCGGGGCGAGATCCGCCCGCGCCCGGCGCGGGCGCGACTATCTCATGTTTCCGGACCGGTGGGAGAACCCGCCGCGGCGAGCGAGGAGACCGATCAGGTCTGGACGTGACGGTCCGGACGGAGCTTCACGAAGAGCGCGAGACCGAGCGCCGAGACCGCGGCACCGGTGAGGAACGCCGCGCGCGGCCCGAAGCCCTCCCAAAGCGCGCCGAACACCACGCTCGCGAGCAATGCGCTGAGCCCGAGCGTCAGGTGGTACCAGCCGAAGCCGGTGCCCTGTCCGCGCTTGGGCGCGAGCGAGGATACCAGCGCTTTCTCGGCGCCCTCGGTGAGGCCGGAGGGATGCCGTAGGCGAGGAAGAGCGCGCACACCGCCACGGGCGATTCGGCGAACGCGAGCGCCGCGTAGACCGCCACGTGCAGCGCCCAGCCGGTGCCGATCACTGCGCCGCGTCCGAGGCGGTCGCTCAGCACGCCGCCCTGGAACGAGCTCGTGGACTTCACGACGTGGAGCCCGATCCACAAGAGCGGCAGCGTGGTGAGGCTCGCCGACTGGGTGCCGGCCTTGAGCAAGAGGAAGGTCTCGCTCGCCTTGCCGAGGGTGAAGAGCGCGAGCGGAGCCAGGAGGGTGAGGAGGCCGCGCAGCGCGTGGGGAGAAGCGGCTATGGCACCTCCGCCGGAGCGCGGAACTGTAGGGGAGGGCGTCAGCCCTCCCGAAATCGTGGCTCCTTGGGTGGGCGTAGCGACGGCCTCGGGCGCCCGCTCGTTCTCGCGCACGCCCGCCGCCACGGCGAGCACCGCGAGCACGCCCGGGATCGCCGAGAGCAGGAACAGGTGGCGCAGGTCGTCGCTCACGAAGCGCAGGAACAGGAACGCGATCGTCGGCCCGATCACCGCGCCCGCGTGGTCCATCGCGCGGTGGAAGCCGAACGCCGCGCCGCGTTGCTCGGGCGGGACGGCGTGGGCGAGGAGCGAGTCGCGTGGGCTCGAGCGGATGCCCTTGCCGACCCGGTCGGTCACGCGCACCGCGAGCACGTGCCACGGCGCCTGCGCGATCGCCACGAACGGGCGGGCGATCGTCGAGATGCCGTAGCCGAGCAGCATGAACGGCTGGTTGCGGCCGAGGCGATCGGCCCACTGGCCCGACACGAGCTTGAGCGCGCTCGCGACCGCGTCGGCCAGCCCCTCGATCCAGCCCAGCGCCATGGCGCCGCCGCCCAGCGTGGTGGTGAGGAAGATCGGCAGCAGCGGCAGCACCATCTCGCTCGCCGCGTCGGTGAGGAGGCTCACCACCCCCACCGCGAACACGTTGCGGGTGAGCCAGGGACGGCGCGCGGCCGGCGGCGTGGAGGTGGTGGTCATGACCGGCGAAGTGTGGGCGGCGGCCGGGGCGCGCGCAATGGAGCCTGCCGCGCGGCCGCTCCGTCGGCCGCCAGGGGGACCGATGGGTCTCCAACGCTGCGGCGGCGAAGGATCGCCGCCCTCCACCGTGGGATCGACCGCGTCCGGGACGGAGGGCGCGCCTCCCGCGCACCGCCACCGGGGTGACGTTGGGGTCGTCGACGAAGCGACGACCCTCCAGCCCTTCGATCTCGGGGGCGGCCGGCGACTCGAACGGGATCGACCTGCTGGAGGGCGGCCGCTTCGTCGGCCGCCGGAGCTCGCGGGTCGATCGGGATGGAGGGCGCGCCTCTGGCGGTCCGCCGGGGTGACGTTGGGGTCGTCGACGAAGCGACGACCCTCCAGCCCTTCGATCTCGGGGGCGGCCGGCGGCTCGAACGGGATCGACCTGCTGGAGGGCGGCCGCTTCGTCGGCCGCCGGAGCCACAAGCGGTCCGGAAATGCTGCTGGCAACTGCCAGCAGAAAATAGCAAATAGTTGCCATCAGAAACTGTTACAAATTGCTTACAACGCGTGCCGCGCTAACCCTGAAATGGGGCCTCAAACGGCCTTCCAGGGGCTCCTGAAGCCGCTTTTGTGCCCGGTTACGGCTTCGCGAGCCGCTCGCGGACGTCTTCGACGCGCTTGCGGTTGACGCCCATGTCTCCGTAGCCGACCCGCGACGCCGAGCGCACGTGGATCGTCCGCCCGTCGGCGTCGAACAGGAACTCGACGTCGTCGACGAACCGCCATACGAGGCTCGTGTACTCGGCGTTCAGGTAGTCGTCGGTGCGGCTCACGATGCGCGCCCGCGGCGTCCCCTCGACGAGCGCGGCGAGCTTGTCCATTGCGTCGGCCCGCGCGCCCGCGTAGGTGAGCGGCGCGATCTTGTGGGTGTCGTCGGTGGCGCGGTCGTTGACGCAGTTGGGGCTCGCGGGGCACGGCGCGAGGGCCCCGTTGGTGGCGCCGAGGTTCGCCGGGCGCGTGCCCGGACACCCCGCCGCGACCAGCACCACCGCCACCGTGCCCGCCACGCGCGCGAGCCCGCGCGCCTTCGCCTTCGCCGCCGCGATCGGCATCGTCGTCCTCACCTCGGCGCGCCTCACGCGCCGATCCGGATGCAGAGCTTGCCGAAGAGCTGGCTCTTGGCGAGCGCCTCGAACGCCGCGCGCGCCTCGCCGAACGCGTAGGCGCGGTCGACCACCGGCACCAGCCGGTGGAGCGCGATCGCGCGGTTCATCGCCTCGAACGACTCGCGGTGCCCGACCAAGATTCCCTGCACCCGCACCGCCTGCATGAAGATCGGGTTGATGTTGAGGTCTTGCTGGTTGCCGGCGAGGACGCCGATCAGGCTGATCTGCCCGCCGATCCGGATCGCGCGCAACGACTGCGCGAGCGTGCCCGCGCCGCCCACCTCGACGATGTGGTCGACGCCCACGCCCCCGGTGAGGTCCTTCGCCACCTTCCCCCACTCGCGCTGGGTCGCATAGTTGATGGTGTGGTCCGCGCCGAGGGCGCGCACCCGCTCGAGCTTCTCGTCGCTCGAGGAGGTGGCGATCACCTGGCAGCCGAGCAGCTTCGCGAGCTGCAGCGCGAAGATCGACACACCGCCCGTTCCCTGCACCAGCACCACGTCGCCCGCCTTGACCGGCGTGTAGCCGGTGAGCGCGCTCCACGCCGTGAGCGCGGCGCACGGCAGCGTCGCCGCCTGCTCGTCGGTGAGGTGCGCGGGCACGTGCACCACGCCCTCCTCGGAGAGCACCAGGCGCTCGGCGAGGGTGCCGTCGAGCGGGCCGCCGAGCGTCGAGCGCAGCTTGGCGTGGGTCGGCTCTCCGCCCAGCCACTTCTGCGCGAAGATCGGGCTCACCCGGTCGCCGACGGCGACGCGGCTCACTCCGGCGCCCACCTCCTCGACCACGCCGACGCCGTCCGAGCACGGCACCAGCGGCAGCTTCTGCTTGGGGTTGTAGGCGCCGCGCACCATCAGCGAGTCGCGGAAGTTGAGCGACGCGCACGTCATCCTGAGCCGGATCTGGCCCGGCGCGAGCGGCGCGTCGGCGCGCTCGCCGAGGTGAAGGTGATCGAGCCCGAAGGCATCGCGGATCCTCCCAGGCTTTCATCGCGTCTCCCTTGCGCGTCGTTGTCGCCAGGCACCGGGCGGGGCCAGGCCCCGCCCCTACGCGGTGCTCCCGCGTCGCTGCGGCTCGATTTTGGGTAGGGGCGGGGCCTGTCCCCGCCCGTCTCAGTCCGGTAGCGTCACGCGACCAAAGAGCGACTCGGCCTCGGTGAGTTGCGGCGCGAGGCGCTCGAGCTGCGCCCCGAGCTCGGCCTTGGCGGCTGGCTCGAGCGCCGCCTGGAAGCGCTCGAAGGCGCGGCGGTTGTAGGCGAGCCCGAGCGGGCTGCCCTTCTGCGCGTGGAGCTCGATCGAGTCGCCGAGCACCGCGATCGCGTCCGCGACCCGGCCGCCCTGCGCCAGCACCTCGGCGAGGGCGGCGGAGCTGCGCGCCAGCCCGAGCATGTCGCCGAGCTTGCTCTGCAGGTCGACCGCGCGGGTCAGGTGCTCGGCCGCCTCGTCGGTGCCGTTCCTGCGCAGCTCGAGCCGGCCCATCGTCTCCCACACCCGCGCCGCCTCGCGCAAGGCACCCAGCTCGCGGTAGCGGCGCTCGGCGTCGCGGGCGTGGCGCAGGCCGAGCTCGATGGCGTCGTTCTCGCGCCCCGGGCGCGGCTTCACGTGCAGCGGCAGGCGCGCGATCAGGTGGTCGGTCTCGGCGAGCTCGATGCGCGCGTTCTCGTCCTCGGCCGCGAGCCGCTCGAAGACCTGGCGCGACTCGGTGAGCAGGTGATTGGCGCGCACCGGATCGCCGAGCCGCACCCACACCGCGGCCTGGTCGTTGAAGAGCCGCGCCGCGCCCAGCGCGTCGCCGGCCTGGTGCATCTCGCGGCTCGCGCGGGTGAGTTCCTCGAGCGCCCGCTCGAGCGAGCGCGGATCGCCGAGGTCGTAGCAGACGCCCGCGATGAGCGCCCGGATGCCGGCGGCGAGGTGCACCGGATCCTCGGGCGCCACCAGTGCCAGCGCCTCCTCGAGACGCTTGAGCGCCTCGCCGAGGCTGAAGTCCGAGCCCGGTCCCGCGGCCTCCCACTGCAGGCGGCCGAGGCGCGCCAGCACCTCGATGCGCAGACGGCGGCGGCGCATCGTGAGCGGCAGCCGCGCCAGCACCTTGAGCGCTTCGCGGCCGTAGTCGATGGCGAGGCGGTTCGAGCCGCGCTCGGCGGCGTCCTCCGACGCCAGCAGGTAGCGCTCGATCGCGGCGTCGGGGCGTCCGGCCTCGGCGAGGTGGCGGGCGGCGCGGGCGTCGTGGGTACTGGTGCGCTGCGGGCGTGGAGGGTCGCCGACGAACGCCTCGAGCGCCGGATCGTCGCCGAGCAGTGCCGCCTCGGTGGGCGGGGTCGCCTCGATCGGGACGAGGGAGCCGTCGGGGTGTGGGCCGGCGGCCGCCTCGGCGCTCGGCTGCGGGGGGCGCGCGGTGCGCTCGGTGAGCGGCTGCGCGGGCGCCGCGTGCTCGGGGTCGACCGCCGCCGCGGTCGGTGACGGGACCGCGACGCGTCCGTTCGCGGCCGGCGCGCGGCCGAACGAGGGCGGCGGCACCACCCGTAGCGCCTGCGGCGGCAGCTCCTCGTCGCTCTCGTCGAGCAGCTCCGCGAGGCGCCGGTGCCAGGCGGCGGCGAGCGACGGCAAGACACCGCGGCGCAGCTCGTCGACCCACTCGCGTGGCCAGCGGAAGCGCCCTTCGCCGCGATCGTCGAGGGGAACGCCCGCGTCGTGCGCGTGCTGGAAGACCTCGAGCGCCTCGACCGGATCGAGGTCGAGGAGCGCGGCGACCAGGTCGCTCTCGAAGGTGGGGCCGATGGTGGCCGCGGCGCGCAGCGCGCGCAGCACCGCTGGATCGAGCGCCGGGAGCTCCACCTCGCCGGGCGCGGTGACCGCGGGGCGCGCCGTCTCGACCCGCACCAGGCCGGCGGCGCCCTCGGTCTGCTCGACCGCGCGCAGCAGGTCGAGCGCCGCGCCCTCGGGGACGCCGCTGAAGACCAGCACCATCGGCACCCTGAGCCAGCCGCGGCGCAGCACCATGCGACGGAGCGCGTCGAGGGTGGCCGGGTCGGCCAGATCGACGGCCTCGAACATGAGCACCACGGTGCCGTTCGCCTCCGCGGCGAGCTGCTGGAAGGACGACAGGATCCACTCGTTCAGACGCGGCTCGTGGCGCTCGCCGAGCAGCTCGGAGCGCGGGCTGGGACGGGCCAAACGCCGCGCCGGCTCGTCGAGGGCTCCTTCCCAGCCGAGCCAGCGCGCCAGCTCGTCTCGGGCCTCGAGGAGCGGCCCGAGCGGCTGCTCGTGGAGGTCGCAGCGCACCGCCACCACCACCAGCGGATAGTCCTCGGGCGGGGCGCCGGCGTGAGCCGCGACCACCGCGGTGTTGCGACCTTCGAGGGCTCGCTTCCAGGCGCGATCCATGGCTGACCTCGTGGGCGGGTCGGGCGGGGGATGAGGCGTATTTCGGGGCTGGTTCGAGAGGCTATCCGCCGAGCGAGGCGAACCAAACCGAACCGGGAGGCGCGCGCCCGCGCGGCTCCGCGAGTCACCGTCCGAATCGCCGCCCAGGCCGCGCCGCGGCGTCTTGCCACGGTGCGTCATGACGCCTACGTTTCGTCGTTCCAGCGGACCGCGGACGTGGGCGCGATCGCCTGCTCGCCGGCCGCGAGGAGGGGCGAACGGTCATGGCGAAGACGAACGGCAAGAAGGACGGTAACCGGGTGGCGATCGTCGCGGGGCTGCGCACGCCCTTCGCTCGCCAGGCGACGCACTATCGGAACATGTCGGCGCTCGACCTCGGGCGCGACGTGGTCGCCGAGCTGCTCGCGCGCACCGCGTTCCCGGCCAAGGAGATCGAGCAGCTCGTGTACGGCCAGGTGGTGCCGTCGGTGTCGGCGCCCAACATCGCCCGCGAGATCGTGCTCGGCACCGGCATGCCGCGCGACATCGAGGCGTACAGCGTGTCGCGGGCGTGCGCGACGAGCTACCAGTCGACGGTCAACATCGCCGAGTCGATCCTCGCCGGGGTGATCGACTGCGGTGTCTCGGGCGGCGCCGATTCCAGCTCGGACGTGCCCATCACCATCTCCAAGAAGCTCACCGAGGCGCTGCTCGCGGCCAGCAAGGCCAAGACCATGGGTGCGCGCCTCAAGGCGTTCCAGGGCATCCGTCCCAAGGACCTCGTCCCGGTGCCGCCGTCGCCGGTCGAGCCCTCGACCGGCCTCACCATGGGCGAGAGCGCCGAGAAGATGGCGCGCGAGAACGGCATCAGCCGCGAGGCGCAAGACGAGTTCGCGCACCGCAGCCACACCCTCGCCGCCAAGGCGTGGGCCGAGGGCAAGTTCGCGGACGAGGTCATGCACGTGATGGTGCCGCCCAAGTACGCGGTGACGGTGACCGAGGACAACAACGTCCGCAAAGACTCGACGATCGAGTCGTACTCGAAGCTCAAGCCGGTCTTCGACCGCAAGAACGGCACGATCACCGCGGCCAACAGCTCGCCGCTCACCGACGGCGCGAGCGCGCTGCTCGTGATGCGCGCCGACAAGGCCAAAGCCCTCGGCTACGAGCCGCTCGGCTACATCCGCTCGTGGGCGTTCGCGGCCCTCGATCCCGCGGGCCAGATGCTGATGGGCCCGTCTTACGCGACCCCCAAGGCGCTCGATCGTGCCGGCGTCACGCTCGCCGACATGGACCTGGTCGACATGCACGAGGCCTTCGCGGCGCAGATCCTCTCCAACACCCAGGCGTTCGAGAGCGACGCGTGGGCGGAGAAGAACCTCGGCCGGAGCGGCAAGATCGGCACGATCGACTGGGACAAGTTCAACGTGCTGGGCGGCTCGCTCTCGGTCGGTCACCCGTTCGCGGCGACCGGCGTGCGCCAGATCACCCAGACGCTGCGCGAGCTCAAGCGCCGCGGCGGTGAGCTGGCGCTGTGCGCGGCGTGCGCGGCGGGCGGGCTCGGCGCCGCGATCGTGCTCGAAGCGGCGTGAGCGGCGACGCGGTGCTCGGGCGGGGATGAACCCCGCCCCTACACCGGTGACCACGTCGGTGGATGCGCGAAATCGTAGGGGCGGGCCCCGAGCCCGCCCGGGGTGTGTGGCAGGACGGCAGCATCGACGAAGGCAATCGTAGGGGCGGGCGCGAGCCCGCCCGGGGTGTGGCAGGACCGGCGGCATCGACGAACAAAATCGTAGGGGCGGGCCCCGTGCCCGCCCACGGCGAGGCGGGACGGCGACGACCCGCCCGGGGGCAGCGATGAGCGAGATCGAGAAGAAGGGCGTCCTGGGCGTCGAGAAGCGGGCCAACGGCTGCGCGATCGTGTGGTTCGACGATCCCGCGGAGGCCATGAACACCCTGAAGGGTGACATCGCCGAGGACTTCGAGTGGGCCTTCGGCAAGGTCGAGAAGGACCCCGACGTGAAGGCGGTGGTGTTCGCGTCCGGCAAGCCCGACAGCTTCGTCGCCGGCGCCAACATCGACATGCTGAACGCCTGCAAGACCGCCCAGGACGCCGCCAATCTCTCGCGGCTCTCGCAGAAGATGCAGGAGGCGATGGCGAGCTTCCCCAAGCCCATCGTCGCCGCCATCCACGGCGTCGCGCTCGGCGGCGGGCTCGAGATCACGCTGCCCTGCCACGGCCGCATCGCGAGCGACGACTCGAAGACCAAGCTCGGCCTGCCCGAGTGCCAGCTCGGCCTCTTGCCGGGCGGCGGCGGCACCCAGCGCCTGCATCCGCTGATCGGCGTGGCGGCCGCCCTCGACATGCTCCTCACCGGCAAGCAGGTGAGCGCCAAGACCGCCAAGAAGATGGGGCTGGTTGACGAGGTGGTGCCCGCGCCGATCCTGATCGTCGCCGCGATGAAGATGGCGCTCGCGCTCGCGGCCAAGGGCCCCGGCGCCACGTCGCCCAAGCACAAGCCCGCCTCGACCAGCGACCGCCTCCGTGAGTTCGCGCTGGAGGAGAACAAGCTCGGCCGGCGCGTGCTCTTCGACCAGGCGCGGAAGAAGGTCCTCGGCCAGACCCAGGGCAACTACCCGGCGCAGGAGAAGATCCTCGACGTGGTGCGGGTCGGAGTGGAGAAGGGATTGGCGGCCGGCCTCGAGGCGGAGGCTGTGGCGTTCGGCGAGCTGGTGGTGAGCCCGGTCGCCAAGCAGCTCATCTCGATCTTCTTCGCGCAGACCGCGCTCAAGAAGGACAGCGGCGTCGACGACCCGAGCGTCAAGCCGAAGAAGGTCGCGAAGGTCGGCATGCTCGGCGCGGGCCTCATGGGCGCCGGCATCACTTACGTCACCATCAACAACGTCGGCGTGGCGGTGCGGCTCAAGGACAAGGACGACGCCGGGCTCGGCAAGGGGCTCGCGTACGTGCGCGGCATCCTCGACGGCCGGGTGCGCAAGCGCCGGCTCTCGCCGATGGCGCGCGACCTGCTCATCCACCGCGTCACCACCACCACCGACATGAGCGGCTTCCAGGACGTGGACGTGGTGATCGAGGCGGTGTTCGAGGACCTCGGGCTCAAGAAGAAGGTGCTCGCGGACGTCGAGGGGGCGGGGAAGGAGGACGTGATCTTCGCGTCCAACACCTCGTCGCTGCCGATCACGCAGATTGCCGAGGGCGCCAATCGCCCCGAGAACGTGATCGGCATGCACTACTTCTCGCCGGTCGAGAAGATGCCGCTCCTCGAGATCATCAACACCCGGTCGACCGCGCCGTGGGTCACCGCCACGTGTGTCGAGCTCGGCAAGAAGCAGGGCAAGACGGTGATCGTGGTGAACGACGGGGTGGGCTTCTACACCTCGCGGATCCTCGGTCCGTACATGAACGAGGCGGCGTACCTGCTGGCCGAGGGTGTCGCGGTCGAGGCGATGGACCAGGCGCTCGTGAAGTGGGGCTTCCCGGTGGGCCCGATCACGCTGCTCGACGAGGTCGGCATCGACGTCGCGGAGAAGGTCGGCCACATCGTCCACGACGCGTTCGGCGATCGCATGAAGCCGCCGCCGGGGATCGAGAAGCTGGTCGCCGACAAGCGCTACGGCCGCAAGAACAAGCGCGGCTTCTACGTCTACGACGGTAAGACAAAGGGCAAGAAGGAAGTCGACACCGCGGTCTACGCGCTGCTCGGCGTGACACCCGGCAAGGTGATCGCGGCCAACGAGATCGCCGAGCGGTGTGCGCTCCAGATGGTCAACGAGGCGGCGCTGTGCTTCCAGGAGGGGATCCTGCGCAGCGCCCGCGACGGTGACGTCGGTGCGATCTTCGGGCTCGGCTTCCCGCCGTTTCGCGGCGGCCCGTTCCGGTACGTCGACGCGGTGGGTGTGGGCGAGGTGGTGAAGAAGCTCGAGCGCCTGCGCGATCAGCACGGCCCGCGCTTCGCGCCCGCCGAGATCCTCGTCGAGATGGCCAAGGACGGCCGCACCTTCCACGGCGAGAACAAGGTCGAGCCGCCCAAGAGCCCCGGCGCGGTCGGCACGGCCGACAAGCCCGCCAAGAAGGCCAAGAAGAGCGCCTGAGCGAGCCTGGAGCGCGCCCGCTCCGTCGGGCGCCCGGTGCTGCGTCCGTTCGTCGTCGTCCGGTGGATCGGGGAGCACGACGCCCACGCCCAGGTGTGGCGCGGGTCGTGCCGGTGTAGGGGCGGGCGTAGCCGCCCGCGTCGTGCTGCGTCCGTTCGTCGCGATCGCCCGGTGGGAAATCGGGCGAGCTGACGCATCGCCCCTACGCACCCAGGTGTGGCGCGGGTCGTGCCGGTGTAGGGGCGGGCGTGAGCCCGCCCGCGGCGCGGGATCGATCTCGGCGAACGGGCGTCTGGCTCGATCGCTGGCTCCGCGCGCAGGCGTGACGGAGCGATCGAGGCCTCCTCGGCGCCTCGTTACGCTTGTTATGCCATCATGCTGTGCTTACACTCGGGCGCAAATGATCCGGACTCAGGTGCAGCTCACCGAGCAGCAGCTCCGACAGTTGCGCAAGGTCGCGATCCGAGACGGTGTCTCGATCGCCGAGGTGATCCGCCGCTGCATCGACCGCGGCATTGGCGACCGGCTCGGCGACTCGGACACGGCGTACGAGGCGGCGGCCACGTGCGTCGGCTCGTTTCGGGATCGCGACGATGCGAGCGACGTGGCCGAGGAACACGACGGCTATCTCGGGGACGCCTTCGAATGAGCCGAGTGTTCGTCGACACCTCGGCGTTCTTCGCGCTCCTGGTGTCGTCGGATGGCTCGCACCGCGCCGCCGCCGCGAGCTTCGAGCGGCTGCGTGCGCGTCGAGCGCCCCTCGTCACGTCGTCGTACGTGCTGGTCGAGACGTACGCCCTCCTGGGTCGACGCGTCGGTCTGGCGGCCGTGCGATCCTTCCGGACGAGCTTCGCGCCGCTGCTGTCGGTCCGCTGGGTGGACGCGGAGCTCCACGAGCAGGGGCTCGAGCTGCTGTCGAATCGTGATCGGGCGACACTCAGCCTGGTCGACGCGGTGTCGTTCGTAGTGATTCGCCAGGAACGGATCGCGGACGTGTTCGCGTTCGACCGCCACTTCACCGAGGAGGGGCTGGCGCTCTCCGGCTGAAGCGTCGTGGGCCACGGTGCATCGGCCCGTCAGCCGCGGCGCGATCCCCGCAGTGCGTGAGCCGCGCGGCGCCGGTGAGCGCCGCGGCACCGATCGCGAGCACGTGCCGCTACGTCGACGCGGTGGGCGTGGGCGAGCTGGTGAAGAAGCTCGCGCGACGGCGCGCCCGACGCCGACAAGCCCGCCAAGAGCGTAGGGCCAAAGAGCGCCTAGTCGGCGCCGATCCTGGGCGCGGAGGAGCGCGGTTCATCCCGCCCGCGGAGCGCGATCGATTGGCCTGGAGCGCGCCCGCTCCGTCGGGCGCCCCGGGCCGCGTCCGGATTCGCCGATCGCCCCACGAGGAATCGTGGCGAGCCGGCGCTCCCTCCTACACTCCCGCGTCGGCGTCGCGAAGGCGGGGGGGCCGCGAGGCCGCACGCGGGTCCGTCTCGATCGGCCGTGACCGCTCCGGTGCGGTGCCGCGCGGCTGTCCTCCGTTACCGCTCGCCCCGCACCATCGCGATCGTCCGTGATCTCACACACGAATTCCGCGCGTCGTCGGGCACCCAGCTTGCTCTGCACGCACGGCGCGAGGGATCCGCGGCGACTGGGCGCCGCAAATTCGAGAAAAGTCGCTCGACGAGGTGCCGCTCTCGGGGATCGACGGCGTGGCCGGATGATCAACGCACTGCGGATTCGTCAACCGACGAGCGACGGACCGGCGAGGTGATGGCGTGAGGATCGCGAGACGAGGACGAGGTCGGCGCTGGATCGCAAGCAGCACCCTGTGCTTGGCGTGGGCCCTGGTGGCACCGGGCACTTCGCCCGCCTCTGCGGCGCAGGTGAGTGCCCTCACCTCGCTGCCCGGTGATGCGACGATCGCCTTCGCGGCCAACGACCAGAGCGCGCCTTCGCTGGCGCGAGCGTCGAACGGCACCGCGCTCGTCGCGTGGTCGGACTCGCGCGCCAACCTCCTCGGCTCGGAGTACGAGACCTCGCGCGACGTCTACGCCGCGCGCCTCGACGCCGCCGGCAACCCGCTCGAGTCGGCGCCGTTCGCGGTGGCGGCCGGCCCCGGCGCCCAGGAGAACCCCAAGGTCGCGTGGAACGGCACCCACTGGCTGGTGGTGTTCGAGAGCACCGGCGTCTCGGGCACCGGCTACTACTACGAGAAGTCGCTCAAGGCGGTGCGGGTCGCGGCGAACGGCACCGTCGTGGACGCCACCCCGATCGACATCCCGGGCGTCAGCCCGATCCCGTACGCCTGGGCGCTCGCCTCCGACGGCAACCAGTGGGTGATCGCCATCCAGGGCACGTCGGTGAGCGGCGACGTGGTGGCGATGCGGATCTCGGCGGGCGGCGTGCTCCTCGACCCACCCACCCGCCGGCTGGTCGCCGCCACGTATTACATGCGCTCGAACTTCAAGCTCGCCCACGCGAGCGGCGTCTTCGTGCTCACCTTCGACGACGCCTACGTGAACGGCGTCAACGACACCAAGGCCGTGCGCTTCGACTCGTCGCTGGCGCTCCTCGACGGCGCGCCGCTGGCACTCCTCGATCGGCCGCTCGCGGATCTCACCTCGAACGGCACCGAGCTCTACGCGGTGTGGAACCAGCAGCGTCCCGACTTCTCGATGGCCGTGACCGGCTCGCGGGTGAACGCCGCGGGCCAGCGCCTCGACGGCGCGGGCGACGACCTCTCGGGCGCGAATCCGGCGCAGGGCTCGACGCCGATCGTCGCCACCTGGGACGGCGTGAACTGGCGCGCGCTCTGGCCGGCTGCGGGCGGCGCACGCGCCGCGCGGGTGAGCGCGGCGGGAGCGGTGCTCGACCCCGGCGGCGTGCTGCTGGCGGGCGCCGTCACCGGTCCGGTGGCCGGCACCGGCGACGGCGGCGTGCACGTGGCGTTCACCACCACCAACGGCTCGACCAACGACGTCGTCGCGGCCCGGATCAGCGCCGCCAGCGCGCTCGGCGCGAGCCGCCCGCTCTCGATCGGCCAGCCCCAGCAGACGGACGCCGAGCTGGCGACCAGCGGCACGGGCTCGATGCTGGTGTTCCGGAGCGCGACCGCGTCCACGGCGCGGGTGCTGGCGATGCCGCTCGATGCCGCGGGCAACGCGCTCGTGGCCGAACCGGTGGTGCTCGACAGCGGTGACGTCCTGAACGGACCGGGTGCCCCTGCGGTGTCGTGGAACGGCAGCGTGTACCTCGTGGCCTGGGGCGCGGCGAACGGCGTCGTCGCGAAGCGCATCTCGCCGGCGGGCGCGGTCCTCGACGCGAGCCCGCGGCTCGTCCTGGCGCAAGGGTTCGGCCGGCCCGCCGTCGCCGCAGTCGGCGACGTGTTCCTGGTGTTGGGGAGGCACTACGGGTCCACGCCGCAGGTCATCTATCCGCTCGCGGCGCGCCTTCGCGGCAGCGACGGCGCGCTCCTCGACGCGGCGCCGATCACGATCAACGCGGGCGGCTACGTGTCGCGCCCACCGGCGGTCACCGCGATCGACGGCCGCTGGCTGGTCGCCTATCACGCGAACTGGAGCCACGACGACTCGGGGGCCAGCACCGGCATCACCTTCATCGGCGCCGACGGCAGCCTCGGCGCGAGCAGCGGGGTGGAGATCTTCTCCACGGCCGGCGGCAACGGGATCTTCGAGCTTGGCCTGGCGTCGAACGGCAGCACGGCGCTGCTGGTGCAGTCGAAGGAGATCACCTCGGGGGTGGAGACCGACCTCCTCGCCCACGTGATCTCGGCGGCGGGCGCGGTCGGCCCGCTCGTCAACCTCACGCCCTGGATCGGCAACCAGTACCGGCCGCGGGTGGCGTGGGACGGCACCGACTTCGTGGTCGTGTTCCAGGACCAGAAGAACCGCCTCACCGACATCGCGCTCGACCCGATCGACGCGCGCAGCGACCTGTTCGGGATGCGGGTCGCGCCGGACGGGACGCCGGTCGATCCCCAGGGGTTCCTGATCAGCGCCATCGACGGCGCGGAGGCCCACCCGGCGGTCGCGTCGAGCGCGGGCGTGAGCCTGTTCGGTGCCTCGCAGATGCTGAACGACGGCCTGCGCGCGAACTACCGGATCGTCACCGAAGCGCGCAGCGCCGCGGGCAATCGCTGGCCGGTGGCCGTCGCGACCGCCGCGCCGTCGCACGGCGACTCGCCGCTGACGGTGACCCTGAGCTCGAACGGCTCCCTCGATCCCGAGGGTGGCGCGATCGCGCGGCTGTGGGACTTCGGCGACGGCAACACGTCGACGCTCGCGAACCCGACCCACGCGTTCACCGCGGCGAAGCCGTACCTGGTGACCTTGACGGTCACCGACGGCGGCGGCCGCAGCGCGACGCAGGCGATCCGGGTGAACGTCACCGCCCCCAACCAGGCGCCGATCGCGAAGGCGGTCGCGTCGCCGCCGAGCGGCCCCGCGCCGCTCGACGTGACGCTGGACGCGACCGGTTCGTACGATCCGGACGGCGCCATCGGCAACGTGACGTGGACCTTCCACGACGGCAGCCAAACCTACGGGCCGATCGGCTACTACACCTACACGCAGAACGGCAGCTACCCGGTGACGGTCACCGTGTACGACGCCCGCGGCGCGTCCGACACCGACACGATCACCGTGGCGGTGGGCGTGGCGTCCAACCAGGCGCCGGTCGCCGCCGCCGCGGCGACGCCCACCACCGGCAACGCCCCGCTCGCGGTGTCGTTCAGCGCGGCGGGCTCGAGCGACGCCGACGGTACGATCGTCACCTACCGATGGGACTTCGGCGACGGCGGTATCTCGAACGGCGCGAACGTGAGCCACACCTACACGGTGAGCGGGAACTACACGGCCACGCTCACCGTCACCGACGACCGCGGGGCCACCGACACCGACACGGTGCTGATCCGCGTCCGCGCCACCGCCTGCCAGCCGGCGAACATCGGCGGAACGCTCATGTTCGACGTCGCGACGCTGGCGATCCCGCTCGTCGGGTTGCTGCCGATCGCTCGGCTGCGCCGCCGGCGCGAGAGGTCGGCCGCGGCCGCGTGAGGAAGATCCGGGGCCCCACCCCCGGGAGGCGGGGGGGGGGGGGAGGGGGGAAGATTGACGCCCCGCCGGGGGAGGGGGGGAACACGCCCCCCCAACGCGTTGGCCGCGCGGGCCGGACCGCCCGAAGGCGCCCGCCCCCCCCGGGGGGGCCCGCCCCGCCGAAGCCCCCGCCGGGCCACCGCGGCGGCCGCGCCCCCCGCGCGGCGGCGGCCCGCCGGACACCCCCCCGCGCCCCCCCGTAAAACCGGCCGCCCGCCCCGGGCCGGCGCGCCCCCGCGCCCAACCCCAGCCGGCCGCCGCGCCCGCCCCCCGCGCCCGCCCGGGCGCCCAGCGGCGCGAAGGACGACCGCCCGGCGGGCGCCGACCCGGCGACGCGTTTAACGACCACGCCGCCCCGGCAACCCGCGGCAGAAGACCGCCGGCCCCCGCGCCCCGCGCGGCGCCGCGGCCCGGCCCGACGAGCCCCCCCGAACAGCCCGCGCGGACGAAAGCAACCAGCCGCGACGAGCCCAACGGCCGGGACGCCCCCCCCGCCGGCGCCGGCGCCCCGCCCCGCGGCGAACGAGCCGCGGCCCGGGCATAAAAGCCGCGCGCCCGCCGGCCGGCCGGCCGGCGCCCCGCGCCGGCCCCGCCGGGGGGGTGTTGGAGGACCCCCGCCCCCGCGCGCGCCGCGCGCGGAGCCCCCCGCGGCCCCCGCGCCCCCGCGCGCCGGCCCGCGGGGCGTCGGGCCCCGGCGCGGCGGGCAGTCGCCCGCGGGCGCCGGCCGCGCCGCCGAAGAAGGCCCCCCCGCCGCGGCGCGGTTGATGAAACAGCGAGCCGGCGACCCCCCGGAGAAGACCGAGGACGACCCCGAACGAGCCGCCCGCCGGACCAGCGCCCGGACCCCCCCCCCCGCCGCGCGCCCCGGCAGACCCGGCCCCCGCCCGGCCGGGCGGGGGGGGGGGCGGTTCATCCCCCACCGCCCCAAACCAACAGGCCGCAAAAAAACAACATCCCACCCAACCCGACGGCCGGGGGTATGGCGCCCCGGGCGCCCCGCCCGCCGGGCGGCACGCCGGGCGGGGGGGCGGGGGGGCGGAGAAGGGACCGCGGCCCCGGGCGGGCCGCCGCCGGGCGGCGCCCCCGGGCGGGGGGGGGCCGCGGCCCCGGCGCGCGCGCGGCCCCCGGGGCCGCCGCCGGGCGCGGCCCGCCGGGGGGAGAGGGGGCCGCCGGGCGGGGGGGGGGGGCGCCGGGGGGGGGGGCGAGCTGACGCTCGCCCCTACGCACCCACGTGTCGCGCCGCGCCGTCGAGGACCGTGCGCACGCGGCTCGCGAGCGCTTCGAGCCGGTAGGGCTTGGGCAGGAAGTTCGTCCCGGGCTCGAGCACGCCGAAGCTGCCGAGCACGTCGTCGGTGTAGCCGGAGGTGTAGAGCACCTGGATCCCCGGCCGCCGCCGCTCGATCTCGGCGGCGAGCCGTCGTCCGTCGAGCCCCGGCATCACCACGTCGGTGACCAGCAGCGCGAGGTCCAGGGGGAGCGAGGCGAGCGCCGCGAGGGTCTCTTCGCCGTCGGCGAAGTCGTAGACGCGGTAGCCGAGGCGCTCGAGGAGCTCGCGCGCACGCGCGCGCACCCGCTCCTCGTCCTCAACCAGCACGATCGCCTCGGTGCCGCGAGCGAGCGCGACAGGCCGAGGACCGGGGAGGCGCTCGGGCAGCGCGTCGACCGCGGGTAGGTAGATGCGGAACGTCGTGCCTGCGCCGAGCACCGAGCTGAACTCGATCCGCCCCTGGTGGCGGTTCACCACGCCATACACCGTCGCGAGGCCGAGGCCGGTGCCGCGGCCCTGGGGCTTGGTGGTGAAGAACGGCTCGAAGAGGTGGCTCTTCACGTTCTCGCTCATGCCTTCGCCGGTGTCCGCGACGCTCAGCATCACGTACGCGCGCGTCACGCAAGGCTCGTCGCCCTCGCCGGTGCCCGGGTCCGGCAGGGTGACGTTGCGAGTCTCGAGGGTGAGCCGCCCGCCCCGCGGCATCGCGTCGCGCGCGTTGACCGCGAGATTGACGAGCACCTGCTCGGCCTGGCTGACGTCGATGCGCACCGCGCGCAGGTCGTGGCTCAGGCTCGTCACCAGCTCGACGTCCTCGCCGAGCAGCCGCTCGAGCATCTTCTCGAAGCGGTGGATCACGTCGTTCAGGCTCATCACCCGCGGGTCGATCGCCTGCTTGCGCGAGAACGCGAGGAGCTGGCGGGTGAGGTTGGTGGCGGAGTCGATGCCCTTCGCGATCTCCACGAACCGTGCGTGCGCCGGGTGCTCGGGGCTCGTCTCCATCATGCCGAGCTCGGTGTTGATCCCCATCGCGGTGAGCAGGTTGTTGAAGTCGTGGGCGACCCCGCCCGCGAGACGCCCCACCGACTCGAGCTTCTGCGCGTGACGCAGGCTCTCCTCGGCGCGGCGCCGCTCGGTCACGTCCTGGATGGTGCCGAACATCTCGACCGGCTCGCCGTCCTCGCCGAGGTCGAGCTCGCCGCGTCCGTGCACCCAGCGCCGCTCGCCGTCCGAGGCGCGGACGATCTCGTACTCCTTGTCGAAGCGCTGGCGTTGCCCGAGCACCTGGACCAGCAGGTGCTCGCGCAGCTCGTCGCGGTGGCGCGGGTGGATCAGCGCGAGCCAGCCCTCGACCGTCTTCGGGTAGGCGTCGTCGATGCCGAAGATGTCGTCGAGCTTGGCGGAGCTCGCCCACGTGCCCGACGCCACGTCGAAGCGGTACGAGCCGAGGTTTCCCACCTCCTGCGAGCGGCGCAGGAAGAACTCGCTGCCGCGGATCGCGTCGTCCTTGCGGCGCTGGGCGGTGACGTCGATCGCCGTCGCGACCCGCGCAGGCTGGTGGCGGAAGGTGACGTCGTGCTCCGTCACCAGCACCTCGACGAGCTCGCCGGTGCGGGTGCGGTGCCTGCGCGCCTCGGCGGACGCGCAGCCGCCCACCACGTCGGTCTTGCGGCGCGCGCCCCGCGCCGGTGCGTCGAGCGTGGTCAGGCCGAGCGTCAGGAACTCACCGCGTGTGTAGCCGTAGCGGGCGAGCGCGGCGTCGTTGACGTCGAGCACGCGCCGCCCGTCACGCGACACGATCCACATCGCGTACGGAGCGCCACGGAAGATCGCCTCGAAGTCCGAGCCCGGTCCGCGCGCGTTCGTCATCGGCGCCCCGTGTGCGGTCCGAGCGTCAGCGCGCGAGGCGCGCGGCGCCGGTGATGGCGGCGGCGCCGATCGCGAGCATGCGAAGGTCGCCGAACGGGCTGCCGGCGACGCGGTTGTTGACCATCGCCACGGCGAGCTGGCGCCTCGGGTCGGTCCACGCACCCGAGCCGCCGAAGCCGAAGTGGCCGAACGCCTGGCGCGGCGTGCCGCGTCCCGTGAACGCGCGGTGGTAGCCGAGCCGCCAGTGCATCGCGACCGGCACCACGCGGTCGAGGCGGCGGCTCTGCACCTGGGTCGCGCGCGCGATCGTGGTGGGGCCGACCAGCGGCACGCCGTCGAGGGTGCCGCCGGCGCCGAGGGCCGCGTACAGGCGCGCGAGGTCGCGCGCGGTGAAGAGGCCGTTGGCGGAGGGGATCGACGGCGTGAGCACCTCGGGATGCCAGAAGGTGCGCATCACCCCGCGCGGCAGCAGCGCGTCGGCGAGGTACGCGGGATCGAACGGGATGCGCAGGTTGCGGCAGATCTTCTGGATCCCCTTGGCGTAGGGGCGCGCGGTGCCGTAGTGATCGTCGAGGCCGAGCGGCGGCACCTTGAGGCGCGCGGCGCGCTCGCGGGCTGCGGCGGGCGCGCCGATCCAGAAGCCCTCGAGGCCGAGCGGAAGGGCGAGCTCGGTGCGGATCAGCTCGGCGAACGGCCGGTCGGTCACGCGCTGCGCGAGCTCGCCGATCAGCCACCCGAACGTGAGCCCGTGGTAGGCGCTCTGGCTGCCCGGCACATACGACGGCTCTGCGGCCGCGAGCGCCTCGACCATGTGCTCCCAGTCGAGCATGCGGTCGCCGTGGTCGACCATGCGGCGGATGTGATGGAGGCCGGCCTCGTGGCAGAGGAGCTGGCGCACCGTGATCGCCGCCTTGCGCGCCTGGCCGAACTCGGGCCAGTACTTCGACACCGGGTCGTCGTAGTCGAGCAGCCCGCGGTCCACCAGCACGTGGAGCAGCGTCGCGGTGACGCCCTTGGTGGTGGAGAAGGACATCGCGGCGGTGTCGCGCTCCCACGGCGTGCCGGCGTCGTCGCGAGTGCCCGCCCACGCGTCGACCACCGGCCGCCCGCGGTGATAGACACAGATCGCCATGCCGCCGCCGTGGAGGCGGACCTGGCGCTCGAGGACGCGCGCGATGCGCTCGAATGCGGGGTGGACTTCGCCGTGGACCGTGGCCGCCATGATCCGAGCCGTGCCTCCTCGTGGATCGCGCCGCGTTCGTCCCGCGTCGCGCGCTCGCGCCGGGCGCGATCCTATCCGATGCGAAGTCGGGCGAATGCCCCCTCCCGGGCGCGGGGCTCGGCGCTGAGCTCGTCGCGATGAACGCTCGCGCGCCGGTGCGATCCGGCCGTCCAGCGCTCGGGGCCGCAAGGCGCGTGCTCTTCCTCGCGCTGGTGGCGGCGGCCTCGCTCTCGATCGTCGAGCTCGGGTTTCGTGTGGCGACCTGGGTCTCGGACCGCTACTTCGTCGGGACGCTCGACGACCTCGCCCGCGTGGGCGCGCGATCGGGCCCGCTCGGCGTTCCGCTCGCGGCGCTGATCCGGCGGAGCCCGAATCCCCGCCTGGTCTACGAGCTGCGCCCCGACCTCCACGTGCGGTTCGTGGGCCAGGACGTCGTGACGAACGCGGGCGGCATGCGTGGCCCCCCACCGAGCTTCGCAAGCAGCCCGGCACGGTGCGCATCGTTGGGCTCGGCGACTCGTATCTGTTCGGATGGGGCGTGCGCCAGGGGGCGGGCGTCCTCGAGCAGCTCACGGCGCGCCTCGCCGAACGACACGCGGACGTTCGCTGGGAGGCCGTCAACACCGCCGTGCCCGGGTACAACACCGCCATGGAGGTCGAGATGCTGGCGGATCGGGCACTCGCCTTCGACCCGGACCTGGTGGTGCTCGACTGGGTACGCAACGACGTCGACCTGCCGAACTTCCTGTGGCGACCGCGCTCGCTCTTCGGCCTCGGCGAGTCGTTCGCGCTCACGGCGGCGCGCAAACGCGTCGCCGGCCTGCCCGCGCTCGGGTTCCCGATCGTCGAGGCGCCGCTCGGCGACCGCGGCCGCGAATACCAGTCGGATCCCGCCCGTGTGCCCGCGGAGTACCGCTACATGGTGGGCGTCGAGGGAGTGCGCGGTGCGCTCGAGCGCCTCGTGGGGCTGCGCGCCGCGCACGGCTTCGAGCTCGTGATCACGGCGCACGCGAGGGTTCCGCCGCGGATCGAGGAGGTCTTCACGTCGCTCGACGTGCCGTTCGTTCGCTGCAGGGACGCGCTCAACGCCTACGCGAGCAGCCACGGCACCTCGACCCGGCCGGGGTCGCCGCTCACGGTGAGCGCCACCGATCCGCACCTGAGCGAGCTCGGCCATGGGGTGTGCGCCGGTGCCTACGCGGCGGAGCTCGCCTCGAGCGGCCTCGACGAGCGGCTCGTCGCCCGCGCCCGGCGAGGGTCGGGCCGGGGAAGAACGAGTCGCCGATGAGCCCGCCGTATCGCCTCTATTCCGCCAAGGGTGGCGGCTCCATGATCGTCGAGGTGGCGTTCACCCTCGCCGGGCTGCCATTCGAGTGCCACGACGTCGAGTGGGCGCAGGTCGGACCGGAGAGCGCCGTGCTCGCGCCGCTCAACCCGCTCGGCCAGATCCCCACGGTGGTGCTGCCGGACGGGTCGGTGCTGACGGAGAGCGCGGCGATCGTGCTGCACGCCGCCGAGCACGCTCCCGCGGCGGAGCTCGCGCCGCGCCCCGGTGACCCGCGGCGCGCTGCGTTCCTGCGCTGGCTCGTCTTCCTGAACGCCGCCGTCTATCCCACCTTCACCTACGGCGACGATCCCCTGCGCTGGGTCGAGGGCGACGAGCCGTCCGCGGCGCGGCTGCGGCGCTCCACCGACGCGCACCGGGAGAAGCTGCTCACCTGGCTCGATCGCGAGGTCGTGCGCGAGCCGTGGTTCCTCGGCGAACGCTTCTCGGCGCTCGACGTCTACCTGTGGACGATCTCGCTGTGGCGTCCCGGGCGCGCGTGGTTCGCGGAGCACGCGCCGCGGCTCCACGCCATCGCCCTCGCCGCCGAGGCGCTCCCCGCGGTGGCCGCGGTCCACGCGCGGAACCGGAGCTGAGGGCGCACCGCTCGACTCCTGGCGCCCGACGAAGCGAGCGCGCTCCAATCGCGCGGCCCGCTCTGGCGAACGGACGGTGGAGGTCGTCCCGCCGCGGTGGGCGGGTTGCCGGCACCCCGGCGTCAGCGGGCGTCGAGCCCGTCGAGCTCGGCCTGCAGGCGCGCCAAACACCCGGGACAGACCGCGTGGGTGACGCGGGGCGGCCGGGCGTGGTGGAAGATCGCGAGGCTCTCGACGGCGTGCTCGAGCTCGAGCCAGCGGTCAGCGCCGTCGTCGACGCGATGGCACCAGCCGCACATCCGTACCCACTCGTCGCTGCGCTCGGCGCACGCGGAGAGGACGGCGAGGGGCGCGCGCGGCTCGACCTCGAGGGCGCGCACGCTCACCGAGACGAGCCGCTCGGGGGTGGTCGCGAGCACCATCTCGAACAAGCGCCGCTCGCCGGGCGAGTCGCAGCGGAAGGTGATCTTGACCGGTCCGCCCCGCGCGCGGGCGCGCTGGAAGAGACGGTGATAGATGCTCGCGGTCGCGACGTCCGCGATGAAGCGGCGGATCGGCTGGCCGATCACCGCGCCCGCGAGCACCGCCTCGCCCGCGTTCGCCCGGGCGAAGGCGTCCCAGGCGGCGTTCACCGCCACGATGCGGTCCGCCGCGTCGAGCCAGTACGCCACCGTCATGGTCGGCCTCGCCGCCCACCGTGGACGAGCCACGTGGGCGAGTGCGTGGCCGGTAGCTTCAGCGGAGGGGTTTCCGGCGGTCTTCGACCCTGGTCACGCGCCCGCCAGCCAGGCGGAGTCGGGCGCGGAGCGGACGAGGCATCGCGGAGGTCGGGCCCGACCCGTCACGGGGCGTCGAGCTGGCCGATCTCGCCTTCGAGAGCGGCCCGGCAGGTCGGGCAGACCGTGTGGGTCACGAACGGAGGGGTCGCACCGTGGAACACCTCGAGATCGCGCACCGCGTCCTCGAGCTCGAGCCACGAGCCGTCCGCGTCGGCGATCGCGTGGCACCAGGCGCACATGCGCGTCATGGCCTCGCCCCGTTCGCAGGTGGCGTCGAGGGCTCGAATCGGGGCGCGCGGCTCGACCGTCACCTCGCGGACCTCGGTGATGACCCCGCCCTCGTCGCCGGGTGTGAGCTGCATGCGGAAGAGCCGCCGCTCGCCCGGCGCGTCGCAGCGGAACGTGAAGGTCGTGGTCCGGGACTCGTCGCGCACGCGCTGGTACATGCGTTGGTAGATCGACGCGGTGCTTGGGTCCGAGACGTGGTCCCAGATCGACTGGCCGAGGACCGCGTCGCCGACCAGCGCGTGGCCGGAGTTCGCGGCCGCGAACGTGGTCCAGTCGTCGTTGACGGCGACGATCCGGTCGTCGCGATCGATGTGGTATTCGACGCGCATCGGGGTCCTTCGAGGCGACCATCCTATCCGAGCCGCTCGCGCCGCCCGGGCGTTCCGCCGCGTGTCTCTTTTTCGGGGGGGTGGAACCGGGTACCATGCGCCCCCGCTGGCTCGTCGCGCTGAGCGGTCCAGCCTCTGCGAAGAGAACAATCTCACGCGCTCGGGAGGTGACATGGGTCTCTTGAACGCCATTCGCAAAGAATTCATCGAAGTCATCGAGTGGACCGAACCCGCCGACGACATCCTCGTCTACCGGTTCCCGGTCGCCGACAACGAGATCAAGAACGGCGCTCAGCTCACGGTCCGTGAGTCGCAGGCGGCGGTCTTCATCGAGCAGGGCAAGCCGGCCGACCAGTTCACGTCGGGGCGGCACGTGCTCAACACCGCGAACCTGCCGATCCTGACCACGCTCAGGAGCTGGCCGTACATGTTCACGAGCCCGTTCAAGGCGGAGGTCTACTTCTTCTCGCTGCGCCAGAAGCTCGGACAGACGTGGGGAACCCCGCAGCCGATCACGATCCGCGACAAGGAGTTCGGCTCGGTGCAGATCCGCATGTTCGGCGTGTTCGCCTACCACATGGCGGACCCCGCGCTCTTCTACTCGAAGGTCTCGGGGACCCGCGAGATCTACAAGACCGAGGACCTCGCGGCGCAGCTCGTGCCGCAGATCGTCGCCGGCTCGGCGCAGTTCTTCGCGCAGTCGAACGTGCCGTTCCTGGACATGGCCGCGAACCAGGTGCTGCTCGCGCAGGGCATCCAGAAGCAGCTCGAGCCGAGCTTCGCCGCACTCGGGGTGGCGCTCGACTCCTTCGTCGTGAGCAGCGTCACCCTCCCGGACGCGCTCCAGAAGACCCTGAACGAGCGCCAGTCGATGGGGATCATCGGCAACTTCGGCGACTACGCGAAGTACCAGACCGCGCGCTCGATCCCCGACGCCGCCGCCAATCCCGGCGGCCTCGCGGGCATCGGCGCCGGGCTCGCCGCGGGCGCCGCGTTCGGCAACGTCATGACCGGCGCGCTCGGTGGGATGACGGGCCCGCAGGGTGGAGCCGCGCCGAGCGGCGCGGAGGCGGCGGCGCTGGTCGCCTGCATCGCGTGCGGCAAGGGTATCGAGACCGGCTCGCCCTTTTGCCGCTGGTGCGGCTCGCCGCAGCAGAAGGCGTGTCCGCAGTGCAAGGCCACGGTGGCGCCCGACGCCGCGTTCTGCGCCAAGTGCGGCACCAAGCTCGGTTGATCGCACGGATCTTCGCGTCCGTGTCCCATTCTCCTCGCGAACGTAGGGGCGGGGCCCGTCCCCGCCCGCTCGCTCGCAGGCCCACGCCATGAGCCGCGGGCTCGCGAGCGCTTGCCCGCAGTGCGGCGCGCCGCTCACCTTCCAGGGAGCGGCGAGCCTCACCACCGTCTGCAAGTACTGTCGCGCCGGCGTGGCTCGCGCCGGCGTCGACGTCACGATGCTCGGCCAGATCCCCGATCTGGTCGCCACCGAGACCCGGCTCGCGCTGGGCATGAGCGGCAGCCTCGACGGCAAGGGCTTCGTGGTGCTCGGCCGCCTCCAGCTCGATCAGGGGGAATGCGCGTGGGACGAGTGGTACGTGACCTGGGCCGACGGCCGCTTCGGCTGGCTCGCGGAGGCCGCGGGCTCGCTCATCTGCACGACCAAGAACGACAAGCCGATCGAGGTGCCGCCCTTCGACAAGCTGGTACCAGGCGGCGGCCCTCACCCTCGGCAAGCTCGGGGCGTTCCGGCTTGGCGAGGTGGGGGCGGGCGAGTTCGTGTCCGCCGAGGGCGAGCTGCCCTTCACGGTGGAGCTCGGCGCGAAGTACCGCTTCGCCGACGCCACCGGCGCCTCGGGCGAATACGCGACGATCGACTACGGCGTCGACGCCCAGGACGAGGTCCTGGTGTTCGTCGGCCGCCAGGTGCCATGGGCGGCCGCGCACCTCCAGGGCGGGGCGCCCGAGGTGGCCGGATCGGGAAAGGCCGAGGCGCTCGCGTGCCCCGGCTGCGGCGCGCCGGTCAAGCCGGTCCTCGAGGACACCAAGGTCCTCACCTGCGGGAGCTGTCACGGCGTCCTCGACCTGAGCGGCGGTGCTCTCAAGCTGATGGCGGAGGCCGCCAAGCGCCCCAAGCCCGGCATCCCGCTCGGCGCGCGCGGCATGATCCAGGGCGATGCCCTCGAGGTCATCGGCTACCTGAAGCGCGCGGTCACCGTGGACGGTCAGGACTACACCTGGCGCGAATACCTGCTCCACGGGCCCAAGGGCTATCGCTGGCTCTCCGAGTCCGACGGCCACTACCTCTACCTGAACGAGGTCCCCGGCGGGCGCATCTCGCGGGTCGTGCCGAGCGTCATCGCCACCTGCGACAAGCGGCCGTTCAAGCACTTCCAGACCTCGCGCGCCCGCTACGTGGAGATCCAGGGCGAGTTCTACTGGCGGCTCGAGACCAAGAAGCAGGTGGACATGGACGACTACGTGTCGCCCCCCTACCTGCTCTCGTGCGAGCGCACTGGCAAGGAGCAGAACTGGTCGCTCGGCGAGTACCTGAGCGGCGAGGACGTGTGGAAGGCGTTCAAGCTCGAAGGCAAGCCGCCCGCGCCGCGCGGTGTCGCCCCCGCCCAGCCGAACCCGTTCAAGACCCAGTCGTGGGCCACGCTCGGCGTCGCGGCGGTGGCGCTGCTGCTCTTCTTCGTGATCGCGCTCGCCGCCGACCAGCACCACGCTCGGAAGACCGTCCTCACCCTCGAGGTGCCGCTCTCGCCGCCCGGCAGCGTGACGCTCTCCGAGCCGTTCGAGATGACCGGGCCGCCCGCCGCGGTGGAGATCGCCGGGCGCGCGGACGTGTCGAACGCGTGGGCGGGGCTCGACGTGGCCCTGATCGAGGAGGCGAGCGGCGAGGTCGATGCGGTCGGTCTCGAGCTCTCCTACTACTACGGCAGCGACGGCGGCGAGTCGTGGAGCGAGGGCAAGAACCAGGCGAAGGCGATCGTGAGCGCCGTCAAGCCAGGCCGCTATGTCCTGCGCGTGGAACCGGTTTCGGGCAGGGAGGGCAACGGGTCGCTGCCGGCCTCGGCCTACGTGACCGTGACGCGCGGGGTGTTCCTGATGCCGCCCGCGGTGATCACGTTCCTCGGCATCCTCGTCTACCCGGCGATCCTGTGGCTGCGCTCGAAGCACTTCGAGGTGCGGCGCTGGGCGGAGAGTGATCACCCCATGACCAGCTCCGGCGGAGACGACGAATGATCCGCTACTCCGTGTTGTGCGCCGCGTTGCTCTCGGGGTTCGCTTACACCGAGTGGCGGGGCGTGAACCTGATCCCGCAGGCAACGCATGCCATTGCGCCGGCCTCCGTGCGGTCCCGCGCCGGGCGGGTATCGCAGCTACCACTACTATCGAAGCGGCGGCTTCCGAGGAGGGAAGTGATGGATGTCCAATGGAAGTACCTGGTCCTCAGCCTGATCTACTCGGCGGTCGGGATCGCGATCTTCATGATCGCCTACAAGGTGATCGAGCTGGTGATGCCCTTCGATCTGAACAAGGAGCTCGCCGAGGACCAGAACACCGCGGTGGGTGTCCTGGTGGGCTCGGTGATGCTCGGGCTCGCGCTCATCATCGCCTCGGCCATGCACGGGTAGTCCTTTCCGCCTCGCTGTCGAATCGGTCCCGTCCCGTGGAAGACGAGCTTCCCCAAGGGGCGCGCGCCAGCGGCGCGCCAGCGAGCGAAGCCGAGCCGCCTCGGGGGTGGGGCCCCGCCGAGACCGCGCTCTTGGCGGGGCGGGGGGCTGGAACAGCCCCCCGTGGAAGCCAGGTGCCGCTGGCACCGGCCGATCGTCCGGGCGCTCGTAGACCATGACTGAGCCGAACATCGACTCCCCGCCGCAGACGGAGAGCCCGGTTCCCCCCCGCGGTCAGGTCCCCCTGATCTTTGTCACCGTCGTCGTCATCGCGGTCTGCGGGCTCATCTACGAGCTCCTCGCGAGCACCATCGCGTCCTACCTGCTCGGCGACTCGGTCACCCAGTTCTCGACCGTCATCGGCACCTACCTCTCCGCGATGGGGATCGGCGCCTGGCTGTCGCGGTTCTTCGATCGCTCGCTGGCGCGGCGCTTCGTCGACGTCGAGCTGGCGGTGGCCCTGGTGGGCGGGTTCTCGGCGCCGCTCCTCTACTTCGCGTTCGGTCGTTTCGACGCGTTCCGGCTGCTGCTCTACTCGCTGGTGGTGGTGATCGGCGTCCTGGTCGGGCTCGAGGTCCCGCTGCTGCTGCGGATCCTGCGCGACAAGCTCTCCTTCAAGGAGGTGGTCGCGCGGGTGCTCGCGTTCGACTATCTGGGAGCCCTGGTGGCGTCGCTGCTGTTCCCGATCGTGTTCGTGCCGCACCTCGGGCTGATCCGCACCTCGCTCGTGTTCGGTGCCCTCAACGCGCTCACGGCGCTCTGGACCACCTGGCTGCTGGCGAGCGAGATCCGCGGTGTGGCCTGGCTGCGCGCGCAGTGCGTCGCGGTGCTGGTGGCGCTGATGGTGGCGTTCGTCGGCGCCGATCGGCTCACCAGCCTCGCCGAGGAGGAGCACTACGCGGACCCGATCGTGTGGTCGAAGCAGACGCCCTATCAGCGCATCGTGCTGACCCGCAGCCACGACACCTTCGCGCTCTTCCTCGACGGCAACCTGCAGTTCTCCAGCCTCGACGAATACCGCTACCACGAGGGGCTGGTGCACCCGGCGTTCGCGGTGGCGGCGCGGCGCGCCCAGGTGCTGGTGCTCGGTGGGGGCGACGGGCTCGCGGTGCGCGAGATCCTGAAGCACCCGGACGTGGAGCGCGTGACCCTCGTCGACCTCGACCCGGCCATGACGGACACCGTCGCGAAGCTGCCGCTGGTGGCGGCGCTCAATCGCGACGCCCTCGCCGACCCACGGGTCGACGTGGTCAACGCCGACGCCATGACCTGGCTCGCCGAGATCCCCAGCTCGCAGCGCTACGACGTGGTGATCGTCGATTTCCCGGATCCCAACAACTTCTCGCTCGGCAAGCTCTACACCACGCGGTTCTACCGGCTGCTCAAGGCGCACGTCGCCGAGGGCGGCGCGGTGTCGGTGCAGTCGACCTCGCCGCTCTTCGCGCGGCGCTCGTTCTGGTGCATCGCGCGCACCCTCGCCGCCGCGGGGTTCGCCGTGCGCCCCTACCACGTGGCGGTGCCGTCGTTCGGCGAATGGGGCTTCGTGCTGGCGCGGCTGGCCGCGTTCGACCCACCCACCCAGACGCTCGCCGGCCTCGAGTTCCTCGACGCTGCGCTGCTGCCGACGTTGTTCGTGTTCGGACCCGACCTCGGGCCGCTCGACGGCGAGGTGAACCGCCTCGACAACCAGGCCCTCGTCCAGTACTACGACGACGAGTGGCGCCGCTGGGAATAGTCGTTTGAATCGTCACAGCAACTGCGGGAGACCTCACGGTCGCCCCTACGCTGCCACGAGTGAGCCGATCGATGGATCGAACGTCGGTCGTGTAGGGGCGAGCGTCAGCTCGCCCGCATGCCTCCGGACATCGGGTCTTGCTCACGAGCGTCTGACCCATGAAGCGTGAGCCGTTCGGGGCGCGGATCTCGCGGCGCGAGGCGCTCGCGGCGCTGATCGGGGTGCCGGCGGCGCTCGCGGCGTGCTCCGAGAAGCCGCCGCGGCCCATCGAGGGCGCGATCGTGGGCGGCCCGGTCGACCTCGGTCACCGGCTGCGGGACGGCTTCTTGCCCGAGCCCCGGTCGCAGCGCCGCGTGCCGGTCGTGATCGTGGGGGGTGGCATCGCGGGCCTCTCGGCGGCGTGGCGGCTCGCGCGCGCGGGCTTCCACGACTTCGAGCTCATCGAGCTCGACGAGGTCCTCGGCGGCACGGCGCGCGCTGGCGAGAACGAGGTCAGCGCCTACCCGTGGGGTGCCCACTACATCCCGGTCCCCCTCGCCCACGCGACGGGGATGATCGAGCTCCTCGTCGAGGCCGGCGCCGGCGAGCGCCATCCCGCGACCGGCGCCTTCGTCCCCGACGAGGCGCAGCTCTGCCGCGCGCCCGAGGAGCGGGTGTTCGTCGCCGATCGCTGGTACGAGGGGCTCTACCCGTGGCCGGGAGCGCGGCCCGAGGAGCTCGCCGAGCGCGACCGCTTCGAGGCCGAGGTGGCGCGCTGGGCGAGCCTTCGCGACGCGCGTGGCCGGCGGGCCTTCGCGGTGCCCATGGCGCACGGCTCGGACGACGCGGACGTCACGGCGCTCGATCGGATCTCGATGGCCGAGTGGATGGACCAGCACGGTTTTCACTCCAGGCGGCTGCGCTGGTTCGTCGAATACGGCACCCGCGACGACTCCGGAGCCACCCTCGAGACCACGAGCGCCTGGGCCGGACTCCACTACTTCGCGTCGCTGGGAGACGGGTGACACGCAGCCGTTCCTCACCTGGCCGGAGGGGAACGGGCGGCTGGTGACCCACCTCGCGCGGCGCGCCGCGGCCGGAGGCGCGAAGCTCCGTGCGGGCGTGGCGGCGACTCGCATCCGGCCGCTCCGGATGAGGGCGGCCGCCGATGGCGCCGCGATCCGCGGTACCGTCGAGGTGTGGACGTACGCGCCCGCCACCGAGCGCGCCGAGGTGCTGTTGGCGGACCACGTGATCGTCGCGTTGCCGCGGCCTTTCGCCGCGCGCCTCGTCGGCGACGAGGAGCTGATCGCGGACGCCCGCGAGTTCCACGTGAGCCCGTGGCTGGTCGCGAACCTCACGCTCCGCGGACGGCCCGTGGAGCGCGGCTTCCCGCCAGCGTGGGACAACGTCCTCTACCAGAGCGCTGGGCTCGGCTACGTGGTCGCGACCCACCAGATGGACGAGGGGAAGTGCTCGGCGAGCGTGCTCGGGCCGCTCACCGGCGATCCCGTCGGCCTCGCCGCGGGCGCGACCGCGAGCGACTCCTGGGGCGGCGCCTGCGTGCGCCGCACTCCGCCACGGTTCGGATCGACGGTGTGGACCTATTACCTGCCGCTCGTCGACGCCGACGCGGTGGCGGCGCGGAAGCGCCTGCTCGAGACCACCTTCGAGTCCGCGAGCGAAGCGATCCTCGCCGACCTGCGCCGGGCGCACCCCGATCTGCGCCAGCGCGTGAGCCGGATCGACGTGTGGAGGTGGGGGCACGCGATGGTGCGGCCGCGCCCCGGCTTCGTGTTCTCCGCCGCGCGGGCTCGCGCCGCCGCGCCCCGTGGCGCGATCCACTTCGCCCACACCGATCTCTCCGCGCTGCCGCTCTTCGAGGAGGCGAACCACCACGGCGTGCGCGTGGCGGAGGAAGTGCTCGCGGCGCTCGGCGTGCGCACCGAGAGCCTCGCGTGAGCCTGGCCGATCGCCCGGCGCGGCCGGCGCCGAGTGCCTGGCTCGTCGATCCCACGTTCGACGGTGCGTTCCTCGTCGGGCCGGCGGTGCTGGCGCTGGTGCTGGGGTCGCTCGCGAGCCGGCTCGCCGAGGTGGATGGCTCGACGCCGACCTGGGCATGGCTCGCGCTGGTGGTAGGTGTCGACGTCGCCCACGTCCACGGCACCACCCTCCGGGTCTACCTCGACGGCGCCGAGCTACGACGCCGCCTGGGGCTCTATCTCGCCGTGCCGATCGGGCTGTGGGTGCTCGGCGTGTTCTTGTATTCGCTCTCGCCGATGGCGTTCTGGCGCACGCTCGCCTACTACGCGGTGTTCCACTTCGTGAAGCAGCAGCTCGGCTGGCTCCGGCTCTACCGCCACCGCGCGTCCGACCGCTCGCGCCTCGATCGCGTGATCGACGAAGCGGCGATCTGGGTGGCGACTGGCTACCCGCTGATCTCGTGGCACACGCGGCTGCCGCGGCCGTTCGCGTGGCTGATCGAGGGCGACTTCGCCGCCGGGCTGCCCGAGGTGTGCGCGGCGGTGGCGCGCGGGGCGTGGGTGGCGACCCTGGTGGTGTTCGCGGTGCGGCAGATCGAGCGCCGGCGCCGCGGCGAAGGGTGGTACACGGGCAAGATCCTGCTCGTGGGCGCGACGGCGGCCACGTGGTGGGCGGGGATCGTCCACTGGCAGAGCGACTTCGCGTTCACCGCCGCCAACGTGCTCGTCCACGGCATCCCGTACATGGCGTTCTCGAACCGCTACGGCCGCGTGCGGTGGGCGTCGCGGGCCGCCACGGGTGAGGTCGCGGAGGCGAGCGCGCTCGGGCGTGCGCTCGCGTGGACGTTCGCGCCGGGGCGTTTCGCGGCGTTCGTCGCGGCCCTGGCGGCGCTCGCGCTCGCGGAGGAGTGGCTGTGGGACGGCGCGGTGTGGCGCGATCACGCGGCGCTCTTCGCGTTTCCGGACGTGGACCTGAGCGCGTGGCACGCGCTGATCGTGCCGCTGCTCGCGCTGCCGCAAGCGACGCACTACGTCCTCGATCGCTACCTGTGGCGCCTCGACGGCAGCAACCCAGGTCTCGCGGAGGCGCTCGCGATCGCGAGCCGCGCGGAGAGGCCCGTCGCTACGCCGGGGGGGGCCGCCCCGGGGGGGGCGCGCCGCGGCCGCCGGCTTGCTCGCTTCGTCGTTACCGGCGTCTGGTCCGGAGGCCCCGCCTGTGGACGGCCAGGAGGCCGTCTCTCCGAGGGGACGCTGCCGTTCGGAGGGCACGCCTCCGGCGGGCCGCGCCGAGACGGGCGAGACCGTCGGCGCGACGCCGTGGCGTTTCGGCGAGCGCGGTCACGGATCCTCGATGGTGATCCCCGCCGCGCCCGCGAGCTCGCGCCACGCGGCGTCGCGATCGGGTCCTCGGGCTCCTCGAAGCGCAGGAAGAACGGCCGCTGGTCCCAGTCGAAGCGCTCGCTCGCCCGGCCGACGAGAAACCAGAGCTCGGCCGCGGCGTGGCAGCGCACGACGTCGGGCCCGCTGCGTGCGAGATCGAGGAGCGCTCGCTTCACGCGCGCGGTGGGCGTACGCTCGATCTCGTCGAAGAGCTCGTCGAGCGTGCCGACGTCGGCGGCGCGCACGTGTTCGATCAGCGTGTCCTCGTCGAGCACGTCCTCGCCGCCCTCGCCGAGCAGCCGGGCCGCCCGCAGCGCGACCTCGTCCCGGCGGGTACGGGCGCACTCGCGCAGCGCCGCCATCGCCCGGGGCGTGCCCAGCGCGGCGAGCGCCTCGGCGTCGCGCCAGTCGGCGCAGCTTCGCGCCAGCAGCGTGGTCTCGACCATGGTGCGCTCGCTCGCGTCGAGCTCGTCGAGCGCGGCCAGGTCGTAGCCGATCCCGTCGTGCCAACGATCGAAGTCCAGCACCATGCTGGCGAGGAACCGCTGGTAGGCATCACCGCTGTGCGAGCTCATCGTTCCCCTCTCGCGCTACGCTGCGCGACGAGATGCTCAGGGTCTTCTACGACGGCCACTGTGCCCTCTGCCACGGCGCGGTGAAGTTCCTGCTCGCGCGTGATCCCGACGGCGGCCGCTTTCGCTTCGCGCCGCTCGAGGGCGAGACCTTCGCCCGGCTGGTCCCCGCAGCGACGCGCGCCGGGCTGCCCGACAGCGTCGTCGTGCTCACCGGCGACGGCGCGCTGCTCAGCCGCTCGGCGGGCGTGATCGCGCTCCTGGTCGAGCTCGGCGGCGGCTGGCGCGTGCTCGCGGGCGCGCTGCGCCGGGTGCCTCGCCCGCTGCGCGACGGCGCTTACGACCTCGTCGCGCGCGTCCGCAAGCGCCTCTTCGCCGAGCCACCCGACGTGTGTCCGATGCTGCCCCCCGAGCTACGCGCGCGCTTCGAGGGGTGATTCCGCGGGGGACCCGCCGCGGCGGCTCACTGGCACTCGCCTTCCAGGCTGCGGATCCAGTCGGTCACGACCGCGAGACCCTGCTCGTGCACCACGCTGCGCGCGAGCTCGGGCATCTTGATGCCGGGATCGTTCGAGTCCATGCGGAAGGTCAGGATCGACTCCTCGGGACGACCAGGGACGATGTCGTACTGGAACGTGCCCGCGCCGCGCCCGGCCGCGACCGGCGTCTTGCAGATGCCGTACGAGGTGCCGAGCGGGTCGTGGCTCGAGAGGTAGAGGCCCGAGAACCGCGCGTAGCCGGTCTCGCTGTGGCAGTGGGCGCAGTTCGACTCGAGGTAGGCGCGAGCGCGCTCCTCGAGCGAGCCGTCGCTCGGATCGTTCCACACCGGCAGCCGTGGCGCCTGGGCGGGGTCGCTCGGTGCGCCGCTCAGGATTCCGAGCCGGGTCCAGTGCACGAGCTGGTTCTCGGTGGCGCCATCGGCGTAGTCGTAGTCCCGGTTGAGGAGGCGCGCCTTCGGGCCGATCGGATCGGCTGTGCTGCCGCCCGAGTGGCAGGTGTTGCACTGCAGGGCGTTCGGGATGCGGTAGGTCGTGGTGCGCGGTACGCCAGACTCTTCCTGCGGCAACGGCACCGTGAGCGAGCCACCGCCGAGTGCCAGGTTCGCTACCCCCGGGCTGGTTTCCCAGAGGTAGGCCCGGCCCACCCACCCGCTCCCGCGGTGGAGCAGGACGCGGGTCTCGACGTGGATCAGATCGCCGCCCGGGTTGGCGTCGGGATCGGACGGGAAGCTGAAGGTCTTGGCGATGATGGTGCCGACCGGAAACGCGAACGCGCCGTCGCTCGCGTAGGTCGCGTGGGTGCCAGGCGGCAAGAACACGACCCGGCTCTTCGCTGCGTAGTCGGAGAAAAGCGGGGTGGTGAGGTCGTAGGGCACGCCCCCGTTGGGCTGCGACGCCGGATCGCGCGGATCGGCGAACAGGTGGTAGCCCTCGAGCGTCGGGCAGTCGAACTCGACGGCGCCGAAGTTGGCGCCGTCGCCGGACGGCGTGCACGCCGCCGCGATCTCGGCGTCGGTCGGGCCGCTCGTCCCTTCCGGGATCGGCGCGAGGGATGCGAGCGCGGCCGGCGCCACCGCCGGGTGCGCGCAGTCGAACGGCGCCGGGTCGGTGCCGATCGGTCCGGCCGGCAGCGGTACGCCCGCCCTCGGCCGCAGGTTGAGGTTGCCGAACGTCGCCGTGCTGCCGTCGCGGCGGAAGTTCTCCTGGAAGCAGTTGGCTTGCTCGGGCGGAAGCGGGTGCAGGCCGAGGGCGTTCTCGGCGATGCCGTCGTAGACCAGGTCGGGGATCACGCGCTCGGGCGTGAACAGGAAGAGCAGGCTCGCGAAGATCCCGAGCGGGCCACCGTCGAAGAAGAAATCGGTGCAGCGCTCGGTGACGTTGTCGTGGATGTAGGTGCGCGGCGGGTGGGGGTCGAACTCGGGATCGTCGAACGGCAGCCCGGTGACGTTGTAGCTCGCGACCACCACGTCGGTGGTGTAGTTGTCGACGATCTCGTTGCCGAACGCCTCGACCTCGTCGTTCGCCATCACCATCAGGCCGGTGCCGCTCGGCACCAGCGCGACGATGTTCCCGGCGGGCGCGAAGTTCGCGAGGTTGTTGCCGTGCACGAGGTTGTCGAACACGCGCGCGCGGGCGCCGCTGATGGTGAGCCCGGGCAGGTCGAAGACCAGGATGCCGCCCGAGTTGTTGGTGGTCTCGTTCGAGTAGACGTCGGCGTCGTTCGAGCTCTCGATCTCGATGCCGGCCACGTTCAGCTCGGCGAAGTTGCGGCGCACCACGATGTTCTTGGACTGGCCGACGTAGATGCCGGTGTCCGAGGCGCCGCTCGCGTAGCTGTCCTCGATCAGCACGTTGGTCGAGCCCACCGGGTAGATCGCGTACGAGCCGTTGCCGGTCTGCGCCTTGGGCCAGCCCGCTTTCACGCGCCGCCCCGTGACGCCGTCGACGTCGTCGATCTTGAGGCAGTCGCCGGGTGCGTTCACCACCGCGAGGTCCTCGATCTGGAACGCGTCGCCGCGCGCGAGGATGCCCTCCGCGCCTGACTCCTGCGTGGCGAAGTCGAGCACCGTCCGGTCCATGCCCTGGCCGCGCACCACGATGTGCGACTGGTCGACGACGAGCTGGCTCGAGATGTCGAAGTGGCCCTCGGGCAGCTCGATCACGGTGCCGGGCTGGGCGCGGATGAACGCGTCCTGGACCCGGAACTCGAGGTCCGCTCCGGGGCTCGATCCGGACGACGGCGTAGTCGTCGACCGACGGGCCCTCGGCGCCGCCGCCACCGTCGCCGCCGCACCCGGCGGCGAGGACGCTCGCGCCGAGGTGCAGCGCCAGCAGGGCATGGAGCGGAGCGGGACGACGAGCCGAATCGCGTTGCATGGCGGCTGCCTCGGGAGGGGCGTGGGGCGCCGATGCTTGCATGGGGCCCGTCGAGGCCGCAACGGTGCGCCGGAGGTGGCGCTCGCGCGGGTGGGCGCGGGGTAGCTCGGCCGGCTCAGCCGGCGAGTGGCGCCCCGACGACGAGGGCCGAGCGGGCCGGGTCGACGGAGTCGCTTCGGTAGCCGCCGGGACCGGCCGGGCGCGCGGCGGGGAAGAGCACCATGCGGAAGCGCGCGATGCCGCGCAGCACGACTGGCCAGCCGAGCTCGCGCAGGAGCCGCGCGAAGCGGGTGGGCCGCAGGTAGAACGTGAGCCAGGCGAGCACGTAGTAGAGCTTCACGGCCCACAGCGGCATGTGGCGCGTGCCGTAGAGGATGCGGTCGTTGGCGAACTCGCCCCAGCGGATCTGGTCGGCGCGCTCGTCGCGGAGCATCTCCGCGACCTGCGTCCCTACTGGTGGGGCTGCGAACGAACATCCAGGCCGTGTCGAGGTCGATCCGGCGCAGGTAACCGAGGGTCGCGAGCGCGTCGCGGTAGGTCTCGTCCGGGTAGCCGACGATGAAGTAGCCCTCGAGGGGGGGGGGGGGGGGGGGGGGGGGGGGGGGCGGGGGGGCGGGGCGGGGGGGGGGGGGGGGGCCGGGGGGGGGGCGGCGGGGGGGGGGGGGGGGGGGCGGGGGGCGGGCCGGGGGGGCCGGGGGGGGGGCCCGGGGCCGGGGGGGGGGGGGGGGGGCGCCGGGGGGGGCGGCGGGGGGGGGGGGGGGGGGGGGGGGGGGGGGGGGGGCCGGCCGGGGGGCCGGGGCGGGGGGGGGGGGGGGGGGCGGGCCGGCGGGGGGGGGGGGCGGGGGGGGGCGGGGGGCGGGGGCCGGGGGGGGGGGGCCCCGGGGGGGCCGGGGGCCGGGGGGGGCGGGCGGGCGGGGCCCCGGGCCGGGGCGCCCCCCCGGGCTTGACCTCGCTGTGGGTGCGGAACGTGGCGATGGCGTTCGCCACCTGCACGTGGGTGAAGGACTTGCGCATCGCCCGCACGATGCGCGGCGAGCCGGTCTCGATGCCGAAGCCCACCTTCTCGCAGCCCGCGGCGCCGAGGAGGCGCGCCAGCTTCGGCGTCACCGTGTCGGCGCGGATGCCGTTCGACACCGCGTCCCAGCGCGAGCGGACCTTGCGCCGGATCAGCTCCTCGCAGAACGCCTCGACGTGCTCGGGGTCGTTGGTGAACGCGTCGTCGGCGATCGAGAAGAAGTGAACGCCGTACTGGTCGCGCAGGAGCTCGATCTCGTCGACCACGAAGCCGACGCTGTGGTGGCGCAGCTCTTGCCGGTGGTGACCGGCGCGGCGCAGAACGTACAGGGGGAACGGACAACCGCGGGTCGTGACGATCGGCACGTACGGGATGGGCCGATCGAGCCACGGCTCGCGCCGGTAATGCTCGATGTGCCCGCGCGGGTCCAGCAGGTCCCACGCCGGCATCCCGAGCGCGTCGAGATCGGGTGGAAAGTCCTGCGGGGTGACGCTCACGCGCTCGCCGATCTCGCGGACGAGCCCGGGGACCCCGCCGAGGTCGCCACCCGCCGCCACCGCCTCGATCAGCCGCGGCAGCGCGCGCTCCGCCTCTCCCGCGATCGCGAACTCGGCCTCGGGAATGCTCTGCAGGACCCGCTCCCGGAAGCCCGAGACGTGAGGCCCGCCGACACAGGTGCGGACGTCGCGGCGCGCGCGGCGGGCCTCGGCCAGGTACGAGCGAGTGCGACCGACCGAGTGGTCGAAGACCTTCGCGCCGACCCAGTCGGCCTCGAAGTCCGACACGCGCTCGGCGACGCTTCGATGCACGCCCCGGGACTCGTCGTAGTCGACGTCGTCGATCCGAACCAGGTGGCCGGCACGGCGCAAGGCCGTCGCCAGGTAGCCGAGGCCGATGTCAGGCCCGGCGCTGGCCGGCAGGGTCTTGAAGAGCTGGACTCTCATCGCACGGGCCTCAGGGCGGCGAAGGGGGGCTCGCGATGCGGACCAGGTTTCGAGCTCGACGGTACAAAAAAACACTTATTCTAATCAAGTTAGAAGGGGTGCCGGGCTCGTCGTCGGGCGTCGACGCACGGCGGGGCGGCTACACTCGGACCGCCCCGGGTGGAGGGCGCGGAGCTCGTCGTGGGAACCAATCCAGCGCGGCCGGATCGAGTAGGCGAGGCGCTCGCCCTGCTCGTCGACGAGCTCCTCGACCGGGTCGATCGCCACCCCGCCGGACACCTGGCGCGCGGCCGGCGGCAGCGGGTCGACCTCAGGCTCTCGCTGCCGCTCGGACACGACGCCGACGCGCGCGCCGAGGTCGCCGACGAGCTGTCGCGCGCGCTCGACGCGGGCATCCGCGGTCTGGTCGCCTCGAAGACCGTGACCCGACCGGGCCATGCTTTCTGCCTGCGCTGCGCCGCCGCGGACTGCGAGCACTCGTTGCCCCCGCGGAGCCGCGACGTGTTCCTGGGCTACGGACCCACCGGCCAGCCGCGCTTCGGCGACTTCGGGCAGCTCCTCCTCGAGCGCAAGGATCCCCGGATCGATCGCATCTACGGCGAGCGCCGCGAGCTGGTGGCGCTGGCACTCGGCGGGCGCGAGCTCAACCGGAGCTGCTGAAGGAGTTCCGCGACGCCGAGACCGGCTTCCGCTTGCACGGCGAGGTGGCGGTCGGCTTCTACCGGACACCGGAGCGCGTCGGGCCACCGGCGCCGCTCGCGATCACGTTCCAGGTGGTGTCGACGCAGGTCCGCGGCACGCGGCGCCGGTTCGCACTCAACGTCGTGGGCGTCGGGCCTCAAGGGGAGTCACTCGGCGCGCTCCACAGCCGCACCGATCCGGTGCCGTGGTCGCCGACCGCGCGCTGGGCGCAGACCATCCTCGAGCAGATCGAGCGCTCGCCGAAGAAGCGCGCGCGAAGTGGCGAGCCCCTCGAGGCGCGTCTCGAGGGGCTGCTCAAGGGGATCGCCAAGCGTCTCGAGCAGGGCGAGCGCGCCAAGGGGCGGCGCACGTCGCACGCCGAGGCCCGCCACGAGGAGGGCACGCGGCCGACGCGCATGGCGGCCACCGATCTCGCCCACGCCGCCGACGAGGCGATCCTCGTCGATACGCGTCACGGCACGATGGTGGCGCTCGGCGAGCGCGGCCGCGCCCACGTGTTCAACCTGGAAGGAAAACTGGTGACCTCGCTCAGGCTGCGCCCGCAGGCGATCGAGCGACGGCGCAAGCTCGGCATCTGGCGTGACGCCACCGAGGCCGAGATCAGCGCCATCCGTGCCACCGCGTCTCGGGACCGGGCGGGAGAAGACCCGGCGGTGCCGCCCGCCGGGCGCTGATATCCTTCGCGCCATGCCATCGAATTCGCGCGCCCCGAAGCCCGTCTCGAACGACCCCGCCGCTCCCACCCACGTCACCGCCGTCACCGGACGCATCTCGGTCCATCCACGCGGTTTCGGCTTCCTCAACATCGAGGACCGCGACGGTGAGTCGGCGTTCGTGACACCGCCCGACCTCAACAAGCTGCTCGAGGGGGACCGTATCGAGGCGCGGGTCGTCGAGACCCAGCCGGGGCGGTTCACCGCGCAGGGGTTGCGACTCCTCGAGCGCTCGCGCACGGCGCTATTCGGCTCGGTGACGCGTCGTGGAGTCCGGACGTTCCTGCGCGTCGACCGGGTGGTCGCGAACACCGACTGGCTGCTCGAGGACCTCCCGCCCGGCACCGCCGACGGGACGGCGGTGGTGGCGCGGATCGACGGCGACCGGGCGCGCTTCGAGCGCGCGGTGGCGCCCACCGAGGCGAGCATCGAGCGGGTGCTGGTGCGGCACGGCATCCGCGGCGAGTTCCCGGCCGAGTGCGTGACGCAGGCGAAGCGCGCGCGGCGCATCGCGGGCGTGGCGCGGCGGCGCGACCTGCGCGACGTGCCCACCGTCACCATCGACTCGGTCGAGACCCGCGACATCGACGACGCGCTGGCCGTGTTGCCGGCGCAGGACGACGGCGCCGTGCGCGTGCTGGTGTCGATCGCGGACGTGGACGCCGCGGTGCCGGAGGGCAGCGACCTCGACCTCGAGGCGCGCCGCCGCGGTACGAGCGTCTACCTGGTGGGGCGCGTGATCCCGATGTTGCCGCCCGAGCTCAGCGAAGCGGCCGCGAGCCTGGTGCCCGGAAAGGACCGCCTCGCGCTCACCGTCGAGCTGCGCATCGCGCCCGAGGGCGAGGTCGTGTCGGTGGACGTCGCCGAGACGGTCATCCGCTCTCACGCGCGCCTCACCTACGACCAGGTGGCCGCCTACCTGGACGAGGGCCGCGCCGACGGGATCGCGCCCGAGGTGCTGTCGTGCCTGCGCTGGCTGCGCACCGCGGCCGCGCGGCTCTCGGTGGTGCGCGCGGCGCGCGGCGGCACCACCGCGCTCTTCCGCGAGGAGGCGTCGGTCAGGCTCGACGCCGACACCCGCGAGCCGACCGGGATCGTGGCGCGCGCCGAGACCAGCGCGCACCGGCTCGTCGAGCGGCTCATGGTCGCGACCAACGAGGCGGTGGCGTCGTGGCTCATCGACCGCGGGCTGCCGGCGCTGCACCGTGTCCACGATCAGCCGGACCGCGAGCGTCTCGCGACGCTCTCCGAGCTGGCGCGCAACTCGGGCTTCGAGCCGGGGTTCGGGGCCACGCTCACGCCGCGCGGTCTCGCCGCGTTCGAGGCGCAGTTCCGCGGCACCAGCGTCGAGCCTGCGATGCGTACCGCGATGCTCGGCGTGCTCGGCCCGGCACGTTACAGCGCCGAGCCGCGGCCGCACTTCGGGCTCGCGGCGGCGCGCTACCTCCACTTCACCTCGCCGATCCGGCGCTACGCGGACCTGGTGGTGCACCGCGCCGTGAAGCGCTTCCTCGCCGGCACCCGCGGCGCGACCACCGCGGACCCCGCGCTCGAGGCGCTCGCGGTGGAGATCAATCGCGCGGCCTACGCGGCGCGGCGCGCGGAGATCGAGCGGCTGCAGATGGTGGCCGCGCGCTGGCTCGCGCCGCGCATCGGCGAGCGCTTCCGCGGCAACGTGGTCGCCACCAAGTCGTTCGGCGTGGTGGTGCAGCTCGAGGGGATGGGCGTGACGGGTACGATCGCGAGCGAGGGACTGCCGCCAGGGGGGCTGCCGCTCGGCGTGCCGCTCGACGTGAAGCTGGTGCGGGTCGACGAGGAGCTCGGGCGGATCGACCTCGAGCGCGCGTGAGCGCGTCGCTCGGGCACGGCTGCGAGGGACCGCAGCCCTCCCACCCGGGGACGGCGATCGGCCTGGAGGGTCGCGATCCTTCACGACCGCGGGCGCCGCGCGCTCACGCGCGGCTGGCGTTGCGCTTCAGCGCCGCGGCCAGCTCGTCGATCCGTACGGGCTTCGACACGTAGTCGTCCATGCCGGCGTCTCGGCAGCGCTGCTCGTCGCCCGACATCGCGTTGGCGGTCATGGCGATGAGCCGCGGCCGTTCCTCGGGTTTCCAGCGGTGGCAGATCACGCGCGCGGCGGTGAGGCCGTCCATGACCGGCATCTGCACGTCCATCAGCACCAGGTCGTAGGGCTTGGTCGCGATCGCCTGGATCGCCTCACGTCCATCGGCCGCGAGGTCGGCCTCGATGCCGAGCCGCGACAGCATCGCGAGTGCGACCTTCTGGTTCATCTTGTTGTCCTCGACCAGCAGCACGCGCGGGGGCGGAGCCGGCTCGGGCGTGGCCACGACCGCCGGCGCCTCGTCCGTCTCGTCCACGGGAGCGATCGGAGCCGGCTCGACGATCGGCGCCGGTGTGGGCTGGGCCGCGGCGGGCGTCTCACTCAGCACCCGCACCAGCAGCGTCTGGAGCTGGACCCGCTTCACGGGCTTCACCAGGTACGCGGTGAAGCCGGGCGCCGCGATCGCGCTCTCGCGCGCCGTTCGTCCCAGTGAGGAGGTCGCGAGCACGATCGGAAAGTGCCCGCGGCCGGGCAGCGTGCGGAGGCGCTCGGCGAGCTCGGCGCCGTCCATCTCGGGCATCTGGAAGTCGAGGATCGCGACGTCGAAGACCTGAGCTCCCGAGCGGACCCACTCGAGGGCCTCGCGCGGCGAGCCGGTGTCGCGCGGCACCATCCCCATCGCGCTGGTGAAGGCGCTCAGGATGCGGCGGTTGGTGTCGTTGTCGTCGACGATGAGCACGCGCCGCCCCACCAGCGGCCCCGCGTCGCGGCGTTCGATCCGGTCGGTGGCGCCCTCCACCTTGGGAGCGAGCACGCTGAACGCGAACATCGAGCCTCTGCCCGGCGTGCTGTCGAACCACACCTTGCCGCCCATCATCTCGGCGAGGCGCTTGGAGATCGCGAGGCCGAGCCCCGAGCCGCCGAAGCGGCGCGTGCTCGACGCGTCCACCTGGGAGAACACCCCGAAGATCCGCGCGCGGTGCTCCTCGGCGATGCCGATGCCGGTGTCGTGGACCGCGAACGTGAGCTCGACCACCCCGCCGCGCTCGCTGGGGCGCGCGTCGACGTGCAGCGTCACCTCGCCGCGCTCGGTGAACTTGACGGCGTTGGCGAGCAAGTTGACGAGCACCTGCTTCACGCGGCCGGCGTCGCCCTCGACGGCGGTCGGCACGTGGTCCTCGACCAGCGCAGCGAGCTCGAGGCCCTTCTTCTCGAGTTGAACGCCACCACGTCGAGCGCCTCCTCGACGGTCTCGCGCACGTCGAAGGGCACGCGCTCGAGCTCCAGGCGGCCTGACTCGATCTTCGAGAAGTCGAGGATGTCGTTGATCAGCCCGAGGAGGTGCTCGCCGCTCGCCTGCGCGGTCTCGACGTAGTCGCGCTGGGTCTCGTCGAGGCGGGTGTCGAGGAGCAGGCTGGTCATCCCCAGCACCGCGTTGAGCGGTGTCCGGATCTCGTGGCTCATGTTGGCGAGGAACTCGCTCTTGGCCCGGCTCGCCTCCTCGGCGCGCAGGCGCGCGTTCTCGGTCTCGCTCTTCGCCTCCTGGAGCGCGACCAGCGCCGCGTTCTTGTAGGACTCGTAGGCCTGGGAGAGGAAGAGCACGAGCCCGTCGAGGCTGGCGAGCCCGGTCACCAGGAAGAGGCGCGCGCCCGACGGAGTGAGCGCCGGCGGTGCCACCGCCACGTCGCTCGCGGAGGCGAGCAGCAGCAGGATCTCGGTGACGCACACGATCGTCCACGCGATCGCCGACCGCACGCCCACCAGGGTCACCGCGGCCATGATCACCACCGGCTGCCAGAGCAGGGCCGGCGAGAAGAGCCCGCCGGAGCGCAGCGCGAAGTAGGTGACGAAGCCGAACAGGCACGCCGTGAAGTAGTTGCCGGCGATCACCACCGAGCGCGTGCGGCGCAGCAGCGTGGGCGTGACCAGCCCGAGCACGAACGCGACCAGCAGCGGCTTCTCGACCCACGTCAGGCCGAGCCGCGGCAACACCAGCAGGAACGGCGGCACCCACACCTGCATCGCCGCCCAGAAGCTCACGAGCAGCCGCGCCTTGCGCAGCGACTCGGGGTCGGCGTGTAAGAGGTCGGTGGGGATGACCCGGTCGACGAACCGGAACCAGGCGCGGCGGAGGGTGTCGACGGCGGGCGGCACGAGTGGTCCAGACCGCGATCGCGGGCGGTGGCGGAGGCCGCGCCACGATACGGACACCCCCTGAGGCCGTCAACGAAATCGACGCAGGCGAGCGGGCGCCGCGCCCCGGCTCGGGGTGCGCGCGCCGGTGGCGTAGACTCGCGAGCGATCTTCGATCGATCGCCAGGGGGAGCGCATGTCGAGCCGGATCGCGTGGACGTTGCTGGTGGTGGTGACGGCGGGAGCAGCAGGAACGATCTGGTGGGAGGAAGGTGAGCGCGCGCGGCTCCGCGACGAGCTCGGCCGCTCGCGCAAGGTCCAGCTCGAGATGAAGAGCGAGCTCGACGACCTCGGCAAGCGCATCGACGGGTTGCAGGCGGCGATCGAGGCGAGCGCCGCGTCGCAGGCGGCGGCACCCGGCGCGACCGGCGCCTCGGCGGGCGCGGGCGGTGCCGCCGCGGGTGCGGCCAACGCAGGCGAGGGCGGTGGCAAGAGCCTCTTCGCGAGCGTGATGGAGAGCGGCTTGTTCGAGCAGATCCAGGGCCAGATGGTGAAGCAGGAGCTCGACCAGATGGACCGGGCCGTGAAGCTCACGCCGCGCGAGCGCGAGGACCTCGAGAAGGTGCTGAAGGAGCGCACCAAGCTCGGCCAGGAGATGGCGCGCAAGATGATGAGCGGCGAGAAGACCGACCCGAAGGACTCGGTCGACACGTTCACCAACACCGAGGCCGAGATCGAGCGCATCCTCGGCAAGGGGCGCTACCAGGATTACCAGGCGGCGAAGGAGAAGGACCTCGCCGAGCAGAAGGAGACCGCGTTCCGCAGCCAGTTCTCGTTCTTCGCGCGCGACGTGGGCTTGCGCGACGAGCAGCTCCCCCAGGCCGAGACGATCATGCGCAGCGGCGGCTTCGGCATGATGGGCAGCTTCGTGCCCGACCAGGCGACCGGTGAGTGGGCCAAGGACGCCGCCGCCGATGGCTCGGCCTCGACCAAGACGCTCATGGCCAAGATGGTCGACAAGCGCCGCCAGCAGCTCGACGCCACCGCCGAGCAGCTCGCCGGCGTCCTCGACGCCGACCAGCTCGCGAAGTTCGAGACCTGGCGAAAGACCCAGGAGAGCCAGCTCGACCTCATGCAGTCCTTCGTCCCCGACATGCCCGTCCCCACCGCCCCCACGCCACACGTGGAGAAGTGAGGCGGGCCCCCCGATCAGGGCGCCAGTGGCTGCGAGGACCGCAGCCCTCCAATGCCTGGAGGGTCGCGATCCTTCGCGACCGACATGGCGATCACGCGGTTGAAACCCGCTCGGATCGGCAACTCGCGGGGCGTGCGGCTGCCCGCGGCCTCGCTGAAGCGCTACCGGATCGGTGACGTCGTGCTGATGGAGGAGCGAAGCGAGGGGGTCGTGCTCCGACCCGCCGGGCCGGTCGTCGAGAGGCTCTCCTGGGAAGCCACCGCGCGCGAGATGGCCGAGAGCAGCGAGGACTGGACCGCCTGGGACGCCGCCTCCGCGGATGGACTGGACGCCTCGCCGTGGGGCGGGCCTGCCGATCGGGTGGCGGAGCGAGCGCCTCCCCATCCGCCGAAGAAGCCCCGCAAGCGGCGATGAAGCGCTACGAGATCCGCTGGACCGCGCTCGACCCGACGACCGGCGCCGAGATCTCGAAGACCCGCCCCGCGGTGATCGTCAGCCTGGACGTCTTGAACCAGCGGCTCCAGACGGTGACGGTCTGCCCGCTGACCACGGAGCCCGGACCGTGAGCAAGCGGCGCGTCGGCGACAGGATCGGGTCGCTCAGCTCCAGCGAGGCCGCCGCGCTGCGGCGGGTCATCACCGAGATGTATGGCGAGTGAGCAACGCCGAGTGGAGGGCCGCGGTCCCTCGCGGCCGCGGAGTCACCCCAGCCGGTCGATCCGTTTCAGCTCGATGGCGCGGTCGGCGGCTTGGGCGAGCATGCGCACCAGGAAGATCATCATCCCGAAGCGCTCGTCCTTGGAGAAGCCCGAGACGTAGCGCTTGTAGATCTGCTGCAGCACCACCGCCATCTTGAAGAGCCCGTACACGAAGTAGAAGACCGGGTCGTCGACCGGCCGGCCACTCGCCCTCTCGTAGCGCTCCACGACGCCCACGCGGTCGAGGCCGCCCTCGAGGAGGGTCGGTCCGAACGCCGCCATCTGCATCGCCTCGGGATCGTCGCGGTCGACCCACAAGCTGAGCGCCGTGCCGAGGTCCATCCACGGATCGCCGATCGTCGCCATCTCCCAGTCGAGGACCGCGACGATCTTCGTCAGATCGTTCGGGTCGAGCATGACGTTGTCGTACTTGTAGTCGTTGTGGATCAGCGCCGCGCCCGACTCCTTCTTCAGGTTGGCGGCGAGCCAGGTCGCTGCGCGCTCGATCTCGGGGATGTCGTCGGTCTTGGCGTTGGCGTACCGCTCGGTCCAGCCCTTCACCTGGCGCTCGACGTACCCGGCGGGCTTCCCCAGGCCGGCGAGGCCCGTGGCTTCGAGGTCGACGGCGTGGATCGCGGCGAGGTTGTCGACGAGCGCCTCCGACATCCGCCGCGCGGTGCCGGCGTCGATCGCGAGGTCGCCGGCGTTCTTGTTGCGCAGCACCACGCCGCGCGCCCGCTCCATCACGTAGAAGGGGGCACCCATGACCGCGCGGTCCTCGCAGAAGACCAGCGGGCGCGGCACCTTCGGGTACTGGCGGATCAGTCCCGAGAGGATGCGGTACTCGCGCCCCATGTCGTGGGCGCTCTTGATCTCGGGGCCGAAGGGCGGGCGGCGCAGCACCAGCTCGCGCTCGCCGATCGTGAGCGCGTAGGTGAGGTTCGAGTGGCCGCCCGGGAACTGCTGGATCGTGAGCGGGCCGGTGAGCTCGGGCAGCGCCTGGTGGAGGTAGCTCTCGAGCCTGGCGGCGTCGAGCTCCTCGCCGGGGCGGACGTTCTTGGGCTGGTCGACGTTCATGGAACCCTCACCGTGGATTCGTCGCGAGATCGATCGAGAGAACGTGCCTGCGGGCGGGGGCAGGCCCCGCCCCTACGAGCCGGCGCCAGCATGGTTCGACCCGGAGCTGGCATCCGAGGTCACCGCACGTCGAGGCCGTGGGCACGCAGCGCGCGCCGCGCCACCACGGTCTTGTGGACCTCGTCGGGGCCGTCGTAGATCCGCGCGCCGCGCTCGTGGCGATACCAGTAGGCGAGCGGTGTCAGGTCGGTGATGCCGAGCGCGCCGTGAGTCTGGATGGCGCGGTCGAGCACCCGCTGCAGCACGTTCGCCACGTAGTACTTGATGATCGAGATCTCCTCGCGCGACTCGTAGAGGCCGTGGCTCTCGATGCGCTCGGCGGCGTGCAGCACCATGAGCCGCGAGGCGTGGATCTCGGCGCGGCTGTCCGCGATCCACTCCTGGACGATCTGGCGGTGGCCGAGGGCGCGGCCGGGCGCGAGCTCGCGGGTCGCGGCGCGCGCGCACATGAGGGAGAAGGCGCGCTCGCAGATGCCGATCCAGCGCATGCAGTGGTGGATGCGGCCGGGGCCGAGGCGCTGCTGGGCGATCGCGAAGCCCGCGCCCTCTGAGCCGAGCAGGTTCTCGTACGGCACGCGACAGCTCTCGAACACCACCTCGCCGTGGCTCAGGAACTCGGCGGCGGGCTCGCCCATCACGGGCAAGGTTCCGCACCAGGTGGAAGCCCGGGGTGTCGGTCGGCACGAGGATCTGGCTGGTGCGCGCGTGCGCGTTCTCGTTGTCGGGGTCGGTCACCGCCATGCAGATCGCGAACGCGGCGCCGTGGGCGGCGGTGGTGAACCACTTGCGGCCGTCGATCACCCACGAGTCGCCGTCGCGCACCGCGCGGGTCTCGAGCCAGGTCGGGTTCGAGCCCGGCGCGTCGGGCTCGGTCATCGCGAAGCAGCTCCGGATCTCGCCGCGCGCGAGCGGCATCAGGAAGCGCTCCTTCTGCGCCTCGCTGCCGTGGGAGAGCAGCACCTCCATGTTGGCGATGTCGGGAGCCTGGGTGTTGAAGAGGTAGTGGCCGAGCGGGCTGGTGCCGAGGATCTCGCTCACGTGGGCGAAGTCGGTGAGGCTCAGGCCGAGCCCGCCGCGGTCGGTGGGCATGTGCGGCGCGAAGAGCCCGAGCGACTTCACCTTGGTGCGCTTCATCTCGATCGCGCCCTTGATCTCGGCGAGCGGGCGCGACAGGAACTCCTCCTCGAACGGGTAGACCTCGTCGCGCATGAAGGCGCGGATCGTCTCGAGGGCGGGCCGGACCGCTTCGCTGGGTTCGAACATGGGTGCCTCCCTGAGGGGCGTGAGTCGAGGCGGCGCGGTCGCGCGTCAGCGCACCGTGACCGTGGCGGGATCGACGAGGTGCGGCGTGGAGTTGAAGGCGGCCAAGGTGACGCGCCGCGTGGAGAACGCGAGCTCGGTGATCGAGGTGTTGCGCACCAGCCACGAGAGCTCGATCACGCGCTCGTCGCCGATGCCGAGGGCGAACCCCGCCGCCACCGACACCGCGCCGCCCGAGGTGAACGCGGCGACCCTCGCGCCCTTGGCCGCGCCCGCGGTCATGGTGCGGATGCCGCCGGCGACGCGCTCACGGAACTCGCCCCAGGTCTCGACGCCGTCGAGGACGTGGTCGAGCTCGCCGCGCGCCCACATCCGGGTCACCGCGGTGAGGATCCGCACGAACTCGCGCGACGCGGTGTTGCGCAGCTCGGCGAAGGTGAGCGCGGGCGCGACGAGCTCGGGGTCGCGCCCGAGCGCGACGGGCACGCCCGCCGCCAGGATCTAGCCGGCGGGGTACTCGTCGAGTGCTGCGAGCGGCTCGGGAGTGGGCCAGGGAAGGCCGCGCTCGGCGTAGACGCGTTCGACCTCCTCATGGGTCTCGCGGTGGCGGCGACGCGGGCCGACGAACACGCGATCGAGCCTGAGTCCCTCGCTGGCCCAGCGCTCGCCGAGCCGCCGCGCTTGCTCGTGGCCGAGCGGTGAGAGCACGTCGCCGTCGCGATCGTAGTCGAGCGAATTCGACTGGCCGTGGCGAACGATCAGCAGAGCACCCATGGTCGCGAAGCCCCGGCGCGGTACGAGGGGTCGAGACTCTAGCAAGCGCGGCAGGCCCGACCAACCGCGGGCGCGCGCCAGCGGATCGAGCCGGGACGACCTGGTCCGGAGGGCCCGCCTCCGGCGGGCCGGCGTGACCCGGTGCCGCGCGCACGACGAAGCGTGCGCCTCCAGTGACCTACGGGACCTCGGCCGTGATCGCCTCGAGGGCGCGGCGCATCTCCCACTGCTCGGCGGGCGTCCTCGCCTTGTCGCGTCGCAGCTCGAGCTTGCTCGTGGTGCTGCGCGCGTCGGGTCCGATGCGCGCCAGCGCTCGCGCGGCCTTGATGCGGATCGAGACCTCGGGATCGTCGAGGGCGGCGCCGAACTCGCTCACGAAGCGCGCACTACCCGGCGCCAGCCCGGCGAGGGCACCGACGGCGGCGCTGCGCACCTCGGAGTCGCGATCGCCGAGGCTCCCGCGCACCGCCTGCCCCATGGCGTCGCCCGCGCCGCTCGACGTGCCGGCGGCGTGTAGCGCGCACAGCCTCACGTGGCGGCCGGCCTCGCCGAGACCACGGCGAACCACCGCTCGCTCGCTCTCGTCGCGGGGACCGAGCGAGCCGAGCACGCACAGCGCCTGCGCCCGCAGCTCGTCGCGGGGATCGGACGCGAGCTCGACGAGCCGTGGTCGCGCGCCGTCCAGCACCACGCGGTCCGACTCCGCGGGGCGCCCGACGAGATGCTCGGTTGGCGCGGTGCGCAGCCCGAAAGGGAGCTGCCGCTGGTACTCGCGCTCCTCTTCCTCGGGGCGGATCTCGCGCGGCCGCGGATCGGGCGGCGCGTCCTTCTCTCGCACCGCCGCCGCCAGCGCGCCGACCGCGGTGAGCGCCGCCCACGGCTCCTGGCTGCGGTCGGCGAGCCGCGCCACCCACGTGCTCGGTGGCTGCCCGTCGTAGGCGAACGTCCGGGTGTCGGGTGGCGGCTCCCAGAACGGCGGCCGCTCGCATGCGGTGGACGCCAGCACGACCACGAGAGCCGCCAAGCCGCGGCGCCGAGCCGCGCCCGAGTGGCTCACTGGCACGTCGGCGCGGGGAGGCCGAACGGGCCGACCTGCTCGACCCAGTAGCTCTCGGGCTGGCTGTAGGGACCCGCGAACGGATCGATGAGTGCCTCGTCGGCGGCATGAACCTCGAAGTGGACGTGGGGCGTGGACGAGCGGCCGGAGCTGCCGACCATGCCGAGCTTCTGGCCGCAACCCACCTTCTGGCCCTCGCTCACCACGATCGAGTCCTTCATGAGGTGCAGGTAGTGGCTCACGATCCCGTCGCGGTGGCGGATGTAGACCTTGTTGGGCACGATCGGGTTGCCGTCACAGGAGATGCCGCCGGAATCGAGGGCGGCGAGGCTGATGTGGCAGTGGTCGTAGTGGCCGTCCTCGGCCACCTCCACCACGCCGTCCGCCGCGGCCAGCACCTCCGTCGAGCCCGCGTCCATGGCCGGGAATCCGCCGACGAGCAGGAAGTCGCTGCCGTCGTGGTCGCCGTAGCACTGTGGGAAGCCCTTGCCCTCGAAGTTGGTGCAGAAGATCTGCGAGATCAGGCCGTCGGCGGGCTTGCCGTCGTCGTCGACGTGGAAGACCACGTCGCGCACGAAGCGCGTTCCGTCGGGGTCGTTGCCGGGGAAGCGGAAGCGCGTGGGCGCCGCCGTGCCTCCGCTCGAGTCGCCGCCACACCCGACTGCGACGAGCAGCGAAAGCAGCGCGGACGGCAGAGCGAGGCGGCGGAGGCCGAGCGGGGACATGGCGTGACCCGCGAGCATCCTCGCGGATCACGCCGTCGCGACACAAGGGCCAGCGCGCCCGAGCGGGCGCACCGCCAACCGCCTCACGTCACCGGCGCCGCGTTCAGCAGGCTCCACACCTCGAGCGCGGGCTTGGCCTCGTTGCCGTTGCGCATCAGCCCGCAGCTCGCGAACACCTGCCTGAAGTTGGTGATCGGGTCGCTCTCGTACCAGTCGGTGGTGTCGTGGAGCGCGTACCAGTTGGCGAAGTGGACGTCGAAGCCCGCGGTCAGCTCCGATCGCCACCGCTGGATGAACGAGACCTGGTCGCCTTCCGAACCGCGGATCGTGGGGAACCCGGGGTGGTTCATGCGCGACGGCCACGCCAGCTCGGTGAACGCGATCGGCTTGGTGGTCCAGGTGGTGATCGGCACGTAGTAGGTGTCGGGGATCGCGGCCGGGCTCGCGTGCCTGAGGAACGGGTAGCTGGTGAACGCGACGAGGTCGACGTTCGGCACCGCCGCGAACATCCAGCGCGGGTCCGCGTAGGCGAGGAGGTGCTCGAACTGGAACACGGTGAAGACCTGCGTCGGAGTCCCGAACGAGTGGATGTAGACCGCGAGCTCGTCGACGAGGGCGAGCAGCTCTTCGGTGCTCGGCTGGTAGTCGACCTCGTTGCCGAGGCCGAGGTAGGGGACCTGGTGCTCGGTGAGCAGCTTCGCGAGCATCGCCTCGAGCTGCGCCCTCTTGGCGTCGTCCCCGAGCACGCTCGAGATGCCGAGCACCACGACAGGGCGCGGTCCCAGGGCTTCGGTCTGCTCGACGACGGCCGGCACGTTGCCGGCGCCGCTCACGTCCCACTCGACGTGCACGCCCTGATAGCCGCCCACCGTCTGCGCCTCGGTCCAGAAGCTCGACCAGTCCTCGGCGGCCGGCGTGGGCGCGTTGGCCGGGCTGATGGCAGCGATACCCGTGGGGGTCGGCTCGTCGCAGGCGCTCAAGGAGAGTGTGAGTGTGAACATGATCACCCCCAGCCCCCAGCGGCCCGCGCGGCGCATGTCAGCATCCCCAGGGCCGGGCGCCGGCGAGCGTCGCGTGGTAGAGGGCGGCACCCACCGTGTCGCCCAGGAGGTGCCCGGGGCGCGGGGCGGGCAGTTCGTCGGTGGTGGTCGGGACGTCGGGCTCGCGGACATCCGCGGACGAGCGGGGCTCGGCGAACGTCAGCGCGACCAGGTGAACGAACGCGTCGAAGGCCTGCGGGAGGTGGAGGTTCGCGAACATGGTGTCGGCCTCGAGCTCGGCGGCGCGCGTCGTGAGCACCGCTCGCCAGCGTTCCGGAGCAAGGCCCTGGCCATCCCCGAGATCGGGCTAACACTCTGAAATCGTTCATGTCGCTCGACTTCGAAGGAGGCGGCGTTCGGCCCGATCGGGCGCGCTGCCCGCGGGCGTTTCGGGGCAGGGGAGGCGGCTCGCCCGATGACGGCGTGGCGGAGCGCCAGGACGACGAGTGCCCCGTGGCCGCGCTGACCGATCGCCGTCGGGGGACGTGGCGCGCGGATCGATGCGCGATTCGCTGGCCGTCAGCCGGAGGCGTTGTGGAGGCGGGAGAGCACGCTCTGCTGGAACACCGGGTCCCGCCACTCCTGCTTGCCGTGGAGGATGTCGAGGACCCGCCCGCCGGGTGCGACGAGGTAGGTGCGCGGCACGTGGTACGAGAGGTCGATCACGTCGGCGATCCCGCCGCTCGGTGCGAGCAGCGAGCGGAAGCCGACGCGCTGCGAGAACGCCGCGACGGTGGGAGCGGCCCGAGCGGGTTCGACCGAGACGAGCAGCACCCGCGCCTTCCCCTCGCGCTCGAGTCGCCGCTGGAACACCAGCAGCGACGGCAGCTCGGCCAGGCACGGCTGGCACCACGTGGCCCAGAGATGGACGATCGCCGGCTGGTCGGCGAGCGAGCGCAGGTCGTGGGTGGCTCCGCCGACGTCGGCGACGCGGATCGCGAGCGTGGGCGCCGCGGCGGGAGCGGGTGGTGCGCAGGCGGTGGGGGTGCGCGCCGTGGCCAGGGTGCGTGCCATGGCCGCGTCGAATCCGTCAGCGTGAGCGAAGAACCAGGCGTCGACGATCGCCCCGTCCGGGCTCACGAAGATCGTCGTCGGCGTCGAGACCACGCCGTAGCGGTCGCTGACCGCGCCGCCCCAGTCGTCCAGGACCGGGAACGTGATGCCGGTGTTCCGGACGTAGTCGGTGGTGAGCGCGCGGCGCGACGGCTTGCCGGGCTCGTCGGGCGGAACGCGCGTCACGGACACCACGTCGACCTCACCAGGGTGCTCGCCGAGCCACCGCACGAGCTGAGGGAGCTCGACCTGGCAGTGCTTGCAGGTCGCCGACCAGAACACCAGCATCGTCGGCCGCCCGCTCGCGGGGCGAAACGTGAAGTCCTCGTCGGTGGCGAAGCGCTTCAGCGTGAAGCCGGGTGCGCAGGTGCGGCCGAGGCTCATCGCGGGGAAGTAGGGGTACTTGTTGCGGGGGGTCGGTCCGTCGGCGCTCGGGCTTGCCGCCAGCCGCGCGACGAGGTCGGCGACCGTGAGCACCGTGCCTTCCGCGTCGACCACGCGCTGGCTCAGATCCTTGAGCCCGGCGCTCACCAGCTTTCCCCGACCGTCGAAGAGGACGAGGCTCGGGACCTCCTCGGCGCGCAGGGCCTTGGCCACCGTGAAAGCGTCGTCGATGAGCAGCGGCAGCCCGTCCGGCACGGGCAGCATCCCGAAGGTCTCGTACAGCAGTTCGTCGCGCGTCTCGGTGCGACGGCCGGCGACGGCGTAGGTCTCGATCGCCGGCCAGCGACTACGCAGCTCGCTCGTGAGCGCGACGAGCGCTCGCTGCGACCACGCGAAGCCGGGCGCCCAGTAGACGAGCGCCACGGGCGTTCCGCTGCCGAGGCGGGCTTGAAGATCGACGACCTCGGCGCGGAAGTGACCCGGCTCGGCGATCACCCGCCTGAGCGGCGCGGTGAGCCGGTACGGCACCTCGGTGGCGGGGTCGACGAGGGCCGCCGCGCCTGCGCCGGGGACCGGGGTGGCCGCTGCTCCCGGCGGCGTGGCGCTCGGCGGCGCGGGGGGACGCGACGCGCTCGCGAGCGCAGCCTCGGACGCGGGCGAGGCCGCGCGCATTCGTGCGGCCTCGTGGACGTGGCTCCGGTAGAGCCGCTCTGCTCCCACGGTCCCGAGCAGCAACGCGAGCCCCGCGGCGGCCGTGGCTCGCAGCGGGCGCGGCCAGCGTCCCAGGTCGGTGATCGTCTCGGCGACCAGCTCGCGCGGCCAGCGTCCGGCGGCGAGCGCCACCAGGATCGGGATCGCCAGGTTCACGCCGTAGAGCCGCATGCACCACAGGCACAGGAACCCGATCTTCACCTTCGAGACGTAGAAGAGCGCCATCGAGACCGCGACCGCCGTGAGCCCGAGCGCGAAGGCGTAGCTCTCGCACCGCGGCTCGCGCCGACCACGCCACGCGAGCCCGAGGACCAGCAGGTAGAGCGGCGCCGCGAGCGCCGCGATCGGCGTGCCCGCCACCTCGGACCAGGTGCTGGTGTTCACCGCCTCGCAGTCGACCGTCTCGGTCTGCGGGCAGTTCTCGAGCTTGAAGGCGCGATCCCCGTAGAGCTGGTGATCGTGGTGCGCGGTGAGGTAGAGCGCGATGCCGACGCCCGCGACGAGCACCGCGGACAGGGCGAGCCGGGTGAGGACGCCGCGCATGTGGATCAGACGCCGCGTGGCGAGCGCGAATTCACGGCAGGCGCCAGCGGCTCACGAAGTCCCACAGCACGTCCGGGGCGTAGATGTCGTCGCCCGGGTGGCAGCCGGGGATCAGCTCGGGGCTCACGTTCCCCCACCAGCAGTGACCCTGGTCCGCGACGATGCAGTGGGTGACCTCGACTCCGCCGTCGCAGCCGTCGTAGGTCGTGCAGGTGGCGTCGCCTTGCTGGTAGGTGACGCGGCCTGCGCCGGTGCAGCCGTCGAGGGCGCGCCAGCGGTCGATCGTCGCGACGCGTGAGTCGAGCTCGTCGAGGCTGCCGCTGATCTGTAGCACCGGCACCGGCCGGGTGAGGGTGCACTCGAGCTCGGGGGAAAGGTTCCCCACCACCGGGCCGATCGCGGCGACGAAGTCCGACGCCTCGCACGCGAGCCGGTGCGAGAGATAGGCACCGTTCGACATGCCGACCGCGTAGGTGCGCTTGCGATCCACGCACACCTGGCCGGCGACCTCGTCGGCGAGCGCGCGGACGAAGCCGACATCGTCGAGGTCCGTGGCGGCGGGTTGTCCGCAGCACTCCTCGCCGCCGTTCCAGGCGGCGGGAAAGCCGGTGCCGTCGGGCTGGACGACGACGAAACCCTCGCGGTCGGCCTTGGGATCCATCTGCGATTCGTAGGTCCAGATGTCGGTGAACAGGCCGCCGCCGAGGACGAACGGGTGGAGGTTGAAGACCAGCGGTAGCGCGCGCGAGCCGTCGTGGCCGGCCGGTACGTGGATGAAATAGTGGCGCGTGAGCCCGTCGTGATCGAGGGTGAAGGCGTGATCGCCGGGCGGCAGCGAGGTGGCTGGGCACGACGCGGTGCCGCCGTCGTCGCCGCCGTCCCCGCACGCGGCGAGCACGGCGAGCGGAAGCGTCAGCGCGAGCCGCGCGAGGGTGGTCCGGTGGCCGGTGCCGTGCATCACGCGCTCACGCTACGGCGGGTGCTCGGCGCGGTCAACGGATCGGCGCGAAAGATCCGCCGGGTCGAGCTCGGATCTTCGCGGCATTGCGGGAAGTCCGCGAAAGGCTGTATCTCCGTCGGATCATGAAGCGAGCGCTGCGCGCGTCGAGGGCTGCCTGCCGTGTGCTCGGGCTGATCGTCGCGATCGCGAGCGTGGCCCACGCCGACGAGGCGCCGCCGTCGCGCGAAGAGGTGGAGACCCTCGAGCGGCGGGTCGACGAGCTCGAGCGCGAGGTCGCGACCACCCGGAGCGCGGGCCACCCGTCGACCGCTCCCACCACCTCCTCGACCGCCGGTGACGTGTGGAGCGAGCTCACCCGGCGCGTGCGTCTGGGCGGCAACGCCGACGTGGGATTGCTCTACGGCGAGGAGTACTCGCGGGCACCCGACGGCCGGTTCGTGATCGACAACGCGCGGCTCTTCGTCGACGCCGATCTGGTGACGCGCGACGATCTGCCGCTCGAGGGTTGGCTCGACGACGTGAGCTTCTTCCTCGAGTGGGATCTCTACCGGCACACCGCGTTCATGAACGAGATCCAGTCGCTCTACGTGCGCTTCGATCACCTGTTTGCATGGGAGCCGCTCAACCTGAAGGTGGGCCGGATGGAGATCCCGTTCGGCTACGAATACACGCGCTGGAGCGAGGATCGCCCGAGCAACCCGCTGCCGGGCTTCTCGGCGGCGCAGCCGTACGGCTGGGACGAGGGCCTCGAGGTGTTCGGCTCGGCGTGGGACGGACTCGTGAGCTACCAGCTCGCGCTCCTCGACGGGGACCAGCAGGTCGGGGTCAACAGCCAGTCGACGCCGTCACTCGCCGGAAAGCTCACGGTGTCGCCGGCCCCGTGGGCGCACCTCAGCGCGAGCGGCTACACGTCGGGGAAGCTCGGACAGCTCGACCACCCGGTGTGGTCGGCGCTGATCATCGCCTCGGCGCCGTTTCCGCCGCTCAGCACCAACCCCTACAACCCCGAGTACCCCGGGCAGTCACGGCCCGAGGACGACCCGGCCCGGCTCGACGGAGTCGGGGCCTGGGAGGTCGACGTGGTGCTGGAGCGCGCCGGCGTCGGCACCGCGTGGCTCGGCTACGGCCAGGTCCGAGCCGATGGCTCGGGCGAGCCGATCACCGGGCGCACGCTTCGCTACGGGGTCGGCGAGGGCACCCTCGAGCTCGGCAGCCTGGCGGCGGCGCTCGACAGGCTCTACCTCGCTGCGCGGATCAGCTTCATCCGCCCATTCGACGATCGAGCGGGCTATTTGCTCAACGTCGACGACGACGGCTTCGAGCTCGGGTTCGACACCGAGCTCGTGACCATCACCGAGCTCGGGCTGGGGCTCCGCATCACCAGGCACCTGACGCTCAAGGGCTCGTATTCGATGTACGACTTCGGCGTCGTCGACGGCGCCGACGCCGAGACGCGCCACGACGCGACGTCGCGCGACTACGGCTGGCTGGTGTTGTCGGCAGGGTTCTGAACGACCGACCGCGAATGGGGGTGCCCGACCGTGGCGGCCGTGGCGCGGGGGCGATCCGATCCGTGGCCACGCATCGGGCTCGGACGAGCTCAGCGCGGGTCGTTGCGCTCGCTCTCCTCGACGAAAGCGTCGAAGGCGTCCTTCACGGCCGCGGGATCGAGCGCGCCCGGGCCCGCGCGATCGAGGTGCTCGTGCGCCCACAGCACCGCTTGCAGGCCCTCGGCCTCGTCGGGGTCGCCGAAGCGCATCGAGCGCGTGGCGTCCGCGCACGGCGTGCCAGGTAGCCCGGTCTCCTCGGGGATCGTCCGCGCGAGCGCGGTGTACGGCGTGAAGTCGGGTGTGGGCGTGAAGAGATCCCACATCGGCTGTGCCAGCTCGTCGTAGTTGGTGAGCGGCGGCAGCCCCAGGAGGTACTCGATCGTCGCGTGCCAGTTGCCCTCGTGGAAATGGGCCGGGGACACGTATCCCCGCCGCACCCACGGAGACGCTGCGAGCATGATCGAGCGGTGCGCATCGACGTGATCGACGCCGTCCTGCGGATCGTCCTCGACCACGAGCACCAGCGAGGACTCCCAGTACTTGCTGTGCGAGAGCCACTCGACGAGCTGGCCGGTCGCGAGGTCGTTGTCGGCGACCATCGACTGTGGCGTCGGGAACACGGGGCTGCAGCCGAGGGTGTGATCGTCGGGGAAGAGCATGAACGCCACCCGCGGGAGGCCGTCGCGCTCCCACTCGGCGATCCGGCCCTCGAGCTTCTTCACGTCCTTGGAGAGCGGGAAGAAAAACGGCGGGTCGACCGCGGTGAAGTTCATGAGCGAGGTGTCGAGGATCATGCCGCGCGGAAACATGCCGACGGCCTCGCCGTAGTTGCGGAAGGCGATGCCATGGTCGACGAGGTTCTGGAACAGGTACTGCTTCTTCGGGAAGGTCGCCGGGTTCGCCACCACCTCGAGGAAGAACGGCCCCGGGCGCCCCTCGGCGAAGCGGTTCTTCTCCATGTAGGTGTTGGAGATGGCCCCGGTCAGGATCTGGTGCCCCTGATCCGAGATCTCGGCGGTCGAGGAGTAGTTGTGGCCGCGCGCGAAGCGCACCACGAGCGCGCGCAGGTTGGGCGTCACGTCGCTGAAGTAGAGGCAGTTCTCGGGAACGCCGTCGCCGCCCGGGAAATCGCCCAGCAGCGCGTCGTAGGTCTTGTTCTCGCGCACCACGATGAGCAGGTGCTCGATCGGGCTCCTGCCGCCGCGTTCGCGCGGGATCGGGTTGTCGAAGCGCCGGGCGTCCACCTCGAAGAGCCGCGCCGAGCGCGAGTTCATCTCGTCGATCCGGCTCGCCAGGCGCGTGAGCTCGTCGTCCGCCGGGATGTCGACGAGCTGGACGTTGGCGCCGTTACGGAGCTCGGCGCGCGGCGGCGCCGAAGGACCCGAGCCGGTGCCCTTGGCGTTCGCCACGTAGAGCCTCCGGCCGTCCGGCGCCACCGCCACCGCGGTCGGGTACCACGCCGTGGGGATGCCCCCGATCACGCGCGCGCTGGCGAGATCGACCACCGCGACCTTGTTCTCGGTCGCCTGCGCCACGTAGAGCCGCGCGCCGTCCGGCGAGAACGCGAGCGCGTTCGGGCCGGTGCCGTAGCCCTGCGCGTTGATGGTGCGCAGGTCGATGGTGCGCTCGATGGCGCGCGTCGCGAGGTCGATCGCCGTCACGGTGTCTTCGTCCGCGTTCGCCACCCACAGCCGCCGCCCGTCCGCGGAGACCGCCAGACCCTCGGGGTTCTTGGGAACCGCGACCGCGGCGACCTGGCGCGGCAACGCCGGGACCCGCACGTCGTAAATGCCGATCGTCGAGTCCTTCTCCGCCGACACGTAGGCCTCCGCGCCGTCTGGCGAGAGCGCGACGTCGAACGGGTTGCCTCCCGTCCCGGCGGAGCCGACGCGTGCACCGTCGGTGGTGTCGATCACCGCCAGCCCCTTGCCGGCCTGGTTCACCGCGTAGAGCAGGGCGCCGTCGGGGCTCAGCGCGAGGCCGGCGGGGAACCGAAGGCTCACCGGATACGAGGCGCGCGCCGCGAGGTTCACGCCATCCCAGTCGAGGACCTCGATGGTGCTGGTCCCACCGCCCGCCGCGTACACGGTGCGCCCGTCCGCGGAGACCGCGAGGCCCGCGTAGAGCGCCTCGCGCGCGACGGTCGAGAGCGTGATCCCCTGCGCCGTGTCGATCGCCGCCACCGTCTGGGGGCCGCGTCCGTTGGAGGTCGCGAAGAGCGTGCGCCCGTCGGGCGTGAGCGCGAGGCCGAGCGGGATCTCGTCGACCGGCACGAGCGTCCCGAGGGGTTCGATCACCCGTCCGTTGGGCAGGATCCAGCGCCCCGCGCCGGCGCCTCCGACCTTCTGCTTCGCCTCGTCGCGGATCGTGAGGCCCGGCGTGGGCTCGCGACCGCGGCCCGACGACGAGCAACCGGATGCGAGGCCCAGGACCACCACCGCGGCCGCGGCGAGAGCCGCGCGAGTGCGTGTGCGCTCTTCATGTCGAGGATCTCCGGCCGGGGCGACGGCGCCCGCGCCGTCACGATCTTGGTGAGCGGCGCCACACTTGTCGAGAACCTCGTGAGGCCGGCCAGGTGTCGGGGTTGGCGCGCGCGGCGCGGGGAGCGAAGGTCCGGGGCGATGACCAAGCGCGCGTTCCTGGTGTGGCGGTGGGCGGTGGTGTTCTTCGCCAACGTCCCCAACCTGCTGATGGTGGCGTGGCTCTTCTTCTGGGTGACCCGCACCTCGCCGGCGCCGGTGGCGGGAGCCCTGGGCTGGAACCTCGCGCTCTTCGCTGCGTTCGCGGTGATCCACAGCCTGACGGCTACGCACGCGTGGAAGCGGCTCTTCTGCTCGGTCTTCCCCGAGGCGTTCGAGCGCGCCACCTACGTCGTGGTGTCGGGTGTGACGCTGCTGACCCTGCTCGCGCTGTGGCGGCCGATGCCGGCGCTGCTGTGGCGGATCGAGGGGGCCGCGGGGCACGTCCTCGACGTCCTGTTCTGGGGCGCGCTCGGCGCCGCGTGGTGGGTGAGCCGCCATTTCGACGAGGCGGCGTTCGTGGGCACGCGTCAGCTCGCGGCGCACTTCAAGGGCGCTCCCATCGTGAGCGCGCCGTTCGTGGTGGAGGGCCCGTTCCGGTTCTCCCGGCACCCGATGTACCTGGCGATGCTGGTGCTGCTGTGGAGCGCGTCGACGATGACCACCGGGCGGCTGCTCTTCGCGGTCGTCGCGAGCGCCTATTTCCTGATCGGCCTCCGGTTCGAAGAGCGGCGGCTCTCGCGTGAGGTGGGCGAGCCGTACGAGCTCTACCGCCAGCACGTGCCGGTGCTGTGGCCGCGTCTCACGCCGTGGACGCAGCCGGACACGCCTCCCCGGACCGTCGTCGATCGGCCGGCGTGACGGGCCGCCCCGCGGGGCCCGCCCGGTCGGCGGGCGCCCGTTGCCGGGCGCGAGAAAAAAGCCGCGCTTCGGCGAGCATCCTCGCTGGTAGACTCGCGCCGCTCCGCCCGGCAGCGCCCGCACGCGATCGCCCCGCCGGGTGCAGTGGCCCATGAGGACGAACCGCCTCCCGCTCGCCGCGTCCCGTGATGGCTCTCGCCGTCCGGGGTGGCGCGGCGCGTGCCTGGCGGCGTCGCTCGTCGTGAGCTGCGCGGCGAGCCGGCCGCCTCCGGCGCTCGGGACGTCCGCCCTCACGGGTACGCTGCGACTCGTGCCGCACGAGGGGGTGACCTTGCCGGGTCGCGCCGACTCCTACGGTGATCGCGCGCTGCGAGACGCGGAGCTGGTCGACTACTCGAGTCCCGGCTTCGCGGTGGTGAGCGTCGCGGGGCTCGAGTCGCCGAGGGGGACCGTCCGGGTCACGCTGCGGTCGACCCGCTTCGCGAGCCGCTTCGAGCCTCGCTACGCAGCCGTCGGCGTGGGTGGCGAGGTCGCGATCCGCAACGGCGACGACCAGCCGCGCGCGCTCTCGTGTCCGGGCGCGGGTGTCCTGACGAGCGTCGCACCGGGCGCCGAGGTGACGGTCGCGGCGGCGCGCTCCGGCGAGCTGCGATGTTTCGCCCTCGACCGCGCCGAGCCCCATGGTGAGGCGGCCGAGGCCACCGTCTACGTCGCGCCCGGTCCCTACACCGTCGTCGACTCCGACGGGGGCTTCGTGCTCGACGGGCTGGGCACTCCGCCCGCCGGCGCGAGCGCGCCCGCCACCGTCGTCGTGGTCTGGCATCCGCGCTTCCCGCCGCTCGAGCGGTCCGTGGCGCTGGTCCCTGGCTCGTCGGAACGGCTCGATCTCGAGCTCCGGGTGCGATGACGGCGCGGGCGTTCCGGGCCTGGGTCGCGGCGCTCGTGCTGGTCGTGGCGAGCACCGCGAGCGCCGCCGAGCCGCTCGGCTCGATCTCCGGCACGGTGCGGACCGCGCTGGGCGCGACCGTGCCACTCGCGAACGTGGGGCCGGTCGTGGTCTTCCTGGCCACGCCCGATCGCGCGCAGCCGGTCGCGGTGCCGGCCGACTCGCCGGAGATCAGCCAGAAGGGCGCGCGCTTCGAGCCGCCGTTCCTGCTGATCACCGCCGGCCAGACGGTCCGCATCCCCAACGACGACTCGATCACCCACAATGCGTTCTCGTATTCGAAGCCCAATGCCTTCGACCTCGGGCTCTACCCGAAGGGCGACGCCCGCACCATCACCGTGCGCGAGCCCGGCGCGATCCGGATCTTCTGCTCGATCCACAAGTCGATGAACGCCGTGATCTTCGCCACTCCCACACCGTGGCACGCGCTCGCCGCGGCGGACGGCCGCTTCCGGCTCGCCGACGTCCCCGCCGGCCACTACGTGATCTCGACCTGGAACGAGCGCCTCCCGCCGGTCACCGCGGCCGTCGACGTGGTGGCCGGCGAGGCCAGCGTCGTGTCGCTCACCATCCCGGCGAGCGGCGGCTGAGCGGCGATGCGACTCTCGTTCCAGGCCCGCATGCTGCTCGGCTTCGGCGGCATCACCGCGCTCGTGGTGGTCGCGCTGCTCGGCCTCACCAATCGCTGGATCGCGGCTCGCGCAGAGGGCGAGGTGCGCGCCCGTCTCGCTCAGGACGCACGCGTGCTGCAGCGCGTCCACGCGACCGCCTCGCGGCTGCGCGCCCAGCAGATGAAGAGCCTCGCCGACGAGCCGCGCATGCTCGCGCTCACCGAGGTGCACGACGCCGCCACGCTGCGGTTCGCGGCCGACGAGGAGCTCACCGAGCTCGGCATGAGCGGCTTCGGCTTCCTCGACGCCGACGGGCAGATCCTCGCGTGGAGCGGGGTGGGGCGTGCCGAGATCGAGCCCCGTCTCGAGCGGCTCGTGAAGCGTGCTCACCTGGCCAACGCGTTGCCCGAGACGGTGCGGGTGGGTGAGATCGGCGTCGAGGTCCAGGTGGTGACGCTCGATGTCGCGGGGCGGGCGCACGGCTACCTGGTGGCGGCCCGGCGGCTCGACTCGGGCGTCCTCCAGGAGTACGCGATCGCGGTGGGTGATCGCGTCGAGCTGCGCGCAGGCGGGCGGATCCTCGCCGCATCTCCTCCCGAGCACGTGGAGAGCTCGGAGCTGCGCACGCTCGACGTCGAGCTGGGCGGCGCGCTCAAGCTCGTGGTCGGCGTCGACGAGAACCAGTTCACCGAGCCGCTACGAGCGGCCTTCCGCGCGGTGTCGCTGCTCACGATCTCGGGTACGGTGCTGGGCTCGCTGGTGGCGTTCTTCGTGGCGCGGCGATTCACCGCGCCGCTCGCGTCGCTGGTCGCCACGGCGCGCTTGGTGGGGACCGGCAACCTGACGACGCGCGCCGCGGAGACCGGCGCCCCCGAGCTCGTCGACCTGGCGCGGGCCTTCAACCAGACGGTCGACTCGTGGCTGCGCACGCAGCGGGAGCTCGAGAGCTCGGCGGCGGGCCTGCGCGCCAAGACTCGCGAGCTCGAGACCATCGGCGCCGCGCTCACCGAATTCCTGGAGAGCGGCGACTGGCACCGCGCGAGCGAGCGCTTGCTCACGGGCGCCCTCGAGCAGACCCAGAGCCGCGGTGGGCTGGTGGGGGTGGTCCTCCCTGGCGCCCGCTTCAAGATCCTCGCTGCCGAGGGCATGGACGGACCGCTGCCGCGCGTGCCCGAGCGTTCGGTCGAGGTCGACAAGCTGCAGGGCCTCGTGGGCACGATCATCCGCACCGGACGCCTGGTGGCCTCGAGCGACCTGGCGCGCGAGCCGACCACCGACGAGCTGCTGCCGTTCTCCCTCCGGCTGCGCCAGTTCGTGGGCGTGCCGATCCGTCGCGGCGCCGAGATCGTCGGCATCCTCGGGGTCGCCAACGAGGCGGGCTACACCGAGGACGAGCGGGCCCAGCTCGAGCTGCTCGCGAACGCCGCCGGCGTGCTCATCGACGGCTACCGCCGTAACCAGGCCGAGGAGTCGCTGCAGGCGCAGCTCCGGCAGTCGCAGAAGATGGAGGCGGTCGGCCGGCTCGCCGGAGGCATCGCCCACGACTTCAACAACCTGCTGACGGTGATCCGCGGGCAATCGGAGCTGCTGCTTCGACGCGTGCGCGAGGGCGAGCCCAATCACCGCTACTCGACGCAGATCCTCAAGGCGGCGGACCGCGCGGCCGCCCTCACGCGGCAGCTCCTCGCGTTCGGCCGCAGCCAGGTGCGCCAGGTGCGAGTGCTCGACGTCAACGGCTTGATCGCCGACATGACCGACATGCTCGGACGGCTGGTGCGCGCCGACGTGGTGCTCACCACCAAGCTGGATCCGGCGCTCGGGCGCATCGAGGCCGATCCCAACCAGCTCGAGCAGCTCGTCATGAACCTGGTGGTGAACGCGCGCGACGCGATGCCGAACGGCGGCACCCTCGAGGTCGAGACCTGCATGACGCACTTCGAGGGCGACGATCCCGAGCGCCCGGTCGAGTGTCCACCCGGCGACTACGTGACCGTCGTGGTGCGCGACACCGGCGTTGGCATGGACGAGGAGACGCTGGCGCGGATCTTCGAGCCGTTCTTCACCACCAAGGAGGAGGGCCGCGGGACCGGGCTCGGGCTCGCGATGGTGTACGGCATCGCGCGCCAGAGCGCGGGGCACGTCACGGCGCGCTCGACCCTCGGCCAGGGCTCGACGTTCCTCTGCTACTTCCCGGTCTGTTACCGCGACGACGAGAAGGTCGTCCTGCCCGAGGCGCGCCCGAGCCGGGGCGGCACCGAGTCGGTGCTGGTGGTCGAGGACGAGCCGATGGTGCGCTCGTTCGTGTGCGAGGTGCTCACCACCGCCGGCTACCAGGTGGCGCCGGTGGCGAGCGCCGACGACGCCCTCGCGCGCTGCCGCGACGCGACCGCGAGCGTCGATCTCGTGCTCACCGACGTGGTGATGCCGGGCGTCAACGGCGCCGAGCTCGCGCGCCGCGCGCGCACGCTGCGCCCCGGGCTCAAGGTGGTGTTCATGTCCGGGTTCCCCGACGAGTCACGCTCGGACCTCGGTGAGCTCGGCGGCGTCTTGCTGCGAAAACCGTTCACCAGCGAAGCTCTGCTGAAGACCCTTCGAGCTTCCCTCGACTCGGAGGCCGCCGCGTGAGCGTCGGCCGCGCGCGCCGGAGTAACCGTCCGTGAGCTTGTTCGTGACCTTCTGGGTGGCGCTCGGCGCGACCGTCGCGCTGCTCGGTGTCGACCTCTACACCGGGCTCACCGGCAAGCGCGCCGCGCACGTCGCGTCCGTGCTGCTCACGGTCGTGGGACTGGTGACGGCGATCGTGCTGGCGGTGAAGCTCGGCAGCGACGTCACGTTCCACCCGGGGATCCAGCTCGTCCACCGCACGCTCGCGCGCAGCGTCGTCGTGCTGCTGCTGCCGATCGCGGCGAGCGGCGGCCTGATCCTCCTCCGTGACAGCGCGCGAGCGCGGCCCTTTCACCGCCGCGCGGCGTTCGTGCTGGTCGCGGTGGCGGTCGCGGCGCTGATCACCGGGGTGTGGATGTACGGCACCGCGGCGCCGCGACGCGCGCTCGCCGACGCTCCGGCCGCTGCGTCGCGCTGAACCGCTGCTCGCCTTCCGCGGGTGCGCCCGTGGCGGCTGCGTGCAAGGCGGTCGGGCCGGTCTTCGGCTGCGTCCCTCTAGCGAGCGAATTCGGGTACTCTTCGCGCCCGAACTGGCCGATTCGGCCCCACTGCGGCGCGTTCGCGCCAGGAGAACCTCATGAAGATCACGAACGGCCGGGTCGTGTCGCTCGATTACCGACTCCACCTCGGCGACGGGGACATCATCGACGAGCCTGCCGGCTGACCCGTTCGTGTACATGCACGGCAGCGGCCAGATCGTTCCCGGGCTCGAGCGCTCGCTCGAGGGCCTCGTCGTCGGTGACGAGCGCAAGGTGGTGGTCGAGCCCGGCGATGGCTACGGCGAGTACCAGCCCGACGGCCTGCAGGAGATCCCGCGCGATGCCTTCCCGCGCGAGGTCAACCTCGAGATCGGGCAGCAGTTCGAGGCGCGCTCGCCCAAGGGCGAGACGTTCCCGATGATCGTGAAGGAGCTGCGCCGCGAGTCGATCGTCGTGGACCTCAACCATCCGCTCGCCGGGCGCACGCTGCACTTCGACGTCCGCGTGCTCTCGATCCGCGACGCCACGCCCGCGGAGCTCTCGCACGGCCACGCCCACGGCCCTCACGGCGGCCACGAGCACTGAGCGCCTCCTCGCGAGCGGCTTGCGTCGGAGTCTCCGCGGCTGGTCGACCGACACGCCGACCGCCGTCGACCGGTCGCGGTGTCCGCATGGCGCGCGAGGTGCCGGATCGCCGACGCATCGTGAAGCTGCGGGGACGGTTTGCGGCGGCCTCGGCGCGGCGGTAGCTTCGACCGGGTGTCCGGCGAAGCACGCACCTACGACACCGTCGCCGCGGAGCTCCGCATCGAGCTCAAGCGCGCGATCGGCGCCGAGCGGCTGAAGGCGCTCCACGAGCGCGCGCCGTGGCGTCACGCGCTCGTGGCGGGGCGCCAGCTCGTGCTCGGCGCGCTCGCCGCCGGCGCCATCCTCACCTGGCCCGAGCGGCCCTGGATCTGGGTTCCGGCGTCGATCGCCATCGGCTTCGTGGTGTTCTCGTTCACGGTGCTGCTCCACGAGGTGGTGCACCGTGTGGTGTTCGAGCGCCCCGCCTCGCCGTGGCACCGCGTGCTCGGCCACCTCTACGCCGCGCCGAGCGGGCTCTCGCAGAGCCAGTTCACCCGCTGGCATCTCGACCACCACGAGTGGCTCGGCACGCCGAGCCGCGACCCCAAGCGCCGCGAGCTGACCCCCAAGATCGTGAAGCGCTGGTACAAGGCGCTCTACCTGACGCCCGCGCTCTTCCCGATCTATTTCCGCGCGGCGCGCCGTGCCGCGGGGGACTACGGGCCCGAGCTGCGGCACGCCATCGCCCGCGAACGGCTCGTCGCCATCGGCCTGCACCTGACGATCGCGGCGCTCCTGTGGTGGCGCCTCGGCTTCCCGATGGCCGCCAAGCTGCATCTGATCCCGGTGTTCGTGGTGTTTCCCGTGGTGTTCACGGTCAACCGCCTCGGCCAGCACTACGACGTCGAGCCCGGCGACCCGGCGCGCTGGGGCACGTTGATGCGGAAGAGCCCGCTGACGTGGGACTGGCTCTATCTCTGGTCCAACTACCACCTCGAGCACCATTACTTCCCGGGCGTGCCGTTCTACCGGCTCACCGAGCTGCGGGCGGCGCTCGACCCGTGGTTCCGGGAGCGTGGGGTGCCCGAACGTGGCTACGCGGAGCTACTTTGGAGCTGGCTGGGGCGGAACCGCGCCCCACACACCAACTGGGCGAGCTCATGATCCGCACACCCGAGCCCGAGCTGATGACCGCGGAGGACCAGGCACGCGCCTACGCGGAGGCCGACTTCTCCGAGCCCCACGAGGCGTTCGTGCGACGCTTCGCCGAGCGCTTCCCCGGCTTCTCGAGCGGAGACGTGATCGATCTGGGCTGCGGCCCGGCCGACGTCACGACCCGCTTCGCGCGCGCCTACCCGGGCGCGCGGATGCTGGGTGTCGACGGCTCGGCGGCGATGCTCGCCGAGGGGCGCAAGCGCCTCGCCTCGAGCGAGCTCGCGCCGCGCGTGACCTTGAGGGAGCTCTTCTTGCCGTGCGCGACGCTACCCCGCGAGTCGTTCGACGCGGTGATCTCGAACAGCCTGCTGCACCACCTCTCGGATCCGGTGGTCATCTGGCAGTCGGCGCGCGCGGCCGCGAAGCCCGGGGCGCCGATCCTGGTGATGGACCTCATGCGTCCGCCCGATCTGCCGACCGCGGAGCGCTTCGTGAATCTCTACGTCGGCGACGCCCCGCCGGTGCTGCAGCAGGGACTTCTTCGCGTCGCTGATCGCCGCCTACGAGCTCGACGAGGTGAAGGCCCAGCTCGCCGCCGTCGGTCTCGGGCACCTCACCGTCGAGCCGGTGAGCGATCGCCACCTCGTGGTGTGGGGGACGCTGTGACCGCCTGCTGGTCCGTCGGCGTCACGGAGGCGGAGGGACCGCTTCCCGGCGGTCCGCAGGCGACCGCGGTGATCGCCTGCTGGTCAGTCGGTGTCACGGAGGAGAGGGATCCATGCTGAACCGCCTGCGCGCCCTGCGCGATCGGCTGCGTGGCCCGGATCCCTCGTGGTCCTCGGCGGTCGCCGCCCACCGGCCGCCGCCCGACGAGCCCCGCCCGGAGCCGCCCCCCACGCCGACTCACCCGCGCTGCTACCCGGCCGACCTGGACGCGGTCCGAGCGCTGATGGCCCCCGCGGGCCGGCCGAGGATCGTGAACCACTGGGCGACGTGGTGCCACCCCTGTGTCGACGAGCTGCCGCGGCTGGTCCAGCTCGCGAACCGGCTCGGCGCGGCGGCTGACCTGGTCGGCATCTCCTGGGACCGCTTCGAGAACCCGGCCGCGCCTGAGCAGGTGGCGGCCGAGGTGGCGGACTTCGCCGGTCGGCATGGAGTCCCCTACGAGAGCGCGGTGTTCACCGGCGACCCCGACCAGCTCTTCGACGGCCTCGGCCTCACGTTCCGTTTCATCCCGCAGACCGTCGTCCTCGCCGCGGACGGGATCGTGGTGAAGCACATCCAGGGTGTGGTGACCGAGGCCGACGTGGAATCGCTTGTCGATCTCTTCCGTCCGGCCCCAAGTGAAGCCTCGGGCCGCTGACCAGCATCGCCTCGCCCGAGGCGCCGATATCTCGCTCCGGATCTGCAGGATCACGCCTCGAGCAGCAGGCCGTCGAGGGGGGACGCAGCCGTTACGCAGCCCTGTGGAGATCCTATGGGTGCTCCGCTTCTGCACGGTCGACGCCCATCGGTCAGCTCGACGTTACGATACGGGAATTCGGGGATACTTGCTTTTTTTTTTGCGGTGGAGAGACGATCGCTCATGGACGCTGCGTCAGGCAACGCAGCGCGAGGGGGGCACATGGGCGGTGGCCGACGGTCGGAGCTCGATGGCGTTGCGCGAACACGGTGGATCGCCGCGGTGATCGCGATCACGGCGATCGGTGCGGGCTGCTTCTCGATCGAGGCGCAGAAGTCGTCGTCGATCGAGCGCATCGGGACGAACTCGGTGGAGGGGCTCCTCGGCTCCGAGAATCCCCAGATGGTGATGCCTGGAAGCGGTGGCGGACCAACCGACCTCATTCGCGAGCGAGGGTTCTCTTCTGCGGCGTGGAGCGCATTGCTCGGCACCAACGACGACAAGTACGAGGTGTGCGACGCCGGCCCAGACAACAGTCCGGCATGCGGCGGAACGACCCCCTGGGCTGGCGTTCACCTCACGCGCGATACCGCCCAGCGCTTCGAAACGGCGAACGGGTATTTCTACTTCAACTTCCCGTACCGGATCGATCCGAACGCGGAGTCCGCGCGGGTGATCCCGCTGAAGCTCGTCGATCTCGGAAACCCGGGCACGCAGGACGACTATCTGCGGCCCTCCGACTATCAGGTCCCGCTCTCGAACGTGACCCAGGTCTTCAATTACTTGACCCTGAACGCGAGCGCCACGGATTCCCAGGAGCAGGATCTCCGTGTCGGTGCGATCGACTTCCTGCGGCCGGGCGCTCAGGCGGGTCAGGACTACACGTGGGCCTACGCGGCGCTGCGCAACGGCATCGTCGCGACGATCAACACCGACACCGACGCGGCGCAGCAGCCCGCGCAGATCGACCTGATGTCCACCGACTACAACGACAACCAGCTCTGGATGTTGCGTGGCAGCGTGCAGGGTGACGTCGGGTTCTCGAGCGATGGCTCCCGGTCCACACAGGCGAGCCCGACGTCGATCGCCAAAGCCGATCTCGAAGGCGACGGAGACCTCGACGTCGTGGTCGCGAACAGCGGTGCTGGCACGATCACGATCTTCCTCGGCCTTGGCGGCGGCGGGTTGATGCCATTCGATTCCGGCACGGTCTATTCGGTGGGCGCCAACCCTGTGGCTGTGGCGACCGGTGACCTCGACAACGACAGCAAGCCCGACGTCGCCGTCCTCCGGAAGGTCGCGTCGGGAGGGGGCGCGGGATGCACCGTCACCGTGCTGCGCGGCAACGGAAACGGCACGATGTCGGCTGGAACCGATTTCCCGTGTGGGACGAGCTCCGAGGAACCCACCGGAGTCGCGATCGGGCGATTCGACGTCAACGGCAAGCTCGACGTCTGGGTGACGAAGTTCAGCGCAAGCGCAGCGAACGCGGGCAAGATCGCGGTGCTGGTGAACGTCTCCACGTCGGGCACCATCAACTTCACTTACTCGGGCACAAACGACCTCGCGGTCGGCAAGAAGCCGATGGCTCTCGCGCTCGGCAATTTCAACGCCGACGGCAACATCGATGTCGTGACGGCGAACTTCGACGACGATACGGCGACGGTGGTTCTTGGCAACGGCACAGGCGGTGCCATTTCCACGAGCACCCAGCCGGTGAGTGACGGCCCCCGGGCGGTTGCCGTCGGATTCCTCGACGATGCCGACACCTACCTGGATTTCGTGACGGCGAACGATCGCGCCGGCGCCGGAGACGACATCAGCGTGGTTCGTGGCAACGGCAACGGTACGTTCCAAACCGCTGCTCAGTATCCGTTGCTCAACAACGGCAACACCACCAGTGCCGGACCCCGCGCGATCGTCGTCGGTGAGTTCTCCGAGGACACGATCGCCGACATCGCGGTGACCGACTTCGACGCGAACAAGATCTCGGTGTTCAAGGGGCTGACCAACAACACCTATAGCCTCTCCACCCCGAGCGCATACGGCGGGTCGCTCAGCCAGCCGTACGGTCTCGTCGCGGCCGAGTTCAGCACCCAGCGCGAGGACATCACCTACCTCGGCAATCCCAACCATGCCGCCGACCGTGGACCGAACGCCGGCTACGGGATCAAGATAGTCGAGTACCCCGCGGGAAGCGGCCAAGCCTACGCCTTCGTGACGAACCACACGCAGGACACCGCGCCCAGCCTCTCGGGTTGGCCATGCCAGTCGAGCGGCGCCGCCTGGACGATCGCCGATGGCCCGACGGGTGGCGCGAAGTTCATCAGCAACACGGTGACGGTCATCCAAATCGACACGAAGCAGTTTCCCCCGAGCAACGAGCTCCTGGGGAACGACAAGATCATCGCCACCCTCAAGGTGGGGTGCGGCCCCGAAGGCATCGACGCGCTCTCCGACGGCAGCTACGTCTTCGTGGCGAATGCGTACGACGGCACGGTGTCCCGCATCGACGTGCCGTACCTGCTGAATCATCTTCCGTCGGGCGCGTTCGACCCGTCGACGAATGGCGTCGACCCGGCGTTCGACCTCAAGGGAGTCGCGGGCCTCCCGTCGCCGAACGGAGCGCTTCTTAACCGCGGCCTAGACGTCGTCGAGGGGATCCCGAACGCAGGCGGTCCAAACACGCCCGGCGAGCGCCTCTTCGTGACCTACGGCTACCCAACCGGCTCCACGTCGGGTGGGGTGGCGGTTCTCACCAATCTCCGAAGTTCGTCCATCAGTGTGGATGCTGCCGCCAACGGAGCCGCGTTCGGTGGGTTTCCCGTCGGAATCCAGGCAAGCCCGGCACAGGTTCTCGTTCAGAATCCGAACGCCCCCGGTACGGTCCTTGGCTGGGGGATTCGGCTGGTGATTGCGAGCGACCAGTGCAGAAGTTGTTCCCCAAGCGGCTACGTCGAATCGGATACCGCGAGCATCGCCGATGTCTACTACGCCTGCTCAGGTTCGACCTGCAGTCCGGCCGCTTACCTATACGGCCCCCTGGTCCTGACGAAGGGCTGTGCGGAGGCGAGTGTCGGCCCGAACTGCGTTGGGACAGTGTCGGGCTCGATCGACGTGAACGCAGCGGGGACCACTGCCTACATCGCGCGGCAGAGCGCCGCCTCCGGTGCCGGTTTGGTCGCCCTCGACATCAACGGAACGCCATTTCCCACCAACCCGCAGGCTCGCGTGCTCGGTGCGGTCGGTCAAACTGACGGCCTCTTCGCGGTGAAGCGGTTACCGATTGCCGCAGGGGCGAGCGATCCCCTGGGAAAGAAGCACAAGCTCTATCAGGGCAACAGCTCGACTGCCTCGGGCTCCACGCTCAAAGGGGTATGGGTCGCGCCAGAGCCGCTGATCATGCCCGCTGTGACGCACAGCCTGCAGTCGGCCGCCTTCGATTCAACATGGCATTACGTCGGCGGTGCACCGACTCAACTCCTGGGTCGTGCATACGCGAACATTCGCTCACCGTCTATTCGGCCTGTCGACGGGGCCAAGATTGCGTACGCACGCAACGACTTCGATCTCTTCGCCGGGCAGAACTTGCCGTCCCCGTTCAAGGGACGTCTGGTCGTGAGCAACAGCGACGGCTCGAGCGAGCAGGTTCTGACCTCCTACCAACCCGATGCTACGGGAACGGTGTCCGTCCCTTCGTGGATCCCGGGCACCACTGCCAGCCAGTCGTCGAACTTGGTGTTCACACAAGTCGTCGATCGAGTCAGCTACGGTTGTGGGACCGGGACGGCGTCGGATGTGATCCTGATGGACTACCTCTCTACCGCCAATCCCAAGCAGACGTGGGATCTGACGTGCGACGACGTCAATCGTAAGCACGGCGATGCGACTGGAGGCTTCGTGACCGCGGGCAGTTCGACGAAAGTCACAGTGGTGTTCACCAGGCAGGAGGACATCACGATCGACGGCTGCGGCGAGGTGACCGTCCAGAGCCTCTGGAAGCGTGACTTCGACCTCCAGACGCAAAGCTTCACCGGTTCGATTACTCAACTCACCGACCCGACAACTGACCCCAAGTTCTCGTGTGCGGGGTATGTCGCGGGTCGCGCCCTCGGTGACTATGATCCGGAGATTTCGACTGCACCGTTCCAACTGGATGGGCAAGGAGCTGCAGTTTATTGGATCGCTTTCTCACGCCGGCTCGATAGTCGCGGAATTCAGGCCGCGTCGGACGCGTTCGGCGACCACGACATCATGATCGTGAGCTTGGATGGTTCACGTCTCTACGACCAAACGGCCGTGGACGACGGCAGCAACTCGAAATGTGGAAGCGCTGCGAGTCACCTGTGTGCAGACGAGACACCATCATGGAGACCAACCCCGTCGAGCCAGGGGAGCCAGCAGCGTATCGTGTTCGTCGTCGTCCGGAGCGATCCTGCGGACCTGAGCGACATCGTTACAATCCAGCCAACGCAATTCGCGACCTCCGGCAATAATCAGAATGACCGCCGTGAAGTGGATTCCGCGTTGTCTGATAGAGACCTCGATGGATCTCCCGGATGGTATCCGGGCTCGACTAGCGGCGATGCATTTCTCGACATCGTGTTTCATCGCCTGAACCTCGATCCCAGTCCGCCGGGTGGGACTCTGGACTTGTACCCGATCTTCCATTCCATGATCCAATGAAGCAGGTGAGTGGCAGGTCGAAGGAGTGTGAGATGTCCAAGCTTGAGCGATTCGGTGTGTTCTCGTTGCTTTGGGTAACGGTGGGCTGCGGACCGTCGGTGACGAGCGTATCGCCGGGGGCAGGGTGGCCCGGCGAGACGATCACGATCGATGGCGCTGGATTTGGCGGTTCCCAAGGTGTGAGCCAGGTCCTTTTCGACGGGCGGGACGCGGGCCTAGCAGAGGCGTGGAGCAACAGCCAGATCAGGCTAGGGGTGCCGGCGGGAGCGTCGACCGGACCCCTGGTCGTGAAGGTGAATGATGTTGCCAGCGCGCCGGTGGATTTCATCGTGACGCAAGTTCCGCTGCCAAGTGTCCGGATCGGGACGGACGTCCCTGCGGCACCGAGCGAGCTTCCAGCGTCGCAGTCGTACCTCACCTGCGGGCCTCCGGGTCAGTCCGGCTCGCTGGCGAGTGCGGAATCGAACAATTCTCAGCGCGCGTGGGCGCTGGCGGATCTGAACGCGGACGGAAAGGTTGATCTTGTGCGCGGCGGTGGCCGTAACAATCTGTGTCGCAACCTAGGAGACGGCCAGGGGCGCTTCCACGATGTCGAGTGTGTCCAGGCAGTGGCCGGTGTCGCCGGGGTCGCGGCGGGGCGCTTCAACGCCGACGGGTATCCGGACGTGGTGTTCACCGTTCAGCAGCCTGTTGGAGCCGTGGGTATCTCGTTGAGTGATGGGAGCGGTGGTTTGTGGCCACCGGCCTATTTTTCGACTCTGCCCGGAACCTCCCCCGACGGAGTAGTCGTCGCCGACTTCGATCGCGATGGAAAGCTGGACGCCGCGGTCTTGACCGGCGCGGTGCAGCTACTCAGAGGTGACGGGACCGGGCGACTGGGAACTCCAACTGAATATGCCGTTGGTGACGCACCGAAGAATCTGGCGGTCGCCGACTTCGACAAGGACGGCTACCCGGACTTGGCAGTGACAAATGGGGGCTCGATCGCGAATGGTGTCGGCGATTTTTCGGTGCTGTTGAACGACCGAACCGGCGGCTTTAAGCCGGAGGTTCGCTTTGCCTCGGATTCGAGCCCATGGGGAGTGGTGGCGGAGGACTTCAACAGTGACGGAAGCCCGGACGTCGCTGTTGCGCACGAAGGCCTCACTCCTTCGAACAACGTCGTGACGTTTCTGGGTGACGGCCACGGAGGGCTCGTACGCACGTTCGCCCTTCCCTTTGTGGGCGCGATCGAGGCGCTGCAGTCCGCTGACTTCAATGGGGATGGGATCAGGGACCTGGTCGCCGGCGGCTCGGCCCACTTGTGGGTCTTGCTCGGCTATGGCAACGGCGCCTTCTACCAGAGCGACGCCTCGTATGCCCTGGCCGCTGACACGATCAACGCGGGCGACGTGAACGGTGACGGGAGGGACGACATGGTCGCCGCGGGCTCGGGCGGCACGGCGGTCGCGCTGGGTGACGGAGCGGGGCACCTCGGAACCGCTACCGTCGTGAACCTGGTACCCAATCCGACGTATCCCCTCGGCTGGGCGCCGGGAGATTTCAACCGCGACGGGCATCCGGACCTCGTCGTACAGACGGCCCGTGTGGTCCCCACGTCGGGCCTGACAGAGGCCTATGAGCTTCAAACGCTCCTGAGCGACGGAACGGGTGGAGTGACGAAGAAGATCACCGGGGTGTCCGAAGGGACATCGCCACTGGTGTCCGCGGACTTCAACGGCGACGGCAAGCTGGATGTGCTGCGTGCCGTTCGGACTGGCGGGATAGTCGAGGAAGGGTTGAACGTGCTGCTGGGCGACGGGACGGGCGCGTTCTCGCCCTTTGGCTCGCTGACGGACTTGAGGCTAGCGATAATCGCAATCGCCGCTGGCGACGTGAACGAGGATGGGCGCGCCGATGCGGTCATCTCGAGCGGCCCGGGCGGCAACTTGATCGAGGTGTTCGGGAACGCCGATGGGACGCTGAGTGGCCCCCAGGCGATATCGCCGGCCGAGCCGGCCGCGAGCGACCGGGCGCTGGCCTTGGCCGATCTGAATGGCGACCATCATCTCGACCTGATCCAGAACGGCTCGGGATATCCAGGCTCGCCGGGTCGCCTGCGCGTCTTCCTGGGCGACGGGGGTGGTGGGTTCGCGCAGTCCGCGGTGTTCGTGACGATGGGCGGCGAGGTCGCGGTCGGAGACGTGAACGGCGATGGGAAGCCCGATCTCGTCCAACACGACGACGATTCGGACACGCTCCAACCACCCGCCTCGTATCGAGCGTCCCTCGGGAACGGCCTCGGCGGTTTCGCGTCTCCGATCGAGTCGCCGTTCCTGGGGCGAGCGAATGGTCTCGGCGACTTCGATGGAGACGGCAGTCTCGACTTGGTTGCGACGGCAGGATTCGACTACGTGCGCATCGCGCTCGGGGACGGCTCGGGTCGGTTCGTGGCTCAGCCCGATTGCTACACAGCAACGTTCCCGCAGCTCGGTTTTCCGTTCAACTTCAACGACGATGCGTATATGGACTTCGTGCAGGCGGATGGTCTTGGAAACCTGATCCAGTACCTAGGCGGGCCCGGTGGAGAATTCCTCGACTATGGATCGTAGAGGTCGAGAGCGGAGCTGATGGCCAGATGCCTCTGGCGGCTGGCTGTCGGTGGCGCGGGAATGCTGGCGTGCATTCTGGCCGCCTGCGGCCCCAGCGTTTCGAGCGTGACGCCACGGACGGGCTCGACAGGCGCGCACGTGGTCATCGCTGGCAGCGGCTTCGGCGCGAGCCAGGGGACGAGCCAGGTGCTGTTCGCGGGGGCGAGCGTCGGGCCGGCAGTGGCGTGGTCAGAGACGTCACTCACCGTCGCGGTCCCGGCGGGTGCCAACACGGGGCCGCTGGTGGTGGAGGTCGGTGGCTCGAGCAGCAGCCCGACGGGCTTCATCGTGACGCCGCCGCCACTGCCGAGTGTCCGGATCGGGACTGATGTGCCCGCGGCCCTGAGCGAATACCCAGCGGCAAAGGCCTAGCGGGACGGATGGTGGCCTCGGCGGCGGGGGGTGACCACCCGTTGGCGTGGGGCGGCGGGGGGGGCGGCGGGGGGGGGGGGGGGACCCCGCGCCGAAACGGGGGGGGGGGGGGGGGGGGGGGGGGGGGGGGGGGGGCCCTGCAGGGGGGTCCTACCTCACCTGTGGGCTGGCTAGCGTCGCTCCTTCGGAATCCATCGAATCGTCCAACAACTCGCAGCACGCATGGGTGGTCTCCGACCTCAACTCGGATGGCAAGCTCGATCTGGTTCGAAACGGTGGTAACAACCAGCTCTGCCGTAACCTCGGAGATGGCCACGGCCGGTTCCACGACGTCGCTTGTGTCGCCGCCGGGGCTGGCATCCCTGGGGCGACGGCCGCCGATCTCAATGGCGACCCCTATCCCGACGTCGCATTCACGGTCTTCCAGCCCGTCGGGGCCGTCGCCGTCTCATTGAGCGACGGAGCGGGGGGCTTGGGGGCACCAGCCTATTTCCCGCTTGCACCCGGGACGTATCCCGGCGACGTCGTGGCTGCCGATTTCGATCGAGATGGAAAAGCCGATGTCGCTGTCCTGACCGGCGCTCTCCAGGTGCTGCGCGGAGATGGAGCCGGTGCGCTAGGAGCCCGACTGCCTACGCTCTCGGCGATGCCCCGAAACGCATGGCCGTCGCTGACTTCAACGGGGATGGTTACGCGGACGTGGCTGTCACGAACGGTAGTTCTGTGGCGAACGGCCCCGGCGACCTCTCGATTCTGCTCAATGACGGCGCAGGGAAGTTCTTGCCGCAGTCCCGCGTGGCATCAGACGCCCGCCCTGTGGGTCTCGTAGCAGAGGATTTCAACGGCGATGGCAACGCGGATCTCGCCGTAACGCACAACGCGTTCAGCTCCACCAACAACGTCGTGATCTTCGCCGGCGATGGTCACGGCGGATTCGTTCGGGGTTCGTCGATTCCGTTTGCAGGATCCATCCAATCGCTTCAGTCGGCCGACCTGAACGGCGACGGGGTCAGAGACCTGATCGCGGGCGGCTCGGCGCATCTGTGGGTGTTGCTCGGATTCGGCGACGGCACGTTCTTCCAAAGTGATGCCTCCTACGCGCTCGATGCCGATGTCATCGTCACCGGGGACGTGAACAACGACGATCGGGAGGATGCGATCGGTTCGGGTTACGGCGGTACGGCGGTGCTGCTCGGCGACGGCGCTGGACATCTGGGAACGGCGACCTTCCTGAGCCTGGTTCCGAACCCTACGTATCCACAGGGCTGGACGCGCGGAGATTTCGATCGCGATGGGAAGATCGATCTGGTTGCCCAGATGGCTCGGTTGATCTACACGCCGAATCCGACCGAGGTGTACGAGCTGCAAGCGATGTTGAGCGATGGATCCGGAGGCTTGCACCCGAAGATCACGACGGTTTCGGAGGGTACATCGCCGCTGGCGGCCGGAGACTTCAACGGTGACGGGAAGCTCGACGTGTTGCGGGCCGTGCGAACGGGCGGCAGCTTCACCCACGGCGTCAACGTGTTGCTGGGCGACGGAACCGGCGGGTTTTCCCCCTTCGGGGCGTTTCAGGATCTGGCGCGCGCGGTGGGCGCCGTGGCTGCGGGCGACGTGAACGAGGACGGGCGCGCGGATGCTGTGATCTCCACCGGGCCGGCGGGCGACTTGCTACTCATGTTGGGCAACGCCAACGGGACGCTCAGCGCGCCTGCCGTGGTGTGGTCAGGAGAACCGGCCAATAACGACCGCAGTCTGTCCCTGGTGGACGTGGACCAAGACCACCACCTGGACCTGGTACACAATGAGCTCGGGTTTGCTGGCTCGCCCGGGCATCTGCGGATCTGGCTTGGGGATGGGGCGGGCGGTTTCGTGCTCGCGACGACGATCGAGACGGTCGGTGGCGAAGTCGCCGTGGGAGACGTGAACGGGGACGGCGCGCCCGACCTCGTTCAGCATGATACAGCGGACGATTCGCTGAACCCGCCGGCTTCGTATCGGGTGTTCATCGGGGATGGGATCGGCGGCTTCGGCGGGCCGGTGGAGTCGCCATTCGTCGGTGTGCTGCACGGACTGATGGACGTCGACGGTGACGGAAGGCTCGACCTGATCGCGGTCACGAGCGGCTTCAATCGAGTCGCGCTCGGAGATGGAGCCGGCCGATTCGTGGCGCAGCGCGACTGCTACACGGTGAACAATCCCTGGCTGGCGCTTCCGCTCGATCTGAACGACGACGGATACGGGGATTTCGTTCAATCGGACATCTTCGGCCACCTGATCGAGTACTTGGGCGGCCCCGGCGGGGAATTCCTGGACTACGGCCCCTGACCGTCGATCGCCGCGAACGTGCCGTCGATGGTGGATCGCTCGTGGCCCGCGTGAGGGGGGGCCAGCACCGCGGGGCAGCACGGTTGCCCAGGCGCGACATAGCCAGGTCGTACAGGCCTGTGTTACGGTTCGCGGCAACTACCGAGATTGGAACGAGAAATGCTTGTCCCTGTGATCGGGACGGCGCGGTCGTTCGCGAAGGGTGAGACCATGGGCTTGGAGAAGGTGAAGAAGCAAGAAGTGATCACGAGCTACCAGGTGCACGAGAAGGACACCGGGTCGCCCGAGGTCCAGATCGCGCTCCTCAGTGAGCGGATTACCTACCTCAACGACCACTTCAAGACGCATGCGAAGGACCACGGCTCGCGCCGCGGCCTCTTGAAGCTGGTGGGTCAGCGGCGCCGCCACCTCGAATACCTCAAGCGCACGCGCCCCGAGCGGTACCGCGAAGTCATCAGCCGACTCGGCATCCGGAAGTAAGGATGCCAGAGGACCTCGTCCCCGGCCGTTTGCCGGGGCGAAGGGGCGTCGCTCGGAGTGCGCCGAGTGGCGTCCCGCCCCGTGAGGCGCGTGCGGCGTCCGCCGCAGGCGCCTCGCATTCTTTCATCCTGAGGCGGTTTCCCCGGAGTGAGGAGCGTGCTCGAGCGTTGCCCGGTCTGGATTCCAGGCCCGGTCGCCCTCGAGGAAGTTCCTCGCTCCGAATGCCGCCTCGCATCGCGACGCCAGCCTGAGCGGGCCGGCGTCCGCCTGAGGAGACTTCCATCATGATCCACCGCTTCGAGATCGACCTCGCCGGTCGCACGTTCTCGATCGAGACCGGCCGCATGGCCAAGCAGGCCGACGGCGCGGTGTTGTGCCGCTACGGCGAGACGATGGTGCTGGTGGCCGTGGCCGCGGCCAAGGACGCCAAGCCGGGCGTCGACTTCCTGCCGCTCACCGTCGACTACCGCGAGATGACGTACGCGGCAGGCAAGATCCCGGGCGGCTTCTTCAAGCGCGAGGGGCGTCCCACCGAGAAGGAGATCCTGACCGCGCGGCTCATCGACCGTCCGATCCGTCCGCTCTTCCCCGAGGGGTTCAACTTCGAGCTCCAGGTGCACTGCATCGTGCTCTCGGCGGACAAGGACAACGACCCCGACACCGTCGCGCTGATCGGCACCTCGGCGGCGCTGATGCTCTCCGGCATCCCGTTCCAGGGCCCCATCGCGGGCATCCGCGTGGGTCGCATCAACGGCAAGCTGGTGCTCAACCCGAAGGTGTCGACCCTCGGCGAGAGCGACCTCAACATGGTCGTGGCGGGTGGCCGCAAGGGCATCACCATGGTCGAGGGCGGTGGCAAGGAGGTGACGGAGGACGTGCTCCTCGAGGCCCTCTTCCACGCCCAGGACGCGCTCCAGGCCCTCCTCGACATGCAGGACCAGCTGCGCGCCGCCGCCGCCAAGCCGGTACGGGCGTTCGTGCCGCCGTCCCGCGACGAGGCGCTGATCGCCCGCGTCCACGCCGTGGGGACCGCTGGATACATGGAAGCCGTCCGCATCCCCGCCAAGCACGAGCGCGCCGAGCGCTTCAGCGCCGTGAAGCGCGCGGTGCTCGAGGCGCTCTCGGCCCAGTTCCCGGACCGCGAGAAGGAGATCAAGGCCGAGCTCGAGGAGCTCAAGTACCAGGTGGTGCGGAAGTTCATGCGCGACGAGAAGATCCGTCTCGATGGACGCGGCCTCACCGACATCCGCCCGATCAGCTCCGAGGTCGCGCTGCTGCCGCGCACCCACGGCTCGGCGCTCTTCACCCGCGGCGAGACCCAGGCGCTCGCGATCTCGACCCTCGGCTCGTCGCGCGACGAGCAGCGTGTCGAGGCGCTCTCCGGCGAGTCCTTCAAGCGCTTCATGCTGCACTACAAGTTCCCGCCCTTCAGCGTCGGCGAGGTCCGCCCGATCCGCGGACCGTCGCGGCGCGAGATCGGCCACGGCGCGCTCGCCGAGCGCGCGCTGGCGGCGGTGATCCCGAGCGAGGACGAGTTTCCGTACACGATCCGCATCGTGTCCGAGGTCCTCGAGTCGAACGGCTCGTCGTCGATGGCCACGGTGTGCGGCGGCTGCCTGTCGATGATGGACGCGGGCGTGCCCATCGCGGCGCCGGTCGCTGGCATCGCCATGGGCCTCGTCAAGGAAGAGGGCGAGTTCCTGATCCTCTCCGACATCCTCGGTGACGAGGACCACCTGGGCGACATGGACTTCAAGGTCGCCGGCACCGGCAAGGGCATCACCGCGGTGCAGATGGACATCAAGTGCGACGGCCTCGACAAGAACATCCTGGGCCGCGCGCTGGCGCAGGCTCGCGACGGCCGCATCCACATCCTGAAGAAGATGACCGAGGAGCTGAACGCGCCGCGCGGCCAGATCTCGCCGTATGCGCCGCGCATCACCTCGATCAGCATCCCGCCCGAGCGCATCAAGGACGTCATCGGCCCGGGCGGCCGCAACATCCGCAAGATCCAGGACGACACCGGCGCGGTGCTCGAGATCGAGAACGACGGCACCGTGAAGATCTTCGCCGCGGACACGGCCACCGCCGAGCTCGCGATCCAGAAGATCAAGGCCCACACCCAGGAGGCCGAGATCGGCAAGATCTACCAGGGTGTGGTCCGGCGCATCATGGACTTCGGCGCCTTCGTCGAGATCCTGCCGGGCATCGACGGGCTGGTGCACATCTCGCAGCTCGCGCCCACCCGCGTCCAGTCCGTCACCGACATCTGCAAGGAAGGCGACAAGATGCTGGTGAAGGTCCTCGACATCGATCGCCAGGGGAAGATCCGCTTGAGCCGCAAGGAGGCGATGGCGGAAGAGGGTGATGGGTCGCCCCAGTCCTGACTCCAGCCGCTCTCCGCACGACGTGCCGGTGCGCGTGCAGCGCGTCCGGCCGTCGTGCAAGGCCCCGCTCCCCCGCTACATGACGGCGGGGGCGGCGGGGATGGACCTCGCCGCCGACCTCGACGATCCGGTCACGCTCGCACCCGGCGAGCGCCGCGCGATCCCCACCGGCTACGTCTTCGAGATCCCGCACGGCTACGAGCTTCAGATCCGTCCGCGCTCGGGGCTCGCCCTCAAGCACGGCATCACGCTCCCCAACAGCCCGGGCACGATCGACAGCGACTACCGGGGCGAGGTGCAGGTGATCCTGCTCAACGCCGGGGCCGAGCCCTTCGAGGTCACCGCCGCGATGCGGATCGCGCAGGCCGTGCTCGCGCCCGTGGTGCGCGCGGCGCTGATCGAGGTCGACGACCTGAGCCAGACCGAGCGCGGCGCCGGCGGCTTCGGTCACACGGGAAGCTGACCGGAGCCGCGATGCGCCGATCCATCGTTTCTGCACCGTTGCGGAAACGTAGGGGCGGGGCCGGCCCCCGCCCGCCGGCTGGTGCGCCGCGTGGGCGGCCACAGGGGCCGCCCCTACCCCGGACCGCGACCCGTCCTGAACCGCCGTTCGGATGGACCTCGGCCGCGTGACGCCCCTCGACCGATTCCACGAGCGGCTGATCGCGAGCCTGGACGCGGGCACGTTCGTGCAGCTCGTGCTCTCCGGCGCCGGCGAGTCCTCCGAAACGCCGGAGAAGGCCATCGGCCGCCATGTCGAGCTCAGGCGCGGGCCGGTCGTGTCGTTCACGTTGCGCTTTGCCCGTCGCGACGTGACGGAGAACGTGGCGCTGGCCGACGTGCCGGGGTGGGTCGCGGCACGCGTCCCGTCGCTCTTCCGCAACGCGCTTCTCGGCACCACCGAGCGTGACTGGCAGCTTCACGTGAGCGCGGCCGGCGAGGCGCGCCTCGCGGGTCACAGACCGGCGCGGCGGGACGTTCCGCCGGCGAGCCACGACCGCCCCAAGGTGACGTTGATCGACGGTTCC